>NZ_CP022742.1:0-1144802 GCF_002257545.1 Vibrio qinghaiensis | reverse complement strand
CCAAAATGGAACAAGCTGGCCATCAATTTACTAAAAACAATGCAAATCACTATTCAATTTCTTTAGCGGAAGCCCATATGCTCATGGATGCCGCTGGTGTGCCTAAATTCCACCAAAGGAAAAAGCATGGTGATCATAAGCCTTGGGTCATCAATGTTCAGAACCAAAAGGGGGGGACAGGTAAATCAATGACGGCTGTCCATCTAGCTGCGTGCCTAGCCCTTAATTGGACTCAGCGTTACCCGTATCTGCTTGATTGACTTAGATCCGCAAGGTTCATTACGGCTATTCTCAACCCGCAAATCAGTTTATCAGAGCACAGTAATATCTATTCTGCCGTTGATATTATGTTAGACAACGTGCCTGAAGACACTGAAGTGGACAAGGCGTGTCTTACATAAGAACGTGATGTTGCCAACCAATATCCCAATTTAAAAACTATCTCTGCATTTCCTGAAGATGCAATTTTAACGCAGAGGCGTGGCAGTATCTTTCGCAAAACCAATCGCTTGATATTGTTCGACTGCTGAAAGAGAAACTTATAGATAAGATTGGCAATGATTTTGACATCATTATGATTGATACTGGCCCACACGTTGACCCATTGGTATGGAATGCGATGTATGCTTCCAATGCATTACTGATCCCGTGCGCGGCTAAGCGATTAGATTGGGGCGTCAACCGTCAATTTCTTTCAACACCTTCCTACGGTTTATGAAATGTTTCCAGAAGATTGGAAAGGGTTAGAATTTGTACGTTTGATGCCGACTATGTTTGAAGATTGATAATAAAAGCAAGTCTCGGTATTAACGGAAATGAATTACCTTTTGGGTGATCAAGTCATGATGGCGACGATTCCGCGTAGCCGAGCATTTGAAACCTGTGCTGACACCTACAGCACCGTTTTGATCTCACCACCAGCGATTTTGAAGGTGGTAAAAAGACGCTAGCGACTGCGCAAGACGCTGTACAAAAAGTGCACTGGAGCTTGAGCGAGTGCTTCACAGTCATTGGTCATCATAAATCAGGGTAAGTAAAACATGGCAATTAAAACGTCTGAGCTAAATGCGAAACTGTTTGGTAAAGCGAATAAGCGACGTGCAACACCCCGCAAGAAGCCCAAACGGCAGCGAAAGAACAAGCGCAAATCATCGAATTGGCGGTTGCGGGAGAAGAATTAGTCACTTTCGAACTGGTCAGGATTCCCGCAGATCAAGTAGCGGAAAAGACGATTGTTTTTACGCAGAATGCGCGTGAACAAGCTTTTCTGAATGAGCATGCTCTATCTGATGTATTGAGTACATTACGCGAGCGTGGTCAGCAATATCCTCGGTTGGTCGTAAAACCGCTGGGGTAAATTGAAGTCCTTGATGGCAGCCGTCGTCGAATGTCTTGCATCTTGGCGGTAAGAGTTTTTGGTTTATGTTGCTGAAGACATAAACTCAGAACATGCGAAGTTTCTTTCGGATGTGGCAAATGCGCACAAGCCGCTTTCTCTGTATGAGAAGGGTAAAGAGATGCAAGCGAAGCTGGATAACGGTGAAGCGGAAGACCAAAAAGCTTTAGCCAAGATATTTCAATGCAGTGGGCCCTAGTAAGTGGTGCTCTAAAAGCGGCGGCTTTGCCGCTTGAGCTGTTGCAAGCTTATCCAAATGTGGTTGAATTAGGTCGTCCAACCATAGTTAAATTGCATAAACAATTTAATGAACTCGATGCAAAGCAACAAGCAAATTTGCTGGAAAAGTGTCAATCTGAAGATGGATTTGTTTGGCAGCGTAGTAGCGTACAAGGTGTTGCCCGATTGACCAAAGAAGTTTCGGAGACAATTGAGTGTTGGATACAAGAGTTGTTGCCACCTAAACGCACCGAGCATGTAAAAATTGATCTGATCAAAGGCCGCGCAAATTACAGTCGTAAAGGCAGTAATTTAGCGCTGAATTTGAAAAGGTGGATGATGTTACGATGCAAGAAATATTAGATTTTATTCAATCTAAGCTTGATTAAGCATCCATCATGTAAAGAATAAAAACCCGCCACGGCGGGTTTTTATTCACTAAGTCTATTCAGTTCGAATCTATTGATTTCTTAAACGCTGCCAGTATTTTTCGTAGATAGCGAGTGCTTCAGGCCAACATCATTAATGAATTCCCCTTTAGCCATATCTTCATCGGCTGGAAAATCGTTGGATTGTTGCGAAGCTCTGCTGGAAGCAACGCTCGTCCACTTTTTGTTGCCGATGCATAGCCTAAGCTATTGACAATCTCAGCTTGGTTTTCTGCTTGATACATGAAGTTGACGAATTTATGCGCTAACGCTTTGTTGTTGCTGCCTGAGGGAATAGTAAAGTTGTCCATCCATAAGACAGCGCCTTCTTCCGGCATTGCAAATTTTAGCTCTGGCATCTCAACTTGGCCTTGGTAGGCATTCCCGTTCCATTGCATCCCTAACGCCGCTTCACCTGATACATAAGGCACATGTGGCGCATCAGAGTTATACAGCAGTACATTATCTTTTAATGCGACCAATGTTTGGTAGGCTTTTTCAATTTCCTTTTCATTTTTTGTATTGATACTGAAGCCATTTAAGATCAGTGCCATACCAAAAACATCGCGAATATCGTCAATCAACATCACTTGATGGCTATATTTCTTATCCATAAATCAGCCCAGCGAGAGACACCCTCTGGTACTAACGCTTCGTTGTAGCTGAGGCCAGTGATCCCCCAAATATAAGGGAGGGAATAACTATTTTTTGGGTCGTGTGCTTGGCCGAGTAGTGAAGGCATAGCATCTTTCATGTTCGGGATTTGTGCATGATCCAGCTCGGTTAGTAACCCTTCACGTCCCATTTTTTCAATGAAATACGCTGAGGAAAAAACCACATCATAACCACCGCCTTTGAGCAACTTGAGCTTGGTATACATTGACTCGTTATTTTCAAAGGTCGAATAGTTAATTGTTACCCCTTCCTGCAGCTCAAACTGCTTGAGGGATTTTTCTGGTAGATATCCTCCCCATGCATAAACGTTGAGTGTTTTGTTGTCCGCGCTTACGTGTGAAGAGGCTAGAACTGCTGTCAAAACCAATCCTTTGATGAAAGTTTTCATTGCATTTGAATTCCTTAAATAGCCCAGAACCATACTGGGGTAGGTGAATAATTAGTTAAAAATGGTCACGATTAAAGCAAATATAATTTGTCGTAAAGAAAAATATTTTTAACGACGCACAGTGATTATAGCGGCTGTGCTACCATTGCATTTCAGCGAGGTGGCGTAAATATGAACATGATAGCGGCTTATTTAGATGATTTGATGGTACAGGCTGAGCGTAGCCTATGGCGTATTGGGCTCTTAATCCGTGGTGAGCCGCAATGGCAGCAACACATGCTTATGCATTTTCTCGCAAAAAGTGAAGGGCAAGCCATATTTCAGTTAGGCGGAGAACCGTTACCATGCGTTCGTTATGCTCCCTTCAACAAGGGACAGCAGTTTCTTGGTCAAGAATGCCATTTACTTATTTGTGACAATTACCACGGTTTTGATGCGAACAGTTTCAGTGCTGCGCTGGGTTCATTGGTCGGTGGTGGGTTGCTGTTGATCATTGAAGCCCCTCAGCGTAACGACTCTTTAGCTGATCGCTGGTTGACGCGAGCGTTCGAGCAGCTCGTTGTTATAGAGCAGAATCAACCCTGCCCTCCTTTACCCGTTTATCCACGAGTCAGTTCTCAATTCCCAATTTATGAACAGCAATCCGATGCCGTTTCAGCAATCCTTCGTGTGGTGGACGGACATCGCAGGCGGCCATTGGTTCTCACTGCCGATCGGGGACGAGGGAAAAGCAGCGCGCTTGGTATTGCTGCGGCTAAATTGATGGCGTCTCGTTCATTAGATATTGTGGTCACGGCACCCTCAATCCATGCCGTAGCGCCGATATTTGAACATGCGGCTAGAGGCTTAACAGGCGCTTACGTCACCAGACTATCCCTTACTTGGCAAAACTCGTCATTGACGTTTGTGGCACCAGATGAGCTGATTTTGCATCGGCCACAGTGTGATCTTCTATTGGTAGATGAAGCGGCCGCGCTGCCTTTATCTATGTTAAAAAACTGGGTTGAACACTATCATCGCGCGGTCTTCTCTACCACCATTCATGGCTACGAAGGATGTGGGAGAGGGTTCACGCTTAAGTTTCAAACTTGGTTAGCACACCATCGAGCTGGGACTCGAACTCTCCATTTAGAACAGCCGATCCGTTGGCGTCAGGATGATCCGTTAGAAGCGTGGCATTACGATACTTTCCTCCTTCGCTATGATTTAGCGACATCGCCGACGATGACATCAGAACGGTTAGCGACACTTAAAATTGAGCATCTGGATAAGGCTCAACTCATTGCCAACCCGACACGCTTAGCCGCTATTTTTTCGTTATTAGTGAATGCTCATTACCAGACATCACCGAACGATCTATTTCATTTTTTAGCGGACGATAAAGTTCAGCTAGTTGCTGCAATGGTAGGCGAGGTTTGTGTCGGTTGCTTGCTGACAGTACGTGAAGGTGGGCTTTGCAACGCTTTAGTGGAAGAGATCCAACGAGGAAAACGACGCCCTAAAGGCCATCTTGTTCCAGTCTGCTTAGCTAATCAGGTTGGTATTACGCAGGCTGCGCAGAGTGTTTGTCAGCGCATCATGCGTATTGCTGTTCATCCCGAATTACAAAATCAAGGGTTAGGCAGCCGCTTGATTGAAGCGTGCATGTTGGAAAATGATGCCGACTATTTAGCGACGAGTTTTGGCGCAACGAGCGATTTAATGGCTTTTTGGGCTAAGAACCAATTTGTTCCGATAAAACTAGGGAGTCACCGAGATAGTGCGAGTGGTTGTTTTTCCTTAATCATGGTCCAAGCAAAAAAATTGGATTGGTTAACTCGGGCAGAGCAGATCTTCGAACAGCATTTCATTTTCTCTTTATCTGATTCTTTGCAAAGTCTAGAGCCGGATTTAGTGCGGAGCATCCTGTTATTAGTTCGAAATCGTGTCATATGCTCAGATTTAAATGAAGTTGATTTCCTACCTTATTCATTGCTGCGTTGTTACGCGCAAGGTGGTGCGGATTATGAAAGTGTGAGTGTATGGATTCATCGGCTAATTACTTCATTGGATAAAGCTGCTCTATCACTGGTATCTGATGTACTTATTGTCAAAGTATTGCAAAGGAAAAGCTGGCAAGAGTGTGCCAGTCAATTAAATCTCACTGGACGGAAAATGATTGAGGCTACCCTCCGTCATGACCTCAACCGACTGTTAGGTGATTTACAGTGTAAAGTGGACCATTCAACGCAATGAACCACACTCAATTTACACTGTAAAGCGCGAACAATGTAAGAGAAGACGCTTTCTCTCGATGTACTGTGCTTGTCATATGACAAAAAAGCCCTACTACTTACGTCTTAAGAGTAGGTTTTTTTGTTCTAGTCACAGAATAAAAAATCCAAACTATATTAATAAGTTAACCGTACGGTCACTGTTGTTGTAAGGTTTTTATTTTTGTTCCTACCGTGTTCAATCATTTGCTTAATGAGTATTCCCTCCTACACTCAAGGTCAGGTGTTCTCCTAAAAATAGAATATAAATAGTACTTAAGGATGAGATATGAATTTTTTGTTGGTGGAGTCTTTGGAAATTTCAACGGTATTAGATTCCAAAGCAAACTATCTTCAATGGCTAAGCCTGGCTCCTCCTTTAACGATAGATGCATCTCAAGTCAATAGCGTGGATGCTGCAGGTATGCAACTGCTCGCCTCTTTGTTCATGACAGCAAAGCGAGCTGGAATTGAGATCACTTTAGTTCACGCAACAAACACGCTCAATGAAGGTATTGCGCTACTAGGTTTAGAAAGCTTGTTCGCAGAGTAATGAGATTTTGCAAGGAAGGGGCTATGACAAAGATCCTCGCGGTTGATGATTCGGTTTCAATTCGTCAAATGCTAAGCCATACATTGAAAGATGCAGGTTATGAAGTTGAAACCGCTATTGATGGAAGTGATGCATTACGTAAGGCACAACAAACCAAATTTGATGTTGTTATTTCGGACGTCAACATGCCCGTGATGGGTGGGTTTGAGTTAGTTAAAGCGATACGTGGTAACGCTCAATATAAGTTTATTCCTATTTTGATGCTCACCACCGAAACGAGTATGGAAAAGAAACAAGAGGGAAAACTCGCAGGGGCAACCGGGTGGTTAGTTAAACCATTCAACCCTGAAACGTTATTGAAAACACTAAAACGGGTCATATAGAACACCGTATCTTATTAAAAGCTTCATTCGTTAAATGACGTTAACTGGCAGGAAGAGCTATGGCTTTAGACATGGAACTGTTGCGCAAGATGTTTTACGAAGAGTGTCGTGAAAATCTTGAAGTGCTTGAAAATGTACTGCTCAATCTTGACCCCAATCAGGTTGAGAAGGAGACTATCAATACCATTTTTCGAGCTGCTCACTCTATCAAAGGTGGCGCTGCGACCTTTAGTCTACTGGATATCAGTGAATTTACTCATTCTGTTGAGGCGTATCTTGACCTAGTCCGTAACGAGAAATTAGCTCTCACCGCTCAAAGTGTGGATGTTCTACTTAAAAGCGGTGATTGCATTCGCAATATGCTCGCGGGGCATGAGAGCCATGGTGAGGTTGATAGTGAGCTTCAGCAGAGAGTCAGCCAGTCACTGCATGCTTTACTTGCCGACAATTCGACAGTTGATCATGAGCTAGCAGACCATCACCCGCTTGACGCCGAAGATGAACAGACGCCATCGCTCTTAAAGGCTTCTGCCAACGAGAACCACTTAGGTTGGAAAGTCGTTTTTACTCCGCATAGAGAACTTTATTTCAGTGGTAATGATCCACTTCGGTTGCTGCGAGAGCTTTATGAACTGGATGATCAGTGCAGGGCGGAAGCTCAGCTTGAGCACCTTCCCGAATTGGCGGAAATAGAGGCTGAGCTTTGTTATTTAAGCTGGACGATTTTTCTCAGTGGCCAAGTGCAAGAGAGTGATATTCGCGAAATCTTTGAATGGGTTGAAGATGAATGTGACTTAATTGTTGAACCTTTAGTACAAGAATCGACGACCCAAGATATGATCAGCGAGAGTGAGGAATCTTTGGCCGAGGCGCAACCTACGTTTCATGAGAACGCGCTTTCCCCTACCGAATCAGCAGAGCAAGTTGATCTCATAAAACCCATCGATCTCATAAAATCAATAGAGTCTACGCCCGCTGTTGCGCCTAAAGTGGCGAAAGCAGAATCCAGCGTAAGCTCTATTCGCGTTGATATTGAGAAAGTCGACAGCCTGATTAATTTGGTTGGGGAACTTGTTATCACTCAATCAATGCTGACCGAAATCGGCAACGATTTCACCATGGATAAATTAGAAAAGTTGCAAGCAGGCCTAGTTCAGCTTTTGCAAAACAGTAAAGATTTACAAGAAAATGTGCTCAATATTCGTATGTTGCCGATGAGCTTTGCTTTTAGCCGCTTTCCTCGCTTGGTACGAGACTTGTGTGGCCGACTTGAAAAAAAGGTGGAGCTGAGCATCATTGGTGAGCATACCGAGCTCGATAAAACCGTCCTTGAACGTATTGTTGATCCATTGGTTCATTTGGTCAGAAATGGTATTGACCACGGAATTGAGCAGCCACACATTCGCCTTGAACAAGGCAAACCCGAAACGGGCACCATTGAACTACATGCTTATCATCAAGGTGGCTCGATTGTTGTTGAAGTGAAAGATGATGGCGCGGGGATCAACTGTGAAAGAATATTTCAAAAGGCGCTAGAAAAAGGTGTATTACCTAAAGATACACGGCGTGAAGAGATCACCGACAAACAGATCCTTAACCTTATTTTTGCCGCAGGGTTTTCAACGGCAGAACAAGTGTCTGATATTTCAGGTCGTGGCGTCGGCATGGATGTTGTGAAACGTAATATCGAAGAGTTGGGTGGCCATATTGATATCGAATCCACGTTAGGTAAAGGTAGCCATTTCACCATCTGTCTACCACTCACTTTAGCCATTCTCGATGGGCAACTGATCAAAGTAGGAGGAGTGGTTTACATCATCCCACTGCTCACCATTATCGAATCTATCCAAATCAACTTAGCTAATGTGAAGTATGCCGCCGGTGGGGTTGAGCTGTACCGGCTTCGTGACGAAAACATTCCTATCTTACGTCTGCAAGATGAACTAGAAATGGGATCAAGTGGAGCTTTGCCCGATAGAATACTCTGCTTTGTTGAAGCCGCTGGGTGCCGCGTTGGCTTATTGATTGATGAGCTACTAGACCAACAGCAAGTGGTTATAAAGAGCTTGGAGTCAAATTACTGCAAAGTGGCAGGCATATCAGGAGCTACGATTTTGGGAGATGGTTCCGTTTCGCTCATTTTAGATATTCAAGGGTTAATCGCCACGTACTCGAATCGACGGTCAAGTTTATCTCCCAAGATTATTGCCGCTTAGCGAAGGTGACAGAGAAGAGCCATGGAATATGATTATTCACCAAATCATCAACAAGAGAATCAAACACAGAGTGTTTTGAATGCTGTGTATGAAGAAAGAAGCTGTGAGGCCGATTTTCTGAGTTTTCGGTTAGCAAATGAGTTGTACGGGGTAGCAATTCGAGATGTCGAAGAGATACGAGTATGGGAGGCTCCCACGCCAATCCCTCGCGCGCCTAGTTTTGTGAAAGGTGTGATTAATTTACGCGGCATGATTGTGCCTATTATTGATCTGCGCCTTCGATTTGATATGGCGGCTTGCGACTACTTGTCCACGACGGTCGTATTGGTGCTTCGCTCTATGCAACAAGATCGACCACGCATCATGGGCTTAGTCGTTGATGCAGTCAGTGATGTGATTGGTCAGGGAGATAATGTGCTGTTTCCTGCCGTGGGTGAAACAACAGCCGCTGCGTATTCGCTCGGTTTGCTCAATGTTGGCGAAGAGGTCATGTCACTGCTCGATACCCAAGGGCTCCTTGATATGCACCGAATTCTGAGTGAGGAACCCTGATGGTTAAACAAGAGTTTCTCAGTTTCGTGCTGGATAACGAAGAATATGCGGTACCAATCCTAGAGGTTCGAGAAGTTCGCGGCTGGAGTCATGTGCGCTCTGTGCCCAATGCACCAGATTACTTAGTTGGTTTACTCAATATCCGCGGGGAATATGTACCGATTGTTGATCTTCGAATTCGCTTTCATCTGCCCCCTGCACAGATTGGAGCTACAACAGTTGTTGTTGTTTTGAATGACGCGCAACGCAATCCGCTCGGCATTATTGTCGATGGTGTTTCAGAAGTGTATGACTTAGCTGCTGAAGAGATAAAACCTGTACCAGCCTTGTCCATCACGGTTGTACCACAGTTTATGAAGGGAATTGCTAGTGTGGCTAACGGCCATTTGCTCCTAATTAATATCGAGACCCTTTTTGATGTACCTGGGTTAAATCAGACATTTGTAGAAGACGCTATTTTGAGAGGGAATACTCATGGCATTTTGGAACCGTAAACCAGAACCAAAAAAATTTGTTGAGCAGATAGAAGATCCATTGGTCGATGAGAATGAAGGGCTTTCTAATCAGCAGCTTCTTTCTGCACTTAATGCAGCAAAAACCGCATTGATGATGATTGACCGAGATTTTCAAATCACCTATCTCAATAAGCAATCATTGATTTTACTTAAGCAGCATGAAGTGCTTTTTCAAAGCGTATGGCCGGGTTTTAAAGCAGAAGAGTCGTCATTGATTGGATACTGCATTGATGGATTTCATGTCAATCCACAACATCAACGCCAAATGTTGTCGAACCCAGCAAATTTACCATTCACCACCACGATTAATATCAAAGGGGTAAAAATTGAACTGAATGTTGGTGCCATTATTGATGAAGACGGTACTTATATCGGGAACACATTAGAGTGGCGAGATGTGACCGAAGAGTTACTCAAAGAACAAGAAATTGGCCGTTTGGCTTCAGCCGTCGAAGGGATGACAACCAACCTGATGATGGCCGATAAAGAGGGTGTTATTCAATACTTAAACCCTTCATTGACCAAGCTGATGCGTACAAGAGAAAGTGAGTTGAGGAAGGTACTGACAAGCTTTGATGTCAATAATCTGGTCGGGCAAAGTATTGATATCTTTCATAAAAACCCGGGACATCAACGTAGTATTATTGCCAACCCTGATCGCTTGCCATTTTCATCCAACATCAAAGTGGGGGCGCTGCAATTTAATTTAACTTGTATTGCGATGCGCAATCACAAAGGGGAATACATTGGCCCTGCATTGCAATGGATAGATATTACCGAGCAACAAGATGGTCAGCGTCAAGTTGAGAGTTTGATTCAAAAAGCGATTGCTGGTCAACTGAACGAACGTATTGATACCTCGTTATACAGCGGATTTATGCGAGAGCTCGGAGAGGGGATCAATAACTTGCTCGACACGTTAGTTTCACCATTGGCTCAGTGCATTGATGTCATGAGCAAAGTGGCGGATGGCGATTTGAATACCAAAATGGAAGAAGGTAGCCAAGGCGAGTTTGGGCAGCTGCAAAATGCAGTTAATACGTCCATTGCTAACCTGCGCGGTATGGTCGAAAAAATCACCATCTCCTCGGCTAGAGTCGCCACGGCGTCAACTGAAATCGCGCAAGGTAATAATGACTTGAGCCAACGAGTGGAAGCTCAAGCATCCAATTTAGAAGAAACCGCCGCGAGTATGGAAGAGATGACCGCGACCGTGCGCCAAAATGCAGATAACGCCAAGGGTGCGAACGATCTGGCGGGTGATGCTGCTAAAAAAGCCAGTAAAGGTGGTGAAGTGGTGGGGCAAGCGATCTCGGCCATGTCAGAAATTAATCGTTCAAGTAAGAAAATCGCCGATATTATTGGTGTGATTGATGAAATCGCTTTCCAAACCAATCTATTGGCCTTAAACGCAGCCGTCGAAGCAGCAAGAGCTGGGGAGCAAGGGCGTGGATTTGCTGTTGTGGCTGGAGAGGTTCGAAACCTTGCGCAGCGCAGTGCAGCGGCGGCAAAAGAGATCAAAGGGCTGATTAAAGATAGTGTTGAGAAAGTAGAAGAGGGCTCGCGTTTAGTCGATGAGTCAGGAGCAACATTGAATGAGATTGTGGACGCTGTGGCAAAGGTGTCTGATCTCATCGCCCAAATTGCAGCATCAAGTATTGAACAATCGACGGGCATTGACGAAATCAATCGTGCAATTACAGCCATGGATGAGATGACGCAACAAAATGCTTCTCTTGTTGAACAAACCTCCGCTGCGAGCCAATCGTTGAAAGACGAAGGGAAAGAGCTGATTAGCTTGATGAGCTATTTCACCACCGATGACAACATCAAAACGTTCGAGCCCCAAAACACCGCCATCTCCGCCCGTCAACCCAAACCCAAGACCAAGAAAGTGGTAGGCATTAGATCCACCAATAAAGTTGCCAATTCTAGGCTCAACCTCAATGAGGATGGAGATGAATGGGAAGAGTTCTAACTGATAGTCATCCAATCATGATGAACAATGATCAAGAATTTGAATTCACCGAGAAGGATTTCAAATTCATCCAGTGGTTTATGCATAAAACGGCCGGCATTTACTTGTCGGATGCGAAGCGAGCGATGGTTTACGGCCGTTTGAGTCGTCAGATGCGTCGGCGGGGGATTCAGCGTTTCTGTGATTACAAGGAGCTTATTGAGCATAATGAGCAAGAGCGGATCCACTTCATCAATGCGTTAACGACTAACAAAACCCAGTTTTTTCGCGAGTATCACCACTTTGAATTTTTGGAAAAAGTGTTGCTTGATGAGTGGCGATCACAGGGCGTGCGTTATCCTAAAATTTGGTCTGCTGGCTGCTCTAGCGGTGAAGAGCCATACAGTTTTATTGCGTCGCTATACAGCAGCGGTTTATTTGATTTCGCGGACAATGTTGATATCTACGCGACAGATTTAGACACACAGGTTTTGGCACATGCACAAGCGGGCATTTATACCGATGAGGCCGTGGTTACTATTCCGCAGCACTATCTCAAAAAGTGCTTTGTAAAAGGGCGCGGTATCAAACAGGGAAAAATTAAAATCGCCAGTCAATTGCAACGTTTTGTCCATTTTCAGCAACTGAATTTATTATCTCCTTGGACATTACCTAAGAATTTAGACCTCATTTCGTGCCGAAACGTGATGATCTACTTTGATAAACCCACTCAGGAGGCTTTGATTGAAAGATTCCATAAGTGGTTGAAACCGAATGGGATTTTATTCCTTGGTCATTCAGAAAGTGTGGGGCGCTGTGCTGATGTTTTTCATCATCTCGGCCACACCATTTACGTGAAAAAATGAGGAACAAGTAATGACCTCGTTGGCGATGCATTTGGCAACAGATAATCGGAATTTCAGCCGATTTTATCATCCCCAACAAAAAGTGGATTGGGTAAAGGTTTTGCCCGGTGGGTTGTATTGTACGACTAGACAAGAGGTGATTTGTACTGGGCTCGGTTCTTGCGTAGCAGCTTGTATATGGGATCAAGAGGCTATGCTAGGAGGAATGAATCATTTTTTACTACCTTTTGATCAGCATTCGCAAATTGATCACTGGCATCCTGATGACATTACCTCTACCGCCTCTCGTTATGGTTGCTATGCGATGGAGCTACTGATTAACCAATTGATCAAAATGGGGGCAGAGCGTCAGCGCTTACGAGTGAAACTCTTTGGTGGAGCACAAATGCTGGGTTTTAAAGCCATGGTTGGCCAGAAAAACATAGATTTCATCAAAAACTATGTTGAGCAAGAACGGCTTATTGTCGAAGCCAGTGACTTGGGTGGTGAAGAACCGAGAAAAGTCATTTTCGAACCTATGATAGGTAAAGTGTGGCTAAAAAGAATTCCATTGACTGAAGTGAGTCGATTAAGTTTTAAAGAAAAGATTTATGCCACGCAGTTGGAGCGTAAAACACGTAAACAGAGTGGTGGTGTGGAGTTATTTAAATGAAAAAAATCAAAGTTCTGATTGTTGATGATTCCCCCGTTTTTAGAGCACTACTCTGCGAGCTGATTAATAGCGACCCGATGCTGGAGGTGGTTGCAATGGCACAAGATCCTTATCAAGCTCGAGATCTTATCAAGCTGCATAACCCGGATGTGCTAACGCTAGATATTGAAATGCCAAAAATGAATGGCGTCCAATTTCTCAAAAATATCATGCGGTTACGCCCTATGCCGGTAGTGATGATTTCAACCTTGACCCAGCATGGTGCGCAAGCCACTTTAGAAGCATTAGAGCTTGGTGCGGTGGACTACTTCCCTAAACCATCGGTCGAAAACACGGCTGAAATGGCAAGTTATAGGGAACTGGTGAACGACAAAATAAAAATGGCGGCAGGGGCGAACGTCGTTCAATCCCATCATTCAACGGCGGTTAATCAGGTTGATCTGATGGTTGCTAGCCATCACGAGGCACGTTATCAGTTGATCGCAATTGGAGCCTCAACGGGCGGGACGGAAGCATTAAAAAGCATCTTCTCTGTTTTACCTGCAGGGTTGCCACCGATTGTGATCACTCAACATATCAGTGCGATGTTTACTCGTCCCTTTGCCGAGCGTTTGAATCTTTGTAGCGCCGTAGAGGTGAGAGAGTTGTCCGTCAACCAAGCGCCTTTAGTGAATGGATGCGCTTATGTTGCTCCCGGAGATAAGCATCTGATGGTGATAAAAAAAGGCACTCACCTTTACTGTCAAGTTGACGATAGACCTGCGGTCAATCGTCATAAACCCTCGGTAGATGTGATGTTTGATGCAGTTGCCAAAAATGTGGGAGATAAAGCCATTGGTATCTTATTAACCGGGATGGGTAAAGATGGAGCACAAGGGATGCTCAAAATGAAGTTGTGTGGTGCATTGACTTTAGCTCAAGACGAAAAAACATCAGTAGTGTGGGGAATGCCCAAAGCGGCAGTAGAGATTGGCGCAACACAGAATATCAAAGCATTAAATGCCATACCACAATGGATTTGTGATGAGCTCTATCGCTAGTGCTGTCTCATTAAATAAGCTCAAAATAGATAAGCAAGGAATGGGTGATGATAAATAAAACAGTGACACCAAAGGCAAAATATATTTTAGCTTTAGTTTTGCAGCTAATGGCCCTTTTTGCCGTCATGCTTCACTCCCCTAATTTATGGAGCATGGGGCTAATGATTTTTGTGGCAGCAATACCTTGGCTAGTATTGTCCATGAATTTTAGTGAACAAAACAAAGCTAAAGCCAAACAAAATAAGGTTAGAGATGAGTCCACTCTTGAAACGCAGCAACATCTACAGAGCATTGCAAAACTGTTCAAAGAGACGCTACCTAAAGTGAGTAGCCCTTTAACCATGCAGCATAGCGTGATTGAAGGTTCAGTAGAGACATTAAATAACGCATTTTTTGGCTTGCAAGATATCAGTGAAAAACAGAGTCACGTTTCCAGTACCTTGGTCAATAACTTATTGGCAAACCAGGGCAGCGAATATGATCTCACCACCGTATTGCCAAGAACAGAAGCGATTATTGATGGCTTTGTACAAATTCTGATTGATATTTCGGAGAAAAGTATTTCGGCGGTACACAGCATTCACGATATGTCAGAAAAATTGGATATGGTCTTTAAATTGTTAAATCAAGTGAGAAGCTTATCGGAACAGACCAACTTATTGGCGCTGAATGCGGCGATTGAAGCGGCGCGAGCGGGGGAGGCGGGTCGCGGTTTCGCGGTAGTAGCTCAAGAGGTACGTGATTTGTCGGTTAAAGCAAGAACGCTGAATACCAAAATTGAATCCGAGATTAATGTTGCGCAACAAACGGTACAGCAAGCCAATAAAACCGTTGGCGATATGGCATCAATAGACATGACTCACGTTATTGAATCGAAACAGAATGTAGACCATATGCTGCGTGGTGTTCAACAAGTGAATATAGAAATAGAGCAAGAAGTGCAAAAAATTCAAGAGCTAGGACAAGAATTAACCCAGCAAGTGAGCAATGGTGTTCGAGCTCTTCAGTTTGCTGACATAGTGGTTCAGCAAAGTGATTATGCGCATGCGTCAATTGATTATTTGCAGGAAGCAAACGAGCTATTGAACGCTTTACTAACACAAAGTATGACCAAAGCAGCATGGATAGAACAATTTAACCAATTGACAGAACGCCTGCACAATCGAAGTGGCCCCGCCGCAATCCAAACCAATATGGATGAAGGCGAAGTCGAGCTTTTCTAGGAGGAAGTACGATGAGTATAGAAACAGAAATAGATAGCAATACGAAGCGAATTACTATCGCGATTGAGGGTGCTTTTGGCTTTAATCTAGTTAAAGAATTTCGTAATAGCTATTCACCGTATCGAGGTTTTCGATTCACCATCGACTTGCGTAAGGTGGACTATATTGACAGTGCTGGCCTTGGCATGCTGCTCAATATGCAGAAATATCTTGAGCAAAGTGATGGCATGATCCGAATTACTAATACGTTACCTCAAATAAGAAAAGTCTTACTGATTTCTCGGTTTGATAAAAAATTTAGTATCGAATAATGTTTAAGGAGTGAGCCGATGCGCGTAACGATCGTTGATGACCATAAATCGAATAGGGAACTGTGCCGGTTCATCTTATTGCCTATTGCTGAGCATATAGATACCTTCGAAAATGGCGCTGATGTTGTTGAGGCGATGCTCGTCATGGACGTCTTACCCGATGTTATTTTGTTGGATGTGATGATGCCAGTTAAAGATGGTTTCACCACCGCAAAAGAGATCCGTGACTCTTTTCCAAATCACCATATCCCAATTATATTTTTAACAGTGCTTGATGATCATGATTCATTTGAACGCTGCTTATCGCTGGGCGATGATTTTATTCTTAAACCCGTAGAGCGAAGCGTACTGCTCGCCAAAGTGCAGGCACATTACCGTATTGTGAAAATGCATAATGAAGTCACTCAACAGCGAGATAAACTCAATTATTTCAATGAACAAGTACAATATGACTACGCCATCGCCGAATCCATTTTCACCAACTTAATGGAGGAGATGAGTGCAAAAGTCAGCAATATCTATGGCATCAGTTATATCTCAACACCTTCGACCATTTTTAATGGTGATCTTATCATTGTGGCGAACCGGCCTTATGGTGGCGTCTACATCATGATCGCCGATGCCACTGGGCATGGATTACCTGCCGCGATTTCAACGATCCCTGCCACGCGTACTTTTTTTTCAATGGCTGAAAAAGGGATGTCGCTTGGCGAAATGGTTGCTGAGCTTAATAATGCTCTGGTGAAGTTCTTACCTGCCGGAATGATGCTTGCAGCAAGTGTGTTTGAAATACGGGCCAACGGCTTCGAGGTTTCGTGGTGGGGAGGCGGCTTACCAGATGGCTATTTGCTAGATGAAGAGAGCAATATCATTCGCCGTCTCGTTTCCACACATATGCCGCTAGGAGTGCTGGAAGCAGATGAATTTGAGGTGAATTTGGTTCATCTCAAATTAAAGCCTAACCAAACCATCCTCTGCTATACCGATGGTATTACCGAAGCGATGAATGAAAACGGGGAGCAATTTGGCCAGTTGCGACTCGAACAAGTTCTGCAACGAAATGATAAGACGAGAATTCCAGATTTGTACGATGAAGTGTGCCAGTTTTCCAATCGTGGCCACGGTGATGATTTATCGATTCTTTCGATGTCGTTTCCCATTACCAACGATAATGAGGTATTGGAACCGGAAAAAAATCAATTTCTTAGCCAGATACCGATGCAGAGCCAACTCTTTTTTCCGGCTTCAATTCTTAAAAAGATTTCAATTATGATTGAGATGCGCAACCTTGTTCGCGGTTTTATCAGTGGTGGTGCGCATCTCGATCTCGTGTGTTCTGTATTGTCCGAACTGTTTGCCAATGCAATTGAGCACGGGTTACTGAAATTGGATTCTTCGCTAAAAGACGATCCGGATGGATTTCTTACTTTTTATCAACAACGTGAAGAGTGTATGGAGGAGTTAGATGAGCATCTATGGGTTAAATTAGATATCGATTACAACCCCAAGTTGGAACACGTCATTTTTTCACTCGAGCATAATGGCGAAGGCTTTGACTATCAGCATACGGTTTTGGACAACAACCAAGCGCATGGACGAGGAATTATTTTGGTCTCTGAATTGTGTGAGTCATTGGAGTATTCAAAAAATGGTTGTGCTGTTAAAGCGACTTACGCTTTTAACAGTACACATGATTTTCCGACATAGTCTAATACCGAACAGATGAAGAGATTATTTACACTGTAAAGTTCATGTTGGACTCATTTTTTCGTTTATTTTTCGGTTGTATGGTTAGTTTCGTCGTGACTAAGTGATGTAGCCCTTAATTTGGTTGTCTAAAGATTTAGTCCATACGGTAAATTGTATACACTGCCATACGAATGGAATCTAACCATATGGGTTAAGTAGTATGTGGAAACGCTTAATTTCACTTTCAGAGGACAAAAAACAAGTCATTGCCCAGCTTCCTGGGGCTGAGTCCATCGACAAAAATTTTGACCAAGCAGGCTTAAAAGAAGCGCTGTTTGAGTTATCCGCATCGACATTTTTCTTAAATGAAACGGAAGTGACCCGTTTTATCAACTGTGCAAAAGAGGGCAAGGGCGAAGCATTCTCTGGAATCGCCATTGCAGAGAGAAAGAATGCTTCGGTTGAGATTGAATTTAGCGATCGAGATATGTTAGCCAGCATGGTCGTGACGGGTGCATACGGTGGCAGAGCATTGCGCGGTAGTGAGTTGGTGTATGCATTGGCTCACGCTCATGTGACAAAAGGCATCAACAAACTGGCTTTAAAGAAAGTGTTAATGGTAAGTAATACCTTGAAGCCTGGAGAAGTCTACACTCAGCCTGTAGCGCAGGGGCGCGAACCCATACAAGGTAAAGATGCACAATTTATTCCCTTGGTCGAGGATGTCAGTAAGCGCGTGTTAGCCCCGACCAAAAAGCAAGGGCAGAACAAAATTGATATGCGCAACTTAGGTGAAACCATCACGGTCGGGCAAGACGATGAAATAATGCGTCGAATTCCTGCAACAAAAGGAACGTCAGGCTATACCGTACAAGGAAAAGAGATCGCGCCTCAAGCAGGTAAAGATTCTGCACTTGTTGCTGGAAAGGGTTCTTACATCTCTCCTAATGATCCCAATGTATTACTGGCTAGCCAAGCTGGCATGCCGTTACTCAAAGACAAAACGGTCGACGTTGATAATGCTTTATGCTTAAACAATGTAAGTGTCGCAACAGGCCACGTGAAATTTAAAGGTTGTGTGGTCATCACGGGTGACGTTGAACCCGGGATGATTGTGCGTGCGACGGGAACAATCACTATTGGTGGGTTTATTGAATCGGCTGATGTCCAAGCCCAAGGTAATATTGATGTTGCTAAAGGCATTATTGGTCACACAGTGTTTGATGATGAAGCCAGAACATGTATCGTCAAATCGGGAGGTTCGATTACGGCTAACTACGCTCAGTTTAGTGAATTGCAAGCGGCTGATGATATTAATCTAGCGGTTCACAGCATGAGTAATGAATTGCGTTGTGGCAATGATCTAAAAGTGCTAGATAACAAAGAGAAGCAAGGCACACTCAGTGGTGGTCACGCGAAAGTTGGCGGTAAGATCGTCTGCTTCAATTTAGGCGTTGAAGGCGATACCGCCACGGCTGTGCAGGCTTTTGCTCGTTATGCCGTATATAAAGAACGGGTTGCAAAACATAAAGAGCATTATAAACAAGCGCAAGAAGCGACGATGGAAGTGATCCGCCGTGAGATTGAATTTAAGAAAAAGCCTAAAGCAGAACGCTCGGAAGAGGAACTGTTAAAAATTGATGAATTTAAGAAACAAACTAATGATCGTTTAGAAAAAGCAAAATTGGCGTTGGATATGCTGGGGGAGGAGTTTGAACAATTGCTCGAAATGAATACGATCGAAGTTAAAAATAAAGTATATACCCATGTTTCGGTGCAATTTGATGATGAGCGGATCATCACCAAGCGGGTTCATGGCGCCAGTATCTTCACATTTAACCAGTATGAGGTTAAATGTGCTTCGATGCTTGAAGATGAAGATGTCGGAGGGATCTAACATTATTATCTTAGGGTGCGAAGCAAAAAATGAGGCATTTTGCCTCGTTTTTTGCTGATTATGCTATTTCTAGTAAGGTGGCTATTGCACGGATCTCACTTTGCCCTGTTTGAGATCGTTTAACACCATCGATTTAGGACCATCGGCAATGATACAGCCTTTCTCCATCACAATGACGCGATCAACTACATCGAGCATTGATGTTTTATGAGTAATTAATACTAACGTCTCACTGGGTGTCAATTGAGACAGTTGATGCTTGATGTGCATTTCAGAGCGATTATCCATGGCGCTGGTGGGCTCATCAAGTAGCAAAACGGGTGGGCGTCCGAGCAGTGCTCGGGCAATGGCTACCGCTTGTCTCTGGCCACCAGACAACAACAGGCCGCCTTCACCCACTTGTCGTTCTAACCCCGCAGGATCTTGTTGTGTGAACGCGGTAACTCCCGCTCGGTTGGCGGCATCCATCACATCTCTATCATCGACTAAAGGACGCCCGAGCGTAATGTTATCGCGTATAGAGCCGTAAAACAGGTTGCTGTCTTGAGGAACGCAACCGATATTACGCCTCACATCAATGTGATGCAGTTGCGCGATATCGGTATCATCAATACGAACATGCCCTTCAGTCGGTTGATATAACCCCATAATAAGGCGCTCTAACGTAGTCTTCCCTGAACCGATGCGGCCTATGATCGCTACTTTTTCACCTGGATGGATCGTCATACTTAAGTCACGTATTGATGCAACAGGAGCATTAGGGTAGTGGAAAGTGACTTTGTCTAGCTCAATTTTGCCTTGCACAATCGGACGATGAATATAGCGTTTACCTTCTTCTTGCTCATCTGGCATCTGCATCACTTGCTCAATGATTTTTAAGGACGATTTGGCTTGGTTGTAGCGTGTTGAAAGTAGTGATAGTTGGACCATTGGACCAATGGCACGGCCGCTGAGCATGGTTGCTGCGATGAGCCCACCCATTGTTAAATCACCGTTGGAGATCAAATAGACACCTACAATGATCATTCCGACGTTTGCGGCTTGCTGTACAAAACCAGCGGTATTTTGAATACCATCGGTAATTCGGCGGCTTTTGATGTTCCAGTTTGCCATATGTGCAACCGCTTCTTCCCAGCGATATTGAAACTGGCTTTGAGCACCAAAGAGTTTCACGGTTTCAAGCCCTGCCAAGCTTTCAATTAGATTGGCGTATTTTTGTGATGCCAGCCGAGAACCCTCTTCAATGGCTCGTCGTAGAGGAGCTTGGATGAGAAGAGAGTAGAGAGCAATGATCAGTACACCGACGATAGGTACCAGCACTAAACTACCGGCCATTAGCCAGATCAGCACTAAAAAGAGCAGTGCAAATGGCAGGTCAATTAACGAGGATATAGTGGCGGAGGTAAAGAATTCGCGAATGGATTCAAACTCTTGCAAGTGGCGCGCAAAGGCCCCGACAGATGGAGGACGTGATTCCATTCGGATTCCCATCACTTTGCTAAAGAGTTTGGAAGAGATCAGAATGTCGGATTTTTTGCCCGCCACATCAATAAAATAACTGCGAAGTAGTTTGAGGAGCAGATCGAATAAGAAGATCACAAAAATCCCGCTCGCTAATACCCACAAGGTTTCAAACGCAAGGTTAGGCACGACTTTGTCATACACTAAACGGCTGAACATTGGTGCCGCAATGGCAAACAAATTGATTAAAATGGAAGCGATTAACACATCGCGATAAATGTGCTTTGACTGCCATAACGTACCCCAAAACCAGTGGCCATCACGGGTCTTTAATATTTCTGGTGAGCGCTCGTCATAGCGAAACTGTTTTTTCACCATGAAGTAGCGGCCAATATAGCGTTCAGTCAGCTCTTCTAAGGGGATAGCAACGGGGATTAGACCAGACTCCGCAGTGACGACCTCAGCTTCTTGATTCGCTTCGTTGATGCTGCTGAGCACACAGGCTTCACCGCCTTTTAAAATTAAGATAACGGGGAAAACCAATTTTGGGATTTGATCCAATGTCGAGCGATTTTCTTTAGCCACTAATCCTGCTCTTTCTGCGGCTCGAGGAAAGAGAAAAGGTGTTAGTTTGCCGTCTGATAAAGGTAGGCCGTTGATCAGTGCTTCTGGAGAATTCGCCAATCCATAGTAACGACTCACATAAATAAGCGAATTGAGTAGCGTGTCTTGCATTACATCTGACCTTTTTATTATTTATCCACAATAAAGCCTTGGAAGACTTCGATAAAATGCTCTGAAAGGAAATCAAGCTGGGTTTGCGTTTCTACTCGTGACGCAATGGTAGTGATCCCTAAATTGTGTGCTGTGCGAGAAATCGACGTTAAGGTGAACTTTTGCTTTTCATCGTCGAGATGGTGAGTAAATAGATAATCGAGTTTCACATATTTTGGACGGTACTCGTTGATGTAGTCTAATGATTGGAAATTCCGGCCATAGTTATCGACACCAAAGTCTGCACCTGCGGCTCTTATGGCATTACAAAACAGCGCCGTATGGTGAGGGGCGTTGAGGAATGCATTTTCTGGTATTTCAAAGTGTAAGTTCTCACAGACAGAGCGATGTTTCGCCAGTGTCTGAGTGACCCAACGAATAAAACTAGGTTGAGAAAGGCTGCTTTGAGCAATATTAATGGCTAATGGTTCGGTTATCTCGCCTATTTCGAGCTTGCGAATCATCGTTTCAATAACATATTCATCAAAAATATGGCTGGCATTGAGTTGGTCGAGCGCAAATAAGTATTGATTGGCGCTGTAGCGTTTGCCATCGTGCTCAATTGCTGAAAATACTTCGCGGTGGAAAGTTTGTCCCCAGCTATTATTGGCTGACTGCAAACGGAAATTAAACCAATCGTTATGGATAGCCTCTTCAACCAATGCTTTCCATTGCTGTTTACCCATCACAGTTTGTTTGGTTTCACTGCTGACGAAGCCGTAAATCAGATCTGGATTTGCAGTTGCAATGGCTAACGCGTTGTCGAGCAAGGAAAGTACCTGCGTTGAAGATTTTGGTTCTTTATTATGAACAACACCTAAAGAGACTTTGGCTGATGCCATACCGGTTGGGTCGGCTAGAGTATCTTGCACAAAATTCATAATACTATCGGCGATAATTTTGAGTTCACTCTCTTCCATGTTAGGCAAAATAAAGCCAAATTCTTCGGTGGAAATACGTGAGAGTGTGACATCGGGTGACGTTATCGACACTTTTAGATGCTCAGCCAAATGACGCACCATACCATCGCCCGCTTCATAGCCCTTCTCTTCATAGAGTTCTTTAATAAACTCCGCTTGCAAAATCGCTACGCCACCAATGGCACTTTCTGATAACCAACTATTCAGTTGGTTCATGTAATAAGCACGGTTACCGAGCTGGGATACTGGATCAATATAAGCGCGCTCACGTAATTGTTGCGCTTCTTGTGCTTGAGCTTTGAACGCTTTTTCAACCTGTGCCGACATGCTATTGATGCCATCAACTACATAGATCAGATCTTTGGTTGCTGGCCGCGCTAGCGGTTCACCAAAATGATTACACGCTACTTGTTCCATTTTTTTGACAATCATCTGCAACGGGCGTAAAGCACGCTTCAGAATGAAAGCGATGGCAGCAAGGCCAATCACAAAAATAGTGCTAAACGCGATAAGTAGCCGAATTAGTGCCCTCCATAATTGCGCATACGCTTCACCAGGGTGGCTGACAATTTCTACTTCAGCGAGCTGCATCCAACCACTGGTTACCACGCGTTGGTCATGGATCGGTGCGAACAGGTGTAAATTGGTAAACCATTGCGGAACGTTACTGGGTTTTATGGGGTAAGATCGCAGAATCTCGTCGTTATCGTCTAGAAAAATCAAGCGCACGACCGAATAAGAGCTGCCATCAAACAAGGCATTGATAACCGACTCAACCGCAATCTTATCTTTTTTCTCCAAATAAGGCGCCAGCGCCAAACCGACGGTGTTGATGGTGTTGTTGACTTCAGAGCGCTGCTGCTGCTCTAAGTTGTTGCGGGTTGTATTGAATTCAATAATGAAGACTGAGGTCATCAGCATAATGAAGACGGCAATCATTCCCGCGACAAGTTGTTTATATAGCGTCATATTACTTACTCATCGTAACTTATAATTGGTTTATTCAATTTTAGCGAGCGTTCCCGTTCACGTAAGTCATTCCAAAGACTTAATCGTGAAGAGTCTCCTGCAAGCTGGTCATTTTTGGATTTCATTAGCCATAAATTTTTACCGTTAAAGCTGTAGATCGGTAATAGGTCACGGCGTGTTGATGCTGGCTTAATCTCAGGGTTTATATTGTCTAAAATTAAAGGCTCGGCATTGGGTGTTGAATAGTACGCAAGAACCATATGAAACTGATTTAACTCAATGGCTTTAACATACACGAGGCGCAACTTTTTATCATCGATACCCAGTTCAAGTAGGGAGAAGTACTTCGCAATGGTGAAATCTTCGCAATCCCCTGCGTTGCTTCCTAGAAACTCAAGCGGTGTCGCCCAGTAGTCATTTTTTCCCCATAAATCGATATCATTAACGAAGTACAGCTGATTGAAAAATCGATTCATTCCGGCCAATTTGTCACGTTCGGGAACATTTTGGTGTTTAGCAATTTCTTTGCGCCATGTTTCGACGCGTTTCCCTGCTCTTGTGCCATAGGTAAGCGCCACCGCATCGACCCACTGCTGCTCTTTGGTGTTGAGCGCTTGGGGGAGAGAAGGCATAAATAGCAATAAAACCAGTGGCAGCCAAAACTTCATCAAAAACCGTCAGTCGTGAATATATTAAAAAGCATAAGTGAACCTTACTCCCTTAGCGCATTTTTTTGCGCACTAAGTATTGGTTTTAGTAGATAATCCATCACAGTTCGTTTACCTGTAATAATATCAACAGATGCCGTCATCCCTGAGATGATAGGCAGGTTAGCATCATGCCCTAAGCTGGTTTGATTGGTCCTTACTCGGACTAAATAATAGCTTTTGCCTTCTTCATCTTGAGTGGTGTCGGCACTGATATGCTCAAGCGTTCCTTCCAAGCCGCCATATTTGGTGAAATCATAGGCGCTGAATTTTACGATGGCAGGCAACTCTGGTCTTAAGAAGGCGATGTCTTGTGGGGCAATTTGCGCTTCCACAAGCAAGGTATCCTCTGTTGGGACTACTTCAACAATATCCATACCTGGCTGGATAACACCGCCAACGGTGTTGACGTAAAGCGTTTTAATCGTTCCTGTCACAGGCGATAGCACAACAGTGCGATTTACCTTATCTTCAAGCCCAACGGCTGATTCTGTGATTGCAGAAAGCCTATCTTGGGCTTCATTCAGTTTGTCTTGTTGTTGTGAGCGAAACTTTTGAGCCGCATCAATACGGTTGAGCACCGCTTCACGAATCGCCGATTTTAATACTGGGATGTTAAGCTCGCTGGTGGTCATTTCACGGCGAGTATCATTCACTTGGCGCTGTAGTTTCAGCAGCTCAATTCGTGGCACGACACCTTCGTCTGCTAAAGGTCTAGTTATCTCAAGTTCTTTATTCGCAAAATCATAACTTTGGCGCAAATTTTGTACGCGCGCTTGTATTTCAACCAACTCTTGTAGTTTCTGTTTGACTTGTTGATCTAAAAGAGAAAGTTGGTTGCGTAAGTTATTAAGATCTTGCCGGTAGGCGGCCCTTTGCCTATTAACTAAATCGGGTTGGTTGTCTGTTAACAGCGGCGGAAAGGCGAGTTTGTTGTAGTCAATTTTGACGCTCTTTTGCCAGTTATCATCATCAATCTCTTCGTTGATCATTACGCTAGTAATAGAAGCGGATAGCTGCAGGACACTGGCGGTAAGGTTAGCGACTTGTTGTTCACGTTCGCGGTAGTCGGAGCGGAAACGAGTATCATCAATCAATAACAGCTGTTGGCCTTTTTGCACTCGTTCACCTTCACGAACCAGTATCTGTTTGACTAAGCCTCCTTCCAAGTTTTGAACCACTTGAACTTGTGATGACGGAACGACTTTGCCTTGTCCAACTGTCACTTTGTCGACCTGTGCCCATGAGGCCCAGACGATGGCTAAGAGAAAAAAACAGACCATAACCCAGAGCATCACACGTGCACTGTTGGGCGTGTTCAGTAGCAGAGCCGCCGTTTTGTCGTCTATGTACTCCAATTCTGTCGAGGAGAGTTTGTTATAACTCTTGTTGCTCATCGCTTATCCTTTGCGCCTAATTGTAGTGTCTTTCCCTTTGTTACTTGAAGCTGTTGTAGAGGGAAGCTACAACTGTAAGTTATTTGGGTATAGTTGCTTGATTTTATTATTTGTCTAGCAAAATGTTAAGGATTTGCTACCTATCATGAGATTACTATTTACTATTTACTATTTACTATTTGGATTGATTGTACTTCCTATTGTGTACGTTCTACAGAGTTTAGCTGTGAATTGCTGATTTTGTTGAACCTTAGCACTCTTGAGTTATGACTATGATAGGAGCACAATCGTCAAAAATTTCATAAGGAGTAGAGATGGAACTTTCAGACATCCGCCGCGAATACATTAAAGGCGGTTTAAGACGCAAAGATTTGCTTTCAAATCCGATTGAGCAGTTTAATCTTTGGCTACAACAGGCCATCGATGCGGGTCTTACCGACCCCACAGCGATGACAGTGGCAACGGTTGATGAAAATGGACAGCCTTTCCAACGTATAGTGCTATTAAAAAATGTCGAAAAAGACGGTTTTGTTTTCTATACCAATTTGGGCAGTCGCAAAGCACAACACATTGAACACAACAATAAAGTCAGCTTGCACTTTCCTTGGCACCCATTAGAGAGACAAGTGCACATCACAGGAACGGCTGAAAAATTGTCGACTTTTGAAAACATAAAATATTTTACTTCTCGCCCTAAAGAGAGCCAAATTGCCGCGATGGCGAGCCGCCAGAGTAGCCGTATCTCAGCACGCGGTGTTTTGGAAGGTAAATACTTGGAGTTAAAAAAGAAATTCGAACAAGGTGAGATTCCAGTTCCGAGCTTTTGGGGAGGATATCGCGTTAAGGTTGAATCGATAGAATTTTGGCAAGGTGGTGAGCACCGTTTGCATGATCGCTTCTTGTTTACGCAACAAGATCAGCAATGGAGTACTGAACGTTTAGCGCCATAATGCCCACTTGTTAAAAAACTGCTCTGAAGAATGGCATCTGGTTGACGTGTAGAAGGGATTTTTGCAAATTTGTACGATGTTGAGTGATAAATATCAAACACGATTGATATTTATCACTACTCGAGACCTAGACGATGAGAGTGCAATAACAAAGGGGGAATTCCCCCTTTGTTATATAAATGGTTGAACTAGTTCTGCTTGCCTAAAGTTCCCTAATGACCCTGAAGCCAACATAATTAGCAGAAGTAGCGGGAGCAATGAACAAATTACTATAGGCAGCAGCCGTTGCGGGGGCGAAGCTCCATGCGCCACCTTTTGCTTGACCCCTTGAGTCATTTGTCCATTCCCACACGTTACCGACAACATCATAAAGGCCTAGGCTATTGGGAGCGAAAGACTTCACAGGCGAGGTACTTTTATTTGACCAAGGTGTACCACTCCAGCCAGTGTTCGCTTTCCCTGTTCCGAAATCATTTCCCCACCAATAGTCTGTTTGTGTACCTGCGCGAGCAGCAATTTCCCACTCTTCTTCTGTAGGTAAACGGTATTTATAACCCGTTTCTTTGCTCAGCCAGCGAGCAAAGGCTTTGGCGTCATTTTGGCTGATACACACCACTGGAGAATTACTGGATTGTTTGAAGCCTGGGTCGCGCCAATAACTGCCGGCAATCGGCGTGATTTCAGATTCAGAAACTGTTGTGCACAGTTTTTTGAGCTCAGCATCAGTTTGGTAGGTGGTTTGATTTACAAAGGTTTCAAATTGACCCACAGTAACGGGGGTTGAACCAATTGCGAAAGCATGATCAAGGAAAACTTGTTTTGATGCGTGTTCGCCAATCAAATATTCACCGGAGACTAAAGTGACTAGTTCAGGAGCTTTAATGTCCCCTTTAAGGGTATCTGCAAATTTATGGCCAGGTTTAAGTAGGTTGTCTTTTTCTCGCAGATTCGCTCTTAGTGTGTGATCTGAGGTGATTTTTAGTTCTTGATGAAAGGAGTGATATCCCTCTTTTTCTATCGTAATTATATGTAGTCCGACAGGAAGCATCACTTCGACCGGGGTGCTACCATAGTTAACATTATCAATAGAGACTTTGTCGCTATATTGATTCGAGCGAATGGCTAGGGTAATCCAAGCAATTTCTTTCTGTTTTTCTGTATCGGTTGAATATTCACCGGGGGCGAAACAGTATTGTGATTCTACGTTTAGCAACCGACATGGTGTGTTTTCATCCGGCCTTGCATCCAACTGAACATCTAGTACGGCTTTGTATTTATTGCCATTGTAGAATCCTGAATCGACGGATTTATGGCGTAGTACATGAATATTAAAAGAGACATTAGCCAGATGTTGTTGGATAAGTTTAGCTTCACTGGTGGCCGCTATTAACTTGCTTTGATACTGGTTAACCGCTTTCTGTAACGCTAAGTCGGTAGTCTGTTTCGAGCATTGAGCCAATGTCATATCGGCACTGCAAGCGTTAGTAAAGCTAACTTTCTCGGTGCTGCTCTGTTTGAGCTCCTCTCTTAAGCGTTCAACTCGCGCGCGTAATTTATGCTGTTCTAACTCGTTGATACTTTTGTTGACAGTGTTCTGTTCGGCCCTTTTTTGTGCCAACACTGCCTCTGATTCTTGGCGTTTTTGCTCAGCTTCTAAACGGTTTTTTTGATTTTGCTTTACACTGGCCCAAGCCGCTTGGTAGGCATTTTGTGAAGGCATGATGTCCAGTTCAGGATCGTCAATCATTTTCATGTAATCGCGTTCTAAGTCAGCTTTTGCTTTTACAAGTGCCTTATCAAAGTTTTGGGCTTGCTTCGTTAGCTGGTCTAGCTCATTGTTGTGGTGGTTCACCACAAGCTGCTGTTCATGGGTTGCTTTTTGGGCGGCCTGTAATTCGGACTGTTTAGTAAACAACGCATCATCAATGGCAATTACTGAAGAAGGCGTTCCTTCGGCCATCGTCGATGTTGCCACTAAGCAAGGCGAAAGTGCTAATAAGAGAGCGGGTAAACCTTGTCGCATTATTATCTACTTCAGTTAAGTTATTAGTTCATTGTAACTATTCTAAACGAAAACACCATTTTGTCTGAAGTCATCTTTCAATAACTTAATGACAAAATGGCGTTTTAACCGCATCTTTGTGAATTTCGACAGAAAAACCGATTTTTTTTTGAGGCAATTAGCCCTCTTTGTTCGGTCTTAGCTTAATCCACACCGTATCATTACCATTAATCGTCAGCACCCGATTGTAGGTTTCGTAGCCATCTTTAGAGACGGTAACTTGGTGGCGGCCATTGGGTAAAACAATCTCAACAGGTGTACTGCCGTAGTTAATACCGTTGATGGTTACAGCATCGTTGTATTGATCTGATCTTACAGTGACGTTTGCCCACTGTTTGTCATTCTTTTGTGTCCCTTCAGACACGCCGCCTTTCAAACAGTATCGAGTTGACACGTTAAGCAGTTTACACGCAGCCACCGCTTCTGGTTTCGCTTGAAGCTGAGCTTGCATTTGGGTGAAGTATTCGTTGTTACCTTCAAAACCACCGCGAATAATTTGGCTATCTTGTACATGGATGTTAAGTTCCACACCTTTCAGGTTTTGCTTGGCAATCACTGATTCTGTTAGATCATCAAGCAATTTGGCTCGAAACGTTTTTACCGCTTTTTGTTTGGTGAGGTGCTGTCCTTGATTTGAACATTCACCGAGTGTCATTGTTGTTGAACAGGCGGTTTTATAGCTTGTTTCTAGAACACTACTTTCACGCAGTTCGGCTTCGAGACGTTTTACCCGAGCTTCAATGCGCGATTCTTCGAGGTTCGCATACTCATTACTGAGGCGAGCTTGTTTCTGTTTGATTTGAGACAAGCGCATTTCATTTTCAGTCATCGCTTGATTGTTCTCAAGGCTTTCAGCTTGGTTTTGCTTCACTGATGCCCAAGTTTCTTGGTACTTCTTTTGAAAGGAGACCAAATCTGTATCTGGATCATCTAAAAGACGGCTATATTGTTTGTCCAAAGCTGATTTGGCTCGATTGCGTTTGGCATCAAGTTCTTTACTTTCTCGTTTAATACGAGCGTGTTCATTTTTAAGTTGTTGAAGCTTAGCTCCCTCGGCTTCGTATTCTGCAGAAATCGCGTCGATTTCCGTCTGTTTAGTAGTCATTTTTTCATCGATAGCGGTGACAGGATCTACCTGAACAATTTCTTCCGCGTACACCGATGCAGATACCCAAAAAGGGCTTAGCGCAAGCAATAGCGCTGGGATGCGACGTGTGATCATAGGTCCCTGCAACAAATTAACGTTTAACCACAAAAGTGGGAAAGACAAACTTTTGACAGCTTGAATGGATAAGCTGTATTCATAATGCAAAATTTATTCCGAACAATAGAAAAATTTACGGAAATCTATTAGTAGGTGACTGATTTTGTAAATTTTATAATTGTGCATCTTCATTTTGAGCCTAATAGCGAAATATGCAAGTCTCTATTTTCGATCTATTTAGGGGTTTTGGGATTGAACACACATTGACCGTAATTTATGTGCACTTGATCATTGTTCCGTTTTGGAAAAAAGTGTCTCTTTCACTCCTAAACTTAAGTTTAATATACACCTTGATGTGTATCTTTCAAAAAAATACAGCTTTGTTTTCGCTCCTGATAGTTTTGTTATAACATCAGACTCTGATTTCAACCATGATGTGGCGATATGAGTGACTTTTCTTCGGTTAAGCGATTTAACTATCAACAAAATGACAAAGTTTTGTCGCCTAGACCAGCCGAGTTAGTGACTTTACCTTCCTATATGGAGTGCCATGATCATAGTTATACTCAAGTTGTAATTGGGTTGAAAGGCAAAGCTGAGTTTGAAGTACAAGGTCTAGGCAATTTGGTGGGCCCGGGGCAAGGTTGTGTCGTTACCTCTGGAACTGACCATGCATTTGGTGGTGTGGTTGGCCAGTCGGATATCTTAGTGCTTAACCTTCCTATCTCCAGTGGAGATGATCCCTTGCTTCTACAAAAAATGAATGAGTTGTCGAATGCGGATATTTACTTTCAACTGGATGGACAAATCCAAAAGCTGATCCAATTGCTAGTTAAAGAGATGCAATCGAGTCCTGATGATTTATTGTTGAGCCGTGCCTGCAATGACACCGTTATGGCATTACTGCAACGCCATATCTCTGCATTTGAAACGCATCGCAAAGAATCTCGTTTTGATCTTGAATCGATTGATCGTTATATCGAGCAGCACCTTGGACGTAAAATTTCAGTGGCTCAACTCGCTGGCAGTGTTTATTTAGGTGAAAGCCAATTTCATCTGTTATTTAAAGAGCAGATAGGGATCACGCCTCACCAGTATCTATTAGGTAAACGCATTGATATGGCTAAAGACCTGATTGAACAAGGGTGTTTAAGCTTTGGTCAAATTGCGGAATTAACCGGCTTTTCTGGACAAAGTACCTTCACTCATTCATTTACCCGTTTACAAGGTATTTCTCCTTCTCAATACCGAAAATTGTCGCGTCGCTAATTTTCTATCTACTTTTTTTATGTGCACTCTTTATCTCACTTTCTCCTGCTTATCTTTGGTTAAACTTAGGGAGAATGTTTCTATTTTTGCATTTTGAATGGCTTTAATTGATGTGATTGTGTTTTTATTTTGTTAATGGAAGGAGTTTTTGACAAAAACATCAGAGTTTTTGACAAGTATTATTCTCGCGCTCAAAATACACTGCCAGCCAGTGTAGGAAACCCGACCTTTTTCGGGAGTGAGATTGAGGAAAACGCATGTTTACAGCAACAGATGTGTTGAATGCAGAGTTTATCGAGCAACCGCTTGATAAATTATGGTCGCTGATCTCGCCACTTTATATGGTGGACGAATCCCAATGGCTGAAGCAGTTATTACCACTGGCAACAGCTATAGAATCAGAAAAATCGGCGATATTAAATAAAACAACTCAGTTGATCGAAGCGATCCGAGCCGATAAAAAAGCGGTGCAAATGATCGATGCCTTATTACTTGAGTACAGTTTAGATACACAAGAAGGTATTTTGTTGATGTGCTTGGCTGAAGCTCTGATGCGCATTCCAGATGCGGAAACCGCGGATGCTTTTATTAAAGATCGCCTCAGCGTTGCGGATTGGAAATCTCATCTGAAAAATTCTGACTCTGTCTTTGTCAATGCGTCCACGTGGGGGTTGATGTTGACTGGTAAAGTGATTGGCCTTGCTGATGTGGATACGACTAGTCCAACGCAGGCGGTTAATCGTCTAGTGAATAAGCTTTCTGAGCCAGTGATTCGTAATGCGATGCACCAAGCGATGAAGGTGATGGGCCACCAATTTGTGCTAGGCCGAACCATTGAAGAAGCACAAAAAAATGGCCGTCCTATGCGTGATAAAGGGTATACCTATTCATTTGATATGCTCGGTGAAGCAGCGTTAACCACGGCCGATGCCAATAAATATTTCAAAGATTATTTGATGGCGATTGAGGCGGTTGGCCGCGAGAAATATGGCTTATCAACCAGCCCGGCACCGTCCGTATCCATCAAGCTTTCTGCATTGCATCCGCGTTATGAAGTGGCTAATCAAGAGCGCGTGCTGAGCGAGCTTTATAGCACACTGCTACAGCTTTTAGCCCGTGCTATCGAGCTGGATGTGGCGATCACTATTGATGCAGAAGAAGCAGACCGTTTAGAGCTGTCATTAAAGCTATTTGAAAAGATATATCGCAGTGAGCCCGTGAAAGGGTGGGGGAAATTTGGTTTAGTTGTACAAGCTTACTCTAAGCGCGCTTTACCCGTTTTAGTTTGGCTTAATGGGTTGGCGAAACAGCAAGGTGATGTGATCCCACTGCGTTTAGTCAAAGGGGCGTATTGGGATAGCGAAGTGAAGTGGTCTCAGCAAAGTGGCTACAGCAACTATCCGGTATACACACGTAAAGAAGCTACTGATGTAGCCTATTTGGCTTGCGCTCGTTTTCTTTTAAGCGAGGGGGTTCGTGGTCATATTTTCCCTCAATTTGCCAGTCATAATGCACAAACCGTGACCGCGATTGCGGTGATGTCACAACACAAAGATTTTGAGTTCCAGCGTCTGCATGGCATGGGTGATGCTCTTTATCATCATGCAATGAAAGCCTATCAACAATCGGTGCGAATTTATGCTCCAGTAGGTAGTCATAAAGACTTACTGCCTTATTTAGTTCGTAGATTGCTTGAAAATGGTGCGAACAGTTCGTTTGTGCATCGTTTAGTTGATGCTCGTTGTCCTATTGATACGTTAACGCAACATCCCGTCGATATGTTGCTCTCGTTTGATTCTTTACCAAATAACAAAATTCCTTTGCCACCGCACATCTTTGCCGAGCGCGTTAATTCCTATGGTGTCAATATTGATATTGAAAGTGAGGCAACGCCTTTTGAAGCGAAAGTAGAATGTTGGCTTAGTAAACAGTGGCATGCTTCTCCTATCATCAATGGTGTTGCTCTGCTCGAAAGCATGATCAAGGCAGGGGCATCGCCGGAAGTTGTGACTGCGCCGTATGACCGTAGCAAGCATGTTGGACAAGTGGTATTTGCCAACCTTGATCATGTTTCCGAAGCTATCTCAATAGCGGAGCAATCCTTTGCTGCTTGGAAGCAAGAAGAGCACAGCGTTCGTTCGTGCAAACTTGATAAACTTGCTGATTTACTCGAAGAAAACTTGGCTGAACTGGTCGCCATTTGTCATCACGAAGCAGGGAAAACCATTCACGATAGCATTGATGAAATCCGCGAAGCGGTCGATTTTTGTCGCTATTACGCCAAACAAGTTTCCGTGTTAACACCTTTTGAAGTGACGAGTTTTGATAATGAAAAGCGTAAAGTGAGCCGTGAAGGTCGCGGTGTTTTCGTGTGCATTAGCCCATGGAACTTCCCTCTTGCGATTTTTCTTGGGCAAATCACGGCAGCGTTAGTGGCGGGTAATACGGTCGTTGCCAAACCCGCAGAACAAACCAGTTTGATTGCTTCGCGTGCCGTGGAACTGATGTTGGAAGCTGGCTTTCCTGCTGGTGTTATCCAATTGTTACCTGGACGTGGTGCAGAAATTGGTAGTGCGCTGACTTCTCACCCTGCCATTGCCGGTGTCGCGTTCACTGGATCAACGGCGACCGCTCAACGTATCAATCAAGCTCTCGCTCAACGTGACGCCGCGCCAGTGCCGCTGATTGCAGAGACGGGTGGGCAAAATGCGATGATCGTTGATAGTACAGCTTTACCCGAGCAAGTGGTGAGAGATGTGATTCGTTCTGCCTTTGCTTCGGCTGGGCAGCGCTGCTCTGCATTACGAGTGCTATTTGTTCAACAGGATATTGCCGATCGCATCATCAGCTTGATTCATGGTGCGATGAATGAGCTCAAGATTGGTCTTCCTTACCTCCACAGTACCGATGTCGGCCCTGTTATTGATGAAAAAGCCAAACAAAAGTTGCTCTCTCACATTGAACAGATGACCAAGACACAGACCAAAGTTGCGCAATTAGAGCTCGGTTCGGAGTGCCAACACGGTGATTTTGTACCGCCAGCGGCTTTTGAAATCTCAGATATTCACTGCTTAACCGAAGAACAATTTGGGCCGATCTTGCATATCGTGCGCTTTAAAGCGCGTGAGCTGGCCGATGTAGTGCAGCAAATTAATCAAACTGGTTTTGGTTTAACCATGGGGATCCATAGCCGCAATGAAACGACGTATCGTTGGATAGAAAAACACGCCCGAGTAGGTAACTGTTACATCAACCGTGATCAAGTGGGTGCGGTGGTGGGCGTGCAACCATTTGGTGGGCAAGGGCTTTCTGGTACCGGACCAAAGGCAGGTGGCCCGCATTACTTATACCGTTTTACTCAAACTGAATTTTCTCAGTAATAAAAGGCTCAGGAGAATTAGCATGGTTCATCAAGTAACACGTTTTTCTGACGCTTTTTCAGCATGGGAAAATTGGAATATCACCGATTTTGATTCTAAATGTGAGTGCTTACTTTCATTTAAAAATCTACTAGAAAGCGCTATGCCACAACTGGCAACAGTGATTTCTTACCATCTTCATCAGGCATCGGCGTTGTTGGCGTATTCGCACCAATTGATCGGCCCTACTGGAGAAACCAATGAGCTATACACCGCAGGTCGGGGCGTGGCTGTGATCATCCAAGGTGAACACAGTGATAAAGCGCAGCAGGCGGTGGCAGCTCAGCTTTGTGCCGCTCTTGTGGCAGGCAATAGCGTCGTCTTATGTAGTGACGATGCGATGTTGATTCGAACACTGCAAGCGGCATTTGAGCAGTCAACACTCCCTACTAATCTCATTCAGTTTACGTCTTTTGATGCTTATCATCCCTTGATGGCGTCGGACGTTCGAAGTGTAGGTTACGTTGGGAACACCTCGGTTGAGCGTAGCCTCAACCGTCAGCTAGCTGATCGTAATGGTGCGATTGTCAGCCTAGTTTCTGAAACGGACTTGAGCGCGATCCCCGTGGCTCATGATCCTCACTTATCGTTGCGCTTTATTACCGAGCGTACTCGCACAATAAATATAACAGCAGTGGGTGGTAATGCGACCTTGCTTGAGCTTGGTAGCGAAACCCATTAATCCTTTCTGTTTTATCCTCTTCTTCGGAAGAGGACATGGAAGGCGATCTTTTAAAGAGGACAAACACAATGGAAAATAGCTTTGCTATTACAACCACCTTTATCCTGTATCTTATTTTGATGCTGGCTATTGGTGTGGCAGCGTATCTGCGAACGAAGAACTCCGCAGATTATTTCTTAGGAGGGCGATCACTGGGCCCTTGGCCTGCGGCTTTATCGGCGGGTGCATCTGATATGAGCGGTTGGTTATTGCTCGGTTTACCTGGTTACGCGTACGCCGCTGGTATTGAGGCTTTCTGGCTAGCGGGTGGCTTATTATTGGGCACATGGGCTAACTGGTTAGTGAATGCTAAGCGCTTGCGCACTTATAGCATCACGACAGATTCATTAACATTACCTGAATTTTTATCACGCCGTTTTAATGATAAATCTAAACTGATTCAAACCATTTCAGCCTTCTTTATTTTGCTGTTCTTCCTCTTTTATACCAGTTCTGGCCTTGTGGCTGGCGGTAAATTATTTGAAACGGTATTTGGTTTAGATTATTCAACCGCGGTTATTATTGGCACCATTTGTGTGGTCTCCTACACACTGTTTGGTGGATTTTTAGCCGTTTCTTGGACTGACTTAGTGCAAGGCCTATTAATGGCGGCCGCATTGATGATCGTTCCTATCGCAGCAATCAACGGCGGAGTGAGTCAACTGGGTCAGGATCTTTCGGCGATTAACCCTAACTTATTGACGTTATGGTATGACGCAAAAGGTGAACCGTTAACCGCTATTGCCATCATCTCATTAGTAGCATGGGGGCTTGGTTATTTTGGTCAACCGCATATTTTGGCGCGTTTCAAAGCTTCTCGCTCAAATAAAGACCTCACCACAGCACGTCGTATTGCGGTCATTTGGACCGGTTTATCCATGGCGGGAGCCTTATTAGTTGGCTTGGTTGGGCTTGTTTATGTTACCAATACTGGTTCGCTAGAGCTGGCAGATGGTGAAAAAATATTCATGCTACTAGTGAATGCCATTTTCCATCCAGTCATTGCTGGTATTTTGCTTGCGGCTATTCTTGCGGCGATTATGAGTACCGCGGACTCGCAATTATTAGTTTCTTCCTCTGCGTTAGCGGAAGATTTTTACAAGCAAGTTATCAAACAAGAAGCTACCTCGGAGGAGATTGTTCGTGTTGGCCGATTTGCAGTGATTCTAATTTCGATCGTGGCGTTAGTGCTGGCTATGACGCCAGATAGTTCCGTGCTTGGCTTGGTTTCGTATGCATGGGCAGGTTTTGGCGCTGCATTTGGTCCTGCAGTTGTATTGAGCCTTTATTGGTCTCGAATGAACCGTAATGGCGCACTAGCCGGCATTATTGTTGGTGGCGTTACAATTGTGGTTTGGAAACAACTGTCCGGCGGTTGGTTTGATGTGTATGAAATTGTTCCTGGGATCATTCTCTCGACAATTGCGATTCTTGTGGTGAGCTTAGCGACAGATGAACCTGAAGAGAGCGTACAAGCGCAGCACGTGACCTTTAAAAAGCAGCTGGTTGAACTAGATTGATATTCATACCGTTGTTCAATAACTAGCCCCTTTCTGAGGGGCTTTTTTGTATAGGTTAGATTGTGTAGTGTGCTTAGCAGAAAATAAGGAGATTGGGATGGACGTTTTTTGAAGATAGCTCACGAAACACACACTAAAGTTTGAGAAAAATGAACCTGTAGGCGCAAAATGTGTCAATTATCAATAATGATGCAAATTGTAGGGATTATTGGACCATGTCAAAAGCTTATTGCACCTGTTGTCGTAAAGAGACACCGCATAAAGTCGTGATGAAGCGCTGTCAGTCAGAACCTTGTTCAACATGGCAAGGTGTTCAAAAGTTTTTTGCGCTCATTATACAAGGTGAACCTCATTACAAAATGGAAAAGCAAGGTTTTTGCCGAGTATGTAATCACCCATCAACATTAAGCCACACTGACTTCTCACGCGTCCGCGTTCTCTAAATACTTCCAGCACTGCGCTAAGGTTTTTGGCGTAGTGCGCCTCTCGCTCAAAAGATAATTTTGCTTTTATTCGGCTGACTAAGTTTGATTTAGTGCACATTCACCACCGTTCTATTGCACGAGTGTCAAGTATTGGGAACTTAGGCAAAGTAATAATCCATAGTTGTAATATTCTCAAGCCCATTACTTTGGTGAACAAGCTTCAAGGAGCATTGCAATGCAATTGAGTTTAAAGAGAAAAATGGTGTTCTCTGTGGTTGCTGCTATTACATTGACAGCCGCTGCATTGGTTATGGTTGGCTATCAAACCTTTAAAACCGACAGCTGGAGAGCGATTGAGAGTGAAGCGCGTAATACATTACAGGCTCATGCAAAAGGGATTGGTGACTGGTTTAATGGCAAACAAAAAACGCTGCTAGGATTAAAAAACGAAATCGAGCGTAATCCACAATTAGACATTGTTCCTCACCTACGCCAAACCTTGGAGTCTGGTGAGTTTGGGCTGAGTTATTACGGTAATGAACAGGGCGATATGATCCGCAATGACGGATCGCGTAACCAAAATGGTTATGATCCTCGTGAGCGTGGTTGGTATAAAGAAGCCAAAGTCGCGGGTAAACCGATCACAACCGCCCCCTACGTCAGCGTTACCATGCAAACCTTAGTGGTGACATTGGCAGAACCTGTCCGTCAAAATGGCCAACTGATTGGCGTCGCCGCTTCCAATTTAGCTTTGGGTAAATTGATCAAGGACGTCTTAGCCATTGAGGTTCCTGGGAAGGGCAATGCTATTTTGGTGAATACCAAGGGGCTAATTGTTGCCCATCCCAATCAAGATCTTATTTTAAAACCTACCCAAGAAATGGCCTCACAACTGACCATTCAAAGCATATCAGAGGCGGCAAATTCTCAATTACCACTCTTTGTTGATATTGATGGTCAGGCCAAAGTATTGATGGCGCAAAGTATTGAACATACTGACTGGCTGTTGGTCATGGTGATGGACAAAACGGTTCTTGAACAGCCACTCAATGACATGCTGTTGAAACAGAGCTTGATTGGCTTGATGATTTTAGTGATCTTGGCATTAGCGACCTCATGGTTCGTCGCTCGTCAGTTGAATGAGTTGAGTAATATTGCTCAAGCTTTGTCAGATATCGCCGAAGGTGATGGCGATTTAACCCGTCGTTTAGCCGTTCACAGCGATGATGAAGTCGGTATCTTAGCGGATAAGTTCAATAAATTTGTCGATCGCATCCATGTCATGGTGCAAAGCGTGCGTGATGTTTCCGTCTCCCTTAACCAAGGAGCGACACAGGCCGCGAGCTCAGCCAGTCAACGTAGTGAGCGGATTCGCACTCAACAAGATGAAATTACTATGGTTGCAACTGCGGTCACTGAAATGGCGTCTGCGACCGCTGAAATCGCGGGCAATGCTGATAATACCGCTAAAAATGCCAATGAATCGGTTGAGCTTGGCGCACAAGGCTATCGCCAGATGCAACAAAGTAAACAGTCAATCAATCAGTTAGCACAAGAGCTTAGCAGTGCTGTGGGCATCATTGGTGAATTAGAAGTGCACGCTAATGAGATTTCAACCATTCTGTCGACCATTCGCTCGATTGCAGAGCAGACAAATTTGTTGGCCTTGAATGCGGCGATTGAAGCGGCGCGCGCCGGAGAGCAAGGTCGTGGCTTTGCCGTTGTAGCTGATGAAGTCCGAGTGCTTTCTCAGCGTACTCATGCCTCTACCGAGGAGATCCAGTCTAAAATTTCCGGTTTGCAAAAAGTAACGACCAATGCGGTTTCTGTCATGACGGAAAGTCATAAACTGGTCGAAACAAGTGTGCAAGATGTGAACCATACAGGAGAAAGCTTACACGCAATCAGCGAAGCCATTCAGATGATCAGTGATATGGCGACACAAATTGCATCAGCAGCAGAAGAGCAATCTTTGGTGACAGCGGATATTAATGGCAACACCGAATCGGTACGTGAAGTCAGCGACCAACTCGCCAGTGATGCGCAAAATGCAGTGCAACAAGCTCATGAAATGCACCGTTTAGCCAATGAGTTAGATAAAGAAATTTCTCGTTTCAAACTGTAATCATCTCAACGTACTCAAAGTAAAGAGGCGATAAATAGATTACAACCAAGAAAGTGGGTGCTTGCTCACTTTCTTTTCCTTTTTTCTCCTCAGTCTTTTTATTATAACGTTCCCCTATTCTATGTGATTTATATCACAATGCCTTGTGATGATAGGTTGGTTTAACGCTGTAAGCCATTATTGTATGCCATATCACTTTTTTTAGAGCGCCGTGCAAAACCATGAGCCTAGACCGCATCGACCAACAGATTTTACGCATTTTGCACAGTAAAGGACGGCTTCCCGTTGTTGAGCTGGCAAAGTTGGTGAATTTAACCACATCTCCTTGTTCTGATCGTGTCAAACGCTTAGAAAAGGAAGGGTATATCAAAGGCTACCATGCAGAACTGAGCCCAGAAAAGTTAGGTCTGGATGTACAAGTGTTCATTCATATTCGATTGGATCAAACCAGTTTCTCTATTTTTGAGCGTTTTTCACAAGCAGTGGCGGACATCCCAGAAATTGAAGCATGTTATTCATTGTCCGGTGATTTTGACACCATGATCAAAGTGAGAGTGAAAGATATGAAAGCCTACCAAAGTTTTATGTCTGGCAAGTTGGGTACATTGCCGGGAGTGATTCAAACGCGCAGTGAATTTGTGATTGAAGAACATAAAGCCAGCTTTGGCATTAATCCTGAGCTCATTTCCAAGACGCTGCCTTAGCTGCGAATGAGGTGAAATACGGTGCAAGAAACAGAACAGCAACAGCCCTTAACTAAAGACGTTACGACACTTTTTACTAGATTAAAACAACAGACAATAGTAGAGCCATATCCTAGCCTTGAGCAAAGACGTATTTGGTTGCAGTGCTTAAAAACTGCGTTACTCAGTGAACAGGCCGCGCTCGTTGAGGCCTTAAATCGGGATTATGGTTATCGAAGTCGCTTTGATAGTACGGTTTGCGATCTGCTACCGGCCGTTTCACACATTAATTACACGCTAAAACACCTCAAATCGTGGACAAAATCGCAATCGCGTCATGCAGGTTGGCTATTACTGCCGTCGACAGTGAGCGTTCACTATCAACCCTTGGGTCTTGTGGGGGTGATTGTACCTTGGAATTTTCCTATCGTGCTCAGTATGGCTCCATTAGTCACCGCATTGGCAGCAGGTAATCGCGCTATGGTCAAATTGAGCGAATATACGCCCTGCACCAACCAAGTGTTGATGCGTATTTTTGCGACGGTCGATGAAGCGGTTGATACTGTAGAAGGTGGGGCTGACGTTGCCGCACAGTTCAGTGCGTTACCCTTTGATCATCTGTTATTTACGGGGTCAACACCGGTAGGTAAATTGGTTGCCCAAGCGGCTGCGAAAAACCTAACACCAGTAACGTTAGAGCTTGGCGGGAAATCCCCCGTGATCATTGCACCTGATGCTGACCTTGCGCGTAGCGTTGATAACATCATGCTTGGCAAAGCCATCAATGCAGGGCAGATCTGTGTTGCTCCTGATTATGTTTTACTGCCGGAAGGCAAACAACAAGCCTTTGTGGAGCTCTATCTGCAACGCTTTAAGCGCTATTTTTCCACTAAAGATGGCTATGATACGTCACATATTATTAATCAAACTCAGTTTGATAGGCTGCAACAATACTTAGACGATGCTAAACAAAAAGGGGCCACATTGCATCCCGTAGAAGGCGATGCAAAAGCGGGAACGTATCAATTTTTGCCTTGCTTAGTGACGAATGTGAAGGTTGATATGTTGTTATCCCAACATGAGATATTTGGCCCCATATTGCCGATATTGAGCTATCACAGTTTGGATGAAGCGATAGCTTATATCAACGCTCGCCCACGTCCGTTAGCTTTATATTTAATGAGTGATGATCACGAGGTGATCAAACAGGTTAGTACACAAACGCATAGTGGTGGCCTAGCTGTGAACGATACTCTGTTGCATGTGGCCGCCGATGATGCCCCCTTTGGCGGTATTGGCGATTCTGGGGTTGGGCACTATCACGGGATTGAAGGTTTTAAGACCTTTTCACACGCCAAAACCGTATTGTTTTCTAAGCGTTGGTTGCCACGTAGCCAGTGGATGCTGCGTTATCGTTTAGTGATGCTGGCAATATTACGCAGGCTATTTATTCGCTAATCAATGGACCACACATTTTTAATATCAGGCCATCCCCAGTTGGTCAGTGCAACATCTTTGAGCACCCCCTGAAAACGTAATGTTTGCTTATGGTGGAACAAAGGGACGAGGCAGTATTCGTTGATCAAACTCGATGCTAGCGGTTCCAACGCGATAAGGTAGTGTGTCAATGGTGTCGTTGATCGAATGTCGATTAACGCTTTGAGCAGCCATTGGCTCTCTGCGGGGCCAATGCAATGGTGCAACATTGGGTTGCCAAATAAGTGGCTAAATGCACTGAAATGCCGATTGTCATCTAAATTAATATTGGTGATAACTATGGTTTCGTACAATTTGCCTTGCTGGGCCAGAAAATTCAATTCTCGGTAGGAGTAAATGTTGACGGCAGCAGTCAGCCCCATCTCCTCTAAAATATGTTTCACACCGAAGGCGCAATGAATCAGTACCGTGTAGTCATAGACGGCAATCGAGATTTGATTTGGCAGGTTTGTTTTGGGCGCTGGTGGTCGCACCACAGGTTGCCATACTGGCAGTAGGTTACTGGCAACGACTGCGTCAAACTTAGTTGGTTGTTGTGCTAAATAGTGCTCTAGTTTTTCTCCAGATATCTCGGTAGCTAGGTAGCGTTTCTGATTTTCATTAAGAGGTGAATGAGCACCTTGATTGAACAAAATAAACATGCAGCCATCTTCCACTCTTGATGACTGATTAGAGGTGATGATCGCCAGTTCTTCAACGTTACTCAGCTCTACATCGTGGTGGCAAGAGATGTTTTGTTGCTGATTTTTTTGTTTGATATGCATGCCTTGAGGGTACAACTCGTCTTCATTTAAAATCCAAATTGTGACGTGATCCGTTAAAGCTCGGCAGCCATAGAATTGGTCAAATGCGCTTAAAATGAGTTTGTGAGGTGAGTGATCTTGAACTTGAAATGGGCCACAACCTGTCACCATTGGGGAGTATGCATTGTTCACTTGGCTGGCTGGTTGAATTGAATATTTGACGCCAGAGAGCAACCCTGCAAATCCTAAATCAGATTGATTAAGAGAAAATACTACTTTTTGTGGTTGTGGTGCGCTTACATCAACCAAATGCGCGAGCTCTTTTTTGTACTCTTCCAAACTAGAGAGTTTGGCAAATAAACTCACGATCGTATTAGCATCAATCGGTGAGCCATCGTGAAACGCTAATCCGGGGCGAAGATAAAATACCCACTGAAAATGCTGCGCATCATACTCCCAATGATGGGCTAATTCTGGATGAAAGCGTCCTTGTTCATCACACTGAATGAGGCAGCAATAGATTTGCCTGAGCAGAAATCGCTCACTACTACGTTGTATTTGATGGGGCACTAGCCGTTCAAATGGTCGTTTATACGTCAGTTGAATGTGTAAGCGACCTTCGCGAATAGATGCGCCGGAAGTACTTTGCAACAAACGCCCAAACACTACCTCATCATTATCCAGTATGGTTAAGGCTTTTTCATATTTCCCAGCCAAAATTTGCTCTTTCGCGAGCATTTGTTTGATTGTGTCTAAATCGAGGTTCAGGCGCAGTATCGAGCGTTGGTTACGTCCGACTTTGGGTTGCCACTTGAGCCAACCTTGTTGCTGCATTTTAGCCACCAGATTTCGTGCATGACGCGGTGAGGTGAATAAATATTCTGCAACCTGTGTTAACGATACTTTAATCTCTTGACCCACACCAAGCACGGTCAGGCGTGTGTAATAACGTAATAAAGTAAGATCAGACACTCGCAAATCCTCTGGATTAAAGGGAAGAGATAGGCAGTTCAGTTCTTCGCACGACCTTGCGCTTTGCCCTCCTTGATGGTCAAGTTGTTTGGGTATAGTAGCGAATTTATGAAGAACTAAATAAGAAATATTAATGATCATTTGTTCCTCATTTATTGATTTTTAGTTTTTAAATATCGTTTTAAGGCTAATTTCGATGATATGAGGAATTAAAAAATAAAAAATTCTCAGTTTTTGTATTCCTTGTTTTGATTCACAATCAACGCATCGATAGCTGAGGAGGTGAATGATGAACGACCCCATAACGGCTGACACCAAACAGCCAACACCGCTGGCGATCTATTACCGCCAGCGTTTAGAAAAATCACGTAACCCTATAGAGGTGATGGCGATTTTAGCTCTGATTCATTTATGCCACTGGTGACCATCAATAAAGGCATCTTGCATACCCTAAACTTTTGAGTTAGCTATGCTCCTGTTACCCCCAATTGCATAATTGCAGGATGCCTTTCCTTTTCGATGCACATCACTTTTTCTTCGTCCTACTTTTCATCTTTATCGTAAACGACTACCATGACATCGCTTTTTTAAAGCCAATTTATATTTTAAATTCTCAGGGCGGGGTGAAATTCCCCACCGGCGGTGTGTTTGTTTTTTCAGTTGAGAAGGCAGATGAGCCCGCGAGCGCTCGATGTATCGAGGTCAGCAGATCTGGTGAAAAACCAGAGCCGACGGTTATAGTCCGGATGAGAGAGAATGAAGAGACGCCAGTTAGTTCGCTAGCTGGTGCAATTTGTTTTGGATTTGATCCCTCATAGCAGCCCTGATTCTGGTGATTTTTTAGGAGTAAAACCATGAATCAGCTATCTCTACTTGCCAAATTTGGCGACCCTATTACTCGTGTTGAAAACGCACTGTCTGCGCTTAAAGAAGGGCGAGGCGTGTTGTTGCTTGATGATGAAGATCGTGAAAATGAAGGCGATATCATTTATGCGGTTGAGTCACTGACCACACAACAAATGGCACTGATGATCCGTGAATGCAGTGGCATCGTCTGCCTATGTTTGACCGATGAACAGGCTAATCAACTGCAACTGCCCCCGATGGTAATGCATAACAATAGCGCAAACCAAACCGCTTTTACGGTTTCGATTGAAGCAAAAACAGGTGTAACCACAGGCGTTTCAGCGCAAGACCGTGTCACCACAATAAAAACCGCGGCTCGCTTTGATGCTAAAGCCGATGATCTTGCACGCCCCGGCCATGTCTTCCCACTTCGCGCTCGAGCAGGGGGCGTTTTGGCTCGTCGTGGGCATACAGAAGGGACGGTTGACCTTATGCAAATGGCGGGTTTAATGCCTGCGGGCGTATTGTGTGAACTCACCAATCCTGACGGTTCCATGGCCAAAACACCTGAGATCGTTGCATTCGGGCAAAAACACAATATGCCCGTATTAACGATTGAAGATATGGTGTTGTATCGAACAAGATTTGATTTGAAATTAGCCTAACTGCGATGGCCCAGAGAGGTAAAGCTTCTTTGGGTCAGTCGCCATCTTCTCTATTATTCGACATCTAATAAAATCGATAGGTAGCTGATCGCTCTTCTGCTACAGTGGCGTGCTATTTCTTCACAGTCTGTCATCTTGATGGCACTGGAAATCTAACCCTAGGATCTATTTTGACCAATAACGATATTTTACGCCGTATTCGCTACACTTTTGATTTTAAAGACTCAGCTATGGTTGAGATTTTTGCGGCGGCGGACGGCTGCGTTACTCAAGAACAAGTGACTACTTGGCTAAATAAAGAGACGGAATCTGTATTGAGTGATGCGGATCTAGCGATATTTCTCAATGGCTTAATCAATACAAAGCGTGGTAAACGCGATGGTGAACAACCTCAGTCTGAAACACGCTTAACCAATAACATGATTTTCATGAAATTGCGTATTGCGCTGGATATGAAAGCAGAAGACATTTTAGACACATTAGCCTTCATCGATTTTCGTTTAAGTAAGCATGAGCTTAATGCGTTTTTCCGCAAGCCTGACAATAAACACTACCGTGAATGTAAAGATCAGATCCTGCGTAACTTTTTAATGGGTGTTCAGCGTCAACTGCGTCCAGAAGATAAACGCGAATATCAAGAAAAAATCGATTAAACCAAAGAAATCTCCTGTAAGTCATTAGGGATCTCTTTATTGAAAAAAGCCATGTTGACATGGCTTTTTTACTTTTTTACTTAGTGATCAACGATCTTCATTCTGACGCTTACGAGTATCAGTTTTACCTCTTCTTGCTAAACTTTAAAGCGGTCCACCAACTCATAGAGTTCGTTGGCTCGGCTATTCAGCTGTTGGCTACCTGCTTGGTTCTGATTAGCCAGTTCAGCCGATTGACTACTTTGATCGGAGATCACCACAATACGCTCTGATATCTCTTGCCCAACAATACTTTGCTCTTCTGTTGCAGTTGCGATCAGTGCGTTCATATCCATAATTGTGGCAATAGAGTCTTGAATTTTTTGTAATGCTGTCGATGCGGCATTGGCTTTTTCTACGGTGCTTAAGCTACGGCTTTGGCTTGAATCCATCGCTTTAACTGCGGCATCAGAGGCATTTTTCAGTTGCCCGATCATGGCATGAATTTGCCCTGTACTGTCTTGGGTACGGCTGGCTAATTTTCGGACTTCATCCGCTACCACGGCAAATCCTCGTCCTTGCTCGCCCGCGCGAGCCGCTTCAATAGCTGCGTTTAACGCCAGTAGATTGGTTTGTTCCGCAATATCTTGGATAACCGCAAGTAGAGACGAAATGTTTTTCACATCGCCTTCCAGTTTTGAAATCACAAGGCTCGCTTCAGCGACCTCTTTGGCGAGATCCTGTACCGATTTTGCTGCCGAATCAACAATCTCATGGGCATCCTTGGCATTGTCGTCGGCGTCTTTTGCCGATTGAGCGGCATGATGGGCATTGTTCGAGATCTCTGTTGCAGTCGTGGTCATTTCTGTCATCGCTGTCGCTACTTGATCGGTCTCTTCACGTTGCCCTGATGCAATGGCGTCAACTTGTTGTGCTCGTTGTGTCATGTCATTGGTTTCATCCACAACCTGTTGCCCAACTTGGTGCACGCGCGCAATGATACTTTGTAAGCTGGAGACAAAGGCATTGAAGTTGTCACTTAACTGGGCAAATTCAGGGGCATTGAATTTCTCCATTCTTGCGGTTAAATCGGCGTCACCACTGGCAAATGAGCGAATCGATAAATCAAATAGTTCAAGAGGGCGCATAATACTGCGGTTTAAAATGATGGCGAAAAACCCGACGATAAGAATGATGATCAGGCTCATCAAACCGATATTAACCAAACTACTCTGCATATTTTCAGCAGCAAGCTCCTCCATATTGGCAATGACGGCATCAATATCATCGGTGTAAAAGCCAGTACCTATCATTAAATCCCATTGTGGCAAGTAGGCGGAATAGGCCAATTTAGGTAGTGGCGTGCTTTCTCCCGGTTTGGGGAAATAGTAGGTAGTGAACTTATCTGCTTTGGCATTTTTGATTAAATCTTGGATTAAATAGTTGCCCTGTGTGTCTTGCATATTCCAAAAGTTATCGCCTAAACCAGCATTGCTTTGGCCCAGTAGTAGTCGATCACCTTTGCTATTGTAGCCAAAGATATAGCCACTATTTTCAAACGCGATGTCGCGCAGTATGGTGATGGCTTCACTGAGGGGGGCGTTCTTTTGTTTGAGTGATTTGAGCGCTGTATCGGCAATTTGCAGATATGAACGCAGCTCATTTTGTTTCATCTCCATCATGCTAGCGCGGGTGGCGGTCATTTGTTCGTGATTCAGTTTTTGTGTTTCTGAAAAACTGAGATACATCATACTTAACGAAATAATCAGTAGCGGAACAATGGATAGCACGTAGAGTCTTTGGCGAATAGTCAGGCTCATGGTTATTTCCTGTTGTTATGTTATCGGCCTTGGTACTTTAACTGACGATTGATATGTTTGTTGTTATAAACACTGTTATAAACACTGTTATAAACACTGTTATAAACACAGCTTAGCTAAGTTTGCGGCACCGCGTCTTACAAAGAGCATATTTTCATATGAAAAATGGGTGTTATGTCAAATTGGAATGCTAAGTAGAGTTGTTATGCCCTCTATGACTTGCCAGTGGCTTTCATTTCACCGGTTTAAGCTTAATTTCTATATTAGAGTATAGATAGGCTGTGATATACTCCGCGCCCACTTTACTTTCAAAGAGCCAGTGACCATGAGCCTGAAAAATGAAATTCAACAACTCAACAACCGTTTAGATACGTGTCGTCATAAGCTCGATGCGGCTAAAGGTCGTGGCGATCAAGTAATGATCAGCAAATTTACCGATGAAGTAGAGCAACTGACGAAAAAGCTCGCCCAAGCAAAACACAAGCAAAATTATACGGTGAGCAAAGAGCGTAAGAGTTTGCTCGATATGCCATTTTCTCGTGAACTTACCAAAGCAGAGCAAGCGGATTTAGGTCAATTGAAAAAGTCAGTTAAAGGTTTAATCGTGGTACACCCGATGACAACAATGGGCAAAGAGCTGCGTTTAGAAGTGATGACTGGTTTCGCCCCAAAAACCTTCTAACCGTCATTTTTTACGACAGAAAAGAGCCAGATTATCTGGCTCTTTTTGATCATACCTGCGACTCAATAGCCCATAAGTTGCAATAAATTCTCGGCGGTGTGGATTGCCTCTTTGCGGTTAGCAATATTCAGTTTTTGGTACAGGTTGCGGATGTGCGTTTTGATAGTGGTTCCTGCGACATCCAGCTCTTGTGCAATTTGTTCATTGCTAAACCCAGAGTAGATAAGCCCCAATACTTGCCATTCACGTTGAGTGAGTGGGCTGGTGCGAACCAGTTCGGGAATATTTGGGTGATTCACCAACTTCTCAACAAAATCCTCGTCAAAATGGATTGATCGGCTGCGCTGAGTGGTCGAGATCTCCTTCATTAACTGTTGTGCTCGGTGGCGTTCCAAATCGCCTAATTCAGCTCGGCTAGAGAGCTTTTCTAATAAGTGGCCAATCTTCGAGCCGTCGATTAAAAAGTTACCTACCATGCCCGTTTGATTGGTTAACTGTAGCGCTTCCTTGAGTTTTTCTTTCGCTACTTCTTCGTTATGGACTGTAGTGGCTAGAACGGCTTCGAGGATCAAATTACGGTTTAGGTCTGTAATCAACTGATAAGTTTGCGCTTCGTGCTGCATAAACGTCAAAGTTTGAGTCGCATCTTCCAAATGACCTAAGTGAATCTGAACTCGAGCAATATTGCGCCATTGAAGCTGTGAAAAGTGATTGCACGCTTTTTCTGGTCGAATGGTGGTCTTGAGCCACTGCAACATTGCTTCATCATTGCCACGAGCTTGCCAAAATAGAATCAGTGAGAGCGAAGCATTCGCTGTCCAGTCTACGTGATAAGTCGATTGTTTCAGTAAGTGCTGTATTTGTTCGATGAACTTACCCGCTTTATCGAGTTCACCACGGCCAATAGCAATACGCGCCAGCATAGAATAACTGTGCAGATGTTTGCTGGGAGAGTGGTTGCCCAATACGCGCAGTCCTTTATAAGCGCACTCTTCCGCTTCATCCAAGCGGTTCCAGCACCACAGGATTTGGGCACGTATCCGTAGTAAGAATTCATGCAATGGCACTTGCTGTAATTGCTGCTCTTCAATTAATTTGAAGGCAATATCCTGCACTTCAAAAGCGGCTTGCACATAACCTTGGGCAATCAAGATCTCGCTTTGCTGTAGTAATGCCCATAGCGCTTGGTGGTAAACCTGATACTGGCGTGCCAGCTTTTCGGTTTGTTGCATCATCGAGAGGGCGCGGCTTAATTGACCGAGCACGTGATTCACTTCGCCGACCACTGAAGTGGCGACAATACGACTGCGGTAAACGGTGTGATCCAGTTGGCTTAGCGCTAATTCCGCCAGCTCTAAGGCTTTTTCTGGCTCATTTTGGTTGATCGCGACTTGAGCACGCAGGGCATTGAATTCGCCTTGTTCTTTGGTGCTGAGCTGAACATTGAGCGCTTTCATCTCGTTGGTCGATTTAGTCAGCAGATCCCCAACGTCAAAGTAGCGGTGCTGACTTTGAGCCAGCCAAGCTTGTAACATACACAGTTTAGGCTCGCGATAGAGCTGAGTGGGGGAGAGTTGGTTAATGGCCTCTTCGAGAGCCAAAAGCTCGCCTTGGTTGAACATCTTCCAGCCAAATTGCGTCAAGATAGTAGCGAGTAAGTCAGTATCGTTGGCGAGCGTGGCGTGACGCAACGCTTGATGAGGAGTAGCTTCTTGCAACCAAGCGTACGCGGCGGCACGATGCAGATCTTGCTCCTGCTGCGGGATGCGAGCCAAGCGTTCATGAGAGAGGAATTCCGCAAATAAGTTGTGGAACCGGTACCAGTTGTGCTCACCTTCCAATGGATAAATGAATAAACCATAGCGGTTGAGCGACTCAATCATGCTCAGCGCGTCGTCACGTTTGGTGAGTGCAGAGACTAACACGTCATTAAAGTGATCGAGCACTGAGCATTGCATCAAAAATTGGCGCGTTTCTTTATCCAGCAGATCAAACACTTCCTCAACTAAATAATCCCATAAATGTGCATGATTAAATTGCGATACTGACTCCGCTGTTTGCGCCAACGTGCGCTTTTGGTGCTGTGCTTGTAAGGCAATCAATTGCAGTGCGGAGGGCCAGCCTTCGACATAGGTGCACAAGTTGTTGGCAGTATCATCATCCACGCCATCAGAGACCCGTTGATTAAAGAAGCGTGTTGTTTCTTCGGTATCAAAGGCGAGTAGCTCGTTACCAATTTCGATCATCAAATCGCGTACGCGCAAGTTGGCCGTGCCTAATGGTGGAGTGGCACGGCTAGTGACGACCAGCGTTAGGTTGTCTGGCATGTGTTTGAGGAAAAAGCGCATCGCTTCATGGATATCGTCATCGGCGATCAAATGGTAATCATCGAGAACCACATAGCACTCTTTGTTAAAGCCAGACATTTCCGAAAACACTTCACTAAATAGTGAATGTAGAGAAGAGAACTGGCGTCGCTCGGCCAGTTTTTGGGCATTTGGACAACTTTGCTGAGTCGCTTTATTAATCGCTTGCAGTAAGTAGTTGATAAATCGGAACGTATCATTATCGCTTTCATCGATGCTATACCAACCCACATTGGTCTTGTCTGATAACCATTGCGCTGCCATGGTGGTTTTTCCATAACCAGCAGGCGAGCGAAATAGCACGAGTTTGTAGCAAGGTGCTTGGGCAAGCAGCTCTAACACACGTGGGCGAACGATGGCGTTGTGTAGGCGGCCGGGGCGAGTAAGCTTAGAAGGTATCCACATCTTCCAGATTCCATTTATTGTTCTTGTTACTGACTTAAAAGCTGATCGTAGCTTTGGAGGTGCTTAGTAAGAAGAGCATCATTATTTAGGAGTTCACAAGTGAACTATCACTCATTTTGTATGGATGTTACTTGATGTCGTGACGCACGTTTATTGATCCATCCCGAGATTCTTGCAGGATTCACATTTACTTATCATCTACGCCCCATAATTGTGATTTTAATCACTAAAACTTCTTTGTTATGCGCTATATAAAAACTGAGCATGTACAAAATCTCATGTGATTTGTAAATGAAGCTCATTTTTTTGAGAGCCAATTCTCATATTGAGAGATTGATATTCCTGATCGAAACCTGAGCGTCATGAGCAGTATTTAGGCTAGTGAGCAAGGTGATGTGATCACAATCACTGCTTATGAACCGCTATGTGCAACGAATGAGAGATAGATCACTGCGACTCTGGTGCTCGCTCTCTACGCCCTGAGCCCTCCTCCTAAACGAGGTCATTTTTAGGAGGATGCCGACCTTGCGTAGCTGATGCACGATATGCTGAAGATGAATTAAAACGACTAAGTGAGATTTCGCTAATGAAACCTACGCAACAGAAGAAGTTTGATAAAGCCTCGTTCCAAGAAAACGTAAAGAAACACCTGACTGCTACCTATGCAACCACCATTGAAAATGCAGATAGCCGTTCATGGTATCTCGCAATGGGGCGCGCACTGGCTGAACTAACGACGTTTGATCTACTCGAAACTGAGCAAGACCAGCGCATTGTTAACGCTAAGGGTCTGAACTACTTATCACTTGAGTTCTTGATTGGCCGCTTAACTGGCAACAACCTCATCAGCATGGGTCTGTATGAGCAAATCACGGAAGCGATGGCTGGTTTAGGCCAGAATCTAACGGATTTATTAGAAGAAGAACGCGACCCATCCTTAGGCAATGGTGGTTTAGGACGACTTGCGGCATGTTTCATGGATTCGTGCGCTGCGCAAGAGTACCCAACCGTAGGTTATGGTTTACATTATGAATATGGTTTATTTAAGCAATCTTTTAATGAAGGCCACCAACAAGAAGCTCCTGATGCGTGGCGTTGTGTTGAAGGCTACCCGTGGGAAGTGGCACGACCACACCTAGCACAAGAGATTGGTTTTTACGGCCATGTTGATGTTATCAATGATAATGGTGTTGAAAAGCGTCATTGGGTTCCGGGTATGTTTGTCCAAGCAATGCCTTGGGATTTACCCATTGTTGGTTATGAAAGCGATACGGTGTATCCATTGCGTCTATGGGAGTGCCGCGCGATTGCACCTTTCTCACTGGCGGATTTCAACAACGGTAACTACTTTGAAGCGCAGCATGCTTTGATTGATGCGGGCAACATTACCAAAGTGCTTTATCCAAATGATAACCACGAAAAAGGCAAGACGCTGCGTTTGATGCAGCAATATTTCCACAGTGCGGCGTCAATGCGAGACATTTTACGTCGTCATGCGGCGGCGGGTCATGCCATTGCGGATCTTCCTAAATATCAAACCGTTCAGCTAAACGATACTCACCCAACGATTTCCATTCCTGAATTGATGCGTATCTTAATTGATGAGAAAGGCATGGGCTGGGATGAGGCATGGGCGATCAGCTCAAAAACGTTCGCTTATACCAACCATACGTTACTGCCTGAAGCACTCGAAACGTGGAGCGAGTCGTTGATCCAGCGTCTGCTTCCTCGCCATATGGAAATCATTTACGAAATCAACCACCGCTTCTTGCAAGAAGTACGTGCTAAGTGGCCGGGTGATGTGTCGAAACAGCAAAAACTCTCCATCATCCAAGATGGTTTCCACCGCGTAGTGCGCATGGCAAACCTTTCTGTGGTTGGCTCTTACGCTGTTAATGGTGTGGCGGCGCTGCACTCGGAGTTGGTAAAACGCGATCTTTTCCCAGAATTCCACGAGCTTTACCCAACACGTTTGCACAACGTAACAAACGGCATTACGCCGCGTCGCTGGCTGAAATTTTGTAACCCAGGTTTGTCTGCGCTTATTTCGGACAAGATTGGTACTGAGTGGCCAGCGCACCTTGATCAGCTAGAAGAGATTGCTCAATACGCGGACGATGCGAAATTCCAAAAAGAGTTTATGGCGGTCAAGAAACACAACAAGCAGCGTTTGGCTGATTGGGTCGCAGAGCACATGGGTATTGAGCTTGATACCAATGCCATCTTTGATGTGCAGATCAAACGCTTGCATGAATACAAACGTCAGCATTTGAATATGTTACATATTCTTTCTTTGTATCATCGCTTAGTGAATGACCCAACGTTCGATATGACGCCGCGCGTGGTGTTCTTCGCGGCTAAAGCGGCACCGGGTTACCACCTAGCTAAAGAGATCATCTACGCCATCAATAAAATTGCGGAAAAAGTAAATAGCGATCCGCGCATTGGCAACAAGCTAAAAGTGGTTTTCATTCCTGATTACCGTGTGAGCATAGCTGAAATCATCATTCCTGCTGCCGATGTATCCGAGCAAATTTCTACCGCAGGTAAAGAAGCATCTGGTACCGGTAATATGAAAATGGCGCTAAATGGTGCTTTAACCATAGGTACGATGGATGGTGCAAACGTGGAAATTCGTGAGGAAGTGGGTGATGACAACATCTACATCTTCGGTTTGGAAGTGGACGGAGTCGAAGCATTAAAAGCCAGTGGTTATAACCCATATGATTACTACAATGCGGATCCGCTGCTTAAGGCTTCGCTGGATTTGTTGGTGGGTGAAGAGTTTACCCCAGGCGCTCCGGGCAAATTGAAAGCCACGTTCGATAGCTTGCTTGATGGTGGTGATCCATACCTAGTGCTGGCTGATTTCGCCTCGTATGTACAAGCGCATCAGGCGATGGACAAGCAGTACCGTGACCAGGCTGGCTGGGCGAAGAAAGCGATTCTTAACACCGCGTTGGTGGGTAAGTTCAGCTCTGACCGCAGTATCCGTGACTACGTTGACAATATCTGGAAATTAGAAACCGTTAAGCGTTAATTTTCAAGTAAGCCAAGGCCTTAGTGCCTTGGCTCTATGTGACTCATTATAATAAAACCCTACCCATTTGAAGGGGAAAGAAGTCCCTTCGGAGAAAGCGATGAAACAACTAAACGCATTGAAACAAGTAGCGGCAATGGCGAACATTGCCGACAGCTACATAAGCGCGTGGGGCGACGAAGCGAAAGTGGAAGATGAAACCATTATCCGCTTATTGGCGTCTTTGGGCTATGACACAACCAATGATGAAACGCTGCTGAAATCAGCAGAAAAGAAACACAAGAAAGATGTATTAGATCCTGTTCTCGTTATTCGTGAAGGTGAAACGGTAGAAGTGCCACTTTATCTAGGTGCCAGCGCACGTGAAAGCGAATTTAACTGGCGCTTAGAAACCGAGCAAGGAGAGGTACTTGAAGGCTATCTTCAATCGCAAGTCGTTCGTGATGAACGCGCTGAGGGTGGCCCTTTAGTGTTTGCATTGCCAAGCGATTTGGCATGGGGATATCACAAACTGTTGGTGACACGGAAACGCCGTAAAGCACCGTATGAGCTCACGCTGATAGTGACGCCAAAAGCCTGTTACAAACAAGCGCCTATTATCGAAGGTAAAAAGTTATGGGGCCCGAGTGTACAGCTTTACACGCTGCGTACTCAGCACAACTGGGGTATTGGTGATTTTGGTGACTTAAAACAGTTAGTGGCGGATATTGCTTCTCGTGGCGGCGATTTTGTCGGCCTTAACCCGATTCATTCTCTCTTTCCTGCAAACCCGGAAGGGGCGAGTCCTTACAGCCCATCGTCACGCCGTTGGCTTAATATTTTATACATTGACGTGAGTTCAGTGCCTGAATTTGCTTTGAGTGCGGATGCGCAGCAAAAAGTAGGCAGTGCGGAGTTTCAGCAACGTCTGCAGAAAGTACGTGAAGCGCATTGGGTAAACTATACCGAAGTTGCAACATTAAAAATGAGTGTCTTGCCACTCCTGTTCACCGAATTTAAAAAACGCCATTTAGATAAAAATAGCGATCGCGCACAAGCCTTTTTGAATTTCGTTGAAGAAGGTGGTGAGAGCTTAGTGCACCAAGCGGCATTCGATGCGCTGCATGTCGATTTACATGCCCAAGATCCGAATGTATGGGGTTGGCCGGTTTTTCCTGAAAAATATCGTCGGTTTGAAAACAGTGCAGTACAGAAATTTATCGAGGACAATCAAGATAAAGTTCATTTATACATGTACTTGCAGTGGATTGCTGATGGTCAAATTAATGAAGCCCAAGCACTTGCGGAAGAGAAAGGCATGGCGGTCGGCTTATACCGCGACCTTGCGGTGGGTGTGGCTGATTCTGGCTCTGAAACTTGGGCTGATGCCGGTAACTTGATTTTAGACGCCAGCATTGGCGCACCACCGGATATTCTTGGGCCATTGGGGCAAAATTGGGGCTTACCACCGCTTAATCCACAAGTCTTACAAGCAACCGCTTACGATGCTTATATCAAACTGCTGCGCGCCAATATGAAACATTGTGGTGCGCTGCGTATTGACCATGTACTTGGTTTACTGCGCTTATGGTGGGTACCCAAAGGTGAAAATGCCACTAAGGGTGCTTACATCTACTACCCAGTACAAGATATGCTCGCGATTTTAGCGTTGGAATCTCACCGCCATCAATGCAGCGTGATTGGTGAAGATTTGGGCACAGTACCTGATGAAATCATCGATATTTTAGCCGATGCGGGTGTTCACTCTTATAAAGTGTTCTTCTTTGAAACCGCAGAAGATGGCGGCTTTATCTCACCGAAACATTACGCCGCTCAGTCGATGTCGGCACTGTGCACACATGATATGCCAACGTTGCGTGGTTTCTGGCATTGCGATGATCTCAAAATGGGCAGCGAAATTGGTTTGTACCCGGATCAAGCTCAGCTCGAAACCTTGTTTGAGGATCGTTTGAAATGTAAACAAGGCATTTTGGATTCGGTGGCATGGCATGGTTATTTGCCTGAGGGTGTGGGGCGCGACGCAAGCCTTGTTCCAATGGATTCATATTTAAGTGAGGCGCTGCAACTGCACGTTGCATCTGGTGCATCGACCTTGTTAAGTATTCAGTTAGAAGATTGGTTGGAAATGGATAAACCCGTTAATATTCCGGGCACCGTTAATGAGTACCCTAACTGGCGTCGTAAACTTTCAATGAATTTGGATGAAGTATTTGCGCGTGATAATGTCAATCGCATTGCTGCACGTTTAACGGAAGTGCGAGCGAGTGTAAGTAAATAATCACTTACTGAATAAACCTTGATGTGACTTAGTGTTATCTTTCTTAATCATGGCATGAAGAATTTTAGTCTAGGTCACTCAATGTAACAGCAGAGTTCGGTACACTGAACTTCGCTAGTATGCCCGCCATTTTAGCGGGCATTTTTATACGTTTAAAGAAAGTTAGGTTAGGAGTAGGGATATGAAAACAAAAAAGCTTTCAAAGCTAAAGCAGGCATATAGCCAACTTTCCCATGCATCATTTACAGATCCATTCTCATTTTTAGGCCCTTACCTCGCACCCGATCAAGGTTCGCTACGCGTTTGGGTGCCGGGTGCCGAAAAAGTTGAGCTGGTGGTGGAAAATCAACCCCGCATTCTGCTTGAGCGTGAAGATGAGTCGGGTTTCATCCTAAAATCAGATATTGATTTACGTTTTACCCACTACCAATTGGCGGTCGATTGGGCTGGTGTCGAGCAACTCATCGATGACCCATATCAGTACCATGGCTTGTACGCCGAGTATGATGATTTACATACGCCGAAATCGATGTATCACCACATGGGTTCGCAGTTCGTGACCATGGAACGTGGTGGTAAACAAATCTCAGGTATCCGTTTTTTAGTCTACGCACCGCATGCAAAAGCGTGCAGTTTGATTGGCGCATTTAATCAATGGGATGGACGTCGTAATCCAATGCAGCGCCTTGATTACGGTATTTGGGGGATTTTCATGCCCAACTTACCCGAAGGTACGCAATACAAATTTGAATTGAAAGGGCCTCATGGTGAAGGGTTACCGCATAAAGCCGATCCTTGGGGTCACTATGCTGAGCAGTACCCTTCATTTGCCTCGGTAACATACGATCATCGTCGCTATGAATGGCAAGACCGTTCGTGGCAAGCTCGCCCCATCACCGAAAAGCGCAAGCAAGCGCTCTCTTTCTATGAGTTGCACGTAGGCTCTTGGCGTCGTAATTCGGCGGGGGAATTTTTAAATTATCGTGAGCTGGCTGATCAACTGGTGCCTTATTTGGTGGATTTAGGCTATACCCATGTAGAGCTTATGCCCGTGTCTGAGCACCCATTCTATGGCTCTTGGGGTTATCAACCCGTTGGATTATTTGCGCCAACGAGCCGTTTCGGTACGCCCGATGATTTTAAATATTTCGTGGATCAGTGCCACCAAGCTGGCCTTGGTGTGGTGCTCGATTGGGTTCCCGCACATTTTCCTGCCGATAGTCATGGCTTAGCCAATTTTGATGGCACCCCTTTATTCCATGATCCTGATCCGCGCCGTGGTTGGCATCAAGATTGGAGTTCGTATATTTATGACCTTGGCCGCGAACATGTGCGCCGTTTCTTAGTCTCGAATGCGTTATATTGGTTTGAACAGTTCCATATCGATGGCATTCGAGTAGACGCCGTTGCTTCGATGCTCTATCTCGACTACTCACGCAGCCATGATCAATGGATCCCAAATGTGGATGGCGGCAGAGAAAATTACGATGCGATTGCCACCTTAAAGTGGATGAACGAAGAAGTGTACAAACACTTCCCGAATGCTATGACCATTGCTGAAGAATCAACAGCTTTTCCCGGCGTTTCAGCGCCAACCTTTATGGGCGGCTTAGGCTTTGGTTTCAAATGGAATATGGGCTGGATGCACGACAGTTTGGCCTATATAAAAGAAGATCCCGTCCATCGCAAATACCATCACAACGTCATCACCTTCCCGTTAGTCTATGCACACAGTGAAAACTATGTGTTGTCGCTATCGCACGATGAAGTGGTGTACGGCAAGGGTTCGATCCACAACAAAATGCCCGGCGATGAGTGGCAACAAACGGCAAACTTGCGTGCTTATATGGGTTACATGTATGGCCAGCCGGGTAAAAAACTCAACTTCATGGGCACTGAATTTGGTCAAACGGCAGAATGGAATCATGATGACCAACTTCAGTGGTTCTTATTGCAGTTTGAACGCCATCAAGGAGTGCAGAATTTAACGCGAGATCTCAATAAGATGTATCAAGCCGAGCCTGCACTTTTTGAGTTAGACAGTGAACCTCGTGGCTTTGAGTGGCGCTTACAAGATGCGGCCGATGCGAGCATTCTTGCGCATGAGCGCATGAGTGACGGCGGTGAACGTATTTTAATTATCACCAATTTCACCCCTGTTCCTCACCAAGCTTTTCGTTTAGGTATGCCTGCCAAAGGTGAGTATCAATTACTGCTTAATACGGATGATAGACACTATGACGGTAGCGGTTTTGAAGTCAAAAATAGCATAGTGACTGAAAACGTTGAGAGTGAGGGTTTAGACCAATCTATTTTGGTCTGTGTACCGCCACTGGCAACTCTCTTCTATAAGATAGAGACAAGGGTATAGTTGCCAATCCCATTGCAATTTAATGAGTTGAATGGTTTCTTGTGCAGTCTCAATATCAAAATCCCGATTTACAGTGTGAATCGGGATTTTTCCGTCTGTCTGTCTCCGCGTGAGGGTAAGTTTTTACCCATCGAAGCAATATTTTGCTCACTCTGGGCAGGTTTTTGCTCAAGCAAGAGTGCTGGTTTTTTAAGTTGTTGATTTTAAAGGGTGATGAAGTTGGCACTGACTTTGCTGTATGACGAGTGAACTTGTTTCATACCATTCATCATTTAAAGTAAGGAATTTGCAATGCCAACTCCATGTTATATCTCTATTGAAGGCGAAACTCAGGGTCTGATTACTGCAGGCGCTCTTTCTACTGACTCTATCGGCGATGCGTTCGTTGAAGGTCATGAAGATCAAATGTTGGTTCAAATGTTTGACCACGTTGTGACTGTACCGACTGACCCACAATCTGGTCAGCCTTCTGGTCAACGTGTTCACAAACCATTCAAATTTACCGTTGCGCTAAATAAAGCGGTTCCTCTTCTTTATAACGCGTTGGCGTCTGGCGAGAAGATGAAATCGGTTGAGCTAAAATGGTACCGCACTTCTATCGAAGGTAAACAAGAGAACTTCTTCACCACTAAACTTGAAAGTGCCTCTATCGTTGATATCCACTGTGAAATGCCACATTGCCAAGATCCAGCGAACGGCGACTTCACACAAAACGTTACGGTTTCTATGTCTTACCGTAAAATCCTGTGGGATCACGTGAATGCGGGTACTTCAGGCTCTGACGACTGGCGCAAGCCTGTTGAAGCGTAATCACGCTTAGTTTTTGGGTCGCTCACTCGTGTTTCATGTCCTTGGGGTGAGTGACCCACACCAAAACCTTAAGCTCAGTACGTAGCCTAGTTATGTATTGAGCTTAAGGTTTTTCGACATTCAAATGTGGAAGGGAAAAAAATGGCAAGGTTAAGTTTTAGGCTCACCGTGGAGGGTTTGGTAGACGACACGTTAGTGGTGCGTGAATACCAAGGCGTGGAATCGCTGTCTGATAGCGCGCAGGCGGGCCAGCGCTGCTACGGTTTTCGCTATGAGATAAAACTGGCCAGTCGCCAATCTGGCTTAACGGCGCTGGAGCTGGTGGACAAAACCGCTCAGCTTGAGATGCTGCGTGATGGCCTTGTCGTGCAGCGCGTGCACGGCATTGTGCGCCAGTTCAGTAAAGGCGATATTGGCCATCACCACACCTTTTACTCACTGACCTTAGTCCCAGCATTAGAGCGGTTATCACTGCGCCAAAACAGCCGCATCTTCCAGCTCAAAACCGTTCCCGAAATCCTCTCCATCGTACTGCAAGAAATGGGCATTAACGACTACGCCTTCTCGCTGAAGCGTGAGTGTGCTCAGCGTGAATTCTGCGTGCAGTACCGTGAGACGGATATCGACTTCTTGCACCGCTTAGCCGCCGAAGAGGGCTTGGTGTATCACTTCATTCACGAAGAGGGGAAACACACCCTCTTTTTCAGTGACGACAGCCAAAGCCTGATAAAGCGAGAAACGCCTATCCCTTACAACGTCCTTGCGGGTGGCGTGATGGAGAGCCCTTATGTCTCGCAATTAACGCAACACAGCCAAACCGAAGTGAGCCACAGCGCGCTGCAAGATTACAGCTTTAAAAAGCCGAGCTACTCGTTTGCTCAGCAAGCGCAAGGGCGCGATATGGATTACCAGCAAGCGACCTACGAGCACTTTGATGCACCGGGTCGCTTTAAAGACGACGTTAGCGGCAAAGCCTTTAATCAAATTCGCTTAGAGTACCTACGACGAGAAGCGCGTACCGCGAGCGGAAAAAGTAACCATCCTGGCCTGCAAGCGGGCACAAAGTTCGACTTACAAGAGCACCTTGACGACAGCGCGAACCGCGATTGGGTTGTAGTGCAAGTGCATCACCAAGGGCGTCAGCCACAAGCATTGGAAGAAGAGGGCGGCAGTGGCGCGACCACGTACAGCAACCAATTCACGCTCATTCCTGCCGATGTCACGTGGCGTGCTACACCGCAAGCCAAACCTCAAGTGGATGGCCCTTGCATGGCGTTAGTCGTGGGCCCTGATGGCGAAGAAATCTTCTGCGACGAACATGGCCGCGTCAAACTGCATTTCCCGTGGGACAGATATTCCAACGGCGATGAGCACAGCTCGTGCTGGGTGCGCGTCTCACAAGGTTGGGCTGGCAGCCAATATGGCATGATAGCCATTCCGCGCATTGGTCATGAAGTCATCGTCTCGTTTCTTAACGGCGACCCAGACCAACCGATAGTGACAGGCCGTACCTACCATGCCACCAACAAAGCGCCCTACACACTACCGGATAACAAAACCAAAACCGTGCTGCGCAGTGAAACGCACCAAGGGCAAGGGTTTAACGAGCTGAGTTTTGAAGACCAAGCGGCGCAAGAGAAAATCTACCTACACGCGCAAAAAGACTTAGACGCCTTGGTGCTCAATGACGCCACGGCGCACATCAAGCACGACCAGCACCTCACGGTGGATAACGACCAGCTTACGCACGTTAAACATAACCACCACCTCACGGTAGAGGGCGAAAGCCGCGAATCGGTTAAGGGTAGCTGTATATTAATGGTCGATGGTTCCTTGCACGTAAAATCAGGGCAAGTTTGGACTAATGAAAGTGGAGATGAAATCCACATCAAAGCTGGACAAAAAGTGGTGATCGAAGCGGGATCTGAAATTACCGTGACAGCCGGCGGCAGTTTTGTCAAAGTCGATCCTGCTGGTGTTCACCTTTCTGGTGCGGGCGTTAATTTAAACTCAGGCGGCAGTGCGGGCAGTGGCAGTGGCTTTAGTGGTGATTTACCGTTATTACCTGGTGAGCTTGAACTGCAAAAATCCCCCGCGCCACCTCAAACCATCCTTTACCAAGCGCTGCTGCAAGCTGGAGAGGCAAAGTTGCCAGCAGTAAATGTGTGTCCACTTAAAGGGGACGTTTAATGTTAACGTCATGGTTTGAAAAGCAGGTGGATAACCCCTATTGGCTTGTTGATCATAAACTTCACCAGCTTGCTTTAGCGCAAAATGGTGGTTTTGGATTTGAGGAAGCCGTGCCTTTATTTTATGGCTCCATGTTTGACTCAGTTATGCCGCTATCGCCGTGGTTAATTCCTGTAACGGATATGGTTTTGCAGTTGCCTGAATCGCTTCTTGAGCAGGGACTCGTGCTGTCAAGCTCGGTAAATACACAAGAAGTTTTGGATCATCTTAGAAGCTTATTAGTTGCCGCATTAGATGGCGCAGAAGTGATGTTTCATTTTTACGATCGTGATGTGATTATTCCCATACTACGAGCGATGGATGAAGCCGAGGTGAATCACTTTTTAGGCAACATCAACCAATTGGTGGCGATTGATCACCATAAAGAAGACGCTCTCATTACCTTCAGTAATACCTCATGCAGTGAATTTGTGCTTCGTCACGGGACTTGGTGGAAGATGTTACCTCACCACCTAGCGCCTTTGTACAACGTAAATGTTCATGCCAATTCCTTAGAAAGACGTTGGTGGGAGCTACTGCCGCATCTTTTGCAACGCTTAGAATCACCGCAGCAGACGATATTATCAGCCTTGCAATCAGCATTAGAAAAGCAAAATAGCTATGAGGTCGCAGAGCAGCATGCGTTAGTTGCGCTCGTCACTGCAACCGATACCGCGCTTGATGATTTATCCCATCCTTTACATTTAACATTGGATGAATTGAAAGAGTTAAAGGCCATTAAGGAGAGCTGGCAATGAGAAGTACAACAGGAGTTAGCCCTTTTTGTGCGCCGTGTGAAAATCGAACGCATTGGATTGAAATTATCATCCGTGATGAGTTCAATAAGCCATTTGAAGGCATCACTGGTACTATCACTGACTCTGCAAAGCATGAATTTCCCGTCGTATTAGGTGAAGCGCCTATCTTGCTTAAAACGCTTGCCCCCGGCCCGGTGACGCTAACTCTCGATGCTGATCAATGGCTAAGAGAGGCTCAAGGTAAGCGGCGAAAACCCAATAATGAAGCTGACCCCACTTTAGATTTTGCCAAGCAATACCAAGACCATTTAGGAAATAGTGCTAGCTTTGTAAATGTGACTACTGGCGATCTAACCGAATTAGCGCCTGAATATGCTTTGCCAGTAAGACACCAAAAAGGTCAAGCGGATGCTTGTAAATTACTGACAGATAAAAGTTATGTTCTTAAAGTGAGAGGATTTAACTTTATTACTTTGCGGATAGGGATGTTTTTTGATGGCACAGCCAATAATAGCTACAGTGCGCAGTGGGGGAAAACTCAGTTAGAAAATTACTATCAAACATGGAAAATGAAATACAAGGTTGATTGCGACATTATTTCCAGAAAAACAGGGCGGCTTAAAAACGACATTCCTGCTACTCACTTATCGAGCGAGTGTTTTGATTATCCTAAAAAAGACAATTTCTTTATCTCCTTATTTAAAAATGATGAAGGCGAAGTAGAGACAGTGGCAGGCAGCGCTACTAATGAGCTAACCAATGTACAGAAGTTGTTTGAACGCTATATAAATAAAGAATTCTCGAACGATAAAGAAACCTATTTTCTTTCTGAATATATGACCGGAATTGGTACGGGGAATAGTACAAATATTGCTCCGGCTGATGAATCGGAAATTTTTGGGCAGGGGGCTGGGATAGGTAAATATGGTGTGACTGCTAAAGTTAGTACTTCTATAGATCAGCTTTCAACATCAATTATGGAATTGAAATCTACCTTTGCTAACGCACAGTCGAATATCGTTGACGGTTTTAATAAATTGCAGTTTGATGTATTTGGCTTTAGCCGTGGAGCTGCTGCTGCAAGACATTTTATTAATGTGGTTTTGGGTGGCGAGCAGGGCGAGTTTGCTCAGGCGTTTAGCAAGGCGTGCCAAAAGATCGGTATTCCTTTAGCTTATGGGTTTGATTGGAATGAAGCGGATGAGGCTAAAGCCAGCTGTGAGATTACTTTTGCAGGCCTGTTTGATACCGTCGCTTCTGTGGTTGACCTACTCTCTTTTGATTTTTCAACTCATCATGACAATGGTGATGTGAGGTTATGGATTGATCCTCAGCGCGTTCGGCGTGCTGTTCACTTAACCGCCGATCCTACCATTGAGTGCCGCTATAACTTTAGCCTCAACCATCTTAACTCTGTTGATTCGGTGGCGCATTTTCATGAATTTGTCCTTCCTGGAGCCCATTCCGATATTGGTGGCGGTTACCATTCACGCCTGAGCTACAACAAGAGTGATTATCTCTTGCCGATCTTAGAAAAAAAGTTGGTGAAGCGTGCGAGCCGCTCTTTCTCTGACCGCTGGGATAAGGATCGCGCCGAGCAATACGTGAGAAGAAAGCTGGCTGAGTATAAACAGCGTGATTTAGCCACTGGTTGGCAGGAGAATGACTATGTAGAGCCAGAAATTGAGTGTATTAATCATGGTAAAAAAGAGGGCGGAAGAGTGGTCGGTCGCCTTTACATACAGCGAAAAGTGGAAGGTGAACTCTCTCGTTTATACCTCAGATTAATGTATGGTCTAGCTGAGTTTCATGGTGTTCCTCTTGAGGATTATGATGGCAAGATTTGGCATGTTCCGGATCCTTATGCGATTTATTACACAGTAAGAGATTTTCCAGAGCTAACCATAAATGGTTTAGCTGCCAGCTTTAAGGTTTTCAATCAAAAAGTACTGGATATGGCAAAGCAAGGACAGTATGCCAAGTTAGAGAGTGAGTTTGATGAAAAACGTAAACAAGAGTTGATGCAGTTAAACGTATTTCACCACTCGTCAGATGATAGTTTTGCACTTAAACCGCTTTGGGATGAAAGTAAAGGTTGCTATAAGCGCGCCAGCTATCCATGCGAAAAAGGAAAGTAGAATGTATTTGAAAAGTATATCTGTTTTGCTAATTACGGCATTGTTGAATGCTTGCTCATCGTATGCTGGGTCGATACCGGAGACGCCATGGAGTGTTAGTATCTCTATGCCCACTTTTTATCCTGTCAGTGTTACTCAAGCCTATGGGGTGAACGATGCGCAAGATTGGACATCCCCTTTACATACATTTTCTCAGTTTATGAGGATCAGTGCATTTGAAAATATCAAAAAAGAACTTCCTGACTATGATGGTTTTGGATTACCAATACATCCCTTCGCAATGAATCGACGAGGTGATCAGGTCATGCGAATTAAGCTACCACCTGATACTCTTTACTTGTATTGGGTTTCACTTATTAATACCCAGTTTTATGTCACCAAATATACTGTATCTGAAGACGTTAAAAGTTTGATGGCAAGAAAAAGTCTTTACCAAAATCGAGATGGTTCATTGGGTAATGTTTGTTATCGCACCGAATTCGTGTTCGGTTTACTGCCCAATGGACAAGCCAAGGTTTGGCTAAGAGGCTGTGGTGAAATCATCTATTTAGCTGAGCTGGGACCGGATAGAGTATTGGATCGTGATAGTAATGGGTTTGATGAAGAAAGATATAAACAGGGTTCTTTACTAAATGATATACAACAACGCGCAAAAGACGCAGGTGTATTAATTGACCCGATTCCTTGGGATAAAGTAAATAAGGTGTATTCAATGGAAGAGATCAAACCTCTTAATTAACAATCTTTGATCAGAACGTAAAATGTATTTCAAAAATGTATCTGTTTTGTTGATCACGGCATTGTTAAATGCTTGTTCACCGTATGCGGGGCCAATACCAGAGAAGGCATGGAGCGTTAGCGTCTCTATGCCCTCTTTTTACCCTGTTAAAGTTACTCAGGCGTATGGGGTAAATGAAAATGAAAATTGGACATCATTGCTGCATAGTTTTACACCGCAATCTTTTAGTAATAGTGAGTTAAGTAACGCGCGTAAAAAGCTGCCTAACTATGATGGTTTTGGTCTTCCTCTTCATGCCATAAGTATAACAAGTCGATACCAAATAGGTGGTACGAATCACTTGCCAGATAGTGTTTATTTATATTGGGTTTCGCTAGTAAATACTCAATTTTATGTCACGAAATATATTGTGCCAGAGTCTATAAAGCAACTTATGGCAAAACAAGACAGCTATACTCGAGCTAATGGTTTTGTTGTCAATCCCTGCTATCGCACGGACTTTGTCTTTGGGTTACTGCCAAATGGGCAAGCCAAAGTTTGGCTAAGAGGTTGTGGCGAGACCGTATATCTAGCTGAATTAGCACCAGATAAAGTCATGGATCGTGATAGTAATGGTTTTACAGCTGACACATATAAAGAGGCTTCTTATTTAGAGCGTATTCACCAACGCGCAAAAGATGCCGGTGTATTAATTGACCCGATTCCTTGGGATAAAGTAAATAAGGTGTATTCAATGGAAGAGATCAAATCTCTTAATTAACAATCTTTGATCAGAACGTAAAATGTATTTCAAAAGTGTATCTGTTTTGCTGATCACGATATTGTTAAGTGCTTGCTCATCGTATGCTGGGTCGATACCGGAAACGGCATGGAGCGTTAGCGTTTCAATGCCCTCTTTTTACCCTGTCAGAGTGACTCAAGCCTATGGGGTGAACGATACGCAAGATTGGACATCCCCTTTACATACTTTTTCTCAGTTTATGAGGATCAGTGCATTTGAGAATATCAAAAAAGAGCTTCCTAGCTATGATGGTTTTGGATTACCAATACATCCCTTTGCGATGAATCGACGAGGTGATCAGGTCATGCGAATTAAGCTGCCACCCGATACTCTTTATTTGTATTGGGTTTCACTTATTAACACCCAGTTTTATGTCACCAAATATACTGTATCTGAAGACGTGAAAAGTTTGATGGCGCAAAAAAGTCTTTACCAAAATCGAGATGGTTCGTTGGGTAATGTTTGTTATCGAACCGAATTCGTGTTTGGTTTACTGCCCAATGGGCAAGCCAAAGTTTGGTTAAGAGGTTGTGGTGAAATTATCTATTTAACTGAATTAGCACCAGATAAGGTCATGGATCGTGATAGCCATGGTTTTGGGGCAGAGAAGTATAAGCAGTCTGGTTCTTCATTAGAGCGTATACAACAACGCGCAAAAGACGCAGGTGTATCAATTGACCCTATTCCTTGGGATAAAGTAAATAAGGTGTATTCAATGGAAGAGATCAAATCTCTTAATTAGACATTTTTGACCTGAAAGTAGAATGTATTTGAAAAGTATATCTGTTTTGCTAATTACGGCATTGTTGAATGCTTGCTCATCGTATGCTGGGTCGATACCGGAAACGGCATGGAGCGTTAGCGTTTCAATGCCCTCTTTTTACCCTGCTAGAGTTACTCAAGCCTATGGGGTGAACGATGCGCAAGATTGGACATCCCCTTTACATACATTTTCTCAGTTTATGAGGATCAGTGCATTTGAAAATATCAAAAAAGAGCTTCCTAGCTATGATGGCTTCGGGTTACCAATCCAAGATTATGCAATGAACCAGAAAAAGCAGGTAGTACAAATTAAGCTACCACCCGATGCTCTTTACTTGTATTGGGTTTCACTTATTAACACCCAGTTTTATGTCACCAAATATACTGTATCTGAAGACGTTAAAAGTTTGATGGCAAGAAAAAGTCTTTACCAAAATCGAGATGGTTCATTGGGTAATGTTTGCTATCGCACCGAATTCGTGTTTGGTTTACTGCCCAATGGGCAAGCCAAGATTTGGCTAAGAGGCTGTGGTGAAATTATCTATTTAACTGAATTAGCACCAGATAAAGTCATGGATCGCGATAGTAATGGTTTTACAGCTGACACATATAAAGAGGCTTCTTATTTAGGGCGTATTCACCAACGTGCAAAAGATGCCGGTGTATCAATTTACCCGATTCCTTGGGATAAAGTGAATAAGGTGTACTCGGCCCAGGAGATTAAGACACTCCAACAGTAGATAGCGCTTTGAATGATAATAGTGACCTGAATAGCCTTGTCGCATTACAAGATGAATATTCTTTATCTTTCTTTAACCAACTCTTGGGTTTAAGGATACTATTTAAAGCTGAGTGGGGTGATCTTTAGCTGCAGGTAATTTTCTGCGTAACTTTTAAATGTTGCAGAGCGTGTGGTTTACCTGATTTCTAGATTAAGTTCAGAGACGCGAGCAGGAAGATGCCTAGTGTACAAGTAAACAGTGAAAATACGGTCGTCAATGCAATGATGTTGGCCGCTAAGGTTGCATTTCCTCCCATTGCTCTTGCCATAACATAACTGGCCGCAGCGGTAGGGGATGCACTCATCAAAAAGACTAGCCCGAGATCTAACCCGCGAAAGCCAAAAAGTAACGCACCCGATGTGATCAATATCGGGGCGAGAATCAGCTTATGGGCAGTGGCAAACCAAGCCGGTGATTTGTCGCTTCTGAGTGAACCTATATTGAGTGAGCCGCCAGTACACAGTAGTGCTAATGGTAGTGTCATATTGGCAAAGTATTGGCCAGCATCAGTGACCATTTTCGGGATTGGAAGGGATAAGGAATAGCATAAAACACCGAGTAGAATACCAATAATTAGTGGGTTTTTGGTGAGTGTTTTGGCAATCACTCCAGCGGCTTTGAGCCCTGAACTTTCCCCTTTCGGCGTGAGTGTTATCACCGCTTGAATATTATAAAGGATAGTGGTTGCGGCAACGTACATCGCCGCTAATGCTAGCCCTGGTTCGCCATAAGTATTTGCGACATAAGCCAAAGCGATAATGGCGGTATTTGCACGAAACCCGCCTTGGATGATCACGCCGTGATCCAGATGTTGTGGGAACGCTTTTTTGGTGAAAAACGTCGTGAAAAGAAAAAATAGGAAATTAGCGAGTAGTCCATAGCCGACCAGTGCTGCACTGGAAGAAAAATCGTGCTGTGATTTGACGATGCTAAGAAATAGCATGGCTGGTAAGGTGACTTGGAATACGATTCGTGACGCGACATCGATGAAATTGTCGTTGATAACCCCCGTTCGCTTGAGTACAACGCCCAGTACTAACATCAAACAGATAGGCCCTGTAATTGAGGCCGAAAACAAAAGTTGTTCGATAATCGTTGTCATATCAATCCATTGAAGTTGCTCATAGCGTTGCTATTCTTCCACAGTTCCTCATTTTGCAAAATCAAATTTGCAAATTGCAGTATTAGAGCATGCCCATTCTGTGTTTACTGAGCGTGTTATTACGCCGGCTCGCCTGATTGGCGACGAGAAGAACGAGCGCTGCAACAGCGCAGATGCAATTTTATTTAACCAAATAAAATACTTAATAAAATCAAAAACTTTTAATTAGAATTAGTACGAACGTTCTATTTTATTAAGAGGAAGGGCAACTCAGTGAGTGAAAAAATCTATTTCAGCACCTCAAACACATTCAGTGTGAAACGTACATTGGTCAATATGAGCACTCGTCTTCATCACACGCTTGCACCGTCACATGCCAAAAAAGTTGCACGAAATGTATTGTTGACTCCGGCAAGAAGTAAGCCTCAAAATCAGCCGCCAATTGGCCTGAAAACTGGCCGTGTAATGTGTGGCGAAGGGGCACTGACGACTTATCAACTCGGAAGTGGTCCCATTTGGTTATTGACTCATGGTTGGTCTGGCACGGCCAGTCAGTTTTATCCACTGATGGAGCATATTGCGGCACGTGGTTATACGGCATTAGCTTATGATCACCCAGCACATGGCCAAAGTGAGGGCGTGTATGGTCACATTCCTGCGTTTGTTGGAGGGTTGGAAGCGATACTCGATAGTATTGACAATGTTGCTGGTATCGTTGGACACAGTATGGGGACGGCCGCCGCATTAGAGTGCCGACATCATAAAATTGAGCATTGTCCCATGCTATTGGTCGCGCCCGTGCTGGATTATTTGGATAACTTATTCAGCAGTGTGGCAAGATCTGGCTATTCGATGCGCTTATTTGAGGCCGTCGTTGCGGAAGTTGCCGATCAATATCGTTATCCCATTCAATCTATCGATCCTTACCATAAGCTTGCTCAGCGTCAATCTCGCAGCGTCATTGTTCACGATGAGAATGATAAGTTCACCAAATATTCTGTGTCAAAGCGAGCTGCGGAAGAAATCGAGAAAGTGTCACTTATTACCACCCAAAACCAAGGACATGGACGTGTGATGAAAGGTGAACAAGTTAAGTACGGATTTGATTTGTTGGCAGGAATACCATGCTAAGGTGTTCGTTTTAAGCTCATTTGGAGCTCTTAATGGACGGATAGTTATTAACCGATCGTTTTTCATTTATTTCAAAGTGTTAAATTGTTAACTGCAGTTTTGATAAAGTTAACAATTTCGCAATGATTATTATCTCCTTGTTTGAATATGTGTGATCATATTGTTGCCACTAGGCCCTCATAAGGAAAAATAATAATGAATAGAAATGATAGTGTCCCTTTACCCTCTAACACCCGAGAATGGTTATTTAACCGTAACAGCCTTATCATCCTAGCCGATATTGTGTTGTTTTTTGTTTTATACAAAGGCTTACCCGTTGATCCTAATGTTGCTTTAGGTATCAGTATGCTGGCATTCATTGCTGTGCTCTGGCTCACGGAAGCTTTGCATGTAACGGTTACTGCCATTCTTGTGCCTATTATGGCCATCGTTTTTGGTGTTTTTAACACCCAAACGGCGCTGAATAACTTTGCTAACTCGATTATCTTCCTATTTTTAGGTGGTTTTGCATTGGCCGCTGCTATGCATCGGCAGGGTCTGGACAAAGTTATTGCCGATAAAGTTCTTATCATGGCGCGCGGAAAAATGAGCGTTGCGGTATTCATGTTGTTTGGTGTGACTGCCGCGCTTTCAATGTGGATCAGTAACACCGCCACCGCCGCGATGATGCTACCGCTGGTGCTTGGTGTACTCAGCAAAGTGGATAAAGACCGTGGTCATTCGACCTATGTTTTTGTGCTGTTAGGTATTGCTTACAGCGCCAGTATTGGTGGTATTGCCACCATCGTAGGAAGCCCTCCTAACGCGATTGCCGCGGCTGAGGTTGGTCTTTCATTTACAGATTGGATGAAATTTGGTGCTCCAACGGCGGCAATTATGCTGCCGGTTGCGATTACGATTTTATATTTTGCATTGAAACCTGATCTTAACGGTGAATTTGAACTCAATTACGAACCTGTTACTTGGGATAAAGGTAAATTAGTGACGCTTGCTATTTTCGTTTTGACGGTGTTTTGCTGGATCTTCAGCAAACCAGTCAATGCTATGCTAGGTGGTTTTGCGAGCTTTGATACTCTGGTTGCGCTGGGTGCGATTGTTTTGGTCAATTTTGCCCGAGTGGTGCACTGGAAAGATGTAGAAAAAACGGCAGATTGGGGAGTATTACTGCTGTTTGGTGGCGGTATTTGCTTGAGCAACGTACTTAAGCAAACGGGAACCAGCGTTTTCCTAGCCAATGAACTAAGTGCCCTGATCTCTCATTTAGGTCTGTTCTTTATTGTATTCGTGATTGCTGTTTTCGTGGTGTTCCTAACGGAATTCGCGAGTAATACAGCCAGTGCAGCGCTGCTTATTCCGGTGTTTGCCAGTGTTGCTGAAGCCTTTGGTATCTCACCCGTGATTCTATCTGTATTGATTGCTATTGCGGCTTCTTGTGCATTTATGTTGCCCGTTGCGACGCCACCCAATGCGATAGTGTTTGCCTCTGGACACATTAAGCAAAGTGAGATGATGCGAGTGGGTATGATGTTAAATATTGCTTGTATTGGCTTGCTGACCATGATTGCGATGCTGTTCTGGTAAGCTAAGCACAAACCACTTCAATACTAATGAGCTCTCAATTCAGAGAGCTCATATTGAGATGTTATTACTGTTGGTTAACGAATTCTTTAAAGCGTGCTTTCGTTTTCTCATCAGCCTTGTTGTACCAAAAATGCAGCATTTCTTCGGCGGCGTTTTGTACATTTCCTGACTGAGCTAGTTCATTTTGCAGCATAGCAACATCCGTCATGCCAATAGCCGCAATACCCCCTGCACGATTATAGTCATTTGCTTCGCGGATATAGTCACGGCCTACTTGATACCCTTCTTTAAGAAGGCGATCTTGCTTTATCTCTAGTGTTTGGCCTGCTTGGTCAATCAGTGACCATTGCATCGTTTTAATCTCTTTCTCTGCTCGATGCGCATCACGATATTCAGGCATGGCAAAATTCAGTTTTGCATTCTTTGCGGTGAAGGTGGCAATGACGGCATCGCTTTCGATAATCACGCGATCCTTCCCTTGTGTAAAATAGGGCGCGTATTTGAAGACGATTTGTTGTTCACCATCGGCCAGTTCAAGGTTTTTCGCTGAGGAAAATAGGCTACCAGAGGTTTCGGGTTTCTGACCATTCACCGCTAATAAGTTAATGGTGTCTGGAATTTCAAGAGTGATATTAGCCAATACAGAGGCACTAAAGATCATGGTTAATGTACATAAAGTCGGTTTAATTAGGTTCATTATTTTATCCTTGCAAGCAATAGAGTAGAGGTTGCCGATAGTTGGTTGTAAAAGCAAGCTCTCAACGGCATAAGTGACTAATTTTCATTGAAATGTAACATCTTTAGTGCGAGGCATGCGTCATGCATTCGTCAATATTATCAGATCGTTAGTCACGTGATAATGTCATTCTCTTAATTTTAAATTATGCCATTCAGTCTTCTTCAACGGCCTTAATTAGCGTAAAAAATTAAACTTACCTGCTTTGCTTTGTCAAAATTCTGAATTCCTGACTCAGAATTGCTTTTAAGATGTAACACGCTGAATCCCCATAACAATATTTTAATGATGACTCGAAAAGTATTTTTATTTTTTTGTTAAAAAAAATAAGTCGCGTAAATACTGAAATGGATGTTCTTCAATGCCTTATCAGAAGAGCAGCTTGCTTAAATGTAAGTGAAACATTCAGAAATGAGAGATATAGGTATGAATCGTATTACTTTGTGCGCCGCAAGTATTGCAATGGCTCTTTCGGGTACAGCAATAGCAGCTCCCGCAGCTCCCAGCGTCGATGTCTATGGGTCGAATAATCTACAGTTTTCTAAAGTTGAATTAGCCATGGAAAGCACGGCTGGTTATAACCAAATGGTCAAATATTATGATCAAGCGCCGATTGCCGTTAAGTTCAACCAATGGAGTGGTACAACAGGCAACACTTATAAAATCTACTTTGATGGCGCGCAGGTCGCGACAGGCCCAATCACAAGCAGCCAAACCACCGCAAACTTCAGTTATGCACAAGGTGGGGTTTACCAAATGGCAATCGAAGCTTGCGATGCGACTGGTTGCAGCAAAAGTGCACCTGTTGAGATAACGATTGCCGATACCGATGGATCGCATCTCAAACCTTTGGTGATGAATATTGATCCCAATAACAAGACTTACACGACCGATAAAGATACGGTGGTTGGAACCTACTTTGTTGAGTGGGGCATCTATGACCGGAAATATACCGTGGATAACATCCCGGCTGATAATCTGACGCATATTCTATACGGCTTCATTCCAATTTGTGGCCCTAACGAATCATTGAAATCCGTTGGTGGAAACAGCTACAACGCGTTGATGACCGCATGTAATGGGGTGAATGATTACGAAGTGGTGATCCATGACCCTTGGGCGGCCTATCAAAAGAGTTTCCCGCAAGCGGGTCACCAATACAGCTCTCCGATCAAGGGCAACTATGCCATGTTGATGGCGCTCAAACAGCGTAATCCAGACCTCAAGATCCTTCCTTCTATTGGTGGCTGGACACTCTCTGACCCATTTTTTGATTTTACCAACAAGGCCAATCGCGATACTTTTGTTGCTTCAGTGAAGAAATTCCTAACCACTTGGAAATTCTACGACGGTGTTGATATCGACTGGGAATATCCTGGAGGAGGTGGTCAAGCAGCGGATCGCGGTGACCCAGTCAATGATGGCCCTGCGTACATTGCGTTAATGCGTGAACTGCGTGCCATGCTTGATGAATTGCAATCGGAAACTGGTCGTACTTATGAGCTCACGTCAGCAATCGGTGTTGGTCATGACAAGATTGAAGATGTTAATTATGGCGAAGCCATTCAATATATGGATTACATCTTTGCCATGACTTATGACTTTTATGGCGGTTGGAATAACGTATTAGGCCACCAAACCGCGCTTTACTGCGGATCATTCATGCGCCCTGGTCAGTGTGATGGGAAAGGAGTAGATGAAAATGGCGAACCTTATAAAGGCCCAGCTTATACGGCGGATAACGGTATCCAGTTACTGCTAGCACAGGGTGTCCCTGCTAATAAGTTAGTCTTAGGTGGGGCTATGTATGGCCGTGGCTGGGAAGGGGTGATGCCGGCTTCATTAAGTGATCCAACCGATCCGATGACAGGGGTAGGTAACGGAAAATTGAAAGGCACTTCCGCGCAAGGTGTGTGGGAAGCGGGTGTGATTGACTATAAAGGCATCAAATCATTCATGTTAGGGGCTAATAATACCGGTATTAATGGCTTTGAATATGGATACGATGTACAAGCTGAAGCAGCTTGGGTTTGGAATCGTACAACGGGCCAACTGGTTACTTTTGACGATAACCGTTCAATCAAAGCCAAGGGCGCCTATGCTCGAAACCTTGGTTTGGCCGGGTTGTTCTCTTGGGAGATTGACGCTGATAATGGTGACATCCTAAATGCGATGCATGAAAGCTTAGCAGGAGGAGGTACTACACCCCCTGCGAACCGTGTGCCCACTGCAAATGCAGGTGTTGATCAATCGGTGGTCGGTCCGGTGAGTGTTGTTCTTGATGGCGGTGCATCAAAAGACAGTGATGGTACTATTGTCAGTTACGTGTGGCAGCAAACGGCGGGCACGGAAGTGAGCTTAGTAAACGCTAATTCTGCACAAGCCAGTTTTGACGCGGCCGAAGTGACACAAGTACAAACGCTGACGTTCAAGTTGACGGTCACAGATAACAAAGGCGCAACGGCTTCTGATGTCGTTACTGTAACGGTCAAACCTAAAGCAACTGAGCCTGTGAACACGCCACCAGTGGCGGTGATGACTGCGCCAAGCAATGCCAGTGCTGGTGAGGTTGTGGTGGTGGACGCTTCCGCTTCAAGTGATGTCGATCAAGACACCTTAACTTTCGTGTGGGATGTACCTGCAGGCCTAAATGCAACTATTCAAGGTGCGAGTGTTTCGTTTGTTGCTCCTGAGTATACACAAGACACCACGCTAAGCTTCATTGTCACTGTCAGTGATGGTAAAGCGGTAGCCTCTGCAAGTGCATCGGTTATCGTGGCGAAGAAAGATTCTGGTGGTGGTGACATTTGTAGCAACTTGTGGGATAAATCAGCGGTTTATACTGGCGGTCAACAAGTTTCTTGGGCAGGTAAAGTATGGGAAGCCAAGTGGTGGACAACTGGCGAAAACCCATCGACTACGGGTGTGTGGGGAGTATGGAAAGAGATTGGTCCTGCGAGTTGCCCAACAAGCTGATTGCTTTAATAAACCAGCTACCTCAATAAGCTAACGGGTTTAATAAACTTTTTATTGCAAACAATGACTTCAAGCCTCGTTCTAACACGAGGCTTTTTTGTGCGTTTTTCTATGTTTTTTCATTCATCACTTGCAATTCAATATTTTTGCTTTAGTGTTATATATGTGTATAACACTATATCGGTATGAAATTGTGACAGATTGGCAAGATAACCAACCCATATTCCGTCAGCTAGCCGACAAAATTACCGAGCAGATCCTACAAGGTATTTGGCTAGAAGATAGTGCGTTGCCTTCGGTAAGAACCGTTTCGGCAGATATGAAAATCAATCACTTAACTGTCATGAAAGGCTATCAACTGCTTGTTGACGAAGGCATTGTTGAAAAAAGACGAGGTCAAGGTATGTATGTCGCGAAAGGAGCGCTAGCGCAATTACAGGCGAAACAAAAGCAGCACTTTTTAGAGCAACAGATCCCAGAAATTGCACAAACACTCAAGCTATTGGCGATGCCGCTTGAGGATTTTATCAACCAACTACAACAGCATATTGAAGGTGACCAATGAATCCATTCGTCGAAGTCAACGGTGTATCTAAACAGTACGCAAAGCATGCCGAGTCGGAAGCTCTGCAGAATGTGAGCTTTAAGCTCTACGCAGGACAGGTGCTAGGTTTGCTCGGACATAATGGTGCGGGCAAGTCGACCTTAATTAAGTCGTTGCTCGGTGCTCACCACTATCAAGGTGACATTTTGATCCAAGGCTTAAATCCGATTACGGAACATGCGCAAGTGATGGCGCATCTTTCCTACATTTCAGACGTCAATGTGTTACCAGATTGGATGACGGTTAAGCAAATTTTGCGTTATACGTCAGGCGTGCATCCCAGTTTCTCCTTAGACAAGGCCACGCAAGTCCTTGCACAAACCAACATTCGTTTATCAAGTAAAATTCGTACCTTATCAAAAGGGATGAAAGTACAACTGCATTTAGCCATTGTGATTGCCACCGATACCAAAGTGCTGATTTTGGATGAGCCAACTCTTGGCTTGGACCTAATCTACCGTGATACCTTCTATCGTCACTTACTCGAATGGTTTCATGATGGTGAGCGTGCCTTGATTATTGCTAGCCATGAAGTATCGGAAATTGAACATTTGCTAACGGATGTGCTGATCTTGAAGCAAGGTAAGGTCGTGCTGCAAGACTCAATGGAGGCGATTACACAAGAGTATTTTGTTCTAGAGGCCAGTAACGCACATCAAGACGTTATCCAAACCTATCGTCCTTTGGCATCTCAGCCAAGCTTGGGAACAACAAAGTGGTTGTTGACTTCAGAACACCGTCAAGTCGTTGAAGGGCTTGGTTCTATTTACAGTGTAAAACTTGCTGAACTATTTCTTGCCTTGCAGAAGGAGAACGCATAATGCACACCAGTATTTATATGCTTGAAAAAGAGCTGATTGAAAACAAAAATGTTACGCGTATTCCTTTGTTTCTATTGGTATGCGGAACCCTATTGTTCATCAGTTTATTAATGAACAATACACTGCAACATAACTTGTTTTTTGAGATGGAATTTGGTGGCGACATCAGCGATGTCCATATCGAATTTGTGGATGATTTCAACACCTTTATCATCATGCTTGTTGGTTTTATTTCGCTAATGCTCAGTTCACTCTATTTCCCCAGAACATTCCGCAAGGAGCGTAAAGAGGGAAGCTCAATGTTCTGGCGCAGCATGCCAGTGACGAACAATATGACTCACATAGTAAAACTGGGGTTTGGTCTATTTGTAATCCCTGTGATCTGTTCCGTGTTGGTCATTTGTGCGGACGTTCTGCTGTGGGGGCTTAACTTGGCGACAGAAAACCGTTTAGCCCTACTATTTGAACAACGTTCTCTAGGATATGCCGTTCAACACTGGTTGAATTACCTCAGTATCATGTGGGTGATTGCTGTGACGATGCTGCCATTGGCCTGCTTTACTTTAGTTATTTCACAGATATTTAATTCGCCGATCCTTGTGATGTTCGTGGGCGGTTTCGCGCTTAAATGGATCTCGATTGTTATGCTGAATTCTGACATTGTAGGGGAGTTTTACCACGCGATTTTCAATTTGCCGTTGCAGTTAATGACTTCTTCAAACATGTTCACGGCTTTCGAAGGTGCTGGTTGGGGTAATTTATTTGTGTATATCATGATTGGTATCGCCAGCTACTGGATTAGCCACAAGCTCTATAGTACTGATGAACTTTCATTGAAGTCACTGTTGACCCGATAAGTTTCTGGTTAAGCTTAATCAAAAAGAGAGCGTTTGTTCTCTTTTTTTTCGCCTACTTCCTGCGGTTACTATGGTGAGGATAGAAAAGGTTAGACCAGAAAAATTCACTCAAAATTAGAAATTAGTTCCAAAGTGATCAGTAATCAACTCTCATGACTAACATGATATAAATGTGTTAAATGCACCATGCTATTTTGTCGTCCTTTGTGAGCAATGACAAAGACGTGGACCGCTTCAAGTTTTATTTTGAGGCTTGAAATTATAATGTCCAATTGATCGAGAATTCTATCGGTTTGAGTTAAATTACTATTACAAATAGGTCTACCTATCTATGTTTAAAAAACTGTCGTTAAAAAACAAACTGGCGATTTCTGCCAGTGCTGCCATTATTCTTGGAGGACTACTCGTTGAAGCATTGTCGTATCGAGCTGCTCTGGAGCGATTAGATATTGATGTTGAGCAGCGACTGCAAAGTACCACCGCTTCTTATAATCAGTATGTCACGGACTGGTTATTGTCGAAAGAGCGTGCTTTAACCTCGCTGTCGCAAGATGCCGAGAAACAAGCCATCGTGACACATTTAAAACAAGTTCGAGATTCTGCAGCGTTTGACAACGTATTTCTTGCTTACCCCGACGGTTCGCAAAACAACGCTAATGGTGTCATCTTGCCGCCGGGGAACGATGATCCGCGCAAATGGGGCTGGTATACAAACGCTAAAGCAAACCCATCAAAAGTGTTTATGGATAACCCAACCGTTGCGGCGGCAACGGGCGCTAATGTGGTTTCATTAGGTAAAGCACTGAATTTACATGGTCAACAAGTTGTTTTAGGCGCCGACGTAGAAATTACTGACATCCTCAACAGCATGAAACAAGTTATTTTGCCAGGTGAAGGGTATATGTTTATTGCTAACGATAAAGGCAATATTTTTACCCATAGTGATACTAAGTTGCTCAATAAAAGTGTTTCTGATCTGGGTTTAAATTTCGCTGATATCCGCCAAGCGATTGCGAAAAGCAGCGATTTATTGGTGGATATTCGAGGTGAGGAGTATGTTCTCTACGCCCGAAGCATCAGCGGAACGAATCTCAGTACTGTTGTGGTCATCAATCACGATTCGCTCATCGCACCTTTATCTGAAGCTACTTTCAGCCAGCTCATTGTTACTGCCGTTGTGGTCATACTCTGTACCCTGCTGTTTAACTTATTGTGTAATATTTTGTTCCGTCCTTTGAATAATGTTTCTCAAGCGTTGGCACAAATTGCAAACGGTAGTGGTGACTTAACCCAACGCATTAAGGTTGAAAATAGTGATGAAGTTGGCGAACTAGCCAATAATTTCAATACCTTTGTGGAAAGCTTACAACAACTTATTGGCCATATTCGTCACCAGTCTCATCAATTGGAAGCGCAATCAGAACATGGCGCGCATCGCGCTAATCAATCGGCATCAGAGCTTAGTCACCAGCAGCAAGAAATTGTGATGGTTGCTACTGCAGTCACTGAAATGGCGTCGGCAACGCAAGAGATAGCCTCTCACGCAGAGCAAACGGCAAGAGCAGCGCAAGACTCGGCAACCAGCACCAATAATGGCCATGCTTTGGTGATTCATACCAAAGGCTCGATCAATAACTTGGCAAAATCAGTGAGTGAGGCCAGTGGCGTGATTGCCGCACTAAACCAACACGCGCAAGAGATTTCGACCGTACTGGCAACCATTCAAGGCATTGCAGAGCAAACCAACTTACTTGCGTTGAATGCGGCTATTGAAGCTGCGCGAGCCGGTGAGCAAGGCCGAGGTTTCGCAGTAGTAGCAGACGAAGTTCGTGTGCTTTCTCAGCGCACCCATACTTCTACCGAAGAGATAAAATCAACCATTGATACCCTGCAAGAAACCACTAAACGTGCGGTATCGTTGATGCAAAGCAGCTCAACGCTCGCTGAGAACTCAGTGGAAGATGCCGATAAAGCATCCGGTGCGCTTGAAGAAATTAAAGCAGCGGTTGCCTTGATCAGTGATATGGCGACGCAAATTGCGACAGCAGCCGAAGAGCAAACGCATGTGACTAGTGAAATTACACAAAATGTTACTTCTATCAAGGATGTGACGGAGCAACTGGTCATTGGTGCAGAAGATAGCTTGAGCCAATCCAATGAACTCAAGCAGCAAGCGGAAGAGCTGAGTGCAAAAGTGGCGACATTTAAATTAGCCTAACGGTTGTTTCTTTTTTATTCAAAAGGCTCTGCGGAGCCTTTTTTTGATCAGATTGTTATATTTTCTCACTTAGTGAGAAAGCGAGTCTGTTATTAATCTTAAATTCTCGATATATAAGAATCATAGTTGAGGCGTGGAATAAATGAGGCTAAAAAGAAAACATGAACGAAACGAAATTATCGGCCAGCCAAGTTAATGAAAAGTCACTGCAATTATTGATGCAAGTGGCGGTAAATGAAGAGCCAGTATCAGCGAAAACCTTGAGCGAACAATTGCAAGTTCCGCTGAGTAGTTTGTACCGACATCTGAAGATTTTGAAAGAGTGGAACTTGATCGAAGAGAGCCCACACGACAAAACGTTGATCATCGGTTCGGCGGCTCTACTTTTAATGCGCAGTTATGAAACGAGTCAACACAATTTAGATGCAGTCGATGCGGTGTTAAGTCGATTACAAAAACAGACAGGCGAAATGGCGGCATACATGGTTCCGGTGGGATACCGAGCCTTGTGCGTTAGCCAAAAAGAAAGTATGCAGGCACTTCGATGCAGCTTCGTCCAGGGTCAAAGTCAACCCCTGCTTCGAGGTGCCTCATCTAAAGTGATGTTGGCGTATTTACCCGCTCCGCGCTGTGAAAAAATTCTTCGTTATTTTGGTGAAGACCACCAAATGGAAAAATGGCAGACAGAGTTGGAAAAAATACGTCGTAATGGGTACGCCGTGAGCACGTCAGAGATTGATCCTGGTGTTTCCGGAATTAGTGCCCCTGTAATGAAAGGGAGTAAGTTGATCGGCGCAATTTCAGTGATGGCTCCAGCCCATCGTGTTGAAACCAACAAGCAGCGGATCATTTTACATGTATTACAGGCAGCAAGAGCGTTGCCACCAGAAAGGTAATTCATAATGCTAAGTTTATTCAAACGCTACCGTATGAGTCGTACACAGAGCCAACCCGCTTATCCATTAACGTTCATGACACTCTGTGAGCAGATAAAGCCAATGTCTCAAGTAGAGTTTGAATTTGCTCAGCAAAGCCTTGAATTTGCATCAGATTGGCTCTATCAGCGTCAATCCACGCCTTGTTACTCTGATGCGGGACATATAGTCGTCAAAGATAAAAATGCCACCCGTTTTCAAGACACCTTGAGTCATCAATTAGCACTGAGCTCAGTGCCCGTCGTACTAGCGAATTGTCACGAAATGCTGCTCAATGCATTACCAGTGATGGCTTTTGAGAATGACGAAGTTGGTATTGTGAGTATCGGACATCATTTTGAGCTGAAACAAACGCTGGACCTACAAGTTGGCTCTGCATTTCATTTTGCACTCTCTCGCTATAACAATACGCGCCTATTTTGTATTGGGATTGATGAAATGCATCAATCTAATCAAGTGTGGGAGTATGCAGAAGATTTAGGCTGTGATTGGTTAACGCTGAATGAGTGTGGTTTTCGTCATCGTAATCAACTAAAAAGCCAATTAGGTCACTACATAGAGCATTGTGATCAACTGATCGTGACGATTGATTTAGCCTCTTTAGTTCCGGGAGTGGGGGTTGATGAGAATCATGCGTTAGATAACCAGATGGTATTAAGAAGCCTAAGACAATGTGTGTTATCAGGTAAGATAAAACTCATCCAATTGATCGGTGCGAAAGAGAAGTTGATTTATTCTAAGCAGACCAAAGAAATTTTAGATGAGCTATGTGCTTTGTCACCGGATGTGATCCACGCTGCTTAGTTTTAGTGTCACCGTTAAGCAATCTAAATTTAACATATTTGTCACGATAGACCGCTATGCTGCTTGCAAAATCCAATAACAAGACAAGTAAAGTCAAGGAGCAAACATGTGGAAGCGTGATGAGCAAGAGTCTCAATTTAGTGAAATGATCGAAGCGAGACTCTCTCGCCGCCGTTTTATGGCCAGTAGTGCGGCAGTCAGTGCTGGTGCATTTTTATCCTTAAACCCAGTGGCTAAAGCTGTGGCGGCAAAGTCGAGCTCTTCACTGCTCAACTTTGAGGCTATTCCAGCATCAACGGCTGATAAAGTCATTGTGCCTAAAGGGTACAAAGCGACGCCATTGATGTCATGGGGTGACCCAATTTTTGCTGATGCGCCAGCATTTGACCAAAGTGGTAAACAAGATTCGCGAGCACAAGAGCTTCAATTTGGTGATAACACTGATGGCATGAGCTTCTTCCCAATTTCGGATGATCGCGGTGTGCTTGCGATTAATAATGAATACACCAATTACGAATACTTGTTTGATCACAAAGGCAAATCGATGACAGCAGATGATGTGCGTAAAGCACAAGCCGCTCATGGTGTGACGATTGTGGAACTAGTGAAACGCAATAATGCATGGCAGGTTGATCGCCAAGGCAAACGTAACCGCCGCATTACGGCGAATACCGAAATGGTCATAACTGGCCCTGCCGCTGGACATTCGCTGCTTAAAACTAAAGCAGACTCCACAGGTAAACGAGCATTGGGAACCTTGAATAACTGCGCTAATGGACAAACACCGTGGGGCACTTATCTTACCTGTGAAGAGAACTTCAATGGATATTTTGGAACAACCCAAAATGCGGTAACGCTCAGCGCTGATCATAAGCGCTATGGTGTTGAAGCTAAACCCAGTGATTATCAATGGCATCAGCATGATGAGCGTTTTGATGTTGCCAAAAACCCGAATGAGCCAAACCGTTTTGGCTGGGTGGTAGAAATCGACCCTAACGATCCAACATCGATGCCACTCAAACGCACGGCGTTAGGTCGTTTCAAGCATGAAAATGCGGCGCTTACACTCAATAAAGATGGCCATGCTGTGGTCTATCTGGGCGATGATGAACGCGGTGAACATCTATACAAATTCGTTTCAAAAAATCGCTACCAAGCTGGTAACGATGCGGCGAATCGCAACTTATTGGAAGAAGGAACCCTTTTTGTTGCTAAGTTTGATATGAATGAGCAAGAGCTGAAAGGTTCAGGAAAGTGGCTTGAATTGACCTTTGGTAAAAATGGTTTAACACCAGAAAACGGTTTTAATGATCAAGCTGAAGTGATGATTTTTGCTCGCCGTGCGGCTACTCAAGTTGGCGCGACAACAATGGATCGCCCTGAATGGGTTGCTATTCACCCTGATAATAAGCACGTGTTCTGTACGCTGACCAACAATAAAAACCGAGGTAAAGAGGGACAACCTGTTGGTGGTCCTAACCCTCGTGCTAAGAATAACTATGGCCAAATTGTTCGCTGGATGCCAGCCAATGATGATCATACTAGCACCGTGTTCGCATGGGATCTCTACTTGATTGCGGGCAACCCAACGGTACATAAAGGCGATCTCTATGCGGGCAGCGACAATATCTCAGCAGACAACATGTTCAACAGCCCAGATGGTATCGACTTTGACAACGCGGGTCGCTTGTGGATTCAAACCGATGGCAACTATTCCAACAAAGGGGATTTTGCCGGGCAAGGCAACAACCAAATGTTGTGCGGGGATCCAATTACTGGTGAAGTCAAACGTTTCCTAACTGGGCCGATTGCTTGTGAAATAACAGGGTTAACTTTTTCACCGGATCAAAAAACCATGTTTGTTGGCGTTCAACACCCTGGGGAAGATGAAGCGCCATCGCATTTCCCATACGGTGGAACCACCAAGCCGCGTTCGACCATTATGATGATCACTCGTGAAGACGGCGGGGTTATTGGCGCATAAGCCCTGATCATTTACGCTGAAGGGAGCTACGGCTCCCTTTTTAACATTCCTGCTGTCGGTCAACGCTGTTGCCATCATCCATTCACGGTCTTGCCGCCTCCTATCTTGCACGAAAGAAGACGTTGTTTCGGTTGGGCAGTAGATGGTCCTGTTTGCCTTTCCTACACGTTATGCATGAATTCTTTGTGTCAGGAAAATAAGTAAAAAGGGTGAGGTCGGGGCGATTATTTTCCCTCAAATTGACAATCGCTTGATACGTTCTTTGCGTGTCGTCCGTTATTATGTTGATCTTCAATAATCCAGCGGTGTCTATTGAGCGTGAAAAAGCAAATCCAAATCAAAAAATCGGGCTTAGTACTCTTAGCCTTGTTCTCGTTGCTGTTAGTTCCCATCTCATTGGTTGGGTCTTCGATTGATTTGACCACACCAGTGAGCGATGGCGTCGGTGCATTTTTTACCTATTTAACCGATTCGGCTGGTTGGCAAGGTTTTGGCTTTACCTTTGCTTTATTGGCTTTTTTGGCAACACGGACAGCGACTTCCCGCATTGAACTGCTTAACCGCATTATTCAAATTGGCTTGTTATTGGTGATTGGTATGGCTGCCAAAACCGGTTTAAAACATCTGACAGAGAGCCCGCGTCCGTACACCAAATTAATGACGTATGAGTTACTTATCCCAAACCCTGCGCATTTTTATAAATTGAGTGAATTACAAAAAGAAAGTGTGATGACCGACATCGCAACCCAAGTCAGTGACTGGCGTCTACGTCACTGGCAGGGTGAAAAGGACTATTCATTTCCCTCTGGTCATACGATCTTCGCTGCTATTTGTTTGGCTTTTTTTGGTGGCCTGTTTATTGAACAAAAGCGCTATGTTTTTGCAGCGGGTCTACTGCTTTGGGCATGCGGAGTTGCCTTTAGCCGTTTATGGTTAGGGATGCATCGTCCGGTTGATTTATACGGTTCCTTGCTGTTTGTTAGCATGATTTACCTTGTGATACCCAAAGTGTACCCCTTAGATCACCCTAAATTAAAACCACTATTAACGCGTCTTCATCTCTGTTAACCGTTAACGAGCCATCATAAAAAAGCCAGCACATTTAAACGTGCTGGCTTTTTTGTAATCACATTTTACAATCACATAAGTAACGGCAATCAGGCAAAGAAGGAGGAAGCCACACCAATCAAACCACCGAATACTCCACCCCAAACAACCAACCAGCCAAGGTGCTGTTTAATCATCTTCTGTACCATCTCTTTCACCAATTTAGGCGTGAGTTCATTGAGACGTTGATCGATGATGTTTTCGATGTTAGCGGTGATCTCTTCAATCATCTCAGGAGCTTCTAACTGCTCTTTGAGCGCTTGTTTAACGCTATCGCTCTGGCTGATATCAATCATAGATTGCTGCATTTTTTCGACAAACGGTTGCTTGAGTGGTTGTAGCGCGTCGGTTCCACCAAACATCGCCAGCATGCCGCCAAATGGAGAGTTTGCAATCACTTCGACCAAAGAATCAAAGGTTGGGTTGAAGTCAACTTTGGCAATCACAGGCTCAAGATCCAACGTTTTACTGCCCGTCATCTCTTTACTGAGGAAGCGGTCAATATTGGACTGGGTGAAAAATTGCTCCATCATCAGGCTCTTGATTGCGGTTTTGAACTCTTCAAAGCGGGCAGGTATCACCCCCGAGCCATATAGTCCTGGCACTTTTTCAAACAGCATGTGAATCGCAAGCCAGTTGGTGATTGCGCCAGAAAAGGCAAATAAGCCTGCATAAAGTGCAATGGTGTTATCCAGTTGATAGCCCGTTGCAAGGAGCGCTAGTGCAATGATATTAGTGAGTAAGCTCTTGTTCATAATCCTAATCTAGTCAAGTAAAGGGAATGGGCGAATTCTAAGGAAAAAGAGTCAATTGTGGAAGCATCAACGGAGCGCAAACTCCGTTGATAAACCATTAAGCAACTTCAACGTCGTCGCAACCGATAAAGCCACCGGTTTGGTGCGCCCATAGGTGTGCATAAATGCCGTTTTGAGCGATCAACTCCTGGTGTGTGCCTTGCTCAACGACGTTACCTTTATCGAGTACGATCAACCTGTCCATTGCGGCAATGGTTGATAAACGGTGGGCAATGGCAATCACGGTTTTGCCTTGCATCAGCTCATTTAAGCTCTCTTGAATCGCCGCTTCCACTTCGGAGTCGAGTGCGGAGGTGGCTTCGTCGAGTACCAATAGTGGCGCATCTTTTAACAGCACGCGGGAAATAGCAATTCGCTGGCGCTGGCCGCCAGACAGTTTTACGCCGCGCTCGCCCACTTGCGCATCATAGCCTAGGTTACCAAATGGGTCGGTGAGTGTTTCGATAAACTCATGCGCGTGTGCCTGTCGGGTGGCTTGCAGCAGTTGTTCTTCGCTCGCATCAGGGTTGCCATACAAAATGTTATCGCGGATCGAGCGATGCAGCAGTGAAGTATCTTGCGTCACCATACCAATTTTGCTGCGTAATGAATCTTGGGTGACGTCATTGATCGCTTGCCCATCGATGCGAATTTGACCACCTTCAACATCATGAAAACGAAGCAGTAAATTAACTAAAGTCGATTTGCCAGCGCCAGAGCGTCCTACTAAACCCACTTTTTCACCCGGTTTAATGGTCAGGTTTAAATGGTTAATAACGCCTTTATTCTCGCCATAGTGGAAACTCACGTCATCAAATTCGATGCCACCTTGTGCAACCTGCAACGGTTTTGCGTTAGGTTTATCTTCAATGGTGATCGGTTTCGAGAGGGTTTTCATGCCATCCACGACTGTGCCCATGTTTTCAAAGAGTGCACCGACTTCCCACATGATCCATTTCGACATGCCATTAATGCGCAATGAAAGGCTGATCGCAATCGCGATGGCACCAATACTGATGGCACTCTGCATCCATAGATAAATCGAAGTCGCCGCAATCACGAACACCAAAATATAGTTGGCGAGTTCAACGCACAGGTTAAAGCCAGTCACTAAACGCATTTGGCGGTGAACTGTGTCTAAAAAGCTCTCCATGCCTTGTTCGGCATAGTCGGTTTCTCGGCGGGTGTGTGAGAACAATTTGACCGTGGCAATATTGGTGTAGCTATCGACAATGCGCCCCGTCATGGTTGAGCGAGCATCGGCTTGTTCTGATGCCACTTTTTTAAGCTGTGGTACAAAGTGAAGTTGAATGCAAATGTAGGCCGCGAGCCAGACGAGCATCGGCACCATTAAACGCCAGTCTGCTTGCGCCAACATCACCACAATCGCAGTGAAATAGACTGACACATAGACAAACACATCCAAGGTCTTCATCACTGTTTCGCGGATGGATAACGCCGTTTGCATCACTTTAGTGGCAATTCTTCCCGCAAAGTCATCTTGGTAAAAAGAGAGGCTTTGTTTGAGCAGATAACGGTGCGCCAACCAACGGATCGACATGGGATAATTGCCGAGCATAGTTTGGTGGATCAACAGTGAATAGATGCCAATCAAAAGTGGCATGATCACGAGTACCAAAATAGATAAACCGATCAAGGTGTCTCGGTTCTCATTTAGGAAAGTCTCTGGGTTACTGGATGAGAGCCAGTCCACCAGTTGGCCCATAAAACCGAACAGTGATACTTCAACAACGGCAATTAACGTGCTGATTAACGCCATTAACATGAGTGGTTTTTCAAAACCGCGCGTGTAGGAGCGACAAAAGGCCCATAAGGTCGCAGGAGGCTGTTTGGGTTCCTCTTTGGGAAAGGCTTGGGTAAAGCTTTCAAATTTTTTATACATCGAAAATCCTTATGCCAATTCTCGCTAAAGTATGAGAGACCAAAAGCCTAGAACGCGAGAATCTAACGTTGAACTCCTATAAGGGGAGTAAATGATGGAGTAAGCCGAACAGAAGTATAACGAAATCACAACATAAGTGGCGGATTACTTTTCGCGCTTGGCTCTAGAAAATGGCGCCTGATTAATACTGTGGTCAATGCAGCAAGCATCGGCTCGAATGGTCAGTAACGTCCATCGGGTGAAAAAGTGAAGTGAGTTAAATATCGTTATCGACGATAAGAGAACCATCAACGAGTTGCGCTACTTTTAAGTGAGTTTTTACTGTGAATATTTTTTGAATAAGGGTGAATATTTTTAGGTGTGATGGGGATTTTGCCGTAATTTTTAATGTGAAAAGTAGTTTTCTCAGTAATTAATAGGAGTTATTCGATGAAATAACCAAAAATTCAGTCAATGTTATTTTAACATTATGCTTACAATTGGCCTAAAGTGAGTAGAAGGGAAAGTTTCTATGATGTTGCAGGAACAAGTGATCACACAGCCAGCCGTGAATACGGTGCAAAATGCCAATTGTGTCGTAATGGTGCCGCCAAAAGAGTTCAAATTTAACGCTCAAACGGCGCAAGATAATGAATTTCAACACCAAGTTGCATTGAGTACCGAACAAGTTCGCATCCAAGCCATGGCCGAATATCAAAGCATGGTTGAGACACTGCGTCTCGAAGGCGTGCAAGTGGTGGAGTTTGATTACCCATTATCTGAAGTGGAAACGCCAGATGCCGTCTTCCCTAATAACTGGTTTAGCACTACGCCAGAGGGAACCTTGTTTACCTTTCCGATGGCTTGTAAAAATCGACAGCAAGAAGTGCGCCCACAAGCGTTGATCGAAACCCTTACTTTGTCAGGCCGTAAGGTATTTGCGCAAGATTCGTTGCTCGCGTATCAAGACCAGCAGGCTTATCTTGAAAGCACCGGTGTGATGGTGATTGATCACCTTAATCGAACCATCTATTCGGCGTTGTCACAGCGCTGCGACCGTGAAGTGTTAGAGGAGTACGCCAAACGTATCGGTTATGATCGCGTGGTCTCTTTTCAAACGGCGTTGCCTTCAGGCCAACCGGTTTATCACACCAATGTGATGATGGCGGTTGGTGAAGCATTCTGCGTAATTTGCGATGAAGTGATCCCGGAGTTTGAACGTCGTTTTGTGGTTAAATCACTGGCCAAAGATAAGCAGATCATCTCAATTTCACTTGAGCAGATGAACGGTTTCTGCGGCAACATTTTACAATTGGAAACGGCGGCAGGAGATAAAGTGATCGCTATGTCGCAATCGGCGTTTGATGCCTTTTCGCCGGCGCAGCGTGCGCAGCTGGCCAGTCACGGTAAGTTACTGCCGTGTAATGTGAAGACCATTGAGGATATTGGCGGTGGTTCGGTGAGATGTATGCTCGGTGAGATTTTTCTTCCTACGACTGGCTAATATCGAGTGCTTCAAGGGAATGGTTCGGAAACTCTCATTTGGTTTGAATAAATTTGCTGTAGGTACTGACTCTGCCGTTGATGTACTCAATACCGCAGTGAATGCTGTGTTCGTTATTGCCAACAATCTGATATTCGACAATAAATTCACCACTGATCACTTTGATAAATAAGAAACCGTCGATGACTTTCCATAATCCTTGCAGTGTTTTTTCACCAAACAGATCTCGCTCGACCAACGTGCCATTCGGCTTTAAATGCAAGGCAGAAGAAAAACCGTCTACATTCACTTTTACCCAAGTATGCTGGTGGGCCTCAAAGCTTAATATTTTGCGTCGACACTTAACCCACTCTGCCACTGCTTGCTCTTGGGTTGGGGTGAGCGTAGGGAGCGCTTCCATTTCTAAAAGGGTGTGATGCTTTTCATACCAGAAGAGTTGTAAGTGAAGTAATTTCATTGGTTCTCAGAGTGTTATGCATCGGGGCGTTATCAAAAAGCAACTCTGCGCGATTGTGTTGTTGATGTCAATGTTTGCTAAGAAAAGAGACCGCGCTCACGGGGGGGCGGGCGCGGCTTTATCCAAGTTCAGGATAAATAATGCATAAAAGATGCATCGGAGCACGATTTATCGATTGAATAAACGGGCTATAGGTTAAATAAACGAGCTATAGGTTAAATAAACGAGGCAAATCTGCGGCGTCACACGCTTGGTTTAATCGCTGTTGAGCGGTACGAATGTCGCGCTTCCAATCTTCATTTTGTGCCCACATCTCAATCACCAGCGGAGCAACGCAGTGTGTCTTTTTCAAGGTTTGGAAAATGGCGTCGAAATTAACCTCTCCTTCTCCAATCACTAAATCTCGAAATTGGCCAGCGTAGTTTGGGGTGACACAATGGGTATCTTTAAGGTGGATCTGAGTAATGTGAGGCATACCAAGTGCCAATTCAGTACACACATCGTAGTTCCAACCTGAAATGTTGCCTACATCTGGATACGCCATAAAATAGGGTGAGGGTACTTGCCGCTTGAGAATTTCGAACTTGCTCAGTGAGTTAAGATAGCGGGTATCCATGATCTCCACCGCCAGCATCACGCCAGCACGCTCGGCCAGTTTGGCGGCAAGCTGCATGCCTTCAATGAAGCGTTGATGAGTTTCTTCATTAGCGGGTTCGTAATAGACATCATAGCCTGCGAGTTGAATGGTACGAATACCCAGTTTGTAAGCTAAGGTAATCGCTTTCTCCATGTGCAAAATAGCTTGCTCTCTAATGGCGGGGTCTGACGAGCCAAAAGGAAACTTACGGTGCGCACTTAAGCACATCGATTGGAGCGGGATTTGGTATTGCTCACACCATCTTCGTAGCTGATAGATGGTTGCATCATCCCAGTCTAAGCGTTGACGACGTTGATCCGACTCATCGACGGATATCTCTAAAAAATCAAACCCCAGCTCTTTCGTTGTGGCGAGCTTTTCTTCCCAACTGAAATGATTGGGGAGCGCTTTTTCATACAACCCGATACGTTGGCGTGGCAAATGCTGATACATACGGCCTCCTAGCACCAAAAACGATCGATTTGACTGCGCAGTGCTTCGGCAGTGACGCGACCTTTTTCACCGACCAATGCACGCCCCGCAATGAAGGTTTTGGCCTTAATGCCTTCAAATAAATAGAGATCTTCGGGCACGATGCCACCTGTGATGGAAAGCTCAAGCCCCATATCGGATAGAGTTCGCATCTTCTCAACATCTTCGCTTGTCCAACCAATACCGGCCAGTTCGGCATCTCTTGAACGGTGATAAATGGCTTGGGTGATGCCAAGATCAATCCACGCTTGTGCATCAGCAAAGGTCCAGTTGCCGTAAATTTCGATTTGGATTTCGCCATCCAGCTCATCGGCGACTTTCTTACACGCACTGATGGTAGCGATATGCGCTGCGGCAGAAACGGTGATCCAATCCGCGCCAGCTTCAAATGCCATCCGCGCTAAAATAGCGCCGCCATCGGTGGTTTTCATATCGCACACGAGAATATGGTCAGGGTGATTATGGCGTAACGTTTTGACGGCTTTCATGCCTTCAGCAAAGGCGAGGATGGTGCCCACTTCGATGACATCAACAAAGCTTGCTACGTTTTTTGCCACTTCGATGGCAGAAATAAGGTCAGTTTGGTCGAGAGCGATTTGGATCATTGGTTTAGTCATGAGAGTTATCCTTGAATTTTGTCACAGATCAAACGGGCGAGCCCGTCGTGATTGTTATCGGTTGTACAAATCAGTTTGGCGTGGGATTTCACCGTATCGTCGGCATTGAGCATCGCCACACCGAGCCCGGCGTAGTCGAGCATTGAAATGTCGTTATGGTTATCGCCGACAGCCAGCACGTGATTAGCGTGGTAGCCAAGCGATTGCACATATTCAGCCAAGCGCTGACCTTTACTGTTGCCTTTGGCAGCAAAGTCGATGCGATTCGACCATGAACGCTCACCGTTGAATGTCTCTTGTACCCAAGCTTGTTGGGCAAGGCGTTCAACGGAACTCGGTAGCCCTTCAACCACAAATTTCCAAATAAACGTTTCTTGCTCGACACGGTGACGAAACGAGTCAATTTGCTCGATTTTGGGCTGTGCCGTCGGTGGATACTGGTTGGCCCATTTTTCCAACGCTTGCATGTAGGCGATTGGGCTACGCTTGGAATAGGTCATCGCGTCGGTCACATACATCACCAGTTTCATTTGAAACTCTTTAGCCAAAGCGAGAAAGCTCAATGCATCGTGCTTGGCAATAGCATTGTGCTTGAGCACTTTTTCATTTTGGTAGTCATACACATACGTGCCGTTACAGCAGATGATGGGGGTTGTGAGCCCCAACTCTTGATAATAGGGTTTAGCCGCCGTGTGGTGACGGCCGGTCACGATCACCACGTGGCAGTGTTGCTGCGCTTGTTGAATCGCTCGCTTTAGCTGAGGATGAATGGTGTGTTCATCAGTCAACACCGTGCCATCAAGGTCGAGCGCGAGAACTTTATACATAGCTGCTACCTTTGGCCGTAGTAAGCGTTATCACCATGCTTACGTTGATAGTGTTTATCGGATAATTCCGGTTGAATTTTGATGCCACTGTTGAGTGAACGAGTAGCCAGCGCCATGGCAGAAATCTCCTCCAAGACGACGGCGTTATGAACCGCATCTTTAGCATCTTTGCCCCAAGAGAAAGGAGCATGCCCGGCGACAATCACACTTGGCACCGCCATCGGATCAATGCGCCGATGTGTGAACTCTTCGATGATCACAAGGCCGGTGTTTTTCTCATACTGGCCAGCGATTTCATCGCAAGAAAGTTTGCGTGTGCAGGGGATGTCACCGTAAAAATAATCGGCGTGAGTGGTTCCTAAAGCAGGAATGTCAATGCCCGCTTGCGCCCAAATAGTGGCACTGCGCGAATGGGTGTGTACCACGCCGCCAATCTCTGGATAAGCTTTATAGAGTTCGAGGTGAGTGGCGGTATCACTGGATGGATTAAGTGTGCCTTCCACAATCGCGCCGTTAAGGTCAACGATCACCATGTCATCGACTTTCATTACATCGTATTCCACGCCAGAAGGTTTGATGGCGATGACGCCCTTCTCGCGGTCTATTTCTGACACATTACCCCAAGTAAAAGTGACTAAACCGTATTGGGGAAGCTTAAGATTTGCCGCAAATACTCGCTGTTTTAGTTCGCTATACATGACATCCTCACTCGACCAATTGCGCCGCTAACGCTTGATCAATCACTTGGTAAACATCCTGCGCGGTACGACAACGGCGCAGTTTATCGAGATCAACGCCTGTCTCGCTCTCTTCATCATCCAGCACTTGGGTTACTTCCATTAATCCTTCCATATGCTGATCAGACGAGCTGCCCGCTAAGGTGATCAGCACATCGACCGGTTCATCTTCGCCGTCAAAATAGACAGGCGTTTGTAGCGTCACTAAAGCAAAGGCGGTTCTGATCACGCCATTTTCAGGACGAGCATGAGGCAGGGCAAGATTAGGCGCGATGACGATGTACGGGCCTAATTGTTCAACGCTGCTGATGATGGCATCGTGATAACAGGGGTGGATGGCTCCTGATTTTATCAGCCTATCCGTACCGATTTTGATCGCCTCTTGCCAAGTGCTCGCCTGTGCATTTAATTGGATGGAATCATTGTCGATCAGTGATTGTTTCAGTCCCATGGTTCTATCTCCAGAGTGGGTGCCAGTGCGTCTGGCACCTATTGTTGTTTTTGTACTTATCGTTTTGTAGCCAATAGCTATTTCAAAGTGACAAAGTTTTTATCGATGATATCGAGCAGCTCATCACCAAAAGAGTTCGGATTCAGCATGTTTTGTACGCCGAGCACAAATTTGCCTTCTCCGGGCTCCATCTCACCAGAGAGATGTTTTGATGAGACGATGATGTCGGTGGTGGCGAGCTTAGATTTATAATCAGACACTGCGCAGGAATCCATCACGTGTGGAATGCCTTTTTTCTCCAGATACTTACCGATTTTCATCTTCATCATCATTGAGGAGCCTTGCCCATTACCACACACGGCTAAAATGCTGACCGGGCGCACGCCATCACTGACTTTCAGTGCTTGTTCGACGGCGGCGATGACTTCTGGATCGTCACTGATGTTTACTAAACCTTGTGCATCTTCCTCTTCACGCAGTTTTTTAGAGGCGAAGAACATGTACACACCAGCCAATGCAATCAGCACAAAGAAGAACAGTTTTGAGACGGATAAGCCTTGCATGATTGGCGGGAAGACTAGCGCCCAGTCGGCCATGCCCATCCAGCCACTGAATTCGGTGCCGTATTGGTTGAAGATGTGAATGGCCCATGCTGAGCCCACTACTTCGATGATACCCATCACAAAACAGATCTTCATGACCGCGCGCCAGCCGCCAAAGTGGTTGGCAAAAACACCAATGGTCGCGTTGGAGAAGAACATCGGGATAAAGCCGGGAATGATCATGATCGGTGCATCAAAAGCGAGCATGGCCAGCACCGCCGTAAATTGACCAATCGCGCCCCACATAAAACCAAACACCATGGCATTAGGTGAGAACGCGTAGATAGCGGCGCAGTCAATGGCTAACACCGCGTTAGGAATGACGCGCTCTGAGATACCTTTAAAGGCTTCAGACAGTTCGGCAACGAACATACGCACACCCGCTACGATAACTTGAATCGCTACCGCAAATTTAAGGCCAGTTTCCAGAATGTAGATAGACCAATGGGTTTTTCCCGCCATTGCTTGCAGGTTGTCTAAACCAAATGAGAGCAAAATAATGCCGAAAAATAGCGTCATCACAATCGCGGTTGCGGCAATACTGTCGTGGAAAATGTGCAACCATTTAGGCAGCTCAAGGTGGTCGACACTCTCGTTTTTGTCGCCCAATTTTGGGGCAATCTTAACTGCAATCCAAGACGCGACTTGTTGCTGGTGGCCGATGGAGAAACCGGCTCCACCCGTGACGGCTTCGGTGGGTTTGAACATAATGTTGGAGGAGATAGACCAGTAGAGCGCCATCAAAACAGCCGAGTAAAGGATGGTTTCCCACATGCTTGCGCCCAGCACAAGGTAGAACACCGCAATTAACCCTGCCTGTTGGAACATAATATGCCCCGTTAGCATGATGGTGCGAATGCCTGTGTAGCGGCGCAGCAAAACGAGCAAGATGTTGATCGCCAGTGCCAGTAGCACGGTATAGCCGACCCAAGAATAATCATCCCCCATGATTTCCATGGTGGCCATCATTGAGGTGTACGGGTCGATAACCGAGCCAGTTAAACCATGATATTCCGATAATTTCTCAATCACAGGCTTAAAGCCTGCCACTAAGGTCCCTGCACCCACTTGTACCAACATAAAGCCGACGATGGTTTTGATCGACCCTTTAATGATGGTGGTGGTGTCTCTTCTTAATAACCAGTAACCGATAAGGGTGACTAAGCCCAGCAGCAAAGGTGCTTTAGTCATTACTTGGCTATAAAAAATGTAGAAGATATCGTAGATGAACTGCATATCTTTACCCCTTGATTCTCTTATTTATCGTTATGTGTATTCCCGTCTTACTCGAAGCTGGGTGTAGGTCAGAGTGGTTCAGCAAGGTGATGCTGATTTCCATCTTGTTTTGCTCACGAAATAGACTTTACCAATCAAAACTAATCATTCAATGCTCATTTGTGATTATTTTGATTTTTATCAATTTCTCCACCAGCGGGAGACATTATTTGATACTCAAGTCACAGTTGAAATTTTATATCAAATAAAATCAATGACTTATAATTTATTGTGATCGAGAGGGAAGTTTTGTCCGTCCAGTGTTTGACATTGTGATGGATGAGAAATAGAATCAAAACAAATCATAAATAATCACCAAGTAATCACTTGATGAAAAGATAAGGTGATAACCATGAACGAAGTACAAAGACATAACGAGATACTGTCTTTGCTAGACAATATGCGCACCATCAACGTCACGCATATTATTGAGAAATTTAACGTGTCACCAGCAACGGCCCGCCGTGATATTTCTAAGTTAGATGAGCTAGGTAAGCTGAAGAAAGTTCGCAATGGTGCTGAACGCTTAGAGATTAGAAAGCGAGCGTGGACGCCGTTAAATATCGACAGTACGGATCATTTCCATGAAAAATCACAGATTGCCATGGCTGCGGCTAAGCTCTGCAAACCCGGTGACAGTGTGGTAATTAACTGTGGTTCGACTGCCTTCTTGCTCGGTAAAGAGTTGTGTGGCCAAGATGTTCAAATTGTGACTAACTACTTTCCACTGGCCAGTTATCTTATCAATGAAGATCACGACGATGTGATCATCATTGGTGGGCAGTACAACAAAGCACAAAACATTTTTCTCAACCCGGCCCCTGATTCGTTAGGTGGCTACGCCGGGCATTGGATGTTCACCAGTGGTAAAGGGCTGACGGAAAATGGCCTCTACAAAACCGATATGCTTACCGCTGTTGCCGAGCAACAAATGCTAGAGCAAATCGGTAAGTTAGTGGTGGTAGTGGATAGTTCTAAAGTTGGGCAGCGTACGGGGATGCTATTTTGCCCCGCCAGCAAGGTTGATATTGTTATCACTGGCAAAGCCGCCGATCCGCAAGTTATCCAAGCGCTACAGCAGCAGGGGACAGAAGTGATTCTGGTATAAAAAGCACTTCGCTCTACAGATTCTAATAATAAACACAGGCTCAGTGTCTTCACCTTTGGTTAAGACGCTTGGCTCCCTACATCCAACATTTGTCTAACTGATCGTGAAATAAAAGGTGTTGCTATGAGTAAAATTGATGAAATCACACGCGATTCATGGGTTCTAAGTACGTTTCCTGAGTGGGGAACTTGGCTGAATGAAGAGATAGAAAAGACCGAGGTGGAAGCCAACACTTTTGCTATGTGGTGGCTTGGTTGTACAGGCATTTGGCTAAAAAGTGCCGGGAATACCAATCTTTCGATCGATTTTTGGTGTGGGACGGGTAAGAAAACGCAAAAGAATCCGCTTATGAACCCACAACACCAAATGATGCGGATGGGGGGCGTGCGTGAACTGCAACCCAACTTAAGAACGTCTCCTTTTGTGTTGGACCCATTTGGCATCAAAGAGATTGATGCGGTGCTGGCGACGCATGATCACGCTGACCATATCGATATTAATGTCGCAGCGGCTGTGCTGCAAAACTGTGGTGAACATGTGAAATTTATTGGGCCACAAGCTTGCGTCGACCTGTGGCAAGGCTGGGGAGTACCGAGTGAGCGCTGCATTGTGGCGAAAGTGGGTGATTGCATTGAAGTCGGCGATATCAGTATCCGAGTACTGGACTCTTTTGATCGCACTGCGTTGATTACGCTGCCTAAAGGTATCTCATCTTATGATAAGGGGATTCTTGATGGTATGGATGATCGCGCGGTCAACTATCTGATTGAAACCTCAGGTGGTTCAATCTATCACTCGGGTGATTCGCATTATTCGAACTATTATGCAAAACATGGTAACGACTACAAGATTGATGTGGCGCTACTCTCATACGGTGAAAACCCACGTGGTGTGACCGATAAAATGACATCTTCTGACATTTTACGTGCTGGAGAGTCATTAAATTGTGAAGTGGTGATCCCATTCCATCACGATATTTGGGCTAACTTCCAAAATGACCCGCGTGAAATTGAAGTATTGTGGCAAATGAAAAAAGATCGTCTGCAATACGGTTTTGCACCTTTCTTTTGGCAAGTAGGTGGTAAATATACTTATCCAACCGATAAAGGGCGTATGCACTATCAACATTTCAGGGGCTTTAAAGATATTTTTGTCGATGAACCAGAGCTGCCTTTCAAAGCATTCCTGTAATGTTCTGAAAGCAGAAACTAGAGAAGAGAAAGAGGCCAATTGGGCCTCTTTGTTTATCGGTAATCTCTTTGTTTATCGGTAATGATGCGTAGCGCTTGATTTTATACTTCAGGTTGATAGTGCAAAATGGTCATTGAGATGGGCGATTGCAATATTTCTCCCTCTGCATGGCCAGGTTGTACGTTGCGTAAATTGGTATCGCATATCACTTCCCAGTTTTGGTTACGATCTTTGGGGAGCGTAAAACGAGCGGGTGCGTTGGTCTGGTTGATCAAGTAGAGCATTTCAGCCCCATCCGATCCAATGCCCATCTGCAATGCCACAGAACTTAAGCGGTTCCAATCGTCATGCTCCATCAATGTGCCATCCACGCGTCGCCAGAAGATGCGGTTGGCATTACGCTCTTCTCCACTGAACGCGCGAATGAAGGGCACCATATAGGTTTGTCGCGCCGCGATCATTTGACTTAGCCAATGCTTGAAGTAGCTTTTGCGTTCGGTCATGTTCCAGTCAAGCCAACTGATCTCATTGTCTTGGCAGTAAGCATTGTTATTACCTTGCTGAGTATGCGAAAGCACATCCGCGGTGAGAATATGAGGAATGCCAAAAGCAAAAAGTAAGCTCGCCATCATATTGCGTTTTTGCTTTTCGCGGGTTGCTTTTATCACCATGTTCTCGGTTTCGCCTTCGACGCCATAGTTGTCGGAGCGATTGTCACCGTGACCATCTCGGTTTTGTTCACCATTCGCTTCATTGTGCTTATGCTTGTATGACACCAAATCTTGCATGGTGAAGCCATCATGATAAGTGATGTAATTGACGGTCAGTTTGTAGGGCCAGTTGGCGGCACTGTACAAGTCGCGCGAGCCCATTAAGCGTGTGGCGAACTCTTTTAAATAGCCTTGGTCGCCGCGCCAGAAGCTGCGTGTGATATCACGTAATTTGTCGTTACATTCATTCCAACCGAAAGGAAAATTGCCTACTTGGTAACCGTTTGGACCAATATCCCAAGGCTCTGCAATCAATTTGACTCGTTTTAACGTTGGATCTTGCGCCACCGCTTTAAAGAACGCAGCATCGGGGCTGAAATTATCGCCATTTCTTCCAAGCGTTGCGGCCAAATCAAAACGAAAACCATCGATTTGGTATTCGCTAACCCAGTAGCGCAGGGTGTCCATGACTAGGTTAAGGGCGGGTTGATAAGAGAGATCTATGGTATTACCACAACCGGTAAAATTCGCGTAATGTTGACCGTGTTTTAGATAATATTTAGGGTCGAGTGCTTTTAAATTGAAAATAGGCCCATCTTCGCCCCCCTCCGCTGAGTGGTTATAAACCACATCCAGTATCACTTCAATTCCGTGACGATGCAGTTCTCTGATAGCCGTTTTCAGTTCCGTTACCGCATCTTTTTGCGCATAACGTGGATCTGGCACCATAAACAGGTAGGGGTTATATCCCCAATAGTTGACTTTGCCCATATCCAATAGATGTGGCTCATGCATACAAGCCGCGATAGGCAGCAGTTGTAGCGTGTTGATGTGTTGCTTGCGATAAAACTCCAGCATCTCCTCACTGATTAAGCCTAAATAAGTACCTTGTTCTGCTTTAGTCACTCGTGGATTGAGTTTGGTCACCCCTTTGATATGAGTCTCAAACAAAATAGTCTTATCGCGAGGTATGTTTGGCTTTCTAGTTGATTGCCAATCGAATTGATCATCAACCACGATACACTTAGGCAGCTCGAAACTCTTTTTTGAACTAAACGGTGTTGTATAGCCTAAATTTTTATCTATCGCCTTCGCGTAGGGGTCGGAAATATAGTGCGGCTCATCACCATTTAAAATGAGGTAACCGTATTTTTGCCCTGCTTTAATGTTTGGTACATGAGTGTACTTCACGCCCGCATATTCATTCTCTAACACGTGAGTGGTGAAACTTCCCTGTTGGTCAAACAGAGCGAGTAGAAGCTGTTTACTTGCTGGAGCATGAATAGCAAAATTGCAACCTGTGTTGTCAAGGGTTGCACCGAGTGGGTAAGGACTAGAACGAGTACATTTCATATGGGCATCTTTAAGTGTTATTTTGCTGCACGTCATCGCTTTAAGTAAAAAGCTTTGTTGATATTAGGTCAAGCGCCCAATGAATAAAATTTGAATGTAATTTTATTTCATTTTAATGATGTTATTGGTCCTAAATAGTGATCAATAAGGCATTTTGTATTCTATTTTATAACCATTAACGGCTCTCCTCCCCCTAAAATCCGTGATCTGCGTTTTAAAAATGCTATACCGTAAAATTACTCATCCTTTTTCCTCCCCCCTGAATTATTTTGAGGTGGAGGAAGCAAGCCTATTACGCCTTTAGTAACCTTAGCACCGTTGAAACAACTGGGGACTTAGTCCCGTCTTACCTCTTCTTTTAGCGTCTATCTGTCAACTGCCTTGCAGGTTCCAATAGGAGAAGAGTGAAAGTTTTAAATGCTGTCCGTAGTTAAAATTTTCCATAAATATAAATCGTCCTTAATGGAGTTAAGAATGAAAAAAGTAAGTGTAATTGCTGCCGCAGTGGCTGCTACTCTAGCAGCAGGTTCTGCTTTTGCTGTTGATTTTAATGGTTATTTCCGCGCGGGTACCGGAATTAGTGGTCAGGGTAATGGTGACCTTTCTGTCAACAAAAATGGTGTAGGTCGTCTAGGTAACGAGAACGACAACTACTATGAGTTTGGTTTTGCTGAAGAATTAAAGACAGGTGAGCAAACTTGGCGTGTCGAATCAATGATTGCACAAGGTAACGATGGTGCAAAGGGTTGGGAAGATGGCGATTTTAACGTTGCTCAGTTTGCGGTAAAAGCTAAAGGTCTTATTTCTGGTGATGAGTCTGCTGAAATTTGGGCGGGTAAATCTTACTACCAACGTAAAGATATCCACATCACCGATTTTTATTTCTTGAACACTTCTGGTACAGGTGGTGGTATTCAAAACCTATCCGTTGGCAATCAGAAACTGTCACTTGCGTTGATCCAAGATGGTGATAACACTGATTCAACGGGTTATATCTTTGATGCTCGCCTAGCCAATATCGGTCTTTGGGAAAATGCGAACCTAGAACTTGCGTTAGCTTATAACTTTGCAACCGAAAAAGGTGATGCAACAGAGCAAGCTGATGATGGTTTGTTGGCATCAGCCATTCTGCACCAAGGTTTATCAAACGGTTTTAACCAAACAATTCTTCAAGTGGGTACCAATGGTTATGGCGTGCAAGCGGCTAACCTTTGGGGCGCAGGCACTTATTATCACCGTGGTGACGAGGCTCAAAATAGTGCTACAGGCTACCGTCTCTTAAACTGGGGTGTCGTGAGTTTTGGTCAATCGTGGGAAATGGGTCACCAACTTGCTTATTTAGCTGGCTCTGATGTAGGAGGCAGCGATAGTGATGGTAAATTTACAGGTAAAACTTTTGATGTTGACCAATACTCAATTGTTGTGCGCCCAATGTACAAATGGGATAACACAATGCGCACTGTATTTGAAGCTGGCTATAACGCTGGTGAGAAAATTAATAGTGCAGGGACAGCAACAGAAGATTTCGGCAATGCGAAATTGACAGTGGCACAAGCGTGGGCGATGGGAGACAGCTTCTGGGCTCGTCCAGAGTTCCGTGTATACGGCTCATACCTACTTGATACTGAAAACAAAAATGCATTTGCAACTGGTAAAGACACTGAATACGTCGTTGGCATTCAAGTGGAAGCTTGGTGGTAATTTCTCCTTGTCCTTATTAGTCTAAATCCATATGCTGATAGCCGACTGATGTCGGCTATTTTTTTAACGACTCGGAGATGAGCCGTTAAAAAAATACTAAAGGAGCGAAAAATGGTTTTTAAAACACTACTATTAGGTAGTTGCATTGCTTTAACTGGCTGTCAAACAGCTCCTGTTGTTGAGCAAACACAAAGCTCGGCAGTGCAAGCTGTCAATAATATAGAACAGCTACAAGTCACAAAAGTGAAGCTACCGAGTACAACAAAAATGGTGCTCACAGCCAATACTCAGCGCTTGCATAACTCATTGATTCATAGCCCTGTCGCCGTGTTTGAAATACCAGCCGATCGTGGTCAAATGAATTTAACGGTCACCAGCGAAATTCAAGATTCAGTATTTTATCCTTATGTTGTTATCACAGATAAAACAGGAACCGTTTTAGAATCGGACACCGACACTGAGTTCGAATACCGTAAGCCACGTTTAAATTTGGGTAATCGTCTGGTTGCTGATCTGGAGTTTTACCCTCCTCAAGGACATAAGACGTTGTTACTTATTGTTTATACAAAGGAAAAAGATCTGTCAGGCGTAACTTATGTAGCGCATCCCGGACGTATCGATGCCGAAGGCCGTGGTAACTACATGCCGGAATTAAAAGATATTCCGATGCCACATAGTTTGACTGGAACCATTGAGTTGGATGTTTCTGGTCCCAGCTTTCTATCGTTTGTGAAGCCTGAGAATAAAGTAAAGACAGTTTCAACGGATGAAGCAAAACTGACAAAAAAAGTGCAGCCAGATACTGAAACTTACTACAAGGTATCGATTCAGAAAGCGGTAAAAGCGAACGATATCTCTAAAGCACTTAGCCTACTTGATGAAGCCAAAGCGCTAGGTATTGATGGAGCACAAGAAGTCTTTGTTAAAGCTGTGAATGCGAAATAATTAAAGATCGTACGATTGGCGTCCCTATGTGGACGCCTTTCTTTTTCTAGTCTCAAAATTTTGAGCTTCGATTACTAAAGATGACAAGTGAATTATCACTTCACCGGATGGTAGTGCACCGGATGATTCAGCGTCAATTTTTGGTGGAAGTGTTTGGCTATGTGCGCGAGTACCAAGGTGAGCAAATTGTCGTGATCAGTAATTTTTCATCGGCCACGGTTTGTTTAACAATACCCGAAAAGTTTCAATTGAGAGCGGTGGAGTGTTTGAGCTCTAATTATCAAGAGATTGAAAAATTAGAAGAAAATCTAGTACTCGAGCCCTATCAATCCATCGCGGTTTTGATGAGAGAGTAAAGTGAGTGGCTCATTTTTGATCTGGAATGAACGCAGCGATTTGGCTGCGTTTTTTCATTCATTGACTCAAATCGGAATCTATTCCTCAATTAGTGTGATTGTGCGTAACACTCTTGAAAAGAGTACGGTACTATCTTAGTGCTAAGGCTATGTGGCTTAATTAATCCACGAGCATTAGATATAGAGTGGCCTCTCTGTTTTGGATGAACGGATTTGACTGTTTCGTATGCTTTAAATGGTTCGAGACAGAATAAATGTAGTCAGACTTTTTCAAAGATTGAGAAAAATGGTCGATAATGAAGTTAATCAGCTAAATAAGATTTGAATCAATGAGCACTATTGGGATTGCCATAGGCGCAACCGGGTTATCACTTATCCTCATCTTCGTGTGGATGTTTTCGCTCTCTTTGCGCAAAAAACGCTTAGAGGAAGAGAGAAAAGAGAGAGAAATCGCTTACCGCAAAGCGATAGAAAAATCACGTGAACAAGAAAGACAAGATCGCTTATTTAAGGCCGAAACAGGCCATGTACCGACGATTTTGTATTTGGCGAAAGAAGCCGAACGAACCAACCTCAAAGAGGCGATGTATTGGTATGACAAAGCGGCAAATTATGACAATGTTACGGGAATGTATGGTGTTGTTCGGATTTGCCAAAAATTTCGAGATGACCTGATTTTGCGGGAAAAAGAGAAGTTTTGGCAGACTTGTATTGCTGGAATTGAAGGTAACTTAACCGCAAAGTATGAAACTGGCATGGCCTATATTCATGGTCGTGGTGTGGAAGCGAATATTGCGAAAGGAGTCTCGTTAGTTCAAGAGGCTGCGGAAGCGAATTTGCTCGACGCTGTGATTTTCATGGGGGATTGGTGTGTTTCACACGATAATATCGCGCCATCTCCAGTGGATTCAACATTTTGGTATTCCAAAGCCGCGAAGCTAAATAGCCCGATAGGACAGATGAAGCTAGGCTTGAATTACCTCAAGGGTGTCGGTGTAGCAATCGACCACAGTAAAGCTTGTTATTGGTTAGAGCGGGCTGCTGAAAAAGGTCATGTTGAGGCGATGTATCACGCAGGCGAAGCCTGGATAGATAAAGGTTCAAATGGCAATGCTATTGCTTATATCTGGTTATTTTTATCGGCTTATTTTGGTTTTGAACCAGCAAAGATGTTAAGAGATCAAGTGGGTTCGCGCATCGGTGTCGATTCGGTTGTGGGGCTGCAATCGTTGGCTAAACCACTCATCAAGAAGATCGGCGCGGGTACAGTAAGTAAACATTCAATTATTAAGGCGCTGAACAAGCTTTATAAACGTGGGATCCCTATCCCCGAGAAAGGGGAGTTGCTTGACGAAGAGGAACTCTCATTGAGCGTAGTGGCGGATGCCTCCGAAGAGCTTTTGTCATCCAGCTCATCTGATGATCATGAGGTTCTAACGCGATTAGATTTTTCCAATACTTCAATGGACAGGTAATGCTGGATAGATCAGGTAATGCTGGATAGATAAAGTGGCTAAGCACTGTAAATAAAAAATCTCTTAAATAAAAATCCCCAGCGAATCGGCTGGGGATTTTTGTTGGTATCGATTTTAGTATATCGAATGATTATGCTGATTTATTGTGCTCAGCTTGGCAAACCGCAGCAGTGAAGACGACATCTGTTGAGCTATTAAGAGCTGTTTCAGCTGAATCTTGGATCACGCCTATGATAAAGCCAACGGCAACAACCTGCATGGCTACGTCATTTGAAATGCCAAATAACCCACATGCGAGTGGGATCAGCAGTAGTGATCCACCTGCCACACCAGATGCGCCACAGGCAGAAACAGCAGCAACGATGCTCAGTAGCAAGGCTGTCATCAGGTCAATTTCAATACCTACTGTGTTTACTGCCGCTAGGGTGAGAACCGTGATAGTAATGGCGGCACCAGCCATATTAATGGTCGCACCGAGTGGGATCGAGACTGAATAAGTATCTTCATCCAGTTTTAGTTTCTCACACAATGCCATGTTTACTGGGATATTGGCGGCGCTTGAGCGTGTGAAAAATGCGGTGACACCACTTTCACGCAAGCACTGGAATACCAGTGGATATGGGTTTTGGCGAGTTTTCGCGTACACAATGATTGGGTTGACAACCAATGCGATGATCAACATGGCACTCAGCAACACGAATAAAAGGTTGGCATAACCAGCCAAAGATTCAAAGCCAGTTGTGGCAAACGTGGATGCAACCAAGCCGAAAATACCAAACGGTGCTAGGCGAATAATAAAACGCACAATTTGTGAAACACCGTGGCTTAAATCTTCAAATACGGCTTTAGTTGTTGCTGAGGCATGGTGTAAAGCTAAGCCCAACCCAACAGCCCATGCCAGAATGCCAATATAGTTTGCACTCATTAGAGCATTGACTGGGTTATCAACTAACTTAAACAACAGGGTATTAAGCACTTCAGCGATGCCTTGAGGAGGCGTTGCACCTTCTGCTCCTGCAACCAATGTTAGGGTCGTTGGGAAGATAAAGCTTAATACAACGGCAGTAAGAGCGGCTGTGAAGGTACCGAAAAGATAAAGTACCACGATTGGGCGCATATAAGTGTGTTGGTTTTTCTTTTGGTTTGCGATGGACGCCGCGACCAAAATAAACACGAGGATTGGTGCTACAGCCTTCAGTGCGCCAACGAAAAGGTCGCCAAGTAGGCCGGCGTTTTTCGCATCATCGGGTGAAAAGGTTGCTAATAACCCACCGAGAACGATACCGGCGAGTATTTGCAGAACCAAATTGCCACGCGCAAAACGGGCGAAAATATTGTTGCTTTGCATAGTTATCCCTGCAATAAATCGAATTACATCCTGCATGACCTAAATACTACGAAGCATAGTATCGGTTATGGTAGGCAAATAGAGTTATAGTGACATCAGTGAGCTCCACTGAAGGGGGTAATGATATCTACGCGGAATATTGTGTCTAGAATTAATTGATAATCAGCACAAATAATTAATCAATATGTGGAAATGCAATCGATTTTGAGTGAGATGTAAATAAAATGTAGCATTTTTGGTGCTGGAATGATAGGCCACTTGTCGGGATGTCTCGTTCTCGCCATTAGGCTGGTCAATGAGCGGTTAGTGCGATGATAAAAGAGGGTAAGCCAACATCGCTCACCCTCTTCTTTTTAATGGTGTGCCATACCACTCATCACTTTTTTTACTGGTGCAATAATGGTTTGCTGCTCACCATTGGCAAAGGTTAGTTGTACGTCAATCTTTTCACCTTCAACCAATGGTTTCTTCAAATCAAAAAGCATGATGTGCAAGCCGCCCGGTTTGAGTTCGACGTGCCCTTTGGCCGGAATTTTAAATTCAGTGACTTGACGCATTTTCATCACATCTCCTTCGGTGATTACATCATGCAATTCAACTTTCCCTGCCACATCGGTGCTGGCCGATACAATGAAACGGTCCGTCTCACCTTTATTCATGATTTGAGAAAATACTGCGCTGGTGGCGGCGGTTGGTGCGGTGGCACGTGCGTAAGGGTGATGTACCATAATATCTGTGTTGGCAAAAGTAAGCGGGCTAAAGGCAAGGCTTGCTAAAAAAAGAGCATTGAGCTTCATGTTATTTTCCTTGTGATGACGTCATTATTGTTTTGATGGCTTCAACAATGGGAGCCGGTGAAAGCGTATGTGGAACTTTAGTGATTAATGTTCCATCTGGTTGTAAAAAGTAGAAGTAGGAGCTGTGATCTAATGTGTATTTCAGTTCAGATCCCTTTAATTCGGTTTTGCGGAAAATGACGCCATACTGATGCGCCAGTGGTGTTGTAATGTCTAAAGGAGCAGAAAGTCCTTCGATCATAGGGTGGAAATATTGGGCGTATTGATGAGAAGCATCGGCAGCGTCACGCTCTGGATCGAGAGAGATAAATAAAGGGCGCAGCTTTGCTTTGGTTACATCATCCAGTTGATTGAGTGCACCTGCTAACATAGCCAGAGATGTTGGGCAGACATCTGGGCAGCGTGTAAAGCCGAAGTAAACAACACGTATGCGTTCATCTTTAGTATCAAAAATAGAGATGGATTGATTTGCTTTGCCAAATAAAATCACCTCAGAAGATGAGCTATTACCGCTCTCTAAATCCATACTTTGCTGCGTATCAAAATAGGTTTTTATGCCAAAGCCTAATACAAACGCAACCACCAATGCCAGAGACCAATTTTTACTCATCTTTCCATCCTTATTGCCGGAAATACTTGGGTGCGACCATCAGAGAGTTCGCCAATCCATGTCATTTTTTCAGTCGTGCAAACTGGGAGTACAATCTGTGCTGTGTAGAGCCCGTCTTCCTGCTGCGTCAGTACATATTTCGCGGTGCCCATCTCCATCTCTAGCCCATTGAGTGTGAGTGTGAGTTTACTTGCATTGGCTTGCGGCCATTCAACGGTCAGAGTGTTAGCCACCAAAGGTTGAGATTTATCGTGTGCCAATGTCATGACAACATCTCCTTGTCGGCAAGGGGTACTCGACAACTGGCAATATTGATTAATGTCTGAAGAGGAGTGTGCTGAAGAGAGCCAATTGAAAATATCGCTGCTAAAGTAACCCGCCAGCAGGGCTAGAACAAAGACGCCGATTTTGATTGCGTTGTGCATGGTGATAATCCAAGCGGTGATAAAGCGCAAATGTTATCACAGCTATCTTTTTGCAGTGGTGACGAATGGATAAAATGTGCAATAAATCAATATAGAAAAGGTGAGTCTCCCCACCTTTTCTCATTCATGCTATGCGGTGTGATTTACACATCGTGATGTTTTGCATATTGCTCCAAGCCAAGCACGAGGGCAACAGCGCAAAGCATCAATAAAATGGCTACCAGCAGTTGCGAAGGCTGTGAAGTGATGGACTCAAATTCGAATGGAGAAAGGTTTCGCTGTAGCAAAGGAACGAGCTCGCCGTGAGAATTGGTTCGCCAAGTGAGCGTTTCTTTCCAAGGCCAGATTTTGGGTAAGGTGCCGATCATTAATCCAGTAAGAAAAATTAAGGTCAAGTCTCTAAATTGTTTGAGTAACCAAGATAATACGTGAGAAAAACTCAGTAAACCACCGACACATCCGAGTAAAAAGAGTGCCAAAATATCGGCTTGCATCTCTTTCACCGCGCCCAGTACCGGTGCGTACATACCAATCAGCAACAGGATAAAACTGCCTGAAATTCCCGGTAGAATCATGGCGCAGATGGCAATAGCACCGGCTAGAACTGTGTTCAGCGCTGTTGGCTCCATCTGCATTGGGTTAAGCACCGTAATACTGTAAGCAAACGCAATTCCCAGCAAAGCGAAGACCAATCGAGAAAGTTTGAACTGCTCAATTTGTTTCACAATATGGAACACCGAAACCAGAATTAAACCGAAGAAGAACGACCAAATAGGAATAGGATGCGTGGCGAGTAGCCAAGAAATGAGTTTAGCCAAAGAGAGGATACTGGTGAATATTCCCCCAAACAGTGCGAGCAAGAAGAAGCCATTAATATGTTGAAATGCGGCGGCTAATCCATCTCGTTTGACTATACGCAATAAACTCGGGTTAATCCTACGAATGCTTTCAAGCAAAGTGTCATAGATACCAGTGATGAATGCAATGGTTCCACCCGAAACACCCGGCACCACATCGGCGGCACCCATGGCCATTCCTTTTAAAAATGTACTGAAATAATTCATTGAATCTGCATGATTAAGTGTATGTACCGGAAGTATATAATGAAATAACCAAGAAATGCTTGTACAAAAGAGGAGTGAGTGGTGCTGGCTTAATGTGAAAAAACGCAGAGAATGAGTTTGTTTTATAGCAACTGGGTGAGTATTATTTTGCATTTTTTCGCATAATGCAATTCGCGCAATGCGATAAAGTACTACATTTTGATGAATTGATGTGATGTATAGCTAAAAAGTAGCCATTTTTTAGTTGGCATACTTAATGCATAAACTTATTTGACCCTTCTTAAAGCCGAGGGTCACCTAGCCAACTGACGTTGTTAGTGAATGAGTTTGTTCACACTATATATAAGCCAATCGCATCATTGCGGTTGGCTCTTTTTTTGTCTGTTAGGTATGATACGCCTCCTCGCTCGTCTAATGAGAGTTTGCAAATGACAATCAAAAGCCGTGAGCGAAGATGTTTTTCGAGCAAAACCAGTTAGGCCATATGTTCGTAAAACCCATCAAATAAACATCGTATGTCATTGTAAATAAACAATATCCATAAGGATGATCCGTATCGATCAATCGTATTTTTTTCGAGCTTATCAAGTTTTCTTTGATGATCTCCAAACTCATTAAGGAAGATGAGTGAAGCAGTAATAAGAGGTTATATGCACCATTTAATTTCAATTGGGCCCCTTGAGTCTTTCTTAATCGCTATTAGCGTGCTTTTTTTAGGCCACTTTATTAACGCAAAACTGCCTATCTTGGAAAAATTCAACATTCCTGAGCCCATCGTCGGTGGCTTAATTGTCGCTTTCGCGATCACTCTTCTACATTTTTACGGCTTAGATTTAGAGTTCTCATTGCCGTTGCAGAATATTTTTATGCTGATGTTTTTCAGCACCGTAGGCCTTGCGGCCAATTACACTCAACTGGTTAAGGGTGGCGCAAAAGTCTTTCTTTTCCTCGCCGTTGCCTCGTTTTATATCATCATCCAAAATGGCGTCGGTGTATCGTTAGCGACGGCTCTTGGTCTTGACCCACTGATGGGGTTGATCGCCGGTTCTATTACCCTCTCGGGTGGACACGGTACGGGAGCGGCGTGGGCTCAAACATTCAACGACAATTATGGGCTTAGCAATACGCTAGAAATTGCCATGGCCTCAGCGACCTTTGGTTTGATCATTGGTGGGATTATCGGTAGCCCAGTAGCTCAAAAACTCATTAATAAAAACGGGTTTGAATCTGAGTATGGACGAGGAACTAAAACGCACGATAAGTTCCCAGAACTAGTTACCTACAATGAATATGAAGAAGATAAAGTCACCGCAAAGAAAGTGATTGAGGGTTTGTTCATTCTTCTCATTTGTGTCACAGGTGCTAAATATTTAGAGCAGGGGGTAAGTGCATTTGAAATCAAATGGTTGATGATCCCCGATTTTGTCTATGCGCTTTTCATCGGTGTGTTCATTACCAATATACTGGAATTGACGAAAGTTCATAAAATTGATGCTGAAACCGTTGACATCTTAGGCACCGTTTCCCTATCGCTATTTCTTGCTATGGCGCTCATGAGTTTAAAGTTATGGAATATTTTTGACTTGGCTGTCCCATTTCTGGTGATTTTAGCAGTGCAATCGGTGGTGTTGGGTATCTTTGCTTATTTTGTCACTTTTAAAGTGATGGGATCAAACTATGACGCCGCTGTGATCGCTGGTGGGCACTGCGGCTTCGGCCTTGGCGCTACTCCAACAGCGGTGATGAACATGGGGTCGCTAGTGACACGATATGGCCCATCACCACAAGCGTTTATGGTCGTGCCAATCGTTGGGGCATTCTTTGTAGATATTGTGAATTTGGTGATATTACAAGGGTATATTTCGTTTCTCGGTTAAAAATAATAGCAATACACCCTAACTTATTGGTTAGGGTGTATTGCTTACTTCAGCGTTAATTTTGTGCCATCAAACTTCAATTGACTTAATAAACTCTTTGCATTTTTGACACCTTCTTCATCAAACTGCACTCCGTAACGAGCATAGTGCAGTGAGCGTTGCAGGTTACAAACTTTGCCCATCAAAGGCGCAAAGAATTGGCTGCCGCGAGCATCAGTAAATAATTCGAGACTAATCTTATCACCCACTTGGAAAGTGCGCCCAAGAGGCGGTGTGACAAAACGGCAGCCACTTTTGGAGAGATCTCTTACCTCACAATCCGACTTATGCGTTCCTACCGTTGCTTTTCCTGCCAGATTCACATCGTAACGAGCTTCTTTGCGCAGTTGGGTCACTTGCATGCTGTTGGGAATGGATAACATGGCGAGCGGTATAGGCTCTTGCAAGACATGTAACAACTGGCTACGAAAATGGATTAAAGCCCCTTCGCCACGTGGTGAAATAGCTCTGATATTCATCCAAAAACCTTCTTGGAAGAAAAAAGAGAGATCATCTGCGGAAATTTTAGGAATTTCTACAAGGAGATGGGAATGAGAGTAGGTACCGATAAATGACGTTTTACACTGAAATTTCGTACCAACGGGAGTGGTTATACTTAAGGTTAGTTCGCTGCTGTGCTCAACCATAGATAACGCATCAGTACTATTAAGTGTCGATAGAGTTTTGTTACGTTCAACCGAATGATTTTGGCTCTGTTCATCTTTCAGCACTGCCGACTGCGATTCCATCTTATTTTCTCCGTGATGCAGTAGCTGCATTTTATTCTAATTTTTGTAATAGTTTAAATTCTAGGAGTAGATATTTAAAGATTCAATTTTGAGAATAACAATTTATTTGATTTATATATCAATTGGGAAGTTATCATGACCCATGAAGTGCGACATGACATACAAAATTGTCAATATAAAGTACATCTTGAGGGTAATCTATTCGCAACAGTGGCATACCAAAAACAGGATGATGTGTTGTTTATTGTTTCGACTCGCGTACCGGATGAGCTTCAGGGTAAAGGATACGGGAAAATTATGATGGAAAGTGTATTACCGCAAATTGAAGCGCAAGGTTACACCATTAAACCTGTCTGTAGCTATGTTGTGCATTATTTAAATCGACACAGTGAATGGCAGCATTTATTGCATCGAGAGCCGTAACATACAACCCCATTAGAACGGTGCTGTGTTTACTTTTAATGTGACTGCGACCAGTGCATGATCAGTGCTGCAGTTATCCAGTTCATAGCTTGGGTTAACCAGATGCTGGTCAAGCACAGTGTAGCGGCTGACATCACCTTTCATTGTATGAGTAAAAGGGGAGAAATCCGCAGAAAGAAGAATATAGTCGAGTACGGACCCCTTGGCTCCGGCGTAATGAGTGGCTTTGCGAGGCTGCTCCATACTCTCGGTATGCAGATCCCAAGCATCGTAAAGCGCATAGCCAGCCAGCGGTTGCTGTGTTTCTGGTCTGCGGTATAAGGCCTGCGATAGTAGTCCTTGAAACTCCTCGTGATGTAAAGATTTATTAAAATCGCCCATTAACACGCAAGGTCGCCCAGTTTGCTTTTGAGTATTGATAATATATTGGTGAGTTAGGTTTGCTTCAAACCCTCGTTGAACAGTAGATTGCCAGCGTCCTAGCGTCTCTTGTTGCCATTCATCGATCAGGTTATGAGGTGCAGCAGAGGATTCTGCCGGACGCTGAGATTTAAAATGCACAATATAGACATCGATCTCCCCGAGCATTGGCAGGCAAAGCGTAGCCTGTAACGGTGTACGATTAAAGCAAAAAGGGGCAGCTTGGTTTGGCAGCGTGCCATGTACAGCGCTCACTTGGCGTAGAGGATAGCGAGAGGCTATCGCCACAACCGGATGGCTGTAGATGTATCCATCTTTGACGATCGGCTCATCAACACAAGCCACATACGGATAGCCTAAATCTATCATTTGGTTGCGCAGTTCATCAAAACTGAAAACTTCTTGAAAGCCAATGATATCGGCATCCACTTGTTGGATCTTCTGGCTAAACCATTGCTTTTTTTGCTGCCACTCTGCTTGCGTGTAAATATTATCGAACTGATAATATGCGTTCGGCGGAGCTAAATAATTGAATAAATTAATCGTTGCGAACGTAATCGTCATGTTAAATTCCAATAGTTGTGTGTGGTTTAATCTCACTCCTACGACGTTTGGTTTAATTTGGCTTATCTCTCCGGCGAGCGTCTTTTACATTGGAGCGGTAATGGCACTTGTTGCGCTGCTTTTATCACTCAATATTCCAGTAAAACCCGAAGCGGGTAATGAAGTTAGAATTCTACGTTGGAGCGACAGGTAACAAAAGGGTCGTTTACGACCCTTGTAACACGATGTCAATAGTCACTAGACAAGCAATATCTGGGTTGGCTGTTTTTTTCCACGTATGTCGTGACGGATGGTATCTAATGATCTATGTAGAGATAGTTTTGCCAACTTTTCATCCGGATGAGTACCTTACGCATAATCGAGACATGAGAGAAACTGTCTGAATAGATAGCGGCTTCAAAAGCGGTACCGAGCGGCAGGTGATAATCGCTTAAATCATCGGTAACTTTAAGGGTGACGAGTACGCGTCCATTGGTACGTAATGCCTCAGTTCCTAGCAAGGTGCCTCGTGCTTGGATCTGGCTTTCACCAATTACAGGCAATATCTCAACCACTTCTCCTTTGAAGACTTTTCCGGGCAGTGCTCTGAACAAAAACTCGGCTTCAAAGCCCGGTTGTAGGCGTTGAAGAGAATTTTGCCTAAATGCAGCTGTGTAGATTTTATCTTCTGTGTGTACAAACGTCATCATTGGTGCTAAGGGTAATGGTACGGACATCGCACCTGGTCTGAGAGCTAATTGCGTCACATAGCCATCAGTAGGCGCTCTGACAACGGTTTGTTCAAGGTTGAATTGGGCTTGTCTAAAATCGGCAAGCAGGCGAGCAACGGTAGTATTCTCACCATTGATTTCTGAGTTTAAGGAGATATTGGCTTGATTTAGACGTGCTTGGGCGACTTCTACTGCTGCCTCTGCTGCTTTATAAGCTTGGCGACGGGTATCAAGATCTTGCTCGGTGAATGCTCCTTTATCATACCCACGTTGATAACGAGCATACTCACGTTGTGCTTTATCCCGGTCAGCGATAGCCTGTACTTTCGCTGCCGCAGCTTCAGAAACATTCGATTCTAGGCCGAGTGCACCTTGGCTCGCCTCTTTGATCTGAGCTTCAATTTTTGCCAATTCCGCTTCAAAAGGCACAGGGTCAATTCTAAAAAGCACATCACCTTGTTTTAAGGGCTGGTTTGCTTGTACCGGAACCTCAATCACTCTTCCTCGTACTCCTGAGACGACAGGTGTTGTGGAAAAAACTTGGCTACCCAATTGAGTAAAAGGATGATTATAGTTCATCAGTAAGATCAGGGTGCCGATCAAAATAACGCCACCTAATACAGCGGTAGGGACGGTCCACTTATTTAATGGAATTTTAAAGACTTTGAATATCGCAATACATAAAGCGGCATAAGTCATGATCAGAAGTAAATCCATTATTTTGTCTCCTGATTACTGGTATGGTCGATGTTCGCTTGAGCAACGGGTGGCTGCGCTTTTAACTCATGTAATTCTCGAGTGAGTGTTGCGACTTGATCGATAAGTTCATCGACACGATGATGAATATCGTGCTGCTCTTCTTGAAGTTTAGTGAACCCCCACCCACGATCTTTTCGCCACAAGGTTGCCCAAATCCACAAAAATGGCCAGATGGCATGTAAGGTAAATAGACTGACCCAGCCAGAAACATGAATGGCATCTTGATGTGGATGGTCGCGCTCTTTGGCGATTTCATAAGGGATATCATGAATGACGATGATTCCATAAAAAATGACCAAGGCTACGAAAATCAGTAGACCAAGGGCAAAGTAATCTAAAAACATAGTTGCTCCTGTATTTCAATAACGAGTGTAAACGGCAGCCAATAGCTTAACGTGATGGAAAGTTACTCAGTGCACACTTGGTTGCGGCCATTCGCTTTCGCGCGATATAAGGCTTTGTCGGCGCGGTAGAATGTGCGTTGTGTATTTTCACCATCTCGATGCAAGGTGATACCGATGCTGACGGTTAAGCCGCGCTCACCTAGAATATCGTGCCAACCAAATTGGAATATGCGTTCACGATAGTTTTCGGCATGCATCTCAGCTTGGTCGAGTGAGCTATCTTCTAAAATCACCAGAAACTCTTCACCACCAAAGCGGACACAGGAAGAGCCTCGGAATTTAAAGTAGTTTTTCAACTCACGTGAAACATTGACTATCGCTTTGTCACCAACCAAGTGGCTAAGTTCATCATTAATCGATTTAAAATGGTCAATATCAATGACTAGAAATGCAAATAGCTTCTCATGAAGCAGTAGGTCTTTGAGTTTTACGTCTAACCAGCGGCGGTTGTGTAAGGTGGTGAGTGGATCTGTGAAGACATCCTGTTGAAGCTGGGCCACCGTATTTTTTTGGTGTTCGGTGGTTTCTTTTAGCTCGCGATTTTCAATCTCAGATAAGATCAGTTTGAGCTGCAATTCAAAGCGCGATAAGCGGCGCAGTTGATTGGCCCCCAGTTCACTAATCGGAATATTTTTCATCAGATCAGTTTCAATTCGAAAGCCCTTTTTTTCATAAATTAGGGCGGCTTGATAAAGGCCTTGGCGCTCGCACACGGCGCTGAATGCTCGATACAACTGCTTTGCCATCGTTGGTGACGTGTATCGTTGCAGGCGTTTGTCTGTACTGGCCAGCATCATATTGGCAATATGACTTTTGCCTATTTTAGCAAGGCAGTTGGCCGTTTCAATTCGAATCATATTCGATAGCCAGGTGGAATTCATATTCCCAGCACTGTACTGAACACTAGAGAGCGTAATGAGCGCTTTATCGACTTGATCCTGATAAAGATAAAGTTGAGCTTGATAGAGTGAAATTTGCCCGGTAAGAATTTTATCGCTGACCAAAATACTCAGCTCTTCACACTCTTTAATCAAGTCGTTGGCCGCGGAGATTCTGTGCAGTTGAATGTAACACGATAGCATGTAAAGTTTATAACGCAGGCGTAATGAGCGGCTGGTGATTGCATGATCAATACTGTCAATTTTTTGATAGTAGCGAAGGGCTCGGCTATGCTCGCCGTAAGCATCACATAAATTGCCCATGCCAATGACAGCCATGACATATTCATCAATATATCCAGTATCGACGGCGATATTAGAAACCGACACATATTCGTTGAGTGCAGAGGTAAAGTCACCACTTTCCATTAGGCGTTCACTCAAACTGTTTTTCACCGATAATATGATTTCAGCATCGTCAGGCAATTCAAGTAATGCTAAGGCGTGGCGAAGTTCTTCTATGCTAGCGGACGACTGATGCAGTTCTGAACGGTATTCGGCACTGATGATGTAGCTGAGCGCTTTTTCTTTTGGTGTAGAGGCAATATGTTGTCGGACATGATTCCAGAAAATGATGGCCTCTTCACCCGATACGGAGGTGGCATCCAAACCCGTATCTTTAATCTTACTGAGCAGTACTTCCATGCGACGATTCCTGAGGTTGGCTGTCTTCCAGTTGTTCTAATGTGAATGGGAAACTCAAAATATCTTGGAACATTACTTGAGGTAGCGACCCCGTTAGCCCTTTTCGTTGCCAAGGATATATCTCAATCATCTTGGCTAACACGTGAAAGACGTGCAGTGCCGCATCCCCCTTGTCGGCAAGAAGAAGCCCTAAGCGCTCGCTGCTCAGACGAGAGACGAGATCTTTTTGATTGCAAAGTGAATGGGCAATCTCGGTACATACATCGAGGTACTTTGAATCGCTATGTTGGATAACAATAACCGCGTGATTGGAATGTTTTAGTTCGGTTTTAAACAGCACGAGCTGCTCCCACCAATAGGTTTCTGAAACCACATTGGATAGGTGTTTCTCTGGATCGTACTCGTGTTGCCCTCGAATACGGTTAATGAGTTTTCGTGCTCGTTGCTCAAGCTGCCGCTTAGAGGCTCTCGCTTTATCAAGGCCAATGCGCGCCGTTTGTTCTCGAAGCATCTCAACCGTAAATTGGCGGTATTTCTTAAATGAGTTCAAAGAGGCTTTAAAATCACTACGCTGTTCTGCGACTAGGGATTGTTGGTAGCAAATTTGTGAGAGCAGTTCACCTTTATCAAACGAAGCAGCAGAGGCTTCAGCAAGGTTTAACAGCTCGGTCGCTTTCTTGGAGTTTTTCCTCAGCAGTTCTAAACGAGCTCGACTGATGAATGAGTGGGCTTTCATCCATATCAGGTTATGCTCAACAGCAAGTTCGAGTGCTTTGGTGGTTGCCGCTTCTGCATCTTCGATTCGTTCTAGCCCGAGCAGTGCCAAACCACGAAAATCCCAAACTTCGGCTTGCCAAGTTTTATCGGGATGATCCTGTAGCGCTTCTTCTGCACCATCCAGCACCGTGAGCATATCGATGTATTGGTTAAGTAAGTAGAGATCCCATGCCCACAGAATACGGGCTTTTCCTTCTAACCAATGGATACGGCTGTTATTAGCAACTTTAACCGCTAACTCATGGGTTGAACATGATAGTTGATACTCGTTGGTGATACGCCAAACATTTCCTAAACCAATCAGGCTTTCTATTTGGATCTCAACTTCATCAACCAGAGCCGATTGTTCTAGGGCATTTATCCAATATTGTTGGGCGGTATAATATTTTGCCTGACCCCAAAGTTGCAGCGCGTGAATATGTAGAATTTCGGGGAGGTGGTCATCAGTATCGAGGGTATTTTGAGTGGATAAGGCTTCTTTAATGCGTTTTAAACCGACTCGGTAATCCATTAAACACCAAGCGCAGCGAGATAAAATGATCAAACATTGAATCGCCCCTTCAGGGAAAAAGATCTGCTGTGCTCTCAATAAACACTGCTCAGCGACGATCGACACCTTCTCCGGCTCAGCTTCAATGCGAGTTCTAAGCTGTTCTATTTCAATTTCAAGAAGATATTGGCTTTTATCCAAACGGGTTGTTCCTCAAAAGTAAGAAGCCTAAGTCACCGATTCATTATATGAAGCCAACGTTAAAGCGCACTATTTACTTTCCCAAAAGTGGGTGCATTGGTTATTCATTACCACAATAATCTGCGCTACTTCACAATCCACAGTCTAAATATAACCTAAAAATCTAAGAGAGTAGTTCTTTCAATGTCAGTGGATGTTTGGTTAATTCCAAATTTTGGGCGGCGGTGAATCCATGTTTATCTTGGTAGCACAAATTGTGCCAAGCACGAAAAATATCCAGCATTGGTTGTAGGCCGCCAGGGCGAAGTTTGCGCCTCGGTTCGTTGATAAAGCTTTCGAACAACAGTTGGAAGCGTTTTTGATAGAACTCTGTTTGCTTAATCGATGCTTTATCGAGCCAAGCTTCGGGTGTTGGATTGTCTCCTGCCAAATAGCAAACACCTTTGACAGCCTGTGCCTGATTGGCAATAGCCCAGCGATCTCGCCACCATCCCATGTGAACAATGTCCGTTTTATTCACGGAATGTCCATTTTGCCATTGCGGATCTTCCTCAACGTACATCAAGTCAACATTCTTACGCTTGATTCGCGGCAAACAGACGCTCAATGCGGCAGAACGTAAAACCGGATCTTGAGGCAGATAGATAGAAACTCGCTTATCTTCAAGGCACAAATCCAGCACGTGGAGGAAGTGGGCATAAGAGGTGTAAGGAGGGCGAATCAAGGCGCCTTTAGAAGGATAATGAAAAGTGGTGAGGTTACCCATGGGGTCTTCTACATTACCACGGGCTAAAATTGTTTGGTATTTCTGATCAATACGCTCACGTAATAGCGGAGATGCGTCAGGAGTGGGTAGATTCGCCTCGGATGAATGTTCACGAGAAACAAAACGCGCGGGCGAGTGATAGGGGTTGTGATCAAGCTCGCCAGCAGGCTCTTCATTGGCGGAATAGTTTACGTGCTGACAGAGTATATAACCTGTTTTGGCTTCACCTGTTGCAAACCACAATACGCTGTTGTCGCTATGGGGTTGGAGCGGGATATAATTGCAAGCCAGTTCATATTGGTTTGCATGATTCACCCAACGCGCATCAATCATGGCCAGTTTTCGCCGACAGCGACTGGCAATGTGCTCGACATGATCATAAAACGTTTTTGGGTTGATGGATAATTTACGGCAAATCTCTCGCACCGAATAACTCATGAAGAGTAGGCCGAGTAAGGTTTCTTGAAAAGCGAGTTTTTTGTTGGCTCCTGACCACTTATCAACAAAGGTACTCTGACAAGCTTTGCAACGGTATCGCTGGCGATCGCCGCTGTAGCCAAAAGCGTGATAGAGATGTTTGTGCGTATGAACAGATAAACCGAAATTTTGGCAATCATCACTGCGGCAAGCGGGCAATCCGTCGCTGTGAAGCTGTCTTAAACGGTGTAATTCGTTTAACACTTCTCGGTTGTTAAGTAAGGGGGGGAAGGCTCCACATTCACGACAAACCATCGTTGGACGCTTCGGGTTTACGCGCTGCAGAACGTACCGTTCGGCTTCACTCAGTCCAAAGTTGTCACACGCCAATGTTTTACAAAAGTTGAGTTGTAAACCATCTGCGTCCTTGGGTAGTTGGTCGTTGGACACAATCGCCCCCTCGGGGTAATTTAATGCTGCCAATTTGGGTGAGCAGCTGAGGTTTAAAAATTAGATACTAATCGCGGTTTCAAGCGCGACTTTCATCATGTCGTTAAAAGAGGTTTGGCGATCTTCAGAGCTTAATTTCTCACCGCGAATGATGTGGTCTGACACGGTAAGAATTGTCAATGCTTTTGCGCCTAGATCCGCTGCAACGCCATAAATACCGGCCGCTTCCATATCCACACCTAAGATACCAAGCTTATTCATTTTTTCGAATAAATCACCTTCAGGTGTGTAGAACAGATCAGCGGAAAACACGTTGCCTACCTTCACGGGTACGTTTTGTGCGCGGGCTTGATTGACGGCCGTTTCAAGCAATCCGTAATCCGCAATCGCGGCGAAATCGTGGTTATTAAAACGGATGCGGTTAACTTTGGAATCGGTTGAAGCACCCATACCAATAACGATATCCATTAGATTGACATCGTCACGAACTGCGCCACAGCTACCAATACGGATGATATTTTTTACACCGTATTCTGAAATCAACTCGTGAACATAAATCGAGCATGATGGAATGCCCATACCGTGGCCCATAACGGATACTTTTTTACCTTTATAAGTACCGGTATAACCGAACATATTACGAACATCACAAACCTGTTTAGCGTCATCTAAAAAAGTTTCAGCAATGTATTTTGCACGTAATGGATCGCCTGGCATTAGAACGGTTTCAGCGAAATCACCAACTTGTGCATTAATGTGTGGGGTTGCCATCGTTATTACTCCAAAGTTTTCGAGTCAGCAATTCATTTCTCTAATCAGATAAATTACTAATTCTGTTGAATCTGATGTGTTTTGTTGAGGCAATACTAGCCATGCATGGCAACTCTCCTTGAGAGATTGGTCACAGAATGAAGGTTAATACCCTTTTTTGAGTCCATTGATAACTAAAAGTGTTGGAAGTGGTAAGGCAATCGATTTGGGTAAACGTTTACCTTTTATGTGTACATAAATATATTTTGTATAAGTAGGTGAGCTTGTGCTATACATTATACAACAAATATTTTTGTACACGAGGCGATGATGAGTAATCCTGAAATTCGTATTGGTGTCAGTGCATGTGTGCTAGGAGAGCAAGTCCGTTTTGACTCTGGCCATAAAGCGAGTGACTTTGTAACTAAAGAACTCACCAATTATTTCTCTTTTATACCTGTTTGCCCAGAAGTTGGAATTGGCTTAACGGTTCCTAGGCCTACCATTCGCCTGATCTCTCACGAAGAGCGTTTAGCGCTGGTTGAAACTAAAGATGAAACCAAAGATTACACACAAGCCATGTTCGATTTCTCAGAACGAAAAGTCGATGAACTCGAATTGATGAAATTGCGTGGTTATATCGTTTGTGCTAAATCCCCGACATGTGGCATGGAAAGAGTCAAAGTCTATAAGCATCAACGAGCAGACAAAGAGGGCGTTGGGCTTTATACCGCCACTTTAATGCGTAAAATGCCGTGGTTGCCTGTGGAGGAAGATGGTCGTTTGCATGATCCAGTGCTTCGCGAAAACTTCATTACGCGTGTCTACTGTTTACATGACTTTTATCAATCGATAGGTGACAACCCGACACCGGGCAAAGTAGTGGCCTTTCATTCACGCTACAAATTGACGTTAATGGCCCACCACCCGCAAGCGTATCGAGAACTCGGTCGTTTGGTGGCTGAAGTCAAGCAGCATCCGCCACAGTATTTTATTGAGCACTACCGCCAAGGGCTAATGGATGCGCTCAAACACAGAGCGAGCCGTAAAAACAACACCAATGTTCTAATGCACATTCAGGGTTACTTCAAACGAGCCTTAAACAAAGAGCAAAAGGCAGAATTAGCTCAGGTTATTGATGATTACCGAACAGGTGTTCTTCCTTTACTTGCGCCTATTACGTTGCTCAAACACTACATAAAAATGTATCCCGATGCTTATTTGCAGCAACAGCACTATTTGTCGCCTTATCCACAAACGCTAAGGTTACGTTATGGACTATGAGAACGATCCGGCTGAGAACATGATGACTGAAAAATTATACGCTATTCGAGACGTTGCTGAGATGACGGGAGTAAAGCCAGTGACCTTGCGTGCATGGCAGCGCCGCTACCATCTTGTTCAGCCACAGCGAACAGACAAAGGGCATCGCCTTTATTCACAAGAGGATATCGCGACGATTCGCACCATTCAAGGCTGGCTGGCGAAAGGGGTTTCGATTGGTAAAGTGAGTGCATTGCTCAGTGGCAGTGAAAGCATCACCGATGCTTTGGCAAATCATGGCTCAGAGCTTTTAGAGCAAGAACAATTGCTGCAAGCTTTAGTGGATCTCAATAAAAGCAAAGCAGAATCAACCATTGCCACGGTATTGAAAGAGTATCCGTTAGAGATTGTTGAGCGGCAGTTTGTCTTTCCTGCTATCGATACCTTAGAGCGGGTTAAAGGACCGCTGCGCAGTTTGCAAAAAGGGCTTTTTCAGGCACTGATGATCAGCAAGTTGAGCTCGATCATTGAAGCGGAAAATAAAGCGGCGACTAAGGGGAAATGTCTTTGCGTTAATCTTGATCCGACATCGAGCATACTGGCTTGGCTATGGTTCGTGGGAAAGGTGGAAGCGGGTTATAACCTCACTATCTTAGATGGTGTCGAAGATCTTACCGCTCTTGTTGATCATGATGCTTTAGCAAACTACCAACAGGTTGCGCTGTTTGCTAATCGCTCTTTTACGGAGCAGCAAGTTCAAGCGTTACGGAAATTGCGTATCTCACTGGGAGATAAGCTTTCGTTGTCAGATGTGGTTGCTCGTCTGCACCATTCGTTAGATTAATCAGTAAGGATGTACAGTGAAATTACTCTGGCTGCGCCGAGATTTACGATCCGTAGATAATACGGCATTACATTCCGCCATTGATGGAGAAGAGCCTGTTGTTGCCGTATTCATTGCAACGCCAGCACAGTGGCAAAAACATCATCTTGCCCCAATGCAGGCAGATCTTATTTATCGGCGTTTATTTGAGCTGCAACGTGAACTGCAAGTACTCAATATTGCTCTATTGTATGAGGAAGTCGATGATTACGCTGATGCTGCGCAGCAGATTGCCACCATGGCTAAGCAGCTTAATGCCAGCGCAGTGTTGGTTAATCGCGAGTATGAAATCAATGAGTTGCAGCGTGATGAGATGGCGAGCCAGTTTTGCCTAGAGCACCAGATCGAGTGGCGAGCATACGACGATAAGTGCATTATTGCGCCCGGTTCGGTCAAAAACAAGCAAGGTGATTATTTCAAAGTCTTTACCCCTTTTAAACGAGCGTGGTTATCACAAGCAGCTATCCCTCAAATTTTACCAACGCCTATTTCGGCACATTATGGACCTATAAAGGATCTTGATCCGTTGCTGTGGAGCGAACACCGCTCGTTCAGCTACCCACGCATCAGCAGTGATCATTGGGTGGTCGAGTTCGATGCAATTCGCGCTAAATTACGCCAGTTTTGCCGTGATAAGGTACAGAATTACCACCAGCAACGTGATTTCCCCGCGTTGGATTCGACCAGCGCACTGTCGCCTTATCTCGCAACAGGGGCGCTTTCTGCGCGTCAATGTATGGCGCGCCTATACGCTGAATCGCAACATATTGGGTTGTCAGAAGGGGCGCAAACTTGGCTGAGCGAAATTATTTGGCGTGAATTCTATCAGCATCTGATCGGGTTTCGTCCTGATCTCTGCAAAGGAAAAGATTTTGCGCCTTGGGGGAAATATGTATCTTGGTGGGAGAACTCAACGGCCTTTGAACGTTGGCAGCAGGGGCAAACCGGGTTCCCTATTGTCGATGCGGCGATGCGCCAACTCAATAAAACGGGGTGGATGCATAACCGATTAAGGATGGTTGTGGCCAGTTTTCTAACCAAAGATCTGCATATCGATTGGCGACTTGGTGAGCAATATTTTATGCAAACATTAGTGGATGGCGATTATGCATCCAACAATGGTGGTTGGCAGTGGTGCGCTTCAACAGGGTGTGATGGGCAACCTTATTTTCGAATTTTTAACCCTACCAGCCAAGGGGAACGTTTTGATCCGAAAGGTGATTTTATTCGTCAGTGGATACCTGAATTGGCTTCGTTGCCAGATAAGTACATCCACACGCCTTGGAAATGCCCTGCCGTCAATTCCTTGTCATATCCCGCGCCAATGGTTGATCACAAAGTAGAAAGAGAGATAACCTTACAGCTCTATAAAGACGCCAAGGATACCTGATCACCATGCTACGCAAGCTACTCTCTTTGTGTTGTTGCTGGGGCGCGTTCAGTGTGAACGTGTTCGCCGCGACTTATGATTTTCCCGCCGAAGGCAGTAGCATGGTTGGTCGAACTCAATATCATGTGATTGAGCAGGGCGAAACCCTAGCGCAAATTGCAAAGCAATACGATGTGGGTTTTTTATCTTTGATGGCGGCTAACAAAGGAATTGACCCATTTTTGCCGCAGCAAGAGTTTGTGCTAACCATTCCTTCACAAATTATTTTACCGCGCGTGGCTTACGAAGGCATCGTCATCAACTTAGCGGAACTGCGGCTCTATTACTTCGAGCCTGAAAAACGCAAAGTACATATTTTCCCCGTGGGAATTGGCCGTATTGGTCGTGACACGCCTGAAATGGAAACCACTATCAGCCAAAAACGGCCGAACCCAACATGGACACCTCCTCAATCGATCCGCACTGAATATAAAGCGAAAGGTATTGAACTGCCTGCGGTGGTGCCTGCTGGTCCAGATAACCCGCTTGGCGAATACGCGCTTCGTCTCGCTTATGGTGCGGGTGATTATTTGATCCACGGTACTAACAAAGATTTTGGTATTGGTATGAGAGTCAGCTCAGGTTGTATTCGCATGGATCCCAAGGATATTGAATGGCTGTTTAAGCAGGTTCAGCGTGGCGAGAAAGTGAAAGTGATTGATGAGCCTATAAAATTAGCCTTAGAGCCAGACCGAAGCGTATTTCTTGAAGCTCATGAACCTTTGACTCGTAGTAACGGCAGTAAAAAAGAGTTGCAGGTACCGCAAGAACTTCGCTGGTGGTTAGATGAATTTAACAAATCCGATGCGAAAGCGAGAGCGGTGATCTTGGCGCAAAATGGTGTGCCTGTCGAAGTAGTGGCTGCCGATTTTTCAACCGCATTAGAATAAAGGAATAAGTCGGTGAGCGTATTGGATGGGTGTGTTAATGGGGTGGAATGTTAATAATATTAATAAAAAGGCTTGAATTAACAAGCCTTCGTAGCCATTTTTGTCATGAAAAATAACGAAATTATTTCGTGTATGACTGAGCAATATTATCGATACGCTCGTTTGCACGAGCGGCTTCTTCTTGCGCAGCAGTAGCGGCATCAGCCGCTTGGCTTACTTTAGACGAAAGTGTCGATTGCTCGCTCTTAAGTGCAGAAATTTGATCACTAAGTTGGCTAACTTGATTGCTTAGCTGATCCATTTTCGTCATTTCTACTCCATCAGGTCCTGATGCGCAACCAGCAAGTAGAAGTATAGAAGAAGCGGTAGCTGCAATTAACATCTTGTTCATTATGGAACTCCTGTTTATAAAATTATTATCAATGACGCCTATCCCTTGATGACTTGAAGTATCAGAGGCTGTTTACCTGTAATATCAAGTCGTTTGGGGACCATTTTTTTTGGAAATCATCTTATAGCGACGAACTCAATTGTAGACACTATTTTAGGCTTCACACAGTGGGTAAACGTCAAAATAACCCAAGAATTTCAATTTATGCTCATTTACTCCGCTATTTCTCATCGTTAAGATGCGTATTTTTTTATTTTCTTATGCCTTGAAAAAGTGTACGTGCTGATTATTTTTATGTGATCTCTATCTATCTAAGCGCCTTTCGGGCTATCATATTGCGTTTTCATTCTGACCTCTTGCCCTATTTACTGTGGCAACTTTACAAATTTTTGGAGAATCCTTTGCAGTTTAAAGATTTAGGCTTAGACAATCGCTTATTGAAGACCCTCAAACACTATGACTTCAAACAAGCGACAGAGATCCAACAACAAGCGGTTCCCGTGGCGATTGCAGGTAAAGATTTGTTGGCATCCTCTAAGACTGGTTCGGGTAAAACATTAGCGTTTGTTTTGCCAATGCTGCATAAGTCTCTTAAAACTAAAGCGTTATCAGCAAAAGACCCTAGAGCTCTGATTCTTGCTCCGACACGTGAGTTGGCCAAACAAGTGTACGGTGAGCTGCGTACTATGCTCAGTGGGTTGAGCTACGAAGCAACGCTGATTGTGGGCGGTGAAAACTTTAACGACCAAGTAAAAGCACTGCGCCGTTTCCCCCGTTTTATTGTGGCGACTCCTGGTCGTTTAGCGGATCACTTAGAGCATCGCTCGTTGCGTCTTGATGGTTTAGATACGCTGATCCTTGATGAAGCTGACCGCATGCTGGACCTAGGTTTTGCGCCGGAACTACGCCGTATTCATCATGCGGCGAACCACCGTCGTCGCCAAACACTGATGTTTTCCGCAACGCTTGATCACGGCCAAGTGAATGACTTTGGTACCGAGTTGCTTAAAGATCCAAAACGCATTTCGATTGGTGTTGCCAACGAAGAGCATAAAGACATCACCCAAAAATTCTACCTCTGTGATCATCTCGATCACAAAGAAGCCTTACTCGAACGCGTGCTGCAAGAAGCCGAATATCGACAAGTGATCATTTTTACCGCAACTCGTTCTGATACTGAGCGTTTAACGCTTAAACTCAACGAGCAGAAACTGAAAGCCGTTGCGTTGAGTGGTAACTTAAATCAAAACCAGCGCAACACCATCATGAGCCAGTTTGAGCGCGCTGTATTTAAAATTTTGGTCACGACGGATGTGGCTTCACGTGGCCTTGATATCGCGAATGTGACGCACGTGATTAACTTTGATATGCCCAAACATACGGAAGAGTATGTGCACCGTGTTGGTCGTACAGGCCGTGCGGGTAATAAAGGTGATGCAATCTCGCTGGTTGGCCCAAAAGACTGGGACAGCTTCAAGCGCGTGGAAGCTTTTTTGCAACAAGATATCGAGTTCTCTCAATTTGATGATCTAAAAGGTAAATTTACTGGGCTAAAACCACGTGTTGCGGCCTTTAAGAAAAACGCAGCCGCTAAGACCAAAAGTACTAAGCCTAAGGCGCATGCCGTCAATAAGAAGCCCGTTAAACGCGATAAAACCTTTTATCAGAATGTGGCAGTGGGTGATGCGGTATTTGTGCCGAAAAAAAGAGTTGCACCTAAAGTGGACGATGAGTAATGATGATCGTCATGGCAGTATGAGCTTGTTGTATAGGAGGCTCTGATCCTTCAACATACAATATTGTCTGAAAAAAATATATTATCCGATAACTTAGCTTCTTATAAAAACACCGCTCAATTAGCGGTGTTTTTATATATAAATGAAGGTTTTTTTCTAATTTTCTTAAATAATAATTAATATTGTTTACTGTAGCAGCAATCTAGATAATATTATAATTAGTTTTCTTAAGCATTCTCTTCAATTTCAATAGGTTTAGTGAAACTTAAAGAATGATTTAGTGCTAATGGAATTAACCAACGTAAATTTTCAATTATATTACTGGGTAATTCATCACTTCGTAATTGTATAATTTCTTCTTGTTCAATAGTTTTGGTTGAATAGACCTTATCACTAAAAGTAAAAAAGAAATGGACACGATAGTTATTTGGCCTAGTTAGTACACAAAACAAAGTCCAATCATCGGGTTGAGTAATGACTCCAGCCTCTTCTTCGAACTCTCTTGCCATACTTTGATGAGGAAGTTCATTTTTTTCTATTTTCCCACCAATTCCATTTAAAAGACCATTTTGCCAAGCTGGTGTTAACTTTTTGATTAATGCAACCTGACCGCCATTTTTTGAAAACATAAAGCCAGTGACGTAATAAATCATGCACATTGTTCCAAACTTTGAGTGAAAGCCTGCGTAACCCCATGGTGGTCTAATTGGATCGTTTGATTACGGTCAGCACCGTAAGAGATATATCGAATAGGAGCACTGATCCGTGACTGAATAAATGTAAGGTACTTAATTAAATTTTCATGAAAATCAAAAGATTGCAATTCTTCATTAGGTAGTTGAGGCCAACTGTCTAATTTGGTATAGCTTGGTTTTACTTGATCAAAATGCAATAAGGCTTTGTCGGTGCAGACTGTTTGACCATGTAATGTATAACCTGTACAAATCCAAATTTCGTCCATTCCAGCAAGAACATCGATATTGGTAATTGCTACTTCATTGACGCCATTTAAACGGATAGCATGCTCAATCAGTGCAAGGTCTAACCAGCCACAACGTCTAGGGCGTTGAGACACTGTGCCATATTCACGACCTCTCACGCGAATATACTGGGCGATATCGCCATTAATTTCAGTAGGGAAGGGGCCATTACCTACACGAATCATATAGGATTTCATTACACCCAATACATTGAGTTTATCAGCGGGAATACCAATATAAGCAAAGCAGCTTTGAATTAATGTTGAATAGGCAACAGTATAAGGATAGGTTCCGAAACTGTTATCAAGGTATGTGGCTTGAGAAGACTCTAATAATATGTCATGCCCTTCTTTAAGGAGCTCTGCAATCGCTTGGTTCGTAAAATGGAAATAAGGTTTTAATTTTTGACCTAATTCTAGTAGACGTTCCACTTCTTGCTCAAAACAGAGTGTTAATTCACCTTCAAACACCGCTTCAATTTGCTTAGTTCTAATTTTCCAGAGGAGTTCGAGTTTTCGACGTAGCACTGGCTTATCAAGAGTATCCTCCAGTCGAATACCCAAACGATTTGATTTATCTTCGAAACAGGCACCAACACCAACGCCAACAGAGCCTATCTTCTTAGTACCTTTGTACCTTTCTGACGCTTGGTTAAGCTGAGCATGGATAGTAAGTACAATGTGGCAACGAGGATCGATAAAAATCTTGCTATGTGGACAAGTGATCGTCATAAATTCAATTTCTTGTACTAATTTTTCTAAACTGATAAGCGCACCTTGGCAGACATACAGACATTTACCATCGGATCGGGTTGCTGGTAGTTGAGAAAATGCAGATCGCTGGCCGTTGACTACTACAGAATGTCCGGCATTGGCTCCGCCATTAAATCTGGCAACATGCTGATAATGTTGAGATAATAAATCGACAAACTTACCTTTTCCTTCATCGCCGAACTGAAGTCCTACAATGGCTTTAAACATGTTTTTTCTCCTTAACAAGATAATCGGCAAGTGTTACTGCTTCAATCAGCGTGTTTACTACAGGTTTTCCCGTCGCGGCTAAACGCTGATGGTTGAATGTTCCCCCTGAATAGAGGATCGAAGCGAGTCCCAGCTCTTGAGCTGAATCCGCATCATCCGCCGTATCTCCAATAACCACTATTTCCTCTTTTTTTACCCCCCAATTATTGATGAGATTGTTAACGTGTTGTTTTAGATGAGCGTATTTTCCTTCTGTTGCTAGAGGGGTGGTACGTCCATGAATTTCAGTAAAATGGCTACTGATTCCGAAAGACTCGAGCATTTTTATTAATAAGTCGCGTTCCATTAGTGAACAGATGGAGTGTCGTCGACGCTTATGCAGTAAATCGAGCACATCTTTCGCTAAAGGTGCGTCCAATATTTCATGCTTATAGATAGTGCTAAATTTTTTACCGATATTTTCCCATTCAATTAGAGTTGGCTTACGACCTAAAACTTTACGATAGAAATCGTATACAGGTACGCAATAGAGTGAACGGTACTCTTCTGAGTTTAGAGGGAGTACATCAATATTCATTAATGCCACATTGGTAGCTTTGAGAGAAATATGAAAATCATCTAACAAGGTGCCGTTCCAATCCCAAATAATATGAGCTTCCATAGTGCCTCCTTGTGGACTACTGAAAGTTGGAGTTGTGTAGTGCCTTCGTATTTAAAATTTCTTGAGTATATTAATGATGTTCTAACTGTGAACAATATGTAATCATGGATTCAAAGGCAGAATCATGAATTCCAAGAGTAGATAAAATATTGAGAACATTTTTTGAGTAAGATAACCATTCTTTTATGGTCGTTTTATTATTTTTAGATACTTTATCTTGTTGTATTAATTGTTTGAGTAAATTATGATGGCGAACATTCCATGGTGTTAAATAATCTAATTTTGCCAAATCAAAAACAGTATCTTGGTGTTGATATCCTTTTACTCTTAATAGTTTTTCCCAGTGTAATTCGATAGCTGCAATTTTTGCATTGATTTTATAATAGTCTTTTAATATGCATTTGGTTAAGTTTAGCGTCTTACCTGTCCCGCAATTATCATCTAGTACCAGTACGGATGTATTGAGATCAAGCTCATTCCCCCAAATGTAGTGATTACTGTTACTTATGTCATCATAACAAGAGATCTTAATGTAGTTGAGTTGGCTAAGATGATATGCAGAATAAATTGCTGCGTTTGCTGCACCTCCAAATAAGATTCCTACGCATATATCAAAACGAGGGATTTTCATTATTGAAATTAAAGTTAGTAAGTGGTTATCTCCTTCTAAATAAACTCTAGGTGTTAATCTTGCAATGCTCTGCGGTAAAGATACAATATAGTTACCTAGGGTGTTTATATCCTTTCCTGTTAAATAGTTTACAATTTCAACTGCTATTTCTTGTACTTTCCTTATATGGTATTTAATGGCATCTTTCTCTTGATATATAACAAGTATATCTAATATCCTGAGCAACCCATTAAAAATATGGTCTAATAATATATATTTAATGTGAATATTATTTGTTTCGTTAATTCTATGATAATAATCAAAAATGTCTAGTGTAAGTTCGAAGCATGTCAATTGGTAATAATATCTATGGCCTCTTGATAAATAAAAATTCTCGGTCTTTTTTAATTGAAGATCATTGATGAAAACTAAATCTAAGTTGGTAATGTTCGCAGTAGGTATAACAATTTCTCCTAATAGGCCTACATCAGATAAATCGACTCTGAACGGGCTCATTTTTATTGAGTTTTTGTGCATACTGGATAAACCTCTCAAGTTGGTGTCGCTGAGTATGAATAACTTGTCCTAAGACACTCCCTTCTGTCCCAAGATGTTTTAATCGCGTGATATCTTGTTCTGATGTAACACCTCCACCAGATACTATCGGGGTTTGAGTTTTAGCTATGACTTGTTCAAGTAGAGTGAAATTTGGATGATTCATCATTCCACCACGCTCTATGTCTGTCACCACATAGCGTGGGCAGCCGGACTTATCTAACCATTCGATCACATTCCATAAATCACCTTGTAATTTATTCCAACCACGTGTTGCTAATTTATATTTTGAATTTTTATGGCTCACATCTAAAGCAACTGCGATTTTATCTCTATGTTTTTTAAATAATTCATCACAGAGTAAAGGTTGCTCGAATATCATAGAGCTAATATTAACTCTAGAGCATCCAGCATCAATGTATTTTTCTAAATTATACTTACTCCGTATACCACCACAAATTTGAGTATTCATTTTACTATCAATATGTTTGATGGTTTTAATTATTAAATTTATATTATTTCCAATCCCTGATGCTGCATCAAGATCAACAATGTGAACCCATTTTGCACCTGATTCAAAATAATAGTCAACGACATCGAGTGGATCGCCGATGATATCTTTTATTGAATTTTTATTCATTGTAAAATCTATAGCAGATCTTGAAGTTAAAGCTTTACCTTCTACAATATCAAGCGATGGAAATAAATTAAAATCCAACATCTCTTAAATCCTTAAATTATTTAGTATGACAATATTATTTTATGGTGCGCGGTCTAATTACATCGATTAGTGTTTAAACTCTAATTTGTGTGATTGACTATTTAATAATTTAATTCATTTTTTGTCTTGAGCAGAAGCTAAATTAATATTTTTTTATAGTCAAATAAAAAGTTAAATTATAATGTATAGTTTGATTGTGATAGTGGTTTTGGCTTCTTTTTCTGATAATTCTATGCTTATCCATAATATTTATATGGCTTTATGTTAGGGTGGAATAAATAAGCATGAACTAAAAAATAGAAAGAGAAATGTTATGGTAATCGATATAAGTTTAAAAGCTCCCCAATAAGGGAGCTTTTCGATAGGTAAAGACTGTTTACTCGGTTAAGTTCAAGAAAATAGCCAGTTGTGATAGCGCTCCAGCGCGAAGCACGGCATCGGCCGCGTCTTGTGGTGCGAGAAAGGTTGTGTGTGTACCACTGTCCATTTTTACGAAGACTTTAGACGTATTAGTGATTACATCAGAGGGTACTGCGTTGGCTAATCCCAATAGTGTTGCTAGGGGTTCGGTGCCTGCAGGTGTATTTGTGACATTGTTAGGTACACTCTCGTCTCCCGCCACTTGCAGTAGATAAGCAGGGATTGTTGCGGTTCCACCACTGATTAGGTAACTTGCGTTTGTGTATGGATCCATAGTATCGAGCAAGGTTTGAGTCGCGTAGGTAAATTGATCCAACTGACTTTGCAGTGCCGCTTTGTCTGAGGCAGAGGCTGTGTTTTCAAACGTGGTGTAGCAAACTTTCTCTGTTAACCCTGGACAGTATTGGTCGGCGAATGCTTTGTATTTGGGGCTCGCACTTAAGGCGAGATTATGTTTAATGAGTGGGCCATAGTTTGCTGAACCCATTAACAAGTTACCGATTTGACCACCTGAGTTTGCAATGGCCATTCCAGAGAATTTATACAGCGCATCACCATTAGCATCACCGATAGTGCGGTTCGCGTTCGCAACAGCGCTTAAGCCGACGATTCCTCCCAATGAGTGGCCAAGGAATTTTGGTGGTGTCATCGCGGTATCGTCTGCGTTTGCTAATTGAGAACCAACAAACAATCCTGCATTTTGTGAATAAGTAATGGCCGCACGCAGCCCCATGATATCTAAGATACTCTGACGCGTGTTGTCACGAGCGACCGCCAAGTTGTTCAAGTTGAGGTACGCTAGAATATCGGCATTAGCTGAGCGCTGTGCATCTAAACTGCGAGCACCATGCAGCGGTTGATCAATGGCAATCACGGCGATACCAGCATGGGCTAACTGTGCGGCTGTGAAGTACGCATCTTCTTTAACAGAAGTTATACCGTGTTGGTAAATCACGATCGGCCCGTTTGCTCCTGCGTCAGGAGTAAACAGTAAAAAATCAACGTTTTCTAAGGATTTCACCTTAGGTACAGGACTATAGCGTGTCATGATGCGCTGAGGATCGAGTGGGCTGCCATCAGACTTGGTGAGGGTCAAGCCCACCAGTTTAAGCTGTTCACTTGGGCTGGTTGCTAGTTGAGTCACGTCGATATTGTTAGCAATGAGCTGATTGGCGATGGTGGCTTTTTCATTGTCATCTGCCAAAGCATTTTTAATCAAGGCCAAACTTGGCATTGCTGATTCAAACGGCTGTGAGTTCCAGTTGCTTCCTTTCTCTAAATAATAAGGGAGCTTAACCGTTCCAGTCGTGACATTAACTTGATAACCATTGGTTGTGTATTCAGTTTTAATAAACGCTTTAGCGGTTGTTTTTTCTGCGCCAATGTAAGTTTGAAAATTTGCATCGTTATCAAGTGCGGTTACAAAATCGGTTGTAGCACCAAAGCTCATGGTGTAGGCGGCGCTCAAATTAAGGTTGTTTGGGTTCGCACCTTGCTTCCAAATATTACCAATATCTGTCGTTGCAAGGCCTGCTGCGGTGGCGCCTTTCACACTGTAGAGTGTCTGACCAACAGATTGAGTACTAAACCAAGTTGAATAAATAATCTTGGTTTGATCCACCCCTGTCAAAGCGAAAATGCTTTCCACGCCTTGGGTCACTTTTTGTAGTGCCCCTAGCTTATCATCGGTATAGATTTTCACTTTGGACTTCAACGCGGCGTAGCTGCTGGATGTGCCTGCAATATTGCCATTCACATCGGTAATCTCATCTGTCACGGCTAAAATATATTCACTGGCAGGGTTGAGCGCTTTGTTTGGTACGATCGCAATTTTATCGCTGCTGGCACTGGCGATGGCAGCAAAGTCGGTGTTCAATGTCAGCACATTTTTAACCGTTGGGCTGCCAATCATACTGTCGGTCAGCTCAATTAAATAAATACCGTTAGAGATAAGACCATCAGCCAATCCTACGCCTTCAAAGTCTAAAAACAGTGGCATTGATGTTGACCAACCATCCATTGTGCCCATAGCGGCGACTGGATTGGTTAAGGCGTCATCACCCTTGGTTGGAATTTCTAACGTGCCGTCTTTGGCATTCATGAGTGCAAAAGAGGGCAGTGGTACGTTTGCGTTTGCGCCACTGAGCCTGAATTTTATGCTGGTCTCGCGTGTTAACGCGTTTTGAATGTAGGCTTCGTAAGTGGGTGTTGTGCTTGCTCCCGAACTGCTCGTTTCATCACCACAACCGACTAACCATAACGCAGAGCAGAGCAGCGATATTTTGAATGTTGTTTTAAGCATGACTTGTCCCTGAGTTTAGTTGAACGTGTAGTTAAGTTGAATAGCGCTAAGGTAAGCAGTCCCTTGCGATTCAAACGTCAATGTTTCATTGAGTTTGTTGGTTTCGGTAAACGTGCCGCTTTTACTTTTCACCAGTGCAAAACCCGCATCAATGGATAGCGAGTCGCTGATCACGTAGCTCACGCCTGCTGAATACCAATAACGGTCGCTATCTGGAATACTCAATGTGGCTTCGCCAGCTTGTTCATCAAAAGCAAAACCGGCGCGTAGTGTCCAAGTCGAGTTTAATTGATAAGTTGAGCCCAATGACCAACGGCCACTGTCTTCATACTTTTCAGATTTATAAAAACACTCTCCGTTGGTACATTGTGATGACGTTGCCTTTAACTCTTTGAATGAACTCCAGCCGGTACGTTGGTACCCGTAATGCAACGCCACGCTATCAGTGAGTTGGTGAAATGCGGAAACTTCCCACATCGCAGGTAGCGTGATTTTTAAACGTCCTTCAACAACAGCGTTTGTTGCAACACCTGAGCTATAGCTTGAAAACTCACCATCATCAAAATCCAGATCAACGGCAGAGCGGTAAGCAAAACCGACACGGTGGTTTTGGTTGAACTCATATAAGCTGCCGATGTTCCAGCCCCAAGCCACGGTTTCTCCAGTCATTCCGACTAGGTTGTCAGAGGCAGAGCCGCCAGTAAATACGGCTAAAGCACCTTTATGCCGTGTCAGCTCTGCTTCGGCATAGACGAGGTTAACACCCGCAGCGAGACTAAGCTGTTCGTTAACGCGGTAGGCAATGTTCGGGTTTAAATTGACAGAAAGAAGAGAAGTATCGCCTGCAAGATCGCCTGCATAAATATCATTAGGGTAGTCTGTAGCGACGCCGTAAGTGGTGAATATTCCCATCCCCCAAGCCCATTTTTCATTGATTGGACTGACGTAGTAAGCCGCGGGAACGACTTGCAGTGGCGCAACATCGTTCATTTTCTGTTGGTTTTTCACATCATATACATCAACCTCTGGGTCAACGATGGACAGTGCACCCGAAAACTGCGTCGTATCAAACCGTGTCATGGCTGCGGGGTTGTGAGCAATCACACTCGCGTTATCGGCCACAGCTCCTTCACCAGAGAAAGCACGTCCTAGCCCTGAGGCTGAATGCTCTGCCACTTGGAAGCCAGCAGAGTGAACATGAAACGCTGTCAATATTGACAGCGCGAGTAGCGTGCGGGGTTTGATGATCATTCTCGACCTCCTAAGGCCTTGTTATGGTAATGGCATTACAATGCGAAATATTGATTTTGTGTTGCCTTTGTGTGAATAAAAATGATGCATTTATTTCGATTAGCGGCGAATAATAGTGTGTAAGTATTTGTAAATCAAATGGAAGGTTGACAGTTTTGGTATGACCAGTAGGTTTGTGCTTATTTGATAGGGTAATTGGTTTAGCTTATGCTAAATTTAATTTTTATGTTTCAACACATTAATAATATTGAAGTTTTAGTGGGCAAGTTTAAATTATTTGACCAAAAAAATGGTGAAGAAACAGAGGCAGTCACTATGGTGTTTGCAACTACCTCTGTGCTGGGTTTAACGGCCAACAAAAGCAATAACGACACGGTCATTATTTAACGTTCTAGAGAGCAGATAGGCATTTTGCTGTTCAATCTCATGATGAATGGCTGCGCCAATGGCAGGGTGCGATTGACGAAATTGGCCTAGCGTTTGCGAATGCTTGAGCCTAAGCCTTAAGAATTCGGCGTTGATCACAAAGCATGGCTTGGGGGCGTAGAAGCGATGAATTTTTCACCGATATAAATTGTCAACGTGTAGTGAATCTCACAACTTCGGCGCGTAATCTTAACTTATTCGGTAGATTCATTGAGCCGTCATCGAAACCTGCTTAGGATGGCGGCAATTAAGTCAAAGGAGACAACCAATGGTTGCTAAAGTAACAATCGCGCCGCAAGGGCCAGATTTTTCAGAGCTAGTACAAGGTTACTGGCGTTTGGCAGATTGGGGCATGACGCCACAACAGCGTTTGACGTTTTTAAAACAGCACATTGAATTGGGCATTAGCACGGTTGACCATGCAGATATTTACGGTAACTACCAGTGTGAAAAACTGTTTGGTGAAGCTTTAGCACTGGAGCCCGCGCTGCGCGAGCAGATCCAAATCGTCACTAAGTGCGATATCAATTTGTGTGGCGCAAAAACGCCGCAGCGTAAGATAAACCACTACGATACCAGTTCTGCGCATATCTATCAGTCGGTCAATAATTCACTGGAACGACTCGGTGTGAGCGAAATCGATCTACTGCTGATCCACCGCCCAGATGCCTTGATGGATGCCGATGAAGTCGCCGAAGCGTTTTCTGAACTGCGCAAAGTGGGTAAAGTGAAGCACTTTGGTGTGTCTAACTTCAGCCCGCGCCAGTTTGAGCTGCTGCAATCTCGCTTAGGTAAACCGTTAGTGACCAACCAAGTGGAGATTAACCCGCTCAATTTCGATGTGGTACACGATGGCACCTTGGATCATTTGCAAACGCAGCATATTCGCCCAATGGCTTGGTCTTGTTTAGCCGGTGGCGAGATTTTTAACGGCCAGACTGAACAAACCCAACGTGTGCGCAGTGAGCTAGAAGCGATCGCTCAAGAGATCGGCGCAGACAGCATTGATCAGGTTATTTACGCTTGGGTATTGCGTCTGCCTTCTAAGCCGCTGCCGATTATTGGCTCTGGCAAAATTGATCGCGTTAAAGCGGCAATTGCCGCGCTCGATTTAGAACTGACCCGCGAGCAGTGGTATCGGGTTTGGGTCGCCGCCAAAGGGCATGGTGTACCATAGATTCTATTACTCTTTGTCCTGCTATATGGTTTTTGTATTATGGACTCAACCAGCCCCAGTGGCTGGTTTTTACTGACAAGGATTGAAGGGGTATGGAGGAAAATATGCGTGTTGATTAGCTTCGATTTCAGCGGTGTGCGATCTGCTTGGCGGAAAGGGTGAATCGGAAGAACGCCTCTACCGACATAGGTTCAGAATAATAAAAACCTTGGATGTAGCGTACACCCAACAACTCTAACTCTCTCACCTGATCTTGGTTCTCAACGCCCTCAGCAATCAGCCGCATGTTCAATTGCTTTGCTAGTTTAATCATCGACACTAACACCGAAGTAATAGCTGAATTTTGGTGCAAGCTTTTAATAAACACTTGATCAATTTTGAGAGTGTGAAAGTCGTGCTGGTGGATAAAATTTAAGCCTGAGTAGCCGGTACCAAAATCGTCAATCGCGATTTTAAAACCGAGTTGTTTCAGCCGCTGTAAGTTTGCCATGGCTAACTTCAATTCGTCGACGTTGAAATGATTGTCTTCAGTAATCTCTAATAACAGCCTTGGGACAATAGCTGGGTGTTTTGCTGCGTAGCGTTTCATGTAATCCATAAAGTAATTATCAATGATCAATAATCGGCTGATATTGATGCTGATGTACTGATCGAGCAGCGCATGTTTGTGCTGCTCCACACATTCCGTCACCAATTTCAATACACGATATGTGATTTGATGAATGACGCCAATACGTTCTGACAACGGGATAAAAATAGTGGGTGAAATATAACCTTGAGACGGTTCATTCCAGCGCAGAAGCGCTTCACTCCCGACAATTTTATTTTCGGTAATATCGACGATCGGTTGTAAATAGAGTTCCAACTGATGGTTTGATATTGCCTCTCTCAAAGAGACTTCTAAGGTATTTCGGCTGAGATGATAGTTGTGATAAGCAAGATAAATCAAAGAGATAATACTTGCTGTTAGCAAGACAAGCCATAAGTTATCGAGAAAATGGTAAGCATAAGAGCCGTTATTTAAGTAGATCTGAATTGAGAGTGGGTAATGCTCGGATTTAAAGAGAAAGCTAGTATGAGCAGAATCGATCTCTTCCTGGTCACTGCCAATACTTTGGCTTAATACATTGACCTGATAGCCGTAGTGCCATTTGGCAAGTTTAGGAGCGACTAGGTTAATAAACTGTTCTGGAGGCATCAGCGCATTGAGGCCACTCATATCTGGCTGGGAAGCATACACAAAAAAAGTCTGTTCTTTACTGCGCGATCCCGCTAATGAAATGGTTGTATTACTCTCCGATTGTTTCAGTCGGTTCAGAATATATCTGTAAAGATGAATGGTGGTACGACCTTCGTTACTGGTACAAAAAATAGTCCCGTAGCTATTGAATATGCCGACTTCTTTGATCATTTTTGAACGAAATACAAAACTTCTCAGAGCGATGACATCCTCTCTGAGGCAGCGGTTTGAAACTTTTTTACTCAGCTGGTTCAGTTCATCCGACGTTTGATTGATGTACTGTTCCAGTTGCGTAATGGCTTGTTCACCGAAATGGGTTGCCAGACGATCAGTGTCGTAAAAGTTTTTAATTATCGCCAAAGCGAACACAAAAAAGAAAATACCCAAAATAGGTGCGAATGTGCTTACCTTTGCCGACAGTATTCCTTTTGCAACGCTAAACTTGCTCGGTGAACTGTCATTATTATGCATTACAGACAGTGCTCATAGGTTATTACCAGTAAAAATCAGTATTGCTTTGATGTTGATTACTATAAGTAATTAATCCCTAAACGTAACCTAAGTAACCGTCTCAAAAGTGAGATGAGGTGCAGTAATCTGCTTGCCAATCTCTTCGCTGAGCGTCTCTAATTCCATATTTTTCTTAATATACAAGCCGATAGGTTTTCTTATGTGACGTTTCGCTAGCCCGACTCTGTTTTGACGCTAGTGATGCTTTAACGCACAATTATGCTCAGTGATGTAATTTACATAAATATAAATTTGCATAATCAATTGCGACTAAAATAACAGTTGGTCTATTGCTCGTTTTCTGAATCTTTTTTGCTAAAGAAGTATCTGGGGGCTCTATGGATTTACATGTGGTTGTTCAACCTGCGTTAGTACAAGAAGTGGTTGGTGATGTTATCGCAGCAGATGCCAAAGGTAATGCGCGTAAAGTAATCGCGGGTGATCAATTAAATAAAGATGAAATTTTAATCACAGTGAATCATTCGTCGGTGACGATACTGCTTAATGGCCAAGCTACCATAGTCGATCAGAATTGTATTACTTGTTTTAGCCATGCGTCACTAGATTCTGAGACCTCAGTTGACTTAGTTCAATTTCCGATTGAAGGCGAGATCAACGCCGATCTGAGCTTATTAGACGAGGTGAGTTTTGACGCAGACAATATTGCTGCCATCCAACAAGCCATTTTAGGTGGCCAAGACCCGACCCAAATACTTGAAGCAACCGCTGCCGGAGCTGGGGGTGAAGGCTCTGCAAATGCTGGGTTCATCACCATTGATTACAATTTCACTGAAGTGTTGGCGAGCACGTTTTTCGAAACCACTGGGCGTGATGCTCAGCAATCATTGACTGAAACGAATTTGAGTCCGTTGCGTTTTACCGCTGGCGGTGAGTCACTATCGGCAGCACTGGTTGAAGGTTCGCTCTCGCTAAATTCGTACCCACAATCAGCCACGGCAAATGTTTTAATCGCGGCGGGAGATCTGCCGCTGGATGCCGCCTCTTTTGTTCCTGAATCCCTTTCATTAGCTGCGCTATTGTCGGAGCTGAATAGCGATATTACTTCGGCTGGGCGAGCGGTAAGCTTTCGTTATGATGCTACGGCTAACCATATTGTCGGTGAACTTGACGGCAGTGAAGTGCTACGGATTGATTTAGTGGCGACGTCTATAGGTAAAGATATCAACTTAGAGATAGTGACGACCATTAGTCAACCGATTGACCATGTTCCCTCCGTGGGAGGTGGCTTAGTTTCTTTTGCCAATGATCAAATTGCGATTCAATTTGATGTAACCGGTTCTGATGCGGGTGGAAATCCTATTCGCTCGCCGATTTCTATCGCAATCAGTATTGGTGATGGTAATAACCCTGTTATGTCCGATGAACCGTCGACGTCCGTTTATGAGGATAATTTGGCAAATATCGGCTCGGATGCCAGCGCTTCACAGTCGATTACTGTTTCAGGGCAGTTTGATACCCAATTAGGTTCTGATCAAATTGAAAGCTATCAGTTGGATTTAAGTGCTAACCCGTTGGCGGGGTTAACCTCGGCTGGTGTCGCGGTGCAATTGGCCTCTTCCTCGTCATTGAACGGGGTTTATACCTATCAGGCGAGCGCCAATGGCCAGCCTATTTTTGAGTTGATATTAAACCCAGACGGTCGTTACCAGTTTACGTTACAAGGTGCGCTGGATCATCCAATCAATAGTGATGAGTTATTACTCAACCTTTCGGTATTGGCAACCGATTATGATGGCGATAGCTCTGAAAGTGTGCGTTTACCAATCAACATTATTGACGATAAACCGGAAATCATTGGCGTGGATGCGCTCAGCGTTGACGAAGACGATTTAGCGTCAGGCTCAGACAGCAGCAAAGAGCCGTTGTTCGCCGAAGGCTATTTCACCACCACCCAAGGGGCCGATACGGTAGTGAGTTATCAGCTTGATACCAGCATCAACCCCATCGCTGGGTTAACCTCTCAAGGTGAAAGTGTGGTATTGTGCGCGGCGACAGTTGATGCCAACGGTAACTACCTCTATCAAGCAAGTACTACCCCAAGCGGTCATACGGTATTTAGCTTAGTGCTTAACGCAGATGGCCGTTATCGTTTTACCCTACAAGGTCCGATTGACCATGCGCAGGGGAGCGATGAGCTGCTGGTAAATTTCAAGGTAGTGGCAACCGATTATGATGGCGACAGTGCCAACGTTCTGCTGCCCGTCACCATCCATGATGATCAGCCAATCATCTCGGGCGTGCAAGCGCTCAGCGTTGATGAAGACGATTTAGCGTCAGGCTCAGATAGCAGCAAAGAGCCGCTATTCGCTGAGGGAATCTTTACCACTCAAAGCGCGGATAAGGTGGTGAGCTATCAGTTGGATACCAGCAGTAACCCGCTTGCAGGCCTAACTTCGCAAGGTGAAGCGGTGAGTTTGGGCGCGGCGACAATCGATGCCAACGGCAACTACCACTATCAAGCTAGCGCTGCACCGAGCGGCAATGCGGTGTTTAGTTTGGTGCTCAATGCGGATGGTAGCTATCGTTTTACCCTGCAAGGTCCTATTGACCATGCGCAGGGGAGCGATGAGCTGCTGGTAAATTTCAAGGTAGTGGCAACCGATTATGATGGCGACAGCGCCAACATTCTGCTGCCCGTCACCATCCATGATGATCAGCCAATCATCACGGGCGTGCAAGCGCTCAGCGTTGACGAAGACGATTTAGCGTCAGGTTCAGACAGCAGCAAAGAGCCGCTGTTCGCTGAGGGAGTGTTTACCACTCAAAGCGCGGATAAGGTGGTGAGCTATCAGTTGGATACCAGCAGTAACCCGCTTGCGGGCTTAACCTCTCAAGGCGAAGCGGTGATCTTGGGCGTGGCGACAATCGATGCTAATGGTAACTACCACTATCAAGCCAGCGCGGCACCGAGCGGTAATGCGGTGTTTAGCTTAGTGCTCAATGCGGACGGCAGTTACCGTTTTACTTTGCAAGGTCCGATTGATCACGCCGCAGGCAGCGATGAGCGACTGGTGAATTTCAACGTGGTGGCGACGGACTATGATGGCGACGCCTCTGCCTCTGACATTCTACTGCCTGTCACTATTGTTGATGACAAGCCAACGATTGTCGGTATTCGCGTCGGTAGCGAACAGAGCGTTGATGAAGATGACTTAGCCACGATCGGTTCTGATCGTTCAGACAGCACCGTTATTGCTGGGCACTTTGATGTGATTGACGGTGCCGATGGTATTGTCAGTTATCAATTATCGGATCTTGTAACGCCTGTCGAGAATTTAACGTCCGGTGGTCAAGAGATAGAAATCATCCAAATTTCAAGCAGTAATGGTGTCACTGTTTATGAGGCGGTGATTAAGAATACGACGGACGTGGTTTTTCGTCTCACGCTAAATGGCTCGGCCGATAGTTACCAATTTGAACTGCTTAAAGCTATCGACCACCCGACGGGTAATGGTGAAAATAGTTATATTTTAGAGCTTCCGATTACTGCAACTGATAGAGATGGCGATGTTTCAGCGTCAGCGAGTTTGCCAATATCGATTGTTGATGATATTCCAACTTTGCATGATAAAAGCATCACTAGTGTTGAAAATACGGCGATAAAAACAGTCAATTTATTTAGCCAAGACAACAATACCTCACCGGATACTCAAGGTGCAGATCATGGTGCGATCACTAAATTTGTGGCCGTTGATGAAGTGGGTCGTGATATTCAATTTAGGGATGGCAATGGTGCAAGCTTAGCGAATGAAATTGAACTTAACGGCATCACAAAAACGGTCACAGTTGTCGAAATAAAAAATGGTGTTGAGCGCGATTTGGGGACTTTAGCTATTGCACCAAACGGCAATGCGACTTTCAAACCCGTTTCTAGTTTAGATCATGGAGAAAATCCAACGATTTCATTTACTGTTAATGTGACAGCAGAAGACATCGATGGTGATAGTTCGACCGAACAGTTGAACATCAATATTCTTGATAGAAATGCCACTATCACAGTTGCTAATGTTATTGGCGCTGAAGATGCAGGACGCGACGGCGTCACTATTCCGTTTAGCAACCCCAATCAAATCACTAATGGCCAAGATAACCAGTCGGGTTTAGATACTTCACCGCTTAAAGTGGATTTGCGAGTCAACCTGCACGATTTAGATCGAAACGAATCGCTTGGCGAAGTGAAAATCACGGCCAGTAATGCTCATGGTGATTTTTATTATCTCAACGACTCTGGTGTCTATGTCAAGCTAGAGGTCGTCAGTGGACGGTTTGTACTACCGGCTGATGCGGTTGAGCAAAGTCTAACCGGCAGCGTGGCGAAGGTTGAAAACTTGTATTTTGTGCCTGACCGCCACTATGCCAGCGCTGACGGTGGCTTCCAACTTAATATCGCTGTACAAATTTTGAATAATGGCCTGCACGATCATAATGTGAACGGGAAATTGCGCATTGAGGTGGAAAGTGTGGCTGATATTGCGACTTGGACCTCAAGCAGCCAATTTCATTATGATGCAGTAGAAGATAGTGACAATATTACTCTCGATGTTTTAGCGCAGACACAAGATAACAGCACCCCTGAAACAATCCTGTATGAGATCCGCTTTACTCAAGGTGAAGGTGAGGCGCAGCTAGTTTATGCCGATGGTACGCCAGTTGTGATGAGCTCGGATGCTTCAGGTCACTATTATCTTGTTAGTGCCAGTGACATTAACCAAGTACAAGTTGACCCCAATGATAATTTCAGTGGTCAGATCAAACTTGATATTACAGCGATCACGACCGAGCAAACTAACGCTCACGTTGGTAAAGAGAGCGCCCGATCAGAAACGAAAGAAATCGTCATAGATGTTAGTCCTGTTGCCGACATGGGTAGCTTCTCTGTCAATCGAATCAATATTTTTGAAGATAATGCCGCTACGCAAAATACCGTTGACCCTACCACAGAGCACGATCCCTTGTTATTAAGTGAAGTCATTACGATGGCCGGATCCGTTGATTCTGATGGTTCAGAAACACTCTATGTGCGTCTCTCTGATTTTTCAGAAACAGGTGTCACACTGATTTGGTTGGGGGCCGGAGCCAGCGAAATATCACAAATAACCGATGCCAATGGTCATACTTATTATGAAGTCCCTGAACAATATCTTGACCAAGTTGAAGTGCTACCCCCGTTGCATAGTAACGCTGATTTTACCTTCTCTGTTGAAGGCATCATTAAAGATAGCGTTACTCTTTCTACGGGTGCGGTGACAGATGAAATCTCATTAGGTGCTAAGACGGTTAATGTTTCAGTTAAGGGCGTAGCAGATATTCCAACCATTGATTTTCACTCAAACAGTACTAACACTTGGAATGAATTTAGTGAAAATGGTCTGCAAGTGATTGAAACGACGATTGATGAAAATCAATCTGTTGGATTTGGCTTTAGTGTGTTATCTGGTGAGCTTGCGGATAATCCAGCTGACAGCTCTGAGTCGATCACCGTTTTACTGTCGAACATTCCAGATGGTGTCAAACTGTATGACAGCGTTGGTAGCGTGATTAACTTGGTATTTGTTGGTTACGATACTGCACAGCAACCTATTTATCAGGCGAATCTAACTTCAGCGCAGGTTGATTCAGGTATTCGAGTGGAGCCATCTCATTCATCGACCGAAAATATCAATATCAAAGTGACTACCATCGTTACTGAAAATGATGGACATACGCGTCAAATTGAGTCGGAAATTCGCATTAAAGTGGCACCGGTGATTGATGTTGTTGACAACTATCAATCACACTCGCTTGGGAACGAGGATAGCCGCATTAATATTCATTGGCAGCCAGAAGAGGAACAACATCTTGATGCTGATGAGTATTTTGCCTCTGTTACACTTTCTGGTTTCCCAGCAGGTAGCACTATTTACGTCGATGGTGTTGTCACGGCCTTAGATAGTGACGGCAAGCTCATTTTGATCCCCGCACTGGGACAGAGCGATCAAGATTTTTCAGCGCAAGTGCTGACAACGGGTTACGTTCAAGTTCAGCCACCAGAGCACTCCAGTACTGATTTTACCTTGAGCACTGAGATTGTGGTTAAAGAACAAGACAACGAATACGTCGATGCAATCAATTCTGGTGAAGGTATTGCTTCGAAAGTCATTCATGGCTCTGTTGATGTCACGGTAAGGCCGATAGTTGAAGCTGATGGACAGCTACGTGTTGAAGAGAACGGCGCAGTCATAAACAAGGTTGTCGCGGATGCCTCTGGTGCTATCTACTTTACGATTAATGATGCGGCCGGCGGCGAGCCTGATGCGAACGTTATACGCTTTGATAATGTAGACACTCAATCGACAGAAGGTTACCAATCATTAGAAGTGGTTGACCAACTGGTGGTGCGTTTTAGCAATATGACGCCACAGGTACTTGATCAACTACTGATTACTGGTGCAATTAATAATGGGGATGGTTCATGGACCATTGTTGATGAGCAGAATTTCAGTGTAAAAGCGCCGAATGGCCTGACATTGAGTAGTGGTAACGATCCTGATGGTGATGGTTATAACGACATCACTGTGACCATTTTTGCCCAAGTGTATGACCAAGGGGAAGATAGCTCTGAAGCCAAAGTGGTTCAACAAGTGCAATCAGAGCTCACCTTACAATTTCCGCTCACTGCTACGGGCAACAACACGGTAGCGGCTGACATTACTTTAGTTGGCAATGCGGATGATATTGTATTAGGCATCGAAGATAACGCCATTAATTTAGGTCAGCAAATTCAAGATAAATTGATGGTGAACGCTTCAGGTTTTGATGGTGTAGAAGATGAGCTCAGTATTGTCATCGCGCAAAGTGTATTGCCAGTTGGCGCAAGTTTATCTGGTGGTCATTTTGATTTCGTTGATGGCTTATATGTGTACAAAGGTACCGTGAATACCGATGGCTCGATTTCAGGGTTAGAAAATCTGCATCTGCATCTGCCCGAAGATTACGCTGGCGACTTTAATTTGCCGATCACTTTTGTGACGACAGACACGGCTTCTGGTGACGAAAAAACCCTCAGTACGCAAATCCCGGTGGCAGTTTCTCCGGTGGCCGATGTTCCCGGAACGCATCAACCGCAAGATGATAACATTAACCCTAAAGCGACATTGACTGTGGAAGGTTCGCTTGGGTTAGATGCAAATCATCAGCCGACTTCAAGCTCGTCCGACGTTCCGACCAATGACGGCATAGGGTATGAAGATGGTATTATTCATCTTTCGCTCGACATTGACCTTGCTGATATTCGCAATAGCGCCACGGAAGGGCAAGAGGTGCTGAGCGAAGTCACCTTAACCCTGCAAGGAACCAATATCGGAACCTTTGTTGATGCGCAAGGCCATGATCTCGGTACCAGTATCACTTTTAGTCAGTCTCAGCTACCTGCGGCATTAGACAATGTTTATTTCAAACCCGCACCCAATTATCCGACTGGCGATGATGATAATACCGTCAACATTACTGTGGCGGGGAAAGTGACCGATATCACGCAATTTGATGATACCAATGCCAATGCGTTGGGAGTAGTCAATACCGATGCCGATAAACCATTTACCACACAAGTAAGTTTTGATGTGACGCCAGTGGTAGACGACGTCATTATTTCCAGCGGTGGCAGCAGCAATATTGAAGTGAGCGGTTTGGAAGATGAGTGGATTGTCCTTTCTAAACCGGGTTCCGAATTTACCGTTGATCTGACCGATACAGATGGCTCTGAGGTATTTGTGTCGATCAAGCTTACTGGGGTGCCGACGGATTTTGTCGTGAGTTCTCTCTCTTCTGACTATACCGTGAAAAATAATGGTGGTGGTGAGTGGAGCATTCAGATTAACAACCCAGCACAAACCTCGATCAATTTATCCGATATTGCGATGAAACCTGCGAAGAACTTTAGTGGCGAAGTGGAAATCGGCATCAAGGTCTTTACCCAAGAATCCTTGCTTGGTGTGCCTGTAGAGCATAACGGCAGCTTTAGATTGGATATTACGCCCGTTGGGGATGTAGTGGACGTTGAACCTGTTGAGCAAACGAGTGGCGATGAAGGCGTTGACATTGAAATTGATATCAACGCGCAAATTATCGATAAAGCCGATTCGATTGCAGCCGGTGCTAACCATAGTGAAAACTCGCCAGAAACGTTGCGAATTGAAGTTTCCGGGGTGCCAGATGGAGCAAGTATTGCATTGCCTAATGGCACGCTGGGGACTTACATCGGTGGTGGCGTATGGCTGTTGAATGCCGATGCACAAAGCTTAGATAAACTGATTTTTAATTCTGGTGATTGGCATAAGGACACTTGGGCGGGAGATCTGACGATTAAAGTGCAGTCGGTCGATACAGGGCTGGACGGTACTGAACATTTGGGACCTGCGCGTGAGTTTACTGTTTCAGTTGATGTTCAGGCGGTCAATGATGCGCCCACCATTGATACTGCTACGGTCACCACAACGATTGATGAAGAGGCGGGGCAAAAAGTTACCGGCTTGAGTGTGAGTGATGTTGATTACGCTGGATCACATACTAACGACATCATGACGGTAACTTTGAGCGTGAGCGAAGGTCTGCTCAGTGCCGTGATCCCCGCGTTAAGTTCTGTCACGCAGAGCACCAATTTGGCTGGAGAACTTGTCCTACAAGGCACGTTATCGGATATCAACGCACTACTCAATAGCAGCGATCCCGCCAGTGGTGTTTTTGTTGATGCCACCGCGATTGGCAGTGACCAGATTGATCTGACAATTAAAGCCAATGATGGTGGTATCTATGCCGACAATGTTTCTGGTATGGCGTTAGAAGAGACAGAAACCGTCAGTATTGCGGTGACGCCTAAAGCCAATACGCCGATATTAACCCTTGATCCGAGCTTTAATTATATGAAGCAGACCTATGTTAGCCAAAGTGTCAGCGCTCAAGGTATTGCATTGCTGGGATTAATCGCGGCATTAACGGATAGCCATGAAGTGTTGTCATTGGAGATCGACAGTCTGCCAAGTGGCGCTGCGCTTTCTAGTAGCTCGGGTAGCGTGACTGAGCAAAACGGGGTGTGGATTGTCTCCGCTGATGCTATCGACGGATTACAGGTTAGCGGGCTCGATTTAGGGCAACACACTCTGTCGGTAGCGGCTATCTCAACAGAAACGGATGGTAGCCGTGCAGCCTCTGCATCAATTGATATTGCAATTGAAGTATTGCCTGACGGTAGCACGATTGATCAATCAACGAACGGGGATGATGCGCAATTGCTCGCCGGTAATGTTGGAGCGCAGTTGCTAGGAGGCAGTGGTCATGATCACCTTGAAGGTGGCGATGGTGATGACTCCTTAGTGGGTGGTGGCGGAAATGATACCTTGATTGGCGGGCTTGGTGCCGACATCTTAACCGGGGGAAGTGGCGCTGACATATTTAAATGGACGCTCGATACTGTTGACGAGAAAACTGACACTATCACTGATTTCAACGCAGGTGAAGGTGATGTGATAGATCTCACTGATGTTGTGGCCGATTTACATTTGCCCATGGATCAACTGCTCGCTTCATTACAAGCTTCTAACCAGATAGAAGCGAAAGTAATAGCCAACACGACGGATGTGGAATTGGATATCATAACAGACAATAACGTGCACCAAACCATTGTGGTCCAAAATCTCGCTAGCCAATTTAATTTTGATGGTATGGCATCGATTGATATTGTCAGCACCTTATTGGACAACAATATTATCAAACATGACTTTTAAATAGAGAAAGGGCCGTTAAATAAAGAGAAAAGGGCAGTTAAATAAAGAAAAAGTGCACCCAACGGCTTCAGGCTCAGTTGGGTGCACTTTTATTTAGCAGTAAACACACCCCAGCGTTGTATCAGTCTGGGGTATTTACAGTGGGTTAACCAATGACGATTTGGCTCAGAACATAACCTAAACAGCACGCACTCACTACGCCAATTAAACCGACAGCCATGAATGAGTGGTTAAAGTAGTACTTACCAATTTTGGTGGTTCCTGTGGTATCAAAGTTGACCGTCGCAATGTCTGACGGATAGTTCGGAATAAAGAAGTAGCCGTACAATGCAGGCATTAAGCCCACCAGTAGCGCAGGTTCTAAACCGAGGCCTACAGGTAACATCATCACCGCCACTGCGGCTTGAGAGTTCACTACAACCGAAACAATGAATAATGCCAGTGCGAAGGTCCAATGATGGTCGGTAACCATCTCAACAATGCCTGATTTAAACTGCGGCATTGCGTATTGGAAATAGGTATCCGACATCCAAGCAATACCGAAGATGGCAATCGCCGCCACCATACCCGATTTGAATACCACACCGTTTGGTACATCACGTGGGTCGGTTTTGGTTGCCAGTAAAATGATACCGCCAAAGCAGAGCATCATCATCTGGATAACCACCGCCATACTGATCGGTTTACTGCCTTCAACAATAGTGCGTGTTTCTGGCACCATCGCTAGCACGACAATCGTTAATATTGCACCAACGAAAATCAGCACAGAATTACGTGCTGCTACTGGCAAAGTTTCATTGAGCGTTGTGGCGGTTGTGTTTAGGATTTTCTCTTTCCACACCGGATCTTGCAGACGTTCTTGATACTCAGGATCATCATCTAGTTCTTTCCCACGGCGTAAGCTGTACAAAGACATCAACAGCGTTCCGAACAAGGTCGCAGGTACAGTAACGAGTAAAATAGAAAGTAAGGTGATCTCGTGCTGAATATTCGACAACTGAGCAAGGTAGTAAACAACAGCGGCAGAGATAGGCGAGGCGGTAATCGCGATTTGCGAAGCAACAGAAGACGCAGCCATTGGCCGCTCCGGACGGATGCCATTTTTTAAGGCTACGTCGCCGATGATCGGCATGATGGAATACACCGCGTGGCCAGTACCTAGCATAAACGTCATTGCGTAAGTGACAAACGGTGCAATTAAAGTGACATTTTTCGGGTTCTTACGCAGTAAGCGTTCAGCCACTTGCAGCATGTATTTCAATCCGCCAGCGGCTTCGAGTATCGAAGCACAGGTGACAACGGCAAGAATGATCAACATGACGGTGATCGGTGGTGATGTGGGTGGCATTTTGAAGACAAAAACTTCAATGACCAAGCCAATACCAGAAACCACACCAAGGCCAATGCCACCGTAGCGTGAGCCTATATAGAGCATTAATAGCAGGAATAAAAATTCCAAATACAACATATCTGTTTCCTATCCAAAGGTGTTAATGAAAATATTGTCTATTGTAACGATAAAAAAAGCTGAAACCTTGTTCACACAACCATTTAGCCTATAAATGAAACCACATTAATCAGAGATTGCTCACGAATTTTATTCAATAAGTAATCAATATGAATAAATAAATGTAACCATTTTGTTGTGCTATAGGGGGGCTGGCGTTAATGATGATGCTTATTTTCTCCTCGCGTAGGCTGTTTGCCTACCGCCAACCTTAATTTAAGATAGCATAAAGGGTACTAAGCTATTGGCCTTTGGGCGTTGGAATGAAATGCATATGAGAAAACTCATCGTCCATTTGATAGTGCGTAAACCCAAATCGCTGATACAAAGCACCGACGGGGCTACCTTGCAAATAACAGAGCTTACATGGGTATTGAGTCAGATTGGCTTGGTTGACGACCAGTTGTAACACTTGGCTACCCACCCCTCTATTTTGAAAATCTGGCAGAATAAAAAAGCGCGAGAAATAGAGATTTTCATGCTTGCTCTGCAGTAAATAAGTGCCTATTGGTTGGCCATCGGCGCAGATGATGGTTGGTAGACCAGAGTGCCATTCTTGGCGATGCAGTACTTGTTGCAACTCTTCATCCCAGCCAAATATCGCCGTAATACCATCCATTTCTGCGACTTTTTTTAGATCAAAAGCAAATTGATAATCGCTGTCACTTGCGGGGCGAAAGGTTACCTTCATACGCTTATCTTTTTGTTTAATAATACGTTGCTTACCAAGATATCAATCGTCGGCGTATTCATGTGCAATTGAGATAAAACGTTCTTCTATCGCCAAGAAAGCATCAATGACTTCTGGGTCAAAGTGGCGTCCTTTTCCTTCTAAAAGAATGGTTTTTGCATTGTCATGAGGCATTGCTTCTTTATAGATACGCCGGCAAATCAGTGCATCATATACATCAGCAACAGCCATTAAGCGTGCACTGAGAGGGATAGCATCACCTCGTAAGCCCTTAGGATAGCCAGAACCATCCCATTTCTCATGGTGTCCATAGGCGATCTCTTTCGCCATATCGATAAGGTCATTTTTCGCGCCTGACATCTTTTCCGCTTTTTCTAGCGCACGTAGACCTAAGCTGGCATGGCCTTTCATGACCTCAAATTCATCACTGTCCAGTTTTCCAGGTTTTAATAGTATGTTGTCGGCAATACCGACTTTACCAATATCGTGTAAGGGCGCAGCTTTAAAATAGGTATCAATAACATTTGGCGTTAGTTTTTGTTGATACTTTGGCAGTTTAGCCATTTGTTCGGCCAACGCTTTCACATAATGTTGTGTTCGCAGGATATGGTTACCCGTATCCGGGTCTCTGGTTTCAGCAAGGCCGGCGAGTGCATACACGACCGCGTCTTGCATTTTATCCAACTCATTTGAACGTTTGATCACCTCTTTTTCCAAGTAGCCATTTTGGTTCTTAAGTATGTCTTTTGAGATCTTGTTTTGCAGGTGAGTATCTACTCTGGCTCTTAGCAATGGTACGCTTACGGGTTTGTATACATAGTCAACCGCACCTAACTCAAACCCTAGTTTTTGATCTTCAGGGTTATCTTTTGCGGTCAGAAAAATTACAGGAATATCTTGGGTGTTAGGATTTGCCATGATCTTTTGTATCACTTCAAAGCCTGACATTTCTGGCATCACAATATCGAGTAGCACCAAATCAATGGGAAATTTTTCTAAAATATTAAGGGCCATCGCTCCCGATTTCGCCGCTTTGATATGATACAGGTTTGCTAACCCTTGTGACATAAACGCAAGGTTATCTGGCGAATCGTCAACGATTAACACGGTACAATTGTCTAATTTCTCGCTGGGCATGAGTCTTTCCTAATAAAAACTAACAATTGAGCTGCGAAAGGTGGGTTTGTGTCTAAACTTACTTGTAACTATAGCTAAGCTTATCTGTAGTGCAGTGAAAAAATTGTTAATCATCAGAAGGCGCTTCACATGCGATCCATCCGAACTCTATTCACCGTTTTATTTATCGCAATGGGGTTATGCTCTATTGCGATGTTTAGCATCACGGGTAAAGTAGCGGCTCTGAGAACGGAGAGTCGGCAACTTAACGATGAACTTTACCAATTCTATCGTCTGTCACAAGAGTTGAAGCAGAGTTCGGATCATCTGACTAAGTTTGCTCGCGCTTACGCATCGACTGGTGATGAAAAATGGCTCAATCTTTTTAATTATGTACTCAATGTCAGAAATGGCTCTGCGCCTTTGCCGAAAGGTAATGAGTATGCGTTTTGGGACGTGGTTGCGCAAAACGATCACCTCGTTCGTTCATTAGGTGGTGACCCAACCCCCCCTTCTTTGCTTGATAGAATGCGACTTTCAGGGATTGAATCGATAGAGTTCTTGGAACTCAAAAACGCGCTTATGTTGTCTGATTCATTGGTGTCACTCGAAAGAGAAGCCTTCATGGCTATTAAAGGATGGAAAAAGAATAGCCAAGGCGAATTTTCCGATACGGGGGAGCCGGATCTCGATTTGGCACGCTCGCTTCTTTATGGACAGCAATATTTCTCTGAAAAAGCAAAAATCATGCAGGCGATAGGCTCTGCACATCAATCGATCATGCAACGCATGGAGCAAAATATTCAGAGTGCTGACAGCGAAGCGCTGCACTATGAATGGATAAGTTTAGTGCTCGTATTAACCTTGCTCAGTGTGATTATTATTTCTTTTATTTTGTTATGGCGTCTTTACATCAATCCGTTAAGTCAACTATTGCAAACGGTTGTGACTCAAGTCAAACGCGAAGATTACGCTTTTACGATCACTCAAACTGCCTATGCAGAGCTGCAACATTTTATCGACAGTTTGAATGTGGTGTTTCATCACATCGCTGAGCAGCTTAGCCAAAATACCTTGCTTAAAGATTTCAATATCATCCTGCGCAAAAACGATTCTACGGACCGTTTATGTAATGAAGTTACACAATTTTTGCTGCATCAATTTCCTTTGGAAATGGTTGGCATGTACATCTATCAAGAGGGCGTATTAAAGCGAGTTGCTGGTGTGGGTTATGGTGAGAACTCGGCCAGACAATACACCGATCCATCATCGACGCAGCTCAGCGTGCTGCTCAGTGGCCAGCCCTATGCGATGAAAGCACTCGATGGCAACTGTCACATTGAATTTAACGGTGGCAAGTTAGCCATTAACGAAGTGTATTATTTACCCTTACATGTCAATCAGTACCCGGTAGCCTTGTTAGAGCTAGGAACGATCGGGTCGTTGTCGAGTTTACAATTTCAGTGGTTATCGCAAATGTTGGATGACCTATCGGTTAGTATTCAACTAAGCCAAAATGTTGAAATTCAACGCCGAGCCGAGCAGAAAGTACTCGAACAATCTCAACTCAATCAAGAGATCCTCGACGCGACGCCGAACCCCATGTATTGCTTATCGGCTTCCGGTGCGTATCTCACTATTAACGCTAAGTTTATGGACTTAGTTGGCCTGTCGGCTGAGCAAATTATCGGTAAATCGCCGCAAGATATCTTTCAAAATGAAACAGCGGCCATTTTTGCCAAAGTACATAAAAGGCTCGGAGAGGAGCAATCTTCGCAAGATTACGAGTTGTCTCTCTATGACGCTTCGCACCACAAAAGAGAGATGTTGGTTTATGAAGCTTCTTTCCAAAATAACCGTGGTGAAGTCTCTGGGATTGTTGGCATTTTGCTTGATTTAACTGATCGCAAGCAGATGGAGGAGCAATTAAGAGAAGCTAAAGAGACCGCAGATGCGATGAGCCAAGCCAAAGGCGATTTCCTTGCGAACATGAGCCACGAGATCCGTACACCAATGAATGCCATTTTAGGTATGGCCCATCTAGCGCTCAATACCGAGCTCAATCCTACGCAACAAAAATACATTTCACGGATTAATGAATCGGCGAAGAACTTGCTTGGCATCATTAACGACATTTTGGATTTTTCCAAAATAGAGGCGGGCAAGCTGAATGTTGAGCACATTGATTTTAGCCTTGATGAGGTATTGGATAACCTCACCACCTTGATTTCGCTAAAAGCCCAAGAGAAAAACATCGAGTTTTTATTAGACATCGACCCACATATTCCTGTGGGCTTGGTGGGCGACCCACTGCGTTTAGGGCAAGTCCTTGTTAACTTATGTGGCAATGCGGTGAAATTTACCGAACAAGGGGAGATCATCGTTTCGGTGCGAGTCGTGGGGCAAAACGACGCTAACGTCACACTGAAGTTTACTGTTTCTGATACGGGTATTGGTATCGCTGAATCTAACATTGGCACATTATTCTCTGCTTTTTCTCAAGCAGATAATAGCATTACTCGCCAATATGGAGGCACAGGCTTAGGGCTTAGCATCAGTAAACAGCTAGTCGGATTGATGGGTGGCGACATTCAAGTACGCAGTGAAGAAGGGTCAGGATCCACCTTTGAATTCACGATTGAGTGTGGGTTGCAAGAAGCCAAAATGCGCGATATTGCCAAGCCATTAATTGCTCTTGCAGGTAAGCGAGCATTAGTGGTTGATGACAATGATTCGGCACGTAATATTTTAATGACGTTGCTCAATGCGATGCATTTTGAAGCGAAGTCAGTCAGTAACGGTTTTGAGGCGCTAGATGAAATTCGCAATACGCATTTTGATATGATGTTTATTGATTGGAATATGCCGGGCATGAACGGTATAGAGTTGCTACAAAGAATGAAATCATTGGGGGCTTTTGATAACACCAAACGATTCCTCGTCACGGCTTATGGGCGAGAAATCTCCTTGGTGGGAGAAAACAGTAAATTGGTTGATGCTTTGATTGTGAAACCAGTGAACCCATCAAATCTCCTTGATGCCATTATGGACAGCTACGGAATTGAACAATTAAGGCAAAGCCATGAGCATCTTGATTATGATATAAGGCCATCATTTATGGGGCAAAAAGTGCTGTTAGTAGAAGATAACGTAGTAAATCAAGAAGTGGCGCTAGGTTTATTGGAAAGCACCCAATTGAGTATTGTTGTTGCCAACAATGGGCAAGAGGCATTGACAAAATTGCAGCAAGAGGCCTTTGATTTAGTGCTAATGGACATGCAAATGCCGATTATGGATGGCATCAGTGCAACCAAAGAAATACGTCAATATGAGAAATGGAAAGCGCTACCGATTGTCGCAATGACCGCCAACGCGATGTCTTCAGATGTCGAGCACTGCTTAAATGCAGGTATGAATGATCATGTGGCGAAACCAATTGATGTACAGCGCTTGTACCACGTACTACGCAAATATTTAAAGGCGGATGAAACCACTCCAGTACCCTCTACGGTATTACCGAATCAAGTGAAACCGAGCACTGGCTACCCAGAATTGACCGGTATTGATGTGGAGCAAGCGATTTTCCGAATTGGTGGCAATGCGCAGCGATACTTTGAAATATTGGATCACTTCCTTGCCAGCCAGCAGCAAGAAATAGCCACATTCCCTAAATTGATTGATAAGGGGCTGTGGGAAGAGGCAGAGCGAGTGATGCATACCCTAAAAGGCTCCGCGGCTAATCTAGGAATTGAGCCTATTGCACAGCTAGCCAACGAGATGGAAGGGGTAGTACAGCGACATAAGCAACCCGCCATTCAAGATCTCAATACGGTATCAAAGTTGATGTCTACTTTGTTGGATGAGCTAAGAAATTGGGAGCAGACACAATCACATCCGCAGCAAGAGCACGGTGATATTGCATTGCTCTACCAACAATTAGTGCAATGTGTTGAAAACTACGATGCTGATGCGATTCATATGATCCACCAAGTTAAACAATGCAATTTATGGTCTGATGAGCAAAAGAAAAGTTTGATGCATGCGATTGAAGATTTTGATTTTGAAGCGGCTAAAGAGGTGTTGGCTCAGTTGCCAGTACCGACTGAAAAATAAGTTGAAGTATGATAGTTCTTAAAATTGATGCAATTGATGCAATAGATGCAATAATTGTGGCGTAAAATTCGACACTTTGGCCATTCTCATCCTATGCTAAAAGCAATAATAACAATGAACAAACAAAAATAATTTCGTTGATAAATGAAGAAGGATACTTTTATGAATATCAACAACACCATGAAGCTCGTGTTTGCGGTGATCGGCATTGGTATTGTCATCAGTGTTGTGACGGTATTACAGCTCAATGGGCTAATGCAGCAAGTTGATCATATGGCTCAAGTTCGTTACCAATCTTATCAAGCGGCCGATGAGCTTCGTCAAAGCTCTGATGACTTAACTCGGTTAGGCCGAACTTACGTGGTCAGTGGCGATGAAAAATACGAAAAAATGTACATGGATATTCTTGATATTCGTAATGGTAAGAAACCTCGCCCGCAGAACTACCACACTATATATTGGGATCTTGTGCTGCAATATGGACAAAAACCTAAAACAGACGGTAAAAATATCTCTCTTAATCAAATGATGACTGATCTTGGTTTTAGTCAGCAAGAGTTTAATTTTCTCAAAGAAGCTCAAGCCAATTCAGATGGCTTGGTGAACATGGAAGTTAAAGCGATGAATGCTGTTAAGGGCCTTTACCCTGATAGCAATGGCAACTATACGGTTAGAAAAGAACCAGACCGTAATATGGCGATATCTCTCTTACATAGTAATGAATACCACCAAGAGAAAGCCAAAATTATGGCCCCGATCGATAAATTCTTTATTGAATTAGAAAATCGAACCAATAAGCAATTCATGGATGCGGCGCAGAAAGTAAAAAGTACGGTATTGGTTGGAAATATCTCATTACTCAGTGTTTTTGCTATCGCTATTATCGGTTATGTGATGGTGAACCGGAAAGTGGTAAAACCGATTGATACCATGGCTAAATTGCTACAACAAGTAGACAAAAATTCTGATTTGACTTTGCGAGTTGACGACAACAGCCACAACGAATTGGGTATAATCGGTGGCACTATCAATAAAGTGCTTGGTAGTTATGCCACCACCATTAGCAAAATAAATCAAGTAAACCACACTATTTCTACTATCTCTGAAACCATCAGTGACGTCACTAAACAAAACGTTAAAGTGGCGAATCAGCAAAATCAAGAGCTTGAAATGGCAGCAACGGCGATGGAAGAGATGACATCGGCGCTTTCTAGTGTTGCTGAAAGCACGACTATGGCAGAAAAGTATGCAGGCAGTGCGGAAAAAGAAGCCAGTACCAGTAAACAAGTCTTTGATAAAACAACTCATGAATTTGGTGATTTAGAGGGTGAATTTACCAAAACATCTGAGATCATTCAGCAGCTTGCTAATGAGTCTAATAACGTAGGGAATGTGCTTGATGTGATTAAAGCGATTGCCGAGCAAACCAACCTATTGGCATTAAACGCTGCGATAGAGGCCGCTCGTGCGGGTGAGCAAGGTCGCGGTTTTGCGGTGGTAGCGGATGAAGTACGCTCACTTGCCCAACGAACTCAACAATCGACGGGTGAGATTGAAAGTATGATTTCGATGTTGCAGGAAAAAGCAGAACAATCGACCAAAACGATCCGAGTGAGTGCTGATAAAATGCAGTCAACACGTGCCAATATGTCGGTGGCGAACGAAGCGCTTGGTACCATCCAAGGATCGGCAATTGAAATTCACAAATTGAATACGTCGATATCGGCCGCAACAGAAGAACAACTGTCCGTGAGTGATGAAATTTCTAGTAACCTTAGCAACATTAAAGCCCTTTCGGGTGATATGAGTGTTGCTATCAATCAACTCGGTCCAGTTGTTGTTGATTTACAACGTAATGTCGATGAATTAAGTAGTGCGATTAAGCACATTCGCACTTAAATTTAATATCCTCCCCTTGCTATTTTCTTAGGCTCTCTATAAGGAGAGCCTTTTATTTGGCCAAAAATTTTTTTAGAATGATGTTCGATGAGTTGTTATGGCAATACTGCAAGGCGTTAGGCTTTCTCCACTTTTTGGGGCACAAGGTAACCGCGATAGGTTAAAGCTCTTATTCCTAGTGTCCTTTCCTAAATATCGTTCTGGCGGTTAGTATACGTTGAAGCAAAATAAGATATCTCTATTCAAGTTGAGCTCCGTTTATTGGGGAGTATAGCGACTTGCCTGAAAGGTCGAGCCGTTAGGTTGTATAATATCCAGGTAGCATTATACGAGCCAGTCCGTTATCGTCATTACTTTGAATTGCTGAAATAACAGCGAGAAATCCATGACATTCACCGTTTGGTTATCACTATTTACCATTTGTATTTTAGGCGCGATGTCGCCAGGGCCGAGCTTGGCAATGGTGGCCAAGCACAGCCTCGCTGGTGGGCGTAAAAATGGGTTGGCAACGGCGTGGGCGCACGCATTTGGTATTGGTGTTTATGCCTTCATTACCTTGATTGGCCTAGCGGTTGTACTGTATCAATCCCCCTTGCTGTTTAAGACAGTGGGCTATGCAGGTGCGTTGTATTTGGCCTATTTGGGTATCAATGCATTACGTTCCAAAGGGGGCGTGGCGGCTAAATTAGAATCGGGTGAGATGGTCAGTGTGTGGCAGTCGGCTAAAGAGGGGTTATTGATTTCTCTGCTTAGCCCTAAAATCGCGCTATTTTTCATCGCGTTATTCAGTCAATTTGTCGCCATCGGCAACGAACTGAGCAGCAAAGCCATTATTGTGTTAACACCATTTTTAGTGGACGGGATTTGGTATACATTCATCACCCTGATTCTTTCTAGCCCGCTCTTACTCGATAAACTGCGCGCACGAGCCGCATTGATTGACCGCTTGTCTGGTGTGGTACTGATTGCGCTTGCAATCCGCGTCGTCATGACTCTTTAGTTGATACCAAAAAAGCGGGAGGAAATCAAAAAAGCGGGAGGAAATACCTCCCGCTTCTTGTTTCGCCGTGCCAATGAAAGAGTGGGAATAGGGTTGTTCATCGATAGTGTGCTTGAGTTTTTTCTTCATATTCACCTTCAATAACGTAGCCGCTTTTTGGCGTAAAGGTGTGGCGCTTGAGCTGCTTTTCTATACGTTTTCCAGTGATGATCGCCGCAATAGCGAGAGGGATGGCGAGCAGCAAACTCAGCATTAACGCGAAAAACCCTACAACCAGCGCTAATGTAGTTACAATAAATCTATTCATAACCTGTACCTCTTTCTGAATTAAAGCTAGGTTAGCGCAGCTAAGATGAATCCAACATGAACGTTTGGATACAACGGGATAGATTAATCTATCGAAGGGAAAGTTCGGTAACGAACACCCAGCATCTGCTCCGTACAATGTACAACTTGGCCGCTTAGCCAAATTCATTGTCATACCAAATGTAGAACACGCAGCGATTATCTTGAGCGATGGTCGCTGCGCCATCAACCACGCCAGCATGGCGAGAGCCAACTAAACTGTTGGCTAGGATGTATTACTCCTAAGGATGATAACAATGGTAATACTTACTCACTTCTCAATGAAGGCATGGTTGTTCTTACTCTACTTAATGCCAGTAGCAGATTGTCAGTTAGACTACTTAGTCGTGTAATCATAAACGTATTTTTATCGATTTTCGAAATTTAAATTAATTGACCTTACCCCTAGGGTAAGCTTTAGTCTGTGGGAGTTTTCAGTCAGATAGTGATATTGGATATGCAACTTTCGCTGCATACAATTTGGGTTTCCATGTTGGTGATGATGACGCTGCTTGCTTCAAGCTTAGTGTCTAGCGCACCATTAATGGCGATCACAATGTCACCGACTTCGGCTGTATCACATTCAGTGACTGACGATGCAAACCCGCCGCAACACTGCTCAAATATGAGCGCCGCTCACCATGATTCCGATGCAAGTGACATGACTTCATCAGCGATGAGTAACGGTTGTATCGATCACAGCGACCAAGGTGCTGATTCCTGTTGCAGTGTCATGTGCATGACCACGTTAGCTTTCTTTATCACTGAACACCAACCCTTCACACCTCACGCGGTTTTATTGTTGATCAATGCAGAAGCAACGCGTGGCATTGTGATGGTCGCTCGCTCACTTTACCGTCCCCCTGTCGCTTAATTTCCCTTTCATTACGCTTATGGCGTGTTTGTGCGGCCTTTAACTAGGTGCGTGACTCTCTGTTGCATCTCAATCTTTGCGATGCATGAAAGATGGAATTTTATTGTGAACCTTAAACTCTCTGTGATCGCTTGGTCGATCAGTATAGTGGGCGTTTTGTCATTCCCCTTAATGGTGAGGGCAGCCCCACAAGCCGCGATGGCTCAGCCAGATTCGCATGCAAAACAATTAGCTCAGCTGATTGACGCTGCATTATCGAATGATGCCGTCCGCAAGCAATATTTTGCTCAATCTCAAGCAATACAAGAAACGGGAATGGCCAGTTCAACCCTAATGGATCCTAAGATCAAAGTTGGCTTTGGTGGTTTGCCCATTGATAGTTTTAAGTTTGATGAAGATCCTATGACTAACATTTCTGTGGGTTTAATGCAGCAGTTTGAACGGGGTTCAAGCTTGGCATTACAAGCGAAAAAAGCAAAGCAACAAGCCAGTGGTGTTGCGCTTCAGGTTAATTTACGTGAGTTGGAAGTGGCAAACAGCATGACTCAATTATGGTTAGAGTTAGGCTACCAACAACGCGCTGAACGTATCGTGCGGGCAAACCAAACCTTAATGCGTGAGCTGGTCGGTTTTATTGAAACGAACTATTCATTAGGTAAAAGCGAAGCGCAAGATCTGCTGCAAGCGCAGCTACAAGTTTCCAAGTTGGACGAAAAATTACAAGCCAATCAACAAACGCAGCAACGCATTGTGTCGCAATTATCCGAATGGTTAGGTAGCGAATGGTTAGGTAGCGCTTGGTTGGTTGAACAGCCTATGTTAGCCGCTGAAGAGCCAGTGAACTGGTCCCGTTTGGAAGCGCAATTGGCGGCCATGAATGACAGCACCACTCACTATGCTTTATTGGTCACTCACCCGATGGTCGGCATGGCAGAAGCGACAATTCACACCAACCAAACGCAAGTCGAAATAGCACAAACGGCCTATCAACCTCAGTTTGGTGTCGAAGTGATGTACGCCTATCGCCAAGCAAGCAGCATGCAAGGTGGGCCCGCAGCCGATATGGTCAGTGCTTATCTCACCATGGATATCCCGCTGTTTACAGGGAACCGTCAAGATAGAAATCACGCGGCGGCGCAATATCAAGTGGGCGCGGCTAAATCACAGCGTGACGTTCTATTGGCGCAGATGAACGCCAAAGTGAATGCCTTACTGGTTGACAAAACGAACCTCGAACAGCGTTTATCGCGCTATCAAACCACCTTATTAACGCAAGCGAAAGCGCGCACTCAAGCGGTTGAGAGAGGCTATGAAAACAATACCTCCCAGTTTAATGATGTCGTCAGTGCCGCCAGCGATGAATTGGCGTTACAACTAGAGCAAGTACGCCTAATGGCCGATCTAAATCTAACCAAAAGTAACCTTGCTTATCTGTTAAATGGGTTCGATTTTCAAGTTAGCGCCCCTTCACTTACCTCTTTAGAAACACTTACGTCTGTAGAAACACTTACGTCTGTAGAAACACTTACGCCTGTAGAAAAGTAGGAGAACTCAATGAAATCATTAAACATAGCCGTACTTTCCTTAGCGATAGGTGGATTACTGGGGTTTGGCATCAATCAATACCTGTCTGGTCATGATATGGAGGCGATGAACTCAGCCAATGCGACGTCTGAGCCGCTGTATTGGGTTGCGCCGATGGACCCAAACTATAAACGCGATAAACCGGGTAAGTCGCCGATGGGGATGGACCTCATCCCGGTGTACACCGAATCGCTGACGCAAGCACAAGAGAAGAGTGGCACGGTGACCATCAGTGCTGCGGTCGAAAATAACCTGGGTGTGAAAACGGAACCCGTGGTGTTTGCGCCGTTATCTCCACGCATTGAGACAGTGGGCTACATTGCATTTGATGACAGTTTATTGTGGCAAACGAACGTTCGCGTTGCCGGTTGGGTTGAAAAACTGAACATTAATGCGGTTGGAGAGCGGGTTCGTAAAGGCGATGTCTTATTTACGCTCTACTCACCAGAGTTGGTTAAAGCGCAGGAGGAGCTGTTAAATGCCCATCGAGCCAGCCGTGAAAGTTTACTGAAAGGCGCAACCGAGCGTTTGGTTTCACTGGGGGTTGATCGTGAACAGATCAGACAGATTATTGCTCGAGGCAAAGCCACTCAATCGATAGAGGTCAAAGCCATTGCTGATGGGGTGATTGCGAGTTTGAATATTCGCGAAGGGGGTTACTTATCGCCAGCGCAAGCGGTGATAAGCGCAGGCCCTTTAAGCGAAGTGTGGGTCGATGCTGAGGTATTTGAGCGCCAAGCACATTGGATTACGTCGGGTAGTTTAGCGTCAATGACACTGGATGCTCTTCCCGGCAAGGAGTGGCAAGGGAAGATAGATTACGTCTATCCCATTTTGGATCCGAAAACCCGAACGCTGCGTATGCGTTTGAAATTTCTTAACCCGAATGGAGAGTTGAAGCCTAACATGTTCGCCAATATCGCTTTGCAGCCCGTATCGCAACAAGCGGTGCTCACCATTCCTAAATCAGCAGTTATTCATTCGGGCGGCATGACGCGAGTCGTACTTGCTGAAGGAAATGGCAAATACCGCTCAGCAAGGATTAAAGTTGGCCGCGAAGCAGGCGAACGCCTTGAAGTTTTACAAGGGTTAACGGAGCAAGACACGGTCGTCACGTCGGCGCATTTTCTGCTGGATTCGGAGTCGAGCCAAAGCGCTGATTTGTCGCGAATTAACGGAGTGGAAGCTGCCAATGAAGCGTGGTTAACGGGTGATGTCAGCACATTGATGGCAGATTTTGGGATGATCACTCTCAATTACAAACCAGTAAGCAAATGGGGTTGGCAAGCAGGTCAGATCAATTTCACGGTCGAGGAGGCGTTGGATCTCAGCTTATTTGCTGAAGGGCAAACGGTTCGATTTCTAGTGGCAAAACAGGGTGACGAATATGTACTAAAAGCACTGGAAGCGAGTGAGCAGGTAAGTAGTGCGACGAACATGACTGCAGCAGAAACGTTAGGAGGTCAACAATGATCGGTGCGATTATTCGTTGGTCGATCAATAACCGATTTTTGGTATTGGTGGCGGCTCTGTTTCTCACTTTGGGCGGACTTTACAGTGTAAAGAACACGCCTGTTGATGCCTTACCGGATCTCTCAGATGTGCAAGTGATCATCAAAACCAGCTATCCCGGCCAAGCGCCGCAGGTAGTGGAAGATCAGGTCACTTACCCACTCACAACGGCGATGCTGGCGGTTCCCGGAGCGGAAACGGTTCGTGGTTATTCATTCTTCGGTGATTCCTACGTCTACATCATCTTTGATGATAAAACCGATATGTATTGGGCTCGCTCGCGAGTATTGGAATACTTAAGCCAAGTGACGCCAAAACTGCCACCCAATGCCAAACCAACCTTGGGGCCAGATGCGACTGGGGTTGGCTGGATCTACAGTTATGTACTGCAAGATAAAACCGGCCAACACGATCTTGCGCAGCTACGCAGTTTGCAAGATTGGTTTTTGAAGTACGAGCTGCAAACGGTGAATGGTGTCTCCGAAGTGGCTACCGTTGGCGGCATGGTTAAGCAGTATCAAGTGCAAATTGATCCGGCAAAGCTACGCGCTTATAACCTGACTTTGCAACAAATCAATGCGGCGATCCAAAATGGTAACCAAGAGTCGGGAGCGTCAGTGATTGAGGTTGCGGAAGCCGAACACATGGTACGCACCAGCGGCTATCTGACCAGTATTGAGGACATTAAAGCGCTACCACTGAAAGTGACCGATAAAGGAACGCCATTATTGTTAGGTGATGTGGCGGATATTAACCTCGGCCCACAAATGCGTCGTGGTATTTCTGAGTTTAACGGTGAAGGAGAAGCGGTTGGAGGTGTGATCGTGATGCGTTTTGGCGAAAATGCTAGCCAAGTGATTGATGACGTCAAAGCGAAATTGACTGATCTCCAACGCAGTTTACCGGAAGGTGTCGAAATTGTTGCCACTTATGACCGTTCAACCTTGATCAATCAAGCCGTTGAAAACCTTTGGCATAAGTTAGCAGAAGAGTTCATTGTCGTTGCGGTCGTGTGTGCGCTGTTTTTATTCCATATCCGCTCATCATTAGTGATTGCTTTGAGTTTGCCCGTGGGCATTCTATCGGCTTTTATTGTGATGCATTGGCAAGGTATCAATGCCAACATCATGTCACTTGGGGGGATCGCCATTGCTATCGGTGCCATGGTCGATGGGGCGATTGTGATGATCGACAATGTGCATAAACACATTGAACGCACCCCATTGACCGACAAAAATCGCTGGCAGGTGATCGGTAAAGCCGCTGAAGAAGTTGGCGCGCCGCTGTTTTTCTCTCTGCTTATCATTACGTTAAGTTTTGTGCCCGTTTTTGCACTCGAAGGCCAAGAGGGCAAGATGTTCTCACCATTGGCGTTTACTAAAACCTATGCCATGGCCGCTGCGGCAGGTTTAGCGATCACGCTCGTCCCTGTTCTCATGGGCTATTTTGTGCGTGGCAATATTATTTCCGAGCACAAAAATCCTGTCAATAAAGGGCTTGTGGCACTTTATCGTCCATTACTCAATCTGAGTTTGAGTTATCCTAAGCGCATGATTGTATTCGCTTTTATGTTAATGGCCTCGACTTATTATCCAATGAGCAAATTGGGTAGTGAGTTTATTCCGCCATTAGATGAAGGCGATCTCATGTATATGCCAACAACCTATCCGGGGATCTCGATTGGTAAGGCGCGTGAGCTATTGCAGCAAACCAATAAACTCATCAAAACCGTACCAGAGGTCAAAACCGTGTGGGGCAAAATGGGTCGTGCAGAAACCGCAACCGATCCCGCGCCTTTGACCATGATTGAAACGGTGATCCAACTGAAACCTCGCGATCAATGGCGAGAAGGCGTAACCACAGAATCGCTACGCAAGGAATTTGACAGCTTAGTGCAATTTCCGGGGTTAACCAACGCGTGGGTGATGCCAATCAAAACACGCATCGATATGTTAGCTACAGGGATCAAAACACCGATAGGTATCAAGATAGCGGGTCCCGATCTCAAACAGATTGAAACCATCGGTGCGCAACTTGAACCTATCCTTAACCGCATTCAAGGCACGGCATCGGTTTATGCTGAGCGTGTGGCTGGTGGCCGTTATGTGACGATAGACATCAATCGGTTACAAGCGGCGCGCTATGGGCTAAGTATTAAAGATGTGCAGCAAGTGGTTTCAACCGCAGTGGGGGGCATGAATGTGGGGGAAACCATCGAAGGGTTAGAGCGTTACCCGATCAACGTACGTTACCCGCAAGATTACCGCGATTCGGTAGTCAAGCTGCAAAACTTACCTTTGGTGACTCAAAACGGTGCACGTTTGGCCTTGGCCGATGTAGCTGATATTCGCTACGAAGACGGCCCGCCGATGATCAAAACTGAAAACGCACGGCCAAACGGCTGGGTCTTTGTCGATATTGATGGACGCGACCTCGGTTCGTATGTGGCAGAGGCGCAACAAGCGGTAGCGGAGCAATTACAGCTGCCAGTGGGATATTCTCTCGTGTGGTCTGGCCAATATGAATACATGGAGCGGGCCAAAGCGCGTTTGAGTGTTGTCGCGCCGATCACAATCGCGATCATCATGTTACTACTCTATTTCAGCTTCCGTCGAATCGAAGAAGTGTTGATCATTATGGCGACATTGCCGCTGGCGATGGTGGGTGGCGTGTGGTTGATGCACTACCTTGGCTACAACTTTTCAATCGCCGTGGGAGTGGGATTTATTGCACTTTCAGGTGTTGCGGTAGAAATTGGCGTGATCATGCTCGTTTATTTAAACCAAGCTTGGCAATACAAAAAAATTGATGCACAAGAAAATGGTGTGGCCATTGACAGCCAAGATCTCATCAATGCCATTGGCGAAGGAGCAGGCCAGCGCGTTCGTCCAGTTATGATGACGGTACTGACGGTTATTATCGGCCTGATCCCGATTATGTATGGCACGGGAACCGGTTCTGAGGTCATGCAGCGCATTGCCGCACCCATGATTGGAGGCATGGCTTCAGCACTATTACTAACCTTATTGGTACTACCCGCGGTATTCAAACTATGGAAAAACCGTGAAATCGCAACACTCAAATAGCGTGCAGTTGGCAAAGTATAAACTAAGCACCAATCGGAAAATAAATAGTAACTGAATCAATTTAAGGAAAATCAAAATGAAAAAAACACTAATTACACTTTCACTGGCGTTGTTCACCTCTTCTGTCATGGCTGAAATGGATCATAGCAAAATGGACCATGGCAGTATGGCGATGAAGCAAACAGACACGATGAACATGGCGATGGATGACATGTCAGAAGTCGGCATGCCTGCCAAAGGAGCCAAACCCGATAAAGTGGTGCATGTTTTACTCTCGGATGACATGAAAATCACCTTCAAAAAAGAGGTCAACATCGAACCGAATGACGTTGTGCAATTTGTCGTTATGAACACAGGTAAAATTGAGCATGAATTTTCGATTGGTTCAGCCGCCGAGCAGCTAAAACACCGAGAAATGATGCGCCAAATGGGCAATCATAAACACGATGGTGGCAGCACCGTCACCGTTGCGCCGGGTAAAGCGAAACAACTGTTATGGCACTTTCATGGTGATAACAATGTTGAGTTTGCCTGCAATATACCCGGCCATGCTGAAGCTGGGATGATTAAGAAAATTCAGCTTCAGTAAAAGTTGTCACGCTAACTCGTTAAAAGAAAAACCGCCCTTCCAATGTGGCCGGGCGTTTTTTTTGACCATTGATTAATTATTTCAAATCACTAAGCGGTAGCCAGTTTACTTTAACTCCCGCTTGTAAAAACATATCTTGGCTGACTTTGATCTTATCACCCCAACGGGATAAGAAGTCTTCTGTTTGCTCTGGGCAGTGCACTGCGGAAATCCCAGTTTGAATAATTTTTGCTGCACAGTTCGGGCAAGGAAAATGTGTCACATAAATTTCGCAACCATCCAAATCACGCTTGGCAAACAGGATGGCATTTTCCTCAGCATGCAGTGTTTTGAGGTATTTCATATCACGATCATCGGTGCCTGCACTGTCTGAAATACCATGCGGGTAACCGTTAAATCCAACCGAAACGATGCGATTTTGCTTAGTGATCACTGCGCCGACTTGCGTGGAGGGATCTTTACTCCAAGAGCCAACAAGTTCTGCCATTTGGTAAAAGCGCTGTGCCCATTTCGAAATCATGTGTTGTTCCTCTGACGATTTTCTTGCATTTCCTCAGTAGCGAGGGAGATGTGTGATTAAGATCGACATTAATATCCTAGTTTTCTCACACTTAGTCTAGAGCAATTCTCATTTCTAAACAGAATTCAGCCGTGCCAATCAGTATTAGAGTGAGAGCCCTATCTCATTTCGTGCGGGCTTCTTGGTCAGGGCGACCGCATGAGTGTTTAGTTTTTCATCACCTGAGTAAAATCTGCACTTAATACTGCTTCAAGCATTGAAGTTTTCATCATGCATCGTTTTTGTTTCCCGACGACGCTCAGTTTTGTTGGCTCTGAGCGAAGCATATTCAAGCTCATGTGGCGCAGACAAGATAAATTCTCTGCCCCGTGCTCTTTGTAAATTTGGCAGCTGTCTTCTCGATGGTATGAGCCTCGTAGCGTTTTTCCGTCTATCGAAACCACCTGGTCATCAGTAGGTTCGTGTACTGACGATCTCCAGTTCACGAAGCATGGGTGAAATTGCTCAGGCTCAATCGTGGATATAATACGGGCAATCGTGTCATCAACAGGAATACCATTTTAAAATAAACCATTACGCGTAAACCAAACCCGCCCTCTAAGAAGTCGGTTTTTTTACTTATAAAAATAGGAAGATTGAATTCTAAAGTGTTTTTTATGTCAATTTAAAGTTAATTTAAAGTCAATTTATAATATTAAATATTAAATGTGAAATTGGTTTTATTCTATAACTATCTGTTATTCGGGTTTTATTTTTAAGCTTTGTCTTTCTACGAAATTATGACGGCTGAATATAATCTTTTCTTAATTAAATCCTAAGTTTTCAAGTTTAACTTTTATTTGTAGAAACCAGTCAGCAAGAAGCCATTCTCGCTCGACTTCAGGAATGCCTTAAGCAGCGAGGTAAATATTGTGAAAAATAACAATCCTGTATTTGAATCTATTTCAATGCAATCGTCTATCTCCCCTGAGGAAATAGCGGTTATCTACAAAGATAAGTCGCTGACCTATTTTGAGCTAGAGCGGCTATCTAACCAACTAGCAAGCTATTTAGTTGTTCAATATCCTGATCGCGATAAAGGTAAAGTAGCCGTTTACCTTGAACCTAGCCTGATTTTACCGGTAGTTATACTGGGTATAATGAAAGCAGGGTTCAGCTATGTGCCTCTCTCTTCGTTCCAGCCGACAAAACGCATTCAGCAAATTTTGGATGATTCAGGTGCCTTCGTCATCATTACAGATGAGTTGTTGAGCAAGAAATCAAGCATGTCTGAATGTCGTACAGACAAACTGAATGTTGCAGCGCTTGATCTTGCTGATACCTCAGACGGTCAATTGTTGCCAAAGGTAAGCCATGCTGATTTGGCGTATACCCTATACACATCAGGTTCAACGGGGATGCCAAAGGGGGTTGAAGTTGAACATGGCAGTATGGCGTATTATCTCAATTGGTTTAATAACGATTTGTGGCCTGAAACTCAGGCTACACTCCCGCTCACATCCTCTCTAAGCTTTGCGGCTGCGGTGACTCAACTGTTTGCTCCGTTGCTACGTGGTGACACGCTTCATATTCTTCCTGAAGGGACATTGAATAACCCTCAACGACTCTTTGACTGGTATCAGAATCGAACCAACGCTGCAATCTACTGTGTTCCTACAATATGGAATGAATTACTTAATTACCGCAGTTCTGTCGATAGTGAGCTGTCGTTGCCTAAGACCGTTTTTTTATCAGGTGAACCTGTCGGTGACGATATTAAGCAACGTACTTTCGATAGCATCGAAAATGTGCGTTTGTTTAACCTATATGGCCCAACTGAAACTGTAGCAAACTGTGCTTTTACTGAGTTAGAGCAAGACAAGCCCGTGACCATAGGCAAAGCGTTGGCAGGAAGTGAGTTGTTTCTGCTCGATGAAAAAGGCGCATTAGTGACAGATAACGGCGTGGGAGAAATCTGCCTATGCGGCCCGGGCGTGGCTCGTGGATACAGTAACCTTCCTGAATTGAGTGCAGAACGCTTCTTCTATCATCACGGTCATCGCGCGCATCGCACTGGAGATTTAGGTCAGTTCAATGCAAGCGGCGACATGGTGTACCTTGGCCGGAAAGATCGTCAGGTGAAAATTCACGGTGTGCGAGTTGAGTTGGGCGAAATAGAAGCCAATCTTCGTCAGCATGGTGAAATAGCCGATGCTGCGGTGAAAATGGTCAATGGTGGGCTGATGGCTTACTTGTTGACAGACAAAAAGCCAAGTGCTTGGGAACTGCGTGCTTTCCTTAGTGAGCGTTGCCCGAGTGCGATGATACCCGTTCAATTTGTTTACCTTGAAGTTTTTCCTAAGTTACCTAACGGAAAGTTAGATAGTGCTCGATTGCCGGATTCTGCGCCTGTAAGACCTGAACTAAATTATGATTGCAGCGCTCCCACAAACGACCTTGAGCGAGACCTTGTGGACATTTGGCAAGAAGTGCTAGGCTTTAGTGGCCTAGGGGTTAATGATGACTTCTTCGACTTAGGCGGGAATTCCTTGCAGGCGATGCGTGCCAGAACTCTGATTCGACACCGCCTGTACAGCGAGATAGATTTCAAGCTCTTTTTCAGTAATGCGACGCCGCGTAAGTTGGCTGCGGTCGTACCTTATTACCTAGCAGATGACTTGGATGACGCGACGCCCACTCCAAGTGAAAAGAATCAACAAGCGCAATTTGAACCGCTCACATCGCAACAGGCTTATTTCCTGACGTTAGAACAAACCAGTACTAACCCGAGAGCCTACCAGCCTGCGTTTTGTATTTACCTTGACGGAAAGGCAAATACAAAGGGTGTTGAATGGTGCCTCAATCGGTTGTTGGCCAGTAACCCAGTCCTGACTACTCAATTTGATCTGGATAACTTTACCGCTAAAGAAGGTGGATATCGCTCAGAGCAAGTTGAAATTCTTCAGCGCAAGGTTGAGCATTTGACAGGCAAACTCAGTGAAATGACTCATTGTGAGTTGCTGGATATGGCAGATATCTCTGACATCGATATTGACAGAGAACCGCCAATTCGCTTGGCATTATTGAGCAAAAATGACGATGAACATGTGGTCGTTGTACGTGTTCACCACGCCGTGTTTGATCATGATTCCATTGGTATATTCTTTGAGCAATTTATTCAGGCTTATCGCGCGTATGTGGCAGGAGATTATGGCTTTGCACTGCATCATCAACACCATTTGAGCTTGAAGCCGCATCGTGGTGCGATGGTGGATGAAGAGAGCCAGATGCAATTTTGGTTGTCGACATTGAATCGTTATCGGGCAAAAGGTGCGGATAGTTCGTTGTACCCAAGGGCGGATTACCCTTCACCACAAGGTTACACGGTTGAACTTTCCCAGCCATTCAGCCGAGCGATAAAAGACTTTGCACACGCTCATAATACAACGGCTTATGTCGTGTTACTCACGCTGTTTAATTTCGTGTTAAATCATGAAACTCGTTATCACAACATAACGATTGGCTTGCCTGTCTCCAATCGAGCCCTTTGTCAGCACGATGGTCAGTTAGGTTGTTTCGTCAACATGGTCACCTACCACGAACAGGTAGATCAGGTGGATAGCATTGTGCGTTTGATTGAAGCCAGCGGCAAAGCGATCTACTCGTTAATAGAAAATCAGTCAGTGTCCTATCTAGAACTTGCTGATGAAATGCGAAGCAAAGGCTGGCTCGAGAAGCTGCGCTTCCCGGTCATGTTTAATTATCTGTCTGCGATGCCGGAAGCCGTAAAGGTTCAGGGCTGTCACATCAAAGTTCAACACATCGTTGAGCAATCCGCTCGATGTGATTTGACCTTAACTGTCGACGACGACGAGCAGTTGACCCTTAATTTTGATTATGAAAGCACGGCGTTTACTCAACAGCAGGTTACCTTGTTGACAGAACAATACTTGGCTCTGATTTCAGGCACATTATCTATGTAATACGGAGTGTCTTCAGCTTGCAGGAAGCCGGAGATGAATACGATTAAATATGGGGAGATGAATGCAATGTTAAAATTGATCCACAATCAGTTTATTCATCAGTGTACCAAAACACCGGATAATATCGCTCTGCGAAGTGACAGCGAAAACATCACATATCGCCAACTGGAGCTGCGTGCCAATAATATTGCCCAGTCATTGATCCGCTCTGGTATTACATCAGGTGATGTTGTCGGAATATACATGAATCGCAGCAATAACCTAGTTGCGACCATATTAGGTGTTTTAATGTCAGGAGCCTGTTACTTGCCGCTTGATCCTTATTACCCAAGTAATCGTTTAGCTTACATGGTAGAGGATTCGGAAGCCAAGCTAGTGATCACTGATAGTTTGAATAGCATGGATTGGCTTAGTAATAAGTTTTCAACGTTGGATGTGAATAGCATAGATTTTTCCAGTGCGACAACGCCAGACTTACCGCAGACAGACGAACAGAGCTTGTGTTACATCATGTACACCTCGGGCTCAACTGGTCAGCCTAAGGGCGTGATGATTGCGCATCATACGGTGGTGAATTACCTCAACTGGATGCAAGAGGCTTTTCAACTGACGACAAATAGCCGGGTTCTAAATCAGACCACATTCAGCTTTGATATTTCAGTTTGGGAAATGTTCTGGCCTCTGATGACAGGGGCAAGCTGCGCACTGATTGCTGAAGATGCTAAGTATGATCCCGTACTGTTGGCTGACTTTGTTGAGCAGCATCAGGTCACAGTGGCTCAGTTTGTGCCAACCGCCTTGCGTATAATTGTCGATGCGGATGTATTACAGCAATGTATGTCTTTAGAGCATATCTTCTCTGGTGGAGAAGCACTATCACAACGTTTGGTGGATGATCTGTCTGCTCAGTATCCGGGTCATATCCACAATCTCTACGGGCCGACGGAGGCCACCATTTTTGCCTGTCACTGGTACTGTCAGCCACAGTGCACAGAGAAAGTCGTGCCCATTGGTCGCCCGATTCCACACGCAGAAGTTCTTGTCCTTGACGAAGCTCTGCAGCCCGTAACACAAGGGCAATGCGGTGAATTGTATTTAGCGGGAGATATTCTTGCGAAAGGTTATTTCAAACGAGCCGATCTTACTCAAGAGCGCTTTGTGGATCATCCCTTTGCTGTGCAGAGTGGAGAGAAAATGTATCGTACAGGCGATTTGGTGAGTACCAGAGAAGACGGCGCCTTATTGTTTCATGGCCGAACCGATTCACAAATCAAACTGCGAGGTCACCGAATTGAGCTGGCCGAGATTGAAGCTCAGTTGCAAGCTATGCCCAGCATTTCTCACGCTGCGGTCATTGTTGATAGTAGCGATGATGGCAAGGCGTCTTATCTGACGGCATTCTATGTGCCCTCTCAGCAGTCCAACGTTGATGTGCAAGTGATCAGAGAACAATTGGCAACAGTATTGCCTTATTACATGCAACCCTCACGATATTACTCCGTTGATAGCTTACCCACGCTTCCGAATGGGAAGATTAACAAGTCAGCTTTAAACACTCACTAATATCAGCTTTAAACGCTCACTAATAAAAGGTTCTAGCACCATGTCGAATAACAAACCCAATATTACACCTGAAATTGAAAACCGCATTCTCTCAATCTGGCAATCGGTTTTAGACGTCAAAAAAATTGCCCGAGATGAGAATTTCTTTGATGCAGGAGGCAACTCATTGCTAATGAGTAAAGTACACAGGGAAATAAAAAGACAGCTTGGAATTCCGATTAATATTATCGAACTGTTTCAATCTCCTACAGTGGATTCATTAAGTAAGAATATATCTAAAAAATACCATCAAGTGTTATTGGAAAAGTCAGTGTTAAATATTGGCTAAATAGTTTTATCTAGAAGTTAAATACATTTTATTCGCTGATTGAACACTCCTTTCTTTTCATTGGAGAGGGGGGTGTTTTTCCCGAAATAAGTATAAATAATACGACGTACAACCCGTGAGGTAGAATATGAAAGACCAAACAACACTACGCGATAAAGATATAGCTATTATTGGTATGTCAGGTCGATTCCCTGGTGCAGAAGATATCACGACTTTCTGGAGGAATCTGGTTGAAGGGCTGGAAACCATCACGACATTTAGCGAACAAGAGCTTCGCGAATCGGGTGTCGATGAAGAATTGATAGCCTCACCCAATTACATTCCTCGTCGAGGAATTCTCGGCAACGCGCAACATTTCGACGCGCATTTCTTTGATATTACCCCTCGTGATGCGGAAATCATGGATCCTCAACACCGTGCGTTTCTGGAAAGCAGTTGGCATGCTTTTGAAGATGCGGGGTATGTGCCTTCAAGTTATCCGGGCAAAGTGGCTGTTTTTGGCGGCACTGGTACGGCCTGGCATTTGAACAAAGTCCATTCCCATCCAGGCGTCAGCCAGTTTGCCAGTGGTGCATCCATTGTGACCAATAACGACAAAGACTATGTCACGACGCGAGTCTCCTACAAGCTCGACTTAAAAGGGCCAAGTGTGAATGTGCAGACGGCATGTTCAACCGCAATGGTGGCGGTGGTAATGGGGATTAACAGCCTTTTAAGCCGTGAAAGTGATCTCGTGGTTGCCGGCGGAGTATCCATCGATACACCGGAGCGTCGCGGCTACAAATACATGCAAGGTGGTATGGAGTCAGCGGATGGACGCTGTTATGCGTTTGATTCTCGTGCCAATGGTACAGTGTTTAGCCGCGGTGTTGGTGCTGTGCTGCTCAAACGTGTTAAGGACGCAGTCAAAGATGGCGACCACATTTACGCAGTGATTAAAGGCGGTGCGATCAACAATGATGGTAGTCTAAAAGCTGGATTCACTGCGCCGGGCATTGAAGGACAGATCGAAGTTGCAAAACAGGCGATTTCCAACGCTGATATTGATGTAGAAAACATCCGCTTTGTTGAAGCGCATGGCACGGCAACAGCGTTGGGCGATCCGATTGAATTTTCGTCATTGTCGCAAACTTTCCGCCACTTCACAGATAAAGAACAGTTCTGTCGCTTAGGCTCAGTCAAAACTAACATCGGTCATACCGATGCCGCTTCGGGTGTTGCCAGCCTGATTAAAGCCTCAATGGCATTGGAATCCGGGCTGCTTCCTGCCTCACTGCATTATGCTGAACCGAATCCAAACATTGATTTTGAAACCAGTCCGTTCATGATGAACACCGAACTGACGGCATTTAAACAGCAGGACAAGCCGAACAATGCGTTGGTCAACTCCTTTGGTGTCGGAGGTACGAATGCTTGTGTGATTCTCGAAATGGCACCAGAGACCCAACCGGGTGACGAGCATAACTCGCCACTCATGATCCCATTCTCAGCCCGCAGTCGTAACGCACTGAATGAGATGAAGCAGCGTCTGGCTAGTTACCTGACAGATAGTCCAGATGTAGATGTTGCAGATGTGGCGTACACCATGCAGGTAGGCCGTAAGCAGTTCGAGTTTTCTACCTCGGTGGTAGGCCATGATCGTCAAACCATCATAAATGCGCTGGCTAAGCCTTCTCAGATTGTGTCTGGAAATAAATCGAAACGACCAATTGTGTTTATGTTCCCAGGACAGGGAAACCAATATCCGAACATGTCTCACGATCTTTACCAGACGTATCCGGTGTTTAAACAGGCGATGGATCAGTGCTGCGAATATCTGATGCCAATTCTAGAACAGAACCTGCGTGACATTATCTTCCCACAAGATGACCAAACTGCAGCGCGTATTAACGAAACGCAATTCACACAGCCTGCGTTGTTCGTTGTTGAGTACAGCCTTGCTCAGCTTTGGATGTCATGGGGAATTCAGCCGGATGTAATGATAGGTCACAGTGTCGGTGAATACGTGGCAGCCTGTTTGTCCGGCGTGTTTTCGCTGGAAGATGCGCTAAAAGCCGTAGCGATTCGTGGCAAGCTGGTTCAGGCTCTGCCAGCGGGTGCGATGCTAGCCGTTCTGATCGATGAAGCAGAGTTGACTGAGCGTTTATCAAACAGTGAACTGGATATCGCAGCGGTCAATTATCCCGAGCTATGTGTAGTAGCGGGCGAGCTTGAAGCGATAAAAGCGTTTCAATATGAGCTGGAAGAAGAAGGTATCTTCTGTAAACACTTGGATACGTCACACGGTTTCCACTCAAGCATGATGGATCCTATGTTGCCAGCGTTCAAAGATGTTATCGATGGCATTGAACTGAATGCTCCGCAGATCCCGTTCGTCTCTTCGGTAAATGGCGAATGGATAAGTGATGAGTTAGCACAAGATAGCGACTACTGGGTGCGCCATGTCAGAAATCCTGTGTTGTTCTCGCATGCATTCAAAACCTTGATGGCCGATCATCAAGATGGTTTCGTGGCACTAGAAGTGGGACCGGGCCGTTCTCTGGAGTCGGCGGCTAAGCAACACTTCCGTGAAGAAGAGGGTTCGAATGCCAATATTTTCTCGTCTTTGCCTACGGCGAAAGAAGTCGATATTTCAGGAGAGTATTTCGTCTCAATGCTTGGCGCTTTATGGTCGCACGGCATCGAGATTGACTGGTCATCATACTATCGTGATGAGCGCCGACTTCGCTTGCCTTTGCCGGGCTACCCGTTCGAGCGAAATGAATTCAAACTGCCTGAGCTGAAAACAGGTAATGCTGGGAGCCTATCAATCAGCAATGCGGAAGTAGGTTTGAAACGCAAGAAAACCGATATCGGTGACTGGTTCTATATGCCTGCCTGGAAGCGAACCATTCCTGCTGACTTCATGCCGAGTAAGCAAACTCAAGAAGCAAATGATTGTTGGGTACTTTTCGCTGACGAATATGGCATAGCTGATCAGTTGCATGCTCAGCTTCTTGCATCAGGCCATCAGGCAGTGACGGTGTTTAAAGGCGTTTGCTATCAGGAGAATGTCGTCACCAGCGACAACGCAAAGAGCTTTGTCATTGACCCCATGTCTCGTGAAGATTACATCCGAGTGCTCAAAGCAGTCAAAGCTCATGAGATGCATCCAGTTCGAATTGTCGATCTTCGGAACCTCTCTCCTGAGCAAGGTGATGTCGACCTTGAACTGTGTCGTAAACACCAGTTAGATTCTTTCTATAGTCCACTGTATCTGCAACAGGCGCTGGTGAATGAGAACTTGCTGGATAATCTTCATTTGTTGTTGGTGACTAATAATATCTTCAGTGTCTCTGGGGAGCGAGTTTACGCACCAGAGAAAGCACTGTTAGTCGGGCCAGCCCGTGTGTTCTATCACGAATACCCAGATGTTCAGTGCCATTTAGTTGATATTGATTGGCCTGAAGATTTAGCTGATAAATCGGGCCATTGGACTGCAGAGCAAGCGGCGCGTTGTCTTATTGCTGAGAGCTGTATTAACACCGACGGCCAACTGGTGGCGTATCGAGGAGGGTGCCGCTGGGAGGAAGACTATCAGGCGGTTAATTTAAAAGAGCAAGAGCCAGGCTTACCGGCGCAATTCAAAGATGATGGCGTTTATCTCATTACTGGTGGATTGGGCGGCCTTGGTATGCTAGTGGCCGGGCATATCTCGGAAATGAGCAATGCGACGCTTGTTCTGACTTATCGCAGTCGTCTTCCTGTTCGTGAGCAATGGAATGACTGGATTCAGAAACACCCAGTTGATGACCCTATGAGTGAAAAACTGGCGAGTATCCTACGCCTTGAAGAGCAAGGTAACACGATTGACCTAGTCAATGTGGACGTCTGTGATTATGTGGCTATGTCGGAACTGTTTGATCGCTATGATCGCTTTGATGGCATTTTCCACACTGCTGGTATTGCGGGGGGCGGCATCATTCCTCTGAAATCCGATGAAGATTGTGCCAGTGTTCTGGAGCCGAAAATCCTCGGCAGCCTGATTCTGGATGACCTGACTAGAGACAGTCAGCCTGATTTTATGGTGCTGTTCTCATCCATCACCTCAATTGTCGGTGATGAAGCTCGAATTGACTACTGTTCCGGCAATGCGTTTATGGATGTGTTTGCCTGCTATCGTAACCAGAACCGAAATGGTCGTACCATCGCAATCAACTGGGGAAAATGGGGCGATGTAGGTATGGCGGTTCAGTGGGCTCGTGAGTTAGATGAGAAAAACAAAGCTAACGAAGCGCCTCTAAAACAAACAGGGTTGCTTACGCTTCTCGGCCGTCAAAAAGATATGGAAGAATATCGAGTCAATCTGGATGTGCAGAATGACTGGGTACTCAACGAGCATCGTTTGTCGAATCAACCGACCTTGGTTGGTACCACCATATTGTCGATGCTATCTACCTTGATGAATCACTTCAAACCTCAGGAAGCGCTTCAGGTTAAGAACTTGCTGTTGACCAAACCCGTAATTTACCACAACGCATGGCCACGTGAAATGCGCCTGTATGTACGCAGTGAAGGATCTGGCTACAGCTTCAGCCTTCGTAGCCGCGGTGTTCGTGATATTGAGTGGAGCGAACATGCGCTGGGCAATCTTGGCCGTGGTGTAGAGAGTGAAGAGAGCCTTGCTGCTTTAGATTCACTTGAAGCGATTCAGTCTCGCTGCATGAACAAACTGCCTGACGAATTAACTGGACAGGATTACCCGAATGCCATCACGGGTGAAACCTTTCTGTCGCTGAGTGAGCGATGGAATGGCCCTAAGTGCGTATGGCGAGGTGACGATGAGTGGCTGATTCATAAAGACCTCGACGCTCAGTTCCAGAATGATTTTGAGCAGTATCCGTATCATCCGGCACTGATTGACTCGGTATCAATTCGATGTATCAAGCTTATAACGACAGACAACTACCTTCCATTCAGCTACGGCAAGATCAGCTATCTGGCACCGCTTGACGAAGATTGTTACGCGCACATCAAACTCAAACAGCCGTATAAGGCGGAAGACAGCACCATTGTTTGGGATGTGGTCTTCCTATCTGCTGACAGCAAGCCGTTGATGGTTTTGGAAAACTACACGCTAGTTCGTATGAAAGCTGAGAATCAGGTTGTCGTTTCTGCACCAGCGTCAGCTATAGCTCAGGTTGCAGTTGATGTCTCTGATAAGGACATTCTGTTCTACGAAGGTCTAGATGCACTCAAACGACAGCTTGCACATCTTGAGTTTGAGCAGCTTGTCGTGGTGACCAGTGATCTGCGCCAGCTTATCTATGAAGCGACTCCTAAACAGGAAGATGAACAGTTGGCTGAACTGGAAGTGGAAGTCAGCCAAGGGCACGCACGTCCAGAACTTTCTGTTGAATATGTCGCCCCTGAAAATGATATCGAAAGAGGGATCATTGCAGTTTGGCAGTCGATTCTAGGGATTTCAGGCATTGGTGTTGATGACAATTTTGTTGAGCTTGGCGGTAATTCACTGCTGGCGGTGCAAATTGTGTCAAAAGTATCAGCCAAGTTTGAAGTCGATATTCGAGTGGATCTCTTCTATCAGGATCAAACCGTAAGAGGGTTGTCCGGCCTGATCATTGAAGCGTTTGAATCTGTTCTTCAGGGTGAATAGCTCCCACTTCTTCCCGGGCGTTAGCCCGGGAAGTTCATCACCCACAGGTTGTCACAAAGGCAGCCAAATCTTACAAATGGTAAAAGGGCACGGCTATGACAACTAAAACGAATCAGATTTTGAACTCTATGGGACTCGAAGAGCTGAAAAGGCTTGCCAGAGAGAAAAAACAGAAAAAAGCGCAGCTTATGGAAGAGAGCCGTTGTTCAATAACGGAACCAAAACGCAAAATATTCCCTCTCACCAATGCGCAAAAGAGCATTTGGACACTGGACCAGTTCCTCGAAGACAATAAAGCCTATAACAACCCCTTAGCGATCACTTGCCAGATTGATCATGAATTTGAACCGGACAGAGTCGAACGTGCTCTGACGAAAATGGTCAATAATCACGACATATTCCGCACCACGATCCGAGTGGTCGATGGCGAGCCTTGCCAGTGTATTGACAACCATCTCAATTTCGTTTTTGGTTTCGATGATATTACCTCTATGGCAGAAGTTGAAAAAAATCAGTGGGTTATGCGAGTCGCTCGTGAGGAGGGCAGAAAGAACTTTGACCTGACTAACGGACCACTGTTTCGCTGGCGAATGGCAAAAACTCAGTCGGGCGAATACATCATCATGCTGACCTTCCATCATATTATTTCGGATGGTTGGACCGTCAGTTTGTGCTTCAAGGAATTCATGAGCATCTATTTTGGCCAGACGGTAGATCATGCAGCGCAATTTACCGATTACGCCTTAAAGGAAAACCGCTGGTTCGAAAAAGGCGAGTACCAACAGGGTCTCAACTACTGGCGCGATAAACTCAGTGGCGTTCAAGGTATGCTGGAACTGGCAACCGATCATCCCCGTCCGGATACGCTCAATTTTGAGGGGAGTTATGTCGGCCATCTACTTGATGCTGACTTCTGTCATCAGCTTCAGTTTTGCGCAGCAAAACAGGGGGCAACCACTTTTCACTTGATGTTAGCGGCCTACCTGTTACTCCTGCATAAATACAGTCATCAGAACGACATTGTGATTGGTGTGCCTTTTGCCAATCGTGGTGACGCACAGACGCAGGAAATGATGGGGCTGTTCATGAACACGCTACCGCTGCGTTTCAATTTCAATGACAATTTGCCTCTTTCGGCTGTGATTGAAGCTGCGAAAACCGAAAGTAAAGAGGCGATTGCCTATCAAAACGTGCCGTTTAATCGCATTCTTGATGTTGTCGACTATTCGCGAGACGCACGTGTTAATCCGCTTTATCAGGCGGTGCTGACTTATCAGGTCTATCCGCACTCGCGAACCAACCCTTGGTTCACCTATTCACCACTTAAAGTTGACTACGGTGTGTCTAAGTTGGATCTCAATCTATGGATAGAGGAAGACGGCGACAGTTTATTGTGCACATTCAACTACAGTACAGCGCTGTTTGAACGTGCCACTGTGCAGCGAATGCTACGCGATTTACACACCATATTAGCAGCATTGGTTGAGAACCCACATCAGTCGATTCAAGCCTTGTCATTGGTTACAGAAGATGAACGTCAGTTTCTACTTAAAACGTGTTTACCTACAGAGGCAAGTAAATGGTTGCCAGTTCATCACCAATTTGAGCAACAAGCGTTAGCTTGCCCTGAAGGTGTGGCAGTGCGTTGTGAAGGCCGTGAACTGAGTTATGCCGATCTTAATGAGCGCGCCATTCAGTTGGCTGGACAACTGGTCTCACAAGGTGTAAGTCACGGTGAGCCTGTCGCGATACTTATGGAAAAAAGTGAGCATAGCGTGGTGGCGATATTAGCCATTCTGAAAGCGGGTGGTTGCTATCTTCCTATCGACATGAATTTGCCGGAATCCAAAATCAGTTTCATCTTAAACGATGCTAAAGTTAAGCGTGTTTTACTCGTAGGTGAAGTGCCCATTGCTTTAAAAGCAATGGCTACACAATCTTCACTAAATTGGATAGACATTCTGAAGACAGAAACGAGTAACACCTCACCAACACTCACCCATCATCCAGATAATCTTGACGATGGGCCTGCGTACATTATTTATACCTCTGGCAGTACAGGGGCACCAAAGGGTGTATGTGTTTACCATTCGCAACTCAGTCATTATTGCCGAGCGATTGCTCCTGTACTCGGACAAACTCACAGGGCGCGTTATGGCTTAATGTCTTCCTTCTCGACAGATCTGGCTCATACGATGTTATTCCCGGCGTTGGTCGGGCAAGGCGAGCTGGAGATAGTGACCAATGGCTTGTTGGAAAGCCCCGAAAAACTCGCCAGTTATCTGAAAGATAAACCTCTTGATTGCATGAAAATTACGCCGACACATTTGTCTGCGCTGTTGAATGTCGCGAACGCGCAGCACCTGCTGCCGGAGCGCAAATTGGTACTTGGCGGTGAGCGTTTACCCATTTCTCTGATTAAAAAAGTCAAAGCACTCAAACCCAACTGTGAGATGGTTAACCACTATGGTCCGACTGAGTGCACGGTGGGGGTGACGACGTTGACTATTCCCGAGGATGTTGCGGGTTTAGAGTTTCAAGTTGCACCAATTGGTCAGGCCCTCGATGGGAGTCATGTACTGGTTCTCGATGTAAACCAACAACTGCTTCCTGCTGGCGTACCTGGTGAAATTTGCATTGGTGGGGCACAGTTGGCTTCTGGGTACCTTGGGCTCGATGAGCAAACGCAGGGCCACTTTGTTCCACACCCGTATTGTCCTGGTGAGCGTCTGTACCGCACAGGCGACAAAGGCCGCCTGCTAGCGGATGGCAACCTAGAGTATCTTGGCCGCTTGGATCGTCAGGTCAAAGTACGTGGTTACCGAGTTGAGTTGGCCGAGATTGAGCAGGCTCTGGGGCAGATTACTAATGTTGAACAGGTGGCGGTTGTAGAGCAGCAAAAAGCGGGCGCCCATCGTTTGGTCGCTTATGTCGTTGCGGATAACACTGGCGTTCAGGAAGAGATTAAGGCTGAACTGAGACAGCAATTACCCGCTTACATGCAACCAGAAGTATGGATGTGGCTCGATTCCATGCCAGTCACGGCGAGCGGAAAAATCAATTATCAGGCGTTGCCCGTCGCTATATTAAATACGCAGACAGCAGCTTCTTCTCACCCAAAAAATCAAACGCAAGCTCGTTTGCTGACGCTGTTTCAGCAAGCATTGAATAATCAACAGGTCGGTATTGAGGACGATTTCTTCAATCTTGGGGGAAATTCCATCAGTGCGTTGAAACTGCTGATTGAGGTGAATAAAGCGTTCTCCACTACTTTGACCCTCGGACAGATACTGGAAAACAGCAGTGTTGCTCGACTTGGCAAACTATTCGAACAGGTATTCGATAGCGTTGAATACGGTTCTTCGATTGTGATGCTCAATCGGGGTAATCCGCAACGCAAGCCGACCTTGTTGTTGATTCACCCTGCCGGTGGCAATGTGCTTTGTTACGACGAGCTGGTGAAGGGTTTGAGCAAAGAGTATCCGGTTTACGGTGTTCAGGTGGCTGATTTTCAGGGGCTAGCTGAGTACAACCGCCAAGTGACGACGTTAGCTGAGCACTACGTGAAGCAGCTTGGGGAACTAGCGGAACGTTCTGAACTGGTCATCGGTGGTTGGTCTCTAGGAGGAACCATCGCTTTTGAGATGGCGTGCCAGGTTCAGACACTGACAGGAAATCAACCGAAGGTTTTGGTTTTTGACCAACCAGCCCCTCAAGTGAACGTCGATAACAGCGCCAGTATGGCTGAGCATGATCGCCTTGCTTATTTTGCTCATAAGGTAGAACTGCTTACCGGAACGTCTTTTGATACATCGGGCCCGCAACTGGCGAAGATGTCACAAGCGGAAAGAACACAAGTATTCCTAACTGGTTTCCGCAAAGCGAATTTGGTGCCGGACAACATTAGCGCCGAGGACTTCCAGCACTTTCTCGCCATTCTTCAGGCCCACATGAAGGCGACAGATGAGTATCAGGGGCAGCCTTATTCTGGCCCTGTAGTGGTTGTAGAAGCAGAAGAGATTTTAATTGGTCGTACGCGACTGAAAGAAACCGGCTTAGGCTGGCAGGCATATAGCGAGCAGCCTCTGACCGTATTGCCCGCAAAGGGCGACCACATATCCATGATGAATGCGTCTCACATTGGTGATTTGGCGACCCGTCTACAGGAGGTATTGCTTTGAGTACGATCGCACTTTCAACGCTGGAAAACGAAGTTGTCGTTTCAAGGAAGGAGTGGTTGGCCATCATTGGTGGCCTTATCGGTGGCTTTATGGCGATTCTGGATATCCAGATTACGAACTCTTCGATGAAAGTCATTCAGGGGGCGCTGTCCGCGTCTCTGGATGACGCCTCTTGGCTGATGACATCGTACTTTACGGCTGAGATTATTGCGATCCCACTTTGTGGCTGGCTATCAAAAGCGTTGGGAACCGGCCGTTACGCTTTATGGTGTATCGGTGGTTTCCTTGGAGCGTCTTTGCTTTGTTCCATGGCGTGGAATCTGAACTCAATGATCGTCTTCCGCGCTTTACAGGGTTTCTGTGGTGGTGCACTGATCCCCCTGTCTTTCCGCCTGATTATTGAAATTCTGCCGCCAGAAAAACGCCCTATGGGGATGTCGTTATTCAGTATTATTGCCACGTTTGCCCCAGCGATAGGCCCAGCCATCGGTGGTTGGCTCACTGAATACTTTTCATGGCACGCGATCTTTTATGTCAATGTTTTACCATCTGTGGTCGTCTGGGCGCTGATTCAATGTTCAATGAAGCATCCCATCATTAACTGGCAAATCATTCATCAGGGTGACTTTATCGGCGTTGTTTCGGTGATGATGTTTCTCGGTACGCTGGAAGTCATTCTGGAAAAAGGTCGGGATGAAAACTGGTTTGATTCACGCATGATTTGTGTATTGGCGGTACTCTCTGCTATCAGCTTTGTCATTTTTATTTATGACCAAATCGTACATCGTAACCCGCTGATTAACATTCGCCTGTTTAAGACATATCAGTATACCTATGCTTTGCTTATCTTTGCCATGTTGGGTTCCGCTATCTACGGCACATTGTTCTTGGTACCGTATTATCTGACGATGGTTCATGATTACAATGCGACAGAAATTGGTCATGTGGTGATCTGGATGGGGCTACCACAACTGGTGATTTTGCCGATGATTCCATTTCTTCTCCGTCGCTATAACCCCAAGTATCTTATCTTCATCGGGTTTATGGGGTTAGCCATCAGTGCCTTTATGGACTGCCACATGAATGCTGATTTTGCCGGGTCGCAGATGATTGCGTCTATGTTAGTTCGTGCGTTAGGCCAGCCGTTTATCATGGTGCCGCTCTCCATACTGGCGACCCAGAACATTAAAGCAGAGGATGCTGCATCATCGGCAGTGTTGATCAACGTATTCCGAAGTTTGGGTGGTTCAATGGGTACCGCGGTGCTGTCGACCTATTTCACTACTCGGATCTATTTCCATCTCGATTCCATCAAATCGACTTTACTGACAGGTAGTCAGCAGTTTTATTACTATCTGGGTGAGGTAAAGAGCCTATTGGTCAATCAGGGATTGCCGTCTGATAGCACCAATGTCCAACAAACTGCGGTGAGCATTCTTGGCGAAAGGATGGCAATTCAAACGCAAATCATGGCCTTTAACGACCTGTTTATGATCATGGGTTTCATGATGCTTGCTACCGCAATAATGGTGTTGTGCTCAAACCGTGATTTCCAACTTCGACTGAAAGAAGAGGAAGCAGCATGAGTGATAAAACATCGATGAGTGTCTGGAGCTATCTGCTGTCTTCGGAAGCAAGAACGACCATCATCGTGCCCATTCTTATCTATAACCTGATTTTCTGGGGAGTAGGAGCCGGAGCAGCATTGTTCGTCACCGCTTGTTACTCCGCATTGCTGGAGTTGTTCAGCAAAGGAAGTGGTTCTCTGTCTATTATTGCTTTGATTTTGGCTTCTGGCACCATTCATTACCTGTACCTGCACGGTTACACTCTGTTTGGGATTGACCAAGAAAGCGTCTTTCTCTCAGTGGGGGGCTCTCTGTCCGTCATTGTTGTGTTCGGATTCTACTCCATGATTGGTCGCCCAGTGGTTCGCACTCAGGCGGAAAATGCGCTTCCTCGCTTGATGCAGTTGCCTGTCTATGGCTCTCAGAAATATGCCCAAGTATGGCAGGAGATTTCTTTGGTTTGGATTCTCGCTTACGCAGTGAAAGCGCTGCTCGTGATTAAGTTCTCCCGTGATATGCCTGATTACGCCGACTATTTTGTTTTCATTGGTGCCTGGCCGCTAACGCTGGCGATGATCGCTTTCAGTTTTTACTGGCCCAGCTTTCGTTGGTCATCGGAGTTAAACGCATAAATTTCCACGTTATTTGGCGTAAAATTACAACACTATAAACTTAATGAGGTATTTTATGAAACAACTAGTTAACCCATCAATTGTACTTGATAACCACCCGCAAGGTGCCGCTAAGACGAGCAATTTTCGCATTGCCAATCAGCCGATTGGAGCGTTAAAACCGGGGGAGTTTTTAATTGAAAACACTTGGCTTTCGATGGACCCATACACGCGACCTCGCTTGAACGAAAACACTGCGTATGTAGAGCCGATCAAGCTGGGTGAAGTGATTCAGGGAGAAACCATCGGTAAGGTCGTCGAAAGTAATAGCCCTAAATATCAGGTCGGTGACATGGTGTTCACTTTTTCAGGTTGGCAAAAATATTGTGTTGGTAACGATACGGATTTTATGACTTATCGATTGCCAGACACTGTGCTGTCGCCAACGATCTTTCTCAGTGTCGCGGGAACTCCGGGGCGAGCAGCGTACTTTGGATTGAATAAAATTGCTAAGCCTAAAGCGGGTGAAACCATGGTGGTGTCAGCGGCTTCTGGTGCCGTTGGGTCGGTGGCTGGTCAGCTTGGAAAAATGGCGGGTTGCCGAGTTGTCGGAATCGCGGGTAGTGAAGATAAGTGTCGTTATGTGGTCGATGAACTGGGTTTTGATGTTTGCGTCAATTATAAGTCTGACAATTTGGGTGAGGAGATTGAGGCCGCCTGTCCGAACGGTGTGGATATCTACTTTGAAAATGTCGGCGGACGTATTTCCGCACTAGTTGCGCGCCACCTAAACGAAGGCGCTAGAGTGCCAATCTGTGGCAGCGCAGCCTTGTATAATAAGGGCAAAGATGTGGATGTCTCGACGTTATCTCGCTTCTACTCGTCACTACCGAGTGCGCCGGAAAATCGATTCTTTCTGGTGACTGAGTGGATTAACGATTATGCCAGTTCGATCAATTGGCTTACCGCCGCAGCGGAAAGTGGTCAGCTCAAATTTCGTGAAACAGTAACCGAAGGATTGGAAAACGCACCACAAGCCTTTGTTGAGCTATTGGAAGGGAAGCACTTTGGTAAACAACTGGTTCGAGTTTAATGTTCTTCGCCTTTGTTGATTGGTTGGTCGTGCTATGAAAAAAATAATAAAGATTTTGATTCCACTGGTGCTGGTGCTGTTGGTTTTGGCTGGAGGTGCCTATTGGTATTACTATGGGCGTTTTTTCCAGACCACCGACAACGCCTACGTTCAAACGGACATTACTAACGTCAGTTCGCGCATAAATTCGGAAGTGGTAAAAATTAATATTAAGGATAACCAAAAGGTTAAAAAAGGCGATTTACTGGCGCAGCTTGATGATAGTGAATTCGTGATTAAAGAGCAGCTCGCGGAAGCGACATTGGCGCAAAGTCAGGCAGAGCAGTTGAATGCGGATGCGGCGTATAAGATGCAGAAAAGTGCCATCGAAGAGTACCAGAGCAAGGTGACGTCTGCGAAAGCGAAATATCAATACTCACACCAACAATACAAGCGTTTGCAGGCCTTAGAGAAGCAAAACTATGTGTCCAAACGTGAACGTGACAATGGCGCTTCTGCCTATAAAGTTGATGAAGCGGCGTATATTGAGGCTAAGGCCAGCCTGAAAACGCAGCAAGACAAGCTAGCGGTATTGGAAAGCGAGATAGAGAAAGCGGATGCTATGCTTAAGCAAGCGAAAGCAAGCTTGTCTCAGGCTAAACTGCAATTGGGATACACCCGTATTGTGGCACCAATAGATGGCGTGATCAGCAATCGTAATCTGCAAGTCGGCATGATGGTGCAGCCGGGGCAATCTGTTGTGAGCCTAGTATCGGAACGCACTCCGTGGATTCTGGCGAACTTTAAAGAAACGCAAAAATCTCGCATGCATAAGGGGCAGTCTGTCGATGTCACGATTGATGCTTATCCGGGGAAAACCTTCTCTGCTCGGATCGATAGTGTATCGCCCGCCACAGGTTCCACCTTTGCTTTGCTTCCGCCAAATAATGCGACGGGCAACTTTATTAAAGTGGTGCAACGTGTACCAGTGAAGATCGTGTTCAATGATTCTGTTCAGGTAGACAATGGACTGTCCGCGGTTGTCACTGTGGATACGAGGCAGTAACTATGGCGACACGATTTCCCGATATTGATGCCATAGTGGGAGCGCATGAGTCATCTGAGCAAATAAGCGGTAGGTTTATCAACAAGGAGCAAAGGTTTCTTATCCATGGTGCGAGCGTCTCTGTATGCCAGTTTAATCAAAGCCTCTACCACGACACCTTATTCAAGCAGTTAAGCATTCAATGCCCTGATGAACTTAGCCACGCTGTCAGCGCTAGACGAGCCGAGTTTCTGGCTGGTCGTTATGTGGCAAGACTGGCGATATGTACTTGCGGTGGATTTTTTGCTAGCAGGGTACAGGTCGCGATAGGTGAAAATCGTTGCCCGATATGGCCCGACGGTATTTTAGGTACCATTACACATTGCGCTGATATTGCTGCATGCGCAGTACTTCCGGCTATCCAGAATACTAGGAGCTACATCGGAATGGATATTGAGAAAGTGTTAGCAACCAGTGTAGTGCGTGAGATATCCAACTCCGTTTGCTCAGTATCGGAATGGCAACGTTTGGCGTCCCTGCCATTTAGTACCGATGTCATTACCACAATTATCTTCTCCGCCAAAGAGAGCTTGTTCAAAGCGCTTTATCCCTATATTGGTGAGTATTTCGGGTTTGAGTGCGCTCAGGTTAAAAGCGTTGATCCATGCAAACAGCGAATATGGCTGAACTTATCGCCTTCGCTGGTGGCTAAGTCGGGTTTTCGAGAATTGGAGTGCTATTACACCTTGCAGTCAGATTTCGTCATCACTTTTGTCTCTCAACAGTTATTATCTTCGACGAAGAAAAATGGAAGTATCTGTACAAACTGATGTGCTTAGTATACTCAACAATATTAGTATTACAGAGGTTTCCGAACTCCAAGCCAGCACTGGTAGGGCCAAAAAACAAAATGTTTTGTTGTTTATTAAATGTTTTGTTGTTTATTAAATGTTTTTTAAGTCTGGTTTGTTAGTTTGGATGAATTCCCTATTTGGCTTTTTGCGTTTTCCAAGGCTCTGAAGTTTGATACAGTGGATTGAAAGCAATGAGACTCAGTTAATAAAAACCATCGCCAGTGATCTTTCTTTTCTCATTGCTGAATGGGTCACGATGCAGAACAGAGATAGATATCATGCGTGTATTATTAGTTGAAGATGACCCTATGCTTGGCAATGCGATTACCGCTTCCCTTGTCAGACATCACTATACCGCAGATTGGGTAACATCGGGTGAAAGTGCGCTTCACGCACTGCATACGGACAGTTTCCTACTGGTCATTCTTGATATTTCTTTACCGGGTATCAGCGGTTTCAAAGTACTCAAAGAGCTCAGGAGTAAAGGTGACAAGACGCCGGTTTTGATTCTCAGTGCCCGTGACGAGCTCAATGACCGTGTATATGGGCTGAATCATGGTGCAGACGATTATCTCGTTAAACCTTTTCAACTTGAAGAACTACTGGCGCGTATCGGAGCGCTGATTCGCCGAGCTGTGGGGATGGCGGATGACACCATAGTGGTTGGCGATGTCTCCATGTCGGTGAATTCACACCAAGTGGTAGTTGCTGGCGAGTGCATTAATCTGACGCCTAATGAGTTTAAAATTCTTCTCTATCTGATGACGAATGCTGGTCGTGTGCTAAGTAAAAATCAGATACTGCAAAACATGCATGGTTGGGATGAAAGTTCTGGGCTCAACTCGATTGAGGTGCACATCCATAATCTGCGGAAAAAAATGCCGAAAGGCATCATAGAAAACATTAGAGGAGTCGGATACATCATCCAACACTAGTATGAGACTGAATTCTGTTAAACGTCGTGTTGCATTGTCGAGCGTGCTACTTTGCCTCGCAGTTATTACCGCCTCTACCATCTGGGTTTACCTTGATACGCGTCGGGCTATTATAGACGTTAAAGATGAACGCCTGCAGGATCTTAGTGAGAGTCTCTTAAAGGTGTTGCTACTGACCGCCCCCTCAGTGATTGGTGGAGACCAAAACCCAGACCCAGAAACTGTTTTTGCTAACATCGCTAGTAAAATGTCTTCCAAAGACAATCTAGAAAAATGGTCGCGCGCTAAGCTGTTTGAGGATTATTTTGCCTTCTTACTGCTGGACTCTAAGGGCGCTGTATTGGTAAGTTCTCCTAATGCGCCACCTGTGGATCTAAAGATGATGCGTCATCCCGGCTTTAACGACATACAGGATCTGGGGCAATCCAATATGTGGCGTGGCGTCACCATGCTATTAACGCAGTTGAAAACGGGTGAACCAATGTGGCTATGGCTGGGTGAAGACAAGCGCGTGCGTAGAGAAGCCGAAAACAAAATTATGCTCCCAGCTATCCTGCCTATGCTGGTGGCAACGCCGATCTTATGTTTGCTACTGGTGCTGTTTACCTATCATTTATTTGCACCGATCAACCGTTTGGAAAAGGAAGTGTCAGAGAAGTCGATTGACAACCTCTCGCCACTTAATATGACTGATGTACCAACCGAGTTGTATAGCTTAGTTAAACGCTTGAACTACCTGTTTGATCAAGTCGATGCCGCTTGGCAAAGAGAAAAACGATTTAATCAAGATGCTGCACATGAATTACGGACCCCTCTGGCCGTTATCAAGCTTAATGCGCAGAATGCCTTGGAAACGCAAAGTGCAGAGGAAAAAGACCATGACCTCAGACAGATTGAAAAGAGCATTACTCGTTCTGAGCGAACCATTGAGCAACTGCTGACCTTAGCAAAAGTAGAGGGCGGGCTGATTGTGGATTTAAGCCAAACCGTCGATGTTGCCCAGATACTACGCAATGTGATTGCTGACTTGGTGCCCCTTGCATTGAAGCAACAACAAAAAATCACATTAGAAGCAGATGATAAAACCTATGCCATTCAGGGCAATGAGATTTTACTTAACTGTCTGTTTCGAAATCTGATGGATAACGCGATTCGTTATTCCGGAGAGGGGACCCGAATTGGGGCTAAAGTCATTGAGCATGAAGAGCATGTACATGTGGTGATTACCGATAACGGCCGGGGAATGAGCCAGATTGATATTGACCGGATCTTTGAGCGTTTTTTCCGTGGCAAAGAAACTCAGAACAAAGCCCAAGGAGTAGGTCTGGGGATGGCGATAGTTGAACGTGTCATCACTATCCATCAGGGAGAGGTTGATGTCAGATCTCTAGAGCCGGGTCTGGCGTTTATCATCACTTTACCAAAATCCCGTTTCATTTAGCTTGAAAGTTGGCTATGGCTATAAGCTTACAAAATTAGATTTCCTATTAAATGATTTAGATTGGATTAAAAAGGGCGAAAAGCTAGGAATTGTCGGTGTTAACGTTCTATTGAGCCTGAAGTTCATGCCTAATGGGGTGTTTTGACAGCATGAAATCCTTTCCTATGCTTAGATTTGCGTATACGTCATACCAATCTGTAAAATTAACTGGTCAGTCCAATTCCTTGAGCACATGTTCATGACTCTATCGGTGAATGAAGGGTTGTCGATTAAACGTGAAACGTTGCGCTCTTGGGTAGATTATATTCATCATGTGAAGTGTACTAAACGGTGTAGAAGCCGCGTTAGAAAGGATGGAATCTCCTAGTCCCATGTTGCAAATGGATGGAAGTTCTCATTAATAGGCTTTCAATTAATGTCAATCTAGGCGCTTAAGAAAAATAGTTAACGCGAACATCGTTTATTACTGCATTTAGCGGTGCCGGTTAGCCAAAACGAGAAACGATAACGATGTTTGGCAAAATACAAATACGCTTTATCGGCCATAGGTTTCATCTTTTGAGCGCACAATGGACAGGTTGCATCGTAAAATAAAGTTAATTGAGACATGATTGGGTCCAGTTAAAAACATCATAATGATTATTATTTGAAAGAGAACATATGATCACAACTAAATATGATCGTTAAATCGATCGTTTCAAGTGGTCAGAAAACGTTCGCCTTCTTGCCCTGGCTTCTTGCTTGCTGTGATAGGCAATTATAGGATTAAGTTTGTGCGAGATCTCTTACACGTATCGTGAGACTTCAGCGTTTCCTTATGCAATAAAAAGAGATAAAAATACCATAACCATTTGAATGTAATTGATAATTTTTATTTCCCTTCTTTCTGGTAGAGAAAAAACAACAGGTGGGGGATTGCTGAAAAAATTGAAATCCGTAATCTGAGCTTGTCAGCAGGAAGCAGACACGGAACAGGAAAGACCCAAGGATAGGTCATCTTCAGGACGAAGATTCGATGATTCAGGAAGAATTGTCGGCAGGGATAGCGAAGGACATTAGCCGGATGCTGAATAACTAGGATGGTTATCAAGGAAAGTTAATGGACGGTGCAAAGGAAAAGTGCACAAATCTGTCGGGACGACGGAGTTAAGGACACCGCTAGGAAGGCGATGAAAGGGAATGCGCTGAGGGAATCAGCAGACTATCAAGGAATTGATGCAGGGAGCACTTATCAGTAGCTGGATTGCTGCGAGTAAGAACTGGAACCCCACTAAGCGAAAGCTTAGTGGGGTTTTCTTTATTTAGTTCACTTAAAAATAATCGTTACCTGAAAATAATAGTCACCTGAAAATAATGAGTGGTGAGGTTAACATTGCTTCCTGCGGAGTAACTCCAGATAATGGGTGAAATAATGAAAGGATAGAATGATGATTCGCTTAGCCGTTATTGGAACTAACTGGATTACTGACCAGTTTATTGAAGGGGCATTGGGTACTGGGAAATTTCAGCTCGTAGCGGTTTATTCCCGTTCGCTGGACAAGGCGAAACAATTTGCCGAAAAATACGATGATCCGGCTTTGTTTACTGACCTTAAGACCCTAGGTGAGAGTGACAATGTGGATGCCGTGTACATCGCCAGCCCGAATGTCCTGCATTGCTCGCAGTCGATTCAAATGATGCAAGCGGGCAAACATGTTATCTGTGAGAAGCCGCTGGCTTCTGATTTCTCATTAGCACAGCAGATGTATCAAGTTGCCAAACAGCATAGCGTGGTACTGTTTGAAGCCTTTATAACCCCACATTTGCCCAATTTTTCCGTTCTCAAACAAGAGCTATCGCAGATTGGCGCTATCCGTAAAGCGGTGCTCAGCTACTGCCAGTATTCCTCTCGTTACCCTAAATATCTCAAGGGTGAGATGCCTAATACCTTTTTGCCCGAGTTCTCCAATGGTTCGATCATGGATATTGGTTATTACTGTTTGGGCTCAGCCATTGAACTGTTTGGTGAGCCTAAATCGGTACAAGCCCAAGCGCATTTACTGGAGACGGGGGTTGATGGCAACGGCAGTGTGATCTTAGGATATGACGGTTTTGATGTGCTATTAATGCATTCAAAAACCAGTGACTCCTATTTGCCGAGCGAAATTCAAGGTGAAGAGGCCGCACTGCACGTTGAGATGATCTCTACCTGCAACCGCATTACGAGAATTAACCGTGCTGGCCAAACCCAAGATCTGAGCATTGAGCAACACGCCAATCGCATGTTTTATGAAGCACAAAAATTTGCAGATCAGATACAGAACAAGACAATAGATGAGCAATGCAAATTACGCTCACTCACCGTTTCCAAATTATTGACAGAAATACGCCGCCAAACGGGCGTGATTTTTCCAACCGATAACCTGTAGTTTCATCGCACAGAGAAGAGAGCAAAAATAATGCAAGCTGAAGTAAAGTGGGTCGAAAATTTCAAGTTCTTGGGCCAATCCCAATCTGGTCATTCGGTGGTGATGGATGGCAGTGGTGGTGCAACCGCGCCTAGCCCAATGGAGATGGTTTTGATGGCTGCGGGAGGTTGTAGCTCTGTGGATGTGGTTGATGGCTTAAAATCGGCCAATCAACAGGTCACGGCATGTAACGCCAAATTGACGGCTGAGCGCCGTGAAACCGCACCGCGGATTTTTACGCTAGTCAATATCCATTTCGACGTATCAGGCGTTGATCTTGACCCTAGTGTCGTTGAAAAAGTGACGACCGATTCATTAGAAAAGTACTGTTCTGTCTGCTTAATGTTAGGCAAAGGTGTCACAATGACTCACAGTTGGGCGATTGTTTAAGCCATTCAATCAATAAGACTAGAAAAAAGCAATATGCTCTGATCTTGCCTTTTCGCTGTGCGTTACCGGTTGGCTGAAATTAAAGAGGAAAGTGAAACAGTGAGCTTTTCTCTTTTTTCTTTTGTTTATCCAAGTAGTCTAAATACACTAGATGCATAAGGAGGAACGGCTCATGACCGAAATGGAAAAAATGATGAATGGTATGGTGTTTGACGGTGCAGACCCAGAAATGGAAGCCATTCGTAGCAAAGCAGGACATTTACTGTTGCAGATCAACCAATGCGCCGATGCTACAGCCCGCCATCAATTGCAAACTCAGCTATATCGTCAAATTGGTCAACAAAGTGTTGTGCAGCCTCCTTTCTATTGTGAATTCGGTGAAACAATTTCCATTGGTGATGAAACCTTTATCAACATGAATGTCACTATGCTTGATGGCGCTAAAATCACGATTGGTAATCATGTTTTGATTGGCCCTAACACCCAGTTTTATACACCAGCGCATGCTTTGGATTATCGCAGCCGCCGCTTGTGGGAAACATTTTGCAAGCCGATTACGGTTGAAGATGACGTATGGATTGGTGGCAACGTTGTGATTAATCAAGGAGTCACGATTGGTGCGCGTTCGGTTGTCGCTGCAAATTCAGTGGTCAATCAGGATGTGCCAGCTGATAGCCTAGTCGGAGGCACACCAGCGAGAGTGCTCCGTTCATTAAAAGAAATGAATGGAACATCTGACCTGCATAGTGCAGTTAAGGAAGGGCATCATTGAAGCAGCATAAACATACACTATTTGGTGTTGCGGCTATCTTGCTGTGGAGCTGTCTACTGGGGCTAATCAGAACGGTCACCGAGCAATTTAGCCCAATTGGTGGGGCGGCACTGATTTACACTGTGAGCTCAGTATTTCTGATGCTTGTCATGGGCGTGCCTAAATTCAAACACTTTTCTCTGCGTTATGTTCTGATCGGTGGCGCGCTTTTTGTGAGCTACGAAATCTGCTTAGCATTAGCGTTAGGTATGGCCAATGATCGCCATCAAGCGCTCGAGATGGCGGTGATTAACTATTTGTGGCCAGCCTTGACGGTGTTGTTTGCGGTATTTCTCAGCCGTAAACCCGTCCATATTCTGGTGTATCCAAGCGTTGCGCTCGCATTTGTTGGGGTTGCTTGGACCATTACTGGTGATAGTGGATTTTCGGTGATGCAAATCTCAGCCAATATTGCGACTAATCCTTTAACCTATAGCATGGCGTTTGGCGGGGCGATTATTTGGGCTGTTTATTGCAATATCACCAAACAGTTAGCCAATGGACAAAATGCTATTATCCCGTTCTTTATGGCTACGGCTATCGCCCTCTGGATTAAGTATTTTCTTAGCAGCGAAAGCACTTTAGTGTTTACCGTTCCAGCAACCTTGAATTTAGCGTTAACGGGTGTGGTGATGGGCAGCGGTTATGCACTTTGGAATGTGGCAATCTTGCGCGGGAATATGATGTTATTGGCAACTCTTTCTTATTTCACGCCAGTGATTTCAACCTTGCTTTCATCGCTAATCTTAGGTGTAGCGCTTGGGTTTAGCTTTTGGCAAGGTGTGATTATGGTGACGATGGGTTCTTTAATTTGTTGGTGGGCGACCAGAGAACGTCAACCTACTGTGCAAGAGAAAATGCCAATAGCCTGACATCGCAACAGCTTTGCTATGTATAAAAAAAGCCCTCTCGTTCCCGAGAGGGCTTTTTCCGTTTAATTGAGACTGATTAACGAGCTACGTTCATGGTTAATTGCAGTACGAATGGCAGCTTTGATAAACGCTTATGTAGCGAGCGACGAGTACTTTCTATATCTTCGAGTGCAATCATTTCATTCTCATCAGGGCGAATGTCGACATTGACCCACAGCTCATGACCGACTTTAGTCACCGCAGTCAACTCGATATCTTGCTCTGATTCTTCACCTACGGCAATGACACCTTGATCCACGGTTTTACAAATCTCTTTACTTGGTGACATCATCAACAATTCACGCGTTGCCGATTTAAGCATGTCATAAGGCACTTTGATAAAGTAAAACGACATTAATAGCATCATGATTGGGTCTGCATAGACGGCATATTTTGCCCAAGGAGACAAGGTCATCAACCAAGCGGCAATGAAGCCGACCGTTACCGCGACGCTTAGTAGTGTATCCATTTGCCACTGTTTTACTTCAGCGTCAATCAAACCAGAAGAGTAACGTTTACTCTTGTTGACCATGAACCACCACGCAATCGCACAACCAATCACGTTCACTGTGCCAAAAACAGTGGCGATAGAGGCATCAACTTCTCGACCACCGCTAAACAATGCCATGACAGCCGAGTACAACGAATAACTCACGACTAACAAAATAACGCTGGCTTTGATGGCAATAACCGCTGGTTCTAGCACCGCCCGTCCAAAAGGAAAAGTGGCGTCAGAAGGTTTACGAATGTAGCGTGACGCCACCAGCGACAATAATGTTAACAGCAAACTAACCAGTGAATACACACCGTCAAACACGATAACCAGTGAACCGACAAGCATACCAACTACCAAACCACTGCTAGCAAAGCCAGAAGCTAAAAGGGCTGAAATCGTCAAAATGCGATTTTCATTATTTCTTGTTCGAGCACACATAAAAGACTACCTGTTGAAAACATGCTGTTATTTTGGCTTAAAGCACAGTTTTGACAATCTCTAAGTGTATTGGTCGTTGGCTTGAATATTGGGGTTTAAGTTTATTTTTAATTAAAACAACTAGTTATGTTTTTATTTGCCTGTCAGGATAATTGACGCTGACTGTCTTCGCTTTAGATTGTTTGAAATGTGGGCATCTTAAAAACCAAACAACGAAAATTAAAAATCAAACAAGAAAATTAAAAATCAAACAAATAGTCACGCAACTTATCGGCTAACCAGTTCATGCCAGGGTGTTCGGCCATGCCCGTGGCCGTAAACATGCAGTAATCTTCTTGAGTGAGACCGTAGGTGTGTTTAATCACCGTTAGTTTTTGTTCACGTAGGAAGTGGCGAATTAAAGGTTCTGGCAATACGCCCCATGCATTCTCAGTCAAGATGGTATTGAGCATGTAATCGAAACTGGAGAAGCCAATGTAGCGACGAGAGAAAGGTTGTAATTCGGGGTTATCTTTTTCGTTTAAATAGACCATCACGGCTTGCATTGCTCTGCGCAGTTCTTCGTCGGTGACTCGCGAAATTTTAGTTAGCGGGTGGTCACTTTTGCACACCGACATCATCCGGATTTTACCCAAAGGTTGATAAGTGATCCGCGGGTCGTTGATTCTTTCATAATCGACGCCAAAAGCAAAATCGACTTGATGAGTGGCAATCAAGTTGGCTAAGTCGCCGCTTGAAGCCAATACAAGGTTAAACGAGGTCGCGGGAAAACGATTATTCAGCTGGTGTGCAAAATCTTGCCACAAGGCATCAGGAAGAGAATCATCACGGGCAATCCACATCTCGGCGTTGAAGCCCCGTGATATTTGCGTACAGGTGTGTTTTATACGTGCAACAGTCACCAAAACACTTTCACAATCTTTATAAATCGCTTTCCCCGCTTCAGATAAGGTCAGGTTGTTGCCAGTGCGCACAAACAGAGCGGTATCGAGCTCTTTCTCCAACGCTTTAATCGCCATACTGAGTTTGGTTCGGTTACATTCTAATTGTCGCGCCGCTTCAGAGACTGAGCCTGTGTCCGCGACAGAGAAAAATGCTTCAATTTGAGAAAGGTTCATAACGTTCTCTAAGGCACAATAATGGGTTGATCATAAACAATTTTAGTACCACTGCCTATCTGATGTTCTGCTAGCAACTGACGGTTTTCTCGCCAATCAAAGCCAGTTCATCATTTCTTAGTCAAGATTGAGCTGTAACTCTATGAACGTAACACAGTTTTGGTTTATTCTTGGGGAAATTTCCCCAATACAAGAAGTAACACGGAGGCCATGATGGCGAACGAATGGGATGAGTGTGCAGCTCAGTGGGAGCAGGACGAATCCACAACGCTTTTTGCTCAAAATGTGTTTCAGCAATTGCAGAAACGGGTCACTCTCGAAGGTAAACATGTTCTTGATTTCGGGTGTGGTACGGGTTTGCTGAGCCAAATGATGTCTCGCCATGCCAGAGATATTGTCGCGCTAGATGGCTCTGAGGCCATGATTGAAGAGTTGGATAAAAAAGAGTTGGTCAACGTTGAACCCGTGGTGGATTTTCTGACCCGTGGTCTAGTCGCGCAACATCCGGCCTTTCGCAAACAGTTCGATCTTGTTGTGGCGTCATCTGTGTGCGCGTTTGTGCCGAATCTGAATGAAGTATTTACCATCATTCATTCTCTATTAGATGAGCATGGCGTCTTTATTCATTGGGATTGGTTGGTTGAAGAAGATGATCCTGACTATGGTCTTAGCCAAAACCAAATTGAGACACAGCTGAAAAGTGCAGGTTTTAGCCAAGTCGAAACCGCAGTTGCGTTTGAGGTTAAAAACTCAAAAGGTCTCGCGCCAGTTGTTATGGGCATTGGTAGGAAATAACATCATAAATTGAATGGTTTTCCAGATTGAGAATGGCTTATTTACGTTATTTCACTGTTCCATACCAACCAACTTGCGTAATCTTTAGTTATTGATAAGTGTCACGATAGTGTTCCTTTCTAGAAAGCGCTTAGACACTTATCAGTAATAATTCTGTTTGTTGACTAATAACTCATGGCTAGGGTTAATTAAAAAATAAGAGCACATCAGAAAAAATAAAAGAAGGCCAGTACTATCATTGTGCTGGCCTTCTTTATTTTGAGCATTGAGCTAAATTTTCAACGTTGATTCACAAACATCAGTGTGGTTTTTTGAGCTGATCACACAACCATTTCAAAGCTTGGTCGTTCATACTGGGCTTGTTCCACACTAAGCTGTAAGCCACTTTCCCATAATTGAAAGGTAACGGTTTGACGAGCAACCCCTTAGCTTGCATCGCTTGTTCCGCCCAGCGTTTGGAGCAAGTAAAGAGTGAGTCGGTATGCTTGCATAAGATGGCGGCCGCACCAAAGTCAGCGACAATAACCGGAACATGACGAGCTCGATGAGATTGAGCTAAATTCTGTTCAAAAAAAGGTTCAGCCAGCTCTTTGTCCATGATGCCGATATGCGATTGAGCAAGGTAGTGATCGATAGTGAGTTCTTCATTGGCTAAAGCATGATCACTACGCATTAAGCAGACCATTTCATCGTGAGCCATCACTTCCCACACGAGTTCTTTATCCCGCGTTGGGGGCTGGCTGATATCGTGTGGCAAAATGACGAAATCAATCAACCCGCTTTGCAGGGCGTCGAAGCCATAGTGATCTTTCGAGTAGATAGTAAAGGAAGCTTGCGGTGCATGATTTTTTATTACGTTTGTCAAAATAGGAGCAAACAACTCAAAGGCACTTTCTCGCATCGCAAGGCGGTATTTCCCCTGATAATGTTGAGGTTCGAAATTTGAGTGATGCAGCAATCCATTCATGCTAGAGAGGATTGAATGGACAGTGGGGCCCATTTGTAGCGCGAAAGGGGTAGGTATCAAATGTGTACCGTCACGATAAAATAGTTCATCTTCCAAGAGAATGCGCAATTGCGACAAGTTTTTACTGATGCTTGAAGGGCTAATGCAGAGCTGGGCTGCTGTCTGCGTGACGCTGCGGGTACTGAGCATGACGTGTAGCGCTGTTAAGTGTTTTAAACTGATTCTTGAAAGGTGAATATAATCCATAAATAAAGGCGGTTCCTCCAAACTTTTTCAAAAGCATATCACTGACATACTGACAAATTACACGAAAAGATGCGGGTTATTTGAAAAGCTGCCGAAATATTTACCGCTATGCGCCTACATCAACTTCCATCGCCTTTATTTCAAGAATAATGTTTATGTAAACAGCGCGTGGATTTCTTCTAATACATGAGGATTGGCAATGGCACCTAAGTTTTTGACTGTCTCGCCATGCAGTACTTGTTTCACCGCGAGTTCTACCAGTTTTCCGGATTTGGTGCGTGGCACATCACTGATGGAATGGATCTGTGCAGGAACATGACGAGGGGAGCAGTTTTCTCTTAGGCGCTGTTTGATGGTGTTCACCAGTAGGGGGTTGAGTTCGCACTGTGGAGCCAGTTGTACAAAAAGGATGATCTGCTCATCATTATCGATTTTCTGACCCACTGCGACCGAATCTTGTATTTCAGGCAAGCTATTCACTTGCTGATAAATTTCCGCCGTGCCGATACGCACGCCTCCGGGATTTAAGGTGGTGTCACTGCGCCCATAAAAACGTATTCCCCCATTGTCGGTCCACTCAACTTCATCACCGTGGTGCCATACACCAGAGAACTTGCTCCAATACGCATCGTGATAACGTTGGCCATCGTCATGCCAAAACCCGATGGGTTGATTAGGGAAACTGTTGCAGCAGACTAACTCTCCCCGTTGTTGTATCACGGGTTGACCAAGGTCGTTAAATACGGCCACATCAAGTCCTAAGCCTGCGCCTTGGCATTCTCCTCGATACACCGGCGATATGGGGTTGCCAAGCACGAAGCAGCCACAAATATCGGTTCCACCGGAGATAGAGGCGAGGTGTAAGTCCGCTTTTATGTTGGCGTATACATAATCAAACTGTTTTGGGTACAAAACCGAACCTGTTGAACATAATGTTTTCAGTGAGGAGAGAGGGTAGTAATCGCTCGGTGAATACGCGGTTTTTTGCAGTGCCTCTAAATATTTGGCCGATGTACCGAACAAAGTGATATTGGCTTCTTCTGCCAAATCCCACAATACACCCGGTTGCGGATACATTGGGCTACCATCATAAATAACCAACGTAGCACCGCTAGCGAGCGCCGAAACATGCCAGTTCCACATCATCCACCCACAAGTGGTGTAATAAAATACACGATCGCACGGTTGAATATCACAGTGTAATTGATGCTCTTTGAGATGATTTAAAATCGTACCGCCAACCGAATGGGCGATGCATTTGGGTTTACCTGTCGTACCTGATGAGTACAAGATAAACAGTGGGTCATTGAAGCCAACGCGTTCATAGCGTAGCCCACGTGGAAGGTAACTTGCGAGAATCGCATTCCAATCAGAAAAAGCGTCGTTAAAATCAGCCGTGAGTGAGCGTTGCTGTAAATATTCGATCTGACAAATGTTGTGTAGGCTCGAAATAGCATCGGCAATCTGACGGTTTTTTTCTTCCATGAGGTGGGTTTTGCCATTAAACGTATACCCATTGCAGCAGAACAAAATTTTGGGTTGTACTTGGCAGAAACGCTCCACTACGCTGTCGACACCGAAATCAGGAGAGGTTGATGTCCAAACGGCTCCTAAGCTAGTCGTTGCTAACATAGCCACTAAAGTTTCGGTCATATAGGGTAAGTAACCGGCGACAACATCACCTTTTTCAACTCCATTTTGTTTTAACCACTGCTGGATAATAGAAACCTGATCACTGAGTTGCTGCCATGTTAGCTTCTTGCTTTGCCCATTTTCATTTTTAAACCAAACGGCAATGCCTTCTGGTTGTTGAAACGCATAAGAGAGCAGATTTTCCGCGTAGTTCAGTTGTGCTTGGGGAAACCAAATTGTGTCTCTGGCGGCGGTGAATTCGTCCCATCTCGCAGCCCCCTCACCGTAAATGCAGTTACCACGAAAGCCGATCACATCGCAAAATTGCCACACTTCTAACCAAAATTTTTTTCTCTCGGTGACTGACCACAGATGCAGTTGTGAGTAGCTTTCTATCGCCTCACTTTGCATATTAACGTGCTCAATAAACTGGCTTAAATTGGACGCTTTGATGCGGTCTTGGCTAGGGACCCAAAGCGGTGTGTGCGGCGTCAAATTTTCTTCAAACATAATCGCGATCCCTTGCACGTTTATTTTGTGATCTGTTGGCACTGTTTAGTGTTGTCGGCGAACGCCGTAAAGTCAAACGGGTTTGTCATAATCATATCCCTGATATCTAAGTAAAAAAACTATAAATGTAAAATATTTGTTACGCGTGAGCGTCGTCAGATGTCGAGCCTAAGATTGGCAGACTTTTCACGAGGCGATAGGCTTAATGTAATCGGTTTGTTAAAAGGTTGTGGTATGACGAAGTATCATTCTAAGCCATTAAATAGCAAAGGTTTCATTGACTGGAGTAACGAAGAGGATCGGATTTGGCATGATCTGATCGCGCGTCAAGAGACCGTCATTGAGCAGCGAGCATGCCAAGCCTATTTGGATGGGTTAGCGATGCTGCAACTCTCTAAAGATCAGGCTCCTCAGTTGCCCGATATCAACCGTATTTTGCAACGTGAAACCGGATGGCAAGTCGAGCCAGTGCCCGCTTTAATCAATTTTGATCGATTTTTCGCCTTGTTGGCAGACAAGAAATTTCCAGTTGCCACGTTTTTGCGTAGCCGTGAAGAGTTTGACTATTTGCAAGAGCCGGATTTTTTTCATGAGATTTTTGGTCATTGCGCGATGCTTACTCATCCTGATTTTGCATCATTTACTCAGGTTTACGGCAAACTTGGGGCTAACGCGAGCCCAAAACAGAGAGCTTATTTGGCGCGACTCTACTGGTTTACGGTCGAATTTGGTTTAGTGCAAGAAAGTGACGGTGTAAAAATCTATGGCGGAGGTATTTTATCCTCCCCCGCTGAAACCGTGTATAGCCTTGATAATCAAACGGCCATACGTGAAAAATTTGACATCCAACAAGTGCTGAGAACGCCATATCGTATTGATATCATGCAACCCATTTATTATGTGTTGGATGATCTACGAGAACTGTACCATTTGAGCCAAGAAAATCTTGTGCAGCAGGTAGAAAGCGCCATGCAGGCAGGCTTGTTGGCCCCCTTATTTCAACCCAAGGAAGAGACCCATGCTTGAAGAATTACGTTGTGAAGCTTGTAGCACTGATGCGCTAGCATTATCGATCCCCGAGCAGCAGCAACTACTCACTGAACTTGAGGGGTGGTCTATTGTTGTACGTGATGGCATCCCCCAGTTGGAAAAAGTGTATGTGTTCAAAAACTTCAAGTTGGCATGGGCATTTTCTAACCAAGTTGCTCAATTAGCTGAAGCGGAATTCCACCACCCCAGTTTGTTATTGGAGTGGGGTAAAGTGACCGTGACTTGGTGGAGCCATTCCATCAAAGGACTGCACAAAAACGATTTTATCTGCGCCGCAAAATGCGATGGGTTAATCGATTAAACTTATTACTATCAATATGTTAGGTTTATCTCGACCTGATGGTTATTTTCCCTTCGTTGTGTACTTGAAGCTGCAGCAGTGCTGGCTACGTTTGCTCACCCCAAGCATGGAGTTTATTTGTGTTCATGGCGATGAGCTCACTTGCAGCCTACCTGCAACTTCAAGTCGTTTGGATGTATCAGGTCGTTTTTCTACGCAAAAGCCAAACCGTGACCTACACTTTGAAAAGCTCATAATACAAATTTCATATAAACCCAGTGGCTGGGGGCGACGATGGCTTTACAAAAAGTTGTTCATTTCTATGCGTAGGGTTTGACTATGAAAATATCAACGAAAATCATCGCGGCATGTACTATCTTGTGTTCAGTTGGCGTGGTAATCAGTGGTGGTTTTGTTGGGTGGCGAGCATCAGAGCTCTCAAGCCAAGCACTTTATGACCGAGCCGCAAATCAACTTACCTCCGTACGCGAAATCAAAAAGAGTGAAATAACTAACTATTTCAAACAGATCCGTCTGCAAATTGAGACCTTGTCTTCCGAGGTATCGACTCAAGAAGCAATGGATTCTTTTACTCGTTCGTTCTCTCGTTATCCTGCCCACCGTATAACGCCCCAAGATATGGATGCGCTAGAACGGTATTATCGTGATCAGTTTGGTCGTACTTACCGTCAGGAAAACAATGGCAGTCAGCCAAATGAACTTGGTGCATTTGCACAGCTTTCAGAGCAGGGAAAAGCACTGCAGGCTCGCTACATCGGCGTAAACCCTAACGAGCTTGGATCCAAACATCACTTGGATTTTGATTCATTGGGCAGCAGCTATGATGAAGCTCACCGGCGTTATCACGCCTCATTTAGGCGATTTTTAGAAGCGTTTGGCTATTACGATATTTTCCTTGTCGATTTGTCAGGCAACGTGGTTTATACCGTGTTTAAAGAACTGGATTTTGCGACCAATTTATCAACTGGCGCATATCAAAATTCGGGGCTAGGCCATGCATTTGCTAAGGCAAAAAACTTGCAAGAGGGGCAATCCTACCTCGAAGATTTTGCACCTTATTATCCTTCCTATGAGGCAGCGGCTTCGTTTATTTCGGCCCCAATTTTCAAAGAACAGCAGCGGGTAGGCACGCTGATCTTTCAGATGCCGATCGATGTGATCAACAACATCATGACATTTGGCGGTAGCTGGGCTGATGCGGGGCTCGGTAAAAGTGGAGAAACTTACCTTGTGGGGCAAGATGGTTTATTGCGCAGTCAATCACGGTTTTTATTAGAAGATCCTGAGCAATACTTTCAAACTTTAACTGATATTGGTGTTGAGCCTGCCACCATTGAGCAAATCAAAACCAAGGGTTCGGCCATTGGACGTCAACGCATCAAGACCGACGCGGTACGACAGGCATTGGCGGGTGGACAAGGCCTAGAAACCATCAAAGACTATCGTAATGTTGAAGTACTTTCGGCTTACGCACCTCTGGATGTTTTAGGACAAAAATGGGCTATATTAACTGAAATCGATCAATCTGAGGCGTTGCAAGATGTCTCGACTTTAGAGCGTTCAGTACTGCAAACTGTGTTGATTAGCATTGCTGTTCTTGTGGTGCTCTCACTCTTTATTTCTTACATCGTGGGAAGTGGTATATCCAAACCTATCCGCAGTGCGTCGTTAGAGCTGCATCGGATTAATCAGGAGAATGATTTAACCGCGCGTTTAAGTGAAAAGGGTAAAGATGAAATGGCGGAAGTTGCGGTTGCCTTTAACCAGCTATTTAGCAGCTTACAGAAAACCATTGAGCAGTTTGCGCGGGCGACGGAGTCACTCAACGGCAGCACTCATCGTATGTCTTCCAATATGGAGAGCACGCGAGGCGCTGTTGCCGAGCAGAGTATGAGAACAGAATCGGTCGCGGCGGCGGTAAATCAAATGAGTGCTTCAATTGGCGAGGTAGCGCAGTTTGCTAGCCGAGCTGCCGATTATGTGAAATCAGCTAATGATACAGGGTCACAAAGTGTCGACGTCGGGGAAGCGTTGGGAAATGAAATCAGTTTGTTGAGCGATGAGATGAAGATGGCGGTGGAAGCTATTGAGCGGCTCCATAGTGAAAGTAATTCTATTGCTGAAGTGCTTGATGTTATCCAAGGTATCGCCGAGCAGACCAACTTACTGGCCCTTAATGCGGCGATTGAAGCAGCACGTGCTGGCGAGCAGGGTCGTGGTTTTGCGGTCGTTGCCGATGAAGTGCGATCATTAGCAGGGCGCACGCAGACTTCTACTGAAGAGATCCGTAAAAAAATCGATTCGCTACAACATGAAATAAACAGTGTGTCGCAGGGAATTGAAAAGGCCAATAAAACCGTGGTGAAAGGGGTTGAAACCTGCCATTTGAATACGGATATGCTTGCTCAAATCATGTCGATGTTAACCGAACTGAATGACATGAATGTGCAAATTGCTGCCGCGACAGAAGAGCAAAAATCAGTAACGGATGAAATCAGCAGCAGTATTACTTCGATTGCCGATGCTTCACTGTCGGTTTCTGGGCAGGTGAATGATGTTGATGGGGTACTTACCGACCTTGCTGGGCAAGCAGAGACACTAAACAGTGAAATTGCTCAGTTTAAATATAAGAATTAGCCATAAAGTTGAGTGTCAATAAAAGGTACCCAGTCATCTAGGGATGAGGTTGTGATCCTCATTGGAGTGTTAAGTTATCGATTTCAAAAACTAATAGATTCATCAGATTAATTAAGATTCTAGCCAAGCAACAAAGTGGTTATGTGCTAAACCTATAAGAGTAGGAATTGATTAATACAGAGAGATAGGCAATGGATCTGTTTGCGGATTATCGACAAGAAGAGCAACCTAATGATCAGAAATCTCATGAACTTAAGGTTGAAAATAAGCCATGGCAAGTATTGCTAGTCGATGATGATGAGCAGATGCACCAGATCACTCGTTTAGCGCTAAGAGGGTTTTCATTTCAAGGGCGGCCACTAGAGCTACTGTCTGCTATGTCTGGTCTTGAAGCCAGAGAAGTGATGAGTACTAAGCCTGATATAGCTTTAGCGCTCGTTGATGTTGTCATGGAGACAGAACACGCGGGGTTGAATTTAGTTAGGTATATCCGTGAAGAGTGTAAGAATAGAATCATTCGTTTGGTATTGCGTACCGGACAAGCAGGGCAAGCCCCGGAAGATAAGGTCATCCAAGAGTATGAAATTGATGACTATAAAGAGAAAACAGAACTCACCACACAAAAACTCAGAACCCTGCTCTATTCGATGCTGCGTTCTTATCGGGACCTCTGTTTGATAGAAGAGCAAAAAGAGGGGCTTAAACGCGTGATTGAAGCCTCAGCGAAGGTACAAAATACTACAACCTTACAAACCTATGCTGAATCTGTACTGAGCCAGCTCACGTCTTTACTTAAACTCCATGCATCAGCATTTTATTGTATTGTTCAGCCTAAGTCTGAAGGTGAAGGTTCGTGCGCTTTAACGTTGGCGGCGATTGGAGGATTTGTCGATTGTTATTCTGACTGTGATTTCTCCCGCTTACCTTCGGAAGTGGCTAAGCGCTGCCAGCTTGCACTGCAAACCCAAATGTCACATAGCTATGATGATGCTTCTGTGCTGTATATGATGGATAGCCGTGGCGTAGAGAATTTACTCTATATTAATTTGCTTGAGCTCTTATCTGAAAACGACGAACGTTTGCTTGAAATCTATATGTACAACATAGGATTAACTTTTGAAAACTTAAATTTACAGCTTGATCTACGCGAAACATCGAAAGAGCTTGTTTATAACTTAGCGAATGCAGTGGAAGCCAGAAGTAAAGAAACAGGTGCACACGTACAGCGTGTTTCACTAATTGCTGAAAAACTGGCCGAGCTGTGTGGCTTGCCCGAGCAGGAGATGTACATGATAAAAAATGGTTCACCACTGCATGATGTAGGTAAAGTCGCAATACCGGATAGTATTTTGCATAAACCAGGTAAGTTAACGGCTGATGAATGGGAAATCATGAAAAAGCACGTTGACTGTGGTGTCGAAATACTGAGTAAATCCAATCGTCCACTGATTGTGAAAGCAAAAGAAATTGCAGGTAGTCATCATGAAAAATGGGATGGCAGCGGTTATCCCAATGGATTGGCTGGCGAGCAGATACCCATCAGTGGTCGTATCACCGCGTTAGCGGATGTGTTTGATGCTTTAGGATCTAAACGTAGTTATAAAGAGCCTTGGTCGGAAGATGATATTAAAAATGAATTAATTAGCCAAAATGGTAAACATTTTGACCCGACTTTAGTTACTTTGTTGATTGATAATTGGGAGTATTTTATCGCTATTCGTGAACAGTATCCTGATTAAGTTTATTTACTTATTAACTATAGGTGTTGTTATGAGTGTTTTAATGGATTGCAATCGATTTTTTATATATGCATCATTTATTTTCTTTCCTATTTTATTTTCTATTAATGCAGAAGAAAAAGAACAATCTAGGAATGAAATTATTGCCCATTTGGGTGAAATTCCTGGGTTGATTAATGCTGATGGTACTGGGCCTTTTGTTGATTTAGTACGACGTATTGATGTAATTGATCCTAATGTAAATATTATTATTCATGTTTATCCACTCCATCGTGCTATCTATGGTGTTGTGAATGGTCAAGCTGATTTTGCTTTGCCAGCGGTTAGAGTGGATGATCAGGATGACAAACTGGCTTACCGGTTTAGTAGTCGTTCTTTTGGTTTAGTCGCCTCTGTTCTTTACACTAATAAGGATAAACCATTTAGCGTCGATCAGCTTTGGGCGAACCCTAATCATTATATAATCGAAGCATTTCCTGATGATATGCCTTTTCCAGTGATGCGTTCTAATAGTATCAATACATCATTACTTAAACTATCTTCTGGTCGTATTGATGGATTTGTTTGGGCACAAGAAGAAGCCGACATTGCTCTAAGAAGTCTAAACCTGACAAATATTTATCGCCAGCATTTTTATGACCATGAGGATGTGTTTATCATTCCCAAAGGGCCTAAAGGTGATTGGATTGATGATTATTTAACAAGAATGATTGATAAACTTAAAGAGAGTGGTGAGTTGCAAATACTCTATGATGCTATTCACCTTCCTTACGATGATTGGCAACCTTGACCCTTTTACTTTCTATCTATTATTACTTTCTATCCATTATTACTGCACATTTATTGCAGCATCATTATTAACAAGTTCAAGGGCCTTAGGCAGGGTAAAAACGTAATGAACACCTTGGCCAACATTAGAACTAAAATCTAGTTTTCCTTGTAGTTTTTGAGTCGCTAGATTAAAGACAAGATTCAAACCAAGCCCTGATCCGCCACGGCCTCTTTTGCTGGTAAAAAAGGGTTCAAAGATTTTATGGTGCAGTTTTGGTTCGACGCCACAGCCATTATCTTTATATTCTAAGAGAATATTCTGCCCTTCTTGTCGGAATGTAATGATTATTATCGGATTTTTTTCCTCACTGAAAGCATGGTTAACGCTATTCATGACTAAGTTCGAGACAATTTGAGTGAGGACGCCTGGTAAGCTATTCATTGTGAGCCCGACATCTCCCTCTAGTTGTGGGATGACTGGAATTTTCCTAGTTTCCGGATGTAGGCTAGCAATCAACGCGCTTAATACTTGGTGGATCGAGAATTGACTGCGACTCTCAGATACCTGATCGACCGCTGTTTGTTTAAAGTCTCGGATCAGTTTGGCAGCACGATTTAAGTTGCTCTCAAGCATAGTGTTGGTTTCATTCATTCTCTGCATCAATTCAGAAAACTGCTGGCTTGTAAGCGTTTGATTGGCGAAGGCGGTATTTAGCTCTTGTGTGACCTCAATTATCACCGAACTTGCGGTCACCGCGATGCCTAATGGCGTATTGACTTCATGCGCGACCCCCGCGACTAAACCACCTAAAGCCGCTAATTTCTCAGATTCAATCAACTGTGTTTGCGTGGCTTTTAATTCTTCTATGCTATTTTCCAAATCACGAGTTCGCTCTGTGACTTGACGCTCTAAGTTTTGGTTGAGTTTTTGTAGTTCAAGCTGAGCCAGTTTTAGCTCGGTGATATTAATGGCTGTGCCCCGTAACCCGAGAAACATATCCTCCTCATACCGTGCTACCGCTTGAAACATCAAATAATGCTTACAATCATTGATGATAATCGTCTCTTCACACATTGAAAACGAGCAGTGTTTAGTAATGGATTGGAGTAATTTCTTCATATCTCTCAGTGAGTCAATCTCTGAAAGTAGTGGCTTGCTATTTTCACTGATCTCTAAAGCTTGACGCATGGGTTCGGAAGTGTAAATCAACCTATCAGAACTATCCGTCTCCCATAACCAGTCTGATGAGACCTCCGTAAAATCGGCTAATCGTTCTTGTTCAAGTTTTATATTACTGTACAACGTAGTTACATTTCCGGTAATTTTATTAGTCTCATCGGCCAGCCAAGTGAGTTCATCGTTATGCCCCATAATCCATTTCTTATGGGGAAGTTTTAGTGGTTTTGGTGGATGGCGAGGGTTGTATTTGCGTAAGTATTGAGCAATGGCGAAGACTCGTCGGTTTACGCTCTCATGGAAAATCATCAAAATAGCGTAACAAATAAAGGCAGTCTTAATCGAGTTCACAACCAATATCAGTAGAAACTGCTTGATTAAGTAGTTGTAGATTTCTTGGGCATTAGACTCAACGTAGAGCTCACCAATCTGCTCTTTGGCTTGCGTTTTTGGGTTGATATAAAGCATGGGATAACGGTGTGCGACTAATTGCCCCGTCACTTTTTCTCCGGCACTGAATTGATAACCGCCAGACGTGATTTCCAAATAATCAATTTTAGGCAAATTGACTAAGCCATCTAAGCGCTGTTGAAGTGCTACCAGATCATAATTCCATAAAGAAGCGGCAAGCAGTTCGGCATGAACGAATTCTATTTCGTGATGACGTTGAGCCACATCATCGAACTCTCTGTCATAGTCGAAATACGTTTGTGCTAACGTTGTCATCATTGTTACAGCGCCACTCAAGATGATGAGGAAAAAAATGATCCTGCGACCAATACGACTCGATAGTGGGTTATCAATGCTTTCATTAAATGTTCGGCTTTTGTTCATCCTGCTTCTCATTTTTTTGAGTGATAATTTGAGTATAGATGCCACATGGGAAGTGTGAATGACATCTTATTGACTACACTTAAAAAATAGTCGAGTCATTGGCGGCAGTTCATGCGTTGGATATGGATATTATTTCTTGTAAGTACACCTGAAGAGTTGACTAAAATTGATAGGCTTTGTTTGGATGATGATATTGAGTTTTTGAATCCTGTGTTACGTCTAAAATAAAAAAAGCAAATAAAAAAGCAGAGAGGCGGTGGCCTGTCTGCTTTTTCTTCATTACAGTTTATTAAACAGCCAATGGCATTTCATTTGATGGGTCATGTTTACTGTAAACACGAATCAAACCAACCACAGCAAACACAGACATCAACAGCATCAATGCGCCAAGTGGCATCTGATCATGAGCTGGAAACGCTGAGGCCAAAAGGGTGGCTAAACCAGCCCCAAGGTTTTGCATACCGCCTAACACAGCACCCCCTGTTCCTGCATGGTAAGGCAGTGGTGTTAACGCTCCAGTGGTGGCTGCGGGGAATAGAATGCCCGCACCGAGAAAATAGACGGTGGCGCCACCGATTAAGGTCAATGCGCTGGTTTGTCCCAACACTCCAGGAACAAACACCACCAATGAGCCCAATGCTATCGCTACCAACCCCACATACAAGGCGCTTTTTTCGTTGAAGTTCAACGCAATCACACTCGATAGCGCCGCACCAACTAAATAACCTGGGATCGGTAAGACAAACAATAAGCTGACGGTGGTGGCAGGCAGTTGCAAAACGCCACCAAGTAATACACCTGCAGCGGCTTCAAACACCGCGACGCCAGAGAAAGTCGCCACGAGACAAATTAAATACCCTTGGAAACGTTTGTCACTCAGCACATAGCGATAGCTGTTTACAACCGATTCGTGTCTGCGAGCCGCTTTAGGCAATGTTTCTACCATACTCGTCATCATAGTGATCACCACGGCAATCGCGAATAGGGATAAAAATAAGTAACTAGAGCGCCAGCCAAAACTTTCTGTTAAGTACCCACCAAGAACAGGAGCAATGAGTGGCGAAAAAATAACGCACATGCTGATAAGGCTATTGGCCTTATGCAATTCTGCTCCTGAAAAACAGTCTCGGGTAAGGGTTCGAGACATTGCGCCACCACACCCAATGCCAAGCCCTTGAATAAAACTACCAACCAAAAACCAATCGTATTGGTGAGCAAATAATGCGAGTAGTGATCCTGCAATATAAATCAGCAACCCAGCGATAATAATCGGTTTGCGTCCTAGACGGTCTGACAATGGACCATAGACAAATTGTGATAGTCCATAAGGGATTAAATAACATGCCATGACCGCCTGCAGTGATGCAGGAGAAACTAAAAATTCTCCCGCCATATGGCCAATGGACGGGACGTACATCGTTTGTGTCATTTGGCCGACAGCGGTCAAAATCGCAATTAAAAATGTGAGTTTCACTAACGGAAACGATGCGGACATGGTCTATCTCCTGCACAATAGTGCAACTACGAAATATAATTAATATGAATAATGAAACTAATGGCCAGCGTTAAAAGTATCGCTCTTTCGGCGCGAGATATTAGTGAGGCTAGGCGCTTTTATCAATCTAAAAGTGTGAAGTTGAGCAAGATAAAAATCTATGATTTGAATTAGAAAAACTAATCATTATTCGGGTGGTTAAAGAGAAATGAAAGACGGTTCCAATGCCTGTGTTGAGTATGGCTCTTGGTGTCTGATAATGTACCTAGTTTTTCTATTGCTTTTGTGCTGAACAGTGACTAATATTTAATGCAAATGAGAATTAATATCATAAAGGTGTAATTAATGATGTTACCTTTACTTGCTGCATTATTATTTATAGTGGGACTTGGCAAAAAGTTGTCGGTTCCAAATTCGTGGCTCTTCTACTATGCACTTTCTGTTGTATTGTTAAGCTGGCTATTCAGTATGAACCCCATTTTTGTCCTGATCCCGTTGTTTATCTTGTCACCTTGTCTTATCCACTATCGACATATCAAGGTGATTAAAATGGCTTATGTGGGCTGCCTGCTGCTGTCTTTTTTCGTCTCTTGGCTTGTGTAAACCAATCCATGTTTTTTCTCGCCAGACAGTCCAAGTCGCTTGGGGATAGTATTTGTGAAAATCATAAGGTAGGATCGCCGGCCTTTTTCTGATGCTAGGAGGTAGCGATGTTTATTGGTTTTGACTATGGAACGGCGAACTGTTCTGTCGCGATGATGCAAGATGGGCAGCCAACATTGTTACCCATAGAAGGTAAAAGCCACTACATTCCTTCGACAATATGCGCCCCGACGCGAGAGTCCATTTCTGAGCATCTGTTCCGTCATCATAATATTACGCCAAGCGATAAAATTGGTGAGCAAGTACTTCGCCGCGCGATCAATGTGAATCGCGAAGAGAGTATTGAACTTGCCGCGCAAGACATTGCCTTTGGCCAAGCGGCGCTTGATCTCTATCTGCAGGATCCGCGCGATATTTATTACGTTAAATCCCCTAAATCATTTCTAGGTGCGGCAGGTTTACGTGATGTGCAGGTCAGTTTTTTCGAAGACTTGGTGTGCGCCATGATGGTCAATATTAAGCACAATGCAGAGCAGCACCTTCAGCGCACCATCCAAGATACTGTGATTGGTCGTCCTATTAACTTTCATGGCCGAGGTGGTGAAGAGGCCAATCGACAAGCGGAATCTATTTTACAACGTGCGGCGAAACGCGCCGGTTTTCAGCACATCAGTTTTCAGTTTGAACCCGTTGCGGCGGGCTTAGAATATGAAGCGACTCTGGTGCAAGATCAAACCGTACTGGTGGTTGATATCGGTGGTGGAACCACCGACTGTTCATTGCTAAAAATGGGGCCGAGTTGGCGAGGGCGTGACGACCGTACCGCGAGTTTGCTTGCGCATAGTGGCCAACGGGTCGGAGGCAATGATCTTGATATCTATATTGCTTTCAAACAGTTGATGTCTTCTTTTGGATTAGGAAGTAAAGCCATTTCTGGCATTGATATGCCGATCACACAGTTTTGGAACCCGATTGCAATTAACAACGTGGAAGCGCAACGCGACTTCTATGCTCAGCAAAATTTAGCTGCATTGAAGTTGCTGCACAAAGAGGCGCAGCAACCAGAAAAGCTGGCGCGTTTGCTGAAAGTCTATTTTGAGACGCTCGGCTATCAAATTGTACGCCGTGCAGAAGAGGCAAAAATTGCTCTATCTGATCTTACACAATGTCAGGTGGTGCTCGATCTTCTTTCTGAGCAGATCGAAGTGCAAATTGAGCGAGAGCAAATGATCTACGCCATCGAATCCCCTAAAGCGAAAATGGTGGAATTGGTCAAAGAAGCCGTTGAGCAAGGCGGTGTAAAGCCGGATGTTATCTTTATGACGGGCGGATCTGCTCGTTCTCCAATATTACGCCAAGCGGTAGAGCAGCAACTGCCCCACGTACCCGTTGTCAGCGGTAACTACTTTGGTTCAGTGACTGCTGGTTTGGCTCGTTGGGCAGAGATTTGCTATCGCTGATATGAGCGTTTAGCGCTTCGTTTTTGATGTGTTTGATGTGCTTCGTTTTTAATGTATGGGTGGTCGGTAATGTTGCGAATGATCGTGTTTCATTAAAACATTACTGGCAACCCATCCCGCGCTGACGAGCGCATGCAAATTCGCCACCCACGCACAAATCCTAAACACTGCCCACCTCGCCATGCGTCAAGTGAAAGCCGCTACCGCGATGCCTATTTGAGTCTAGAGACAGCACTTTGCGTGCTGTCTCTAAGGTCAGGCTTATTTAAATTGAAATGACGCGAGTGAGTTTTTACTGATTTCATCGGCAATTAATTTATGAATCGCAGTGGTAGGGTGCGTGACGCCCCAAAATACATATTTGTCAGAGCTATGGTAAGCGCAATCATTGGTTAAGCTATGACGGTATAAGTAATCTAAAGCTGAATTGCGATTGATGTTGAGGCATGCATCGGTCGCATTTTCAAAGCCGTATTGCTGTGGATTGGCGGTGAGATTTTCAAACAAGCTATGGGCGTCAAACAAGATGATATTTATTCCTTGCATGCGGTAGTACAGTGCTTGCTGCTGAATAAACGCATTAAAGGCGGTGATTTTTGCGCTGACTTTCTCGATCTCTTCCGCTGTTGAATATTTAAACTGCGGTGCTTTAGTGGCATCGGGCAGGGTGAGTAGAATAATATTTTTAGCTCCCGAATCGACAAGACGAATCATTGCTCGGCTAAAATCGGCTTTGACTTCATAGACTTCATGGTTGTAATTCATAAAGTCATTTAAGCCAAATCCTAGGGTAAAGAGCGTATTTTCTGGCTGATAGTGTTTGGCCATTGTCATGTAATTTAGGTAAGAGCGGACTTGATCGTTCACACCCTTCAGCGCGATATATTGATTACGTCCTGCTGCACCACCAATCGCCCAGTTATATACAGGTAAATCGTACATTTTTGCTAAATACTCTGTCCACACAAAACCGTTGGAAAAGTGTCCTAAAAACCAAGAGTTAGGGTTGGGAAATTTCCATTGTGACGCATTAAATATATTGCCTGTATCCGAAAGGCTATCACCTATGGTCACCATTTTATTAATGACGGGTTCGGCATTTTTTTTATCGTTAGTCCAAATCGAATGATTGTATGAGAACCGATTGTCTGCTGCGAAATAAGTAATATCGGCCGAATCGTGGCTGACGCCGAGCGTCTCTTCACAACGCTGTTTTATTTCATGCTGTGAGGTATCGGTATAAAACATATTTTTAAAGCGTACAGAAGACCACCAGTACCCATAGATTCTGTAGTCGTTTCCTTCTTCATCTAATGCCCATTCCCAGTCCGTTGCTGGGTCATCATGATTGCCAGCAGGTCGATACCAACAGCGTACATAAGTGTAGGTTTGCCGATTTTGTGCACTCATTACGTCATAAGCGGTGACTGGTTCTGAGGTGGTATCCGTATTTTCTGCAACCGCCATGGAGAGTGGCAATATTGCGGTAATCAATAATGTCATTAGTTTCATATTTTCTTCTTCTTCTTCTTATTGGTTTAGGCACATATCCATTAAAGGATAAGTGCGAAAGTGAAATTAACTAACTGGTCAGACCTATTTTGGATTTATGGTGTTAAGCGTCAATCAATAAGGGGATCCTTTTAATTAAATTTGGCAATAAATTCAAAATATTAATAACTTTCTTTATAGGAGCTAGCACCTTCCAGAGGGGTGTTAATAAATACTAATTTAGCTTAGGCATATTAAGCCTTATCTTTATTATTTCATTCTAATGTTCATTGATGATAGCTTTATAAAATTATCAACAATATAAAAGCTCGTCAATCAGTATAAAAAGTAATCTAGATTATTGTGATTTCAAGTCAAATTAACATTTTTTTTACTTCTCAATCCTTATTGATAGATGTATTGCTATTCACTAGTGACCATTCTAATGGGAATAAGACGAACAGCTTTATATCACTAACTTCGAATCTAGACGTGTATGAAAAATAAAATAATGGGTTTTATTAAGATAAATAAAACCTGAAATAATAAATGCTTAGAGGTTTATATGTTAATAAACAAAAGAAAAGCACTTAGCGCTATTGCTATTCTGTCATGCTTGGTATGGAACACCGCTCAAGCTGATATGCATCAGCCACAAGGTTTAGCCATTGAAATGTTCAGTGAGCTTCAGGATAACAGCCAAATCAACTACTTCAATGCAAGCTACTGGCTACAAGAAGCCGTTGAACCCCCGACACTAATGCAGATCCGTGACGATGTACTGAACCAACATATGCGCTATTTTGTCGATTTCAGTACGATTGAAGGTGACTCGCAAAAGACAGAGGCGAAAGCCCTGCTCAGGAAAAAATTGGGCTTAGCGTTTGCCAGTGACTTTTTGATCATCAGTGAACACAAAGGAGAATTGTTGTTCACACCGTTAGATGACGAGAATGATCCCAACATTAGTCTATTGGAAGCCGCTCAAATTACCCATTCTCGCCAGCGCCGTAGTACGGCTAGCATGGTGTCAAATAGTGGTTCAGAAACGAACTCTTTGCCACACGTTGCCTTTTATTTGAATGTCAATCGGCCTATTACTGATAATGAATGTACGTTTAAGAACTCGCATCTTTGGGATCGAGGTACGCGAGTGTTTTGCGATAACCCTAATATCTCGTTGATTTATCGAGTTAATTTAGAGCGTTCATTACAATATGGCACGATTGGTTCTGCGACGCCGGACGCGAAAATTGTTCGCATCAGCTTAGATGATGATACAACGGGTGCGGGAATTCATCTCAATGATCGTCTTGATTATCGTCAATCGGGTGCTGATTACACGACATTAGATGCTTATTTCCGAGACTGGTCGACCGATGCCATCGCTCAAGACTACCAATTTGTATTTAACTCTTCGAACAACAAAGCACAGATTTTAAAAACGTTCCCGAGAGAAAATCTCAATGCAGAGTATGAAGTTAAAGAGATATCTGGCTTCCAATTGGGCGTTAGTGGCGGGGTTGAGGTTAGTGCTGATGGACCGAAAGGAAAGTTAGAAGCCAATGCTAGTTACAACCAAAGCCGTTGGTTAACCTTTAAAACGCATGATTATCGGGTTGAACGTAGTACCAAGAACGCGCAAAACGTCAGCTTCAAATGGAATCGTAGCCAGTATGCGACCGCGGAATCGATGTTAAATCGCTCAACGGATGCGCTGTGGGTCAATACTTATCCCGTGGATACCAACCGCATTAACCCGATTGGTTACGCAAGCTTTGTACCGAAAATGGATGTGATCTATAAAGCGGCTCCTGATGCGACTGGCACAACAGAGTTCACCATTGATTCTTCGGTCAATATTCGTCCCATTTATAACGGTGCTTATAAGCATTATTATGTGGTAGGTGCGCATCAGTCCTACCATGGTTTTGAAAATGCGACGCGTCGCAGAGTGAGCAAAAGTGCTAGCTTCACTGTCGATTGGGAGCACCCAGTATTCACAGGTGGTCGTCCAGTGAATTTGCAATTGGGCAGCTTTAATAATCGTTGCGTCGATGTGGCTGATGATGGCGCGCTCTCTGCTTCAAGCTGTGATGAAACCAAAAACTCACAATCTTTTATTTATGATCAGTTAGGTCGCTATGTGAGTGCAAATGACATCCACCAATGTTTGGATGGACAATCGCTGGGTCAATTACAAACCTGTAACTCAAGTTTAAGTCAGCGTTGGGAATGGATAGAAAACAGCGATAAGCTGAGTAATGTTTTCTCTCATGAGTTGCTTGGCCATGATAAAACAAGCGGTAAGTTAGGTTTGTATGCTGATGGCAATGAGCAGGTAAGTGTGCGCACCATTACCGCTTACACCAACGTATTTCATTCAGATAGTGAATCGGCCGTATTTGGATTTACATCGGGTTCATTGGCATTACAAGATGTTGGTCAATCGGGAATACTGTATATTCGCCATGGCGCTGCGATTGATGCGATTGGTACGCAAGCCAATGCGATGCAAGGTGGCGGAAGTGGCAGTTTGACAGAAATTGATCTGAAACGCGTGACACAAATAACCGTGACTTCGGGTGAGTTTAAGTACGGCGGTAACCATTTACTCCGTATGGCTTTTAAGCTTGATGATGGTTCAACTAAAATTGTGGGGTCAAAAAACTTCGCAATCAGCACCCACGATGAAGTGTTTGAGTTGCCAGCCGGATCGGCAATTAGGCAAGTCAAGGTGTGGTCTGAAGGCTGGTTAGCCGATGGTATTCAATTTATTTTAAAATAGCGCGATCCGTTAATAATTTAGTAGTAAAGAGCACTCATTCTTTTGGCTTGGTTAGCTAAAACGTGAGTGCTCTTTTTTGTTAATGCAATGTTAAATTTATCTGTTGTTTTTTTCGATTCATTCACGAAGCTGACAAGCCGCCATGAAATGAATGCGTTTTCTTCTACAGTTAGAGTGCTCCTCAGAGGTCTAATCTCTGGTGTGGTGAGGGTAGAAATAGCCGTATATCGCACTAAAAGCCAGAGCACTACAATAAGAAGGAATTTACTTTGAAAAGAACGATTATTATTGCTGCTTTTTGTCTGCTGAGTACCACGGCGCTGGCGGCAACCAGCACTGTGGGGTTAAGTAAGACAGGCTATACCCAAACCCAGTATCCTATTGTTTTGGTTCATGGCTTATTTGGTTTTGATACCCTGGCCGGAGTCGATTATTTCTACGGCATCCCACAATCACTGACGAAAGATGGTGCAAAGGTCTACGTGGCTCAAGTCTCCGCAACCAACAGCTCGGAGCTGAGAGGTGAACAACTATTGCAACAAGTGGAGTCACTTTTAGCCGCCACGGGCGCTCAAAAAGTGAATCTGATTGGTCATAGTCATGGGGCCCCAACCGCTCGTTATGTTGCATCGGTCCGGCCCGATCTTGTGGCGTCCGTGACTAGTATTGGTGGCGCGAATAAAGGCTCAATCGTTGCAGATTTAGTGCGTGGGCATATTAAAGAGGGCTCCATTTCTGAAGCGATTGCCGTCAAAATGGCGCAAGGTCTGGCGGGTTTGATTGGCCTTCTTTCTGGGGGAAGTAACCTAGATCAAGATCCTTTAGCCTCCTTAGAAGCCTTAACTACCCAAGGTTCGCTAACGTTTAATCAACACTACCCGGAAGGCGTTCCAAGCAGTGAATGTGGTGATGGTGAATTACTGGCTGGCAATGGTGTTTATTACTATTCGTGGACAGGGTCTGCGACCTTTACCAACCTCCTTGACCCAACCGATGCTGCGATGATGTTGACTGGGCTTGTCTTTAATGGTCCTAATGATGGTTTAGTGGGGGTGTGCAGCGCACATTTAGGCAAAGTGATCCGCGATGATTACCAAATGAACCACTTAGATGAAGTTAACGGCTTGCTTGGGATACACCACCTTTTTGAAACTGACCCCGTTACCTTGTATCGCCAGCACGCTAATCGATTGAAGCTTCAAGGTTTATAGTTTCGAGGTTTATAGTTTCGAGGTTTATAGTTTCAAGTTTTGTAACATCAAACTTTATAAGGATTGGCTATGAAAAAGCCCGCACTATTTGGTTTTATCGTGATCATCTTGGGGAGCATCGGTGCGGTGCTTTTTCTGCAAAAGTCAGTATTACCACAGAGCGCGTTACAAACGTCATCTCAACAAGATACGCAGATAGACAGTGCATCGAGTCTTGATTTAATTCACTATTTTATCTCCACATTAGGAGAGAGCTCATTGGCTGAGGTTGAGCAGCGCATCGCGCAATATGCTGAGCAGGATGAAGGTATTGTTATCGACCCAATGCTTTTTGAGCAATTTATTCAATATAAACAGGCGCTAACCTCGTTAGAGGCTAATTCTTCCATCGCCAATCTCGATCTTTCTACTTTAGCTGGGATCAATCAGCAGTTACTGAAAATACAAAGTCAATTTTTTAACGTTGATCAGCAAAGTATGTTGTTTGGTGAAGAGAATGCGTTACGAAATTTAGCCTTAGAAAAGCTGCGCATTAAAGCTCAAGCAGTGGATTCATATGATGAGCAGCAGCAGTGGCAAACGCTATTAGCGCAGCAGCCAGAATACATTCAGCGCAGTGAACGCAATGTACAATTACTGCCAACGCTCAACGCCAGTCGCCATTTGTCCACGCAAGAGCAATACTTAGCTTGGAACGAGTTGGTTGGCGAAAAAGGAGCACAGCGGTTAACGCAGCTTAGTGAGCAGCGAGAGCAGTTTTCTCAGCATCTCGAAAACTATCTACAACAGCGTTCGGCAGTGCTTGAAAATACGCGCTTGAGCCAAGATGAAAAAAGTCAGCAAATTACGCAACTGCGTACCCAAACGTTTGAGGCCAAACAACTCAAACGCGTCGAGGCGTTAGAAAGGTTACGCGATCAATTGCTTTGATTCTGTTTATCCAATAAAGAAGAGCGCGACCGAAGTCGCGCTCAAGTTTTCTAAGAGAAAATAGAATAGGCGGTTACAAATTCACCTCGATGATTTTAGTCACAATGGCCCCTTTGTCGTCCATCACTTTGATTTTTACTTCATGTTTTCCATAGCTTGGGAAAATGGCGCTGAAAAATTTACCACGTTTTATTTTTCCATTCGGTAGTGTCCATTCGGTATCGACAATACGCCCATCACTATCGCTGCTGGTCGACCACATGGTTACCCAGCGTCCCAGGTGGACATACTCAGCACTGGCTTGCGGTAATGCATTTGGCACTTCAACCTGTATTGTGCGCGTTGTGGTGTTGGTTGCGCTTTTATCATCGGTGACGGTTAGGCTTACGGTGTATTGCCCTGCCTGAGTATAATTCCAGCTTGGAGCTATTTCGTTGCTCATTTGTCCGTTACCAAAATCCCATGCGTAACTGACTAGCTCTCCATCTTCATCATGGCTGTAGTTGAGAGCGGTGACAGATAAACCGTCGGTTTTTAGCTCAAAGTTAGCGATAGGGGCTTGGTTTTGTTCGTTGACTTTTGATAAGCGAATTACGGCGTACTCATTGTCTTGACCTTGGTTGAGGATGTCGATCATCAAGCCAAATTCCGTTAACTTACGCCCAGCATCTGGCACTAATGGCGAGCTGTAATCTGCGCCATCATAAAAATTACCATTAGCGATTAAGCTTGTGTCTTCAAGTACATTACCATCGGCAGCGACTAAACGAAGAGGGGTTTGATCGCGCAGTGAGAAAGTAGCATCTCGCACTTGGAAGCGCGTTTGTGCGGCTTCACCGGTTTTTGACCAAACCAATGCGTTTTGATCCGCATCGACGACACCTAACCAACCTTCACCTGGATGTTTGCCTACCCAGTTATCCGCGTAAGATTTATCCACATACCACACCAGCAGACCGGGTTCGAAGGTCATGAGTTGACCCATACGTTTAATATTGGCTAAACCTTGGTCAACGTCATTGTGACTACGCCATTGGAGCAGATAATAATGTGCGGCTTCATGGAAGCCATCGTTGGTGGTGTAACCCTTAAAGGTAAAGGTGGATATTCCCTCTGCATCATCAATGAGGGTTTGCTGTCCATCGACTTCTAGCTGTAAGTTATCAAGGTACAAACCTTCCATAGCTAAGCCGCCATCGGTGACATAGTCAAAACTGAGAGTCACTTCTTGGCCGGCCCATTGGGAGACGTCAAATATCGCATCGACCCAACCGTTTGACTGACCAGCAATAGCAGGTACAAGCCCAGTACTGTACGGGTCATCCATGGTGGTGATGTTACCTGCAATCGCTTTGCCATTGATCAGTACGCGCGCAAAGTCGTAGTCTTTTTCAATCTGATACCATGCTTTGAAATTCAGCGTGGCTTGTTCACCTGTAGGGATAGACAGTTTACGAGACATGCTATTTTTCAGGTCATCACCCTTATTTGAATAAAAAGCAAACGACCCTAGATAGGGTGGTACCCCTTCGATACGTTTCATTGGTAAATCAACTTTTACCATATTAGGTCGTGCATTATCCGTGGTTTGGAAAAGGGTGAATACGCGAGGATTTTTCTCTAACTCTGCAATCGAAATGTGATCATCATTGATCCAACGTCCACCGATCGCTTTTTGTAAGAACTGTTTAGACCAAGAGCTGAATGCAGTGGGTTGTGTTCCGCCAATTTCCCCAGCCCAACTGCCAGAAGACATGATAGACCAATAGGAAACTGGCTCACCTTTACCTGTATATTGGGTATCGTATTCGTCAGGTAAACCTAAGTCGTGGCCATACTCGTGCGCGCACACTCCAGCGGCCGCATCAATGGGTTGTATGGTGTAATCAAATGCAGCATATTGGCCGTTAAAGCGATCTGGAAGCGCGCTTTTTGTCCCTTTCAGCACATGATATTGGCCCAAGTTATAGCGATGTGACCAGATAGCATCAGCTCCTAGAGCACCGCCGCCTGCTTCCTCACCAACAGATGAGTGGAATATCATCAAGTGATCAATTACGCCGTCTGGCTCGCGGAAGTTGCCATTACCGTTGTAGTCGTAGCGATCTTCGATATCGTAATCGGCAAGGTTAATACTAGGGTCTTGTGCTAGTTGGTTCAGTGCTTCACGTACCAATTCACGTACATTAATATCATTGCTATTTATTTCAGAATTGCCGCCATAATACGCTGCATTTTTTGAAGCGCGATACCAACCTGCGGCTTGTCCAGCCACACTATAGCTTTGCCCAGATTCACTTTCATAGTACTGACGCATCGAGATGAAATTTTCTCCATTAGGACCGACATAACCTGTATTGGAGAAGAGCAGATCTTGATAGTGTGATGGATTGTAGCTGGCATAGAGCATTTCAGTGTGCTCTTTGGTCAGGCGGTTATCGTTCCAAGGTAAATCGGGAAAATCTATTAAAAGCGCTAACACCTTATCGGTACGTTTGGTGCTGATATCGAGAGCAAAAACGCTGGCTTTTTGTTGGCCTTTTTGTTTTTCAATCGTCTTTAATACCCGTGCGCGTTGCTCAAGAGCTTGCTTATCAAACTGCGCATCGCCGTGGAAGCCTGATTTGATTTTCTGCTCCAAATAACGATCCAAGGCATCGCGCTTGATTGCATCGGTAGCATTGGTATCCACAACACCGTTACGCACTAACATTTCAATGAGTTTATCTTCATTGACCACTCCTAAATCAATTGGGGTGTGCGCATAAGTATTGACGCTAAATAGTGTTACCATTGCTGACGCAAGCAATGTTTTTCTTATGTTTTTCATCTGCTTTCCTTATTTTTCTTTCTGTATTTATGGTATTAACAATTTCACTGAACGGATTTACATACGACGGAACGCTATAGAGAATAGATGGCTTTTGTCACCATAAAATAGAATTTATGAATGCAATTAATGGCTGGTATATTCTTATCTAGGCAAGTTTTCTGAGTATTATTCAGTGAAGATTGAACGGGTGATTTAGTCACTCTTTGGCGGAGAGATACACGCTTCTTCTTGATGAGTTGTCGAATTGAGAGACTTTTCTTTGTGGTGTTTTTTTTGTAAATAAAGAGTGAGTGCTTGCTGTTGCTGCTCTGATGTCAGCCCTTCACATATCACACCTCGTTTGATTAATGAGGCGAGCAAACGTTCATCATCAACTGAAGATTGAGCAAGGCTAATTGATGAGTAACTAATTAATAAAAAATAAATTAAATGTTTCACAGTATATCCATATAATGTGTGAATTATTTGTAACAATCTATATATCAGTTATACACATAGCAAGTGTAAATAATGGTTATTTCCAAATGCCATCATATTTTAAACACAAACGGTTAACATTTGGTTTGTTTTTAATTGATAAATATGTTGGCTCTTTATTCTTAAATTTAGAATTAATAATTGATGGATTTGTCTTTTATTTTTAATGATGAAGATGAAATTGTTTGGATAAATAAAGTCATAGGTTCGAATTCAATCGAAAGTGAATTTTTATTAAAAACTAACAATGACTAATAATAGGTTTCGTATTTTTAATAATATGAATCCCCCTAAAATGTGATCTTAGAACAATAAATAATTCACCAATTAAGCTGCATTTAGAGTGATTAATTCGTGGTGTTGGTGAGCTAAGTGGCCAAGGTATCGTTGCTTGGACACCTTGCAGCCGTTGAGCAAACATGCTTTATTGAAATCAGTGACTGATTATTTTGGAATGTTTGCATTATGTGCCGCTGGCTCGCCTACCAAGGAACTCCTATCTACCTCGATCAACTGGTTTATCAACCGGAACACTCTCTCGTGCACCAAAGTTTAGAAGCGCGTAAAGCGGTCACCCGTGTCAATGCTGATGGGTTTGGATTGGGTTGGTATACCGAACGAACTACCCCCGGGCAGTTTCATGAGGTCTTACCCGCTTGGGGAGATGAAAACCTGCGATCCTTAACGCATCACATACGTTCTCACCGTTTTATGGCGCATGTGCGTTCGTCCACCGGAACGCAGGTTTCCCGTTCTAACTGTCATCCGTTTATTTTGGATAACTGGATGTTTTTACATAACGGGCAAATTGGTGAGTTTGAAAAAGTGAAATTCGCCTTAGAACGGCAGTTACCGGAATCGCTATACGTCAAACGTGTTGGAACAACAGATAGTGAATTGATTTTTTTATTGATGATGAGTAATGGGTTACACCGTCAGCCAGTACACGCCATTACGACCACGATTGATCAAATTGCACAGGCTTTGGCGGAGAAACAGATAGAGACACCTTTTAAAGCTTCGATTTGTATCTCTGATGGGCAAGATTTTTGGTTAGTGCGTTATAGCTCTGATGGTCATCCGCCGACCGTGTTTAGTAAAAGCGAAGGCGATAATATGGTGGTTGCGTCAGAACCCCTTGACAGTGAAAGTGGTTGGCAAATGATTGAGCCGCAAACCATTACTCATGTGATTGGTACTCAATGTACTGTGTATCCTATTACTTAGTTAGTGGTGGAAAAAATTAGTAATGCATTGATATTTAATATCCATTGGTTAATCGATTGCTCTCACATTAGGCTGATTCTTTTTTGAAGTAAGGTCTTGGTTTCTATGCGCCATGTTTCATCTAATGAATCTGGCGCTGGTATAAGTCGCAGCTCATTTATTAATATAATTTATAGAGTTGTAACTATGATGACATTTCCTGTCCCATTTATTCAATCCCCAAGCCTTAAACCTAACGCTTTACTATTGGCATTATCGCTAGCGGGGTTACCATCTCTTTCTTATGCATCAAATGCCTGCCAGTTTAATGATATCACGCAAGCACAAGAGCCTATTTTAGCGATTAAAAATGCACAACCTGCCTGTTATAACTCGTGGTTTTATACCGATAGTAATGCCATCTTGGGTCTATACAGTGAAAATAGTATAGACAGCATTAACCGAGCGCTGGCGTTAGAGATTTCGCAATATAAAGGGACGGAAGCACAAGCCAAGTCTATCGCTAACTTAGGGGAGTTTATCCGTGCCGCGTATTATGTGCGCTATGGTGTAAAACAAGATTTTGGTGATTATTCGGACCAATTGAGTAATGCTATTGCGGATACGATTAACCAGTTTATGTTATCGCCTTATAGTTTGAGCTTAGGTCGTGAACAAGTGGCGGCCATGTCGAGCTTAACGTTAATGGTCGATAACGTGAAACGCCTACCTTTAACGATGGCGAATTTCATCGTGTTATTGGATGCCTTTAGCCCACAAACGGCGCAAGATGTGCAGTTTGTTGATGGTTTAAATAATTTGTTCCGCTCAATGAGCGGGCATACCTCACGTGATGATTTTTATCAACATATTGAAGCCCATCCAGAATATTTGGAGACACTGTATCGTTTTGCCACTGAACATGATTGGGCGTTAGGAACTGATGCCGATTTCATTTTGTACAATGCGGTGCGTGAAACAGGGCGCTTACTGGTTAGCCCTTACCCAAACACCAAAACCCGAGTTATTGCGATTTTAGAAAAAGTATTGGAACGTTACCCGCTGGGTGGACGTAGCGATAAACTCTGGATTGCTGCGGTTGAAATGCTTTCTTACTACGCCCCTGAGACATTGGAAACGCTTAATTTAACGCAAGCTAAGCAGCAACTTGAACAGCGTATCATGCCAAATCGCCATCAATGCGATGGGCCTGCTATTATCCGCTCACAAAGCTTAACATCCCAACAAGCAGAGCAAGCGTGTCAGGTGTTGAATAAGAAAGAAGCCGATTTCCATACCGTGGTAAATACTGGTTTCACGCCCGTGGCCGATGATCTCAATCAACAAGTGGAAGTGGTGGTATTTGATAGCAACGAAAGTTATGTCAGTTATTCCAACTTCTTGTTTGGCAATACTACCAACAACGGCGGGCAATACCTTGAAGGCAACCCGGCCGATGCCAACAACACCGCGCGCTTTGTTGCTTATCGATATGCGCAGGATGAGGCGTTATCTATTCTCAATTTAGAGCATGAATATGTGCATTATTTGGACGGACGTTACAATCAGTACGGTTCGTTTTCTCTCAATTTAAGTGAAGGCCATATCGTGTGGTGGTTGGAAGGCTTCGCTGAATACATGCACTATAAAAAAGGCTACCAAGCGGCGGTAGACTTAATTGCTGAGAAAAAACTGAGCCTCACGCAAGTGCTGGGCACTACTTATCAAAATGACACCAATCAAATTTATCGCTGGGGCTATTTAGCGGTTCGTTTTATGTTGGAAAATCATCCAAATGAAGTGGATCAATTACTAGCGTTATCACGTAGTGGCGATTTCAAAGCGTGGGCTGAGCAAGTCAAACGGATTGGCAAAAGCCTAGACAGCGAATTTTCAACTTGGTTAGACACTTTGACAACGGGCAGTGGTAATCCAGAAGATCCGACTGTGCCGCCAATTCAACCAGAAGACACGATGAATTATTTAGCGTTAGGGCAGAGTGTTACCTTGTCGGGTGAGCAGTACAGTGAACAACTCTATTATATTGATGTTCCAGATAATGTCAGTGAATTGTCGATTAATATCAGCGGTGATGGTGATGCTGACCTTTATTTAAGTTACGAAAAAATTGCGCATTATTATGATTATCAGATAACAAATTTTGAACTGCATAGTAATGAAACGATTGCGCTAGAAAAACAAGCCAATGGTACCGTTTTACCGGGTCGCTATTATTTTAGTATTACGGGCAGAGAAGCTTACCAGCGTGTTGAATTAAATACGAAAGTAAGTTACGCCATTACCGATAATACGCAAAAACCAAGCGATGATTTAGCACCTGTTGTTCTCGAAAATCGTCAGCCAATGATCTTGGATATTCATCAGACTCGCTATGCGGCAATTTATGTGCCTGAAGGAATGAATACAGTCAAAGTGTGGCTCCAACCAGTTGACCAAACCTCAGTACACAACGTCGATCTTTATGCTGCAAGCGAGAACTGGCCTACATTGATTCATTTTGATCAAGTATCTAAGCGCGCCGATAGCTATGAGTATATCGAACTGCCAGTGACACAAGCGGGTTATGTCCATTTGATGCTTAATGCACAGCAAGCCAATAGTCAAGTCGAGCTCTATGCAACTTATGAATAATGAATGAATAAAAAGAAGTGTTTTTGCACTTCTTTTTATTAAAATCATATAATTAGCCAGTAAAACAATAGCTATATTAACATTGTTTAATTTAATGTTTACTTAATGATAATTTGATCTTGTTGGAAGAATATAAATTAACACTCTATTTATTTCTTGAAAGAATAGCATTCGGTGATATTGTATTTTCATATAGAGCTATTACTCCATGTTGTAATTAAAAATATTAAGGGTTCATTATGAGATATATAACACCCGTTTCATTACTGCTTGTGGCCACTATTATGGGGTGCAACTCTGAAGAAGCGACAACTAATAGCAATAGCACCAGCCAATCCAATGCTGATGTGATTGCACAGCAAAAAAGAGCGTTAGCGCTGCAACTGAGTGAAAGCTACGCCAAGCTTGAAACCACACTTAAAACTGAAATCAATGCGCAAAACCTATCCATTTCTGTTTCCACTTTGTTTGAAGAGCAGCCTGATTCCGATTTTAGTCAACAGATGGTTGTAGCAGACGCGCAAATTCGTTCAATGAAAGGCATTGAGGATTTTACAGAGCAATTGCTGCAACTGCGTATTGCTGATGCGTCAATGATTAAAGAGTGGCAAGAAGGGCAAAGCCCATTGTTTGCTTTTGAGCCCAAAGGTAATGATGCGTCTTGGCAATATATTGAAGCGTTTGATGTGTACGGACAGGTGCATCAACTGGATGTATATCAAATGCCGGATGTACCCGTTTTCGTGGTTGATAGTAACAGTGAAGTAGAATTGCGTGCAGGCTTACAAGCAATGCGTGCACAGATGAACGCATTGGGTCAATCGACCACACTGAGTACAGTCGAAAGTGGTGGCGTGGCTACTCATCAAGCGATGACACGTAGCAGTGACGAGAGTGCTGAGGCTATTTCAACGACTGTATTGAAAAAAATTCGTTTAGCCGATGACAAAGAACCGTGGATTTCAGGAAAAGCGGAAATCTATGCAATTGTTACAGGCGTAAATCCCAGTCGAAATGAACCAACTATTGATTTAGTCGAAATGCCTTATTTGGATTACGACAAGCAAGATTACTTCCCCAACCAAGTAATGATCCAATGGCCTCGTTACCGTTGGGGGGCAGCGGATCTTATTTTGATGGAACAAGATAGCGGTACTGACTATAAAGAGTTGGCGAAACTGTTGGTCAAAGCTGCGGCAGAAGTCCTCAAGTTGATCCCAGATCCAGAAATGCAAGCCTATGCCGTTATTCCACAAATCACAGGTAAGATCATTGACATTATTCCAAATAGCCTCCTGGTCAATGATGACGATTTTGTCGATGTCTTTTATACCTTGATGCAAGACACCAGCTATGTTGACCATCCAGGAGCGAGCGGTAACGCGGTGGTGACTTTTGAACCTTTAACGATTAACCCGACACGCCCATAACATTTATCTCATCCTAGAAAGCGAGCGCGAATTTCTTGTTAGTGCTCGCTTTTTCATCACTCCTGCTGCTTCTGATCATCATAATTGATTTTGATGTGAATAGGGTTGCTCGAACGGCGGTCAACGATTATATTACCCGAACTTAATGCGAATGCTTATCAAAATCTGTCGCAGTTATTTTGAATGGGAACCTATATGAAATCGTTGTTTAGTTTGGCAGCACTTGGCTTGCTTACCTCTTTTACTCTCAGTGCTAAAACAGTTTCTGTGGATCATCAACTCGGTACCACGACGATCGAGCAAAATCCGCAACGTGTGGTTATCATTGGTTTAGGTGCGTTAGATACGTTAGATCGCTTTGGTATTGAACCTGTCGCGGTATCGAAAGTGACTGAACTGCCGAATTATTTAGCGAAGTACAACAGCGATAAATACGCACCTGCCGGTTCTTTATTTGAGCCTGATTTCGAAACCATTTATATGCAAAAACCGGATGTGATTGTGATTGGGCCGCGCGCCGCAACCAGTTATGACGAGCTATCTAAGATTGCACCAACTATCGTTTTTGCAGCCGATGCAAGCCAAGGTTACTGGCGGAGTACACAGCAGCAGTGGCGTAATCTAGGCAAAGTATTTGCGATTGAAGATCAAGTGGAAGCTAAAATTGAAGAGTTAGATAAGCAGTTTCAAGCACTTCGTAGCTTTAATCAGAACAACCAAATCGATGCGCTCACAGTGATGAGCTCTGGCGGTAACATTACCGCTTTCGGGCCTGAATCACGTTTCTCGGCGGTGTATAAAGATTTTGGATTCAAAACGACCGTCGATAGCATCAAAGCGACACGCCATGGCGATCTAATCTCTTATGAATTTATTCGCGAACATGATCCTAAAACCTTATTGATCATTGATCGTGATACGTTGGTCAACAAAGGGCAAAGTCACACTCGCCAAGAGTTTGAAAATGACCTGATCAAAGCGACTGCGGCCTACAAAAATAAAAGTATGGCGTTTTTAGACCTTAATGCTTGGTACCTCTCCATTTCGGGTGTCACCGCTACAGAGCAGATGATCAGCGACGTTAGAAATGCTGTACACATTCAATAATTTACCACAAACAAGCAGAGGTTAGCTTTGAAAAAGTTATTGCTTGCTTTGTTGGTAGTCAGCCTATCTTCATTGTTTGTGGGGGTAGGCAATCTATCACTAATGGCATTACTGCAAGGGGATGCCCATGCTTGGCAACTGCTCTTTAGCAGTCGTTTACCACGTTTATTGGCGATTGTTTTAGCCGGGGCAGGGCTCAGTATCGCGGGTCTTATTATGCAGCAAATCAGTCAAAACCGATTTGCCGCGCCTTCTACCTCCGGTACCATTGAATGCGCCATGCTGGGCTACGTGTTGAGCTTAGTCTTTTTTGGCCACGGTGAAAGCTTGTGGCTTATTTTCTCGGTTTCGATTGCGGGCACTTTGCTGTTTGTACAACTGATCCAGCGCGTGCAGTTTAAAAATGCCATTTTTGTCCCTTTGGTCGGCATTATTTTTGGCAATGTGGTGGAATCTGCCGCGTCCTTCATCGCTTATAAATACGATGCGATACAAAACCTTTCTAGTTGGACGATCGCCAATTTTGCCAACTTGCTGAAAGGGGATTTCGAACTGCTCTATATTGCGATTCCGGTTGCCCTCTTTAGCTATTTATATGCGGCGCGAATTTCGGCCGTCGGCATGGGTAAAGATTTTGCTGTGAACTTAGGGCTTAACTATCAGCAAGTGCTGGTGATTGGCGTTTGTTTGGTATCGGTGATGTCGGCGACGGTTGTGATGATTGTCGGCCAACTGCCTTTTTTAGGGCTGATTGTGCCTAATTTAGTCAGCCACTATTACGGCGACAACTTACGCAAAAATATCCCTCGTACGGCCATTTTCGGTGCGTTATTGGTACTGCTATGTGATTTGGGCGGCCGTTTGATTATTTTCCCCTATGAAGTGCCGATTTCGATGATCATCAGTATTCTCGGTGGCAGTGTATTTATTGTGTTGCTGCTGCGAGGTCAACGCCATGGGTAAGTCTGTATGTGCGAGCATCACTTTGCGTGATCATAGCAAACTGTGGTTACTGGTTCTGGCTTCTCTGCTTTTTGCTGGCTTATTTATTGGTGTTGGATTGAACGCCGACAACTATCACTATTTTCTTTCTCGTCGTGTACCCAAAGTATTGGCGATGGTGTTAGCGGGCATTGCCATTGCGCAGTCTTCTCTAGCATTTCAAACCATTACCCACAACCGAATTTTAACGCCCAGCATCATGGGGTTTGATTCGCTCTACCTGTTCGTGCAGGTGTTAGTGGTGACTCTTTTTGGTGGCCTAAGTAGCTACGCGCTCAATGCTTATCTCAATTTTTCGTTGTCCGTTGCTGCCATGTTGCTCTTTTCTAGTGTGTTGTTCGCTTTTTATTTTCGTAAGCAGCAGAGCAACTTAATGGTGTTGTTGCTATTAGGCGTGATTTTAGGGCAACTGTTTTCCAGCATTTCCTCCTTTTTGATCATGCTGATGGATCCGAATGATTTTTCATCGGTACAGGCCAATATGTTTGCCAGCTTCAACAACGTGAAAGTGGAGCTGGTGTATTGGGTGACACCGTTACTGCTGTTGGTTTGCTTTGGCCTGTTTCGCCTGCATCGCGTGTTGGATGTTTTATGGTTGGATAACGATAACGCGGTCAGTTTAGGTGTGGATGTACGCCGAGTGACACACCATGTGTTGATGCTCAGTGCGGTATTAATTGCTATATCTACCGCTTTAGTTGGGCCCGTGATGTTCTTTGGCTTATTGGTCACTAACTTAACGCGCGAGTGGTTTCGTTCATACCAACACCGAACCTTATTGATTGGCTGTTCCGCAATGGCGGTGTGTGCATTGCTTTCAGGTCAATGGGTGGTGGAAAAAGTATTCCAGTTTGAAACAACGCTGAGTGTGGTGGTAAATTTCATCGGAGGTCTCTATTTTCTCTCCCTCCTTTTACGCAATAAAATGGTTTAATTTCATATGATTCAGCTAGATAAACTGACTAAAGTGTTTGGTCAACAAGCCGTTGTGGATAAGGCCTGTGCGCAGTTTGAAAAAGGCAAGGTCACTTCAATTATTGGCCCTAATGGTGCAGGAAAAAGTACCTTATTGTCGATGGCTAGCCGTTTGGTTAGCCGTGATAGCGGTAAAGTTTGGATTGAAAGCAAAGAGCTGGTTGATTGGGATACTAAGGCGTTGGCTAAAAAGCTATCAGTTTTGCGTCAAGCCAATACTCTGACCATGCGTTTTACCGTGAAAGAGCTGGTGGCTTTTGGCCGTTTTCCTTATTCGCAAGGTAAATTAACGGCCAACGATCATGCGATGATTGAACAATCGATCGAATATCTTGATCTTAAAGCGATAGAAGATAAATACTTAGACGAACTGAGTGGCGGCCAACGCCAACTGGCCTTTATTGCCATGGTGATCGCCCAAGATACCGATTACATCTTTCTCGATGAACCATTGAACAACCTCGATATCAAACACTCATTGCAGATCATGACCACCATTCAGCGTTTAGCACATGAGTTGAATAAAGCGGTGGTCGTGGTGATTCACGACATCAATTTTGCATCCTGTTACTCCGATTCCATCATTGCGCTGAAACGAGGCCAAGTAGTAGCAACCGGCACGGTACAAGAGGTGATCCAATCGTCGGTTTTGAGCGATATCTACGAAACGCCGTTTAACGTATTAGAAATAGAAAGTAAGCGTATTTGTATGTATTACACTCATTGATGCGGCTTAACTTCCAGTGTGCGTAACGTATGAGTACTGAAGAAAAGGCTTTCGATTCACCGTAAGCCGCTTTTTACTGGCTAATGTAGCCAACGTGAACGAGTAAAGGTTGGAAGGGCAGATGTTTACGGTGCGCTACAGGATTGACTTAAATATTGATATATTTCTCACATCAAAAGAAATAATAACTTGCCTTAGATCAATAAAAATTCGTTTGAAGTGGTGTCAAAACTAAAACAAAGTTGAAAGATTAAAAAATTATTGAATAATGAGGGTCACGTAAACCAAGAAGTTGTATACTTCTACACTTAGTCTAAAACAGGAAACTTACCCCATGTCGAACTCGTTTGTTTTGGTTATTAACTCTGGCAGCTCATCACTGAAGTTTGCGGTGATTGATTCAAATACGGGTGATGCCGTACTGAGTGGTCTAGGTGAATGCTTTGGGCTTGATGATGCCCGTATGAGCTGGAAGTTTAACGGAGAAAAAGCCAATTGTGTGATTCAAGGTGAAGCCAATCACCACCAGTTGGCAGTTGCAAAGCTGGTTGAGCTCGTGAAAAGCTACGGCTTGATTGATGATGTCGTTGCGATTGGACACCGCGTAGTACATGGTGGTGAGAAGTTTACTAAAACCGTTAAGTTAGACGAAAGAATTGTCAATGAAGTGGAAGCGCTCAGCGATTTAGCACCACTACACAATAAAGCGCACGCGATTGGTATGCGTGCGGCAATGTTAGCGTTTCCTGAGTTACCGCAGTTTGCTGTTTTTGATACCGCTTTCCACCAAACTATGCCAGCAAAAGCCTACACAGGTGCGATTGCAAAAGAGCTATACACCGAATTTGGTATTCGCCGCTATGGTTTCCACGGAACCAGCCATTATTTTGTGAGCCGTGAAGCGGCAAAAATGATCAACAAGCCAGTTGAAGAAAGCAGCTTTATTTCTGTTCACCTTGGTAATGGTGCGTCAGTGTGCGCAATTAAAGATGGCCAGAGTGTCGATACCAGTATGGGTTTTACACCGCTTTCCGGTTTGATGATGGGTACTCGCTGTGGTGACCTTGACCCCGGCATCATTGAATTTCTATTGAAGAAGGGGTGGACACAAGAACAAGTGTTTAATTCATTGAACAAAGCCTCCGGTTTCTTGGGTGTTTCTGGTTTAACCAGCGATGCACGTGGCATTCTAGAAGCCATGGAGCAAGGTCACGAAGGTGCTATATTGGCCTTCCAAGTCTTCACCTACCGTGTGGCCAAATACATCGCGTCATACCTTGCGGCGCTTGACTCGCTCGATGGTATTATTTTCACTGGCGGTATTGGTGAAAACGCATTGCCCATTCGTCGTGAAATTCTACGCAACCTGAAAATTCTTGGTTTTGTGGAAGATGAGCAGGGCAACGAGCAAGCTCGATTCGGTAATGCTGGCATTATCGCAAAATCTGAGCAATTAAATGCCGTAGCTCTTGTGGTACCAACCAACGAAGAATTCGTGATTGCTCAGCAATCGGTTGAATTACTGTAATTAATAAAAAAACAGATCGTTAAAAGCGAGCTTCGTGCTCGCTTTATTGATTTTTCTGTTGTGTAGACCATCGAAAAGCATGCGAATGGCGATACTCACTACACTGACTTCCGCAGCTCATTTTTGTTACCCCAAGCTAGCGAGGTTAGTGCTGGCTTATTGATGCCCAAAGTGCGTTAGACCTTTTACTCATTCACGCCTTGTTCACCGACCTCAACTCAAAGACAAGTCATCCAATCTTATAGCGCTGTTCGTTGTGAATTCCTGATATGTATCGCAGGGAGGAGGCACACCATAGCATCTGAAAACTTCAGTATCCCTTTTCTACTATGCCGCTGCTTATGAATAAAGAGACTTTCGTGTTTGGCTAGAAAGAAAAAGCCGCCTAAGTCGGCGGCCAATTGCAAGCAAAGGTATCTTTAATTTTGAATCTATAGTTCATCGCAAACACTAAACGACAAACTTGCGCCACTCAATACAGTTCTGTATAAAAACCGATAGACAACAGATTGCTTATTAAATCATTGTAGTTATGAATTGCATAAATATTATCAAATGAGTTAATGAGACGGTTTTGAACCCCCTAGCTTCTTATAGCAAAGCATTTAAGAGTGATTCGCAACGCGTGGCATTTTTACTATGGGTTGCTTTTAGTGTTTCAGGTGGTTTGCGGCGGCTTCTGCATTGCTCACCTTAACAGGGCGTTATATGCCATCTAGTTCTGCGTTCTATACCGCATATGAAATAGCATCTTTACTATGTTGAGCGGTCGGCTTGTATTGTCTACAATAGCGCACTGTTTTACATATTTTAGGTTATAAACATGAACGACACTACAGCTAAACCCACTTTGCCGGATCACCTTGCTGGTAATCCTCGCAGCCCACACTATGTAGCGGAGTGCTTTGAACACCACATTGGCATTCGTCTAAATGGTAAAGAGCGTACTGATGTTGAAGAATACTGCATTAGTGAAGGGTGGGTGAAAATTCCTTCACCGAAAGCTAAAGATCGTTTTGGCCAGCCGATGCTGATTAAGTTAAAAGGTGAAGTTGAAGCTTTTTATAAATAAGCTGTATTTTGTACCGTCTGCATGCAATGTGTTGATAATTATCTAATTCAATGCATTGCATTGCATTCAAGATCTAGCTAGGTTTTTCATCTAAACATACAAACTATTTAAGAGTGATTCGCAACGCTTGGCATTTTTTGCTATGCGTTGCGTTTTGCTGAGCAAGGAATTGAGATGTATCGCCAAGGCACTTGGCAACGCATCACTCAGCCCAGCTCACATTCCAGTGCGAGATAAAATACTGTTGGCCATCTAGGATGACCAACTTAATTCAAAGCGTTTTATAAACCAATCACACCACACACGATGCGCGCACCACCGCCACCCAAGGGCATTGGATGGTCGGAATGGTTATCCCCGCCCGCGTGGACCATCAAAGCTTTACCTTTTACCTCTGCCATTTTGAAGCGGGATGCCAAAACAGGTTGATTTGCTTGGCCTTGCGCATCCACGTACAAAGCTGGTAGGTCGCCCAAGTGATTGTCGTTTGTCCACGGATAGCCGTGTTTTCCGGTATTTTGCGGATCATAATGCCCACCCGCAGCGCCACCTAATACGGTTTTGCCATCTTTGGACGAGGTTTCACATGAGTCATTCGCATGCACATGAAAACCGTGCAAACCGGCTGGTAAGCCAGTTAATTGCGGGGTAAATACCGTACCATGCTCGCTATTAGTTAAGGTAACGGTACCCACGGATTGGCCAGAGCTCAAATCCGTCATCACCACGGTCATTTCTTGAGCCAAAACCGAAGAAGTGAAGAAAGCGACGGCAGCAAACAAAGTAGATTTATTCATGATGGATATCCTTATTGAGGGTTTGAAAGTAATACATATTAGTTGAAAAGCCGTGATTGAGTAGGAGACGACACGGCCAATTTTTCTTGATGCAGCGCTTTTAACGTCTCAGATTGACCGTATAACTCAGCAAATTCTTGCACCGAGAGTCCCGCTTTATTGCGAAGGTCATCCGCACACTCTGCTTGGTACAAGGCTCTCGCGATTTGTATTTCCCGCTTCAGTAGAGCTCCCATTAAAGCAGTATTACCACGTTTATCTTGCAAACAAGCATTCGCTCCGAAGCGCAGTAAGAGTTCCACGGTCTGTGCGTTGCCTTGGTAAGCGGCAACCATTAATGCGGTATAGCTCTCTGCATTTCGTTGATTAATCGGAAATCCTGCGGAAAGAAATTCATTCACAACTTCGTCATTCCCCGTTCTTGCTGCCGCGAAAAAGAGTGAGATCAGAGATTGATATTCTTGGTGTATATCTTCCCCGACAATGCCAGACGGCTCCGAGGCCGCAACACTGAATCTAAAAGGGGATAGTACCAATAAGCCAGTTAAGGCGAGCGGCCATAGCCATTTCATCATTCCTCTCCTTTGCTATCGTGAATGCCCCACAAGAGTCCTATTTTCTGGGCAGAAAAGAGCGGATTTATCTCTTGCGGGGCAAATTTTTATCGGTTACATCGCGGCCAGTTTTACCACTTGTTTCAAGTCGGTATTGGTCGCACTGGCTAAGCGAGTGCCGTAATCCTTATCCGCTCGGTAGAAATGGCTGACCATAGTGGCTTTGATCTCTTTGTCCGTGACTTTGTTTAAGTCACCCGCCAAGTTGGTGATGAGGTCTTGTTTGTCCCGTTCATTTAAGCTGCGATAGAACACGCCCGCTTGATAAAAGTTGCGCGGATTGCTGATCGCTTTTTGCTGGACACTTCCAACCAACTGAGTTTGTACCGCTTTAAATTGAGGGTCCTCTTTCAATTCAAGCTTACGACTGGGTTGGTAGTTAATGTCTGAAGCCGTTTGTGCATTATTACTCGCGCCCTCTTGGTTATGACTGTTCACCTCAACCAACGGGCGGTTAATGGGCAGTTGGAACAAATTGGCGCCTAAGCGATACAGTTGTGTATCGGCGTACGCAAATAAACGCCCCTGCAACAGACGGTCTTCCGATGGCTCAATGCCAGGAATTAGGTTTGATGGTGCAAATGCCGACTGTTCGGTTTCCAAAAAGAAGTTGTTAGGCACCTTGTTCAAAGTCATCGTACCGACTTTCTTCTCGGGTAAATCCAACCATACTTTGGTGGCATCTAAGCCGTTGTAATCCAGTTTGCTCAGTTGTTCTGGAGTCAACACTTGTACATAAAGATCCCATTTTGGGTGATTACCCGCGTTAATTTGTGCATAGAGATCATCAGTCAAATGGTTGAAGTCCTGCCCCTGAACTTTTATGACCTCATCAGGGCGCAAACTTTCAATTCCTTGCAAGCTTTTCCAATGGAATTTCACGTAGTTCACATCGCCTTTTTGGTTGATCCATTTGTAAGCGTGAACTCCAAAACCGTCCATGGTTCGGTAGCTAGCAGGTGTACCTAAGTTGGTATACACCCAAGTCAACATATGTGTAGACCCTGGCTCATGACTGAAAAAATCAAAAAAGCGATTCGGATCCTGGAGATTGGTGACGGGCGATGGTTTCAGCGAGTGAACCATATCCGGAAACTTGATCGAATCACGAATGAAGAACACAGGCAGGTTGTTCCCAACCAAATCCCAGTTGCCTTGTTCGGTGTAAAATTTGGTCGCAAAACCTCGCGGATCGCGCAGCGTTTCTGGTGAGCCTTTTGAGTGAACCACCGTTGAAAAACGTACAAATACTGGCGTGATTTTGCCTTTGCTGGTGAACGGCGATGAGAGTGTCAGATCACTAAAATCACCGGATGCGACAAACTCACCATGCGCTCCTGTTCCTCTGGCGTGCACAACCCGCTCAGGAATACGTTCTCTGGCAAAACGCTGCAATTTTTGGATCAGATGAACATCTTGCAGCAACACACTGCCATGTTCACCTGCCGTGATGGAATTTTGGTTATCGCCAACTGGCGCGCCGTTGTCTAGTGTCAGAGTTTGTGCCTGTACGGATACTGCCACTAACCCCATTGAAATAATTAAAAAGCTTTTTGACATATGCATGGTTGCTCTCCAATGCGACCTGCCATTCTGACCGACGTTGCGGAGAATGAAGAAATCAAAAGCTCTTTTCTGCCCAGCGAGAATATACGGGTAAATAACCCTTTTCACTAAATGGGAAATAACGATGAATTTAATAGAGAAAATCGATTTAAACTAAAGTTGTAGACTACTTCTCATATTTTTATTTATCAATCGGCGTTATTTTAAACAAATATTTGTGAGATTGGTTCACAGTTTTATTTGTTAGCGATATATCCGTGATCATTGCTACCCGTGATCATTGAAGATGCTTGATTTTCCATGAAATCAGGATAATGCTACGCACCATGAAAATCGTAGCCACTCCTGAACAAAAACGGCAACTCGAACAGATGCATGATTCATTCACCTCTGCTATCAAAAAGTTTTTCGATGTAACGCTAGCAGAAGTTGCAGGCTCACTGGTATCTAGAATTACGGATAATTTTCAGATATTGAAACCTGCATCTTCAAGTTGAACGGGTATAGCGGCTTCGCGAGCGAAGGGTTTGAGTTCCTTTCTTATCTATATTTTTTTCTTAGTCTTTAAGGCTTAAGTTTAGACAATTACACAAAATTCAGGGCACTCTCATGTCTATTATACGTAGGCTAATCCATCACCATACATATTTCCCATGGTTGCATTGCATTTTTCAAGTAGATACTTTTTGCCTTCTTTAATCATATTTATTGGCCCACATAAGTAGATGTCAAAATCTTGCAAATCTGAAAAGTCATTTAATATTGCATCAACCACTAATCCTTCCCTGCTCATTATTTGGTCGCAGGATTCCTCCAGCGAACACACATAGTGTAGATTAGGATATTGATCTGAAAGCATTAATAATTCTGGGTGAAGATACAATTGGTTAATCCCTTTCACTCCCCAGTAAAGATAAATGCTCTGATCGAGTTGATTATGAAGAGCATTTCTAAGTAAGCTCATTATGTAGGATATTCCCGTTCCTCCAGCAATAAATAATATGGGATTGTTGCTCTCTTTACGTAGCCAAGCATTACCAAGTGGTCCTTCAATTTCTAGTGGAAGTTCAGCTTCTTTAAACTCATGTAAGGCAGCAATAGTACTAAGAATGCCTTCATCAGTCTTTGAGGTTCCAATATGTAGTTCTATAAATCCTGGTTGTGAAGGACAACTAGCAATAGAAAAGTAGCGATCTTTACCTGCCAATGTGAGCTTCAAAAATTGTCCGGCTTTAAAATCTAAGGGGTAGTGTGGAGCCAAAATGATTTGGTAGATCCCCGGTGCTAGGTGCTGCACTGTATGAACGTGACATGAAAATTTCATTTTCTTATTCCTATTCTTATTGAGGTGTGATTTGAGGGAATGAAAAATGTTGTGACATCTTTAGGGCACAGCCTTTTTGGGCTCGTGTATTGATTCTGCGTACAATTTGTACCGTCGTGTAGGCAATCTTTTCAGTGTGCTGATGAATGTAACCAAGATCATCAGTAATTAAAAATGCAGGATAGCTTGTAGCAGAGGCATCCATGTAACTCATTAAACCTATTTCCCCATCAGGCAGAGGTTGGAGAGTTCGGGGATTTAAAGCCCGAGCATAAACCCAAGGCGGAACACATTTGCGTTGCTGATCATCTTCAAAAAAGCAAGTGTTGAGTTCAACTTGGTTGAACGTATCGCGTATTTGGCTTATATCATTGAGACCAAAAGTTTCCATCAATAATTGATTGAATTGATCTCTATTTAAGGCGGAGTTTTCGTGAGTTTTCCAACCACCACCCGTTATGATGTAGAGCTTATGCCCTGCTCTGAAGTGGATTTTTTCTGCTTTCATGTGCTGGCATAGAAGATAAACAAAATAGGGGGGACCAATTAAGCAAGTAGTTTTTCCCATGCTTTGAATGCGATATAAGTGCATGAGGGTTTGGTCAAAATCCACGAGATCATCTTTTGCTGTAAAAGCGGTTGGGTAGAGTAATTCAACAAGACTCATCACATATTTAAACCATATGTTGTGAGCGTTAAATCGATCGGGGCCTAAATTAACAAGCTCCATCTCATGGTCAAACCATGCGCCCACTAATTTCATTCCATAGTTTACAGAACCTAACAAACGCTCAATGCTCAGACGATCTCGTGGAATATGACTTTTTTGTCCCTGAGTCCCACTGCTTGTAAACCAATGCTCGATCTCTTGAGGTTTTGCGCTGGTCACTCGCATGGTTTTAAATATCGACGTGGGATAGACGGGGATATCGTCCAAATGCTCTATTTCAAGGCCAATACCGATAGTTTGGCAATAACGACGATAGTCAGTATTGTTTTGGTAGTGCCAACGAAAGGCTTTCATGATCACATCATGTCGAATTTTTTCCTGCTCTTCGTATGACCATGAATTCGGTTCACTCATGAAGATTAAGTCATCAAGGTAGGAGCTTGCTTCAATATCAAATTTATCAACGGCTTGCTTGTCAATTAAGGGCAGTGTGGTATCCATTGTTTATTCCTTAAAAAAGGGCCGCCGCCGAAGGAGGTAATGACGGCCCAAGGGAAAAAGAAAAGCCTTTTATTGATGGTATTTAGCGATGTTGCTATTAATCACATCCAATACATGCAGACGGTGAGCTGGCTCTTTAATCGACTCAACGGAGATCAGCAGATCGGAAGCTCCACACATCTCAATAGCCATACGAGCAGCTTGAGTGCTTTCTTCGTAGGTGCCAATAGCACTCTCTTTGATGATTCGTTCTAAGACGATTTCAATTTCATCGCTAGGGTAGCGTTCTATAACGTATTGAGTGAGGTATTGGCGAGCCTCTATACGCGCGATTTCACCATCATCATTTTGATTGATCAATAACGCGAGTTGATGTCGCACTGCTTGAACATCGACACCGTATTTTTTAGCGGTCTCTCGATAATGTCGCGCATACTGCTGCCGAGTCGTGTTGCTATCATCCCATTTAAAGGTCAGCGGTAATGCCCGTTTAGCTGCCCATCCCACGACTTGTGTACTAGAGGCATAAACATACTGTTGTGGGCCTCCTTGGGTATAACTGTGTGGGTTAACAGAAATTTTTGGGAAACTGTAAAAGTCATTATCTGGATGGCAATAACCGGAGGTTAAAGCATCATTTATGATCTGATAACAGGCTTCAAATATCGGCTGCTGAGAATCTAAAGGGCGGTTAAAAAAGATCATCTCGTCGCGGTTTTCACAATCACTGAAGCCTAAAATGAAACGGCCTTGACTCATTTGATCGAGTAGTCCCGTTTCTTCAGCCGTTCGGACGGGATGGTGAGTTGTCAGAACATGATTGAGCGAACCGACCTTGATACGCTCAGTCATGCCCAATAAAAAACTGGCCGCTGTGAGGGGGGCGCCCACAATACCATGGTCATTAAAATGGTTTTCATAAATAAATAGTCGATCAAAATGTCCTTTTTCTGCATAGTTCACGCTATCGATCATGGCATCGAAAACTTCTGTGCACGATTGACCTGAATGAAGGAAATTTAAGAAAAATAATCCGAATTTCATAGGTTCTTCCTCTGAAAATAGTTGGTGTTAGTTTGGGTTTTTGAGGCGAGGCATCACCTCAGCTTGGAACAACTTCATTGAGGCGATAATTTCTTGTTCTGAACCGTTGGCTTCAAATCCACAGCAGATATTAGTAATGCCTGTTGTATCAATGTCTTGCTGGATAATTCGAATGCATTCTTCTGGCGTTCCTACCGGATTGATCTCGTAGCTGTAATCAATCCGGCGATTAGTATCACGATGGCCTTTTAAGACAAAATCTCGCCATTGTCCTTTATTAAAGTCATAGCCTTTAGTTTGGTCTGAATCATCAAAAATGCGGGTAGCATTGACATAGGAGTCATACCAGTGGGCGAGAAATTGGCGACAAATATCTTTTGCGTGTTGTGAATCATGATCTACAGAGGTGATGTAGGAGAGGCAGTGATCAATATTCTGGATATCGTGTCCATGCTCTAAAGCGATCTCGTTATATAGATCAAGCTGCGCTTTTTTCTCATGGGTGTTGATAATCCAACTTAGAATCATGGGTAAACCACGTTTTGCTGCCCACTCAGTTGTTGAAGCAGACTCTGCTACCACATAAACAGGAGCACCACTACGGTGATAGGGTGCGGGTTGGACTTTCACTTCAGGGAAATGGATATGTTCGTTATCAGCGGATACTGTGCCTTGTGTCATGCCTGTCGTGATTAAGTCGTACCAACAATCCATCAACGCGCGGCTGTTGTTCATGTCAGTGCCAAACACACGAAAATCTTTGTCATAGAGTCCACGACAAATGCCAAAGCGAAAACGTCCTTTTGAAAGTTGATCGAGCAAGTTCACATCTTCAAGTTGTCGGATGGGGTGAGCGGTCGGTAGAACGATCGCCGCTGTACCTACATGAAGATGTTTCGTTGCACCAAGGAGATTAGCGGCTGCGACATAAGGATTACCGAGTAGACCAAACTCAGTGAAATGATGTTCTAGTAACCAAACTGCTTCGAAACCGCATGATTCTGAAGCACGTCCAAGATTAACCAAACGTTGGATCACTTCTGTCTGTGATAACCCAGGTGGTTGGTAGGTCAGTAAGAAATTTCCAAATTTCATAAAATATCCTTTATTAAGGTAGGTAAGTGTATGAGCGGGCTTAAGCCTGCATGGCCGTTTCAGTTTCAGTTTCAATTTGATTTTTCATTCGACGCTCATTGACGGTCGTGATAGTCAATTGTTCAAATGTGGGCTCCACAAACGGAATATCAATATCGAAACTATTTGAATCGAGTGCGAGTGCGGCTTTAGTGACTGATTGATAGAAGTTGCGAAGTACTACTAAGTTCTCACCGAGATCATGGGAACTTCCAAGCAGGGAATAGAGCTTGCTTTGACCTGCAGGGAGTTGAGAAAGAAGTTCAATGACTTCGTCTTGTTTGACCCAATCATCCCCATTCGCGGTGAACGCGATGAAAGGGATTGAGAGATGGCGCATTTGTTCGACGGTGGATGAAAAGCTATCCCAGTTATTCGCAAAACAATCACGAACAAAGACTTCAGCACCTAATTTATGGCCTTCAAAATCCAGATCGTTTGGCAAATCTTGAATAGGGAGACTGAGATAATCAAAGCCGAAGGCTTTCTCTAATGTATCGCGCAGATTCACAACTCCAACCGCGGAGATCAAGAAGGATAGGTCAAGTTCATTAACGGTGGCGTAAGCAATTCGAGCGGATAAGCTTGCGGCAATCACCCCAACGTCTGTTACTCCACGGTTATTAAGCCAAGCCATCACGATTTCAAGACTCTGCTTGCCAATGCTCATCGTGTATTGATCAATTGTGCCTGAGCTTAATCCAACGTGGTGAAGTGAATCATAGCGATAGACATGAAATCCATTGGCTGACAAATATCGTGCTAGACCTGCAAAATGGTCCATCCGACGAGCAAAACCAGAAGCGATCAAAATACTATTCCGCCGTGTTGGCATCTGATTAAATTTAAGTATTGGAGGTGTTTCCCAAACATGGATTTGCTGATTTCCAGATAAGGAAATCACATGATCAATGGTGCAGGGTTCATCCACTTCCCAATGTGATCGGTGAGACATTCATTTCTCCTTTATGACGTTGGTTTAAGTAACTAAGGAACAAAGACTAAGAATTTGTCTTCTTCTAAATAGCGTGTTTGTTCAATATCTACGGCGACATCTTTGGTTGTAAAATGGCTTGGGCGTTCATGGGAAATAAAACGTACTAAACGCTGTAATGGGCGCATGACATCATGGGCACCACCGACGCGGAAAATATTATTCATTCCAGATTCGACGATACGTTCAGCCCCGTGAGCGGCGAGTTGATCTCGATATTGAAATGAACAGGACCAAGGAAATAGGGAAACAGTTTGAGTTTGTCCTTTTATCACAAAGGGCAAAATTTCCTCAAATGACGCCATTTGATGCAGATAAATGCAGCGCCCTAGCGGATGATTCAGCTCTGTGCCAGCTGGAGATTCAATCATCATCCAATCCTGTTGACTGCCCATTTCTGAGGTAAACCCCGCAAATTGGCATTCACGCAGTGTTAAGGAGAAGTCGGCTTGTTCATCAATACTGGACTGTGATTTCGGCAAAATTCGAGCATAGCGCTGTAACTGCTCTCTTAACGCTTGTTTAAATTCAGGAAAACGAGAGCCGAGATAAAAAAGATTTTGAGTAGAAAAGCAGGCTTGTTGGTCGTAAAAACAGATGTCGTGAGCTGCTCCTTCGGCCGCTTCGATTAAATTTTCAGGATCATTGATAATAGTGAGGCTTTTTTTCGGGCCAAACTTAATGAGCTCAGCATGCGAAGGCGTGTGCTCGGCTGCCCAACGTATTGCTTCTGAACCGCCCCAAGCGACGACCACATCCATCTTTTGCATTAAACGCTGGGCTACCTGAGTGCATTGAGTATGAGGCCAATAAATAACGGAGATGGATTGGGTAATGGGATGATTTGGGTCGACATCTATAAAACTCATCGCTAATGCATGAGGGGTGAACGGGTCATTCGACGACATTTTTACGATTATCTGATTCTTGGTCAGAATGGCGCGCAAAATAGAGGTCACGCCAGAAAGAGGCACATTGCCCGCTAATAAATGGAGTGAACGGCCTTTGGGCAGTGCCTTAACATAGCATTCATCTTGTGCTATCCATTCATCCAATATATGACGTGAGCCTAGCTCAGTTTGTACAATGTCATACAATGCACTTTTAGAGCACAGAATCATGGCGATCCAATTGGTTTCTAATTTGGCCATTTCTTCGGAATAACCCAAGTAATTCTTTAAGTCACGAATGTAACTACGTCGTCTGGTGTATTCTTCATTTTTCCAACGCTGACCAACGGTATAAAGGAAATTAACAATATTATTGAGTGTTAATTCACGAGTTTTTTTATGGTCTATGATTTCATCAGTAATATGGTCAGTTAAAATATCTAAGTCGAGAGTCTTCTCTCGAAAAATAACGCTATTCAATTCTGGCTTTTCTAATTTTGAGACAGTCGAAATCTTGCCATTGATTATAAATGGTATGTGTTTTGTCATTTTTATACTATTCCTACTTGAAGCGGCAGCAATTTTTACTACGTTTTTACCTGCAACTGGGTATAGATGCTTATTTCAATTTGTTGATGAAAAAATAAAAACACAAACTAAGCATCACGCAACATTGGTTTAACATGGAGCTAACATCATGTCTTTTCTTTTGTAAGTCAATGCGAAAAATTATTCATTGAAGCAAATATGATATTGGGCACTATTTTTATTGAATTTAATGATAATTAAATTTTTGTGTGTGGCATGTGAGTTGATGTTTTTGTTATTAACTTTAATTATTGACAAAGTTATTTAATGTTGATTTTTTATTATTATATATCCGTGATCATTGCTACCCGTGATCATTGAAGATGCTTGATTTTCCATGAAATCAGGATAATGCTACGCACCATGAAAATCGTAGCCACTCCTGAACAAAAACGGCAACTCGAACAGATGCATGATTCCAATCGTGATGGTCGAGTACGTGACCGTATTAAAGCCGTTTTGCTGGCTTCTGAAGGCTGGAGTCAGGTCATGATTTTTCAAGCTCTTCGTATCCATCAATCTAGCGTTGCTCGTCATCTTAGTGATTATGTTCTCTCTGAAAAGTTCAAGCCTGAAAATGGTGGTAGCTAGAGTCGGATTTTTGCAACGCAGACGATGCAGTTCATCGAGTATTTGACTGAGAAAATCTATTCTGCTTAATGTACATTTCTTTGGGTGGTAGCAATTGGCAGGGAAATTCAGAAAAAATCACGTGAAATTGATAATTTTGTGAGAATAATCATTGTTACCTAAAATTTAATTACTATTTCCCAGTATGAAAATACCATTATCATTTGTTGCAGAAAAAATAGCTCATTTTGAAGACTCAACGAGAACTATAAATATAAAAACATGTTCTAATGTTGTTACCAATCAAGACCCAAGTTCGAGGGTTAGAAATCTTATCCGTCAATTCAATAGTCAACCAGAACAATCAATAGGGAAACGAATAAAAAACATTAAGGTAGGGGCTGAATTCTCAAACTCGTTCACCAAAACAAAACAAGAAAAATATGCTGCTAACTTAATTGGAGATACATTCAAAGCATATAAACAGAGGAAAAAAGTCAAATCGGAGAATGAGCTTGGTATCAAGACATTAACTAATTCAAATGCGTGTCGAAGTTATTTCTATGATCAAAAAGGCCTGTTTCTTAGCCGAACCCCCGATAATTTTCAGAAAGGAAGAAAAGGCGGTTTTAAGCAGCTCATACGTAGCGACGAAAAATTTGTTCAACTCCATGTTCACCGCCTAGACGAAGGTCTTAACCAACGAAGCTACAACCAGTTAGCTAATTATACTTTGCGAGATTACGAATCAATATGTAAGGCACAGTACGTCAATCCTACAACCATGATTGCACGCAATGGGGGAAGGGAAGTTGCCTCTCTTATTGAGGAGGGAAAATCCGTTAAGCTTCTTGCATTTAAAACTTTGCTTAGCGACCTAAAAAACTTGCACGATCAATCTATTTATTTCCACGATATTAAGCCTGAAAATTTAACATTCAACGATAAAATAGTCAGACATATTGACGTTGATAACCTTATTGCTCCGGGCTACAACACAACGGATGAAGGCGTAGTATGCTCACCATACTACGTCACTCAGTCTCTTCTGAACGATATTATGCATGGCGACAAGAAGGAACAAGCGAGTCGGAGTCATGATAATTACGCAGTTCTTAAGTCGATGATTGAGGCTACGACAGGATCTTATTTTGATATGAATAATAGAGATGAAGAAGATGCTCCGATGCCAATATTCGGAATGGGTAATGAGGCCTTAAAATGTGCCAAAGTATGGATTGACGAAAATGTTTTGTCTGAATGGCGAGATAATGCTAAACAGTTGCTGAAGTTTCCAGGATCTCAAACCGAGTCTGTCGCAGTCTTTGACATGATTGACTGGGCTTCATTAGAAAAAAATGATTTGGCTTTATAATCCAGGCGCAGTTGAAAATAATCAGATAAGGCAGGTCTATTAATTCAGGAAGGAGCATTCAAAGTAACGCTCGTTGTTCGTAGGTGTCGTGTCGATTTAACGTAATAGCACTGAATCCGTAGACATCATCTCTTTTTTGGCTAGCGCAGTTTAACTCGTTGCGCTAGCTCCTCAATACTCACTTAGCAATACTTGAAGTTATTCATGAATTGATAATGTTTAATTTTCCAAAGCTCATTCTTGTTCAAAAATAATTAATACAAAAAGGCGAACCTCTCAGTTCGCCTTTATTATTGAATATGGATAACTCAGTCAGTCATAATCTTAATTACGCTCACAAACTATGGTGAATAGTCATCAACATCAGCACTTACTCTTGGTAGTTATCAATACTTGGGCATGAGCAGACAAGGTTACGGTCACCGTATACGTTATCGACACGGCTCACGGTTGGCCAGTATTTTGATGCCTTAGTATGAGCGGATGGGAAGCAAGCCGTTTCACGAGAATATGGGTGAGCCCATGCTTCACTCGCGAGATCCGATTGTGTATGCGGCGCATTCACTAACGGGTTGTCGGCTAATGGCCATTCGCCTGATTGAACTTTCTCCATTTCGGCGCGAATCGCAATCATCGCCTCGCAGAAGCGATCCAATTCGGCTAAGTCTTCCGATTCGGTTGGTTCAATCATCAAGGTACCAGCAACAGGGAAGGACATCGTCGGTGCGTGGAAGCCATAATCCATCAAACGTTTAGCAATGTCTTCTTCGCTGATACCGGTCGCTTCTTTAAGCGGACGAATATCAATAATGCATTCGTGCGCTACGCGGCCGTTACTGCCACGGTAAAGAATAGGATAGTATGGGCGCAGTCTTTCCATCACGTAGTTGGCATTTAAAATAGCGACTTGAGTCGCAGTGGTTAAGCCTTCTGCACCCATCATGGCAATATAAGCCCATGAGATAGGTAAAATAGAAGCGCTGCCTAAATCGGCCGCAGATACGGCGTGATCGCTGCCTTCAACTCCCCCTTCAATATGTCCCGGTAGGAAAGGCGCTAGGTGAGATTTTACACCAATCGGTCCCATACCTGGGCCGCCACCGCCATGAGGAATACAGAATGTTTTGTGCAGGTTAAGGTGAGAAACATCAGAGCCAATAAAGCCCGGATTGGTCAAACCAACTTGCGCGTTCATGTTGGCACCATCAAGGTAAACTTGGCCGCCCGCGGCGTGAACCATGTTACACACTTCTTTAACTTGTTCTTCGTAAACGCCGTGCGTTGAAGGATAAGTGATCATGATGCTAGAGAGGTGCTCTTTATGCTTCTCAATTTTGTCTGCGAGGTCTGCGATATCAACGTTGCCGTTATTATCACATTTCACGACCACCACCTTCATCGAAACCATTGAAGCGGTTGCAGGGTTGGTGCCGTGTGCTGAGCTCGGAATTAAGCAGACGTTACGATGCCCTTCACCACGGCTTTTGTGGTAGCGCTGAATCGCCACAAGCCCTGCATATTCGCCAGAAGCACCGGAATTCGGTTGTAGCGAGAAGGCATCATAGCCTGTGATTTCACAGAGCTTTTCTTTTAAATCTTTAGCGAGAGCGGCGTAACCTGCGGCTTGCTCTTTCGGTGCAAATGGGTGGATTGAACCAAATTCAGGCCAAGTGACAGGGATCATCTCGGCTGCGGCGTTCAGTTTCATGGTGCAACTGCCAAGCGGGATCATGCCGTGAGTTAATGAAAAATCTTTATTCTCAAGTTTTTTCAAATAACGCATCATTTGCGTTTCGCTGTGATAGGTGTTGAACACAGGATGCGTTAGGAAGCGAGATTGACGGCGGCACTGTTCTGGCATCGCTGCAAATTCGTTGGCGGCAATTTCTGCCGACAGCGCGCTTACCGATTGCTTAATATCGAAAACCGCAAACAGGGTTTCAAGATCAGCTGTGGTGGTGGTTTCATCTAAACTGATGCCCAGTTGGTCATCAAAGCGGCGTAAGTTGATGTCGGCTTGTTGCGCTTTTGCGTAGATCGCTTGAGTTTGAGCGGCACTCTTTAAGGTAATCGTGTCAAAGAAGCTGTTATGCACCAATTCGTAACCCGCTTGAGTTAAGCCTGCCGCTAGAATTGCTGTCATATGATGAGTACGGCGCGCAATGGTGCGCAACCCTTCTGCGCCATGATAGACAGCATAAAACGAGGCCATATTAGCCAGCAGAGCTTGCGCGGTACAGATGTTCGAGGTCGCTTTTTCGCGGCGAATGTGCTGCTCGCGAGTTTGCATTGCCATGCGCAGTGCTGGTTTACCTTTGGCGTCAATCGACACTCCGATCACGCGGCCGGGCATAGTGCGTTTGTGCGCTTCACGCGTGGCCATAAAGGCGGCGTGTGGGCCGCCATAACCCATAGGGACACCGAAACGTTGAGCCGAGCCAATCACGACATCCGCGCCCATTTCACCTGCTGGTTTCAGCAAGGTGCTGGCCAGTAAATCTGTGGCAACAGTGACCAAGATTTTATTGGCTTGCGCTTTAGCAATCAGGTCGCTTAAATCACGCACTTCACCTGTGGTGCTTGGGTATTGCAGCAGCGCGCCAAACACATCTTGTTCAGGCAATGAGTCGAGTGCGCCGATTTGTACCTCAAAACCGATAAATTCAGCGCGAGTTTTTACCACTTCAATGGTTTGTGGATGAACATCGTCCGCCACAAAAAAGACGTTACTTTTGCTTTTTCCTGCGCGTTTACACAGTGTCATTGCTTCGCCAGCGGCCGTTGCTTCATCGAGCAGCGACGCGTTGGCAATATCCATTGCAGTTAAATCCATCACCATTTGTTGGTAGTTAAGCAGCGATTCCAAACGACCTTGAGAGATTTCTGGCTGGTAGGGCGTGTAAGCCGTATACCAGCCCGGATTTTCCAGTACGTTACGCAAAATGACGTTCGGTGTGAAGGTGTTGTAGTAACCTTGGCCAATGAACGTGCGTTTAATCTGGTTTTGATTGGCAAATACTTTCATCGCGCTGAGCATATCGGCTTCGCTTTTAGGCGCAGCAAGGGACATTGGGCTTTCTAAACGAATTTGCGCAGGAACGGTTTGTTCGATTAACGCGGCTAAGCTTTCGGCGTTAATCGCGTTGAGCATTTTTTGTTGATCGGCTGAGTTGGGTCCGTTGTGGCGTGCAACAAACTCATTTTCGGTACTTAACTGGCTAAGCAGTGGGCTGTGAAGTAATTCAGTCATTTCCTTTACCTTTTCAAAGATCGTGTGCGACCTTAAAAAAAAGCCGCCCATGCTGGGCAGCTTTGATCCGTGATGGGCTAATTAATCTTCTTCGATAGAGTTTTGGTACTCTTCTGCATCTTTTAGATTGTCGAGTTCAGAAGCATCAGACATCTTCACTTTCACAATCCAGCCACCTTCATACGGTTCTTCGTTGATGAGTTCTGGGCTATCTTCTAACTCTTCGTTGATTTCAACGATGACACCTGTAATCGGTGCGTAAATGTCTGAAGCGGCTTTGACAGATTCAACCAGAGAAAAACTGTCTCCAGCATCAATTTCTGCATCTACTTCAGGTAGGTCAACAAACACGACGTCACCAAGCATCTCTTGCGCATGCTGAGAAATACCGATGGTCACTGTGCCGTCACCGTTGTCGCGCACCCACTCGTGGCTATCTGCAAACTTCAGTGTATTGTCCATTGCTTTATCTCCAAAAAAGTATCGTATTAATTTGAACTTGTGTTTAATTTAAAAAGGTTATTGATAGAGTGGGAAGCGTTGGCACAGCGCTTTAACTTGTTTGCGCACACGTTGCTCAACATCACTGTTTCCTTCTGGGCTCACAACAAGGCCATCAAGAACATCGCCAATCCACTCACCGATGAGTTTGAATTCTTCACGACCAAAACCACGGCTGGTTCCAGCTGGCGTACCTAAACGAATACCCGAAGTAATCATAGGCTTCTCGGTATCAAATGGGATGCCATTTTTGTTACATGTGATCCCTGCACGCTCTAATGCTTGTTCGGCGATATTCCCCTTCAGCCCTTTAGGGCGAAGATCAACAAGCATGAGATGAGTGTCAGTCCCGCCAGTCACAATGTCACAACCGCGAGTTTGCAATACTTCGGCGAGAACTTTTGCGTTATCGATCACCGAATCAATATAACGATGAAACTCAGGGCCCAGCGCTTCGCCTAGTGCTACCGCTTTGGCCGCAATTACGTGCATTAACGGGCCACCTTGCAGGCCAGGAAAAACCGCCGAGTTAATTTTTTTGCTGATCTCTTCGCTGTTGGTCAAAACCATACCGCCTCGTGGGCCGCGCAAGGTTTTATGTGTGGTGGTCGTGACAACGTGGGCATGCGGCAATGGGCTTGGGTGAGCACCAGTGGCGACTAATCCGGCAATATGCGCCATATCGACCATTAAGAGCGCGCCCACTTCATCAGCAATGGCTCGGAATTTGGCAAAATCAATCACGCGAGGAATGGCAGAGCCGCCCGCAATGATCATTTTTGGTTGATGCTCTAACGCGAGGCTGCGTACATCATCATAATTGATTTCTAAGGTCGTGCTATCGACACCATATTGAATAGCATTAAACCACTTACCAGAGAGGGCAGGCCGAGCGCCATGAGTGAGGTGGCCTCCGGCATCCAGAGACATACCTAAAATTGTGTCACCCGGTTGCAGTAAAGCCAGCATCACCGCGCCATTGGCTTGTGCGCCTGAATGTGGCTGCACGTTGGCGTATTGACAATGAAATAGGGATTTTGCACGTTCAATCGCAATGGTTTCGACGGTATCAACGTGTTCGCAACCACCGTAATAGCGACGGCCGGGGTAGCCTTCTGCATATTTATTGGTGAGACAAGTACCTTGCGCTTGCATAACGGCTTTTGAAACAATGTTTTCTGAAGCGATCAGCTCAATTTGTTCATTTTGGCGCACGTATTCGGCTTGAATACCCGCAAAGACAGCATCATCAGTGGCAGCAAGGTTGGTTGAGAAAAAGCTCTCAAGGCAGTGGTTGGGGTAACTTTTGTTCACGTTGGCATTCATGGTAGATGACCTTCCAATAATCCGACGGATTGGCTAAACATTCCGTCATTCCTTTTTAGTGGCTGCTTTATTGTTAAGCCGTTAGGCGACAACAAAACAGGGTGTCAGTTATCCTTAAACTGGATTGCAACCCCAACAATACGGGGTGAAAAGCCACTTAAATATTGTTAAATCTCTAACCGCAATAAGTGGTGAATAGCATCTCCTTATCTAACAAGTCAGTAACATACTCTTTGACTTATAAACAATCAATCAAAAATTTCCTATAGGAAACATGGTTTCTTTTTTTGTAAGCAAGAGCACGCTTTATTTACGTGCAGCCTCTTTAACCTTGCGTTGGCTTTATGCCACAATGATGGCCGAAATCAGGAAGATAACAATCGAGGGAAAGCATGTCTGAAGACATTTATGATGAGTACCCATCGTTGACTTTGGCCAAGGAAACGGGTGAACAAACGATCGAACCGCTTAAGCTTGGGCAACGTATTAAAGAGATCCGCTCTAAGCTTGGGATTACGCTAGAAGAGGCGAGCCAGCGGACAGGATTAGCTCGATCTACATTGAGTAAAATCGAAAACGAACAGATTTCTCCAACCTACCAAGCGATGCAAAAACTCGCTCATGGATTGCAGATAGATATGCCTCAACTATTTGAACCACCAAAGAAAATTGTGGCAACAGGCCGTAGGGATATTTCTCGTATTGGTCAGGGAAAGCCGCATCCCACCCCAACTTACGAGCATGAATTGCTCGCCACGCAGCTCTCTAATAAGAAAATGATGCCGTTTAAAAGCCGAGTGCGAGCTCGTGCATTTGAAGAGTACAGTGACTGGGTTCGTCACGATGGTGAGGAGTTTTTGTTGATCCTCACGGGTGAAGTTTTGTTCTATAGCGAATTTTATGAACCAGTTCGATTGGCGGAAGGTGACAGTGTTTATTACGACGCTAACATGGGGCACATGCTGGTCTCTGTCAGCGAAGAGGATGCATTGATTTTGTGGGTTACGGCAAAATGAGTGTGAAAACGCGAAGTTTCTTATAGTGACAGCAATCGTTTGCTATTTGGTGGTTTTACCCTCTGCAGTGTGCTTTTAATCACTTTTAGCTCCGGCGATGGTAAGCATCTCGCGACTTTTAATTGTGATTGGGTTGTTAATTTTGACAATCCATCTTGTTTTGAACTTGTTAATCCGCCCGAACGGGCGCATTCTTGTTCACTATTGGAAACATGGTTTCCTCTTCTTTGGACATAATAGCCAACATTTGGTGGTGAATTCCCTGCTGGGTCGGCTGAAATGGAGATAAAAATGACTCAAGAACATGCAAATCAAACACTACTCACTACTCCTTTACATGCGCTGCACATCGAAGTTGGAGCGAAAATGGTGCCATTTGCTGGCTATGACATGCCCGTTCAGTATCCATTAGGGGTAAAGAAAGAGCATTTGCATACTCGCGAGGCGGCTGGTTTGTTTGATGTTTCGCATATGGGCCAACTTCGTTTGCATGGAGCCAATGCCGCGCAAGCATTGGAGTCATTGGTTCCTGTCGATATTATTGACTTACCAGCAGGCAAGCAGCGTTACGCCTTTTTCACAAATAGAGAAGGCGGCATTATGGATGATTTAATGGTCGCTAATCTGGGTGATCATCTGTTTGTTGTGGTTAACGCGGCTTGTAAAGCACAAGATATTGCTCATTTACAAGCACATTTGCCACAAGGTGTTGAGCTTGAAGTCATTGATGATCGCGCGCTGTTAGCGCTGCAAGGACCAAAAGCCGCTGAAGTGTTAGCTCGCCTGCAACCACAAGTGATGGCGATGCACTTTATGGATATTCAGCTAATGGACATCGATGGAGCCCAGTGCATTGTCAGCCGAAGTGGTTATACCGGTGAAGATGGTTATGAAATTTCTGTACCAGCAGAACAGGCCGAAGCATTGGCGCGTAAACTGACCGCTTATGAAGAAGTGGAATGGATTGGTCTGGGCGCGCGCGATTCACTGCGTTTAGAGTGCGGTTTATGTCTTTACGGGCATGATCTTGATACCAGCACAACGCCAGTTGAAGCGAGCTTGTTATGGGCGATAAGCAAAGTGCGTCGTGCTGAAGGTGAGCGTGCGGGTGGTTTCCCGGGTGCAGACATTATTCTTGGGCAGATCGAAAGCAAAGATGTTGCACGTAAACGTGTAGGTTTAGTGGGGTTAACTAAAGCGCCAGTACGTGAAGGCACTGAGCTATTTGACGCCGATGGCCAGCATATAGGTGTAGTGACCAGTGGTACAGCGGGACCGACAGCCGGAAAGCCCGTGTCTATGGCCTATATCCGAGCTGATTTATCAACGATAGGCACAGAAATTTTTGCTGATGTGCGCGGAAAAATGCTGCCTATGGTGGTTGAGAAAATGCCGTTTGTGGCTCAGCGTTATTATCGTGGTTAATTTATATGTATAGGCAATAATAATAATTAGATCATTCTTTTTACCTATACTATTATGAATAGTATTTACACGTACATGCTAGGAGTTAGGTCATGAATAACTGGGTAGTGCTTTTATCTTCAGTTGCCGTCTCTGGTAATGCGTTTGCCGTTGATGCTCAGCCACAGATAGTTAATGGAATATATGCGAATGTAACCGATTTTCCTTCTATGGTAAGTCTATTTACTGATACAACAGGTTATGAAGGTTATACAACTTATGGTCTTTTTTGCGGGGGCTCACTCATTAATAACCAGTATGTACTAACCGCCGCACACTGTATTTATGGTAGTACTGCGAAGCAGCTTTTGACGTCAGTTGTACCTCAACTGCAAGTTGAAACAGATTTTCCACACAACATATTAGAAAAAGCGCGAGTAGCAGAAATCTATTATCCATCAACTTATAACGATACCTCATTATTTGATGATATTGCGATTCTCAAGCTTGAAACGCCTTTGACAACGGTATCCTCTGCTAATTATTTGAATTTTCCAGAAAGCAACAGTTACCGAGATGTCTCCAACAGTTTTATTGCCGTGGGACATGGTAATACCGCTTCTAATGTTGATAACTCGACCTCTCTATTAAAAACCACACTCACCTATGTCCCTAATGAAGATTGTAATGCTTATAAAAGCTCTACAGTGAACAACTTATGTATGAAGGGGACGCCAATCAGCAGTACTACTGGCTTGGCGAATGCAACGTGCCAAGGTGATTCAGGTGGTCCTTTATTTTGGAGTAACGGCAGTATATATATTCAAGTAGGTATCACAAGTTTTGGGCCAACAACTTGCGGTGATCCTAGTTTTGACCCGACTTCCATCTTTACCGAAGTTGTCAAATATAGGACGTGGATTGATAGTGTAGTTGCAGGAACTGAGTCACCAAAGATTGTTGTTACCGAAAGTGATCGTCGAGCTTATTTATACCCCGCGTCTGACAGTGGTGGTTCATTCGGCTGGTGGTCTTTACTGCTGATGTTTATCCCCTTCATTCGTAGACGTTGAACCCTTATTGATCTTGAGCGACCTGTTTAGGTCGCTTTTTTATTGCCTTTTTTGAGCAGGTTCTACTTAGGGCGCTAAACTTGAAAGTGATACACGCGTATCTTTCTAGATGAGTGACGAGGTGATGGATGTACAAATGGATACTGTTCAGTGCGATGCTATCAGCAAATGCTTATGCGGTTGATTTCCAGCCTTACATTGTGAATGGTTCGGATACCAGTAGTGCCACTTACCCTTCTTTTGCTAGCCTTTTATATCAAAACAGCACTCAATCTAGTAGTAACAGTTTTTGTGGGGCGAGTATCATCAATGCACAGTTTATTTTGACTGCAGCTCATTGTATCTACGGTAAAAAAGATACCATGCTTTATACGGTGGTCGTGCCTCAGTTGGATAATGTGGCTGATTTCCCCTACGGGAATATCCAGATATCGCGCGCGGCGGCTTTTTATTACCCCAGTACTTACATCAATTCGTCCAGCGCACTCTGGCGTGATGACATTGCGATTATCAAGCTCGAAACACCGCTCAATGTGGCGGACTATTCTGCACTACTCAATACTCAGTTAAATAATGATTACCCTGCTGGCAATAATTACCAAGCGATTGGGCATGGCTACGTGGCGGGTAATGTCGCGAGTTCAAATACTCAGTTACAAGAAACGACCCTCACTTTTGTTAGTAATGCCGTCTGTAGTGCTTTTTATGGCTCGGCACTGACCTCAAAGCAGATCTGTTTTGATGGTGCGGTAAGCGGTGCTTATAAAAACTCCACCTGTTCTGGCGATTCCGGTGGGCCTGTCTATTGGTTTAATGGCTCGCAATACATTCAAATTGGTTTAACCAGCTTTGGGCCTTCACTATGTGGTGATATTAACCAACCGATCACCTCAGTATTTACGGAGCTTTATGATTATCAGAGCTGGATTCAGCGCGTTCTTACAGGTGCAGAGGTGCCTAAATATTATGTTGCCACTCAAAATGGGGTACGTGTCCTGATTGATACTCAAACTGTTGCCCCCCAAGAGGAGAGCGGTGGCAGTTTGAGTATCCTTGGGTTGACTCTGCTGCTGTTATTTCGCTTTCGGGCGACTGATAATTCTGTTGTTCCTGTTAAGCGGGTAAAATCACCTCAATAAGAGAAAAAGCCTAAACATCGATTTATACCCTCCCTACTTACCGACGACTTGCAACTTCAAGTCGTTTGAATATAGATAGAAAACACTCTAGATAAATCATTAAATAACCAATCTATATTTTGTTGAATTGATTCATGGTTCTGATGATAAGTTTAATATTCAGTTGATATGTGAATGCAATATCGTCACTCTGCGTACTCTTCTGTGATGGAATATCACCTGATGTTCCCATAACTCATAACGTAGATCTTTATAATGAAAAAAATAATAACCATGTTGTCTATTGCTGCTCCTTTAAGTGCTGTAGCAAATGATTCAAGCATCGAAGCGTTTATGACCGCGTTTCATAATGCTCCTCAAAAAGTAATGGATGCTATACCAGAAAAAGAAGGTGATACTTATCAAATTGTTAGTGCTGAAGATGTAGAACGATTTCGAGATAGAATGCGTGAAAGTGTTATTGAAAAAGAGAGTGAGATGCTATCCCGATTTGCAGCTAATTTAAATAACGATAATCCTGCTCGTTTAGTTGATATGGGTAATCGATTAGTTCGCAATTTAGTTGAATTGGATAAATCAGCGCCGGACTCAAAACGTTTAGATATTCAACCTTGGTCTGATAGTTATTGGCCGCTTTATTCTGGTGCCGCTGCTTGGCGATATTCAGATCGAGAGCTTCAAGCATCAAACTGGCAGGAATATCATGACTTTTCTTATTCTATCAAACCGTTAGAGAGTTATTCTAATGAGCAGCGTCATATGCTTTCACCAGCAGAAAAATATGATCTATTGGTTGGAGATAAAAACTTTACACTCACCAAAAGATCATGGGACTCAGGTAAAGGATACTTTGAATCTCATGGACATGTAGAGCGTTGGATGGGCTTATGTCATGGATGGGCTGCTGCCGCTTATATGTTACCGCGTCCTACTAAGTCCCTGATGGTCCCGGATGCGAATGGAGAAATGCTAAAAATCTATCCTTCAGATATCAAAGCATTAGGTACTTTGTTATGGTCTCAAGCGCCATTTCAAACTCGGTTTATTGGTGGGCGCTGTAATGTCAAAGATCCTAAAAAAGATCAAAATGGGCGAGTGATTGAACCGGCATGCGTGGATACTAATCCCGGCACTTGGCACTTATCTGTGCTCAACCAGATCGGTATCGCTGGGCGCAGTATGATTATGGACGCTACTTACGATTATGAAGTTTGGAACCAACCGATTCTCGGATATCAACTGAAGTACTTTAGTCCTCAGACCAACCGTTCTTCTAATAACCCTTCTGACGTTATGATTAAGATATCTGATTATACTAGAGACAAATTTAAATCGTACCGTTCATCACAAGCGGTCTCATTGGTGGGAGTGCAGATGGCTGTTGATTATATGGTTGAAACCAGTCCGACACACAGGGAAAAGGATAGGCCTCAGTTAGACGGTGTTGCTCGCGTAACCTACTACTATGATTTGGAGATTGACAGCCAAGGCGACATTATCGGTGGTGAATGGTATCAGAATCGTCATCCTGATTTTTTGTGGACTCCAGCCCCAGAAGCGGTTGCTAAATCCTATTATGACGGTCGCGGTCAATGGAATATGGCTCAATCAGTCCCAGCGGATTGGCAAAAAATAGCTCCTAATGCTTCTCGGTATACTCAACCGATGACATCGGTAGTTTTAGCGCTATTTTCAGCTTCAGCGGATGGTTCACAAGCTGATCAAAATTGGAGACAGATAGTGACTAAAGAAACACAGTGTATGGATGTTGAAGGTAGCTCTAATGCTATTGGTACCCGAGTTTATGCATGGAGATGTCATGGCGGTGAGAACCAGCTATGGCAGCTAAACCAAGCTAGTCAGCTAGTCAGTAAAGTCGCACCAGAGTTATGTTTGGATCAGCAAGACATCAATATCACAATGCAACGGTGTACTAATAAGCCAAGTCAGAAGTGGCGATGGCATAATGGAGAGCTCAAAAATGAGTTAAATAATTCGCTCAAATGGGATCAGAATAGCTGGTTGTTAAGAGCCGATATTGATGGCGAACAGTGGCGTTGGCAGTAGTCATTAAGTCATTTTTTACCGATAAATGAAACGATAAAATGTGAGAGCCCATCCCATGAGCTCTCACTTCTTCGGTGGAAATATGCGCCGGAGGGTTGAAGTATTTTGAGAAATGTAATGGGTCACTCAGGTTTTGAGTAATTTACCCACTCTTGTATTGGATATCTCTAACGGTTCAGCTAGCGCCATAAAACAGAGAGGCTAGCTAATTTCTTCAACAGTGGAAGCATTAGCTTCACACTGCTGAGAGATTAGTTCGGTGCTCTACGGCCTTTCTTCGCTGATAAGAGGGGCTTTTTGCAGTGAACGTTTACGCATTAACCAACCCACCATTAGCGTAGAGATTGCGATCAACAGTGTCATTAATGGCGCTAATATCAACGCATGATTGGCTATTTTGGCAAGCTTATCGGGCAAAAGAGAAATGCCGAAGCCTGAGCCGACCAAAAACAGAATCCACGCCAACGCGCTCAGTGGTGAGACGAGCAGGAAGCGTGTTGGTGTTACTGCATTACGCAGCCCTATTACCATAGGCAGCAAAGAACGTACCACTGGTAGAAAGCGTCCCATGAACATGGCCAGTAGCCCATACCTTTGGATCAAGTTATCGGTAGTGCGCCACTGTTTTTCTGAGACTTTGTTGAGCCAAGTTGAGACTAATCGCCACTCTTTAAGTTGGTGGCCTTGATAAAAGGCGATCGCACTGCCCAGCCAACCAGCAAAAACCAGCACGCCAATAATGGCATACAGGTTGAGTACCCCAACGGCCGCAAGGCTACCACACAGCACAATCACACTATCGCAAGGCAGCGGCGCTGCTGGAATAAATGCACTTTCAACGAAGATAAGTAACCCAATGCAGAGGTAAAGTAACGACAGATCGACCTGCTGTAGCGCAAACAGATCTTGATGCCATAAGGCAGAGAAAATAGACAAAAAAGTATTCATAACAAGCTTCCTCAATCAGTAAATAGTAATAATTGGTCCGATTGAAAAAGGTGTTAAGCGTGGGCGAAGCGTGAATACAGGTTGGAAAATTGCAGTGCTTTACGCACAAAAACGTGAGTTGATTGACCTATATACAGAGAACAAATGACGACAAACGCAGTGGTACTGAGAGTGTAAAAAAGTAGGGTAGTTTCTGCGCTCGTCTTTTCGTCATCATCTGAGATTAACCGAAGCCCACTGACTCGTGGCGTTTCATGCCTTGTGGTTAATATCGCTGCATCACGATCAACAAAAAATCGATGACTGGAAAAATGAACATGCTGGCTTGTCGTAGACTCACTCGCCGAAAAGCTTTGTGTAGCATTGAGGTTGAGCGAGGAGAAAAGGCTCAATAAGCTAAACAAGAAGGCAAACATCAATGATTGGATCATAACTATCGCGAGGCTACTTAAACTGAGAGTGAGTATGCGGCGTGTCAGCGGTGCGTGTAAAGGAATTTTAGCCTTGGAAAATGTGCAAAAGTGAGCAGCACGGCTGCTCACTCATCATAGTTAAAGACTAAGCATGCTGACTATATCGCTGCAACCGTCGAGCTCTCGCTCGCTTTTGCGCGGTTTTTAAGGAATGCGTAACCAAAGCCAGTCACCGCCGTACCGGCCGCAATTGCGATTAGGTACATCAGTACAGGTGTAATCGCATTTGGGATCAGTAGGACAAATAAGCCGCCGTGCGGGGCCATTAATTTCGCACCAAACAGCATAGACAGTGCACCGGTTAACGCGCCGCCTGCCATACAAGCTGGGATAACGCGCATTGGATCTTTCGCTGCAAATGGAATCGCTCCTTCAGAGATAAAGCATAAGCCCAATACGAAAGAGGCTTTACCCGCTTCACGTTCACCGGCTTCAAATTTGTCTCTGGCAAGGAAAGTCGCAAGGCCCATACCTAACGCTGGCACCATACCCGCAGCCATAATGGCGGCCATTGGTGCGTAAGTTTGCGAAGCCAGTAGACCAACACCAAAGGTATACGCTGCTTTATTAATCGGCCCGCCTAAGTCAAAGCACATCATCGCGCCTAGGATTACACCCAGAAGTACGGCGTTGGCTGAGCCCATGTTGTTTAAGAACTCAGTCATTGCAGCCATGATGCTCGATACAGGGCCACCGACGATGTAGATCATCACCAAGCCAGTAAAGAGACTCGCCACAAATGGAATGATGAGGATCGGTTTTAGCGCTTCCATCGATTGCGGTAAGGAGACTTTATCTGCAATGAATTTAGCGGCGTAACCTGCAATGAAACCGGCCACAATACCGCCAAGAAAACCGGCTCCGGTAGAGCTTGCCAACATCCCGCCAATCAAACCAGGAGCAAGCCCCGGACGGTCAGCAATCGAGAACGCAATAAAACCCGCCATGACAGGGATCATTAATGCAAAGGCTGAACCGCCACCAATGGTCATCAGCGCTGCCGCCAATGTGCCTTGCTCTTTAAACGCTTCAATACCAAACACAAAAGAGAGTGCGATGATCAAACCACCTGCGACTACGACAGGAAGCATGTGAGATACCCCAGTCATCAGGTGCTTGTACACCCCTTTTTTCTCTTCGGTTTGATTGTTATTAGACGCTGACGATTGCATATAAATAGACGCTTGGTTAAACGCGTTGGTGATCTCTTGCTCGGTTTTTTTCAGTGCAAGACCTGTACTGGTTTTGTACAGTTTTTTGCCGTTGAAACGATCGAGTGGCACTTCGATATCGGCCGCAATGATCACCAAATCCGCATCAGCAATCTCTTGCGCCGTGAGTTGGTTTTTCGCGCCCACAGAACCACGTGTCTCTACTTTGATTTGATGGCCAAGGCGTTTTGCATGGTTTTCTAGCGCTTCTGCCGCCATAAAGGTGTGTGCAACACCCGTTGGACAAGCGGTAATCGCCACGATTTTTTTAGCGGCTTGCGTTACGACTGGCGCAGATACCGTTTTTGCCTCTTGCTCAGTTAGGATAGTCGCTGCATTTATCGCGCTGTTTAAAAAAGCAACGGGATCAGAGGTGCAGGCTGAAATGTCACTTTGGTACACTTTTTTGCCGATAAAGCGGGTGGTATCTATTGGTGTATTACGAGCAATAACCACCACATCTGCGTTGTCGATTTCACTGCTAGAGAGCGTATGGCCTTGAATGATGCTGGAATGGCATTCAACCACCGCGGTCCAATTGAGCGATTTTGCCGCTTGTTCAAGCAGCCCGGCAGCAATGATGCTGTTTGCAACGCCACTGGGGCATGCGGTAATAATGGCAATCTTCATAGTTACGACCTTCTGTCCTTATGAGTTAGCGTTTAAGCTAACGGGTTGTAATTGGATTTGTTGTTGTAGGGTTTCGAGTTGTTTTCGGTTTGACATACCCACGCCGACTTGCGTAACAGCTAAAGCAGAGAGGGCGGTGGCAAAAGTAAGCAGTTCTGTTTTTGCCATTTGCTGCATGTGTCCCCAGCAAAGGCCAGCGACTAAAGTATCGCCTGCGCCAACGGTGCTAACGACCTGCATACGTGGTGGTTTTGCATGCAGCCATTGATGTTGGTTCAACCACATCACGCCATTTGCTCCCATCGACACCACGATATTTTCGATGCCTTTTTCGGCCAGTTGCGCGGCGGCCGCTTGGCACTGCTCTGGAGTATGTAGTTCACATCCCACAAATTGAGAAAGCTCTTCATCGTTTGGTTTAATCAACCAAGGCTTAGCGTCAAGGCCCGCTTTGAGAGCATCACGGCTGCTATCAAACAGCACTTTTTTACCCATGGAGTGCAGTTTTTCGATCCACGAAGCACATAATGCTGGGGAGATGCCCTGTGGCAAGCTACCAGCGAGCACAAAATAGTCGTGATCAGCGGCTAATCTCTCGAGAGTGCGTTCGAACTGCTCAATGGCAAGCGGCGTCACTTCAACTCCGGGGAAATTGATGTCGCTCACTTCACCCGATTGCTCCACCAATTTCACGTTAATACGGGTTGCACCATCAACACGAACAAACTCATCAATTGCGGCCATTTGATCAAATAGCTGACAGAACAACGCTTGGTTATCACGGCCAAGAAATCCGGTCACAGTCACCTTTGCACCGAGATCGCTCAGTACTTTCGCAACATTAACCCCTTTACCTGCGGCGTGAAGTGAACCTTGTTTAACTAGGCTCACTGAGCCAACATTGAGCACATCCAAGCTACCTGTTAAATCAAGCGCTGGGTTTAGCGTGATAGTGACGACTTTATTTGTCATGGCTTAATCCTTACCCTTCACCTAGACCAGAAGCAATCGCTTTACCGATCGATGCTAATGCTTGCTCGGCGTCTGGCCCCTCAGCTGAAAACTGCAGCTGGTGGCCATGTTTTACGCCCAGCGCAATGACTTTCATCAGGCTTTTCGCGTTGGCTGTTTTTCCGTCGCCATCTAAGTTAGATACTTTGATATTGGCTTCAAATTTCTTCGCTTCGGCCACCAACATCGCTCCTGGACGAGCGTGCAGACCATGTGCGTTTTTGATTTTGAATACCGCAACCTTGCTTGCTGCGCTCTCATCTTTTGTCGGAGCTTGCTCATTGTCATTGCTGAAGAAAGCCAATAATTGGGCTGCATTCGCATTGAGTAAGGTTTCTTGCTGCTGCTGAAGCACAAGCTGCGTGAGCTTATCCAGAATGTTTTGGTGGGCATTATTACAAGCGGCAATCGCGATCAAGGCTTTGACGTTGAGTTGATTGTATTCACACGCATTGGCGGTTGACACAAACGAAATGCCCGTGCGTTTGACCGCTTTGTCACTGCTGATTAACCACAATCCCTTGCCTAGGTGGGTTGGCTCTTTCGTGACCAGTTCGGCAACAAATTCATTGTCAGCAAAGCCGGTATTGCGTAGCAAACCGCCAGCGACGGCGCTCATCTGTACCATATCACTGGCAGGGAAAAGCAGTTGGATCAACGAAGCATCAAAATCAGGCTCAAATTGCACTTCGCCATTGAGGAGTGCAATCACATCATTGGCACTGGACGCTTGTTTCAGTTTCTCTTCAACGCCATCGGCGGACAACACTTGCGTCAGTTGTTTCAGAATGCCCAAATGTTCATCGGATTTCGCGGCAATACCAATCGCGACATAAACGGTTGCGTCGTTACCCCAGTCAACGCCGTTAGGGAAGTGATGAACGGCAACACCGGTTTGCTTAACCAGTTGACGTGTATCGGTTGTACCGTGTGGGATCGCGATACCATTACCAAGAAAGGTCGAATTCTGAGCTTCACGATTAAGCATGCCATCGACATAACCTGCTTCGACGAACCCTTTGTTGGTTAGATCCGCTGCAATAGCTCGAATCGCCTCTTGCTTGTTCGTGGGTGATTGGCCCAAAGTAATATTGTTGGAATTGAGTTGCAGCATTTTGGCCTCTTTGCCTTACGGCTTAATTCGTTATCACTTTGAAGTATGTATTTCACCTAAGTGATCGTTTATTAGTATGATTTATTCAAGCTGAATCGTTTCAGCTTTTTTCCCAAAAAAATTCAGCAAACCTATTTTTGACGAAAAATGGCGCTGTTCAACTTATTCGCACTGCTCATTTTTTAATAACACTCACATTTGGTCATCTTTACATCGACGGAGTGATGGTCAAATGTAGCCTTAGTTATCATTTTGTAATTTTGCTGAATCCTTTCAGCTTTTATACTGAATCGATTCAGCGTATAATTCAACTTCATCAAGGATCAAAAAATGAGTTCTATGATCCGACGCACAGAACAAGAGTGGTTGATATGACACTAGATGAGATAGCGAAGTTAGCGGGAGTCTCTAAAACCACCGCCAGTTATGTAATCAATGGCAAAGCGCAGAAGTACCGGATTAGTGAAAAAACCCAGCAGAAAGTGATGGCCGTGGTGGATGCCCATAATTACCGTCCCGATCACGCCGCTTCTGCTTTGCGAGCAGGAAATAGCCGCTCTTTTGGGCTCATCATCCCTGATCTTGAGAACACCAGTTACGCGCGTCTTGCCAAATTGTTAGAGCAGAACTCTCGTCAAGCGGGTTACCAAATTCTCATCGCCTGTTCGGACGATGACCCGCATACCGAAATGTCGGTGGTGGATGCCTTGGTCTCACGCCGCATCGATGCGCTATTTGTCGCCAGCGCGATTCCTCACGCCAGTGAGTTTTATCTCAAGTTGCAACATTCAGGCACTCCGGTTATTGCGATTGACCGCCCGTTAGATGATGAATTTTTCGCCTGTGTGATCAGTGAAGATTTCAATGCCGCGTTTGAATTGACGCATTCTTTATTAACGCCGGAGATCAAAACCGTCGGCTTAGTCGGTGCATTACCAGAGCTCAATATTTCGCAAGAACGCCAGTTGGGGTTTGAATCAGCGCTGAGAGCGAAAAATGTGCACAGTGTCATCGGTTATGGCGCGCACTTTAATCGAGAAGAGGGCAAACGAGTGGTGAATGGATGGATCGCCAATAACAGCATGCCGGATGCGATCGTCGCGACTTCCTACACCCTGCTTGAAGGGATCTTAGATGTACTGTTTGAAAACCCAAGCTTGATGAATCGTGTGAAGTTATCGACATTTGGTGATAACCGTTTACTTGATTTCTTGCCGATTAAAATCAACTCGTTGCCGCAGCAGTTTGAGCTGATTGCCGACAGCGCACTCGCGTTGGCACTCAACGCTTCGGCAAAACGTTATCAAGCTGGGATTGAATTGGTACCTCGTAAACTGAAAGTTCGTATTCATTGATGGTCACTTTTTAGCTTGATTTTTATAAAGTCATCAAGAAAATTCACGTAACCTAAGCTCTGTTTTGCTCGATCTTACGTCGCTTTTCTTGGTTAATCGCGTATTATGAAGCACTTTGATTTTCGCTATCTTTAGGGTTGGAATGAAGTTTCTGCACACCTCTGACTGGCATCTCGGTCGACAATTTCATAACGTTTCTTTATTGGATGATCAGCGTGCGGTACTCAATCAATTGATTGAGTATCTGCAGTGCAATCGAGTGGATGCTTTAATCGTCGCCGGAGATATCTACGATCGTTCAGTCCCACCGACGGCAGCCATTGAATTGATGGATGATATAGTCAATCGCGTGTGTAACGAGCTTTCCATCCCCTTAATTATGATCCCCGGTAACCACGACGGGGCGAAGCGTTTAGGCTTTGCGGCCAAGCAGATGCAACACTCGGGCTTGCACATCATTAGCAATTTTGAACAGATGATGCAGCCTGTGGTGCTAAAATCAGCCATTGCTGGTGAAGTGGCATTTTATGGTATGCCTTATAACGACCCTGAAGTCGTTCGCCACCACTTTGGAGAGGTCGTAACCAGTCATGATGAAGCCCATCAATACCTTATTGAGCAGATTACATCGCAGTGGGATCCGTCACAACGTCACGTTATGATTAGCCACTGCTTTGTTGATGGCGCTATCGAATCTGACTCTGAACGTCCTTTGTCCATTGGCGGCTCCGATCGTGTCAGTCATCAGCACTTTGTGCCCTTTGACTATGTTGCGCTCGGCCATCTGCACCAACCGCAGAAAAAAGGGGAAGAGTATATCCGTTACTCGGGCTCACTAATGAAATACAGCTTTTCAGAGCAGCACCACAAGAAAGGGGCGACCTTGGTTGAGTTTGATGAGCAAGGTTTTGCTAGCGCTACGCATGTGCCACTGACTGCTCCTCATAGCATGCGCATTATCGAAGGCGAACTGTTGGATATCATCGAGCAAGGCAAAACAGACCCACACAACCACGATTATCTGTTGGTTCGTCTTACCGACAAACACGCGATACTGGACCCGATGGAAAAACTGCGTCAATCCTACCCCAACGTACTGCATTTAGAAAAACCGGGCATGTTGGTTGGGGGGGACCAAGCCATGGGGCGTGCACGTTTGGCACGCGGTGAGGTGGATATGTTCCGCGATTTTTTCTTAGAAGCTAAGCAAGAAGTGTTAACCGCAGCGCAAGAGCAAGCGGTGATCGACGTCATTCAAGCCCTAAGGCCGGGAGCCCAAGTCTAATGCGTCCAATACAATTGACTCTGCAAGCATTTGGCCCCTTTGCTCATAAAGAAGTGGTGGATTTTACCGCCTTGGGAGCCTCGCCGCTATTTTTGATTAATGGTCCAACCGGAGCGGGCAAAAGTTCACTGCTCGATGCCATTTGCTACGCTTTGTATGGTGAAACGACAGGCAGTGAGCGCACTGGTGATCAAATGCGCTGCGACTACGCGGACCCGCACACGCTCACCGAAATCAGTTATCAGTTTGAGCTTGGCGGGCGAATCTACCAAGTTGATCGTTCGCCCGACCAAGAAGTGCCGAAAAAACGCGGTGAAGGCTCAACAAAAAAATCCCATGCCGCGAGCTTGTTTGAATGGGTCGATGGCGAAATGAAATTGCTTGCTAACAAGCCTAATCCTGTCGGTAAAGCCATGGTGGAATTGATCGGTTTAGATGTAAAACAGTTTCGCCAAGTGATGGTCATCCCCCAAGGTAAATTTCGTGAATTACTGACTGCCAACTCCAAAGAGCGGGAGCAAATCTTTGGTCAGTTGTTTCAAACTCACATTTATAGCCAAATTGAACGAGCGCTGTTTGAGAAAGCCGCGGGGATCCGCAAAGCGAAAGAAGAATTTGATCACCAAATTAAAGGCGCATTGGACGTCGTGAACGCGACTAGCGAGTCACACCTTGAAGCGTGCATTGCTGAGCTGTCACCGCAATTAACGGCCGCTCACGCCGCGTACTTAGATGCCCAGCAAAGGTTTGATGCAGCGAGTAGCGAGCAAAAAGCGGCGCAAACCCTTGCTAAACAATTTCAAGAGCAGCGTCAACTCGTGCAACTTAAAGCCGATCACGATGCACAATCGTCCGTCATCGATGCGGTAAAAGCTCAAAGGCAGCAAGCCTTGCAAGCGACGCGCTTAGATTCACCCTATTACGAATTACAATCGTCACAACGTCAGTTAGAAGCGGCCAACCAAGCAAAAGTCGAAAAAGAACAAGCGCTTACGCAGTCACAACAGCAGTGGCAACAGGCCAAAGCGGCTCAAGAAGAGGCGGCAGAAAAAGTCAAGATAGTGCCGAATCTGACACAACAAATTTACGACTTAAACCTAATCAAAACTAAGCTTGTCGAACGGGAGCATCATCAAAAAACGCTGCAACAAGCCTTACGTGAAGTGGAGCTCGCGACGCAAAATCGCCACAACTTGCACGCCGCTGTTGAGCAGTTTGAGCAGCAAATTATGCTTAAGCGCCAAGAGTGCGAAAGAGTCAACCAACAGTTGGCTGAGTTAAAAGGACAGCGCTTAGAGCTTGAAACCATCAAACAGCAGATTGATCGCTTATTAAAGCTGCAGCAGCTTGAACAGCGTTTAGCCACAGAGCAAACTGCACTGAGCTATAGTCAGCAGCAGTTTGATTTGGCGCAGCACGCAACGTTGGACGCGAAACAGCAAGCCGATAAATTAGAGCTGATTTGGCACACCAACCAAGCCGCCGAGCTGGCTCGAACCTTGGAGCAAGGGGACGAGTGCCCGGTGTGTGGCAGTTGCGATCATCCTAAATTAGCGCGTTATGCCGGAGAAACCGTGACTAAGGCGCAAGTGCAGCAGGCGAGAGCGATACAGCAAAACAAACTAACCACTGAGCAAGAAGCGCTGAAGCAGCAACAACTGCGAGAGACCCAATACGCACGGCTTGAGCAAGAGATGGCAAGTTTGAGGGAGTCATTATCTGGAAATACGCAAAGTTTAGTACAACTGCAGCAAGCTCAAAGCGATCTTGAACATTCCATTGCTCATCTTGAATCGCTTAATCCAGAGCAATTAGCTCAACAATTGGCAAAATTAGAATTGCAGTTAGCACAAGCTAAGCAAAATGCTGAAACGCAACAGCATAAAGTCGAACAGGCCACCCTGAGGGTTGCCAAAGAGCAGACTGAAGTTTCTGCATTAAGCCAAGGGATCCCGGAGTCGTATCAAGACAGTTTGCATTTGCACCAATCTTTAACCCAGTTAGAGCTGCAATTGGCTAATCTCAACCATTTAGATGCGGAAACTAAAGCGCGCTTCAATCAAGCGAACGCCGATTTTTCTGGTGCGAAAGCGGCGTTGGCGGCGGCGGTCGAACATCAGATACATTGGCAAAATGCGTTTACGCAGTCACAGCAGCAGTGGCACAGTGCGCTGATTGAGAGCCAGTTCGACGATACTGAGCACTATTTACAGGCGCGTTTATCTTCGCAGCAGATCGAGCAGCTTGAAAAGCAGATCAAACAATTTGACGAAAGAAGTACGACGTTAAACGCCCAGCTTCAAACATTAGCCAGTGAGCTGAGTGAAAAAAATGAGCCCAATCTTGCTGAGTATGCAAGCGCGGTCGAGGCTGTTGCCATGTTACAGCAAAGCGCATTGGATCAATGGAGCAGGTTACGGTCTAAAATGGATGCCTTAACCAGTGTGAAAGAAAAAATCGCTATTTTACATATAAAAAATCAAGCCTTAGAGCAAGAGTACCAAGTATTTGGGACTTTGAGCGATATCGCCAACGGCAAAACAGGCGCTAAAGTGAGTTTACATCGCTTTGTTCTTGGCGTGCTGTTAGATGATGTGCTGATCCAAGCCTCAATGAGGCTGCAGATCATGAGTAAGGGGCGTTACCTGCTCAAGCGTAAAGAAGATCGCGCCAAAGGTAACGTGGGTTCAGGGCTTGATCTGATGGTCGAAGATGGTTACACCGGAAAATGGCGAGATGTGGCGACCTTGTCTGGTGGTGAATCTTTTATGGCGGCGTTGTCATTAGCGCTGGGTTTATCGGATGTGGTGCAATCATACAGCGGCGGTATTAAACTGGATACACTGTTCATCGATGAAGGTTTTGGCAGTTTAGATCCTGAGTCATTGGATTTGGCGATTCAAACCCTTGTCGATTTACAACAAGGAGGTCGAACAATTGGCATTATTTCTCATGTGAGTGAGCTGAAAGAGCAAATAACTTTACGCATTGATGTCGATGTGGCAAGAAATCACGGCAGTTCAATAAGACTTGTTGCATAATGAATGGGAATGTAGGTTATCTTGTGCTAGTTATTAATAGGCATAGCGTGGTGAGTGTGACTCACTTCGACGTTTAAAAAGACTAGGTTATGCATGATGACTGTAAAAATGAATGTATCAGTTTGGTAAGGTTGTATGGACGTAGTAAAAAAAATATACCAGTACGCTGAGCCGAACCTCACTCTTGTGGGATGGATGGGGTTCATTGGTTTTCCTCTTTATTATTACGTGTGGACTTATCTCTTTCCACAACCTTATGAAAGCATAGAGTTACGGGTGATTTGCTCAGTTTTCTTTGCAGGTATTATTTTTCGCAATTCAACGCCGAAACATTTACAGCGCTACTTACCCTACTATTACTTGTTTTCAATAGGATTTTGCCTGCCATTCTTCTTTGGCTACATGATGCTGATGAACGATTGGTCAACGATCTGGGCGATGTCATTCATGGCGTCGATTTTCCTCCACATCCTGCTCGTCTACGAAACAAAAGTCATGCTGATTCAAGCCGCAGTTGCACTAGCATGTGCTTACTTTGTGACTTATGGCGTAATGAACGCGGAACTGCGAGTGGTGGTGGAATGGCCGTATGTACCGATTTTTCTATTTACTTACATTTTTGGCAACCAGTTCTATTTTCGTAACCAAATTGAACACGAAGCGAAGGTGTCGATTGCCAAGTCTTTTGGCGCAGGGATTGCTCATGAAATGAGAAATCCATTAAGTGCGTTAAAGGCGTCAATTGAAGTAATGGGTTCAGTATTACCGAGCTCTACTGCATCTAAATCAGAATCTTATACGCTACCATCTAAAGATTTAGAGCTGATTACTGGGTTATTAAGAGATGCTGATGAAGTCATTCGCTCTGGTAATGAGACCATTGATTTGCTGTTAACCTCGATTGATCAAAATAGGGTCTCAACCTCAACCTTTAAAAAACATACTGTAAAACCTGTCATCGAAGAAGCATTACACAGTTTCTCTTATAAAAGACCAGAAGATCGGCAAGCGGTGACTCTCGATGTTGTGGATGATTTTAATTTTTTAGGCAGCAGTACTTTACTTAAATACGTTCTCTACAATCTGCTTAAAAACGCGTTTTATTATAAAAATAATACGATGTTCCATATCCATATCTGCATGGAGTCAAAGGGAAATAAGCCCCAAATTACAGTGAAAGATAATGGTGTCGGTATTGAACCGCACTTACTGGACGATATTTTTAAAGACTTTTATACCTTTGGTAAGAATGGTAGTTATGGGTTAGGTTTGCCTTTTTGCCGTAAAGTGATGAACGCCTTTGGGGGCGATATCACCTGCCGCTCTGAGTTAGGTGAGTGGACAGAGTTTACCTTAAGGTTTCCTGAGTATGATTCGCAAGCCGTTGCTAATATTAAACTCGATCTAATGAAGGCTAAATCTCTGCTTTATATTGGCAAAACGAGCATAGTCAATCGTTATCTCAGTGAGAAATCGTTCTATCTTGGTTTCCAACTTAATGTATTAGAGCCTGAGAGCGTTTTGCTTCGCGAAGAGTTTGAGTTTGAATTTGATCTGATCTTTGTTGATCTGCAAACGTTGCATGAAACGCCAGATTACTTAACCAAACTAGAGCCTAAATTGCATTTTACCCAAGCAAAAATTTGCTATTTATATGACCAAAATCAGCGTTATGCGCTGACGATGGAGCGTCATTTAACCATTTACCCAATTGAAAAGCACAAATTGTTATTGGATGGGTCGGCCATTATTGATGAACTACTCTTTGAAGCGGAAGAGCTTATTGCCGATAAGAATGTTATCCCGTTAAAACAATACGATTATGAAAAACGAATTTTGTTGGTCGATGATAACCACTCCTTGCGTAGTTTCACCGCTCTGCTGCTAGAAAAGCAAGGCTATGAAGTGTTGCAAGCGAGTGATGGGGAATTAGCGTTACAAATGTTGGCCAATAATTCAATTGATTTGGTATTAATGGATATTGAGATGCCGATTATGGATGGTATTTCGGCTACTTTATCTATTCGTTCATCCACCGCTTCTTATAGTAAAGTGCCTATTATTGGTCATACGGGTGACAATAGCCCATCAACGATCGAAAAAATTCGCTCATCAGGAATGAATGATTACATTTTGAAGCCAGCGGATAAGACGCTGTTGCTAAATAAGCTCAGTCACTTAATTTAATAACCCTAGGCGGTAACCTAGGGTTATTTCTTAGGTGCCAGTTATTTATTTGAAATAGAGACTGCTCTCTTTGTTCGCTTTGTCGCACACAGTTAATATGGTGTCAATTTGTGAGTCCGTGACATCACTATTTAACGAAAGTCGAATAATATTTTTATTCTTTGCAGTGGCTGGCCTGCAAAAAACAGCGCCAAATATTTGGTTATCTTCTAAATAATCACGAACTTTTTCTGTATTTCGCTCATCCCCTGTTTCTAACGCGATGATTTGGGACTCGCTTCGTACACTTAGCCCTATACTATTTAGCCCGCGACGCAGTGTGTGTGCATTGCGGTGCAACTGAGATCTTTTAGCATCGGCTGATTTAATAATGTCCAACGTTGCTTCTAAGGCTTCTACTTCATAAGGCAAAATAGTCGAACTAAAAATAGCGGGATAGCCGACAAAAGGGATGCAGTGATTCACATTATTATTCGCCCATATAGCGCCAGCGCGATACGCGAACGTTTTCGCAAGACTTGCCGTAATAAAGTCAACTTCTGATGTTAATCCTAATTCGTTGACAAGCCCTGCACCTTTCTTACCATGCGTACCGAGAGAATGGGATTCGTCAACTAAAATAGCGCATCCCCATTCTTTGGCTATGGTGACCAAATCAGTGAGAGGTGCAACAGTACCGATAGTGCTGTAAATCGAATCAACCACGATGATCCCTGGTCCGTGCCGAGCGATCAGTTTTTGCAAATGTTCACAATTATTGTGCATGAATGGGCGAATATTGGCATTCGCATAACGAGCACCTTCCCACATTGACATGTGAGCAAAAAAGTCAATGTAGACGTTACTTTGTGGCCCACACACAGCTTGTAGCAGCGCAATGTTCGCATTCCAACCAGATTGAGAAAGAAGGCAACTATCAAAGCCTAAAAACTCTGCAAATTTCGTTTCTAATGAAGGTTTAGATTCGTCATCTTGTAGAAAAATAGCGGACATAAAAACACTATCATGTGTTTTATCGATGGCATTTTTTAGCCGTGCTTTAATTAATGGATGATCAGCCAAGCTCAAATAATCATTACTTTGTAACACTATGTCGTTTTTTGTTGGCCTTTTCCCCAGGACAAGATGTTTTCCGTTGGCATTTGCATTAATCAAATCATTGATAAAATAGTCAATTCTAGACTGTATGGAAGTCGGTAGTTCGTGTTTCCACTTACGTGAATTCATGGTTATATCCTTTATATTTTTTAATTAAATGCCAGCTGACAAAGGATATATTGAATATTAATTTAAAATTGTCACGAATGAGTTTTTATTATTTTGGCTGCTATTGCAAATTAAGGTATAGTGTCTTCTATATTGTTCGTCACTGCCTAGGCTTATCCAGCCCTAATTTGTTTTTAATTAAAGCTAAATATTAGATTTTCATTTATTAGTAAACAATTCAGGCCAATACATTTTTATATAACCAATAGAAACCCAAACGACTAAAAAAGTAGCAATAATCAATTCAAATAAACCAAATTGATGTAACCAGTGCCATTGCGGGTACTGTCCTTCAAAGAAGGTGGTTAAACGATGCATGGCGATAGCACTGATGACAGAAGGGAAGGTCACAGCAGCAATAGACGGTTGAAACTTGAGCCTGAGCAGACGGATATAGCAAAGGTAAATAAGCAGTGTCATGGTGATGGCAATGCCAGCCAGTGCGCCTGTTAATATTGGATCAGGATGAGGGAAGTTGACCAAATACGTCGCGAGGGTGAGGTTAATAGGTGCAGCCATAATGGCGAGTGTTGGGCGTGCGCGTTTAGGTAACATTCCTGCAAACACCAAACGATATAACACCAACGGCAGCATAAAAAAATAGATAGCAATACAGACAGAGACGAGTGTTTCTGAAAAGACAGTGTGACCAAATTGCGTGCCAGCGAGCGAGCTACTGATTAACCCAACCGGATAAAGAAACCAGCTTGGAACAATATGGTTGATTTTAAAGTTCATGGCCTGAAAACTGAAGAAAAGCAGCATCATGGTGAAGTGTAGCAAGAGTGCGGCAAACCAAATAGGATAAGCAATAAGCGGTGAAATTAAGGCGAGATAATCACTTAGTATCAGTAAAGCCATGCTCATCGGAGCCATCAAGCTACCTGAAAGAGGGTGGCGAATGTCCTCCATGAATGTCTTGAAGCTGGTGAGGTATTTCAGCAATACAGGCAGCAATAATAACGCACCGGATAGTGCCAAATAGGGACGAATAACGAGGCCGATCGAGGGAATATAAAGCGCCCACGCATGGCCGAGACTGATCACACCTAATGCCAGTGCCGCTTGAGAGGGCGGCGTACCTTGTACTTGAATTAACCTTTTCCAGTTCAACGATAAACTCCATGTCATCATTTGCTCTAGAAAATGAATAATGAATTTCTAGCAGCCAGCAAACGAGCGCATTATCAAGTTTATCGAGTTGTGGTGCAACATCTCACCTTCTAATTTGTTACTTAGACATAACAATTCGCAGCGGAGTCAATATCCATCAGTCTCACGGTTACTCTTTTGGTGGTAGATCTTGTTGTTGCAGCTTGGCCTTTTTCAAGGTGCGATGAAGCAACTGGCTATAAATGGGTTGGCCGCCAAGTAATTGAGCGAAAATAACCGCGCCAAGGCTAGTAATAATAAGCGGTAAAATTAAATAATAATTATTGGTCATTTCAATAACTAACAAAATACCTGTAATGGGTGCGCGAACCGTTGCGGCAAACAGTGCACCCATGCCTGCAATGGCGAACATTCCCGGGTCAATCGCCAATTGTGGCAATAATTCTTGCGCAATCAAGCCAAAGGCGTAACCAAATAAGGTGCCTAATGCCAGCATAGGCGCAAAAATCCCACCCGGAGCACCAGAACCAAAGCAGATCAAGGTGGTAAAAATACGACCAATGAACAAAAGCAGCAAGATAGCGGCACCGTAGTCACCATTGGTGATATTAGGGATCAGTGCGATACCACCCCCAGTCAATTCAGGAATATACAATAAAGTTAAGCCAAAACAGCCTCCCAATAGTGAGCCCGTGAGTAAATATCGCTTACGATCATTGCGATGAATTTTGGCAAAAATATCTTGTGATAGTGTGATTAAACGGTTGAACAGCACACCGAAAATACCAAACAGTCCCCCAAGCAGCAAAAACAGCCACAGTGAAGCCAGCTCTGGTGCTTGATATTGCGGCATTTGGATCACAGCATGTTGGCCATTAATCACTCGAAAGACGATATTTGCCGCCACCGCAGAGACAATGACGGCACGTACTGAAATGAGGGTATAGCGAAACTGCGGGCGCATCTCCTCTATCACAAACATGATGCCCGCCAGCGGCGCATTAAATGCGGCCGCTAGGCCTCCAGCTGCGCCAGAGGCTAAGAGTGAATGGCGGGTATCGTCATTTTTGATGCGGAAAATATCCGACACCATTCGGCCAATGGCTCCCCCCATTTGAACGGTGGGCCCTTCGCGTCCCAAAACCATACCTGAACCTAATGCGCCCATACCGCCAAAAAACTTCACTGGCAGTACTCGCCACCAACGAACGGGGCGCATACCATCCATCGCGCCTTCAATTTCAGGAATGCCAGAACCAGCGGCTTCGGGCGCAAACCGGTGCACAAGGAAATAACCGATAAACGCCAACGCGGCACTGATAAGAAAAGCGGCCAACCACAAGGGTAAGATATTACCAATCTCACTTTTTAACCACTCGGTGCGTGTTTCTGAAACCAGATGTACAGCAGCCTCAAAGTAAGTACCAACAATCCCAGCAAGAATACCGACAATGAGCGAAAGAAAAAGGACGGAGAGTGGCATTTTGTCCTTAGAGAGAAATTGGTTGATCGTATCTTTTGAAACTTTTGCAAGCAGTGACTGTTTCAATCTCTCTGTTTTGGTCATCGAAAAAGGGCCTCGCTTGGTCGGGTAAGAACATATTTTGTTACAGAATTATACGCATCAAAGCAGTGAACTATAGCGTCAAAGCTGCAATGTTGATTTCCATATCTGGAAGATGAATAGATTCTCTGCTTCAAAATGAGATCTGAGCTAAAAAACAGAGATTGAACCTTGCTAAGCCAGCCAAATGAACCATAGTTAAGTCGTAAGGCAGATTCAGATATCGTACAGGGAGGAATTCAAGCCTTACCTACAATTTGGATGGAATCAGCAATATTTCAATTCTATGTCCTCGTTTATGATCGGGTTGCATCTATAGTCCTCCCGATTCGCGAACTCACGATTGAGTTACGAGGGGAAAGGCGCGCTCACTGTAGTGCGTCTTTTGTCGTTTATGTATCTCAGTTCATTGTTACCTGTCTGACTGGCAAACCATGCACTGGCTTCTTATTTCGGTATATACTGCCGCAAAAGGAGTGCTGACATGACAAAAAAAGTACCAACTAACATTATTACCGGTTTTCTTGGTGTAGGAAAAACGACGGCCATTTTGAATTTATTGAAGAATAAACCTGCTGATGAAAAGTGGGCGGTGTTGGTCAATGAGTTTGGAGAAATTGGTATTGATGGGGCGATGATGTCTGACCAAGGCGCGCTGATCAAAGAAGTACCGGGTGGCTGTATGTGCTGTACCGCCGGTGTTCCTATGTCTGTTGGAATTAACGCCTTACTCAGGCAAAAGCCCGATCGTCTATTAATTGAGCCAACAGGGCTTGGGCACCCTAAGCAAGTGGTGGCGACTTTAACTTCTGATCAATATGCACCGTATGTCGATTTAAAAGCCACGATCACTTTAGTGGATCCACGCAACTTGCGTAATGAAAAATACACATCCAACCAAAATTTTAATGACCAATTGGCCAGTGGTGATGTGGTGATTGGCAACAAAGTGGATCAATGCACTAGTGCCGATGTGGATGCGTTTAATGACTGGGTGACTGATCAATCACCCGCGAAGATTTTTAGCAAGTTAGTCAAGCAAGGTGAGTTGCCTTTAGAATTATTAGATATTGAACGTCTTCACGGCGCAGCTTCTACTCATATTGAAGCGCATCACCATCATCATGCTTCGTTAGAACCACAGTTTGCCTTACAGCCGGGTAAAGCGTTTGTGCGCAAAGAAAACCGGGGCCAAGGCTATTTCAGCTGTGGTTGGTTAATCGGCGCTGAATACCATTTTGATTTTGATGAGCTCTTTTCTATGCTGAGTGCCCTGACCGCTGAGCGTGTTAAGGCGGTCGTCAATACCGATAAAGGATGCTACGCCTTCAATATCAACCAAGGAGTCGTTTCAGTGAATGAGATGAGCTTAGAAGGGTTTGAATCACGCTTAGAAGTGATTGACTCACAGCTCATGCCATGGGATCAACTCGAAGCGGTATTGCTGAAATTGGCGGGTATCTCTCAATAGGATCCAAAGAAAAACCAACAAAGAACAAAGAAAGAACAAAGAAAAAATGAACTAAGAAAGGCGAACTGGAACAGCTTCGTCTTTCTCGTTCACTTTACAACTTCTTACAATGCGTTGAGCTATTTATGGCTGCCTTGTTACGTGATCAACACGTTCATCAGATAAAATCTGCCCATCTTTGATATTCACTATTCTGTGAGTTCGCTTCGCTAATGCGAGATCGTGAGTGACGACAATAAGCGTTCGTCCTTCTTGATGAAGCTCATTGAACAGGGCTTCAATTTCAGCGCCTGATTTTGAATCTAACGCACCTGTTGGTTCGTCGGCTAAGATAATTTGCGGATCATTGACCAACGCGCGCGCAATCGCCACCCGCTGTTTTTGCCCACCCGAGAGCTGGTTGGGTTTATGCTGCATGCGATCTCCAAGCCCCACTTTTTCTAATAGTGTTGCTGCACGTGCTCGGCGCTCTTTTAATTTCACCCCGCGATAGACCAAGGGTAGGGCGACGTTATCGAGCGCATTAGCGTATTCGAGCAGGTTGAAACTTTGAAAAACAAAGCCAATTTTTTGATTACGAATATGAGCCAATTGATGGCTGCTGAGCGAGGCGACCGCCTTGTCGTCCAACTGATATTCACCCGAGGTAGGAACATCCAAGCAACCGAGGATATTCATTAAGGTTGATTTACCCGAGCCAGATGGCCCTAAAATAGAGAGAAATTCGCCTGTTTGAATCGATAGCGAAACACCGTCTAACGCTTTGACCAACTCTTCACCACTGCGATAGTGCTTGCTGATATTGGTCAATTGAACAAGGTTCGGTAAGTTTTGTTTATTCACTTTGTAATGCCTCTAATGGCGTAATGCTAGCCGCGCGATTGGCGGGAAACCACGCGGCAATCACACCGACAATCGCCAGCGCCGCGATCACAAGAAAGACAATCGAAAACGACAGTTCAGGTAAGGGTTTCCCTAATTGCTCAAACAGCATGTTGCCTTCTAAGGGAGCGTATCTTAATAAGGTGATCAGCCCGTAAGTGGATCCTAAGCCAGCTAAACCGCCAAGCGACATCGTGAGCAAGGCTTGCACTAAATAATGGAGTTTGATGGTGGTTGGCGTAGCTCCGACGGCCATTCGTACACCGATGTCTCGCGTGGATCGTTTTACCGTGGCGTACATGACATTGGCAATACCAATGCCTGCTACGCCGAGGGTAATGAGCCCAATAATGCCCAAAAAGCCTTGTAGACCGAATAAGAAACGGCGCATGCTTTTTTGCCTCAATAGCATGTCTTCGACTTGCAAGATCTGCGCGTCTGAAGCACTGGCACCGTACTTTCTGGCGATCACTTGTTTAATCACTTGCGCGGCTTTTTCGCGATCAACCGTGGCATTGAGCTGCACATTGATCGCTGCAATCGCTGCGTTGGGGTTAAAACGTTGCCAAGTGCGAAAAGGCACAAATACCGCGTAGTCAATAGGGGTTCCTTGTTCTACCTCTGCACTTGTCTGCGCTATCACGCCGATAACGGTAAAGTTTTCATCACCTATTTTTATCAATTGACCTACGGGATTTATGCTCAGCGTCTGGGGTTCCAGCCAACTCCAACCATCCTCAGAATTGAACAATTGCACTGCGGCGTTATAACCGAGTACAACCACTTTACGCTGCTGTTGATTATCGAGCGGGTTGATCCATCGTCCTCCTTTGGCTATCTCAATACCAGCTAAGAACTGATATTCTGGGTTAACCGCTAGCGGGCGCTGCCAGGTGCCATTGTCTTGATTGCTGACGCGTTTATCCCACTGTGCGCTGACTTCAGCGCGTTGGATAAAGGGCAGTGCGCGAACAAGCTCAACATCATCCGCTTGCAAAGAGAGTGCTTTCCCTTCAAAAAAGCGCCCGGCGGTCTGGCTGGCGTAACCCCCGGTCACATAAAGCAAATTGCCATTGCCACTTTGTGATGAGCGTGTCAGCCCTTGGCGTAATCCTTCGCCTGTTGCGAGCATGGTAGCGATGCAAAGTGTGCCCCAAGCCACGGCTAAAATAGTGAGCAGTAAGCGCAGTTTTTCGGCCGCCATCTCTTGATAAATTTGCCTGATAGGTAACATCATGATTAAGCCCTCGCACTTAAGGCGATGACGGGGGTGAGGTTGGCGGCACGCTTTGCTGGGAAATAAGCGGCCAGCAGCGCAAACAACGTGGTGACGAGCAGTGACCAGCCTAAAGCCGGCGCAGTGATGACTGGTTCGCCGAGCCAATCAGGTAAGCCGATGTAATTCAGTAATAGCACTACCAGATAGGAGAGGAGCATTCCCAACACTGCACCTAATACCACTAGCAACCCACCTTCTAAAATAAACTGGCGTAAAATGATCTTCGGTGTTGCGCCAATGGCTAAACGCACACCAATTTCCCGCGTTCTTTCCGTGACAGAAAGGAACATGATATTCGCGACGCCCAAAGCGCCGACCGCAAGCGTCATCGCTCCACTTGCCCCTAAAAATAGTTGTATACCTCGAAACAAGGCATTGAAAAACTGAGCGCCGCTGCTGAAATCCGGTAGGTTTATGGCCTCAGTATCGCTCGGATCAAAATGTTTCTGTTTGGCGAAGAAAGAGAGGATGTTCATGCGCAATACCGCTGCGGGTATCCCTGCTGCGGGCTGCACAAGCAAAAATTCAGGCTCACTTTGCCAAAGATCATTAAAAGCGCTGCTTGGGATCATCACTTGGCTGTTTTCATTGTTTATAGAAATGCCCCCTTCTTGCTGCTGAGTAATACCGACAACCGAGAAGGGAATGGTATTGACTTTGATCGTATCACCAATAGAGAGCTGACCAACTTGTGCCAACTGCCAACCAACCACCGCAATTCGGGAATGGTTTTGCTGATCGCTGGCGTGAATGCCGCGTGACCCCGCGGTCAGTTGCAAGTTGCGCAATGCTAAAAATTGGGAGTCGATCCCGCTGACGTAACCGGGAAGTGTTCGGCCTTTGACATTCGTCACTTTAGCATCCCATTTCCCGTAGATAACTGATAATGCGTTGATGTTTGGGTGTCGTGCCAAAGCGCGCATTTCCGGCTCTGAAAGGGTAATCGCTCGTCTTGCCGCAAGGCCTTGCCAAGGTTTGGTGGTTTGGCTGGGGAAAGCCATTTGTGTATCGCTCATTAACAGCGCGAAAGATTGTGTATTGACGCGATAAAATCCTTCACCTAAGGCAACGAGCACTAAAACAGAAACAATACCCCAAACGATAGCAATGACCGCGAGGGCGCTGCGTAACCGATGGGCAAGCAGTGTTTGCACGACTTGTTGTAGGCTTGAGATCATGAGTGCAGAGCCTGAGAGAGCGAAGCGATCACGTCATCGTCTAACTGCCCAGCAGTTTGCAGCAGGCCAATCCGCTGCTTCCAATATTGGTACAATCGCCGTTGTAGACTGTTTTTACTGTTAAACAGAGCGTTATGGGCGTCAATCAAATCAGAAGCTTCAGTCATTCCTGACTCATAAACGGTCTGTTTACTTTTTAAAGCTTGCTCTCTTGAGCGGACTTGTAACTGAGCCATCTCCACTTGTCGCCAATCCAGATGGATTTGGCTAAAGCCACTTTGAATTTTGCGTTTAATCTCGATATCTACCTTGCGCAGTACTTGCTTGGCACTTAAGACTTGCAGCGCAGCCTGATCGACCGTGGCGCGCGTAGAACCATTCAAATCCAACGGAATTTTTAAGCTTAAACCTGCACTGAGATCCCCATCTCGACCCTGATCATTGTCTTGGTAAGAAACACGGCCAGATAAGGTGGGATAATATTTGGCTTTGGCGGCATCTCGGCCAAATTCCGAAGCGGCGACTTCCTGCTGGGCAGCCAATAACTCAGGGCTATTATTCTGCGCAAGCTTTAACCATTCAGTTTCGCTGCTGACCTGCATTGGCGGTTCAATGAGGTCGGTCGTTTTAATTTGGTCAATGTGCTGTGGGTCTTGATTGATGAGCGCGATAAGGGCTGACTTTTTCTCTTCTAGAGCGGCTTGCGCACTCAGTATATCCGCTTGCTCATCGACGTGGTTGGCGCGCATGTCTTCCAATGCCGTTGATTGAATTTTTCCTGCTTTGTAGCGCTGCTCGGTAATCTTCAGCAGTTTTGCACCTTCTACGAACTTTTGCTCAGCAAGTTGTCGATCGCCTTGTGCGCTGGCGAGATCGAGATAGGCATACAGTAATGTTGCAGCCAGCTCATTATGTGCAGTCTTCACTTTTAATTGTGATGCTACATAGCTTGCTTGAGATTGGTCGAGTTGTGCCCAATTAGCACTATCCCAAATGGTTTGATTTAATGTGGCACCATAACCTTTAGTGTTATTGCCATCGTCATCCCATGAGGTATCTGCGTTGACTTCAAAAGAAGGTAAAAGTGCACTTTTGGTACTTCGGACCTCTGTTTCACTGATTTGAGATTGGATCTGCGCTTGTGAATAAGTAGGGTCAAAAGCTTTTGCGGCTTGCCAAGCTTGTTCAATAGTGATGGCGTGAGCTGAAAAAGTCACCGCGCCACAGAACGTCATTAGCGCGGCTGCTAGCGCATTAGGTTGAAAAGGGCGCTTAGTGGTCATCTTTGCCTCCCAATAAACTGTTGTCGATGATCACATCGTCCGCTGATAAACCCGCAATCACTTCCACATTAATACCATCGGACAAACCTAAGCTTACGGCGCGCATTTGGTAACCTTGTTCTGACTGGTCTGGGATCAAGACTTCAGGTTTTTCACCGCTAAATCGTAATGCGCGCTCTGGAATGGTGACGACGTTTTCCACGCTCTTTAATGTGATCTGTGCCGTAGCAGAAAAGCCCGAGCGAATCACCATATTGTCAGGAAAACGAATCTGGTTAATCTCTACTTCAAACCCATTATCAAAGCTGGTCGTTTTAGTATCACTAGGGTTATTCAACTTATCAGATTGAACCGCAACTTTGCTTAATACGCCGCTGATTTCTGCTTCTGGATACGGTGCTAATATTAAGTTGACGGCCATCCCAGCGGCGAGTTGCGCCGCATCATGCTCACTGACACTGCCTTTGAAAATCATGTCATTCATATCGGCAATCGACATCATTTCAGTCGCCGCTTGGCTTGAGGCAGTGGAAATGATCGGCTCTCCTACTTCCACTTTTAGGTTTAAAATGGTGCCATCAATGGGGGCGACGAGTGTGGACGTGAGTTTCGAATCGCCAACCGATGCTTCACCGCTGCGGATCAGCTCAAGGTTCTGCCTTTTTTGTTGCACTTCGGCTTGTTTTGATTTCAGCTCTGATTTTGCTTGGATTAGCTCACCGTAGTTTTCCGGCACAATCTTTTGTTCAACTAACTGCTGCAAGTTTGCCAGCGTCTGTTTGGCGGAGTCTAAGCTCGCCTCACTTTGCATTAATTCGGTAGTCGCGTCAGTTAACGCTTGCGGTGTTGGATTTGGGCGCACTTTGATCAAAGGCGTGCCCAAAGTAACTTGCTCACCGACCCGATGATAAATTTCGCCGACAATCCCCTCAATTTGCGATTTTATAGATACCGAGTGAGCCGGCACGATTTGGCCAACAGCGATTGCTTGTTTGGCAATATTTCCCTGTTCAACGGTTAGAGTGGGGAAGGCCGAGAGAGATTCATTGCTATTGGTGGTTAGATAGTAACCCCCGCCGATTAAGGCGGCGCTAATTACCGCGATGGCCCAACGCTTTTTCATGAACAATTCCATATCAAGGAGAAAAGAAACAATGGTGGTATGACTTGAGTGTCATCAGAAGGTTCCTTGATGCTACAGAAGTGGCACATAAAAACCTGTATCGATTTGTCATGATAATGTCAGCTAGAAATAGCAAACAGCATGCAGTCTTCTGTTTGGATGAAAAGGGCGATCATTGACCGCCCTGATGGTAATAATAGAAATGAGGTGTAGCGTAGCAGGGAACCGAGAGGAATTTAGCGCTTATTACGCAAATAACGTTTACGGCGTTCTACTTTTTTGGCTGCTTTTTCCTCGGCTTCTCTGGCCGCTCGTTCTTCCACTTCCACTAACTCTTTGGTGATCATTTCAGGGCGTTCAAGAGTAATTTGGCCGAGAATACCTTGGCGTAACTCATGCAGCAGGATCTCCGACGCTTTGTGCAGGTCAATACGGCCACCGGGGCGCAGAGCACCACGTTTGCGGCCAATCTCTTCCATCCATTCCACGTCAGATTGAGGTAGCTCATCGATTTGATAACGCTCTTGCAAACGCTCAGGATAAGCTTGCGCTAAATACTCAACAGTATAAAAGGCTACATCCTCATATTCCATTGCCGTATCTTTTACTGCCCCCGTGGCGGCTAGGCGAAAACCACTGTGTGGGTTTTCCACTTTAGGCCATAAAATTCCCGGGGTATCAGACAGCACAATGCCATTTTGCAAATTGATACGTTGCTGGCGGCGCGTAACGGCGGGTTGGTTACCTGTTTGAGCCACAGCGCGACCGGCTAACGTATTGATGATGGTTGATTTACCGACGTTCGGGATACCCATGATCATGGTGCGAATATTTTTTCCCACTTCTTCACGATGTGGTGCCAACTTACGGCAAAGCTCCATGATCTTATGCACTTCTTGAGGGTTAGACGTGGTTACCGCCATTGCTTTCACCCCTTGTTCTTTCTCAAAATGGTCGATCCACAATTGCGTCATTTCAGGGTCTGCTAGGTCACGTTTATTGAGCACCTTCACACACGGTTTATTACCACGCAAATGAGAGATAAGTGGATTTTCGCTGCTAAACGGGATACGAGCGTCCAACACTTCGATAATCACATCAACTTGCGGAATGACCTCTTCGATCTCCTTACGTGCTTTATGCATGTGCCCCGGAAACCATTGAATTGTGTTGTTAACCATTTGAAAACTGCCTTTTAATGTAAAAATTCTGCTGGTGGAGGAAGAGAGTTTTTATTGATGTTTATGAGAATCATCAACAAGGTTTACTGATAACCACCGCAGTTTTAGATGTGACGATATTAACATTTAATTGGCGAGGCTGGAATCTAAGCTGTGTGGTGAACTTTACATGTTCTCTCAAAGGTGGGGCGGCTTAGGATTGACGACGCTCGTGCAGTTACATCTCTTATCGTTGAGAGAGCACTAAACCGAGCAAAAATTCGTTCATATTGCGCCTGATTAAGCAAGTTTTTGCCTAGCGGAGCAATTTATTGCTCAGACAGTGAATGAGTCAACGTTAAGTCATTGAAATATAATGCGTTAACACTGGCATTGCTTTTGCTTAGTGAGGCATTACATTATGCGATGCGATTCACGAAAAAGGACCAAACTATGTCAGCCGCTCTTCGAACCATTTCTTATCAAGCGTTATTAAACGCAGAGCAAGCCCATATGCCAGCCGTAAGATTATGCTCTACGCAGGGGAAACCATCATGATCCTCTCTTGGTTTCAACAGCAGCAAAATCATCGCTATTGGTTAGTTGATCGCAAGCTTCACAAGCAGGCCTTACAGCAAAATGGGGGCTTTGGATTTGAAGAGGCCGTGCCTCTGTTTTATGGTGCAATGTTTACTGAGGTGATGCCACTCTCTCCATGGTTAATCCCTGTTTCTGAATCGGTATTGTCGCTCCCTGAAGCGTTACTTGAACAGGGTATTGGGCTGTCAAGCCATGCCGTGGGTGATGAAGTTTTGCAGCATCTTCGCAGTTTATTAATTGCCGGATTAGAGGGCGAGGAAGTGATGTTTCGCTTTTACGATAGGTCGGTCATTATTGCTATGCTAGCGAGAATGGACCAATCAGAAGTGAACCAGTTTTTGGGCAATATCAATCAATTGGCTGCATTAGGTGATGGAGATCAAGGCCACGATCGAGATCAAGGCCACTTAGTCACGTTTGACAACACCTCGCACGCGCCATTCAATGCTCAGCAAGGCTCTTGGTGGGTGATAAAATCGCATCATCTTGATAAACAAGAGAACTTACCTTTGTTAAAAGCTAACCTTGAATCTTGGTTATGGCAGCATTTCCCCAAGGCAATGGACCAGCACCTTACGCAAGGGCGTGATATCGCTTCCATGCTCACACCGTTTCTCTCTGCTGCTGAGCAAACCTTAACGTATCGTGTGATGAGCGCGGCCATCGCGGCGATTATGGGTAACGAATACTTGGCTCAGCCTAGCATGATAGAACTGATCAAAAACAATCAAAATGAAGAGATTAAATACGCTTTGCATGCCTTAAGTCGCCAATTACAACATGAGGGATAATCATGGATTCATTTAACTATTGCGTGCAGTGCAATCCCGAGAAAAATTGGTTGGAACTGGAGTTCATGAGTGAAAACGATGAACCGATTGATGGCCTTGCCGTCACCATTACGAACAAAATTTCGTCCCATACACACACGCAAACCACCAGCGCCGGTAGAGTGTTATTTGCAAATATTGCCGCAGGTGAATGGCGCGCTTCTGTCAGCCAAGCCTCTTTGTTAAGCGAAGTCGAAAAGTACGCCAGCCGTAAAGAAGGGCAAGAGTCGCCAGTGAAAATCCGTGCATCGGCAGAGTTTGATGCTGTTGATCAAAGCCCGAAACGGTATCACAGCACTACCATCGGTGATTTTTGGGATGAGGCCCCGCAAGATGAGTTTTTACAAGAGCATCATAAAGGGATAGATACCAATGCCTCTGCGGAAAAAGCAGGGTTCAGCCTTAGCCACAACCAAAGTTACGTTTTCGAAATCAAAGCACTGCGCAGTTATATGCCAGTGATTATTGATACCGATGAATTTAGTTTGGTGAATAGTTATACCTTTGCGTTGTTGTCCAAATTAGCTTATGCGACTAACGATTTTAATAGGGATGATGGTAAGACAACAGATAATCAGGGTGCGATTAGTACGGTAATTTCTCAGTTAAAGCGCAAAGAAAGACCAACTTATTCTGGAGATTTACAGGCGAAATGGCTACTAGAAGAAATACCATACAGCAGAGCTTTAAGTGCTCAATATTATGCTGAGGATGATGTTGGCAGTGAAGGTTACATCATCTTCAACGATGAATTGGCGATTATAGGTGTGAGAGGTACAGAGCCTTATTTCCAGAGTAAGAAACCACCTGTTGACAACACTAAATTTAAAATTATAAAAGCGGCTTCAGGTATGGCGGCTGTGATTGCGGATAAGATAGAAAGTGCTACCGATTCACCAGGAATGAAAGACCTTATTATAACGGACCTTGATGCTGCGCAAATCGCCCCCGAAGAGTTTGGTGGAACGTATATCCATCGGGGGTTTTACCAATATACGATGGCTTTGTTATCTTTGATGGAGAAAGATCTAGGACTACATAAAATAAAAAAATTCTACTGTTGTGGCCATAGCTTAGGGGGCGCTGGTGCATTACTTCTAAGCGCATTGATTAAAGATAGCTATCATCCCCCAGTATTGCGTTTATATACATATGGAATGCCACGTACAGGAACGCGCAGTTTTGTTACTCGGTATCAGAATATTCTGCATTATCGTCATGTTAATAACCATGATTTGGTTGCTCAAATCCCCATGACATGGGCAAATACCGATCTTACAGAGGGGCTAGATAAATGGGATGTATTTAGTAGTGGTATAACATTGATTAAAAAAATGCTTACCGATAACGACGATGATAATTATCTCCACCATGGTCATTTATCGCAGTTATTAACTTATAATGATTCTGACCAGATTTTACTGACGCCAAGGCAAACACAAATCACTATGCTAGATCTGGCAAAATTAGCCAGTAATGATTCTGTTACTTTGGTAAATAGCTTATCCGACGCTTCAATTGCAGAGCATGGAATGGAATATTATATCCCTAATTTGTGGCAACAAATGTATTCTTTAAGTAATGAAAGTTTAATGGTGCATTACCAGCAAGCGATATCAGCTCTCGATCAAGAAATTGCTACTTTACAGAAAAATTATCTCACCGTTAAACAAACTTGGGCTGAATCTTTAGGAAATGCTACACCAGCGTTGAGCATTGGACGTTTGATGAATGAGATGAATTCTATAAATAAACTAATAGAAAATCGCAATAAAATAAGAGGAGAGCTCAAGCAGATAGTCTTTGACCCTCAGCGCTTACCACTAGCGAAGTTATTAATAGCGCAAAAAACATTGCCTGATGAAATTAAGGATCAACTACAATGAAGTTATTGAATAACCTCACAATGAAAAAGCGAATATTAATTATTGTACTATTCATCGCATTATTTTTCCTTGGGTATGATTATGACCAGACTTCTCAACCGAATATTTGGGGTGATGAACCTGATGAGTCCTATATTACTATATCAGGCAAAAAGCCTATAGATGCTTATTTAGAAGTTTGGACTCATTTTTGGGTGACAGGAGATGAGTGTGAGGCTTATTCCTACGATTTATTTGGTCAAAAAGCTCATAAAGGAGGAAAGATAAGTCAGAAAATTACGCATGATTTTGCTAAAGATGGTTCAAATTTTGAATTTAGAATTCCTTACCAAACGTATAAGAACTCACAAAATTGTATAGTGGAATTAAGAGACTTTTCCATACAAGCTCACAATGATTTTGATACTGTAGGCTTTGCTCAGTTGCGATTTTCTCCGGCAGGCAGAGAATATTACAATCGAGAGGTTGAGCTAAACTCATTGATTACAGCAGATAATTGCAATAGTGATATATTTAAAAGTGTAAGAAAAGAGTGGGCAGGGGCCATTGGTTGTCATTTTTATGTCGATGGAAAGAAAAAGACTAAAGATGAAGAATTTAACGCCTACACCGTCTACTACGATTTCTCGAAATTTAATAACGACACCGTGATTCATTACGATATTTTAGCCGGTGAAAATTACCGCTCTGAACCGTTAGATAAAGAGAAAGGGCCGCAATAGTGAAATTTATCACTAATACTAATAGGAAAAAAAGAATATCAATTATTGTACTATTCATCGCATTATTTTTCCTCGGGTATGATTATTACCAGACTTCTCAACCGAATATTTGGGGCGATGAACCTGATGAATCCTATATTACTATATCAGGTAAAAAACCAACCGATGCTCACATAGTTGCATGGGCTGCATTTTGGGTAACGGGCGATGAATGTAAAACCTATTCCTATGATATGTTTGGCCGTAAAGCTCATCAGGGAGGGAAAATTGACAAAAAATATACCTATAATTTTTCAGACGACCCAAACCGTTATGAATTACGTTTACCTTTTAAATCTGTAGTAGATAATAATGATTGCAATATTGAATTGAGAGATTTTCAGGTAAATGTCTTAAATAACTTTGATGGGATCGCAGGATTTAGAGCTTATTCTCAGGGCGAGCTGCCTTATGAAAAGGCTATTTCTACATCGATGATAATAGAAGCACGAGATTGTAATGCTGAATTCCACCATGGGAAAAACGATATGTGGGATGGATGGTTTAACTGTGAGTATTTTGTTGGTAATAAATCCAGACTAAAAGATGTTAGACCTTATGAGTTCTATTACGATTTTTCTCAGTTTTCTGATGATACGATAATAAAATTTAATGTTTTAGCCGGCAAGAATTACCGCGCTGAGCCGTTAGATAAAAAGATAGGGCCGCAAGAGTGAAATTTATCGCTAATACCAATAGGAAAAAGCGAATATCAATTATTGTACTATTCATCGCATTATTTTTCCTTGGGTATGATTATTACCAGACTTCTCAGCCGAATATTTTGGGCGATGAACCTGATGAGTCCTATATTACTATATCAGGCAAAAAGCCTATAGATGCTTATTTAGAAGTTTGGACTCATTTTTGGGTGACAGGAGATGAGTGCGAGGCTTATTCCTACGATTTATTTGGTCAAAAATCCCATAAAGGAGGAAAGATAAGCCAAAAAATTACGCATAATTTTGCTAAAGATGATTCACGTTATGAATTTAGGATCCCTTACCAAACGTATAAAAATGAACAAAATTGTATAGTGGAATTAAGAGACTTTTCCATTCAAGCATACAACAAATTTGATACTGTTGGTTTTGCCCAGTTACGAGTTTCACCAGCAGGCAATGAATATTATAATAGCTCAATTGAGCTTGGTTCTTCTATTGAAGCAAAAAACTGTAGAGCAAGATATTACGAAGATTTGAAAGAATGGTCTACGGGCTTAGCATGCAGTTTTTATACTAATGGGAAAATCAGAGATAAAAGAGATTTAGTCGAATTCAACGCTTACACCGTCTATTACGATTTCTCGAAATTAAATAATGACACCGTGATTCATTACGATATTTTAGCCGGTGAGAATTACCGCTCTGAGCCGTTAGTGCAAGAACAAGCTGCTGTAGTGCAGTAATTAGGCATAACGTCAGACTTTAATTGCGATCTTCCCAAACTGCGGCAGGTTTGTGTGAAGCCAAACGTTGTTTATTCAAATGGTTACATTTAAACTCGTTGCAACATCCTTATCGGTTACCCTACCAAGAATAGAAGGCTCGTGCTAACACGGTCATCGTTGAAAAATCGAGTTGGGTTATCGGTAGATGAAGCACATCCTGTAACAATAGAAGCTCAGCCTGTAACAATAGTGGCTAACCCAGAGAAGCAAGCAGGCGAGGAATTCGATAAGATGTTAAAAAATGCCAGTCAGGTTTATCTGACTGGCATTACAGCATAGAAGGGGCTTTTAGCATCATTTTGGTAGCTTTCTACTCTCATCTCGCCCTTTGCCTCTGACACATCCAGACCTAATGGGACCTATGATGCGTTCGTTACTCGTGATGCAGCGTGATGCAATCCAGTCCGCCGTTACCGCGCAGCAGAGCCTCCGCTTGATTCAACTCCTTCCGTTTATTACTGGCTGTCTGCCCTACAAAATAGGGAGTGATCCCTGCTACTTCACCTTTAAGCCAGGTGGCGAATGCTTGATTGAGCGGATCGATGCTGGATGCATTGGTGATGTAAAAGGCCTGCTGGTTGGTGCCCATGATGCCGTTCATCCAGTTCACGTGTCGCTTGCCCACCTTGAACGCGCCCGGGGCGGCGATGGGGGTCAGGCCAGTATCGCTTAACTGCTGGTGGATTAGGGTGTGGATCTTGTGCCAGCGCTCACTCTGCTGGCGAAGGTTAGTCACGCTCTGGGTGAGTTCCTGCTGCTCGCTGTCGCTTAGGTTGCCATTGTCGGCCAGTACTTTTTCGAGCAGCGCTGCACTTGCCGCATAATCGTTAAGCAGGATGCGTCCATCGGCCAGTGGGCGTATGGCCATATCGAGGTGGAAACCGGGCTGGGCCAGAATCACTAGGTCCCGTTCTGCCACCTTGAGCTCTTTCGCCATCAGATGCTGGCTGATGGCCATCATGGCGAGGAAGCGGCGGGTCTGATGCTCTTGTTCGGCACTGTCTATTTCTTGTCGTTGGTAGCCACCAGCCTGTAGCATGTGGCCTAGTCGGGCCAGAGTTGCAGCATCGGCTGCCAGCGTCGGTAGAGTATTCGCTATCTGTTCGTCGCTGAAGTCGGAATGGAGGTCGGCAGTTACCACCAGAGAGGCGTAAGCAAACTTCAACTGCAATAACAAGTCGAAGGAGGCCGGCAGTGGTTGACCATGGATGGTACGATAGCGTTCGGCAATCCGTTCCCCTTGCTGGGGGCTCAGGAACATTCGCTGTTTCGCCGCCTCCAACGTTTGCGAATCTACCTCGCTCCTAGCGAGCCTAGCCTTGGCGCGTGCAGTTTTGGCAAAAGCGTGGCGCTGCTGATCATCCAGCCCCTTTGGCAGCAAGTTGGCCGCTTCCAGCAAAATGAGGTCCACCTCGGTGTCATGGCCGCTCTGGTAGGTATGGGGTTGTCCAAGAAATTCACTCTCACTCAGCTTCAGTTTAAAATCGCCGTTGCGCTCCATCTTCTCCTGCTGGGCGGCGATACGTTCACTATCCAGCCTGCTGTGGTGCAGAGCGGTCTGCAGCAGAGCGTCACGGCCGATCAGGGCATAGGGTGTACCGTCCGCACGCCGGCCAGTCAGCATGTTGCCGCCATCAATAATGGAGAAGGTAGGGATGAGTTCACGTCCCTGCGCCTCGGCGAAGCGATTGGCTTGGGAGAGTGTTGCGTCGTTGAGTCCCTGAGAGGCTTGTATACCGAGGCTGTGATGACCCTCCTGCTCGGCTTGTGGGGTTTGATCGGTCAGAGCGGTGATGAAGGCGTGGTAGCTATCCTTGTCGGCTAGCGACGCCCGAGGGCGGAAGATCAGTGCGCCATCGCGCGACGGCCACATGTTGTCCTCAGTCCAAGTGTACATGTCGCTGTGGGTGTTGACCGAGAACCCCTGCTCTATGCCAATCTGCTCCAGCTCCGCTACCAGTTCCGGTTCGATCTGAATGGGCAGGTGGAGCTGATTGATCTTGTTGCTCAAGTCGTCCTGTGTCAGCTGAAAAGTACGATCGAGGGCGGGGGAGTGCTGACCGTCGGTGAGCGATGGATCGTCGGGGAAGATCAAAGGTGCTGCCATGGCAGAGTGGAACCAGAAGAGGGTGGAGATGGCAAGTGCCACGCTAGTTTTGCGCATGATTATTTCCTATTGTATGGCGGGAGAGACCCGCAAGTCTGAATATCGGCATGCAGCTCAGTGCCGCACACTTCGCGTGGAACCATAACCCGCTGAATAAATAAACATAAGTGCAAGCGAGAATTCTTTGCATTCATTTTGCAAACCTTACCAAGCTAAAACATTATGCATACTGATAATTCGATCTCGTTTGTAGATGCAGTGCAGATTCGCTCCGCGTGCCTCTGATCCTCAATCTTATGGCGACGGCCCCTAGCACATAAACCAGATTGCCGAATGGCCAACCGGCAGAGATGAAACCAGTAAACGGGCTTTGCCGATTACGTGTTGTTTGTGGGCCTAAAGCCGATAGGAATTGTCGAAGCGAAAAAAGACAACCAAGATGTGGCAGCCAAACTGAACTGCGTTGATGTATCGCTTGATTCAGTTGCAGCGCTTTAAACGCGTATTGTTCCTTGTTGACCGACCCCCAAACGACGAGCCCGCCGAAAAGCTGCTTGCGCGCATTACCGAAGAATTTGAGTCCTTTATTCCATTTATAGGCTGATTTTGCAGAAGATTGACGCATAGCATCAAGTTCAGGATTAGGCTGCCGTTAGTGTCGCTATGCGTTCGCAAACTAGACAAAAATGACATTCGGAGATTTCAACTATAATTAACGAACAATTAAAGCGTGCCGTGCCGAACAAGGTTGCGCACAACAAGAAAGGAATGAGCAGCAAGATGAAAAAAATGCTGATGTTTCTATTATTGCTGCTTGGGCTGGCGGGCGCAGGCGCTGGCTATTACTTTCTTTATTATCTTCCCGAGCAAGAAGCACTGCAGGCCGATTCGTCGAGTTCGAACGATGAAGAACAAGTGCCAACCACTGAGACGGCTCCTAAAACGGCCTTGCCAGCAAAACCGCTCGTTAATGATTTATATGTCGATTTAGCAAGGCTTGGGGTGAGAGAAAAGCCCGATGCACAAGCGTTTGTTGAGCGGGTTCTATACCGTGGTGATAAGGTAAAAATCTTGGAACGTAAATCGGGTTTTGGCCGCATTACCGATTATTTTGTCTATGAGGAAAACGGGCCTGAAGTCGCGGAGTGGATACCTTTGGATGGTTTAGTGGAGCAAGCCCCGCTGATCACAGCCGAGGAGCGCCGTAAAACGGTCACGCAGTACATTGCGAATTCGGATGATTTTAAACTCTATGAAACGGCTTTTGTGCAGAAAACCGATGAGTTGTTAAAAGACGGAACTTGCGTACCAGAAGATTTTGAAGAGCTTGGTGGTTGGGTAAAGTCATTCAAATATCAACAACGTGAAGTCTATTTTGTGTATTGTGGCGGCCAGAAGTTAGCCAACAAAATTTATTTTGATACACAAACCAAAGCGGTGTTTTACGTTTCTAGTGAGCCCCAATAAGCACAATATTTAGATCTTTTTACTTGAGGCTTACACGGGGCAGGAATATGATGCTAGCTTGAGTTGAGAGGAATTCTTTTCCATGCATTGGCACTTTATTAAATATGTCTGGTTTACGTTTCTTGCGGTGGTTTTGCCTTCGCAAGCGTTTGGCTATTTAATTGAAAGTGAAACGCACCGCGACGCTGAACCTAAAGTCAGCCTGCAACGTGATGCTGAAAAAATGCCGCTCACGGCGATTGTTGATCAGCAAACATTGCCTCAAGCTATTGCTATTCAACAACCTATCTCTGATCAACAATCAATATCTGTTCAACAGGATAAACAAACGGCTCCACCCGTATCAAAATCGCTTCACTCAGACACTTCTGCTGCAATCGTCACTGCGTCTCGTTGGGGGGTAACTTCCCGAGTCGTTGAATACGATGGCCCCACTTTTGTCGATAACACGCCCAATTACGACGTAACCGTCGCTCCCTTTAGGCTTTATCTTTTTCCTGTCGCTGAGTTGGTGGCATGGCAAGCTCGCCCCTATAGTTCTCACCACAGAATTTCTGGCTGGAAAGAAACCAATGCCATGTATGTGGCGTTAAATAGCCAGTACTGATCCTTCTTACTTTATATCAAGTGACAAAGTCACTCGCTTGTTCATTTAACTTGTTTATTTAAAGTAATAACAACTCAGCTTTGCTGAGAGGATTGGTATGAGAAAAACAAATAATAAAAAGGCGTCAGCACGTCTTATTAATCACTATTCTGCGTGGAAGTATATCGTATTGGCCGCCACTTTGGTTGTGCTTGCCTTGAGCGCTATACCCACCTGGTATGGCGAACAGCCGTCTATCCAACTGCAAGTCTCAGCTAAAAATGAGATGCTTAATTCAGTCGTGGAATTGACTCATCTACTCGAAAAAAACGATATTGCGGTGCAAAACATACAACAGCAAGGTGGGAAAACGACCTTGGTTTTTGCTGATGAAGTCCAGCAAACACACGCCAGAGAATTGCTCGATGGCATGATTGAAAAAGAAGACAGTATTACGTTCTCTTACGTTTCGGTTGCACCAGCATGGTTGACGAATTTAGGTTTTAACCCGATTAAACTAGGGCTAGATCTGCGGGGTGGTGTGCAATTTTTGCTGAACGTTGACGTGGATAAAGCATTCCAAGAGCAGCGTGACAGCATGATCGATACCGTGAAAGATAAGCTGCGTGATGAGCGTCTTCGTAGCGTGAAAGTTAGCTCTGAAGGCATTGATAGCTTCAAAGTGATGAGCAATTCAGCTGAAGATCTCAATAAAATCAATGCATTCCTTAAAGAGACTTACTCAGGGTGGGATATCCAACGCTCTTCTGATCAACTACTGATCAAGCCTTCAAAACAGAATCGAGTCGATTTCCAATCAACGACGTTGCAACAGAACCTCAAGATTATGCGTGATCGCATTGAAGAGCTAGGCATCACTGAAGCGATGGTCCAGCGCCAAGGCGAACACAGTATTCGTATCGAATTACCGGGCGTACAAGATCCATCACAAGCGAAAAACGTGATTGGTGCAACGGCGAGCCTCGCTTTTTATGAGGCGAAATCACCCAGCGAAGCGTTTACGTCGCAAGACATTGTGCTCAAAGATGAAAATGGCCGCAATGTGGTGCTCACTAAACGGCCGATATTAACAGGCGAGCACATTGTCAATGCGCGCGCTGGCATTGACCAAATGGGAATGTCTGAGGTTAACATCTCGCTTGACCACGCGGCTGGTAAAATCATGAGTGATTTTTCATCCAAGCATATCGGTAAGCCGATGGCGACTGTGTATCGCGAATACACCACTAATGCTCGTGGCGAAACCGAGCGGAGTGAAAAAGTGATCAGTGTTGCGACTATTCAATCGCAGTTGGGTAGCCAATTTAGAATTACCGGCTCAGGCACAATGGCAGAAGCGCAACAGCTTGCGTTATTGCTGCGTGCAGGTTCATTAACTGCTCCGGTCACTATTGTTGAAGAACGCACCATCGGCGCCTCACTGGGCGCGGAAAATATTCAAAATGGTTTTGCCGCATTAGCCTTAGGCATGGCATTGACACTGACGTTTATGGCGCTTTGGTATCGCCGTTTGGGCTGGGTGGCGAACGCGGCGTTGCTGTTTAACATGGTGTGTTTGATTGGCTTGATTGCCTTATTGCCGGGTGCTGTGCTGACCTTGCCGGGAATTGCTGGCCTGGTTTTGACGGTTGGTATGGCCGTCGATACCAACGTGCTGATTTTTGAACGTATCAAAGACAAAATTGCAGAAGGACGTAATTTCGCCCAAGCGATTGATTCTGGGTTTAGTAGCGCCTTTAGTACTATTCTTGACGCTAACGTTACTACTATGATCACGGCTGTAATTCTGTATTCGATCGGTAATGGTCCAATCCAAGGCTTTGCGCTGACTTTAGGGCTCGGCATTATGACCAGTATGTTCAGCGGTGTGTTTGCTTCGCGTGCGGTTATCAATCTTATTTGGGGACGAGATGCTCGTCGTGATGTAAGGGTATAAACATGATTGATTATTTGAAAAACCATATTCGTCCAATTCGTTACATCACGAGCGTACTCTCTGTGGCATTGATGCTGATTTCGTTAGTGGCGTTTGGTGTAAAGGGCCTCAACATGGGGTTGGATTTTACTGGTGGGATGGTCACCGAAGTCACGGTCGATAAAACCCTCACCAACAAAGAGTTGCTGCAAGCGTTGAAACCTACATTAGGGGATTCAACGATGATCACCAAAGCCGGTGAAGAAGGGCGTTGGGTTATCCGTTACGCGCTTCCTGAAAGCGATCAAGAAACGCCTAATATCCCAGCTCTGCTCAGCGATGTCTCTGAACAGGTGACGGTGGTAAGCAACAGTATGGTCGGCTCGCAAGTGGGGCAAGATCTGGTTGACCAAGGCAGCTTGGCGCTGATGATTTGCTTGCTGTGTATCTTAGGTTACTTGTGTTTCCGCTTTGAATGGCGTTTAGCGAGCGGCTCGTTATTGGCTTTGCTGCATGACGTTATTTTAGTGCTCGGTTTCTTTGCCCTGACACAGATGGAGTTCAACCTAACTGTGTTTGCGGCGGTGTTGGCGGTATTGGGTTATTCATTGAACGACTCCATTATCATTGCCGACCGTATTCGTGAACTGCTCGTGGCCAAGCAAAGCACGCCAACCAAAGAGATCACCGACCAAGCGGTGATTGCGACTTTCTCACGCACTATGGTGACTTCGGGTACGACATTACTCACCGTTTCCGCATTATGGTTTATGGGCGGGGAGCCGCTTGAAGGGTTTGCCATTGCAATGTTCATCGGTATTATTTCTGGAACTTGGTCTTCAATCTCAATCGGGACTGTGTTACCAGAGTGGTTGAAACTTGAGCCTAAACATTACTTGCCTGTAGTGGTGGATTCCGCGCCTTAGGAGCCTTCGCATATTTCTACATACTAGTTATACCCTTCTCACTTGAAGCTGCAGCGGTGTTGGCTACGTTCACTCACCCCAATCACATAGTTTATCTATGCTCATGGGGATGAACTTACTTGCCTACCTGCAACTTCAAGTTGTTTGGGTATAGCAATAGAGTTTTTGTTTCATCGAAAGAGCGCCGAAATATAGGCGCTCTTTTTATTGGAGTAATATCTATTTTCTCTAATGATTTATATTCTCTTATTCGCTTGCTACTTGAAGTTGTAGCGGTGTTAGTTGAGTTTGTTCACATTAATTACACAATATATTTAGACTCATAAGGTTTCATTTACAGATGCCTAGCGGCAACGCTAAGCCATTTGGTATAGAATTCGCAATAGTTTAGTTTCATTTTCATATAGAATGTTAATGATTCTTAAATGTCGTACTCTTTATGAAATTATCATTAAACGCATTCACTCAACCCCACCATACCGCTATTTTCGACAGATCGCATGTAACAGCAATAAATAAGATAACTCCTTTAGTTTCAATTGGTTGATTTTAATTTTTGTTATTGTCAATAGCATAATTCAATTATAAATCAACACATTGCACCGTTTTAACTATTTAATAACATTTCATTCCATATGAGATCAACTTCAACCTTATGAATATTAATGCTTAATTTATTTGAAATGTCACAATCAGCCATTAAATTTAGTGCAGGGCCGAGTCTAATGCGGTTTCATTAAGTAAATTGAAAATAAATTATTTATAAAGTTAAAAATAGATAGCAGGGTGTATTGGTTTGTTATGCCTTGTCTGATGGATTAATACTATGCTGTTGAGAATGGAGTTCTAAATGAAGAAAGTCGCTTTGATCACGGGATCAAAAGGCGGAATCGGTTCTGCTATTTCTTGCCAATTAGTCAAAGATGGATATCGAGTCATTGCTACTTACTTTACTGGCAATTACCAATGTGCATTAGATTGGTTTCAAGAAAAGCAGTTTACTGAAGATCAAGTTCGACTGTTTGAACTTGATGTGACCAGCACTGAAGAGTGCGCAGAGCGCTTAAGCCAGTTATTGGAAGAAGAAGGCACCATTGATGTCATCGTGAATAATGCCGGCATTACGCGTGACAGCATGTTCAAAAAAATGTCATCTCAGTCATGGAAAGAAGTGATCGATACCAACCTAAACAGCGTTTTCAATGTCACCCAACCTCTGTTTTCAGCTATGTGCGAGAAAAAAGGGGGCCGGGTGATCAATATCTCCTCGGTGAATGGCCTCAAAGGTCAAATTGGTCAAACTAACTACTCTGCGGCCAAAGCGGGCATGATCGGTTTTTCAAAAGCTTTAGCTGCGGAAGGTGCGCGTAGTGGTGTAACGGTGAACGTAATTGCCCCTGGCTATACCGCAACACCTATGGTTGAAGAAATGAAGCCTGAAGTTCTGGCTTCCATCGTACAGCAGATCCCTATGTTACGTTTAGCGAAGCCAGAAGAGATCGCCCAAGCGGTCAGTTATTTAGCCAGTGATGCAGGTGCTTACATTACGGGTGAGACATTATCAATTAATGGCGGCTTGTACATGCACTAAGCAAGGATGGTTGGAAAATGGAAAAAGTATTCATTGTGGCTGCAAAACGCACCCCTATAGGTTCATTTTGTGGAGCATTAAAAGATTTCTCAGCAGGCAAACTGGCGGCAGTTGCGATTAAAGGGGCAGTTGAGTCAAGCCAAGTGTCTGCAGAAATTATCGATGAAGTAATCGTCGGCCATGTCGTGAGTGCGGCACAAGGTATGGGTGTTGGACGCCAAGCTGCTTTGTTTGCTGGCCTTGCTGATTCGGTTCCGGCTTACAGTGTTAATATGGTATGCGGTAGCGGAATGAAAGCGGTAATGGATGCCGTTTCACACATCCGTAGTGGTGATGCACAAGTTGTCGTTGCGGCGGGTGTTGAAGTGATGTCGCAAATCCCATTTGCGGCTCCAGCCACACTTCGTGAAGGCAACAAAATGGGCAACATCAGTCTAACCGATTTGCTGGTTGCTGATGGTTTAACCGACGTTTACAACCAATACCATATGGGGATTACGGCCGAAAATATCGCCAAACAGGTTGATATTTCGCGTGAGCAGCAAGACCAATTTGCACTTAATAGCCAACTCAAAGCGATAGCGGCGATTGAATCTGGCCAGTTTATTGATGAGATTGTTACGGTAGAAGTGCAGCGTCGTCGTGACACCTTCACCTTTGATACCGACGAATACCCCAAAGCCACAACCACATTAAACGCATTATCGGCCTTACGTCCAGCGTTTGACGCGCAAGGTACTGTCACGGCTGGTAATGCTTCTGGCATTAACGATGGAGCGAGCGCGGTCATCTTAGCGTCTGAATCCGCAGTGCAACAGTATGGTTTAACGCCGTTAGCTGAACTAGTGACTTATGCGCAGACGGGGATTGACCCGACGATTATGGGGCTCGGGCCGGTTCAAGCGGTCACCAAAGCGTTACATCATGCTGGCTTGTCACTGGGTGATATTGATCTTTTTGAGCTCAATGAAGCGTTTGCTGCGCAAGCGCTTGGTGTGGTGCATCAGTTAGCGAAACAACATGAAGTGGCCAGTCAATCGATTTTGGATAAAACCAATGTCAATGGTGGGGCTATTGCGCTTGGCCATCCGCTCGGGGCATCTGGAAATCGAATTTTGGTCACTTTAGTTCATGAACTCAATAAACGCCGCGGACAGTATGGAGTTGCTTCTCTTTGTGTCGGTGGTGGTATGGGAACCGCGGTTATTATCAAATCCGTTTAATGCGTTATTAATGGAATATATACACTCGTTAGGAGAAACAACATGTACACCGATTTTTTCAAAACATTTACTGATCAAACTGAAAAAAACTTAGAACCCTACTTCAACTTCAATAAGTTAGTGACAAAAAATGTGGAAGTCTTAACCGAACTACAATTGAACGCGATCCGCACTTATAGCGAAATGGGTTTAGCACAAATGAAGGCGGCCAGCGAAGTCAAAGATGTGATGTCATTTGCCTCTTTCAATGGCCAACAAATGAGTGTGCTCAACAAGCTTTCACAACAGATGATGGAAGATAGCAATAAGTTACAAACCATCGCCAAAGAGTTTAAAGATGATGTAGAAAAACTGGCCTCGGAAAACCTAAAAACAGTGACTCCTGCGTAACCGCTGTATTTGCGCCGCTAGGCCTAAGCGGCGCTTTTTTTCCGATCATAGGAGCAACACTCATGTTTCAGCACTTCTTTTCGGACTACCTTGTTAAACTCCAAGAAACCAACCAAAAGTGGTGGGATGACTTAGAGCTGAACAAGGCGGCCGTCAACTCTCCCCTTAATAAAGCGATGCAAGAAGTGAACTTTGAAGATACTGCGAAGTTCTTTGAGCAGGCGATTAATCAACCCACAGCAATGCTCAAACTGCAAACTCAATGGTGGGAGCAGCAATTGCATATTTGGCAAAACATCGTGCTCGCAGGTAACAAAGAGTCGATAGTCAACACCGATACGGGCGACAAACGTTTTGACCATGAAGCGTGGCAAAATGAGGCTTTTTATAGTTTTATCAAACAATCGTATTTGCTGTTTAGCAAAACGTGTTTAGAAACCATCGAGGCTATCGAAGGTTTGGATGAAAAAACCAAAGAACGGATTACGTTTTTTTCTCGTCAGGCGATCAATGCACTTTCACCCAGCAACTTTATTGCGACTAATCCAGAGCTCCTTAAGCTGACCATTGAAAAAAATGGTGAGAATCTGCTCGCTGGACTGGAAAAATTAAAAGAGGATGTTGAGTCGAGCGCGGACATCCTTAAAATTCGCATGACCAACAACAATGCCTTTCGTGTCGGTGAAGATGTGGCTAATTCACAGGGCAGTGTGGTTTTCAAAAATGAACTGTTTGAGTTGATTCAGTATAAGCCGCTAACAAAGACCGTTAATGCAACACCGCTTTTGATTGTGCCACCTTTCGTCAATAAATATTACATTCTTGATTTGCGTGAAAAGAACTCCATGGTGCGCTGGTTGGTTGAGCAAGGGCATAGCGTCTTCATGATTTCATGGCGCAACCCATCTCAAGCTCAGGCTCATATCAGCTTTGAAGACTATGTACTAGAAGGCGTGGTGAAAGCGGTCTCTGCGATTGAAGAGATCACTGGGCAAGAGCAGATCAACGCCGCGGGATATTGCATTGGCGGGACGGTTTTGGCTTCAACCATTGCTTACTACGCTGCTAAGCGAATGAAAAAACGCATCAAATCAGCTTCTTTCTTCACCACCTTGCTTGATTTCTCTCAACCGGGAGAGGTTGGGGCCTATATCAATGACACCATTATCAGCGCGATTGAGCACCAAAATAATGCCAAAGGGTATATGGATGGGCGTTCATTAAGTGTGACTTTCAGTTTACTGCGTGAAAACAGTTTGTACTGGAATTACTATGTTGATAACTATTTGAAAGGGAAGAGCCCTGTTGATTTTGACTTGTTGTATTGGAACAGTGATAGCACCAATGTTTCCGCTGCGACTCACAACTTCTTGTTGAGAGATTTGTACTTAGATAACAAATTGATTGAGGATAAAGGGGTAAAAGTCGGTGGGGTGTGGATTGATTTGGATAAGATAAAAATACCCAGTTATTTTATCTCGACGAAGGAAGACCACATTGCACTTTGGCAAGGCACTTACCGGGGCGCAATGAAAACCGGCGGCAACAAAACCTTTGTGCTCGGAGAATCGGGCCATATTGCCGGGATAGTGAATCACCCGGTAAAAAATAAGTATGGCTATTGGCTAAACGATACTTTAGATGATTCAGCGCAAGAGTGGCTTAACCACGCTGAACGCAAAGAGGGATCATGGTGGTTACATTGGAATGAGTGGTTAATGTCGTTCAATCCAACCGAACAAGTTCCCCCTTATGCGATCGGTTCAGAGCTTCACCCCGTTCTGGGCGCGGCCCCCGGCCAGTATGTTAAGCAAGTGCTGCCGATCATTTGTCAAGAGTAATGGGTTAGTGCGTCGTAGTTTGACTTATTTAAAACGCAACAAAGAATTTAAAACGCAACAAAGAATTTAAAACGCAACAAAAATCCGCCTTTCATCGGCGGATTTTTACTTTCTTCAGGGTTATTCAGGGCTACCTGATAGCATTCAGCGCTGTTTATTGCTCTTTATCTTTACTCAGTGACAACAACCAAAGTGAAACGGCAGCAACCACCGCAAAGCCGCCGAAGATAATGATAGGCATCGCGCTGTAACCAAGAATATGCCAAATTACCGATTCTAATGTACTCATGGGTTAATTCTCCTATTGCCAGCCTTCAACGCCTTGCATGTCTGGCAGTTTATGTGCAATACCTTTATGGCAATCGACACAGGTTTTTTCACCACTAGCAAGGGCGGTTGAATGCTGTTTGGCACTGCGTGGACCTTGCTCTGAAAAATCCATGTATTCGAACTCATGGCAGTTGCGGCACTCTAATGAGTCATTATTTTTCAATCGTGACCACTCACGCTCCGCGAGATGTGCTCGACGTGCTTGAAACTTTTCTGGTGTGCTAATGGTGCCTAACACCACATGAGCAAACAACTCTTTGGAGGCTTGCACTTTGCGGATAATCTTGTCTGTCCACTCATGGGGAACATGGCAGTCAGAGCAGATAGCACGTACGCCGGAACGGTTAGAATAGTGAATCGTCTCTTGGATCTCAGCCACAATCGGTGCATGACAGCCGGAGCAGAACTCTTCTGAGTTTGTTGCTTCCATACCGGTGTTAAATGCGCCCCAAAATAGCAGACCACCTGCAAACCCCATGAACAATACAATGCCAACGGCCGCTTTACTTGGGCTTGTGAGTCTTTTCCAAAACGCTTTTAATAATTTCATAAATAGCCTCTTAAGTTATTATCTGGCTACGATTAGCGAAGTGAATCAACGGATTTAAACTCATTTTCCACTAAAGGCTTCGCAATAGCTTGCGGTACATGGCACTGTAAACAGAAGTAACGGCGCGGTGAGACGTCAGCGAGCACCGCATCTTCACGGTTAACATAGTGGGTCACACTGATTTTGGTTGCGCCCATCTCTTTGGCATTTTTCCAACTGTGGCAAGCAAGGCACTTATTGGCGTTTAGCGACACTTCGTAGCCACGAATGTTATGTGGGATCAAAGGTGGCTGATAGACGTATTCGCTTTCAAGCGCTTGATCTCTTGGATACTTTTTAAAGTCGTCAGCAGGACGAGTCTCTTCGAGCTGTGTTGCGCCACGCAGCGATTCCAGCCCGCCGTTGCCGCCGGGGTTATTCAGTTCCGCCTGTATCGCTTGGCTAAATAAAACTCCAAAAGATAAAAGGGCGATCAGTAGTTTTTTCATCTTAAATTCTCCGCCTAATGGCTCATTCTGAGATCGGCTCCCCATAGGACAGCCGATGCATTCATTAACTGGCTTACGCTACTTTAGTGATTTTTACCGGACATTTTTTGAAGTCTGTCTGCTTCGACAGTGGGTCCGTGGCATCTAAAATCAGCTTGTTAATCAAAATGCGAGCATCAAAGAATGGGATAAAGACCAAACCATGCGGTGGACGATTTCGGCCGCGCGTTTCCACACGAACACGAACTTCGCCGCGTTTGTTGGAAATCAATACTTCATCACCACGTCGTAACCCACGCGCTTTGGCGTCATCTGGGTGGATGTAACAGAGCGCATCGGGTACGGCTTTATAAAGTTCAGGCACGCGCCGCGTCATAGTGCCGGTGTGCCAGTGTTCTAACACGCGGCCCGTACACAGCCACAGATCAAATTCGGCATCAGGTGATTCCGGCGGAGCTTCATAAGGAGCGGAGATGATCCACGCTTTACCATCCGGTTTGCCGTAGAAATCCCAATCAGATCCTTTTTTCGCATAAGGGTCGGAGCCTTCTTTAAAGCGCCATAACGTTTCTTTGCCATCCACAACCGGCCAGCGTAAGCCGCGAACGTTATGGTATGTGTCATAAGGCGCTAAGTCGTGGCCGTGACCGCGTCCGAAACTGGCGTACTCTTCAAATAACCCTTTTTGTACATAGAAACCGAAGTGATGTGCGTCATCGTTCAGCTCACGCGCTTCTTCAAGCGGGAATTGGTCAACCTGTCCGTTTCTGAACAGCACATCAAACAGGGTTTTACCGCGATATTGTGGCGCTTTGGCGAGTAATTCTTCAGGCCACACTTCTTCCATTTTGAAGCGTTTAGAGAACTCCATCACTTGCCATGAGTCTGATTTTGCTTCGCCTACCGTGCCAACTTGCTGATACCAAGCTTGAGTGCGGCGTTCAGCATTGCCGTAAGCGCCTTCTTTTTCTACCCACATTGCGGTAGGGAGCACTAAGTCGGCCGCTTGTGCTGTGGCTGTTGGATACGGATCAGACACGACGATAAAGTTTTCTGGGTTGCGATAACCCGGTAAACGTTCTTCGTTAATATTCGGGCCTGCTTGCATGTTGTTATTACACTGCACCCAGTAAGCGTTGAGTTTGCCATCTTTGAGCATTCGGTCTTGCTGTACGGCGTGAAAGCCCGGTTTTTCAGGAATGGTGCCTTGCGGAAGCTTCCATGTCTTTTCAGCAATCGCGCGATGTTTGGGGTTAGCCACCACCATGTCCGCAGGCAAGCGATGAGAAAAGGTTCCGACTTCACGTGCTGTGCCGCAAGCGGATGGCTGGCCTGTTAATGAAAATGGACTGTTGCCAGGTGTGGCAATTTTGCCTGTCAGTAAGTGCAGGTTGTAGACCAAGCTTTGCATCCAAACACCGCGAGTGTGTTGGTTCATGCCCATAGTCCACAGTGACATCACTTTGGTGTTAGGGTCAGCGTACTGTTTTGCCAGCGCGATCAGTTTATCTTCGGCAACGCCTGACATTTGCGCGGCTTTTTCAACCGTATAAGGTGCAACCGAGGCTTTATAAGCTTCAAAGTCAATCGCAGTCACATCACCGGAGTTGGCATTTTTCGCTTTAACTTGCAGTGGGTGCTCGTCACGCAGGCCATAACCAATATCGGTAGTCGCTTGTTTGAAGTGGGTATGTTTATTGACGAAATCCCAGTTCACCGCATTGTTTTGAATGATGTAGTTGGCGATGAAGTTGGCGATGGCAAGGTCACTTTGTGGGTGGAAAATGTAACCGTGGTCGGCCAGCTCAAACGAACGATGATAATAAGTCGAAAGGACATTTACTTTAACGTGTGGGTGACTTAAACGGCGATCGGTAATACGAGTCCAAAGAACCGGGTGCATTTCAGCCATGTTTGAACCCCAAAGCACAAAGGCATCAGCGTGTTCAAAATCATCATAGCAGCCCATCGGTTCATCAATACCAAAGGTGCGCATAAATCCAACAACGGCTGAAGCCATGCAGTGGCGAGCGTTCGGATCAATGTTATTAGAGCGAAAGCCCGCTTTCATTAGTTTAACGGCGGCGTAACCTTCCATCACGGTCCATTGGCCTGAACCGAACATGCCAACACTGGTTGGCCCTTTCGCTTTTAGAGCTTGTTTCCACTTTTCAGCCATCACATCGAAAGCCTGATCCCACGACACTGGCGTGAATTCTCCATCTTTATGATATTGGCCATCTTTCATGCGCAGCAGTGGCTGTGTTAAGCGATCTTTGCCATACATGATTTTTGAGAGGAAGTAGCCTTTAATGCAGTTCAACCCCTTGTTGACGGGGGATTCGGGGTCACCTTGCGTGGCAACCACTTTGCCATTTTGGGTACCGATTAATACTGAACAACCCGTACCGCAGAAACGACAAGGTGCTTTATCCCAGGTGATTTTTGTTTGGTCTGAGCTGGCAATCAAGTTCGTTGCGCTGGCGGGTAGAGTAATACCAGCGATAGCGGCTGCGGATGCGGCTGCGTTTGCTTTCACAAACGCGCGTCTTGTCATTTTCATACGTCACCCTCAATGTGGGAATGTTGTGTTCCAGAGTTGGTATCCGTGTCATCCAGCCCACTTTCTATTTGGTGATAAACCAAAGCGGTGCTGAGAACATGTGGTAAGTTGTTAATTGCATCGATGGTGTCAGTAACGAAGCCTTGATTTTCCGTTTCCAAAACGACGATCATTTTCCCTTCGTTGCTTTGGCCATACACTTCGGCGTTCTCAAACGATTCGATTGTCGCTTTGAGCGCCGCTAAATGTTCAGGCACGACGTGAACGATCAAACTTGAAATATGTACTTCATTGAGTGACATGTTTATCTCTCATTATTATTAATATTGCTCACACTGATGGCTGAGGTTGGACAGATGGAAACGCACGCGCCACATCCGTTGCAGGCATCAAGTTCGACATTCGGTTGCGCCACTTTTCCGATCACTAAATTGAACGTTATAGCGCTGACTTCACATGACTCAGCGCAGCTACGACACTCCACATTGCGCTTAGCCAAGCAGCTTTCTTCAAGCTCTGCTTTAGCTAGCCACGGTTGTGTTGAGCGCGGTGCGAAAATCGGCTCTGGGCAGCTTTGCGCGCACTGATAACAAAAGGTGCACTCATCAATATGAAAATCTATGGTTGGGAAGCCGCCATCACCTAAGGTGATGATCTTTGTTTCGCACGCGTCTAGGCAGCGGCCGCAGCGAGTGCACTCATCTGAAAAGGAGAGCGGGTGAGCAATCCAAGGCAAGCGGACAATGGTGTCATCGACCTGATTACGAGAAAAAAAACGCCTTTTCGAGAGATCAACCAAAGTGCATTCCTGTATTTGTTAACAAATCTTCATTTATCCATACACAAATTGTAGTTTTTGTCCTATTTCTATAAATACCCCCAAGGAGGTAATTGGCTAGGCATGTTGTTTTAGATCAATAAATTCAAGCGCGAGTGATCACATATTGAATGACTTTAACGACAGCGGCGTCCGATCAGATACAATGCTCGAGGAGAAGTTCACGGAGAGATGCTTTGAAAAAACGATCCAAACAGTCGGTAACCAGCACCATTGCCAAAGCCATGGTGTCGATTTTACTGTTATCGGTTGCCATCACAGGGTACGCCATTTTCACACTCGCTTCCTCACTCAATGATGCGGAAGCGGTGAACGTGGCTGGTTCAATGCGCATGCAAAGCTATCGATTGGCACATGATATTCAAAGCGACTCGGTGGATTATTCATCTCACATTTATCTTTTTGAACGTTCGCTTTATTCACCATCAATGAAAGCATTACAGCGTTGGCCGGTGCCAAACGACATCACCAAAGATTATTATCAGTTGATCATCCGCTGGCACGAACTGAAAAGCTTGTTAAATAGCGAGAACAAAGAGCGCTACCTTGATGAGGTAGCGAAATTTGTCAGCCAAATCGACCGTTTTGTCTTTAAGTTGCAGCACTTCTCAGAACAAAAGCTGATCCAACTGGCTTGGTTTGGCGGTATTGGGTTGGGTGGCGTGCTGTGTATCTCATTGTTTGTGGTGCATTTTATTCGTAAGGAAGTGGTGGGGCCATTGCGCTCGTTAGTGACCGCCAGTGAGCAGATCCAAAACCGTTCATTTGATGTATCGCTCAATGTCACCAGCCATAACGAAATGGGGATCTTAACCCGCACGTTTAATAAAATGGCCACCGATCTTGGTAAGCTTTATCTTGGTTTGGAGCAAGCGGTGAATGAGAAAACCCATAAGTTGCAAAATGCCAACCAAGCACTGCAAGTGTTGTACAACTGCTTGCAAGAGTTAACCGCGTCGCGCATTAGCCAAGATAATTTCCAAGCAATTTTGCAACACTTGGTTACCATTGAAGGCGTTGCGTTTGCTCAGCTAGAAATTGGTGATGACGCGGGTAAAAGTACGCGCTTATCCGAAGGCGAGAGTAATGGGCTCTCCCTCTCTCCGCTTTTGCTGAGCCTAGATGGGATGCAACTGGGTTACTTGTATCTGCAATACAGCTTGCCTTGTCCAAATAGCGCCTTGATTGATAACTTCGTGCAAATATTGTCGCGCGCTATCTATTATAATCAAGCGCAGAAACAAGCCGAGCAGTTGATCTTGATGGAAGAGCGCGCCACCATCGCCCGCGAACTGCATGATTCGTTAGCTCAATCGCTTTCGTATCTGAAGATACAAGTATCACTGCTAAAACGCGTGATTGGCCGAGCAGATACCCCGCAGGGCGTAGAGAGAAAAGAGCAAATCATTTTAGATATTGATCAAGGTTTATCGGGCGCTTACACCCAGTTAAGAGAGTTGTTAACCACCTTTAGGCTAACGATTAAAGAAGGCAATTTTGGTCAAGCACTCAAGGGCATGCTAGAGGAACTTGGCGAGCAAACCACAGCGGAAATTGTGCTTAAGAATAATTTGTCATCGATTGATTTAGATGCGCATCAACAAGTGCATTTACTGCAGTTAATCCGAGAAGCGACCACCAATGCCATCAAGCATGCTCAAGCTAATGTCATTCAAGTCAACTGTGATGAATTAGATGATCAGGTGATGGTGACGGTCAAAGACGACGGGATTGGCTTTGATCAACAGCGTGCTAAGCTCAATCATTATGGATTAAGCATTATGCAAGAAAGAGCGGCGCGGCTGCATGGCGCAGTGTCAGTAACCTCCGCACTCAATGCTGGGTGTGAAGTTATATTGAAATATAAACGTTCAAAGGATACCAATTTTGACAAGATGTAGAGTAATGCTGGTAGATGACCACCCTTTGATGAGACGTGGTATCAATCAGCTATTGAGCTTTGAAGATGACTTTGAAGTGGTTGCTGAAGCTTGTAACGGCAGTGAAGCCATTGCTTTGGCGCATGACATCGAGCCGGATCTCATTCTGCTTGATTTGAATATGAAAGGCATGTCAGGGCTCGATACGTTAACAGCGCTTCGTGCCGATGAATCAACCGCTACCATCGTTATTTTAACCGTATCAGACAGTGCGCTCGATATTGAAGCTATGGTGAAAGCGGGGGCTGATGGCTACCTTCTTAAAGATACTGAGCCAGATGAGCTGGTGGAACTGCTTAGACAGGCCGCGACGGGTGTAAAAGCGTACAGCGAGTTTGTTACTCAGTACCTCGCCGAGCGTCATACGCATGAAGATCTTTTTGAAACATTAACCGACCGTGAAACTCAGATTTTAAAAGAGGTCGCGAAAGGGTATCGGAATAAGCAAATTGCAGATCGTCTCTTCATTTCTGAGTCGACAGTAAAAGTGCACATGAAGAGTTTACTGAAGAAGCTACGCGTCCCATCGCGCACGGCAGCAACGATTTTATACTTGGAGCGCTATAGCGAGAGTAAATAACACCTATTTGGAAATAGCGGTTTGAAAAAGGGCGTCCGGTTGGACGCCCTGATTGTTTGTGGTCATTATACCGTCATTGGTACGAGGATGACTGTACCAATAATGACAGTGATCAAACCAAGGATGACAGGGACGGAGGTGCGCTTTACCACTTCAAATGGACTGATTTGACCCATACCAGCCGTTGCGACAACGACGCCTGATACTGGCGAAATGGTACGCCCAAGGTTGGAGGCTTGCAGCATTGGGATAATGAGAAAGGCTGGATTCACGCCCAATTTAGCCGCCAACGATGGCGCTAACTCAACAAAGGCGTAGAACGGAGCGTTGCCTGAACCCGTCGCAATAGCGGCTGCTACGGTAAGGCCTGTCAAAATCAGCATCAAGGCTATGCCGCCTGCGCCTGCGGTTTCTGCAAGATGAAGCAGGTTATCAATCGCTCCAATCGACATCAAACCTTGTGCGAACACGCCCGCAGCAACCAATAACATCACCACGCCTTTGAATGCTTCCGCCATGCCTGCGTAGCACGATTCTAGATCTTCTAACGTTTCTTTACCTTTAAAACGCTTCGTCACGAAGTCAACCAATGCACCGATGAAGATGGATCCGACCACAATGGTGTAAATATCAATGCTCAGACCTTTAATGGTTTCTCCGTTGAATAGAAATACGCCCGCAATAGGTAAGAATGGAAGAGCGGCATAGTAAGCGGGTGCTTTCACTTCGATGGCAGAAACATCGATTTTTTCCATCGGTGTATTGTCTTTCTTATCGAGATACTTGTTCCAGAAGAAGGCCGCGATCGCCATGACGATAATGGCGCAGATCGAAACAGGAAGAACCGTTTCCACAGCAAAAACGTGTAAAGGTAGGCCTGATTTTTCCGCCGCAATAACCACATCACCGGAGGTCGGGGAAAGGATGATCGCAGCAGGAGATGCACACACCGCAACCGCGGCCGGGCGAGAGATCCCCATCGCTACCATCATCGGAAATAAAGTGGCCATTAACAGCACGCCAAGACCCGTTGCTGAGCTCACCGCTAAAGACATCAAACACGCCACAATGTAAGCCGCAACCAGCAAGATATAAGGGGATGTAATAACCGAAAGAGGTTTAGAAAACTGTTTTACAACCACATTGTTGGCGCCGATGTGTGTCATGTACGAAGCAAAACCACACAGCAACATAATTTGCATGCCTAAACCGCCACCACTGTAACGTAGCATGTATTTCACGAATTCGAGTGCATCTGTTACTGTGTTACCGGTTGAGGGTACTTTAGCTGGCAGTACTGAATAGCCAAGTGCGCCGGTTAATAGCAGCAAAACGATACCTGCGGTGAGTAGCACACCGGCTGGCTTGTAACCTTTCACAATGAAATAACCCACTGCTATTGTTACTACTAAGCCAATTAAAAGCTCTAGCATTTAAGTCTCCTGAAATTATTAACAATATTGAAAAAACGTGTATCAATTTATGACAAGGAATTTACCGAAAAGAGTACTGTAGCACGAGAGCAAGTTGAGCTTTAGATGATCTAAAACAATAAAATTATCAATTGATAAGCTAGTTGAAAACACTTTAACTTTGAATATGTTTTGGTCGTTCTAACTATTCATTTAGCAAATATGTGGCTAGAAGTTCTGTTAGAGGGGGGAATAATTTAAGCTAGGAAAAATGAAGCCACTTAAGCCATGGCTTCACTGAACACGCAAAGTATGAATTTAGGAGTATTGACGGACAATGAGCTGCCAATTGGACTTTTGTAGTGCTAATTGATGCTTTACTTGCAGATAACGCAGCACCAATAGGGAGTGCTCATATCGGCGAATCATAGTACTTTTCTTACTTTCGATTAGCTGTTTCTTTAATTCATAATACTCTTGTAACTGTATGACTAAAGTGTCAAATTCACGCTGTATGCTGGCCATAACGAGTTGCTGATTGGGCAACGCGGCGATCTGTTTTTGCGCGTGACTTAATGCCATTAACGCTTTTGCTTTTTCGACCCTGAACGGAGGAGAAACACGCAGTTTATGTGCTAAGCCAAGCCACGCACACAGCTTGATCAGCCATTTTGTGGGGTCGTATTGCCACCAATAAATCCCATTTCGGTAATCATTTTCAAAAACATGGTGATAATTGTGGTAACCCTCTCCAAAAGTGAAGAAAGCCAAAATACCGTTATCGCGGGCTGTATTTTTATCAGTATAAGGCTGGCTACCCCATATATGGGCCAGTGAATTGATGAAAAATGTCGTGTGATGATTGAGCACTAAACGCAGCGCACCCACGATCAGTAACATGCCCAGTATATCGTGATAAATAAAACCAAGGAGCAGAGGAACGCCCAAGTTTATTGCGAGTGCCAAAGGCACATAATATTTATGCTGCCACATGACGATCTTATCTTTTTGCAGGTCACGGCAGTTGGAGTAGTCATCGTACGTGGTTTTATTGTAGTGACGCAGCATCCAACCTATGTGTGAAAACCAGAACCCACGTTTCGCTGAATAAGGATCTTTGTCATTATTATCTACATGCTTGTGATGAACTCGGTGATCAGAAGACCAATGTAGCGCGCTGTTTTGCAGTGCGAACGCCCCGCCTAATGCAAACAATAACCTTAATGTCCAGTGAGCTTCATAGGCTTTATGTGACCATAATCGGTGGTATCCCGCGGTTATGGAAAGGTTACAAAAGGAAAAACAAATCACTAACCAAAGCCAATGTGCCATACCATAACCAAATTGCCAGCCATACAAAGGGGCGACAATCGTTGCCAAGCCTAAACTGAAACTAAAAATAATAATGTTTATCCAGATAAGTGGTGGTTTTGATATCGTTTCCATGATTGAAACTCCTTGAGCTTACAGTTGTTCGCTAGAATATCAGCGAACAACTGTAAGTTAAAGAGGTTTGATGGCTATTTTGAGGATTGTGAACAGTATATTTTGCTTTTCTATTTGAACCTAATAGTATGAAAGGCGATGTTAATCCTTACAGGAAGTAAGAAGGACTAGAATATGGAAATAAAAGTAGCGGAATATTGTGATTTTGAAAGGATTGCTCAGCTCCACGCCCAAAGTTGGCGAACCCACTACCAAGGCATATTAGGCAAAGAGTACCTTGATGACGACGTTCTAGAAGATCGTTTACTGATTTGGCAAACTCGCTTAATCAATCCACCATTTAATCAACATGTCCTATTGATTGAAGAGGGAGGGTTGCTGTGTGGGTTTATCTGCGCCTTTGGTAACCACGATTTTGACAAAGGTAGCATTATCGAGTCTCTGCACATTGATGAAAATTATCGAGGAAGGGGGATTGGCCGTAAGTTGATCCAAGAGATGGCGGCATGGTTTGAGCAGTATTTCCCTAATAGCGGTGTATATTTGGAAGTGATGGCAGACAATAAGCAAGCCATCGAATTTTATGACTACTTAGCTGGTCGACCTAAAGGAGAGCGTTTATGGCGGTCTCCCTGTGGGCAAGATATTAAAGAGTGGGTTTACGCTTGGCCTAACCCAACAGATTTGCTGGCTTCGGTTTCTTCTACGGTTGATTGAAACGCATAGTGCGCGGGCTATGTCTTACCTACCGGTATTCGTGTGATTCGTTCTTGATGTATTGAGGGAGAGTCGATGACCAAATATGATTGCATCTTCCAGACACATGAGTTTTTAACCATCTAAAGTGTTAAATGCTATAAATAGAAAAAGCCTTTGATTATCAAAGGCTTTTTCTTGATATTTGGCGGAGAGATAGGGATTTGAACCCTAGGATAGCTATTAACCATCGCCGGTTTTCAAGACCGGTGCTTTAAACCACTCAGCCATCTCTCCGTGTGGTGCGCATAATAGATAGCCACCATAATATTGTAAAGCAATAAGTTGAGTCATCGACTCGGTTCGGCTAACCGCAATAACGTTTTCAGTTACAGTAAAGCGCCGTTTTTTACCGCCTCCCTTGATTTTATGAGCTATATACTCTATAACCTAGTTATCTAATAAAATGGTGTTTTATTTTTATTTAATTGATTTATATGTAATTTGTGCCTTTCGGGGAACGGTTGTACGCTCGAAAGTGTTTGCAGCTAAGTGTGAAGTACTTCAAAATTACACCAATCCAAGGGCATTCTAACTAATCACCGAGGTTTAGATGAAAGTCGAGAATCTTTTTAAGCATCGTGGCGATTCAATGAACAAGTACTCCTCTGAGCTTATGCAGTGGGTATCACCTTCAGTACGTGAGTACTGGGGCGAGCTTCTGCATAAAACAAACAGTCGCCAGTTGTTTTCTTGGGTTAGAGATTTTCACCAACCAGCGGTGAATGAAGATGCTCCTATTGCCGAACCCTTGGTACTCAAACCTGAAGCGCAACGTCTGTATAAACAGCTCCAGACTCAGATTGGTGAAGTCATTCATACGGGTAAATGGCTGGTGGTTGATCAAGAGCGCATTAACCAGTTTGGTCAAGTAACTGAGGATATGCAGTGGATTCATACCGACCCTCAAAAAGCAGAAGTTGATTCTCCATTTAGGACCACAATTGCGCACGGCTTTTTGACCTTGGCCTTGTTACCTAAATTGACGGATAGCGTTGATCCTGACAAACCAATATTTCCGACCGCAAAAATGGTGGTGAATATCGGTTTAAATGAAGTTCGTTTTCCGTATCCAGTGAAATCAGGAAACCGAGTAAGAGCCATTAGTACTCTATTGAAAGTTACACCAATCAAAAAAGGTTTGGAGATCGAGAGAGAAATTAAAGTGGAGATTGAAGGTATTCGTCGCCCAGGTTGTGTCGTGGTTTCCGTCATCCAACTCCATTTTTAAAGCCATAAAAAGGAGAGCAGTCTCTCCTTTGCCTATTTTATTTTCAATGTAATCGTATTTTCAATACCTGCTCTTACTTTGAAGCCTTCAAACTTTCGTGCTTTGGTCGATTGATATACTACTCAATAACTTGCTACTTAAGGCTTTTCATATCGAAGAGAGAGGAAGTCCGCTATAGTCGTGATGTCAGTAAGTAACGCCTGAGCGAGGGTAAAATGGCGGTAGTGAATTTCTTGCAACGTCAACTAGAACGAAGAGCAGAGCTTGTTTGCCATAATCGTAACCAAAGTGTGTCTGTTGAATTAGGCAAATCCTGTTTTGAGCCGATCGTTAACGGTGTGCACTTCATCAAACACCATTACAAATTAGATTCAACGCATTGCGACTATTCAAGTATCGTGGCGAAAGTGATTTGGGAAGACGCTAAATGGGCGCTGTATATTCCCAATACGGATCCCGATAAAGAAATTGAAGATTGGTTGCCGTATCCTTTTCTCTCTAAAACAACGGATTTGACGGCGTTGATCCGCGAAATTGAAAAAGATCCTAAATCTTACTTTTGGTGATCAATAAGCAATAAAAAGGCACTCCGAAGAATGCCTGATAGAAATGTCTATGTCGCTAAAATCACTCCCCTTGGATAGTGGTGTTAGCTTCTGAAGGCATAGGTAACGGTTCGAAAACCTGAGTCGGTTTTGCAATCAGACTGCGGTTTTCCATATTCACATCTGCGAGCACGACTTCCAGTGTATCACCGAGCATAAAGACGACTTCTTTATCGACAAGCAGCGTTCCACTTTCCGCATTACATTCAATACGTTCTTTGTTGTCTAAGATTAAAGAGCCAGGAATGAATGCGGCAGCGCCATTTTCCAAAAGACGTACGCGCATGCCAGCGCGATTGATATCAAAGATTTCAGCCGTAAAACGGGTGCCTTTGCTAGGTTCGTTTACTAGCGTTCTAGCATAGAGCCAGTCACCTACGTTACGCTCGGCCATTTTGTGGTGTTTGCGGTGTAGTGCCAACTCTTCACCAACGCTTTCATCCGGTGTTTGTACGGGCTCTTTGTTTAAAATATGTGCTTTCAACATACGATGGTTGATCATATCGCCATATTTACGGATAGGAGAAGTCCAAGTGGCATAGATATCCAAACCCATTGCGTAATGCGGAAGAGGTTGGTTTCCTATTTCACTGTAAGCTTGATACTTGCGGATACGATTATCCAGATAGCGGGTATCTTGCTTACATAACCAGCGACGTAAAGAGGCAAAGCCTTCTAGAGTCGCTAAGTTATCGGCAGTGTATTCAAGCTCACCCGTTGGGTTGACTAATTCGACAACATCGGCAATTTTTTCGGGTTTGAACCCCGCGTGCGTATTGAACACGCCTTGGCCAAAATGCGCTTTGAGCGTTTTTCCCGCACAGATATTCGCGGTTATCATCGCTTCCTCAACAAGACGGTTAGCACTACGGCGAAGATCCGCATGAATTGCCACTACGTCGTTGTCTTCACTCAGTTCAAATCGATAATCAGGGTGATCAGGAAACACGACCGCGTATGTTTCGCGCCATTGTGCGCGCGCTAATGAAAAATCATACAAATCACGCACAACGGAAGCGATTTGGTCACTTGGTTGCCAATCGGCAGAAGTGCCCGTTTCTAACCAATCTGATACATGATCATAAACCAATCGAGCGTGCGATTTAATGTTGGCCGCAAAAAAGGTAATGTCATCGCCAATCACACCTTCCTTAGTCACTGTTACGGTACAGCAAAGGGCAGGGCGAACTTCATTTTCCATCAACGAACACAAATCATCGGCTAAATCACGTGGCAACATTGGGATATTGCGGCCAGGGAGATAAATAGTGAAACCCCGTTCACGCGCGACACTGTCCATCTCGTCATCTGGCGTGATGTATGCGGTTGGGTCTGCAATGGCAATGGTTAATGTGAAGTCACCGTTTTCGGTTCTTTGGGCGAACAGTGCATCATCCATATCTTTAGTTGATGCCCCATCGATGGTCACGAAAGGAAGGTGGGTCATATCGAGGCGTTGTAGAGCAGCATCATCTTTTAGCTGCCAATGTTCAATGCCTGCCGGCTCACTGTTAGGCAGGTCATTTTCAGCTAAAGTAACCCACCAAGGCGCAATTTTATCGTTGGCATCCGTAATTTTATGGGTGATTTCAACCATAAAACCGCTATCGTCTTTAAGTGGATGATTAACAAGTTGTGCAACGACCCAATCGCCTTCAGAGAAATGTTCAGGATTTAATCCTTTTTGCACCTTGGCTTTCAGCGATTGCCTTTTTAGTTGCGGGTTATCGGGCGTGACATTCAGCTTACCTTTGTACAGCTTTACACGGCCAATGAAGCGAGTTAATGAAGGCTCAAGCAGCTCTTGAGGCTCAGCCACTTCTTTCTCATTCTCGGTGCGAATGATGGCCACCACTTTATCTCCGTGTAGGCATTTCTTCATGTACGGAGGCGGAATAAAGAAGCTGTTTTTACTGTCAACTTCTAAAAAGCCGAAGCCTTTTTCAGTGGCTTTTATCGTGCCTTCTTTTTTAGGCAAGTTCTCTTGGATTTGTTGCTTGAGTTGAGCAAGGAGCGGATTATCTTGAAACATGTTTCTTTTTCTAACAAATGCGATTGGGCACACTATAATCATTGAGCGGGATGATTACTACCGAAAGCGTTATTTTTGCTAGTCTGCTTTAACAGTGCGCTGTAAATGCAGCTTCTGTGTTCGTTTTGGGTGAATTAATAAGCTTAATGGTCATTTATGACGAATTTTTGTGATGTAATTCAATTTTTACTGGCTTTTTTTATGCTTTTAGGGAATAATCCGCGTCCCTTATATGTCCCTAGCGGCTTGATGCGTTTTAAGACTTATCCGCATCTGAACGGAACTCAGCTCTTTTTAATGGATCGGTATTGGAATTGGTAGAGCACGTGGGACCTTTTGTTAATTAATCTAGTGGGATCTCCATGCAAGACTCTGTAATTCAATTTAGTGAATTAGCCCTAAACGAATCAATCCTTTCTGCTCTAAATGAAATGGGTTTCGTTTCTCCAACTCCTATCCAAGCTGCTGCTATTCCATTTCTTCTTGAAGGAAGAGATGCGCTAGGTAAAGCACAAACAGGTACAGGCAAAACGGCTGCGTTTTCTCTACCTCTACTGAATAAATTAAACCTTTCTCAACACAAACCACAAGCGATCGTGATGGCACCAACTCGTGAACTTGCTATCCAAGTTGCGGCAGAAATCAAAAACCTTGGCCAAAAGATTCAAGGCCTTAAAGTACTTGAGATCTATGGCGGTGCTTCTATTGTTGACCAAATGCGCGCTTTGAAAAATGGTGCTCATATTGTGGTTGGCACACCTGGTCGTGTAAAAGACTTGATCACTCGTGATCGCCTTCATTTAGACGAATGTCATACCTTCGTTCTTGATGAAGCGGATGAAATGCTCAAAATGGGCTTCGTTGATGACGTAACTTGGATCATGGAACAAGCACCTGGCACCGCTCAACGCGTGCTGTTCTCTGCGACTATGCCTCCTATGGTGAAGACGATTGTTGACCGTTACCTACGTGATCCAGCTCGTGTTGACGTAGCAGGTTCAAACCAAACTGTTGCGAAAGTAGAGCAGCAATATTGGGTTGTTAAAGGTGTTGAAAAAGATGAAGCGATGGCTCGTCTTCTTGAAACAGAAGAAACCGATGCGTCAATCGTCTTTGTACGTACTCGTCAAGACACCGAGCGTTTAGCTGATTGGTTATTATCTCGTGGCTTTAAAGCGGCAGCACTTCATGGTGATATTCCGCAATCACTGCGTGAGCGCACGGTTGATCATATCAAACAGGGTGTAATCGACATTCTTGTTGCGACAGACGTTGTTGCTCGTGGTCTTGATGTTCCACGTATTACACACGTGTTCAACTATGATATCCCATTCGATGTAGAATCATACATCCACCGTATTGGCCGTACTGGCCGCGCTGGACGCAAAGGTAAAGCGATCCTTCTAGTTCGCACGAACCAAATTCGTATGTTGCGTACGATTGAGCGTGTAACTCGTTCTCAAATGGAAGAGATTCAACTTCCAATGCGTGACAAAGTTGCTGAAGCTCGCCTCATCAAACTGGGTGCAGAGCTAGAAGCTGACAAAGGTCATACTGCTTTAGACAAATTTGTTGAGCTCATTGAAAAACTTCAACAAAGCCTAGAGATTGATGCCACAACACTGGCGGCCATTTTACTGAAGCGCCAACAAGGCAATCGTCCACTCTTCTATGTCGGCCCAGATCCAATGGTCGACGCGATCGAGCGTGAAAAATCACGTCGCCGTGATCGTAAAGAGGGTAGTGAGCGTGGTGAACGCCGTGAAGGCGGTCGCGATAGCCGTGATGGACGCGAAGGTCGCCGCGAGTATGGTACTGCGAGCAATGACTGGGATACTTATCAGTTACAAGTCGGCCGTGAGCAAGGCGTGCAAGTGAAAGACATCGTTGGTGCTTTAGCTAATGAACTTGGTTTAACCAAAGGTTCAATTGGTGCAATTAAACTTGCTCAAGGCCATACATTCGTACAGCTTCCTAAATCAATGTCTTCAGATGTTGAAGGCAAATTGCGTAAACTGCGTATTCGCCAAAAAGAAGTCGGTGCCGTTGTATGTGACTTTGATGACTTCCGCGAGTCTCGTGGTCGTCGTGAAGGTGGTAACGGTGGTGGTGCCCGCCGTGAAGGCGGAAACGGTGGCTTCCGTAATCGTGAAGGCGGTGCTCCTGCTGCTGGTGCAGGTCGTGGTGGCCGTGAAGGTGGCTTCCGTGGCAACCGTGACGGTGCAGCGGCGACTGGTCGTGATGGTGAGCGTCGTTTTGACCGCAACCGTGGTGGCGATCATCGTGGTAACTTCCGTGGTGAACGTGGTCACGGTAATGCTAATGCTAATGCTAATGCGGGTACGCTAAGCCGTCCTCGTCGCGCTGAAGCATAATCAATTATTGAAACTCCAAAGCCCGTGATATTTATCATGGGCTTTTTCTTTTGATTTACATAATTCGATCTTTGCATTTCTAGCGTGAGCTAGTTAAAATCTTCGCTTCATTGAAGTTCCGGTATTCGTGTTACCGAGTGAGCTTCGATGGGTTATTTTCAATCAAACTCAACACGTGTTGCTTGGTATGCAACACCACTGTAAGGATTATACATGCCTATTATTACTCTTCCTGACGGCAGTCAACGTCATTTTGAACACCCTGTATCGACAATGGAAGTTGCAGCTTCTATCGGCCCTGGTCTTGCAAAAGCAACGATCGCAGGTCGTGTCGATGGTGTGCGCGTCGATGCGTGCGATCTTATCGAAAATGATGCTAGCCTTGAAATTATAACGACAAAAGATGAAGTTGATGGTTTAGAGATCGTACGCCACTCTTGTGCGCACTTACTTGGCCATGCATTAAAGCAACTTTATCCACAAGCCAAAATGGCGATTGGTCCGACGATCGACAGCGGCTTCTACTATGATATCGATCTTGAGCAATCACTCACGCAAGATGATTTAGAGCAAATCGAAAAGCGCATGAAAGAGCTTGCCAAGACAAAATATCAAGTTGTCAAAAAGAAAGTCAGTTGGCAGGAAGCCCGTGATGCTTTTGAAGCTCGCGGTGAAACATACAAGATGGAAATCTTGGATCAGAATGTGGCTCGTGATGACAGACCGGGTCTATACCATCATGAAGAATACATTGACATGTGTCGTGGCCCTCACGTACCTAACATGAGCTTCTGCCAACACTTTACCCTGCTTAGCATTGCTGGCGCGTACTGGCGTGGTAACAGTGATAACAAGATGCTACAGCGCATCTATGGTACGGCATTCCATGACAAGAAAGCACTTCAAGCCCATTTAACGCGTTTAGAAGAAGCGGCTAAACGTGACCATCGTAAAATTGGTAAGCAACTCGATCTATTCCATATGCAGCAAGAAGCTCCAGGGATGGTATTCTGGCACCATAACGGTTGGTCTATATTCCGTGATCTTGAAGTGTTCATTCGCCAAAAACTCAGTGAGTACGACTACCAAGAAGTAAAAGGTCCATTAATGATGGACAGAGTTCTATGGGAGCGTTCTGGTCACTGGGATAAATATGCGGATGCCATGTTCACTACGTCATCTGAAAACCGTGAATATGCAATTAAACCGATGAACTGCCCAGGCCACGTTCAAATATTTAATCAAGGTTTGAAATCATACCGTGATCTGCCATTGCGTATGGCTGAGTTTGGATCTTGCCACCGCAATGAACCATCAGGTTCATTACATGGTATTATGCGTGTTCGTGGCTTTACTCAAGATGACGCCCATATTTTCTGTACCGAAGATCAAATTCAACAAGAAGTGACATCTTGTATCAAGATGGTCTATGACACCTACACGACGTTCGGTTTTGATAACATCGTGGTTAAACTGTCTACACGCCCAGAAAAACGTGTTGGTAGTGATGAAATTTGGGATAAATCGGAAGAAGCATTAAAGCTTTCACTGCAGGCAATGGATATTCCATTTGAAATTCAAGAAGGTGAAGGCGCATTCTACGGCCCTAAAATTGAATTTACTTTGCATGATTGCTTAGATCGTGCGTGGCAATGTGGTACAGTGCAGCTGGATTTCAATTTACCTGCTCGTCTAGGCGCGACATATGTTGGCGAAAGTAACGAGCGTCTTGTTCCGGTTATGATTCACCGTGCAATTTTGGGTTCACTTGAGCGCTTTATCGGTATCCTTATCGAAGAGTATGCAGGTTTCTTCCCTACGTGGTTAGCGCCAGAACAAGCGGTAATTATGAACATTACTGATAAACAGTCAGTTTACGCTCAGGAAGTAGCACAAAAACTACAAAAATGTGGAATTAGAGCCAAAGCAGACTTGAGAAATGAGAAGATTGGCTTTAAAATCCGCGAACACACTTTAAAGCGTGTACCGTATATGCTTGTTTGTGGTGACCAAGAGATGGAAGCCGGAGAGATCGCAGTACGTACCCGCAGGGGCAAGGACTTAGGTAAATTTAAATTGGATGACTTTATTGCGTATATCCAAGCCGAAGTTTCTAGCCGTAAGCTCAATCTGGAGGAATAAACTATTAAAGGCGGAAGACGTGGCCAACAGCCGGCCAAACCAAACCAGCACCGTTTAAACGGTGAAATTCGTGGCGTTCGTGAAGTTCGTTTAACTGGCGCAGATGGTGAATCCGTTGGTGTTGTATCAATCAACGAAGCATTAGAAGCTGCTGTAGAAGCTGGTATGGATCTTGTAGAGATCAGCCCTAACGCCGAGCCACCAGTTTGTCGTGTGATGGACTATGGCAAGTTCCTCTTTGAAAAGAGCAAGACTGCTAAAGAGCAGAAGAAGAAGCAAAAACAGATCCAGATTAAGGAAATTAAATTCCGTCCTGGGACTGATATTGGAGACTATCAGGTAAAACTACGCAACCTGACCCGTTTCCTAGAAGAAGGCAACAAAGTGAAAGTTACTATTCGCTTCCGTGGCCGTGAGATGGCGCACCAAGACATCGGTGTCGATGTTCTTCATCGTTTGAAAGAGGATACTGCTGAAATTGCAGTAGTTGAGTCTTTCCCGAGTCGAATTGAAGCACGCCAGATGATCATGATGCTTGCCCCTAAAAAGAAGTAATTAACGGCTTACAAGTAATGATACCTCGCCGTTGAAAGACGGTGGGGTGTTATTCGCCCTAATTACATGTTATTTAAACTACTACAATGCGGAGTTATTCATCATGCCTAAGATGAAAACCAACAAAGGTGCAGCTAAGCGTTTTAAGAAAACTGCTGGCGGTATTAAATTTAAGCACGCTACAAAACGTCATATCCTGACTAAGCGTACTACTAAGAACAAGCGTCAACTACGCCCTAACTCAATCCTTCCAAAATGTGAAGTGGCTGGTGTTATGCGCATGTTGCCATACGCTTAATTCTTTTTAGTTTATTTATCGTTTAGTTTAGGAGAAGCATAATGCCTCGCGTAAAACGTGGTGTACAAGCTCGTGCACGTCATAAGAAAGTTCTAAAACAAGCTAAAGGTTACTACGGAGCACGTTCACGTGTTTACCGCGTAGCTTTCCAAGCTGTAACCAAAGCTGGTCAATACGCTTACCGTGACCGTCGCACTAAAAAGCGTCAGTTCCGTCAGCTATGGATTGCGCGTATTAACGCAGCATCTCGCCAAAATGGTCTATCTTACAGCCGTTTCATTAACGGTCTTAAGAAAGCATCTATCGAGATCGATCGTAAGATCCTTGCTGATATCGCGGTATTCGACAAAGCTGCATTTGCAGTGCTTGTTGAAAAAGCAAAAACTGCTCTTTAATTTAGCAGTGAAGGTTTAAAGAAAAAAGGAGGGCAAGTATGCTCTCCTTTTTTATTGCGCTTATTTATAAGCGCGACAATGGGCTTAATACACCGCTAGCGCCTCTATCCAGTACGTGAGTGTAAATCTGAGTGGTTTTTACATCACTATGTCCTAATTGTTCTTGTACTGTTCTGATGTCCGCTCCCGCTTCTAGCAAGTGTGTCGCAAAGCTATGCCTTAGCGTATGGCATGAAACTGATTTTTGTATCTCAGCATCATGAGCGGTTTTCCGAACTGCTCGCTGCAATGCCGACTCATTAATATGGTGCCTTCGTTTCAATCCACTATTCTCATCTAAGGTAAGTAAATTAGATGGAAACAAGTAGTGCCAATTAAACTCATAAGGAGCTGAAGGATATTTTTCTCGCAACGCATTGGGTAACCAGACTCCTCCATAACCTTTGGTTTGCATATCCTTATCATAGTAACGCTTAGCTAATGCTTGTTGCTCAGCTAGTTGTGGATAAAGCTCCTTAGCAAGTGTGACGGTGCGGTTTTTTCCTCCTTTTCCTTGCCATACCCGAACCGCACCATAATCTAAATCAATATCCTGTATTCGGAGTCTGACACATTCCATCAGCCGCAGCCCTGATCCGTATAAGAGCATAATTTGCAATTGATATCGTGGCTCAATATGTTCTAAAAACCGCTTAATTTCAGTTCTTGTCATCACTACTGGTAATTTCTGAGCAAGTTGAGATTTCTTGAAATTCATGCTAATTGATAGCGGTTCTTTAATGATTTCACGGTACAGAAAATGGAGAGAGTTAAGCGCTAACGCTTGTGTTTTCGCGGCTACTTTCCCATTAACAGCTAAGTCAGTTAAAAACATCTCAACTTCTTTACTACCCATTCTCATTGGATGTGTTTTGTTATGGAAGTAGATGAATCGTGTTATCCAATGCAAATATGCCTCTATAGTTTTCTTTGCATAGTGTCGTGCTTGCATATATTCTTTAACGCTTAAAATGAATTGTGATTTCATTTTTCCCCCAATAAATGGACTGTTTTTATATACAGTATTATTGTTTTTGGTTTAGTCAACAAACTAAGATACATAAAGTCGTCTAATGTGATGTCCGACGCAATTTTTTTTCAACTAACAATCTGATTAAAAAGATTTATATGATAGATTTCTAATTATCAAAGTTCATGATAAGTGGCGGTAGCGTGGTAAATTAGGTCGCATTTTGTTATATAGATAGCGTTATGCATTACATCAAATTCAGCGTTAAAAGGATGAATAATGAGCGTTCAAAAAGTAGTTGTTATTACTGGCGGTAGCCGAGGGATTGGTGCGGCGACAGCAAAGCTTTTTGCTCAAAACGGTTTTTCCGTATGCATAAATTACAAATCTAATGCTGAGGCTGCTAATACTCTCGTTGAAGAAATCAAAGCGTTAGGTGGTCATTGTATTGCGGTTCAAGCTGACGTTTCCAAAGAAGGTGATGTTGTTAAACTGTTTGAAACCGTTGACCAAGAGCTTGGTGTTGTTTCTGTTCTTGTCAACAATGCTGGTATCTTAAAGAAGCAGATGCGCTTAGACGAAATGAGTGCAGAGAGGATTAACTCAATTCTCATAAACAATGTGACAGGTTATTTCTTGTGTTGTCGTGAAGTAGTGAAACGAATGTCAACTCGTCATGGTGGTCTCGGTGGTGTCATAGTTAATGTTTCTTCGGGAGCCGCTCGAACAGGTTCACCGAATGAATACATCGATTATGCAGCGTCAAAGGGTGCAATTGACACGTTAACAAAAGGTCTGTCGTTGGAAGTTGCCGCGGAAGGTATCAGAGTTAACTGTGTTCGCCCAGGATTGATTTATACCGATATGCACGCTGACGGTGGAGAGCCTGACCGTATAGAACGACTCAAAAATAAAATCCCAATGCAACGGGGTGGTTTGCCTGATGAAGTTGCTGAGGCTATTTATTGGTTAGCGTCTGAAAAATCATCATTTTCCACAGGTAACTTTCTAGATTTAGCCGGTGGTTTGTAATGCATAACAAACGCTTCAAGAGGGACAGCCAACGCGCGGCATTTTTACTATGCGTTGGTTTTTGTGGTTACGGTGTTATGCAGTAAGTTGGTAGTGGCGTTGGCTGCCCCTTAAGCGGGCGTTATGCAACTCAGGTAAATTTAGGGGTTCAATCTTTTTAGATTTCTCCGGCCATTCGTTTTGTGTTGTCGGCAAATGAGCACTTTTACCCTCAGATTCGTGGTTCACTCAAACCGTAAAACAGGCAAGGTTCTTTGTTTGCCTCAATCATTTTTAGCGTTGGCGCGTTGTGAATTTAGCGGGCGCAAAGTGTGGAAAGGGCAAGTTAATCGAGCATTTTGCACTTGCTGAAAGTCTTGCTTGTAGGGTTTGTTTCCTTCAAAAGCTTGGTTGGTTGTTGAAAGGTGGACTTTGTTTTGGTGGCTTATTTATCATGGCTCTGGTTTGGGTTGGTTCTTGAATCACTCAACCATTGCAATTGTGGTTTTTGGTCGTGTAAAGTTAATTTATCTCATTGAATTTGCATAACAAACGGCTCAAGAGGGATTGCCAACGCCTGGCGACTTTAGTGCAAAATTGCAGTTCAGTGTTTACGGTGTGTTTTTTGAGTTCGGCGGTGCGTTGTCAACCCCTTAGCCGGGCGTTATGCAACTCAGGTAAATTTAGGGGTTCAATCTTTTAGGATTTCTCCGGCCATTCGTTTGGTGTTGTCGGCAAATGAGCTTTTTTACCCTCAAATTCGTGGTTAACTTAAACCGTAAAACAGGCAAGGTTCTTTGTTTGCCTCAATCAGTTTTAGCGCTGGCGCGTTGTAAATTCAGTGGGCGCAAAGTGTGGAAAGGGCAAGTTTATCGAGCATTTTGCACTTGCTGAAGGTTTCGCTCGTTGAGTTTTCCTGATTCAAAAGCTTGGTTTGTTGCTGAAAGGTGGACTTTGTTTTGGCGGCTCATTTATCACGGCTCTGGCTTGGGTTGATTCTTGAATCACTCAACCATTGCAATGGTGGCTTTTGGTCGTGTAAATTCAGTTTATCTCATTGAATTTGCATAACAAACGGCTCAAGAGGGATTGCCAACGCGTGGCGACTTTAGTGCAAAATTGAAGTTCAGTGTTTAAGTGTGTTTTTTAAGTTCGGCGGTGCGTTGTCAACCCCTTAGCCGGGCGTTATGCAACTCAGGTAAATTTAGGGGTTCAATCTTTTGGGATTTCTCCGGCTATTCGTTTTGCGTTGTCGGCAAATGAGCTTTTTTACCCTCAAATTCGTGGCTAACTCAAACCGTAAAACAGGCAAATTTCTTTGTTTTCCTCAATCGGTTTTGGCGCTGGCTTGTTGTCAAATCAGCGTTCGCAAAGTGTGGAAAGGGCAAGTTAATCGAGCATTTTGCACTTGCTTAAAGTCTTGCTTGTAGGGTTTGTCTCATTCAAAAGCTTGGTTTGTTGTTGAACGGTGGACTTTGTTTTGGCGGCTTATTTATCTCGGCTCCTACTTGGGTTGGTTCTTGAATCACTCAACCATTGCAATTGTGGCTTTTGGTCGTGTAAAGTTAGTTTATCTCATTGAATTTGCATAACAAACGGCTCAAGAGGGATTGCCAACGCTTGGCGATTTTAGTGCAAAATTGAAGTTCAGTGTTTAAGTGTGTTTTTTAAGTCCGGCGGTGCGTTGTCAACCCCTTAGCCGGGCGTTATGCAACTCAGGTAAATTTAGGGGTTCAATCTTTTGGATTTCTCCGGCCATTCGTTTTGTGTTGTCGGCAAATGAGCTTTTTTACCCTAAAATTCGTGGTTAACTCAAGCCGTAAAACAGGCAAAGTTCTTTGTTTGCCTCAATCAGTTTTGGTGCTGGTTTGTTGCCAATTCAGCGTGCGCAAAGTGTGGAAAGGGCAAGTTTATTGAGCATTTTGTACTTGCTGAAAATCTTGCTTGTTGAGTTTGTCTCATTCAAAAGCTTGGTTTGTTGTTGAAAGGTGAACTTTGTTTTGGCAGCTTATTTATCATGGCTCTGGCTTGGTTTGGTTCTTGAATTACTCAACCATTGCAATTGTGGCTTTTGGTCGTGAAAAGTCGGTTTATCTTATTGAATTTGCATAACAAACGGCTCAAGAGGGATTGCCAACGCGTGGCGGCTTTAGTGCAAAATTGAAGTTCAGTGTTTACAGTGTGTTTTTTGAGTTCGGTGGTGCGTTGTCAACCCCTTAGCCGGGCGTTATGCAACTCAGGTAAATTTAGGAGTTCAATCTTTTGGGACTTCTCCGGCCATTCGTTTGGTATTGTCGGCAAATGAGCACTTTTACCCTCAAATTCGTGGTTAATTCAAACCGTAAAACAGGCAAGTTTCTTTGTTTGCCTCAATCGGTTTTAGCGCTGGCGCGTTGTCAGTTTGGCAGGCGCAAAATGTGGAAAGGGCAAGTTAATCGAGCATTTTGCTTTTGCTGAAGTTTTCGCTCGTTGAGTTTGTCTGATTCAAAAGCTTGGTTGGTTGTTGAAAGGTGGGCTTTGTTTTGGCAGCTTATTTATCATGGCTCTGGCTTGGGTTGGTTCTTGAATCACTCAACCATTGCAATCGTGGCTTTTGAACGAGTAAAGTCAGTTTATCTTATTGAATTTGCATAACAAACGGCTCAAGAGGGATTGCCAACGCGTGGCGACTTTAGTGCAAAATTGAAGTTCAGCGTTTACAGTGTGTTTTTTGAGTTCGGCTATGCGTTGTCAACCCCTTAGCCGGGCGTTATGCAACTCAGGTAAATTTAGGGGTTCAATCTTTTGGATTTCTCCGGCCATTCGTTTTGTGTTGTCGGCAAATGAGCTTTTTCACCTTCAGATTCGTGGTTTACTCAAACCGTAAAACAGGCAAGGTTCTTTGTTTGCCTCAATGAGTTTTGGTGCTGTTTTGTTGTCAATTCAGCGTGCGCAAAGTGTGGAAAGGGCAAGTTTATCGAGCATTTTGCACTTGCTGAAGGTTTCGCTCGTTAAGTTTTCCTGATTCAAAAGCTTGGTTTGTTGCTGAAAGGTGGACTTTGTTTTGGCAGCTTATTTATCACGGCTCTGGTTTGGGTTGATTCTTGAATCACTCAACCATTGCAATTGTGGCTTTTGATCGAGTAAAGTCAGTTTATCTTATTGAATTTGCATAACAAACGGCTCAAGAGGGATTGCCAACGCTTGGCGGTTTTAGTGCAAAATTGAAGTTCAGTGTTTACGGTGTGTTTTTTGAGTCCGGCGGTGCGTTGTCAACCCCTTAGCCGGGCGTTATGTGTTTTTGAGTTTACAAAAGGAGATTTGTAGTGAAGGTTTATGGAGATATCCAATCTGGAAACTGTTACAAGGTCAAGCTGTTGCTTGCCTTCTTAGGCATTGAACATGAATGGCATCACGTCAATATTTTAAAAGGTGACACAAAAACAGACGAGTTTTTATCCATTAACCCAAACGGAAAAATACCCGCAGTTGTTTTGGATGATGGTCGTTGTTTGTCAGAGTCGAACGCAATTCTTGGCTATTTTGCAGATGGCACAGCGTTAATTCCTAGTGACCAATATGAAAAGGCTAAAATGTACGAATGGTTGTTCTTTGAACAATACAGTCATGAGCCATTTATCGCCGTGGCTCGTTTTATCCAAAAATATCAAGGTATGCCAGAGTCAAGGTTAGAGGAATATCGTGCCTTACAACCTGGAGGTAATAAAGCCTTATCAATAATAGAAAGTCGCTTAGCTCAAACGGATTATCTTGCTGGTAAGCAACTCACTATCGCTGATATTGCACTGTACGCTTATACGCATGTTGCAGATGAAGGTGGTTTTAACTTATCCGATTACCCCAATATTCAAGCGTGGTGCAAAAGACTCCAAGAGCAAGCAGGCTACGTTGGTATGACGGAAACAAACACATAACAAACGCTTCAAGAGGGACAGCCAACGCGCGGCATTTTTATTGTGCGTTGGTTTTTGTGATTACGGTGTTATGCGGAAGCTTGGTAGTAGCGTTGGCTGCCCCTTAAGCGGGCGTTATGTTTACAATGAGGTTTGGAGAATTATGGAAGTAATAGTGGGAGAAAGTGCATCGGTAGATGAGTCTCTTTGGCGCTACATGTCACTTGATAAATTGATTAATTTGTTAGAAACCAAACAATTATATTTCACTGCGTTGGAAAGCTATAATGAAAGTGATCCATTTGAGGGTTATATGCCAGATGTTGCCGCTAAAGCCTTTGCTCAAGTATTTGGTTCTCAAGTTAGTGAGCTTAAACTGGCTTATGAGTCGCTAAAACAAATAGATGACACTCACAACAATCCTAAACTTGATGAAATGAGGGATGGAATTGACAAGCTTGGTTCCATCATGGAATTAGCTTTTCATAAAATTTCAAAAGGAATAACTGTAAACTGTTGGCATAGCAATCGTGTTGAATCAGAAGCGATGTGGAAATTGTATTCAGATGGTGGCAAGGGTATAGCGGTCAAGACATCAGTTGAACGTCTACGTAGTGCTTTAAAAGACCAAGTCTTTGGCAAGAAAGTCCAAATTAGTAAGGTAAAGTATCTCGACTTTTCAGATACAAACCTAACACCAAAATGCTGCGTTGTTGATGGTCATATCAGCCCTCTAATTAAGCGTTCATCATTTAGTCACGAAAACGAGCTTAGATGTTTCATTGTTAACCAAGTACCTACTACCAATATTGAGAATTATCTCCCAAGTGCCGATAGTGTTCCTGTTGATTTAAATGAGTTGATAGAGGCTATCTATATATCTCCTTTTGCCAAAGAGCCTTTCACTTCAAGTGTGTTTGCTATGTGCCGTAAGTACGGGATCGAAGATAAGGTTATAAAATCTACTTTACTGGATAGCAGTGGTTTCCTGTCAAAGCTAAGTGACTGGTAAACATAACAAACAATTTAAGAGTGATTCAGCACGCTTGGCATTTTTGGTTTGGGTCAAGTTTAGTGTTTACGGCGTCCTTTTTGAGTGTTGTGGTAGCGCGCTTCACACCTTAATTGGGCGTTATGCAACTCAGGTAAATTTAGGGGCTCAATCTTTTGGGATTTTTCCGGCCATTCGTTTTGTGTTGTCGGCAAATGAGCTTTTTCACCTTCAGATTCGTGGTTTACTCAAACCGTAAAACAGGCAAGGTTCTTTGTTTGCCTCAATGAGTTTTGGTGCTGTTTTGTTGTCAATTCAGCGTGCGCAAAGTGTGGAAAGGGCAAGTTAATCGAGCATTTTTCACTTGCTGAAAGTCTTGCTTGTAGGGTTTGTCTCATTCAAAAGCTTGGTTGGTTGTTGAAAGGTGGGCTTTGTTTTGGCGGCTTATTTATCACGGCTCTGGCTTGGGTTGATTCTTGAATCACTCAACTATTGCAATTGTGGCTTTTGATCGTATAAATTCGGTTTATCTCATTGAATTTGCATAACAAACGGCTCAAGAGGGATTGCCAACGCGTGGCGGCTTTAGTACAAAATTGCAGTTCAGTGTTTAAGTGTGTTTTTTAAGTTCGGCGGTGCGTTGTCAACCCCTTAGCCGGGCGTTAGGCAAAGTGAGTTTTTATCAGCTAAATCGAGTTGAAATTGAACGGTAAATTCCATGTTTTGTGGCTTAATTTAAGCAATAAATAATCATCACATATTTGTCGTTTCTTGATCGTGTTGGGTTGTTTAACGCTGTGAATTCATCGGTAAAATAACCTTCAGCATCCAAACGTCCGCCGAGAATGCTACGCTCGTCACTTTTCTTCCAAATCGCTCAATTTGAGTTTTTTTGTTTCTTTGCTGATTCAGCATTTTGGTTTATAAATGAATCGGTTAGTTTGTTTCAAGTTTACAAACAAGCTCGTTCTTTGGTTGTGAAAGTGTCGGTGTCAATTGGTTGGCCTAACAAACGGCTCAAGAGGGATTGCCAACGCGTGGCGGCTTTAGTGCAAAATTGAAGTTCAGTGTTTACAGTGTGTTTTTTGAGTTCGGTGGTGCGTTGTCAACCCCTTAGCCGGGCGTTAGGCAAAGTGAGTTTTTATCAGCTAAATCGAGTTGAAATTGAACAGTAAATTCCATGTTTTGTGGCTTAAGTTAAGCAATAAATAATCATCACATATTTGTTGTTTCGTGATCGCGTTGGGTTGCTTTTCGTTGTGAGTTTAGCGGCAAAATAACCTTCAGCATCCAAACGTCCGCCGAGCATGCTACGCTCGTCACTTTTCTTCCAAATCGCTCAATTTGAGTTTTTTTGTTTCTTTTCTGATTGGGCATTTGGGTTTATAAATGAACGGTTTAGTTTGCTTAAACTTTACAAAAAGACTTGTTCTTGGGTTTTGAAAGCATTGTTGTCAATTGATTGGCCTAACAAACGGCTCAAGAGGGATTGCCAACGCGTGGCGGCTTTAGTGCAAAATTGAAGTTCAGTGTTTACAGTGTATTTTTTGAGTTCGGCAATGCGTTGTCAACCCCTTAGCCGGGCGTTATGCAACTCAGGTAAATTTAGGGGTTCAATCTTTTGGGATTTCTCCGGCTATTCGTTTTGTGTTGTCGGCAAATGAGCATTTTTACCCTAAAATTCGTTGTTTACTCAAGCCGTAAAACAGGCAAGGTTCTTTGTTTGCCTCAATCAGTTTTGGTGCTGGTTTGTTGGCAATTCAGCGTGCGCAAAGTGTGGAAAGGGCAAGTTTATCGAGCATTTTGCACTTGCTGAAGGTTTCGCTCGTTAAGTTTTCCTGATTCAAAAGCTTGGTTTGTTGTTGAAAGGTGGGCTTTGTTTTGGCAGCTCATTTATCACAGTTCTTGCTTAGGTTGGTTCTTGAATCACTCAACCATTGCAATGGTGGTTTTTGATCGAGTAAAGTCAGTTTATCTTATTGAATTTGCATAACAAACGGCTCAAGAGGGATTGCCAACGCGTGGCGACTTTAGTGCAAAATTGAAGTTCAGTGTTTAAGTGTGTTTTTTAAGTCCGGCGGTGCGTTGTCAACCCCTTAGCCGGGCGTTATGCAACTCAGGTAAATTTAGGGGCTCAATCTTTTGGGATTTCTCCGGCCATTCGTTTTGTGTTGTCGGCAAATGAGCTTTTTTACCCTCAAATTCGTGGTTCGCTCAAGCCGTAAAACAGGCAAGGTTCTTTGTTTGCCTCAATGAGTTTTGGTGCTGGTTTGTTGTGAATTTAGCGGGCGCAAAGTGTGGAAAGGGCAAGTTTATCGAGTATTTCGCATTTGCTGAAAGTCTTGCTTGTTGAGTTTGTCTCATTCAAAAGCTTGGTTTGTTGTTGAACGGTGGACTTTGTTTTGGCGGCTTATTTATCATGGCTCTGGTTTGGGTTGATTCTTGAATCACTCAGCCATTGCAATTGTGGCTTTTGGTCGTGTAAATTCGGTTTATCTCATTGAATTTGCATAACAAACGGCTCAAGAGGGATTGCCAACGCGTGGCGACTTTAGTGCAAAATTGCAGTTCAGTGTTTACAGTGTGTTTTTTAAGTTCGGCGGTGCGTTGTCAACCCCTTAGCCGGGCGTTATGTGCCACTGAGGTTCATCAGAACAAATCACTATGAGAGCCAATTCTAGCTAATTGAAGTTGACCATCAAAAATGCGATAAATGAGCACTAGATCTGGTTTAACGTGACAGTCTCGGAATCCAACCCATCCGCCAGTTAAAGGATGATCAACATTTTTAGGATCGAGTTTTTCGCCTCTTTGCAGCTTTGATATGACGTTGCCGACTTCAATGATGTCCGAAATCGGCATTTTGGTGATTTTTTTAAAGTCTTTTTTGAATTGTGTTGAGTATTCTAAACTATACATTCTTAACTTTGCCTTCAGTTAGCTCAGTAAGCATAGCGCCAACAGATTCGGCTTTATGTCCATGACCTTGAACGAGTTCATTCATTGCAGAAATCGTTGTTTCATTTGGTTGAGGTACACGTAAGTCAAATGGAATACCACCATGATTAATCACGGCTTTTGCAAAAATTTTAATAGCTTGTGATGTACTAAGACCCATTTCGTCACAGATGCTAGTAAAAGCAACTTTGGTATCATGGTCTATGCGAGTACTTAGCATTTCTGTTCTCATAAGAGCACCTTTGGTTGTACAATGTATTACATAGTTAAACGTCAGTATAATGGCACATAACAAACGCTTCAAGAGGGACAGCCAACGCGTGGCATTTTTACTATTCGTTGGTTTTTGTGATTACGGTGTTATGCGGAAAGTTAGTAGTAGCGTTGTCTGCCCCTTAAGCGGGCGTTATGCAACTCAGGTAAATTTAGGGGTTCAATCTTTTGGATTTCTCCGGCCATTCGTTTTGTTGTGTCGGCAAATGAGCATTTTTACCTTCAAATTCATTGTGAACTCAAGCCGTAAAACAGGCAAAGTTCTTTGTTTGCCTCAATCAGTTTTGGCGTTGGCGCGTTGTTAATTCAGTGGGCGCAAAGTGTAGAAAGGGCAAGTTTATCGAGCATTTTGCACTTGCTGAAAGTCTTGCTTGTTGAGTTTTCCTGATTCAAAAGCTTGGTTTGTTGTTGAAAGATGAACTTTGTTTTGGCGGCTTATTTATCGCAGTTCTTGCTTGGGTTGATTCTTGAATCACTCAACCATTGCAATGGTGGCTTTTGATCGAGTAAAGTCAGTTTATCTTATTGAATTTGCATAACAAACGGCTCAAGAGGGATTGCCAACGCGTGGCGACTTTAGTGCAAAATTGCAGTTCAGTGTTTAAGTGTGTTTTTTAAGTTCGGCGGTGCGTTGTCAACCCCTTAGCCGGGCGTTATGCAACTCAGGTAAATTTAGGGGTTCAATCTTTTGGATTTCTCCGGCCATTCGTTTTGTGTTGTCGGCAAATGAGCATTTTTACCCTCAAATTCGTCGTTAACTTAAACCGTAAAACAGACAAGGTTCTTTGTTTGCCTCAATGAGTTTTGGTGCTGTTTTGTTGTGAATTTAGCGGGCGCAAAGTGTGGAAAGGGCAAGTTTATCGAGCATTTTGGACTTGCTGAAGGTTTCGCTTGTTGAGTTTTCCTGATTCAAAAGCTTAGTTTGTTGTTGAAAGGTGAACTTTGTTTTGGCGGCTTATTTATCGCAGTTCTTGCTTGGGTTGATTCTTGAATCACTCAACCATTGCAATTGTGGCTTTTGGTCGTGTAAAGTCGGTTTATCTTATTGAATTTGCATAACAAACGGCTCAAGAGGGATTGCCAACGCGTGGCGACTTTGGTGCAAAATTGAAGTTCAGTGTTTAAGTGTGTTTTTTGAGTTCGGCGGTGCGTTGTCAACCCCTTAGCCGGGCGTTAGGCAAGGTGAGCTTTTATCAGCTAAATCGAGTTGAAATTGAGCAGTAAATTCCATGTTTTGTGGCGTAACTTAAGCAATAAATAATCATCACATATTTGCTGTTTCTTGATCGCGTTGGGTTGTTTATCGCTGTGAATTCATCGGTAAAATAACCTTCAGCATCCAAACGTCCGCCGAGCATGCTACGCTCGCCACTTTTCTTCCAAACCGCTAAATTTGAGTTTTTTGTTTCTTTGCTGATTTAGTATTTTGGTTTATAAATGAATCGGTTAGTTTGTTTCAAGTTTACAAAAATGCTCGTTCTTTGGTTGTGAAAGTGTCGGTGTCAATTGGTTGGCCTAACAAACGGCTCAAGAGGGATTGCCAACGCTTGGCGACTTTAGTGCAAAGTTGAAGTTCAATGTTTACAGTGTGTTTTTTGAGTTCGGCGGTGCGTTGTCAACCCCTTAGCCGGGCGTTAGGCAAGGTGAGTTTTTATCAGCTAAATCGAGTTTGAATTGAACGGTAAATCCCATGTTCTCAGGCTGAATTTAAGCAATAAATAATCATCACATATTTGTTGTTTCTTGATCGTGTTGGGTTGTTTATCGTTATAAATTTAGCGGCAAAATAACCTTCAGCATCCAAACGTCCGCCGAGAATGCTACGCTCGTCACTTTTCTTCCAAATCGCTCAATTTGAGTTTTTTGGTTTCTTTGCTGAGTTAGAGTTTTGGTTTATAAATGAATGGTTTAGTTTGCGTCAAATTTACAAAAAGCCTTGTTCTTGGCTTTTGAAAGTATTGTTGCCAATCGGTTGGCCTAACAAACGGTTAAAGAGGGACTGCCAACGCGTGGCGGTTTTTGTTCAAATCGGCCTTTGTGATTACGGTTGTTATTTTGAGTTCAGAGTTTTGCGTTGTCAGCCCCTTAACCGGGCGTTATGCAACTCAGGTAAATTTAGGGGTTCAATCTTTTGGGATTTCTCCGGCTATTCGTTTTGTGTTATCGGCAAATGAGCTTTTTTATCCTCAAATTCTTGGTTAACTCAAACCGTAAAACAGGCAAATTTCTTTGTTTGCCTCAATCAGTTTTAGCGTTGGCGCGTTGTCAGTTTAGCGGACGCAAAGTGTGGAAAGGGCAAGTTAATCGAGCATTTTGATTTTGATGAAGGTTTCGCTCGTTAAGTTTTCCTGATTCAAAAGCTTGGTTTGTTGCTGAAAGGTGGACTTTGTTTTGGCGGCTTATTTATCACAGTTCTTGCTTGGGTTGATTCTTGAATCACTCAGCCATTGCAATCGTGGCTTTTGGTCGTGTAAAGTCGGTTTATCTTATTGAATTTGCATAACAAACGGCTCAAGAGGGATTGCCAACGCGTGGCGGCTTTAGTGCAAAATTGAAGTTCAGTGTTTACAGTGTGTTTTTTGAGTTCGGTGGTGCGTTGTCAACCCCTTAGCCGGGCGTTATGCAACTCAGGTAAATTTAGGGGCTCAATCTTTTGGGATTTCTCCGGCCATTCGTTTTGTGTTATCGGCAAATGAGCTTTTTTACCCTCAAATTCGTGGTTAACTTAAACCGTAAAACAGGCAAGGTTCTTTATTTGCCTCAATCAGTTTTGGTGCTGTTTTGTTGTCAATTCAGCGTGCGCAAAGTGTGGAAAGGGCAAGTTTATCGAGTATTTCGCATTTGCTGAAAGTCTTGCTTGTTGAGTTTGTCTCATTCAAAAGCTTGGTTTGTTGTTGAACGGTGGGCTTTGTTTTGGCGGCTTATTTATCACGGCTCTGGCTTCGGTTGATTCTTGAATCACTCAACCATTGCGATTGTGGTTTTTGATCGTGTAAAGTCAGTTTATCTCATTGAATTTGCATAACAAACGGCTCAAGAGGGATTGCCAACGCTTGGCGACTTTAGTACAAAATTGAAGTTCAGTGTTTACAGTGTGTTTTTTGAGTTCGGCGGTGCGTTGTCAACCCCTTAGCCGGGCGTTAGTTTTTTCAGGTCAAATCAATACAAACGTAGTTGGTCGATAAAATGAAAAATAAAAATGGGTATGTAAGTGTTAGTGGCTCCGAGATTTATTACGAGCTTTCAGGTAATCATGATGGCAAGCCCTTATTGATGCTTCATGGCGGTCTTGGTTCATTGAATGAGTTAAGTTCAATTCATAAATATGTTGCTGCTGACTATCAATTGATAAGTATAGATTTCCGTGGTCACGGGAAGTCCCTTTTAGGTGAAAGTCCACTTAATTACATGCAATATCAGCAAGACGTTCAGCATGTTCTGAGCTATTTGGGTATCGATAAATATTCAATTTTTGGTTTTAGTGACGGTGGTATCGTAGGTTATCGGTTAGCAATACAAGAGCCGGAAAAGGTATCTTGTTTAGTGACACTTGGCTCGCAGTGGCGATTAGAGGCAGATGATCCATCGGTTGAATTGCTAAGTGGTTTGACGGCTGAATTTTGGTTATCAAGGTTTGCAGATGATGTTGCTTTATATGAGGCGTCAAATCCTAAACCGGATTTCCCTAAACTCGTAGACGCTGTGAAAGCAGTCTGGCTTGATACAACAGAATCTGGTTATCCACATAAATTAGTTGAAAAAATTAGTTGCCCGACATTAGTAATGCGAGGTGATAATGACTTCTTGTTTTCGTTGGATGAGGCAGCGGCTTTGAAGTCGAAAATTACAGGCTGTAGTTTTGCGAATATCCCATTGACAGGACATTCGTCGCATCAAGAATCTCCGGAATTGGTTGGTAAAATGTTAGAGCAGTTCTTGTTGCAGCACAAAAACTAACAAACGCTTCAAGAGGGACAGCCAACGCGTGGCATTTTTACTATGCGTTGGTTTTTGTGATTACGGTGTTATGCGGTAATTTGGTAGTAGCGTTGGCTGCCCCTTAAGCGGGCGTTAGCCCTCTTTATTAGATCTCATGGGTGAGGTGAGGATGGAATATAAATCAGTAGAAGAAGTCCCCGAAGATTTTAAGCATGTCATAAGTCTGTTTCTAGGTGAACAGAGAAAGAAGAGGTTAATTAAGCAGCTTCATACTGATGATTTCAATCGGCTTTTCCAAGTTGGTTATTACTTACTCATGGTCAGCGATGAAGCCATTGGTAAAATCAGTTCTAAAACTGAGTTTCAGCAAGTTGTGAGATTAATTGAAAACGCAATTGTAGAAGGTGCAGTCAGCCCTCAATTGGGTGATATTCTAGAGAAGAATATAAGTATTGAATTACAAGTAATCTGTTCGGAATTAAAGTCGCTAAGAATCAAAATTCTGAGGAAAAAAGCACCTAGCTATGAATACATGATTTCACAGGGGAAAGACTCTGACGCGAAGAAGCTGTTTGAAAGCGAGTTATCTAAGCCAAATAACATTAAATTAAAGCGTCAATATGAAGATCTACTGTCGGCAAGCGAGCAAATTAAAAATACATCTTTTAATGCCGATATTAGTTTAATTACCACTAAGCTGAGTGGTGAGTATCCAACTAATAACATCGCATACCTAATATGTAACCCAGCACGGCTATCCCTAAATCGTTTATTCGGTCGAGATGTGTGGTTAAGGTTTCCCATGAAATGGGCAGTACAAAAGATGTCCGTCGCATCCCTTTATGACGTAGTTGAAGAGTTTGAATGTGGTACCGATGTATCTCACTATGTTTTTGATAAGTATAACTATAAAGAAGGGTTCGATACTTTTTTAGAGCTCGTTGACAGTTTAGTTGTGCAGCATGCTCTTGGTGGGTTCGATAACCAGCGAAAACAAGTGTTGCGAGAGATTGTCGCTGCTTATAACGCGGGACATTTTTCACTATGCGTATACGCAGCTCTTCCGATGATAGAAGGATTGTTATGGGATATTGCTAATTATGTTCAAAGGACCGGTGGAAGCATATTCAATTCGGAGTCAGATGCGATAGTTAAAGGTTCGGAAAAAGTTATTAAAAAGCCTAAGATACGCCAGATTGTGTCTGAAACGGATCTTTCTAGTGATTTAGACTCTGAGTTTATAAATTACTTCTGTTCTGAATTGTACGATGAAAGAAATGGAGCATTGCATGGTAGGGTCATACCAGATGTTTCAGCTGAAAATGCAGGGAAAAAAATCGTAACGATAGAATATTTGTTAGATTTCATTGCAACGTTACATCAAGATAAACTTTTCAAACATCTAGAAAACTCACTTTCAAGTGAATATATTGATGAGCTGTTAGAAAAAACTTCAAAATCAGAGGGCTAACAAAGCATTTAAGAGTGATTCGCAACGCTTGGCAGTTTCGCTTCGCTCAAGTATAGCCAAGCGTCGCTCACACCTTAATGCGGCGTTAACTCTCTTCTGGGTATATATCAATAAATTCAATCGCTTGACTGATTTTGATAATTGGCTCTCTCTTTTTTGAGGCTGAATGTGTTTATATATGCCAGCTTATATAAAACAGAGGTTGGTATTGAAATGAGTGATATATTTTGTGAAAAGTGTGGCAAACAAACAGAGCATAAAGAGCTCATAAAACAAAAGCCCTCAAAGTATGGAAAAAGTAAGAAAGAACAATTTAAGGCTTTTCTGGAGGGCTTTTTTGGTGGTGTGGCAAGCCCAGTTGGAGCATCGCTAGATTTAATCAACAGATATGTAGTTTGCAGTGAGTGTGGCCATAAGACTTTAGATAATCAAGGAGATGAATTTCTTTAGTCATGAGCGTGTTGCAGATAGTTAACAAACGGCTCAAGAGGGATTGCCAACGCTTGGCGACTTTAGGGCAAAATTGAAGTTCAGTGTTTACGGTGTGTTTTTTAAGTTCGGCGGTGCGTTGTCAACCCCTTAGCCGGGCGTTATGCAACTCAGGTAAATTTAGGGTTTCAATCTTTTGGGATTTCTCCGGCTATTCGTTTTGTGTTGTCGGCAAATGAGCACTTTTACCCTCAAATTCGTGGTTCACTCAAGCCGTAAAACAGGTAAGATTCTTTGTTTGCCTCAATGAGTTTTGGTGCTGGTTTGTTGTGAATTTAGCGGGCGCAAAGTGTGGAAAGGGCAAGTTTATCGAGCATTTTGCACTTGCTGAAGTTTTAGCTCGTTGAGTTTTCCTGATTCAAAAGCTTGGTTTGTTGCTGAAAGGTGGACTTTGTTTTGGCGGCTTATTTATCTCGGCTCCTACTTGGGTTGGTTCTTGAATCACTCAACCATTGCAATTGTGGCTTTTGATCGAGTAAAGTCAATTTATCTTATTGAATTTGCATAACAAACGGCTCAAGAGGGATTGCCAACGCTTGGCGACTTTAGTGCAAAATTGAAATTCAGTGTTTACAGTGTGTTTTTTGAGTCCGGTGATGCGTTGTCAACCCCTTAGCCGGGCGTTATGCAACTCAGGTAAATTTAGGGGTTCAATCTTTTGGATTTCTCCGGCCATTCGTTTTGTGTTGTCGGCAAATGAGCATTTTTACCCTCAAATTCGTCGTTAACTTAAACCGTAAAACAGACAAGGTTCTTTGTTTGCCTCAATGAGTTTTGGTGCTGTTTTGTTGTGAATTTAGCGGGCGCAAAGTGTGGAAAGGGCAAGTTTATCGAGCATTTTGGACTTGCTGAAGGTTTCGCTTGTTGAGTTTTCCTGATTCAAAAGCTTGGTTTGTTGTTGAAAGGTGGACTTTGTTTTGGCGGCTTATTTATCATGGCTCTGACTTGGGTTGGTTCTTGAATCACTCAACCATTGCAATTGTGGCTTTTGGTCGTGTAAAGTCGGTTTATCTTATTGAATTTGCATAACAAACGGCTCAAGAGGGATTGCCAACGCGTGGCGGCTTTAGTGCAAAATTGAAGTTCAGTGTTTACAGTGTGTTTTTTGAGTTCGGTGGTGCGTTGTCAACCCCTTAGCCGGGCGTTAGCTGAGGTTAAGAAAAATCATCAAATTACGTGTTTATTTTTCTTAGTCTGAGGCTCTAGCTTTACACCTGAAAGTCAGCACTTTTCCGCGTATCTCGCCAGTGGCACTGTTCGTGAAGTGTTTGAACTAACCAAAGTCTGTTTACGGGAAGTGGTGTGTTTGTTTATTTCTTTGGTGTGGCTTCTTTGGTTTTGAAGCTCTTTCGCGCTTAAATGGATTTCGCGCACTTGGCCGTTGGCTTCTTCGAAAGAATTCTTTGTAAATTGAAGTCTTAGAAGCTCGTCAGTTTTCCTATTATTTCTTCTTTGCCAAGTACGTTTCGTGGGTTAGGTTTTAGTTTCTCAGTTGTCCGTTTTACTTTGTCGCTTGAAAGCAATAATGTGTTTTAAATTAGGCCGTTGGGTAGTAAATCTCCGGCTAAAGTGTAGCAGCTAACAAGCGGCTCAAGAGGGATTGCCAACGCGTGGCGGCTTTAGTGCAAAATTGAAGTTCAGTGTTTAAGGTGTGTTTTTTAAGTTCGGCGGTGCGTTGTCAACCCCTTAGCCGGGCGTTAGCTCTATAAATAGGAGGATTGGTGATCGAATTTAAAGAGGGTGTTTCGACCCCAGAAAATTGGTTTAGGCAAGCTTGGCAGATGTTTGAAGCTTCAAAATCTCTTTATGAAGTATTTTCAGTTCGGGAGATGAACACGAGTGAAAAGGATAATTATCGTCATGTTGGTGCGATGAAAGGAGCTATGTTGCTGCTTGGTCTCGCCGCTGAAAATGCTCTGAAAGGTGCTCTTATATATAAACATAAACCTGACACCTCGAATGACCGGTTATATCCAAATCATTTCCACAAAAATGCACACGATCTAACAGATGTTGCAGATAAGCTGCATTTGGAACTATCAGAACCTCAACTTGAATTGCTTGGTCGACTCACAATCTTTGTGCAATGGGCATCCAAGTATCATGTGCCATTAAAGAAATCTGAGCTTGAACGGGCAAGTGGAAAAATAAAATTAGTGTATCCTTCAGACTATGCTGACGTCGAAAACCTTATTCTTAGACTTCAAATTGAGTCTGGCTATGACGAGACGTACGGTTGGCCGCAGAAAAAGAGCTAACAAACGCTTCAAGAGGGACAGCCAACGCGTGGCATTTTTACTATGCGTTGGTTTTTGTGATTACGGTGTTATGCAGAAAGTTGGTAGTAGCGTTGTCTGCCCCTTAAGCGGGCGTTAGGCAAAGTGAGTTTTTATCAGCTAAATCGAGTTGGAATTGAGCGGTAAATTCCATGTTTTCTGGCTTAAGTTAAGCAATAAATAATCATCACATATTTGTTGTTTCTTGATCGCGTTGAGTTGCTTTTCGTTGTGAGTTTAGCGGCAAAATAACCTTCAGCATCCAAACGTCCGCCGAGAATGCTACGCTCGTCACTTTTCTTCCAAATCGCTCAATTTGAGTTTTTTTGTTTCTTTGCTGATTTAGAGTTTTGGTTTATAAATGAATCGGTTAGTTGTTTTAAAATTTACAAAAAAAAAGCTCGTTCTTTAGTTTTGAAAGTGTCAGTGTCAATCGGTTGGCCTAACAAACGGTTAAAGAGGGACTGCCAACGCGTGGCGGTTTTTGTTCAAATCGGCATTTGTGATTATGGCTGTTATTTTGAGTTCAGTGTTTTGCGTTGTCAGCCCCTTAACCGGGCGTTAGGCAAAGTGAGTTTTTATCAGCTAAATCGAGTTGGAATTGAGCGGTAAATTCCATGTTTTGTGGCTTAAGTTAAGCAATAAATAATCATCACATATTTGTTGTTTCTTGATCGCGTTGAGTTGTTTTTCGTTGTGAGTTTAGCGGCAAAATAACCTTCAGCATCCAAACGTCCGCCGAGCATGCTACGCTCGTCACTTTTCTTCCAAACCGCTCAATTTGAGTTTTTTTGGTTTCTTTGCTGCTTTAGCGTTTTGGTTTATAAATTAATCAGTTAGTTGGTTTCAAATTCACAAAAACTCGTTCTTTGGTTTTGAAAATGTCGTTGTCAATCTGTTGGCCTAACAAACGGCTCAAGAGGGATTGCCAACGCGTGGCGACTTTAGTGCAAATTGAAATTCAGTGTTTACAGTGTGTTTGTTAAGTTCGGCGGTGCGTTGTCAACCCCTTAGCCGGGCGTTAGGTATTTGGAGGCATCATGAGATCAATCTTGTTGATTATTTGTACTGTTTTATTAAACGGCTGCTTGGGTATGCCCGAATCAGTAAAGCCTGTGTCGGATTTTGAACTGAACAATTATTTAGGTAAATGGTACGAGGTTGCTCGACTTGATCATTCCTTTGAAAGAGGTTTAAGTCAGGTTACTGCGGAATATCGTGTTCGAAATGATGGCGGCGTTTCGGTTCTTAATCGTGGTTATTCCGAAGAGAAAGGTGAGTGGAAAGAGGCTGAAGGCAAAGCTTACTTTGTAAATAGTCCAACAGACGGTTATCTGAAGGTTTCATTTTTTGGTCCGTTTTATGGCTCTTACGTGGTGTTTGAGTTAGAGCGTGAAAACTACAGTTATGCCTTCGTATCAGGGCCGAATACAGAATATCTGTGGTTACTTTCAAGAACGCCTAGAGTCGAACCAGACATTCTGGAGAAGTTCGTTCAAATGTCGAAAGAGCGTGGCTTTGATACAAATCGGCTCATTTACGTTCAGCAGCAATAAATACCTAACAAACGGCTCAAGAGGGATTGCCAACGCTTGGCGACTTTAGTACAAAATTGAAGTTTAGCGTTTACCGTGTGTTTTTTGAGTTCGGCGGTGCGTCGTCAACCCCTTAGCCGGGCGTTATGCAACTCAGGTAAATTTAGGGGTTCAATCTTTTGGATTTCTCCGGCCATTCGTTTTGTATTGTCGGCAAATGAGCATTTTTATCCTAAAATTCTTGATTTACTCAAACCGTAAAACAGGCAAGGTTCTTTGTTTGCCTCAATCAGTTTTAGCGTTGGCGCGTTGTAAATTCAGTGGGCGCAAAGTGTGGAAAGGGCAAGTTTATCGAACATTTTGTACTTGCTGAAAATCTTGCTTGTTGAGTTTGTCTCATTCAAAAGCTTGGTTTGTTGTTGAAAGGTGGACTTTGTTTTGGCTGCTTATTTATCACAGTTCTTGTTTGGGTTGGTTCTTGAATTATTCAACCATTGCAGTTGTGGTTTTTGGTTGTGTAAATTCAGTTTATCTCATTGAATTTGCATAACAAACGGCTCAAGAGGGATTGCCAACGCTTGGCGACTTTAGTGCAAAATTGAAGTTCAGCGTTTACAGTGTGTTTTTTAAGTTCGGCGGTGCGTTGTCAACCCCTTAGCCGGGCGTTATGCAACTCAGGTAAATTTAGGGGTTCAATCTTTTGGATTTCTCCGGCCATTCGTTTGGTATTGTCGGCAAATGAGCTTTTTTACCCTCAAATTCGTGGCTAACTCAAACCGTAAAACAGGCAAATTTCTTTGTTTTCCTCAATCGGTTTTGGCGCTGGCTTGTTGTCAAATCAGCGTTCGCAAAGTGTGGAAAGGGCAAGTTAATCGAGCATTTTGCACTTGCTTAAAGTCTTGCTTGTAGGGTTTGTCTCATTCAAAAGCTTGGTTTGTTGTTGAACGGTGGACTTTGTTTTGGCGGCTTATTTATCTCGGCTCCTACTTGGGTTGGTTCTTGAATCACTCAACCATTGCAATTGTGGCTTTTGGTCGTGTAAAGTTAGTTTATCTCATTGAATTTGCATAACAAACGGCTCAAGAGGGATTGCCAACGCTTGGCGATTTTAGTGCAAAATTGAAGTTCAGTGTTTACGGTGTGTTTTTTGAGTCCGGCGGTGCGTTGTCAACCCCTTAGCCGGGCGTTATGCAACTCAGGTAAATTTAGGGGTTCAATCTTTTTAGATTTCTCCGGCCATTCTTTTTGTGTTGTCGGCAAATGAGCTTTTTTACCCTAAAATTCGTGGTTTACTCAAGCCGTAAAACAGGCAAGGTTCTTTGTTTGCCTCAATCAGTTTTGGTGCTGGTTTGTTGTGAATTTAGCGGGCGCAAAGTGTGGAAAGGGCAAGTTTATCGAGTATTTCGCATTTGCTGAAAGTCTTGCTTGTTGAGTTTGTTTCATTCAAAAGCTTGGTTTGTTGCTGAAAGGTGGACTTTGTTTTGGCGGCTCATTTATCACAGTTCTTGCTTGGGTTGATTCTTGAATCACTCAATCATTGCAATGGTGGCTTTTGATCGAGTAAAGTCAGTTTATCTCATTGAATTTGCTTAGTATCAAGTTTGAAGTGCGACACTTTCTACAGATGCGCATGAATATACTCCGTTGGTGTTCTATACCCAAGCCTTTTGCGTGGGCGTGTATTTAATTTATATGCAATTTCATTACACAGCTTCTGTGTCACGTGTGACATGGAGGTTCGTTTTGGTAAGTATTGTCGTATCAAACCATTGGTGTTTTCATTAGTGCCTCGCTCCCATGAATGGTATGGATTTGCAAAGTAAAACAGGCAGTTATGATGTTTTTCTAGTTGTGCATAACCATGAAATTCAGTGCCGTTATCTGATGTTATCGTTTTAAAAGGTAAGTCAGAGCGGGTCATGATTTTGCTCATTCTTACGTTGAGCGACTCGCTTGTTCTATCGTCCATTTGACCGATAAAAGTGTAGCCAGTCATTCTGTCGACTAAAGTGACGATACAGTGCTTGGTTCCGCGACCCACGACGGTATCAATTTCCCAGTGGCCAGGCTCTTTTCGATGCTCAGCGTCTGCAGGTCTTTCGGAAATATGACGCTTATTTGCCAGCCGTCCTCGACTGTCTTTTGAGTTGTACCTTTTACGCCTTTTCTTGGTGGATTGGCGTAGGTGTTTCCATAGCGTTCCACCGAGAGTTTTGTCGTTCCAAACGTGCTGATAAATGAGCTCGTGGCTCATTGTTGGATAGCCTCTCATCCTTAGGTATCCGACGATTTGGTCAGGGCTCCAATCCAGTCGTAGCAAGGCTTCAGGTAGTCTGAAGTCAAGTTTGGTATAGCGTTTATTTCGCCGTGAACGACTAAGCCGGTTGCGCGCCATTTGCTGTGCTCGCTCTGGTTGATAAGAGTACCTATCGAAGAACTTGTTGTAACGACAATTACGTTCAATTTCTCGATAGATAGTGGCTTTGTGACGCCCCAGTTGTTTAGCTATTTTTGCGGTACTGATCCCTTGCTTTCTGAGCAAAGAAATCATATACCTTTCAATCTCAGTGAGGTGTGTGTATTTCATGTTTTTTACTTCTTGGCGGGAGCAAACTTCATGATTATCGCACCTTACTGTTTTTATGTTCAGAGGTGTCGCACTTCGTACTTGAATCCAAGTTGCATAACAAACGGCTCAAGAGGGATTGCCAACGCTTGGCGACTTTAGTGCAAAATTGAAGTTCAGTGTTTATAGTGTGTTTTTTAAGTTCGGCGGTGCGTTGTCAACCCCTTAGCCGGGCGTTATGTTTTAAGGAGAAATAATAAAATGAATCAACTAATCGAAGCTTTAGAGTGTTGGGCTGGTCGTGCAACATGGTTTAGCCCCCATCCAAGTGATCAGCAGAATTTTAGAAAGGCAGTGTCAAATGTTAAGAAACTGTCTTTTACTCCTTCAACTGAAGACATCTATGCTGCAATTCTTCATCATGTCCAAGATGCTCCAGTAATGTTAGGGACTCCTTCTAATATTGAAAGTGAAGCAATGAAATTTGCTAAAAAAATAGCGGTGAAACTATGAGCAAATTATTTGTAGAAGTAAAAGCTGATTTGGGCAAAGGAACAATCGTGGAGATAGAGTCATCTTTTGTTCCTAGAATAGGTGAAATCATCGATATATCGGATGCAGAAAACTCGAAAGGTTATGGAGAAGTTATAGCCAAAGATATTTCGTATAAAGTCGAGCTAGGTCATCTAGATGCATGGGTAATTGCTGACCCCATTCCTGAGTAAATATCAGCCCCAAACATAACAAACGCTTTAAGACGGATTCGCAACGCTCGGCGGTTTTGGTTTGCATTGGCTTTTGTGGTTACGGTGCAATAAGTTAGTGTCGTGGTAGCGTTGCTCACCACTTAAGCGGGCGTTAGGGCTTAAGAATATAAAGGAGTATGTACGTTGAAAAAAATTGGATTAGTGGGTGGACTAGGTTGGGTATCTACACTTGAGTATTACAAACTTGTAAATGTTTTTACCAACCAAAACCTAGGTGGTCACAAGAGTGCTCACGTCCTAATTGAAAGTCTTGATGAGGGATTGTTTCTCGAAAATCAGAGCAAAGATCCAACAGAAAAATTGTGCGAAAAAATGATTGTCGACGCTGTGGATGTGCTTGTTTCTGGAGGTGCGGAAGTAATCGCTTTATGCGCAAATGGATTACACCGTTTTATGCCTATCATAGAAGCTAAGTATGACGCTGAATTCGTGGATATCAGAGATGCTACTGCTAAATCTATCCAAAAAATGGGTTTAGACCGTGTTGGACTAATTGGTGTACAGAAAACTATGGAAACACAATTCTATAAAGGCGTTCTTCAAAGCAGTAGCATTGAAGTTGTAGTACCTGAGTCAGACTCCAGAGAGTACGTCCATCAGAAAATCGTATCAGAACTGGTGCTAAATGAATTTAGTGTAGAAACAAAGCATGGCTTTTTATCAGTCATTGAAGAATTAGTTGAACATAATGCGCAAGGTGTAATTTTGGGTTGTACTGAAATTCCTTTATTACTAACAGCTTCTGAACACAAGGGTATTCCTCTGTTCTCAACGACGGAAATTCATTGCCGTGAAATAGTGGAAAGAGCGCTCAATTAACATCGCCCTAACAAACAATTTAAGAGTGATTCGGCACGCGTAGCATTTTTACTATGCGTTGGTTTTCGTGATTAAGGTGGTATGCGGTAGCTTTGGTATTGAGTGCCTCACACCTTAATTGGGCGTTATGCAACTCAGGTAAATTTAGGGGTTCAATCTTTTTAGATTTCTCCGGCTATTCGTTTTGTGTTGTCGGCAAATGAGCTTTTTTACCCTAAAATTCGTGGTTAACTCAAGCCGTAAAACAGGCAAAGTTCTTTGTTTGCCTCAATGAGTTTTGGTGCTGGTTTGTTGCCAATTCAGCGTGCGCAAAGTGTGGAAAGGGCAAGTTAATCGAGCATTTTGCTTTTGCTGAACTTTTCGCTCGTTGAGTTTTCCTGATTCAAAAGCTTGGTTGGTTGCTGAAAGGTGGACTTTGTTTTGGCGGCTCATTTATCACAGTTCTTGCTTGGGTTGATTCTTGAATCACTCAATCATTGCAATGGTGGCTTTTGATCGAGTAAAGTCAGTTTATCTCATTGAATTTGCATAACAAACGGCTCAAGAGGGATTGCCAACGCGTGGCGGTTTTAGTGCAAAATTGAAGTTCAGTGTTTACAGTGTATTTTTTGAGTCCGGTGATGCGTTGTCAACCCCTTAGCCGGGCGTTATATGCCAATGCAGATAGGAAGTAAAAATGAACTTTGTATATGAATTTCTATATGTGCTTTCACTATCGAAACGCACTCAATTAGCACTGATTTTTGGTGTCGTTTTTCACTTCGTAATTTTATTGATCGGCAAATACTATATCGCTGAAATTGAGTTCCAAGGAGTAATGAAGCCTTTGGAAGATGCCATAGTTGGGAAGTTATTACATAGATACGACAAGGTAGCGTTGTTTGCCTTGGTTTCGTTCTGGGTCTTGGCTTTTAAATGTTACCGTAAAGATCGCAAAAGGCTATATAGCTTGTAGCCTTTAAGTTAGGTGCTTACTAAGGGACTTGTAGACTTTGCGAACAGGCATATAACAAACGCTTCAAGAGGGACAGCCAACGCGCGGCATTTTTACTATGCGTTGGCTTTTGTGGTTACGGTGTTATGCGGAAAGTTAGTAGTAGCGTTGGCTGCCCCTTAAGCGGGCGTTAGGCAAAGTGAGTTTTTATCAGCTAAATCGAGTTGGAATTGAACGGTAAATACGATGTTCTCAGACTGAACTTAAGCAATAAATAATCATCACATATTTGCTGTTTCTTGATCGCGTTGGGTTGTTTAGCGTTGTGAATTTAGCGGTAAAATAACCTTCAGCATCCAAACGTCCGCCGAGCATGCTACGCTCGTCACTTTTCTTCCAAATCGCTCAATTTGAGTTTTTTGGTTTCTTTGCTGAGTTAGAGTTTTGGTTTATAAATGAATGGTTTAGTTTGTTTCAAATTTACAAAAAGCCTTGTTCTTGGGTTTTGAAAGCATTGTTGTCAATCGGTTGGCCTAACAAACGGTTAAAGAGGGATTGCCAACGCTCGTCGATTTTAATGCAAAATTGAAGTTAAGTGTTTACAGTGTATTTTTTGAGTTTAGTGGTGCGTTGTCAACCCCTTAACCGGGCGTTAGCTGTAATGTAGCAAGGGAGACATTTTGGAATTAATACAAATACTACCAAGTTTTTTAATAGGGCTAGTAACAGGTTCTTTATCACTTTACTTCACTGCATATTTGAAAGAGAAGGGGAAGTCACGTGCTCTACTAGAGGAATTAAGAAATCTTGAAGACCAAAAGCAAAAAATAATATCAAAGTATCAAAAGGAAGTTGAAGATGTGAAGAAAACTCATCAACTCGATATTGAGAAAAGAAAACATAGGTATGAGAGCAAGAAGACTCAGTATTATCAATTTATGGAAGAGGTAGACGAATTTAACGGATGTCTAGCTAGAGTTCTTGCTGGTGAATTCTCTCAGATAATGATGGAGTTTTACGGGTTCACACATAATGTTTCAGGGCTATCGAAAAATGAGCTAACTGTGAAGTTTAATAACATGGCTCAGGAGGCAGTAACTAACATTAAAGGTCAGCAAATAAAGCTATATTCAAGATTGAATGCTTTTAAACTGTCAGCTAATGATGAAATAGGCTCATTATTAGAAAATATGCTGCATGAAATACAGAAATCAGAGAATAACCTTGTTAGCATTTTAACTTATATAGGGAGTCCAGAGTTTCAGATTTCTAGAAATGTGCCAGAAGAAATCTTGAGAATATCAGATTCTAATAAAAGCAACTTGGCGAATGTTAAACAAAAGTTGATGACCGCTCTAAAGCATGATCTAGATGCTATATAATCCAGCTAACAATCTGTTTAAGAGTGATTCGCAACGCTTGGCACTTTCGCTATGCGTTGCGTTTTGTGTTTAAGGTGGTATACGGTAGCATCTGTATTGCGTTGCTCACACCTTAACAGGGCGTTATGCAACTCAGGTAAATTTAGGGGTTCAATCTTTTGAGGTTTCTCCGGCCATTCGTTTTGTGTTGTCGGCAAATGAGCACTTTACCCTCAAATTAGTGGTTAACTTAAACCGTAAAACAGACAAGGTTCTTTGTTTGCCTCAATCAGTTTTAGCGCTGGTTCGTTGCCAATTCAGCGTGCGCAAAGTGTGGAAAGGGCAAGTTTATCGATCATTTTACTTTTGCTGAAGTTGTCGCTCGTTGAGTTTGTCTGATTCAAAAGCTTGGTTTGTTGTTGAAAGGTGGACTTTGTTTTGGCAGCTCATTTATCACAGTTCTTGCTTGGGTTGATTCTTGAATCACTCAACCATTGCAATTGTGGTTTTTGATCGAGTAAAGTCAGTTTATCTTATTGAATTTGCATAACAAACGGCTCAAGAGGGATTGCCAACGCTTGGCGGTTTTAGTGCAAAATTGCAGTTCAGTGTTTACAGTGTGTTTTTTAAGTTCGGCGGTGCGTTGTCAACCCCTTAGCCGGGCGTTAGGCAAAATGAGTTTTTATCAGCTAAATCGGGTTTGAATTGAACGGTGAATTCCATGTTCTCATTGCTGGACTTAAGCAATAAATAATCATCACCTATTTGTTGTTTCTTGATCGCGTTGGGTTGTTTGTCGCTGTGAATTCATCGGTGAAATAACCTTCAGTATCCAAACGTCCGCCGAGCATGCTACGCTCGTCACTTTTCTTCCAAACCGCTCAATTTGAGTTTTTTGTTTCTTTGCTAATTTAGCATTTTTGTTTATAAATTAATCGGTTAGTTTGTTTCAAGTTTACAAAAAACTCGTTCTTTGGTTTTGAAAGTATCGTTGTCAATCGGTTGGCCTAACAAACGGCTCAAGAGGGATTGCCAACGCGTGGCGACTTTAGTGCAAAATTGAAGTTCAGAGTTTACAGTGTGTTTTTTGAGTTCGGCGGTGCGTTGTCAACCCCTTAGCCGGGCGTTATGCAACTCAGGTAAATTTAGGGCTCAATCTTTTGGGATTTCTCCGGCCATTCGTTTTGTGTTGTCGGCAAATGAGCATTTTTACCTTCAAATTCATGGTGAACTCAAGCCGTAAAACAGGCAAGGTTCTTTGTTTGCCTCAATCAGTTTTAGCGTTGGCGTGTTGTGAATCTTGTGGGCGCAAAGTGTGGAAAGGGCAAGTTTATCGAGCATTTTGCACTTGCTGAAGTTTTCGCTCGTTGAGTTTTCCTGATTCAAAAGCTTGGTTTGTTGTTGAAAGGTGGACTTTGTTTTGGCGGCTCATTTATCACAGTTCTTGTTTGGGGTGGTTCTTGAATCACTCAACCATTGCAATTGTGGCTTTTGGTCGTGTAAAGTCAGTTTATCTCATTGAATTTGCATAACAAACGGTTAAAGAGGGACTGCCAACGCGTGGCGGTTTTTGTTCAAATCGGCCTTTGTGATTACGGTTGTTATTTTGAGTTCAGTGTTTTGCGTTGTCAGCCCCTTAACCGGGCGTTATGTGAATTGGAGAAATTGAGTATATGAAGAAGTTAATCGCTATATTTATAGCCGTCTTTTGTCTAGCTTCTATTGGTGCTCAAGCTAATGATCATCAGTTAAAAAATGCGTATGAAAATCATCAAAGTGATATTCAAGTTCAAGGCTCAGGCATGGTCATTCGCTTGTTACCTGATGACAACGAAGGGAGTAGGCATCAAAAATTCATATTGAAACTGGACAGTAAACAAACTTTACTTGTTGCACACAATATTGATTTAGCTCCTAGGGTTCCAAATCTAAAAGTTGGCGATCGAGTCCAGTTTTACGGTGAATATGAATGGAACAAAAAAGGTGGTGTCATGCACTGGACGCACAAGGATCCAAACAATAAACACCCGCACGGTTGGTTAAAGCACAACGGTAAGACGTACGAGTAAAATTCACATAACAAACGGCTCAAGAGGGATTGCCAACGCGTGGCGACTTTAGTGCAAAATTGAAGTTCAGTGTTTACGGTGTGTTTTTTGAGTCCGGCGGTGCGTTGTCAACCCCTTAGCCGGGCGTTAGGCAAGGTGAGTTTTTATCAGCTAAATCGAGTTGAAATTGAGCAGTAAATTCCATGTTTTGTGGCTTAACTTAAGCAATAAATAATCATCACATATTTGCTGTTTCTTGATCGCGTTGAGTTGTTTATCGCTGTGAATTCATCGGCAAAATAACCTTCAGCATCCAAACGTCCGCCGAGCATGCTACGCTCGTCACTTTTCTTCCAAACCGCTCAATTTGAGTTTTTTTGTTTCTTTGCTGATTTAGCGTTTTGGTTTATAAATGAATGGTTTAATTTGTTTCAAATTTACAAAAAAGCTCGTTCTTTGGTTTTGGAAATGTCGTTGCCAATCGGTTGGCCTAACAAACGGCTCAAGAGGGATTGCCAACGCGTGGCGACTTTAGTGCAAAATTGAAATTCAGTGCTTACGGTGTGTTTTTTGAGTCCGGCGGTGCGTTGTCAACCCCTTAGCCGGGCGTTATGCAACTCAGGGAAATTTAGGGGTTCAATCTTTTTAGATTTCTCCGGCGATTCGTTTTGTGTTGTCGGCAAATGAGCTTTTTTACCCTAAAATTCGTGGTTTACTCAAGCCGTAAAACAGGCAAGGTTCTTTGTTTGCCTCAATGAGTTTTGGTGCTGGTTTGTTGTGAATTTAGCGGGCGCAAAGTGTGGAAAGGGCAAGTTTATCGAGCATTTTGCATTTTCTGAAAGTCTTGCTGGTTGAGTTTTCCTGATTCAAAAGCTTGGTTTGTTGTTGAAAGGTGGACTTTGTTTTGGCAGCTCATTTATCACGGCTCTTGCTTGGGTTGATTCTTGAATCACTCAACCATTGCAATTGTGGCTTTTGGTCGAGTAAAGTCAGTTTATCTCATTGAATTTGCATAACAAACGGCTCAAGAGGGATTGCCAACGCGTGGCGGTTTTAGTGCAAAATTGCAGTTCAGTGTTTACAGTGTGTTTTTTAAGTTCGGCGGTGCGTTGTCAACCCCTTAGCCGGGCGTTATGCAACTCAGGTAAATTTAGGGGTTCGATCTTTTTAGATTTCTCCGGCCATTCGTTTTGTGTTGTCGGCAAATGAGCTTTTTTATCCTCAAATCCTTGGTTAACTCAGCCGTAAAACAGGCAAGGTTCTTTGTTTGCCTCAATCATTTTTAGCGTTGGCTTGCTGCCAATTCAGCGGGCGCAAAGTGTGGAAAGGACAAGGTTATCGAGCGTTTTGTACTTGCTGAAGTTTTCGCTCGTTGAGTTTTCCTGACACAAAAGCTTGGTTTGTTGCTGAAAGGTGGACTTTGTTTTGGCGGCTTATTTATCATGGCTCTTACTTGGTTGGATTCTTGAATCACTCAACCATTGCAATGGTGGTTTTTGGTCGTGTAAAGTCAGTTTATCTTATTGAATTTGCATAACAAACGGTTAAAGAGGGACTGCCAACGCGTGGCGGTTTTTGTTCAAATCGGCCTTTGTGATTACGGTTGTTATTTTGAGTTCAGTGTTTTGCGTTGTCAGCCCCTTAACCGGGCGTTATGTAACTAGGAGAAAAAATGAACATCAGTGAAATTAATGGTTTTGAGGTTACGGGGTTCGTCGTTCGTACGACTAATGCAGATGAAATGAATCCTATGACTGCAAAAATCGGAAATCTTTGGGAAAAATTTTACTTAAATGCAGCTCCAAAGTTAACCGACAAGTCAAAAGTGTATGGTTTATACACAAACTATGAATCTGATTTTACTGGTGCTTTCGATGTTATCGCTTGTTCGGACACATTATCGCCACAATTATTATCAGAATCAGTAAAAACGAAAGTTTCCTCTGGTAAGTACGTGACTTTTTCAGCGACTGGTGAAATGCCACAAGTAGTTATCGATTTGTGGAATGAGGTTTGGAATTATTTTGCTTCTGAACACTGCCCTCACAAACGAGCGTATACAACAGACTTTGAGTATTACAAAAGTGCTAATACTGTAGAAATCTCTATTGCCGTTAGATAGTTACATAACAAACGGTTCAAGAGGGACAACCAACGCGTGGCATTTTTATTATGCGTTGGTTTTTATGGTTACGGTGTTATGCGGAAAGTTGGTAGTAGCGTTGGTTGCCCCTTAACCGGGCGTTATGCAACTCAGGTAAATTTAGGGGTTCAATCTTTTGGATTTCTCCGGCCATTCGTTTTGTGTTGTCGGCAAATGAGCTTTTTCACCTTCAGATTCGTGGTTTACTCAAACCGTAAAACAGGCAAGGTTCTTTGTTTGCCTCAATGAGTTTTGGTGCTGTTTTGTTGTCAATTCAGCGTGCGCAAAGTGTGGAAAGGGCAAGTTTATCGAGCATTTTGCACTTGCTGAAGGTTTCGCTCGTTAAGTTTTCCTGATTCAAAAGCTTGGTTTGTTGCTGAAAGGTGGACTTTGTTTTGGCAGCTTATTTATCACGGCTCTGGTTTGGGTTGATTCTTGAATCACTCAACCATTGCAATTGTGGCTTTTGATCGAGTAAAGTCAGTTTATCTTATTGAATTTGCTTAGTATCAAGTTTGAAGTGCGACACTTTCTACAGATGCGCATGAATATACTCCGTTGGTGTTCTATACCCAAGCCTTTTGCGTGGGCGTGTATTTAATTTATATGCAATTTCATTACACAGCTTCTGTGTCACGTGTGACATGGAGGTTCGTTTTGGTAAGTATTGTCGTATCAAACCATTGGTGTTTTCATTAGTGCCTCGCTCCCATGAATGGTATGGATTTGCAAAGTAAAACAGGCAGTTATGATGTTTTTCTAGTTGTGCATAACCATGAAATTCAGTGCCGTTATCTGATGTTATCGTTTTAAAAGGTAAGTCAGAGCGGGTCATGATTTTGCTCATTCTTACGTTGAGCGACTCGCTTGTTCTATCGTCCATTTGACCGATAAAAGTGTAGCCAGTCATTCTGTCGACTAAAGTGACGATACAGTGCTTGGTTCCGCGACCCACGACGGTATCAATTTCCCAGTGGCCAGGCTCTTTTCGATGCTCAGCGTCTGCAGGTCTTTCGGCAATATGACGCTTATTTGCCAGCCGTCCTCGACTGTCTTTTGAGTTGTACCTTTTACGCCTTTTCTTGGTGGATTGGCGTAGGTGTTTCCATAGCGTTCCACCGAGAGTTTTGTCGTTCCAAACGTGCTGATAAATGAGCTCGTGGCTCATTGTTGGATAGCCTCTCATCCTTAGGTATCCGACGATTTGGTCAGGGCTCCAATCCAGTCGTAGCAAGGCTTCAGGTAGTCTGAAGTCAAGTTTGGTATAGCGTTTATTTCGCCGTGAACGACTAAGCCGGTTGCGCGCCATTTGCTGTGCTCGCTCTGGTTGATAAGAGTACCTATCGAAGAACTTGTTGTAACGACAATTACGTTCAATTTCTCGATAGATAGTGGCTTTGTGACGCCCCAGTTGTTTAGCTATTTTTGCGGTACTGATCCCTTGCTTTCTGAGCAAAGAAATCATATACCTTTCAATCTCAGTGAGGTGTGTGTATTTCATGTTTTTTACTTCTTGGCGGGAGCAAACTTCATGATTATCGCACCTTACTGTTTTTATGTTCAGAGGTGTCGCACTTCGTACTTGAATCCAAGTTGCATAACAAACGGCTCAAGAGGGATTGCCAACGCTTGGCGGTTTTAGTGCAAAATTGAAGTTCAGTGTTTACGGTGTGTTTTTTGAGTCCGGCGGTGCGTTGTCAACCCCTTAGCCGGGCGTTATGCAACTCAGGTAAATTTAGGGGTTCAAACTTTTGGATTTCTCCGGCCATTCGTTTGGTGTTGTCGGCAAATGAGCATTTTTACCCTAAAATTCGTGGTTAACTCAAGCCGTAAAACAGGCAAAGTTCTTTGTTTGCCTCAATCAGTTTTGGTGCTGGTTTGTTGTGAATTTAGCGTGCGCAAAGTGTGGAAAGTGCAAGTTTATCGATCGTTTTGCACTTGCTGAATTTTTCGCCCGTTGAACTTGTCTGTTCCAAAAGCTTGGTTTGTTGTTGAAAGGTGGGCTTTGTTTTGGCGGCTTATTTATCACAGTTCTGGCTTGAGTTGGTTCTTGAATCACTCAACCATTGCAATGGTGGCTTTTGGTCGTGTACATTCGGTTTATCTCATTGAATTTGCATAACAAACGGCTTAAGAGGGATTGCCAACGCTTGGCGGTTTTAGTGCAAAATTGAAATTCAGAGTTTACAGTGTGTTTTTTAAGTCCGGCGGTGCGTTGTCAACCCCTTAGCCGGGCGTTATGCTACCAGTCGAAATCTTCAATAAGGAATACTATGAAACAGAACATTGTCCATATTGCTTTAGTTGTAAAAGATTATGATGAAGCCATTGATTTTTATGTAAACAAACTCAAATTTGAACTTATTGAAGATACTCATCAACCTGAACAAGACAAACGTTGGGTGGTTGTGGCTCCACCAAATTCTCATGGTGTTACGTTGTTACTTGCCAGAGCCTCGAAGCCAGAGCAGCATGATTTCATAGGGAATCAAGCAGGCGGTCGAGTATTCCTGTTCCTAAATACTGATGATTTCTGGCGTGACTTTAAGCGTATGAAATCGATTGGTATTAACTTCGTCCGCGAGCCAACAGAAGAAGACTATGGAACGGTAGCAGTGTTTGAAGACTTGTATGGAAACTTGTGGGATCTTCTTCAATTGAATCCAAGCCATCCAATGGCAAAAAGGTAGCATAACAAACGCTTCAAGAGGGACAGCCAACGCGCGGCATTTTTAGTATGCGTTGGTTTCGGTGATTACGGTGTTATGCGGTAAGTTGGTAGTAGCGTTGTCTGCCCCTTAAGCGGGCGTTAGGCAAAGTGAGTTTTTATCAGCTAAATCGGGTTTGAATTGAACGGCGAATTCCATGTTCTCATGGCTGGACTTAAGCAATAAATCGTCATCACATATTTGTTGTTTCTTGATCGCGTTGGGTTGTTTAGCGTTGTTAATTCAGCTGTAAAATAACCTTCAGCATCCAAACGTCCGCCGAGCATGCTACGCTCGTCACTTTTCTTCCAAATCGCTCAATTTGAGTTTTTTGTTTCTTTGCTAAGTTGGCATTTTGGTTTATAAATTAATCGGTTAGTTTGTTTTAAGTTTATAAAAAAGTTCATTCTTTAGTTTTGAAAGTGTCGGTGTCAATCGGTTGGCCTAACAAACGGCTCAAGAGGGATTGCCAACGCTTGGCGACTTTAGTGCAAAATTGAAGTTCAGTGTTTAAGTGTGTTTTTTAAGTTCGGCGGTGCGTTGTCAACCCCTTAGCCGGGCGTTAGCTATTATTTTATTCAGCAGTAAGGAAATTAAAGATGGCAAAGTATCAGTTTTTTTGTAAACCAAATTCAAATCGTACCGAATTTACTTATCTGGATATGGGCTCAGAAACTTATCTGTTTGAAAAAAAAGAACTCTTGAGTTCGGGACTAGAAGTAGACGGCGATACGATACAAGCTTCTACTCCAGAAGAAGCAATTGATAAATTCAAATTAAATTTCTGTGAGCCTTTAGAAGATTATGCAAATTCCAGTGCTTCAGGTGGATTAGCGACATTCATTTTTGAATCCTTCAAATCAGTTACTGGGAAAAAATAGCTAACAAACAATTCAAGCAGACCCTCAACGCGTGGCATTTTTGTTGTGCGTTGAGTTTGGTGATTACGGAGTTATGCGGGAAGTTGGTAGTTGCGTTTCGGGCTACTTAATTGGGCGTTATGCAACTCAGGTAAATTTAGGGGTTCAATCTTTTGGGATTTCTCCGGCCATTTGTTTTGTATTCTCGGCAAATGAGCATTGTTACCCTAAAATTCGTGGTTAACTCAAACCGTAAAACAGGCAAGGTTCTTTGTTTGCCTCAATCAGTTTTGGTACTGGTTTGTTGTGAATTTAGCGGGCGCAAAGTGTGGAAAGGGCAAGTTTATCGAGCATTTTGCACTTGCTGAAGTTTTAGCTCGTTGAGTTTTCCTGATTCAAAAGCTTGGTTTGTTGTTGAACGGTGGACTTTGTTTTGGCGGCTTATTTATCATGGCTCTGGCTTGGGTTGGTTCTTGAATCACTCAACCATTGCAATTGTGGCTTTTGGTCGTGTAAATTCAGTTTATCTCATTGAATTTGCATAACAAACGGCTCAAGAGGGATTGCCAACGCGTGGCGGTTTTAGTGCAAAATTGCAGTTCAGTGTTTACGGTGTGTTTTTTAAGTTCGGCGGTGCGTTGTCAACCCCTTAGCCGGGCGTTATAAGCTTCGAGGGAAATTATGGAAAGTATTATCAAACAAGCAATTAAATTGCGGAAAGAGGCTAAGTACCAAGAGTCGAGAGCTTTGCTAAAAACGCTGTTAAACGATGAAACTTATTCTGCTAGGGCTCACCTGCAAATTGCTTGGTCATACGACAACGAAGGTAAAGAGCAAGAAGCGGTTACTCATTATCTGTCATCTCTTTCAGGTCTGTTATCGTCGGTAGAAAGGTTCGATGCTTTATTCGGGCTAGCGAGTACCTATCGAAGTCTTGGCATGTATTCGGAGGCGTTAAGCTATTTTGAGCAAACTCTAAAAGAGTACCCTAGTTCTATTGAAGTTCAGCCTTTCTATGCCATGTGTCTCTACAACTTAGGACGTCATAAAGAAGCAACATCATTACTACTCGAGCTTTTAGTATCAACCACGAACAGTGACGCAATTAAAGAGTATCAGCGAGCTATTTCTTTATACGCACAAGATTTAGATAGAATGTGGTAAAACGAAACACGCTTATAACAAACAATTTAAGAGTGATTCAGCACGCTTGGCACTTTTTGTTTGGGTCTAGTTCAGTGATTACGGCGTCCAGTTTGAGTATTGTGGTAGCGTGCTTCACACCTTAATTGGGCGTTATGTGGCAAATCAAGTTTAGAGGAAAAAATGAAGTATAAAGGGTTAATTTATTTTGCAGTTGCTGTCGTCGGACTTCAGCTAATTTATGGTGTGGGAGTGCTTGAGCTTATTCCAGAACATGGCGATCGCGGCTTGTTTGGAGATATGTTTGGTGGGCTTACTTCATTGTTTTCTGGTTTAGCATTTGCGGGGATGATCTATGCCATCCTTTTACAAAGCAAAGAGCTAGGGTTACAACGTGAAGAATTAGCATTGACTAGAGGCGAGTTGGCAGCATCCCGTGAAGAGCAAAGAAAGTCTGCTAAAGCACAAGAAGAATTAGTAGAAAAGCAGTTAATGACAGCTAAAATTCAAGGCGTTTCAGCTATTGTACAAGGTCGATACCAATATGCTTCATCATACGGAATACATGCTGAGAGTAAGGTTCAGTCAGCTATCCAGGCAGAACAACACCTTATTGAGCTAATCAATGAATGCTCGGATACAGACTTACCAATTGACGAAATGAAGCCCTAGAAAATAGCCACATAACAAAGCATTTAAGAGTGATTCTCAACGCTTGGCATTTTCAGCTCAAGATTGGGTTTTGTGTTTACGGCGCAGTGGTTTAGGTCAGGTGGTAGCGTTGCTCACACCTTAATGCGGCGTTATGCAACTCAGGGAAATTTAGGGGTTCAATCTTTTGGGATTTCTCCGGCCATTCGTTTTGTGTTGTCGGCAAATGAGCATTTTTACCCTCAAATTCGTGGTTAACTCAAGCCGTAAAACAGGCAAGGTTCTTTGTTTGCCTCAATGAGTTTTGGTGCTGTTTTGTTGCCAATTCTGCGTGCGCAAAGTGTGGAAAGGGCAAGTTTATCGAGCATTTTGTACTTGCTGAAGTTTTCGCTCGTTGAGTTTTCCTAATTCAAAAGCTTGGTTTGTTGCTGAAGGGTGGACTTTGTTTTGGCGGCTTATTTATCATGGCTCTGGTTTGGGTTGGTTCTTGAATCACTCAACCATTGCAATTGTGGTTTTTGGTCGTGTAAAGTTGGTTTATCTTATTGAATTTGCATAACAAACGGCTCAAGAGGGATTGCCAACGCATGGCGGTTTTAGTGCAAAATTGAAGTTCAATGTTTACAGTGTGTTTTTTGAGTTCGGTGGTGCGTTGTCAACCCCTTAGCCGGGCGTTATGCAACTCAGGGAAATTTAGGGGTTCAATCTTTTTAGATTTCTCTGGCCATTCGTTTTGTGTTGTCGGCAAATGAGCACTTTTACCCTCAGATTCGTGGTTCACTCAAGCCGTAAAACAGGCAAAGTTCTTTGTTTGCCTCAATGAGTTTTGGTGCTGGTTTGTTGTCAATTCAGCGTGCGCAAAGTGTGGAAAGGGCAAGTTTATCGAGCATTTTACACTTGCTGAAGGTTTCGCTCGTTAAGTTTTCCTGATTCAAAAGCTTGGTTTGTTGTTGAAAGGTGGGCTTTGTTTTGGCGGCTTATTTATCATGGCTCTGGCTTGGGTTGGTTCTTGAATCACTCAACCATTGCAATTGTGGCTTTTGATCGAGTAAAGTCAGTTTATCTTATTGAATTTGCATAACAAACGGCTCAAGAGGGATTGCCAACGCTTGGCGGTTTTAGTGCAAAATTGAAGTTCAATGTTTACAGTGTGTTTTTTGAGTTCGGCGGTGCGTTGTCAACCCCTTAGCCGGGCGTTATGCAACTCAGGTAAATTTAGGGGTTCAATCTTTTGGATTTCTCCGGCCATTCGTTTTGTGTTGTCGGCAAATGAGCTTTTTACCTTCAAATTCATGGTGAACTCAAGCCGTAAAACAGGCAAGGTTCTTTGTTTGCCTCAATGAGTTTTGGTGCTGTTTTGTTGTCAATTCAGCGTGCGCAAAGTGTGGAAAGGGCAAGTTTATCGAACATTTTGTACTTGTTGAAAGTCTTGCTCGGCGAGTTTGTTTCATTCAAAAGCTTGGTTTGTTGTTGAAAGGTGGACTTTGTTTTGGCGGCTCATTTATCACAGTTCTTGCTTGGGCTGATTCTTGAACCACTCAACCATTGCAATTGTGGTTTTTGATCGAGTAAAGTCAGTTTATCTTATTGAATTTGCATAACAAACGGCTCAAGAGGGATTGCCAACGCTTGGCGGTTTTAGTACAAAATTGAAGTTCAGTGTTTACAGTGTGTTTTTTGAGTTCGGCGGTGCGTTGTCAACCCCTTAGCCGGGCGTTATGCAACTCAGGTAAATTTAGGGGTTCAAACTTTTGAGGTTTCTCCGGCCATTCGTTTTGTGTTGTCGGCAAATGAGCACTTTCACCCTCAGATTCGTGGTTTACTCAAACCGTAAAACAGGCAAGGTTCTTTGTTTGCCTCAATGAGTTTTGGTGCTGGTTTGTTGTGAATTTAGTGGGCGCAAAGTGTGGAAAGGGCAAGTTTATCGATCGTTTTGCACTTGCTGGATTTTTCGCCCGTTGAACTTGTCTGTTCCAAAAGCTTGGTTTATTGCTGAAGGGTGGGCTTTGTTTTGGCAGCTCATTTATCACCGCTCAGGCTTGGGTTGGTTCTTGAATCACTCAACCATTGCAATCGTGGCTTTTGATCGAGTAAAGTCAGTTTATCTTATTGAATTTGCATAACAAACGGCTCAAGAGGGATTGCCAACGCGTGGCGGCTTTAGTACAAAATTGAAGTTCGATGTTTACAGTGGTTTTTTGAGTCCGGTGGTGCGTTGTCAACCCCTTAGCCGGGCGTTATGCAACTCAGGTAAATTTAGGGGCTCAATCTTTTTGGATTTCTCCGGCCATTCGTTTGGTGTTGTCGGCAAATGAGCATTTTTACCCTAAAATTCGTGGTTTACTCAAGCCGTAAAACAGGCAAGGTTCTTTGTTTGCCTCAATGAGTTTTGGTGCTGGTTTGTTGTGAATTTAGCGGGCGCAAAGTGTGGAAAGGGCAAGTTAATCGAGCATTTCGCATTTACTGAAAGTCTTGCCGGTTGAGCTTGTCTGGTTCAAAAGCTTGGTTTGTTGTTGAAAGGTGGACTTTGTTTTGGCGGCTCATTTATCACAGTTCTTGCTTGGGCTGATTCTTGAACCACTCAACCATTGCAATTGTGGTTTTTGATCGAGTAAAGTCAGTTTATCTTATTGAATTTGCATAACAAACGGCTCAAGAGGGATTGCCAACGCGTGGCGGCTTTAGTGCAAAATTGAAGTTCAGTGTTTACAGTGTGTTTTTTGAGTTCGGTGGTGCGTTGTCAACCCCTTAGCCGGGCGTTATGCAACTCAGGGAAATTTAGGGGTTCAATCTTTTTAAATTTCTCCGGCCATTCGTTTGGTATTGTCGGCAAATGAGCTTTTTTACCCTAAAATTCATGGTTCACTCAAACAGTAAAACAGGCAAGGTTCTTTGTTTGCCTCAATGAGTTTTGGTGCTGTTTTGTTGTCAATTCAGCGTGCGCAAAGTGTGGAAAGGGCAAGTTAATCGAGCATTTTTCACTTGCTGAAAGTCTTGCTTGTAGGGTTTGTCTCATTCAAAAGCTTGGTTGGTTGTTGAAAGGTGGGCTTTGTTTTGGCGGCATATTTATCACGGCTCTTGCTTGGGTTTATTCTTGAATCACTCAACCATTGCAATGGTGGCTTTTGATCGAGTAAAGTCAGTTTATCTTATTGAATTTGCATAACAAACGGCTCAAGAGGGATTGCCAACGCTTGGCGGTTTTAGTGCAAAATTGAAATTCAGAGTTTACAGTGTGTTTTTTAAGTCCGGCGGTGCGTTGTCAACCCCTTAGCCGGGCGTTATGCAACTCAGGTAAATTTAGGGGTTCAATCTTTTGAGGTTTCTCCGGCCATTCGTTTTGTGTTGTCGGCAAGTGAGCACTTTTACCCTCAAATTCGTGGTTCACTCAAGCCGTAAAACAGGTAAGATTCTTTGTTTGCCGCAATGAGTTTTGGTGCTGGTTTGTTGTCAATTCAGCGTGCGCAAAGTGTGGAAAGGGCAAGTTTATCGAGCATTTTGTACTTGCTGAAAGTCTTGCTTGTAGGGTTTGTCTCATTCAAAAGCTTGGTTTGTTGTTGAACGGTGGACTTTGTTTTGGCGGCTTATTTATCACGGCTCTGGCTTCGGTTGGTTCTTGAATCACTCAACCATTGCAATCGTGGCTTTTGATCGAGTGAAGTCAGTTTATCTCATTGAATTTGCATAACAAACGGCTCAAGAGGGATTGCCAACGCTTGGCGACTTTAGGGCAAAATTGAAGTTCAGTGTTTACGGTGTGTTTTTTAAGTTCGGCGGTGCGTTGTCAACCCCTTAGCCGGGCGTTATGCCTATTAGTCGGGTTCTAGTCCCTTTTTATGTGCATGGTTTCATGGTGTGCAATATGATTATACAGTGCGATATTGTGTAATGGTTGATAGTTTCACTGTCAGCTAAGTAATACTAACTAATCTTGAGAGAGGAATTTATGGAATTGCTAGTTTGGTTCTTAGTGTTTGTTGCTGTGATTATTGTCATAAGTGGTTACCTCGATAAGAAAAAACGGCAGAGACTAATGGCTAAATATGGAAATGCTGAATTAGTTGATAGGTTGATGAAAAAAACCATTTGGGAAGGCCAAACAGAAGAGCAACTAATAGATTCTCTTGGAAAGCCGTTAGATATAGATCAGAAGGTGTTAAAGACCAAAGTTAAAGAAACGTGGAAATATGATAAAGCAGGTAAAAACCGCTACAACTTAAGAATTATTGTCGAAAATGGATTTGTTGTGGGCTGGGATAAAAAATAGGCATAACAAACGGCTCAAGAGGGATTGTCAACGCGTGGCGGCTTCAGTGCAAAATTGAAGTTCAGTGTTTACAGTGGTTTTTTGAGTTCGGCGGTGCGTTGTCAACCCCTTAGCCGGGCGTTAGCTTAACTATTGCAAAGTTGCTAAATATGCCTTTGGAAGATAATTTTTCAGTTCTTCGAGGAGTAAGTGGGCATTCGTGGGAGTGATTAATCGGGGATCGAACTCGTCCGAGTCCATGAGTCTTTGATGCATTGGTACTAGTAGCGGAGATTGTAAAATGTAGGCCATAGCCCATTCGCCGAACTGTCTGGTTGCAATAGGTGCTTTCTCTACGACCATTATATTTGTATGGCGTTTATCTTTTTCTATCAGAGTAAATACTTCTTCAATATCCTTATTTTCGCCTTCAAGGCATTGAAAGAAATAATGATTTGAGTAATAGAGAACCCCTGTGATATTTTTGCTAGCGTTCCTTCCAATAGCTTCAGCAAGGATGTTATCGATTTCATCTAAATTGCATTTATCTGACATCGAGCTAGTGTAAATAAGTTTTGTAAGCTTCATCTTGTTACCCCTAGACATTTTTGTAAAGTATAGACGATTTAAGCTAACAATCTGTTTAAGAGTGATTCGCAACGCTTGGCATTTTTACTATGCGTTGCGTTTAGTGTTTAAGGTGGTTTGCGGAAGCATCGGTATTGCGTTGCTCACACCTTAACAGGGCGTTATGCAACTCAGGTAAATTTAGGGCTCAATCTTTTGGGATTTCTCCGGCCATTCGTTTTGTGTTGTCGGCAAATGAGCATTTTTACCTTCAAATTCATGGTGAACTCAAGCCGTAAAACAGGCAAGGTTCTTTGTTTGCCTCAATCAGTTTTAGCGTTGGCGTGTTGTGAATCTTGTGGGCGCAAAGTGTGGAAAGGGCAAGTTTATCGAGCATTTTGCACTTGCTGAAGTTTTCGCTCGTTGAGTTTTCCTGATTCAAAAGCTTGGTTTGTTGTTGAAAGGTGGACTTTGTTTTGGCGGCTCATTTATCACAGTTCTTGTTTGGGGTGGTTCTTGAATCACTCAACCATTGCAATTGTGGCTTTTGGTCGTGTAAAGTCAGTTTATCTCATTGAATTTGCATAACAAACGGTTAAAGAGGGACTGCCAACGCGTGGCGGTTTTTGTTCAAATCGGCCTTTGTGATTACGGTTGTTATTTTGAGTTCAGTGTTTTGCGTTGTCAGCCCCTTAACCGGGCGTTATACAAAAAGGAGAATTAAGTGGCATTTAAAGCAAAAGTGGCAGAAATGCTAGCATATCGTTCTGCGTATATTTGCAATAATCCAGAATGTAATACCTTAACGGTTGGTGCTGCATTAAATGACAGCAGCCTCAAGTTAAAATTAGGTGAAGCTGCGCACATAATTGGTGAAAAACCACTTGCTGCTAGGTATGAAAACATTAGTCAAGAGAAAGCAGCCTCAATAGAAAATGGTATTTGGCTGTGTGCAAATTGTCACACAATGATCGATAAAATCGATGGTGTTGAATTTAAAAAAGAAGAATTGTACGACTGGAAAGAAAAGCATGAGAAAATGATATCGATGCTTTTAAAAACACATAAAAGTCCAGTGCCATTGTTAGTTCGTCAAACAGAGAATTTTGATCTTGCTCAGAGCTTAGTGGACTTTTTGTATGGAAAGGGTGTGTTTTATGAGCACGCGAGTTTTGAAAACCCAACACATGTTATGCTATCACTCGACGAAACTAGAAAGTTCATCAATCGAGAGATGAGAAAAATTCAACTGGATACAGAGCTTAAGCAAGTATTCTCAAGTATAAGTAAGTGCGCACAAGATGTAATGAACGAAACGTCTAAATCAGCCCAAAATTTAGATGTACATGAACTGAATGATTATTTGACAGTAATGCGTCGTAAAGTTGGTAAACAACTTAAGATCCTACAAGAAAAGTATGGCTGCTCTATAACGGGACAAATAACCACAATCATGTAGTTTTTGTATAACAAACGCTTCAAGAGGGACAGCCAACGCGTGGCATTTTCACTATGCGTTGGTTTTTGTGATTACGGTGTTATGCGGAAAGTTGGTAGTAGCGTTGGCTGCCCCTTAAGCGGGCGTTAGGCAAAGTGAGTTTTTATCAGCTAAATCGGGTTTGAATTGAACGGCGAATTCCATGTTCTCATGGCTGGACTTAAGCAATAAATCGTCATCACATATTTGTTGTTTCTTGATCGCGTTGGGTTGTTTAGCGTTGTTAATTCAGCTGTAAAATAACCTTCAGCATCCAAACGTCCGCCGAGCATGCTACGCTCGTCACTTTTCTTCCAAATCGCTCAATTTGAGTTTTTTGTTTCTTTGCTAAGTTGGCATTTTGGTTTATAAATTAATCGGTTAGTTTGTTTTAAGTTTATAAAAAAGTTCATTCTTTAGTTTTGAAAGTGTCGGTGTCAATCGGTTGGCCTAACAAACGGCTCAAGAGGGATTGCCAACGCTTGGCGACTTTAGTGCAAAATTGAAGTTCAGTGTTTAAGTGTGTTTTTTAAGTTCGGCGGTGCGTTGTCAACCCCTTAGCCGGGCGTTATGCTACCAGTCGAAATCTTCAATAAGGAATACTATGAAACAGAACATTGTCCATATTGCTTTAGTTGTAAAAGATTATGATGAAGCCATTGATTTTTATGTAAACAAACTCAAATTTGAACTTATTGAAGATACTCATCAACCTGAACAAGACAAACGTTGGGTGGTTGTGGCTCCACCAAATTCTCATGGTGTTACGTTGTTACTTGCCAGAGCCTCGAAGCCAGAGCAGCATGATTTCATAGGGAATCAAGCAGGCGGTCGAGTATTCCTGTTCCTAAATACTGATGATTTCTGGCGTGACTTTAAGCGTATGAAATCGATTGGTATTAACTTCGTCCGCGAGCCAACAGAAGAAGACTATGGAACGGTAGCAGTGTTTGAAGACTTGTATGGAAACTTGTGGGATCTTCTTCAATTGAATCCAAGCCATCCAATGGCAAAAAGGTAGCATAACAAACGCTTCAAGAGGGACAGCCAACGCGCGGCATTTTTAGTATGCGTTGGTTTCGGTGATTACGGTGTTATGCGGTAAGTTGGTAGTAGCGTTGTCTGCCCCTTAAGCGGGCGTTAAATTGCAGTCAAGGATGGTGGATTATCAAAATTGATATTTATGATGTGTTTATTGGCGAATCGGCCTTTGGCAACCCTTGCGGGGTACTAGAGCTAAAGAGCTGGCTTTCTGATACCGAGTTACATCAAATCACCCGTGAAGTTGGACAGCCTGTGACTTCGTTCATTACTCACATCGACGGACAGTTTCACATTCGCTGGTTTGCATTGGATGGTGAAATTAATCTTTGTGGTCACGGGAGTTTAGGCGCTGGTGCCGCGATCCTTTCTAAGTACCAGCTAGAAAATGTAGTTTTCAACAGTAAACATGGTGAAGTGGTGATTGCTAAGAGAAATGACCAATATTCATTGTTATTACCCAATTGGGAAGGTAAGCCTTGTGCTGTTCCAGTAGAAATCTCTGATTTAGCGACAGATGCGATTGATGTTTTCTCTACCCGGGACTTAGTCTTGGTTTTGTCTTCGGTTGAGACTGTAATGAATTTCCAGCCAGATGATGAGCGCTTGAGAAAAATCAATGAATACCATGCTCTAATTGTAACGGCTGCAACTGGTAATAGTGGTTATGTTCTAAGATACTTTGCACCAAAAATTGGCATATCTGAGGATTTAGCAACAGGTTCAGCACAGTGCTCTCTTGCACCGTATTGGTTTAAAAAACTTGGCTCCGACTCATTGAATGTACGTCAACTTTCAATGTCAGGTGGTTATTTTGAAATAGAGAGAACAACTAAAAATTCAATTACAGTATTTGCCCAAGCAAAGCGGCGAGCAATTGCAATTTAACAAACGGCTCAAGAGGGATTGCCAACGCGTGGCGACTTTAGCGCAAAATTGAAGTTCAATGTTTACAGTGTGTTTTTTGAGTTCGGCGGTGCGTTGTCAACCCCTTAGCCGGGCGTTAGGCAAAGTGAGTTTTTATTAGCTAAATCGAGTTGGAATTGAACGGTAAATTCAATGTTTTCTGGCTTAAGTTAAGCAATAAATAGTCATCACATATTTGTTGTTTCTTGATCGCGTTGGGTTGTTTAGTGTTGTTAATTCAGCGGCAAAATAACCTTCAGCATCCAAACGTCCGCCGAGCATGCTACGCTCGTCACTTTTCTTCCAAATCGCTCAATTTGAGTTTTTTGTTTCTTTGTTAATTTGAAGTTTTGGTTTATAAATTAATGGGTTAGTTTGCTTCGAATTTACAAAAAGCCTTGTTCTTGGGTTTTGAAAGTATTGTTGTCAATCGGTTGGCCTAACAAACGGTTAAAGAGGGATTGCCAACGCTTGGCGATTTTAGTGCAAAATTGAAGTTCAGTGTTTAAGTGTGTTTTTTAAGTCCGGCGGTGCGTTGTCAACCCCTTAGCCGGGCGTTATGCAACTCAGGTAAATTTAGGGGCTCAATCTTTTGGGATTTCTCCGGCTATTCGTTTTGTGTTGTCGGCAAATGAGCTTTTTACCCTCAGATTCGTGGTTAACTCAAACCGTAAAACAGGCAAGGTTCTGTGTTTGCCTCAATCAGTTTTAGCGTTGGCGTGTTGTGAATCTTGTGGGCGCAAAGTGTGGAAAGGGCAAGTTTATCGAGCATTTTGTACTTGCTGAAGTTTTAGCTCGTTGAGTTTTCCTGATTCAAAAGCTTGGTTTGTTGTTGAAAGGTGGGCTTTGTTTTGGCGGCTTATTTATCATGGCTCTTGCTTGGGTTGGTTCTTGAATCACTCAACCATTGCAATTGTGGCTTTTGGTCGTGTAAATTCGGTTTATCTCATTGAATTTGCATAACAAACGGCTCAAGAGGGATTGCCAACGCTTGGCGGTTTTAGTGCAAAATTGCAGTTCAGTGTTTACGGTGTGTTTTTTGAGTTCGGCTATGCGTTGTCAACCCCTTAGCCGGGCGTTATGCAACTCAGGTAAATTTAGGGTTTCAATCTTTTGGATTTCTCCGGCCATTCGTTTTGTGTTGTCGGCAAATGAGCTTTTTCACCTTCAGATTCGTGGTTTACTCAAACCGTAAAACAGACAAGGTTCTTTGTTTGCCTCAATGAGTTTTGGTGCTGGTTTGTTGTGAATTTAGCGGGCGCAAAGTGTGGAAAGGGCAAGTTTATCGAGCATTTTGCACTTGCTGAAGTTTTAGCTCGTTGAGTTTTCCTGATTCAAAAGCTTGGTTTGTTGCTGAAAGGTGGACTTTGTTTTGGCGGCTCCTACTTGGGTTGGTTCTTGAATCACTCAACCATTGCAATTGTGGCTTTTGGTCGTGTAAATTCGGTTTATCTCATTGAATTTGCATAACAAACGGCTCAAGAGGGATTGCCAACGCTTGGCGATTTTAGTGCAAAATTGAAGTTCAGTGTTTAAGTGTGTTTTTTAAGTCCGGCGGTGCGTTGTCAACCCCTTAGCCGGGCGTTATGCAACTCAGGTAAATTTAGGGGCTCAATCTTTTGGGATTTCTCCGGCCATTCGTTTTGTGTTGTCGGCAAATGAGCATTTTTACCCTAAAATTCGTGGTTCGCTCAAGCCGTAAAACAGGCAAGGTTCTTTGTTTGCCTCAATGAGTTTTGGTGCTGGTTTGTTGTGAATTTAGCGGGTGCAAAGTGTGGAAAGGGCAAGTTTATCGAGCATTTTGTACTTGCTGAAGGTTTCGCTCGTTGAGTTTGTCTCATTCAAAAGCTTGGTTTGTTGTTGAAAGGTGGGCTTTGTTTTGGCAGCTCATTTATTACAGTTCTTGCTTAGGTTGGTTCTTGAATCACTCAACCATTGCAATTGTGGCCTTTGGTCGTGTAAATTTGGTTTATCTCATTGAATTTGCATAACAAACGGCTCAAGAGGGATTGCCAACGCGTGGCGGTTTTAGTGCAAAATTGAAGTTCAATGTTTACAGTGTGTTTTTTGAGTTCGGCGGTGCGTTGTCAACCCCTTAGCCGGGCGTTATGTTTAAAGGAGTTCGATTTGAAGTTTTTGGTATTATTAGGGGTGCTGATTCCATTTCTAACACCGTTGTGCTTCAACCTGTATATTGCATTTATGCCCGGCTATACCGTCGGTGATGCAAACGGGTGGTTAGGATACTTGGGCGGATATTCGGGTGGTTTCTTAGCTTTTATTTCTGCTTACTGGCTTTTTCGTCAAGAGAAAAAGCAAGCTGGCAAATGTTGGTTAAGGGTTCGAACTGAAGAAACAACGAAAGAATCTATAAAAACATGTCGATACTCTGTAATTTATTACTCCAAAAGTTCAGAGCCTAAGTTCGATTGTATTGAGAGAAAAGATAAAGGTTGGGGTGAGTATGCAGTAATCAAAGTTTCTATAAAGAACGTTAGTGTTAATTATGCAAAAAGTATATCGCTTTCGATAGTCCCTCATATCGGCGCTAGAGTTAACCCCCATGTACATTTTTGTGGAGGGAATGGGATTGCAGTTTTCCCTTCAATTGCAGAGCTGGAGCATGGTGAGGTATTTCAATTCACTATACATGTTGACCCCAAATTTTTCGCTCAAAACAATCCAGTAGAATTTAGGTTAATAAGTAAGGGGTTAGAAGGAAGCGTAAATGAGCAAACATTGTATCTTCATCAAAGTACAATGGGTGATAATGGTATGTCATTTGAGAATTAAACATAACAAACAATTCAAGTTGATTCGCAACGCTCGGCGCTTTCGGTTTCAATTGGTTTGGTGATTACGGTGAAGTGCTCAGGCAATGTGGCAGCGTTGCTCACAACTTAATTGGGCGTTATGCAACTCAGGTAATTTTAGGGGTTCAATCTTTTGGATTTCTCCGGTCATTCGTTTTGTGTTGTCGGCAAATGAGCACTTTCACCCTCAGATTCGTGGTTTACTCAAACCGTAAAACAGGCAAGGTTCTTTGTTTGCCTCAATGAGTTTTGGTGCTGGTTTGTTGCCAATTCAGCGTGCGCAAAGTGTGGAAAGGGCAAGTTAATCGAGCATTTTGCTTTTGCTGAAGGTTTCGCTCGTTAAGTTTTCCTGATTCAAAAGCTTGGTTTGTTGCTGAAAGGTGGACTTTGTTTTGGCGGCTCATTTATCACAGTTCTTGCTTGGGCTGATTCTTGAACCACTCAACCATTGCAATTGTGGTTTTTGATCGAGTAAAGTCAGTTTATCTTATTGAATTTGCATAACAAACGGCTCAAGAGGGATTGCCAACGCGTGGCGACTTTAGTGCAAAATTGAAGTTCAATGTTTACAGTGTGTTTTTTGAGTTCGGCGGTGCGTTGTCAACCCCTTAGCCGGGCGTTATATGCCAATTTGCAATGTCGTAGATTATAAAATAGACTTAATTAGTCTATTTTAGTCTTTCGAGGGTTGTATGTTAGAACAGTTAAAATTTGAACTTGAAGATATTGCTTTTATGTTGGCTAGAGATGTGAATAAAAAGGAAATACATTCTAAAGTCATTAAGTGCTTAGTCTTGGTTGAAGATATGAGCTCGAATATGACTACCGAGGTTAGTGATGTTGATGAGATAAATAAAGTTTCTAGGCGATTACGGATGTGGTCAAAGCCGGAGAGGCAGAATCAGTATAATGCTCAAATCTTGAATGCATTTCTTGAACTTTTTATGTCTGGTTCTACTCATGTAACAGAGCAAGAACTCAGCAAGAAGTTAGGTAATCCAGAGTGGTTCACTTCCAATTTTATTCAAATGAAAGCAAAAGCAGATAAAAATCACGGTAAAGTTTTTGATACATCATCCGGTTACATTAAAATCTGGGAGCCAATACGATCTGCTGTTGATGAGTATAGAAAAAAGGTTTTTAGAACGGGCATATAACAAACGGTTCAAGAGGGACAGCCAACGCGTGGCATTTTTATTATGCGTTGGTTTTTTGTGGTTACGGTGTTATGCAGAAGCTTGGTAGTGGCGTTGTCTGCCCCTTAACCGGGCGTTATGCAACTCAGGTAAATTTAGGGTTTCAATCTTTTTAGATTTCTCCGGCCATTCGTTTTGTGTTGTCGGCAAATGAGCACTTTTACCCTCAGATTCGTGGTTCACTCAAACCGTAAAACAGGCAAGGTTCTTTGTTTGCCTCAATCAGTTTTAGCGTTGGCGTGTTGTGAATCTTGTGCGCGCAAAGTGTGGAAAGGGCAAGTTTATCGAGCATTTCGCATTTGCTGAAAGTCTTGCTTGTAGGGTTGTCTGATTCAAAAGCTTGGTTTGTTGTTGAACGGTGGACTTTGTTTTGGCGGCTTATTTATCATGGCTCTGGTTTGGGTTGATTCTTGAATCACTCAACCATTGCAATTGTGGCTTTTGGTCGTGTAAAGTCAGTTTATCTCATTGAATTTGCATAACAAACGGCTCAAGAGGGATTGCCAACGCTTGGCGACTTTAGTGCAAAATTGAAATTCAGTGTTTACAGTGTGTTTTTTGAGTTCGGCTATGCGTTGTCAACCCCTTAGCCGGGCGTTATGCAACTCAGGTAAATTTAGGGGTTTAATCTTTTAGGATTTCTCCGGCGATTCGTTTTGTGTTGTCGGCAAATGAGCTTTTTTACCCTAAAATTCGTGGTTTACTCAAGCCGTAAAACAGGCAAGGTTCTTTGTTTGCCTCAATGAGTTTTGGTGCTGGTTTGTTGTGAATTTAGCGGGCGCAAAGTGTGGAAAGGGCAAGTTTATCGAGCATTTTGCACTTGCTGAAGTTTTAGCTCGTTGAGTTTTCCTGATTCAAAAGCTTGGTTTGTTGCTGAAAGGTGGACTTTGTTTTGGCGGCTTATTTATCACAGTTCTTGCTTGGGTTGGTTCTTGAATCACTCAACCATTGCAATTGTGGCTTTTGGTCGTGTAAATTCGGTTTATCTCATTGAATTTGCATAACAAATGGCTCAAGAGGGATTGCCAACGCGTGGCAACTTTAGTGCAAAATTGCAGTTCAGCGTTTAAGTGTGTTTTTTAAGTTCGGCGGTGCGTTGTCAACCCCTTAGCCGGGCGTTAAATGAACGGAGTGATAATGAGTAATTTGCATGAAAGATCTAGTGTCCGAAATGGAATATTTGAAATAGAGCTTAATTCATGGATGGAATTTGTAGAGTTTTGTGATTTCTATTGGTCTCAGGATTTTGGTCTTTATTTTAGGGGGCAGCGAGATTCAAGCTGGGGACTTAATACGACATTAGATCGTTTTTCTCAAACGCTTGATCGTCGATGTGGTGGTACGTACAAAACACTGCTGGGTAGCTTTACAAAATCTTTAAGAGGAAGATCCAATGTAGAAAAAGTAATAGACAGGAATGAAGACGAGATTTGGGCTATTGGTCAGCACAATGGATTGGCAACACCTCTTTTAGACTGGACTACTGCAAGTTATATTGCTTTATTCTTTGCATTTGAGGAGGATACTCCTTCTTCTACTGGTAAACGTACTATTTGGGCGGTACATAAATACATAGCTGAAGAAATGGAAGTATTTAATAAAAACAAAACTGCTGAAGACGAATTTAAGTTCGTGGACTTAATCACTGACCATAATCCAAGACTGCTGTCTCAGTCGGGGGTTTTTACCAAGCAGCCGATAGCATTTAACTTTGAAAGTTGGATAGAAAAAAGATGGAAAGGAATAACTGATAGGCCAGTTATGTTTAAAGTCCACTTACCTGATTCAGAGCGAGTTCGAATCTTAACAAATTTACGACAAATGAATGTTCATCATGCTTCAATATATCCAGATGTAATCGGTGCAACAAAGTATGCTCAACATGAGTTGAGTTTACTTAATGAAAAAGTGAAAAAGATGGATAACTTGTCACTTAATGCTCATGTGCACTACTCGAAGTAGTTAATTTAACAAACAATTTAAGAGTGATTCAGCACGCTTGGCATTTTTGATTTGGGTTTAGTTTAGTGTTTAAGGTGGTCAAATTAAGTGTCGTGGTCGCGTGCTTCACACCTTAATTGGGCGTTATGCAACTCAGGTAAATTTAGGGGTTCAATCTTTTGTGATTTCTCCGGCTATTCGTTTTGTGTTGTCGGCAAATGAGCTTTTTTACCCTCAAATTCGTGGCTAACTCAAGCCGTAAAACAGGCAAGGTTCTTTGTTTGCCTCAATCAGTTTTAGCGCTGGCGCGTTGTAAATTCAGTGGGCGCAAAGTGTGGAAAGGGCAAGTTTATCGAGCATTTTGCACTTGCTGAAAGTCTTGCTTGTTGAGTTTTCCTGATTCAAAAGCTTGGTTTGTTGTTGAAAGGTGGACTTTGTTTTGGCGGCTCATTTATCACGGCTCTTACTTGGTTTGATTCTTGAATCACTCAACCATTGCAATTGTGGCTTTTGGTCGTGTAAATTCTGTTTATCTCATTGAATTTGCATAACAAACGGCTCAAGAGGGATTGCCAACGCTTGGCGGTTTTAGTGCAAAATTGAAGTTCAGTTTTTACAGTGTTTTTTTTAAGTTCGGCGGTGCGTTGTCAACCCCTTAGCCGGGCGTTATGTGTTTTTGAGTTTACAAAAGGAGATTTGTAGTGAAGGTTTATGGAGATATCCAATCTGGAAACTGTTACAAGGTCAAGCTGTTGCTTGCCTTCTTAGGCATTGAACATGAATGGCATCACGTCAATATTTTAAAAGGTGACACAAAAACAGCCGAGTTTTTATCCATTAACCCAAACGGAAAAATACCCGCAGTTGTTTTGGATGATGGTCGTTGTTTATCAGAGTCGAACGCAATTCTTGGCTATTTTGCAGATGGCACAGCGTTAATTCCTAGTGACCAATATGAAAAGGCTAAAATGTACGAATGGTTGTTCTTTGAACAATACAGTCATGAGCCATTTATCGCCGTGGCTCGTTTTATCCAAAAATATCAAGGTATGCCAGAGTCAAGGTTAGAGGAATATCGTGCCTTACAACCTGGAGGTAATAAAGCCTTATCAATAATGGAAAGTCGCTTAGCTCAAACGGATTATCTTGCTGGTAAGCAACTCACTATCGCTGATATTGCACTGTACGCTTATACGCATGTTGCAGATGAAGGTGGTTTTAACTTATCCGATTACCCCAATATTCAAGCGTGGTGCAAAAGACTCCAAGAGCAAGCAGGCTACGTTGGTATGACGGAAACAAACACATAACAAACGCTTCAAGAGGGACAGCCAACGCGCGGCATTTTTATTATGCGTTGATTTTGGTGATTACGGTGTTATGCGGAAACTTGGTAGTAGCGTTGTCAGCCCCTTAAGCGGGCGTTATGCAACTCAGGTAAATTTAGGGGTTCAATCTTTTGGATTTCTCCGGCCATTCGTTTGGTATTGTCGGCAAATGAGCTTTTTTACCCTCAAATTCGTGGTTAACTTAAACCGTAAAACAGGCAAGGTTCTTTGTTTGCCTCAATCAGTTTTGGTGCTGTTTTGTTGTCAATTCAGCGTGCGCAAAGTGTGGAAAGGGCAAGTTTATCGAGCATTTTGCACTTGCTGAAGGTTTCGCTCGTTAAGTTTTCCTGATTCAAAAGCTTGGTTTGTTGCTGAAAGGTGAACTTTGTTTTGGCAGCTTATTTATCATGGCTCTGGCTTGGTTTGGTTCTTGAATTAGTCAGCCATTGCAATTGTGGCTTTTGATCGAGTAAAGTCAGTTTATCTTATTGAATTTGCATAACAAACGGCTCAAGAGGGATTGCCAACGCTTGGCGACTTTAGTGCAAAATTGAAGTTCAGTGTTTATAGTGGTTTTTTGAGTTCGGCGGTGCGTTGTCAACCCCTTAGCCGGGCGTTATGCAACTCAGGTAAATTTAGGGGTTCAATCTTTTGGGATTTCTCTGGCCATTCGTTTTGTGTTGTCGGCAAATGAACATTTTTACCTTCAAATTCATGGTGAACTCAAGCCGTAAAACAGGCAAAGTTCTTTGTTTGCCTCAATGAGTTTTGGTGCTGGTTTGTTGTGAATTTAGCGGGCGCAAAGTGTGGAAAGGGCAAGTTTATCGAGTATTTCGCATTTGCTGAAAGTCTTGCTTGTAGGGTTTGTCTCATTCAAAAGCTTGGTTTGTTGCTGAAAGGTGGACTTTGTTTTGGCGGCTTATTTATCACAGTTCTTGCTTGGGTTGATTCTTGAATCACTCAACCATTGCAATTGTGGCTTTTGGTCGTGTAAAGTCGGTTTATCTTATTGAATTTGCATAACAAACGGCTCAAGAGGGATTGCCAACGCGTGGCGGCTTTAGTGCAAAATTGCAGTTCAGTGTTTAAGTGTGTTTTTTAAGTTCGGCGGTGCGTTGTCAACCCCTTAGCCGGGCGTTATACCCCCAATCGGCATTGCCGAATATATCAATATAAGGATTTAGTATGAAGATAGTTGTACCTGAAATTCAGATTTCTGATGAGAGTGGATTTAGTTCGGATATTGATATATTCAAACGAAAAGGCTTTGGTGAAAGGCTTGCTAATCTTGTTGAAAATTCAGGCGGAAGTCCCGTTATAGCTCTAGATTCGGGCTGGGGTGAGGGTAAAAGCACATTTATTAAAATGTGGCGAGGTTACCTTGAGAACCACCGAGATCCACAAATTAAATCTATTTACTTTGATGCTTTTGAAAATGACTATCAAAAAGACCCATTTTTGACATTGGCATCCGAAATGTATCAACTTATCACAGTTGAAGATGAAGAAAAGAAAGCGAAGTTTAAGGATAAAGCGGCAAAGGCTGCTAAGTCTCTTTTCAGAGGGGCTTTGAAAGTATCAGTAAAAGTTGGTACAGCCGGAATCGTTGATGGGAGTGCGTTGGACGCGGCAGAGAAAGAGATATCAAATTTGGTTTCGGATCAAGTTGATGACTTGATAAAAGAAAGGTTTGAATACGCAGAAAAAGATAAGTTGGCTCTGAAAGAGTTTAGGAATCATTTGTCTACGTTTGCCAATGAAATGAATGGTGGCAAGCCGATTGTATTTATTATCGATGAACTTGATCGCTGTAAGCCTGATTTTGCGTTAGAGTTGCTAGAACAAATTAAGCATTTGTTTTCAGTTAAAGGTATTACCTTCCTTCTAGTTACTAATAGAGAGCAGCTAGAAGAGTCAATTAAATCCAAGTATGGTCAAGGAATCGACCCTACAAATTATCTTCATAAGTTCATCAATGTATGGTTAACGATGCCTCGTGCCGCAAGTGAGTATGATGATAATGGTTATCAATTCTTACAAAGTGCTCTTTCTGCAATGAAAGAGGAAAGTGAGGTTATTGCAAATTCTGATTCAGTTTCAGTGTTGAATGATATCGTTAAGTTTTATCAGCCATCATTCAGAGAGATAGAGCGCATGCTGTCATATTTCGCTATTATAAACAATATGCTAGGTGCTAAGCCATACTACGAAAATTATCAGTATATGATTGCTATGGTATGTTATTTGAAAGCTTGTCACCCAAATTGCTTGAAAACAGTTAATGGGCAATTGGACTCTCGTAATATTATCAATGCAGCCAGATTAGACGAAATCGGATCTTCCGAGTCATATTACTCCCTTGAATATGTTAATAAACTTTTACGCTTCGATTTAGCTGACGACGCTACTAGACAAAGTATGTTAGAAGATAAACAGATTCAACTCGACAGACCGAGTCGAGCACCTAAAAGTTTTCTTAAAACAATCAGCTCATGGCTGTCAGAAATCAATCCAAGCTAGTGGTGGTATAACAATCTGTTTAAGAGTGATTCGCAACGCGTGGCATTTTTACTATGCGTTGAATTTAGTGATTAAGGTGGTATGCGGAAGCATCGGTATTGCGTTGCTCACACCTTAACAGGGCGTTATGTATATTTGGAGAGAGAGATGGCAAGTCAAGCATATGAAAATCAGAAGGTAACCCTTCATTATTCAAAAAAATCAATAGATAAGGCTGCTCGAGATATTCGCCATGGGTGTAAAGGAGCAGCAAGGGAAGATGCAATAAACAAAATCCAAAATTATCGAGAGCTTCATGCTTATCCTCTGATGTTAATGAAAAATCATTTAGTTAGAACGTCTAACAGAGTATCAGATGAAATACTTGTTGCGCGTAGGTTGAAACGCTTACCTACAATTATTAATAAATTGGAACGCCCTTCATTAGACGGAAAAAGTGATAACGCTATAAAATTTACACGTATGCAAGATATCGGTGGTTGCAGAGCGATAGTCAAAAACTTGAAACAACTTAAAGAGCTTCAGACATTATTGGTAAAAAGTCGCTCAGTTCATAAAATTATCCATACTTCCGACTATTTGACTCCAAAGGAAAGCGGCTATGGTGGTATCCATCTCGTCTATAGTTGCTTTAATGATGCAGAAGATAATCACAATTGGAAGAAAACAAAAGTTGAAGTGCAGTTAAGAACTCAGTTGCAACATGCTTGGGCTACAAGTCTTGAAATAATCGATACACTTGAACAGATTGAGCTCAAAACGAGCATTGATGGTCACCCTATTTGGCGAGAGTTTTTTGCAATTGCAGGGAAGCTAGTGGCACATGATGAAAAAGCATGTGTATTAGGTAGTACAGAAGTCGAAACGTTGGAAAAAAGGCTTCATGAACTTGAAGTGACGTTGGACGTTGAGAGAAAGCTATCAAACTTTTCACTGGGTATACAAGCAGCTACTCGTGGGCTAAAAGAGCTTAAATCACCAAAAAATATCGGTATGTGTTTAGTAACGTTGCACTCGAGTTCTTTATCTTCAGCTAAATTTACAAGCAAGAATACTTTCAAGCTAGAAGTAGGGTTTGAGACATTTAAACTCGATCAAACTCCTAACGCATTGAAGGAACTGAACAAGTGTGAAAAAGATCCTGATGTACTAATTTGTGTACTCCTGTCAGCTAAAAATGCTAAAAGCCTCCAAAAAGCTTACCCTAACTATTTTGGTTCTACCGCAGACTTTAGGCGGTTTATCCGAAAGCATACACAAAAATATACATAACAAACGCTTCAAGAGGGACTTCCAACGCGTGGCATTTTTATTGTGCGTTGATTCCGGTGGTTACGGTGTTATGCGGAAACTTGGTAGTAGCGTTGTCAGCCCCTTAAGCGGGCGTTAGCTGAGGTTAAGAAAAATCATAAAATTAAGCGTTTATTTTTCTTAGTCTGAGGCTCTAGCTTTACACCTGAAAGTCAGCACTTTTCCAAGTATCTCGCCAGTGGCACTGTTCGTGAAGTGTTTGAACTAACCGAAGCCTTCTTACGGGAAGTGATGTGTTTGTTTATTTCTTTGGTGTGGCTTCTTTGGTTTTGAAGCTCTTACGCGCTTAAATGGATTTCGCGCACTTGGTCGTTGGCTTCTTCGAAAGAATTCTTTGTAAATTGAAGTCTTAGAAGCTCGTCAGTTTTCCTGTTATTTCTTTTTTGCCAAGTACGTTTCGTGGGTTAGGTTTTAGTTTCTCAGTTGTCCGTTTTACTTTGTCGCTTGAAAACAATAATGTGTTTTAAATTAGGCCGTTGGGTAGTCAATCTCCGGTTAAAGTGCAGCAGCTAACAAACGGCTCAAGAGGGATTGCCAACGCTTGGCGGCTTTGGTGCAAAATTGAAGTTCAGCGTTTACAGTGTGTTTTTTGAGTTCGGCTATGCGTTGTCAACCCCTTAGCCGGGCGTTAGCTGAATGGTGGTAAATATCAGCATGATCGAAATTAGAAAGTATCAAGAATCAGATGCGCTTGATTTATGGGCTATTTTTTATCATACGGTTCGTAATGTGAACTTACGTGATTATTCACAAGCCCAAGTTGAAGCATGGGCTCCAGATGTTTTTTCTTCAGAGATTTGGCAACGAAAAATGAACTTGCTGTCACCTTTTGTGGCTGAAATTGATGGGAAAATTGTTGGTTATAGTGATCTTCAAGAAAATGGATTAATTGATCATTTCTTTTGTCATCATGAACATCAAGGTAAAGGAGTCGGACGCCAGTTAATGGAATATGTACTCAGAGTGGGTGAGTTACAAGGAATTACTAGGCTTTACTCTGAGGTGAGTATTACAGCTCGTCCGTTTTACGAGAGATTTGGCTTCAAGGTTATAGAAGAACAAACCATAGAAGTTCGCGGTCAAAAGCTGTGCAACTTTGTCATGGAGAAATTCAGCTAACAAACGGCTCAAGAGGGATTGCCAACGCTTGGCGACTTTAGTACAAAATTGAAGTTCAGTGTTTACAGTGTGTTTTTTAAGTTCGGCGGTGCGTTGTCAACCCCTTAGCCGGGCGTTATGCAACTCAGGTAAATTTAGGGGTTCAAACTTTTGAGGTTTCTCCGGCCATTCGTTTTGTGTTGTCGGCAAATGAGCACTTTCACCCTCAGATTCGTGGTTTACTCAAACCGTAAAACAGGCAAGGTTCTTTGTTTGCCTCAATGAGTTTTGGTGCTGGTTTGTTGTGAATTTAGTGGGCGCAAAGTGTGGAAAGGGCAAGTTTATCGATCGTTTTGCACTTGCTGGATTTTTCGCCCGTTGAACTTGTCTGTTCCAAAAGCTTGGTTTATTGCTGAAGGGTGGGCTTTGTTTTGGCAGCTCATTTATCACCGCTCAGGCTTGGGTTGGTTCTTGAATCACTCAACCATTGCAATCGTGGCTTTTGATCGAGTAAAGTCAGTTTATCTTATTGAATTTGCATAACAAACGGCTCAAGAGGGATTGCCAACGCGTGGCGGCTTTAGTACAAAATTGAAGTTCGATGTTTACAGTGGTTTTTTGAGTCCGGTGGTGCGTTGTCAACCCCTTAGCCGGGCGTTATGCAACTCAGGTAAATTTAGGGGTTCAATCTTTTGGATTTCTCCGGCCATTCGTTTTGTATTTTCGGCAAATGAGTATTTTTACCCTCAAATTCTTGGCTAACTCAAACCGTAAAACAGGCAAGGTTCTTTGTTTGCCTCAATCAGTTTTAGCGCTGGTTTGCTGTCAATTCAGCGTGCGCAAAGTGTGGAAAGGGCAAGTTAATCGAGCATTTTGCACTTGCTGAAAGTCTTGCTTGTTGAGTTTGTCTCATTCAAAAGCTTGGTTTGTTGTTGAACGGTGGGCTTTGTTTTGGCGGCTTATTTATCTCGGCTCCTACTTGGGTTGGTTCTTGAATCACTCAACCATTGCAATTGTGGCTTTTGGTCGTGATAAGTCAGTTTATCTCATTGAATTTGCATAACAAACGGCTCAAGAGGGATTGCCAACGCGTGGCGACTTTAGTGCAAAATTGCAGTTCAGTGTTTAAGTGTGTTTTTTAAGTTCGGCGGTGCGTTGTCAACCCCTTAGCCGGGCGTTAGGCAAAGTGAGTTTTTATCAGCTAAATCGGGTTTGAATTGAACGGCGAATTCCATGTTCTCATGGCTGGACTTAAGCAATAAATCGTCATCACATATTTGTTGTTTCTTGATCGTGTTGGGTTGTTTTTCGTTGTGAATTTAGCGGCAAAATAACCTTCAGCATCCAAACGTCCGCCGAGCATGCTACGCTCGTCACTTTTCTTCCAAACCGTTAAATTTGAGTTTTTTGGTTTCTTTGCTGATTTGAAATTTTGGTTTATAAATGAATCGGTTAGTTGGTTTTTAGTTTTCAAACAAGCCTTGTTCTTGAGTTTTTAAAGTATCGTTGTCAATCTATTGGCCTAACAAACGGCTCAAGAGGGATTGCCAACGCTTGGCGACTTTAGTGCAAAATTGAAGTTCAGTGTTCACAGTGTGTTTTTTGAATTCGGCGGTGCGTTGTCAACCCCTTAGCCGGGCGTTATGCAACTCAGGTAAATTTAGGGGTTCAATCTTTTGAGGTTTCTCCGGCCATTCGTTTTGTGTTGTCGGCAAGTGAGCACTTTTACCCTCAAATTCGTGGTTCACTCAAGCCGTAAAACAGGTAAGATTCTTTGTTTGCCGCAATGAGTTTTGGTGCTGGTTTGTTGTCAATTCAGCGTGCGCAAAGTGTGGAAAGGGCAAGTTTATCGAGCATTTTGTACTTGCTGAAAGTCTTGCTTGTAGGGTTTGTCTCATTCAAAAGCTTGGTTTGTTGTTGAACGGTGGACTTTGTTTTGGCGGCTTATTTATCACGGCTCTGGCTTCGGTTGGTTCTTGAATCACTCAACCATTGCAATCGTGGCTTTTGATCGAGTGAAGTCAGTTTATCTCATTGAATTTGCATAACAAACGGCTCAAGAGGGATTGCCAACGCTTGGCGACTTTAGGGCAAAATTGAAGTTCAGTGTTTACGGTGTGTTTTTTAAGTTCGGCGGTGCGTTGTCAACCCCTTAGCCGGGCGTTAGGCAAAGTGAGTTTTATCAGCTAAATCGAGTTGGAATTGAACGGTAAATTCCATGTTTTCTGGCTTAAGTTAAGCAATAAATAGTCATCACATATTTGTTGTTTCTTGATCGCGTTGAGCTGTTTTTCGTTGTGAGTTTAGCGGCATAATAACCTTCAGCATCCAAACGTCCGCCGAGCATGCTACGCTCGTCACTTTTCTTCCAAACCGCTCAATTTGAGTTTTTTGTTTCTTTGCTGATTTAGCATTTTGCTTTATAAATTAATCGGTTAGTTTGTTTCAAGTTTACAAAAAAGCTCGTTCTTTGGTTGTAAAAGTGTCGGTGTCAATTGGTTGGCCTAACAAACGGCTCAAGAGGGATTGCCAACGCGTGGCGACTTTAGTGCAAAATTGAAGTTCAGTGTTTGCAGTGTGTTTTTTAAGTTCGGTGGTGCGTTGTCAACCCCTTAGCCGGGCGTTAGGCAAAGTGAGTTTTTATCAGCTAAATCGAGTTGGAATTGAGCGGTAAATTCCATGTTTTCTGGCTTAAGTTAAGCAATAAATAATCATCACATATTTGTTGTTTCTTGATCGCGTTGAGTTGCTTTTCGTTGTGAGTTTAGCGGCAAAATAACCTTCAGCATCCAAACGTCCGCCGAGCATGCTACGCTCGTCACTTTTCTTCCAAATCGCTCAATTTGAGTTTTTTTGTTTCTTTGCTGATTTGGCATTTTGGTTTATAAATTAATCGGTTAGTTTGTTTTAAGTTTATAAAAAAGTTCGTTCTTTAGTTTTGAAAGTGTCGGTGTCAATCGGTTGGCCTAACAAACGGCTCAAGAGGGATTGCCAACGCGTAGCGGCTTTAGTGCAAAATTGAAGTTCAGTGTTTACGGTGTGTTTTTTAAGTTCGGTGGTGCGTTGTCAACCCCTTAGCCGGGCGTTAAATTTTATTCATCTATAGAGGAATCGTTGTGAAAAAAAATATTGTCCTGCTCATTTTATCTGCTTTGCTTTCCACAAATACTATGGCTTGGACCTTTGGCCAAAATGTAACTATTACAGCTGTAACACTTTGGGAAGGTTCTGGTATAAACCCTTTATACTTCAAAAGGTCAGATAACGTTTGGTGTTATGTTTCTGCAGATGAAAAAAATGTTCATTCACTTATTTTGACTTTGTATGCGTCTGGAAAAACAGCGGATATCCACTGTTATGATCAAGCAGAAAATAAAATGGGTGGTATTGAAGCAGCGCATAAGATGCATAGAATAATCGCAAAGTAGTGTATTAACCTGAAAAGCGCCCTACTTTCGTTGACCAAAAAATTAATTGCAAGGGTTGAGGCAGTTGTAGAAAAAGCAAGAGATTTATTGTATGAAAACAAGCTAGTTGTTAGTTTGCAAAGTTTTACTACAGATACCTAAAACATCTCGAACAATAAATTTAACAAACGCTTCAAGAGGGACAGCCAACGCGCAGCATTTTTACTATGCGTTGGTTTTTGTGATTACGGTGTTATGCGGTAAGTTGGTAGTAGCGTTGTCTGCCCCTTAAGCGGGCGTTAGGCAAGGTGAGCTTTTATCAGCTAAATCGAGTTGAAATTGAGCAGTAAATTCCATGTTTTGTGGCGTAACTTAAGCAATAAATAATCATCACATATTTGCTGTTTCTTGATCGCGTTGGGTTGTTTATCGCTGTGAATTCATCGGTAAAATAACCTTCAGCATCCAAACGTCCGCCGAGCATGCTACGCTCATCACTTTTCTTCCAAATCGCTAAATTTGAGTTTTTTGTTTCTTTGCTGACTTGGCATTTTGGTTTATAAATGAATCGGTTAGTTTGTTTTAAGTTTATAAAAAGTTCGTTCTTTAGTTTTGAAAGTGTCGGTGTCAATTGGTTGGCCTAACAAACGGCTCAAGAGGGATTGCCAACGCGTGGCGGCTTTAGTACAAAATTAAAATTCAGTGTTTACAGTGTGTTTTTTGAGTTCGGCTATGCGTTGTCAACCCCTTAGCCGGGCGTTAGTTGCCAGCGGTAAAAATGCAGCTAAATCAGAAAATTTTGGGCTAATGCATCGTGCAATTTTACTCGTTTTTCTATCTGGGTGTGGTTTGCTGAAATTGTGTTCGATTTTTAGTGTTGTGGTTTTGTTCTGCCGTTTCAGACGCGAATTTACTCGTTGAAAGTCAGCTTTGTGGCATTGCCTTTCCAAAAGGTTTATTGGGTGCTTTTGGCCAGTTTTCTACGTCGTTGTAAGTTCCAAGTGGTTTCAGTGGCAGGCGCTTTAAAACTGCGCCTGATTTGAGTTGTCAAAGCGCTGAAAAACGGCGTTGGCAAAAAAGTGGAAATAACTGGAAATCAAAGGTTTAGAATGGCAACTAACAAAGCGTTTAAGGCAGATTCGCAACGCTAGGCATTTTCAGTTTGCTTTGAATTTAGTGTTTACGGCACAATGGTTTAGGTTAGGTGGCGATGTTGCTCACTACTTAACGCGGCGTTATGTGAATTGGAGAAGTTGAGTATATGAAGAAGTTAATCGCTATATTTATAGCCGTCTTTTGTCTAGCTTCGATTGGTGCTCAAGCTAATGATCATCAGTTAAAAAATGCGTATGAAAATCATCAAAGTGATATTCAAGTTCAGGGCTCAGGCACAGTTATTCGCTTGTTACCTGATGACAACGAAGGAAGTAGGCACCAAAAATTCATATTGAAACTGGACAGCAAACAAACTTTACTTGTTGCTCACAATATTGATTTAGCTCCTAGGGTTCCAAATCTAAAAGTTGGCGATCGAGTCCAGTTTTACGGTGAATATGAATGGAACAAAAAAGGCGGTGTCATGCACTGGACGCACAAGGATCCAAACAATAAACACCCGCAAGGTTGGTTAAAGCACAACGGCAAGACGTACGAGTAAAATTCACATAACAAACGGCTCAAGAGGGATTGCCAACGCGTGGCGACTTTCGTGCAAAATTGCAGTTCAGTGTTTACAGTGTGTTTTTTAAGTTCGGCGGTGCGTTGTCAACCCCTTAGCCGGGCGTTATGCAACTCAGGTAAATTTAGGGGCTCAATCTTTTGGATTTCTCCGGCCATTCGTTTTGTGTTGTCGGCAAATGAGCACTTTTACCCTCAAATCCGTGGTTCACTCAAGCCGTAAAACAGCTAAGGTTCTTTGTTTGCCTCAATCAATTTTAGCGCTGGTTCGTTGCCAATTCAGCGTGCGCAAAGTGTGGAAAGAGCAAGTTTATCGAGCGTTTTACAGTTGCTGAAAGTCTTGCTTGTTGAGTTTGTCTCATTCAAAAGCTTGGTTGGTTGTTGAAAGGTGGACTTTGTTTTGGCGGCTCATTTATCACAGTTCTTGCTTGGGTTGGTTCTTGAATCACTCAACCATTGCAATCGTGGCTTTTGATCGAGTAAAGTCAGTTTATCTTATTGAATTTGCATAACAAACGGTTAAAGAGGGACTGCCAACGCGTGGCGGTTTTTGTTCAAATCGGCCTTTGTGATTACGGTTGTTATTTTGAGTTCAGTGTTTTGCGTTGTCAGCCCCTTAACCGGGCGTTAGGCAAGGTGAGTTTTTATCAGCTAAATCGAGTTGAAATTGAGCAGTAAATTCCATGTTTTGTGGCTTAACTTAAGCAATAAATAATCATCACATATTTGCTGTTTCTTGATCGCGTTGGGTTACTTATCGTTGTGAATTTAGCGGCAAAATAACCTTCAGCATCCAAACGTCCGCCGAGCATGCTACGCTCGTCACTTTTCTTCCAAACCGCTCAATTTGAGTTTTTTTGTTTCTTTGCTGATTTAGCATTTTGGTTTATAAATGAATCGGTTAGTTTGTTTCAAATTTACAAAAAAGCTCGTTCTTTGGTTTTGAAAGTCTCGGTGTCAATTGGTTGGCCTAACAAACGGCTCAAGAGGGATTGCCAACGCTTGGTGACTTTAGTGCAAAATTGAAGTTTAGTGTTTACAGTGTGTTTTTTGAGTCTGGCTATGCGTTGTCAACCCCTTAGCCGGGCGTTATGCAACTCAGATAAATTTAGGGGTTCAATCTTTTAGGATTTCTCCGGCCATTCGTTTGGTGTTGTCGGAAAATGAGCTTTTTTACCCTCAAATTCGTGGTTAACTTAAACCGTAAAACAGGCAAGGTTCTGTGTTTGCCTCAATCAGTTTTAGCGTTGGCGTGTTGTGAATCTTGTGGGCGCAAAGTGTGGAAAGGGCAAGTTTATCGAGCATTTTGTACTTGCTGAAGTTTTAGCTCGTTGAGTTTTCCTGATTCAAAAGCTTGGTTGGTTGCTGAAAGGTGGACTTTGTTTTGGCGGCTGATTTATCACGGCTCTTGTTTGGGTTGGTTCTTGAATTACTCAACCATTGCAATTGTGGCCTTTGGTCGTGTAAATTTGGTTTATCTCATTGAATTTGCATAACAAACGGCTCAAGAGGGATTGCCAACGCTTGGCGACTTTAGTGCAAAATTGAAATTCAGTGTTTACAGTGTGTTTTTTAAGCCCGGCGGTGCGTTGTCAACCCCTTAGCCGGGCGTTAGCTGAGGTTAAGAAAAATCATGAAATTACGTGTTTATTTTTCTTAGTCTGAGGTTCTAGCTTTACACCTGAAAGTCCGCACTTTTCCGCGTATCTCGCCAGTGGCACTGTTCGTGAAGCGGTTGAACTAACCGAAGTCTGTTTACGGGAAGTGTTGTGTTTGTTTATTTCTTTGGTGTGGCTTCTTTGGTTTTGAAGCTCTTTCGCGCTTAAATGGATTTCGCGCACTTGGTTGTTGGCTTCTTCGAAAGAATTCTTTGTAAATTTAAGTCCTAGAAGCTCGTCAGTTTCTCTGCTATTTCTTCTTTACCAAGTGCGTTTCGTGGGTTAGGTTTTAGTTTTTCAGTTGTCCATTTTATTTTGTCGCTTGAAAGCAATAATGTGTTTTAAATTAGGTTGTTGGGTAGTAAATCTCCGGCTAAAGTGCAGCAGCTAACAAACGGCTCAAGAGGGATTGCCAACGCGTGGCGACTTTAGTGCAAAATTAAAGTTCAGTGTTTACAGTGTGTTTTTTAAGTTCGGCTATGCGTTGTCAACCCCTTAGCCGGGCGTTATGTATTTTAATCAGTGGGTTAGTGATAACTGGCTAATTAACGTTGGAGCTACTGTCAATGCAACTAGAAACGAGTAAAAGCATGATTCGTACTGTTAAGAGAATGTGTGGGTCATATTATGCGCCTGGAATTCTCATGGCCATTTTTATTATGTCGATATGTGTTGTAGAAAATAGAGTTATTGAGGGACCATACACTGATAATGATGTGTTATACCATAAAGCTGAGGTAACTGGTAAGCATGGTACAACTGGTCGTGGATTATCTTATCAAATTATTTTTGATAAAGAATACAAGCACGATATTAAAGTTCAATGGTATGACTTTAATTCAATAAATCACTACTATTCCCTAGGATATGGTTCGCGTAAAGATACAGAAAATCTAAGTGTTGGGCTAGTTAGAACGCATATAGATAATATCTATTATACTGTTTATGTTAAGGCTGGAGATGAAGTTCTTCTTTCGAGTTCTGATGGTCTTCATAGGATAAATAAATTTAACGCCGAACAAGTTAGATGGAGCGCTTACTTAAGTCTTATTGCATTTATTTTGCTTTCTCTAATCTTTAGGTTTCTAAGGAAGTGGTATTAAATTCTCTATAATAAAGTTTGCTATTAAATTTGTGCACTCAAAATACTTAGTATCAAGTTTGAAGTGCGACACTTTCTACAGATGCGCATGAATATACTCCGTTGGTGTTCTATACCCAAGCCTTTTGCGTGGGCGTGTATTTAATTTATATGCAATTTCATTACACAGCTTCTGTGTCACGTGTGACATGGAGGTTCGTTTTGGTAAGTATTGTCGTATCAAACCATTGGTGTTTTCATTAGTGCCTCGCTCCCATGAATGGTATGGATTTGCAAAGTAAAACAGGCAGTTATGATGTTTTTCTAGTTGTGCATAACCATGAAATTCAGTGCCGTTATCTGATGTTATCGTTTTAAAAGGTAAGTCAGAGCGGGTCATGATTTTGCTCATTCTTACGTTGAGCGACTCGCTTGTTCTATCGTCCATTTGACCGATAAAAGTGTAGCCAGTCATTCTGTCGACTAAAGTGACGATACAGTGCTTGGTTCCGCGACCCACGACGGTATCAATTTCCCAGTGGCCAGGCTCTTTTCGATGCTCAGCGTCTGCAGGTCTTTCGGCAATATGACGCTTATTTGCCAGCCGTCCTCGACTGTCTTTTGAGTTGTACCTTTTACGCCTTTTCTTGGTGGATTGGCGTAGGTGTTTCCATAGCGTTCCACCGAGAGTTTTGTCGTTCCAAACGTGCTGATAAATGAGCTCGTGGCTCATTGTTGGATAGCCTCTCATCCTTAGGTATCCGACGATTTGGTCAGGGCTCCAATCCAGTCGTAGCAAGGCTTCAGGTAGTCTGAAGTCAAGTTTGGTATAGCGTTTATTTCGCCGTGAACGACTAAGCCGGTTGCGCGCCATTTGCTGTGCTCGCTCTGGTTGATAAGAGTACCTATCGAAGAACTTGTTGTAACGACAATTACGTTCAATTTCTCGATAGATAGTGGCTTTGTGACGCCCCAGTTGTTTAGCTATTTTTGCGGTACTGATCCCTTGCTTTCTGAGCAAAGAAATCATATACCTTTCAATCTCAGTGAGGTGTGTGTATTTCATGTTTTTTACTTCTTGGCGGGAGCAAACTTCATGATTATCGCACCTTACTGTTTTTATGTTCAGAGGTGTCGCACTTCGTACTTGAATCCAAGATACATAACAAACTGTTCAAGAGGGATTCGCAACGCGTGGCATTTTTACTATGCGTTGATTTAAGTGTTTAAGGTGATATGCGGCGACTTTAGTATTGCGTTGCTCACCCCTTAACAGGGCGTTATGCAACTCAGGTAAATTTAGGGGTTCAATCTTTTGGATTTCTCCGGACATTCGTTTGGTATTGTCGGCAAATGAGCTTTTTTACCCTAAAATTCGTGGTTCACTCAAGCCGTAAAACAGGCAAAGTTCTTTGTTTGCCTCAATCAGTTTTAGCGTTGGCGCGTTGTCAAATTAGTGGGCGCAAAGTGTGGAAAGGGCAAGTTTATCGAGCATTTTGCACTTGCTGAAGGTTTCGCTCGTTAAGTTTTCCTGATTCAAAAGCTTGGCTTGTTGCTGAAAGGTGAACTTTGTTTTGGCAGCTTATTTATCGCAGTTCTTACTTGGGTTGATTCTTGAATCACTCAACCATTGCAATCGTGGCTTTTGATCGAGTAAAGTCAGTTTATCTTATTGAATTTGCATAACAAACGGCTCAAGAGGGATTGTCAACGCGTGGCGACTTTAGCGCAAAATTGAAGTTCAGCGTTTACAGTGTGTTTTTTAAGTTCGGTAATGCGTTGTCAACCCCTTAGTCGGGCGTTATACGTTCTCGGAGGATTTTAGTCTTGGAAGAATTAGTTCAGAAATTAGCATTAATTGATGAGCTAGAAACTTGGAAAGAATATAGCCAAGGTTTTAGTCCTCAGGATAAGAAATTAGCTTTTGAGCGTGCTCAGGCTCTGTGGATAGCACGAAAGGTTTCTGAGAATGCGCTTTATCTTCATCCTGATGTTATTTCCGATCTTCAACGTCAAAGTTGGATTCCAAATGATTTACAAAAGCGCATGATTTGGGCTAGCGTTTTGGTATCTGCTGAGGGTGTTCGAAGTAGAGAACGTTTTAAATCAATTAAAAATAGTCTCATAAATAGATATGGTCGAGATTGGTGGGAAGACGTTTATAAACGTCAGAAACCAGCTTTTGCGGCAAAAGAACGTATTCGCAAGCAAATTGCTTCTAATGGCGCCGCGGTTAATATGCTGATGGCAAATACTCATCTATTTGGGGAAGTGGCAAGAGATCAAATTACTTCTGCTTTGAGTATGGTCCCCAAGTGGTAAACACGTATAACAAAGCGTTTAAGACGGACTCCCAACGCATGGCGTTTTCGGCTTACTTTGGTTTAAGTGTTTATGTCACAATGGTTTAGGTAAGGTGGTTAGCGTTGCTCGCCACTTAACGCGGCGTTATGCAACTCAGGTAAATTTAGGGTTTCAATCTTTTAGGATTTCTCCGGCCATTCGTTTGGTATTGTCGGCAAATGAGCTTTTTTACCCTCAAATTCGTGGTTAACTTAAACCGTAAAACAGGCAAGGTTCTTTGTTTGCCTCAATCGGTTTTAGCGTTGGCGTGTTGTAAGTTCAGTGGGCGCAAAGTGTGGAAAGGGCAAGTTTATCGAGCGTTTTGTACTTGCTGAAAGTCTTGCTTGTTGAGTTTGTCTGACACAAAGGCTTGGTTTGTTGCTGAAAGGTAGACTTTGTTTTGGCGGCTCATTTATCACAGTTCTTGTTTGGGTTGATTCTTGAATCACTCAACCATTGCAATTGTGGCTTTTGGTCGTATAAAGTCGGTTTATCTCATTGAATTTGCATAACAAACGGCTCAAGAGGGATTGCCAACGCGTGGCGACTTTAGCGCAAAATTGAAGTTCAATGTTTACAGTGTGTTTTTTGAGTTCGGCGGTGCGTTGTCAACCCCTTAGCCGGGCGTTATGCAACTCAGGTAAATTTAGGGGTTCAATCTTTTGGATTTCTCCGGCCATTCGTTTTGTGTTGTCGGCAAATGAGCTTTTTTACCCTAAAATTCGTGGTTAACTCAAGCCGTAAAACAGGCAAAGTTCTTTGTTTGCCTCAATCAGTTTTGGTGCTGGTTTGTTGCCAATTCAGCGTGCGCAAAGTGTGGAAAGGGCAAGTTTATTGAGCATTTTGTACTTGCTGAAAATCTTGCTTGTTGAGTTTGTCTCATTCAAAAGCTTGGTTTGTTGTTGAAAGGTGAACTTTGTTTTGGCAGCTTATTTATCATGGCTCTGGCTTGGTTTGGTTCTTGAATTACTCAACCATTGCAATTGTGGCTTTTGGTCGTGAAAAGTCGGTTTATCTTATTGAATTTGCATAACAAACGGCTCAAGAGGGATTGCCAACGCGTGGCGGCTTTAGTGCAAAATTGAAGTTCAGTGTTTACAGTGTGTTTTTTGAGTTCGGTGGTGCGTTGTCAACCCCTTAGCCGGGCGTTATGCAACTCAGGTAAATTTAGGGGTTCAATCTTTTTGGATTTCTCCGGCCATTCGTTTTGAGCTGTCGGCAAATGAGCATTTTCGCCTTCAAATTCGTAGTTAACTCAAGCCGTAAAACAGGCAAAGTTCTTTGTTTGCCTCAATCAGTTTTGGTGCTGGTTTGTTGCCAATTCAGCGGGCGCAAAGTGTGGAAAGGGCAAGTTAATCGAGTATTTTGCACTTGCTGAAGTTTTCGCTCGTTGAGTTTTCCTGATTTAAAAGCTTGGTTTGTTGTTGAAAGGTGGACTTTGTTTTGGCGGCTGATTTATCACAGTTCTTGCTTGGGTTGATTCTTGAATCACTCAACCATTGCAATCGTGGCTTTTGGTCGTATAAATTCTGTTTATCTCATTGAATTTGCATAACAAACGGCTCAAGAGGGATTGCCAACGCGTGGCGACTTTGGTACAAAATTGCAATTCAGTGTTTACAGTGTGTTTTTTGAGTTCGGCGGTGCGTTGTCAACCCCTTAGCCGGGCGTTAGGCAAAGTGAGTTTTTATCAGCTAAATCGAGTTGGAATTGAGCGGTAAATTCCATGTTTTGTGGCTTAAGTTAAGCAATAAATAATCATCACATATTTGTTGTTTCTTGATCGCGTTGAGTTGTTTTTCGTTGTGAGTTTAGCGGCAAAATAACCTTCAGCATCCAAACGTCCGCCGAGCATGCTACGCTCGTCACTTTTCTTCCAAACCGCTCAATTTGAGTTTTTTTGGTTTCTTTGCTGCTTTAGCGTTTTGGTTTATAAATTAATCAGTTAGTTGGTTTCAAATTCACAAAAACTCGTTCTTTGGTTTTGAAAATGTCGTTGTCAATCTGTTGGCCTAACAAACGGCTCAAGAGGGATTGCCAACGCGTGGCGACTTTAGTGCAAAATTGCAGTTCAGTGTTTAAGTGTGTTTTTTAAGTTCGGCGGTGCGTTGTCAACCCCTTAGCCGGGCGTTAGGCAAAGTGAGTTTTTATCAGCTAAATCGAGTTTGAATTGAATAGTAAATTCCATGTTTTGTGGCTTAAGTTAGGCAATAAATAGTCATCACATATTTGTTGTTTCTTGATCGCGTTGGGTTGTTTATCGCTGTGAATTCATCGGCAAAATAACCTTCAGCATCCAAACGTCCGCCGAGCATGCTACGCTCGTCACTTTTCTTCCAAATCGCTAAATTTGAGTTTTTTGGTTTCTTTGCTGATTTGAGATTTTGGTTTATAAATGAATCGGTTAGTTTGTTTCAAGTTTACAAAAAAGCTCGTTCTTTGGTTGTGAAAGTGTCGGTGTCAATTGGTTGGCCTAACAAACGGCTCAAGAGGGATTGCCAACGCTTGGCGACTTTAGTGCAAAATTGAAGTTCAGTGTTTACAGTGTGTTTTTTGAGTCTGGCGGTGCGTTGTCAACCCCTTAGCCGGGCGTTATGCAACTCAGGGAAATTTAGGGGTTCAATCTTTTTAGATTTCTCCGGCCATTTGTTTTGTATTGTCGGCAAATGAGCACTTTCACCCTCAAATTCGTGGTGAACTCAAGCCGTAAAACAGGCAAAGTTCTTTGTTTGCCTCAATCAGTTTTAGCGTTGGTTTGTTGTGAATTTAGCGGGTGCAAAGTGTGGAAAGGGCAAGTTAATCGAGCATTTTGCGCTTGCTGAAAGTCTTGCTTGTAGGGTTTGTTTCCTTCAAAAGCTTGGTTGGTTGTTGAAAGGTGGACTTTGTTTTGGCGGCTTATTTATCACAGTTCTTGCTTGGGTTGGTTCTTGAATCACTCAACCATTGCAATCGTGGCTTTTGGTCGAGTAAAGTCAGTTTATCTCATTGAATTTGCATAACAAACGGCTCAAGAGGGATTGCCAACGCGTGGCGACTTTAGTGCAAAATTGCAGTTCAGAGTTTACAGTGTGTTTTTTGAGTTCGGCGGTGCGTTGTCAACCCCTTAGCCGGGCGTTATGCAACTCAGGTAAATTTAGGGGTTCAATCTTTTGTGATTTCTCCGGCCATTCGCTTTATGTTGTCGGCAAATGAGCTTTTTACCCTCAGATTCTTGGTGAACTCAAGCCGTAAAACAGGCAAGGTTCTTTGTTTGCCTCAATCAGTTTTAGCGCTGGCGCGTTGTAAATTCAGTGGGCGCAAAGTGTGGAAAGGGCAAGTTTATCGAGCATTTTGCACTTGCTGAAGGTTTCGCTCGTTAAGTTTTCCTGATTCAAAAGCTTGGTTTGTTGTTGAAAGGTGGACTTTGTTTTGGCGGCTTATTTATCTCGGCTCCTACTTGGGTTGGTTCTTGAATCACTCAGCCATTGCAATTGTGGCTTTTGGTCGTGTAAAGTCAGTTTATCTCATTGAATTTGCATAACAAACGGCTCAAGAGGGATTGCCAACGCGTGGCGACTTTAGTGCAAAATTTCAGTTCAGTGTTTAAGTGTGTTTTTTGAGTCTGGCGTTGCGTTGTCAACCCCTTAGCCGGGCGTTATGCAACTCAGGTAAATTTAGGGGTTCAATCTTTTTAGATTTCTCCGGCTATTCGTTTTGCGTTGTCGGCAAATGAGCATTTTTACCTTCAAATTCATGGTGAACTCAAGCCGTAAAACAGGCAAGGTTCTTTGTTTGCCTCAATCAGTTTTAGCGCTGGCGCGTTGTAAATTCAGTGGGCGCAAAGTGTGGAAAGGGCAAGTTAATCGAGCATTTTGCACTTGCTGAAAGTATTGCTTGTAGGGTTTGTCTCATTCAAAAGCTTGGTTTGTTGCTGAAAGGTGGACTTTGTTTTGGCGGCTTATTTATCAAAGTTCTTGCTTGGGTTGGTTCTTGAATCACTCAACTATTGCAATTGTGGTTTTTAGTCGTGTAAATTCGGTTTATCTCATTGAATTTGCATAACAAACGGCTCAAGAGGGATTGCCAACGCTTGGCGACTTTAGTGCAAAATTGAAGTTCAGTGTTTACAGTGGTTTTTTGAGTTCGGCGGTGCGTTGTCAACCCCTTAGCCGGGCGTTATGCAACTCAGGGAAATTTAGGGGTTCAATCTTTTTAGGTTTCTCCGGCCATTCGTTTTGTGCTGTCGGCAAATGAGCTTTTTTACCCTAAAATTAGTGGTTAACTCAAACCGTAAAACAGGCAAGGTTCTTTGTTTGCCTCAATGAGTTTTAGCGTTGGCGTGTTGTGAATTTAGCGGGTGCAAAGTGTGGAAAGGGCAAGTTTATCGAGCATTTTGTGCTTGCTGAAAGTCTTGCTTGTTGAGTTTGTCTGGTTCAAAAGCTTGATTTGTTGTTGAAAGGTGGACTTTGTTTTGGCGGCTCATTTATCACAGTTCTTGCTTGGGTTGATTCTTGAATCACTCAACCATTGCAATTGTGGCTTTTGGTCGTGTAAAGTCAGTTTATCTCATTGAATTTGCATAACAAACGGCTCAAGAGGGATTGCCAACGCTTGGCGACTTTAGTGCAACATTGAAATTCAGTGTTTGCAGTGTGTTTTTTAAGTTCGGCGGTGCGTTGTCAACCCCTTAGCCGGGCGTTATGTTTAATCACCAAAAATCAGTGGGTTATGGTTTTTCTTTGTTCCCTCGGCTGATTGGTTTTGTGTTTGTCGGCAAGTTGGCTTCAGCGGGCGCTGTTTTCCGGACACTTGTTCTTTGGTGCTGGAAATTCAGAGAATTGCCTCAATCAATTTTTTGCCAAGCGCGAGGTTAGTGCTGCTGGCTCAATCAGTATTTTGATCACAGGTTTTTGTGCTTGAATTGCCAAAATTCGAAGTCTGTTTTTCAAATCTATGAGTCGTTTCAGTTTTTCAGGTCTTGGCTTTTGTTTGTGAATCAAAGCTGAGTTAATCTTGGTTTTGGTAAAACGTAAGTCATTGAAGCTTAAACATAACAAACGGTTCAAGAGGGACAGCCAACGCGTGGCATTTTTACTGTGCGTTGGTTTTTGTGGTTACGGTGTTATGCGGAAGCTTGGTAATGGCGTTGGCTGCCCCTTAACCGGGCGTTATGCAACTCAGGTAAATTTATGGGCTCAATCTTTTGGGATTTCTCGGGCCATTCGTTTTGTGTTGTCGGCAAATGAGCATGTTTACCCTAAAATTCGTGGTTAACTCAAACCGTAAAACAGGCAAGTTTCTTTGTTTGCCTCAATCGGTTTTAGCGCTGGCGCATTGTCAGTTTGGCAGGCGCAAAATGTGGAAAGGGCAAGTTAATCGAGCATTTTGCTTTTGCTGAAGTTTTCGCTCGTTGAGTTTGTCTGACACAAAAGCTTGGTTTTTTGTTGAAAGGTGGACTTTGTTTTGGCAGCTCATTTATCACAGTTCTTGCTTGGGTTGGTTCTTGAATCACTCAACCATTGCAATTGTGGTTTTTGATCGAGTAAAGTCAGTTTATCTTATTGAATTTGCATAACAAACGGCTCAAGAGGGATTGCCAACGCGTGGCGACTTTAGTGCAAAATTGAAGTTCAGTGTTTAAGGTGTGTTTTTTTGAGTTCGGCAATGCGTTGTCAACCCCTTAGCCGGGCGTTATGCAACTCAGGTAAATTTAGGGGTTCAATCTTTTGGGATTTCTCCGGCCATTCGTTTTGTGTTGTCGGCAAATGAGCATTTTTACCCTAAAATTCGTAGTTCACTCAAACCGTAAAACAGGCAAGGTTCTTTGTTTGCCTCAATCAGTTTTAGCGTTGGCTTGCTGCCAATTCAGCGTGCGCAAAGTGTGGAAAGGGCAAGTTTATCGAGCATTTTGTACTTGCTGAAAGTCTTGCTTGTTGAGTTTGTCTCATTCAAAAGCTTGGTTTGTTGTTGAACGGTGGACTTTGTTTTGGCGGCTTATTTATCTCGGCTCCTACTTGGGTTGGTTCTTGAATCACTCAACCATTGCAATCGTGGTTTTTGATCGAGTAAAGTCAGTTTATCTTATTGAATTTGCATAACAAACGGCTCAAGAGGGATTGCCAACGCTTGGCGGTTTTAGTGCAAAATTGAAGTTCAGTGTTTACAGTGTATTTTTTAAGTTCGGCGGTGCGTTGTCAACCCCTTAGCCGGGCGTTATGCAACTCAGGTAAATTTAGGGTTTCAATCTTTTGGATTTCTCCGGCCATTCGTTTGGTATTGTCGGCAAATGAGCACTTTTACCCTCAGATTCGTGGTTCACTCAAACCGTAAAACAGGCAAGGTTCTTTGTTTGCCTCAATCAGTTTTAGCGTTGGCGTGTTGTGAATCTTGTGGGCGCAAAGTGTGGAAAGGGCAAGTTAATCGATCATTTCGCATTTACTGAATGTTTCGCTCGTTGAGTTTGTCTCATTCAAAAGCTTGGTTTGTTGCTGAAAGGTGGGCTTTGTTTTGGCGGCTTATTTATCACGGCTCTGGCTTGGGTTGATTCTTGAATCACTCAACTATTGCAATTGTGGCTTTTGATCGTATAAATTCGGTTTATCTCATTGAATTTGCATAACAAACGGCTCAAGAGGGATTGCCAACGCGTGGCGGTTTTAGTGCAAAATTGAAGTTCAGTGTTTACAGTGTGTTTTTTGAGTTCGGCGGTGCGTTGTCAACCCCTTAGCCGGGCGTTAGCATTCCATTAGGAGATAATTATGCTTCCGAGCATATTGTATAAATATAGAAGCTTTGAAAAATATACAATTTTAGGTTTGATCAATAACAGCTACTGGTTGCCGAAGCCATATAACTTGAATGATCCTTTTGATGTGCAGATTAAACCGATACACCAGGCAATATCGCAAACTGAATTCGTAAGCGAACTTGAAGCTTTTCTTGTAACTCAGAGAAACATTAATAACGTAGATTTCCAATATCAGAATGTTGACTCTTTATATGAAAACGGACAACCATCTAAGATATTGAGAGAGAATGTTAAAAGCTTTAGTAGATCTGTTGAGCAGATAGCTAATGAAATCGGCGTGTTCTCACTATCTGAAATTAATACGAACTCTACAATGTGGTCGCATTACGGTGATGAACATCGTGGCATCTGTATTGGATACAGAAGTAGTGATTTACTGCCATTGTCTGGTGCATCGAGTCAAACTAGAATAGCGCCTGTAACATACAAGCCTCAAGAGGAACTACTTAGAAATGCTTACCTCCTGTATGTGCATTCTAATATGGGCGCTGATATTCAAATGTTGGTAGATTATGTCCTTAACTTATTCGCTCAAAAATCTGATGACTGGCAGTATGAGAAAGAATGGAGGTTATTAGTACCAAACATGGGTGGGAAAGTGATTGAATGTGAAGAAAGTATAATTCAAACGATTACTTTTGGGTTAAGGACTACAGTAGAAACTAAAAAAACAGTTAAAGAGCTTTTGCATAGTGAAGTTCAGTACTATCAGATGGTTAGGCATCCTATATATTTAGGCTTAATCGCTGAACCTATGTCTGAAACGAGTGAATATTGGTACTCGTCCGCAGAATGCTAACAAACAATTTAAGAGTGATTCAGCACGCTTGGCATTTTTGGTTTGGGTTAAGTTCAGTGTTTACGGTGTTCAAATTGAGTATGGTGGTAGCGTGCTTCACACCTTAATTGGGCGTTATGCAACTCAGGGAAATTTAGGGGTTCAATCTTTTGGGATTTCTCTGGCCATTCGTTTTGTATTGTCGGCAAATGAGCATTTTTACCCTAAATTTCGTGGTTTACTCAAGCCGTAAAACAGGCAAGGTTCTTTGTTTGCCTCAATCAGTTTTAGCGTTGGCGCGTTGTAAATTAAGTGGGCGCAAAGTGTGGAAAGGGCAAGTTTATCGAGTATTTCGCATTTGCTGAAAGTCTTGCTTGTTGAGTTTGTCTCATTCAAAAGCTTGGTTTGTTGTTGAAAGGTGAACTTTGTTTTGGCAGCTCATTTATCACAGTTCTTGCTTGGGTTGATTCTTGAATCACTCAACCATTGCAATTGTGGCTTTTGGTCGTGTAAATTCGGTTTATCTCATTGAATTTGCATAACAAACGGCTCAAGAGGGATTGCCAACGCTTGGCGACTTTAGTGCAAAATTGCAGTTCAGTGTTTAAGTGTGTTTTTTTAGTTCGGCGGTGCGTTGTCAACCCCTTAGCCGGGCGTTATGCAACTCAGGTAAATTTAGGGGTTCAATCTTTTAGGATTTCTCCGGCCATTCGTTTGGTGTTGTCGGCAAATGAGCTTTTTTACCCTCAAATTCGTGGTTAACTTAAACCGTAAAACAGGCAAGGTTCTTTGTTTGCCTCAATCAGTTTTAGCGCTGGCGCGTTGTAAATTCAGTGGGCGCAAAGTGTGGAAAGGGCAAGTTTATCGAGCATTTTGCACTTGCTGAAGGTTTCGCCCGTTGAACTTGTCTGTTCCAAAAGCTTGGTTTGTTGCTGAAGGGTGAACTTTGTTTTGGTGGCTTATTTATCATGGCTCTGGTTTGGGTTGATTCTTGAATCACTCAACCATTGCAATTGTGGCTTTTGATCGAGTAAAGTCAATTTATCTTATTGAATTTGCATAACAAACGGCTCAAGAGGGATTGCCAACGCTTGGCGACTTTAGTGCAAAATTGAAATTCAGTGTTTACAGTGTTTTTTTTTAAGTTCGGTGGTGCGTTGTCAACCCCTTAGCCGGGCGTTAGGCAAGGTGAGTTTTTATCAGCTAAATCGAGTTGAAATTGAACGGTAAATTCGATGTTCTCATTGCTGAACTTAAGCAATAAATAATCATCACCTATTTGTTGTTTCTTGATCGCGTTGGGTTGCTTAGCGCTGTAAATTCAGCGGCAAAATAACCTTCAGCATCCAAACGTCCGCCGAGCATGCTACGCTCGTCACTTTTCTTCCAAATCGCTCAATTTGAGTTTTTTTGTTTCTTTGCTGATTTAACATTTTGGTTTATAAATGAATCGGTTAGTTTGTTTTAAGTTTACAAAAAAGCTCGTTCTTTGGTTGTGAAAGTGTCGATGTCAATTGGTTGGCCTAACAAACGGCTCAAGAGGGATTGCCAACGCGTGGCGGCTTTAGTACAAAATTGAAGTTCAGTGTTTACAGTGTGTTTTTTGAGTCCGGTGGTGCGTTGTCAACCCCTTAGCCGGGCGTTAAGTTTCCATCAGGATAAAACTATATAGAGGAAAGTAAAGTGGCTGTACCAAAGGTATTTATAAGTTCAACATGTTTTGATTTAGGTGAAGTTAGAGACCAAATGAAGCGCTTCGTACGTTCGTTTGGTTTTGACCCCGTGTTGAGCGATCATGGTGGCGTGTTTTATCATCCAGATCTACACACACATGAAGCTTGTGTGCATGAGGTATCAAACTGTCAGTTATTTATCCTAGTTATTGGTGGAAGATACGGTGGTAAGCATATTAGTGACAAAACTAAGTCGATCACCAATGCTGAGTATGAAGCTGCGCGTCAAGCTAATATTCCTGTATTTACGTATGTGCGTAATGGCGTTTTAAATAATCACCACATCTATAGGGAAAATAAAAACTCATCATTTGTTGCTGATATAAACTATCCAGCAATTGATAAGCAAGAAGATGCCAAAAACATATTTAATTTTATCGATGATGTAAGACGCTCTCCCGTTAATAATGCATTTGAAGGGTTCGATAATTTTTACGATATTGAGTCACATTTGCGAAAGCAATGGGCTGGTATGTTTTTTGAGTTTTTGAGAACTCGTGAGGTTAAGTCTCAGATTGATGCAACAAATCATTTATTGTCAGGGCTAAAATCTTCTCATACAAAACTTGAAGACTTAGTTAAGAGTATGTATCGCTCTACTGCCCCTGATAATGTAGAAGAATCGATATCTGAAATTGAAACAATTGCTCTTATTCGGGCATTCTTCCATGAGTTGATTGAATTTGATGGAGATATAGATATAGACGTTGACGAGCTTGGTAATAGCTCTGAATTCGATGTGGAAAAAATCGCCAAAGTTTCGCCAAAAGGGAAAAAGTGGGATGACTACTTGGTTCAAACAGGTCTTTTTGAACGAGAAGATGATGCTCACATTATATTCCATACTGGTTCATTCGGTTTCCTGATCGAGGATGGTTTCCATAAGCAGTTGGAACTCGCTTACAGCAAGGGGCTCTTGAAATCTACAAAAGAGCAACGAGAAAAAGTACTTAAAGAGTTCATAAAATAGAAACTTAACAAACTGTTTAAGAGTGATTCGCAACGCGTGGCGTTTTTATTATGCGTTGCGTTTAGTGTTTAAGGTGGTATGCGGTGACTTCGGTATTACGTTGCTCACACCTTAACAGGGCGTTAGGCAAGGTGAGTTTTTATCAGCTAAATCGAGTTGAAATTGAGCAGTGAATTCTATGTTTTGTGGCTTAACTTAAGCAATAAATCGTCATCACATATTTGTTGTTTCTTGATCGCGTTGGGTTGTTTATCGCTGTGAATTCATCGGCAAAATAACCTTCGGCATCCAAACGTCCGCCGAGCATGCTACGCTCGTCACTTTTCTTCCAAATCGCTCAATTTGAGTTTTTTGGTTTCTTTTCTGATTTGAGATTTTGGTTTATAAATGAATCGCTTAGTTGGTTTTCAGTTTTTAAACAAGTCTTGTTCTTTGGTTTTGAAAGTATCGTTGTCAATCTGTTGGCCTAACAAACGGCTCAAGAGGGATTGCCAACGCTTGGCGGTTTTAGTGCAAAATTGAAGTTCAGTGTTTACAGTGTTTTTTTTAAGTTCGGTGGTGCGTTGTCAACCCCTTAGCCGGGCGTTATGCAACTCAGGTAAATTTATGGGCTCAATCTTTTGGGATTTCTCGGGCCATTCGTTTTGTGTTGTCGGCAAATGAGCATGTTTACCCTAAAATTCGTGGTTAACTCAAACCGTAAAACAGGCAAGTTTCTTTGTTTGCCTCAATCGGTTTTAGCGCTGGCGCATTGTCAGTTTGGCAGGCGCAAAATGTGGAAAGGGCAAGTTAATCGAGCATTTTGCTTTTGCTGAAGTTTTCGCTCGTTGAGTTTGTCTGACACAAAAGCTTGGTTTTTTGTTGAAAGGTGGACTTTGTTTTGGCGGCTTATTTATCTCGGCTCCTACTTGGGTTGGTTCTTGAATCACTCAACCATTGCGATTGTGGCTTTTGGTCGTGTAAATTCAGTTTATCTCATTGAATTTGCATAACAAACGGCTCAAGAGGGATTGCCAACGCTTGGCGGTTTTAGTGCAAAATTGAAGTTCAGTGTTTACAGTGTGTTTTTTGAGTTCGGCGGTGCGTTGTCAACCCCTTAGCCGGGCGTTATGCAACTCAGGGAAATTTAGGGGTTCAATCTTTTGGATTTCTCCGGCCATTCGTTTTGTGTTGTCGGCAAATGAGCATTTTTACCTTCAAATTCATGGTGAACTCAAACCGTAAAACAGGCAAATTTCTTTGTTTGCCTCAATGAGTTTTGGTGCTGGTTTGTTGTGAATTTAGCGGGCGCAAAGTGTGGAAAGGGCAAGTTTATCGAGCATTTTGTACTTGCTGAAAATCTTGCTTGTTGAGTTTGTCTCATTCAAAAGCTTGGTTTGTTGTTGAAAGGTGAACTTTGTTTTGGCAGCTTATTTATCATGGCTCTGGTTTGGGTTGGTTCTTGAATCACTCAACCATTGCAATGGTGGTTTTTGGTCGTGTAAAGTGGTTTTATCTCATTGAATTTGCATAACAAACGGCTCAAGAGGGATTGCCAACGCGTGGCGGCTTTAGTGCAAAATTGAAGCTTAGTGTTTACAGTGGTTTTTTGAGTTCGGCGGTGCGTTGTCAACCCCTTAGCCGGGCGTTATGCAACTCAGGTAAATTTAGGGGTTCAATCTTTTGGATTTCTCCGGCCATTGGTTTTGTGTTGTCGGCAAATGAGCATTTTTACCCTCAAATTCGTGGTTAACTCAAGCCGTAAAACAGGCAAGGTTCTTTGTTTGCCTCAATCAGTTTTAGCGCTGGCGCGTTGTAAATTCAGTGGGCGCAAAGTGTGGAAAGGGCAAGTGTATCGAGCATTTTGTAATTGTTGAAAGTCTTGCTTGTAGGGTTTGTCTCATTCAAAAGCTTGGTTTGTTGCTGAAAGGTGGACTTTGTTTTGGCGGCTCATTTATCACAGTTCTTGTTTGGGTTGATTCTTGAATCACTCAACCATTGCAATTGTGGCTTTTGGTCGTGTAAATTCGGTTTATCTCATTGAATTTGCATAACAAACGGCTCAAGAGGGATTGCCAACGCGTGGCGGTTTTAGTGCAAAATTGAAGTCTAGTGTTTACAGTGTGTTTTTTGAGTTCGGCGGTGCGTTGTCAACCCCTTAGCCGGGCGTTATGCAACTCAGGTAAATTTAGGGGGTCAATCTTTTTAGATTTCTCCGGCCATTCGTTTTGTGTTGTCGGCAAATGAGCTTTTTTACCCTCAAATTCGTGGTTAACTCAAACCGTAAAACAGGCAAGGTTCTTTGTTTGCCTCAATGAGTTTTGGTGCTGGTTTTTTGCCAATTCAGCGTGCGCAAAGTGTGGAAAGGGCAAGTTTATCGAGCATTTTGTACTTGCTGAAAGTCTTGCTTGTTGAGTTTGTCTCATTCAAAAGCTTGGTTTGTTGCTGAAAGGTGGGCTTTGTTTTGGCGGCTTATTTATCACGGCTCTGGCTTGGGTTGTTTCTTGAATCACTCAACCATTGCAATTGTGGCTTTTGGTCGTGTAAATTCAGTTTATCTCATTGAATTTGCATAACAAACGGCTCAAGAGGGATTGCCAACGCTTGGCGACTTTAGTGCAAAATTGAAGTTCAGTGTTTACAGTGTGTTTTTTGAGTCTGGCGGTGCGTTGTCAACCCCTTAGCCGGGCGTTAGTTTTATTTGGAGTTACGAGATTAAATGAAAGCGAAAATTTACAAGAATAGAATAACAACCATCCCAAACTTTATAGATCCGCTTCATGAACTTGAACCAAATGGGTATGGCTACCAGATTGACGATATTTTTGTTCATGTATACGGACAGGATAAAAATCTGTACACACTTTCTCATGGTTTGACAGTAACAGAACAAATCAATCAGTCTGCGGATAATTTGACTCAATGGATTGAGAACCAGTTCGGAGCAGTTGAACTAGAAGATACATTGAATGATGTAGGCACGGTTATAGACTCAGTGTGGCGTCCAGGTTTATACCTCTACAATGATGTGAAAGCAGCGCTGTCTATTGACGAGCATGAGCAGCGTTCTGCCGAACTTTCGCTTCGGATCTTAATAGAAAAATTAGAAGAAGTATTCTTATATATTGAACCCTCTGTGCACGGGTTACAGACATATAGCCATAAAACCCGAGAGCTTTTATTACTAGCATGTACAGAGGTAGAAAATAGTTGGAAAAACTACTTGGAGTTAGCGAATGTGCAACCAAGGGGGCGCTACTTTAGTACTTCAGATTATGTTTCATTGATGGACGTTTTGTTTTTGAATGAGTACCAAGTGACGTTAAAAGCGTATAATGCAGTTGCGCCAGTTCGCCCATTTGAAAACTGGAGTGCTCAAGCTCCAAGTCAAAGTATTCCTTGGTATGAAGCATACAACTTAACCAAGCACGACAAGAGTCAACATTTTGATAAAGCAACTCTCCATCATTGTATATCGGCTATAACTGCTAACCTAATAATGTACTGTTGTAGATATAGCCCATTTCCGTTAGTTAACGGAAATACGATGATAGCTAGTTTGTTCAATCAACTCTTTCAGATTGAACTTGTTAATGCTGACCCTAAATCATTTTATGTGCCAAAGATTCAGAGAATCAATAACTTGAATACTCATCTTCAGATGTTTGATAGTAAAAGAATCATGGAAAACTGGCAGAAGCTACCTTTCAGCATATAAAACTAACAAACTGTTCAAGAGGGATTCGCAACGCGTGGCATTTTTACTATGCGTTGAATTTAGTGATTAAGGTGGTATGCGGCGGCTTTTGTATTGCCTTGCTCACCCCTTAACAGAGCGTTAGCTGAGGTTAAGAAAAATCATGAAATTACGTGTTTATTTTTCTTAGTCTGAGGTTCTAGCTTTACACCTGAAAGTCCGCACTTTTCCGCGTATCTCGCCAGTGGCACTGTTCGTGAAGCGGTTGAACTAACCGAAGTCTGTTTACGGGAAGTGTTGTGTTTGTTTATTTCTTTGGTGTGGCTTCTTTGGTTTTGAAGCTCTTTCGCGCTTAAATGGATTTCGCGCACTTGGTTGTTGGCTTCTTCGAAAGAATTCTTTGTAAATTTAAGTCCTAGAAGCTCGTCAGTTTCTCTGCTATTTCTTCTTTACCAAGTGCGTTTCGTGGGTTAGGTTTTAGTTTTTCAGTTGTCCATTTTATTTTGTCGCTTGAAAGCAATAATGTGTTTTAAATTAGGTTGTTGGGTAGTAAATCTCCGGCTAAAGTGCAGCAGCTAACAAACGGCTCAAGAGGGATTGCCAACGCGTGGCGACTTTAGTGCAAAATTAAAGTTCAGTGTTTACAGTGTGTTTTTTAAGTTCGGCTATGCGTTGTCAACCCCTTAGCCGGGCGTTATGCAACTCAGGGAAATTTAGGGGTTCAATCTTTTTAGATTTCTCCAGCCATTCGTTTGGTGTTGTCGGCAAATGAGCTTTTTTACCCTAAAATTCGTGGTTTACTCAAGCCGTAAAACAGGCAAGGTTCTTTGTTTGCCTCAATCAGTTTTAGCGCTGGCGCGTTGTAAATTCAGTGGGCGCAAAGTGTGGAAAGTGCAAGTTTATCGAGCGTTTTGCACTTGCTGAATTTTTCGCCCGTTGAACTTGTCTGTTCCAAAAGCTTGGTTTGTTGCTGAAGGGTGGACTTTGTTTTGGCGGCTTATTTATCATGGCTCTGGTTTGGGTTGGTTCTTGAATCACTCAACCATTGCAATTGTGGTTTTTGGTCGTGTAAAGTGGTTTTATCTCATTGAATTTGCATAACAAACGGCTCAAGAGGGATTGCCAACGCGTGGCGGCTTTAGTGCAAAATTGCAGTTCAGTGTTTACGGTGTGTTTTTTAAGTTCGGTGGTGCGTTGTCAACCCCTTAGCCGGGCGTTATGCAACTCAGATAAATTCAGGGGTTCAATCTTTTGGGATTTCTCTGGCCATTCGTTTTGTGTTGTCGGCAAATGAGCATTTTTACCCTAAAATTCGTAGTTCACTCAAGCCGTAAAACAGGTAAGTTTCTTTGTTTGCCTCAATCAGTTTTAGCGTTGGCGTGCTGTCAAATTAGTGGGCGCAAAGTGTGGAAAGGGCAAGTTTATCGAGCATTTTGCACTTGCTGAATTTTTCGCCCGTTGAACTTGTTTGTTCCAAAAGCTTGGTTTGTTGTTGAAAGGTGGGCTTTGTTTTGGCGGCTTATTTATCACGGCTCCTACTTGGGTTGATTCTTGAATTACTCAACCATTGCAATCGTGGCTTTTGATCGAGTAAAGTTAGTTTATCTTATTGAATTTGCATAACAAACGGCTCAAGAGGGATTGCCAACGCTTGGCGGTTTTAGTGCAAAATTGAAGTTCAGTGTTTACAGTGTGTTTTTTGAGTTCGGCGGTGCGTTGTCAACCCCTTAGCCGGGCGTTATGCAACTCAGGTAAATTTAGGGGTTCAATCTTTTGTGATTTCTCCGGCTATTCGTTTTGTGTTGTCGGCAAATGAGCTTTTTTACCCTCAAATTCGTGGCTAACTCAAGCCGTAAAACAGGCAAGGTTCTTTGTTTGCCTCAATCAGTTTTAGCGCTGGCGCGTTGTAAATTCAGTGGGCGCAAAGTGTGGAAAGGGCAAGTTTATCGAGCATTTTGCACTTGCTGAAAGTCTTGCTTGTTGAGTTTTCCTGATTCAAAAGCTTGGTTTGTTGTTGAAAGGTGGACTTTGTTTTGGCGGCTTATTTATCACAGTTCTTGCTTGGGTTGGTTCTTGAATCACTCAACCATTGCAATTGTGGCTTTTGGTCGTGTAAATTCTGTTTATCTCATTGAATTTGCATAACAAACGGCTCAAGAGGGATTGCCAACGCTTGGCGGTTTTAGTGCAAAATTGAAGTTCAGTTTTTACAGTGTTTTTTTTAGTTCGGCGGTGCGTTGTCAACCCCTTAGCCGGGCGTTATGCCACTTCATTGAATATCTTTAACTATCTGTAATTTATGGGTTAAATCAGTGACAAGGAAGCTAGTGATAAGATGAAAATGATATTTGTAGATGCTGAAAATATTGGCCTCAAAGAATTGGAAAAGGTTAAAGCGACAGTAATTGATAAAGTGTTTGTCTTTTCTAAAGTCGAGTCAGTGCAACGTATTTGTGAAAAATCACTATTTTTGTACCTTTCTGACTATCCTTCTGGCACAAATCAAGCGGACTTTTATATTATCGCTTACCTATCTAAAGTGCTGTTATCATTAGATAAAAAGCAGTTTAATACAGTTATTTTTGAACTTTACAGTAATGATGAGAGTTTGATTTCTGCTTTCGAGTTTCAGTGTGGACAACTTGGTGCAAATGTCCAAACTATACGTACTAAAGACGATACCGTAGTTCAAATGCCTAGCGTGCAGCAAGAAAACACGCCACAAGATAAAGTGTTTTCTGCTCTTAAATCTCCGAAGGCTTTGGATCCGACATTGCAACAGCAATTAGGCTTATCTAAGTCTGATTTTACTAAGGCAATTAATGAGTTGGCCAAATCCAAAAAAATTCAACGTTCAGCAGAAAATAAACGGAAATGGGTTCGTTGTTAACAGTGGCATAACAAACGGTTCAAGAGGGACAACCAACGCGTAGCATTTTTACTATGCGTTAGTTTTTGTGATTACGGTGTTGTGCTGAAGCTTGGTAGTGGCGTTGGTTGCCCCTTAACCGGGCGTTATGCAACTCAGGTAAATTTAGGGGTTCAATCTTTTGGGATTTCTCTGGCCATTCGTTTTGTATTGTCGGCAAATGAGCATTTTTACCCTAAATTTCGTGGTTTACTCAAGCCGTAAAACAGGCAAGGTTCTTTGTTTGCCTCAATCAGTTTTAGCGTTGGCGCGTTGTAAATTAAGTGGGCGCAAAGTGTGGAAAGGGCAAGTTTATCGAGTATTTCGCATTTGCTGAAAGTCTTGCTCGTTGAGTTTTCCTGATTCAAAAGCTTGGTTTGTTGCTGAAAGGTGAACTTTGTTTTGGCGGCTTATTTATCACGGCTCTTGCTTGGGTTGATTCTTGAATCACTCAACCATTGCAATCGTGGCTTTTGGTCGTGTAAAGTCAATTTATCTCATTGAATTTGCATAACAAACGGCTCAAGAGGGATTGCCAACGCGTGGCGACTTTCGTGCAAAATTGCAGTTCAATGTTTACAGTGTGTTTTTTGAGTCTGGCGGTGCGTTGTCAACCCCTTAGCCGGGCGTTAGCCGTTTTCATAATCATTAGCCAAAGTGTAAGTTGCAAAATGAGTAAAAAGGGTGTAATTTTTACTCATGACGAAATTCGAATTTGATGAAAATAAAAGCAGGTCAAATTTTGAGAAACATGGAATTGATTTCTATACAGCTCAAGGTTTGTGGAATGACTCTGATCTTATCGAGATCCCTGCAAACACAAGTGATGAACCTAGGTATTTGGTCATCGGCATGTTAAATGGTAAGCATTGGTCTGGCGTCATTACATACCGTGGACTAAATATTAGGATCATTTCAGTCAGACGTTCACGTAAAGCGGAGGTGAACTTATATGAAAGCGCATGAGTTTGATGCCAAGTTTGAAAGTGACGATGACATTTTAGGTGATCTAGATTTATCTAAAGTTAAGCGTCCAATGCAAAAGCAGAAACGGGTAAATGTTGATTTCCCCTCATGGATGTTAGATTCACTAGATCGTGAAGCTAACCGAGTAGGTGTTACACGACAGTCGATTATCAAGATTTGGCTAGCTGAAAGGCTTGAAAATGTAGCTCATCACCACACTTCAAACTAAACGGCTAACAAACGCTTCAAGAGGGACAGCCAACGCGTGGCATTTTTACTATGCGTTGGTTTTTGTGGTTACGGTGCTATGCGGAAAGTTGGTAGTAGCGTTGGCTGCCCCTTAAGCGGGCGTTAGCCGTCATTAAACTTGCCATCCTCAAAGTGATAGAATAGTATCACTTTAGTGGTCTGTTTTTGGAGTAAGTCTAATGAAAGTTGAATTGGTAACATCACTTAAGCGACAAGCAACTAAGATTCTTGCTGATCTTCATGATACCAAAGAGCCTGTATTAATCACTGAACATGGTAAACCATCGGCTTATCTTATTGATGTTGATGATTATGAGTTTATGCAAAATCGATTAGCGATTCTTGAAGGTATTGCTCGTGGTGAGCGAGCGATTACCGACGGTAGAGTAATTTCTCATCATGAAGCCAAGGGCAAAATGTCAAAATGGCTGAAATAATTTGGACTGACCCAGCGTTATCAGATCTTAACGATATCGCTGAATATATAGCACTTGAAAATGTTGTGTCTGCAAAACAATTAGTCCAAACGATTTTCTCTAAAGTTGAACGTTTGGAAACCTTTCCTGATTCAGGCCGTATCCCACCAGAACTCGAACATTTAAGTTACAGGGAAGTTGTTATTAATCCGTGTCGTGTTTTTTATAAACAAAATGACGGCAAGGTTTATATTTTATTTGTTATGCGAGCAGAAAGAGATCTTCGTAAATTTTTGTTAAATAGACAATAGCTACGTGAATAAACGGCTAACAAACGCTTCAAGAGGGACAGCCAACGCGCGGCATTTTTACTGTGCGTTGATTTCGGTGGTTTCAGTGTTATGCGGAAACTTAGTAGTAGCGTTGTCAGCCCCTTAAGCGGGCGTTATGCAACTCAGGGAAATTTAGGGGTTCAATCTTTTTAAATTTCTCCGGCCATTCGTTTTGCGTTGTCGGCAAATGAGCATTTTTACCCTAAAATTCGTGGTTAACTCAAACCGTAAAACAGGCAAGGTTCTTTGTTTGCCTCAATGAGTTTTGGTGCTGTTTTGTTGTCAATTCAGCGTGCGCAAAGTGTGGAAAGGGCAAGTTAATCGAGCATTTTTCACTTGCTGAAAGTCTTGCTTGTAGGGTTTGTTTCATTCAAAAGCTTGGTTTGTTGTTGAAAGGTGGACTTTGTTTTGGCGGCTCATTTATCACAGTTCTTGCTTGGGCTGATTCTTGAACCACTCAACCATTGCAATTGTGGCTTTTGGTCGTGTAAATTCGGTTTATCTCATTGAATTTGCATAACAAACGGCTCAAGAGGGATTGCCAACGCTTGGCGATTTTAGTGCAAAATTGCAGTTCAGTGTTTAAGTGTGTTTTTTGAGTCCGGTGGTGCGTTGTCAACCCCTTAGCCGGGCGTTATGCAACTCAGGGAAATTTAGGGTTTCAATCTTTTGGGATTTCTCCGGCTATTCGTTTTGTGTTGTCGGCAAATGAGCACTTTTACCCTCAAATTCGTGGTTCACTCAAGCCGTAAAACAGGTAAGATTCTTTGTTTGCCGCAATGAGTTTTGGTGCTGGTTTGTTGTCAATTCAGCGTGCGCAAAGTGTGGAAAGGGCAAGTTTATCGAGCATTTTGTACTTGCTGAAAGTCTTGCTTGTAGGGTTTGTCTCATTCAAAAGCTTGGTTTGTTGTTGAACGGTGGACTTTGTTTTGGCGGCTTATTTATCACGGCTCTGGCTTCGGTTGGTTCTTGAATCACTCAACCATTGCAATCGTGGCTTTTGATCGAGTGAAGTCAGTTTATCTCATTGAATTTGCATAACAAACGGCTCAAGAGGGATTGCCAACGCGTGGCGACTTTAGTGCAAAATTGCAGTTCAGTGTTTACAGTGGTTTTTTGAGTCCGGCGGTGCGTTGTCAACCCCTTAGCCGGGCGTTATGCAACTCAGGTAAATTTAGGGGTTCAATCTTTTTAGATTTCTCCGGCCATTCGTTTTGTGTTGTCGGCAAATGAGCATGTTTACCCTCAAATTCGTGGTTAACTCAAACCGTAAAACAAGCAAGTTTCTTTGTTTGCCTCAATCAGTTTTAGCGTTGGCGCGTTGCGAATTTTGTGGGCGAAAAGTGTGGAAAGGGCAAGTTTATCGAGCATTTTGTACTTGCTGAAAATGTTGCTTGTTGAGTTTATCTCATTCAAAAGCTTGGTTTGTTGCTGAAAGGTGGACTTTGTTTTGGCGGCTTATTTATCACGGCTCTGGCTTCGGTTGGTTCTTGAATTACTCAACCATTGCAATTGTGGCTTTTGATCGAGTAAAGTCAGTTTATCTTATTGAATTTGCATAACAAACGGTTAAAGAGGGACTGCCAACGCGTGGCGGTTTTAGTTCAAATCGGCATTTGTGATTACGGTTGTTATTTTGAGTTCAGTATTTTGCGTTGTCAGCCCCTTAACCGGGCGTTAGGCAAAGTGAGTTTTTATCAGCTAAATCGAGTTTGAATTGAACGGTAAGTTCCATGTTTTGTGGCTTAACTTAAGCAATAAATAATCATCACATATTTGCTGTTTCTTGATCGCGTTGTGTTGCTTTTCGTTGTGAATTTAGCGGCAAAATAACCTTCAGCATCCAAACGTCCGCCGAGCATGCTACGCTCGTCACTTTTCTTCCAAATCGCTCAATTTGAGTTTTTTGTTTCTTTGTTAATTTGAAGTTTTTGTTTATAAATTAATGGGTTAGTTTGCTTCAAATTTACAAAAAGCCTTGTTCTTGGGTTTTGAAAGTATTGTTGTCAATCGGTTGGCCTAACAAACGGTTAAAGAGGGACTGCCAACGCGTGGCGGTTTTTGTTCAAATCGGCCTTTGTGATTACGGTTGTTTTTTTGAGTTCAGTGTTTTGCGTTGTCAGCCCCTTAACCGGGCGTTATGCGCCTAAGCATAGAAAAGCATTCATATTTGTAAAATTAACAGGGATAAAAATTGAGCAAAGTAATTCTAAAAGGCTTCATCATTGTTCCACAGTCGGAGTTAGCAACTGTGCTCAATGAGTTAGACAATCATATTTGTTTGACGAGATCAGAGGATGGCTGTTTGATTTTTGAAGTCACTCCAAATGAAGAAAATCCATGTCGATTCGATGTATATGAAGAGTTTAGAGATCAAGCTGCTTTTGAAAATCATCAATTAAGAGTTAAATCGTCTACGTGGGGTAAGGTTACCATTAATGTTGAACGAAATTATGAGGTTACGGGAATTTGCGCATAACAAACGCTTCAAGAGGGACTTCCAACGCGTGGCATTTTTATTATGCGTTGATTTCGGTGGTTTCAGTGTTATGCGGAGGCTTGGTAGTAGCGTTGTCAGCCCCTTAAGCGGGCGTTATGTGTTTCATGAACTAAGGAGAAAAAAATGGCAATTTTTGGCATCGGTGCGTTTTACGATGAAGATATGAGTCAGCAGTTTATTGATAACTCGATTGCAGGTCCTGGTTGGAGTGAATCTAATGCGCCAGAACTATTCCAATACATTGCATCTTTAAAGGTTGGCGATATTGTGTACATCAAATCGTGCCCTCCAAGTAGCAAAGACATTCATGTTAAAGCTATTGGTTTTATTGCTGATCATAGGCTCTTAACTGACATAAAAGATACGAATAATTTGGTAAGTGCTGGACGAAAAATTACTTGGATTAACACTGAGAAGTTCAAAATTCCTAAGCCTCAAGAAAAGAACAACGTTCGATCCAACACAATGTACGAAGAATTTCATCCAGAGGTGCAGCAGGTAATAATGTCAAAAGTCATTGATGCGATAAAAAACACATAACAAACGGTTTAAGAGGGACTGCCAACGCGTGGCGGTTTCACTTCAAATCAGCATTTGTGATTACGGCTGTTAATTTAAGTTCAGTGTTTTGCGTTGTCAGCCCCTTAACCGGGCGTTATGTTTAATCACGCAAAATCAGTTGGTTGTATCTTTTCTTTGTTCCTTCGGCTGATTGGTTTTGTGTTTGTCGGCAAGTTGGCTTCGTTTGGCGCTGTTTTCTGGACACTTATTCTTTGGCGCTGGAAATTCAGAGAATTGCCTCATTCAATTTTCGAGTAAGCGCGAGGTTAGGGCGGTTGGCGCAATCAGTATTTTGAACACAGGTTTTGGGGCTTGAATTGCCGAAATACAAAGTCTGTTTTTCAAATCTATGAGTCGTTTCCGTTTTTTAGGTCTTGGCTTTTGTTTGTAAATCAAAGCTGAGTTAATCTTGGTTTTGGTAAAACGTAAGTCATTGAAGCTTAAACATAACAAACGGTTCAAGAGGGACAGCCAACGCGCGGCATTTTTATTATGCGTTGGTTTTTGTGGTTACGGTGTTATGCGGAAGCTTGGTAATGGCGTTGGCTGCCCCTTAACCGGGCGTTAGTTGCTATGCGTGAATATGCTATTCAACTTCATTTGTTTCACTTATAGGAACTATGCAACTTAGGATATATAATCCCATATGTTGGTTAGCAATGATAATGATAGAGGTAAATAGAGGTAAAATGTTAAGCAAACATATGTTTCACTTCGCTCTAGTTCATGAGCAATTCGCTGAAACTGGCGATTTAGTTAGAGGACTTTTGCCTCTTTTTACTCCGCTTTTATCCGACTTGGAAGGGAAAGAATTTGTCCCAGAAAAGTTTTGTAAAGAGATAAATGCTACATATGGGCTAGAAATGCATCCATATGTAGCCGAAGATCTTGCGCCAAAACTGGTGGAGGCTGGAGTCTTAACTATCATAAACGAGAGGAACAAGGGCAAAAAATATTATATCGACTCAATTCCAAAAATAGACAATGCAAAGCTTCAGTCTGATATACAAAAGATATTCAATGAGTATGAGAAGCATGCTAAAAAGAATATGAAGCGAGCCAAGGTCACTAACCCTGTCGTAGACTATTCAAGTGAGTTTATCTCAAGATTAGTTCAGATAGATACTTTTGTTGAAAAATATGATCCTAGTAAAGTTAAACAATATAAATGTAGCGACATTCTAGATTATACTTTTGTCTGGTTTGTAAATGCGATTGAAGAGAAAGGAGGCGAACTAAAAGAAGTGCTAAATAAAGCCTATTCAGGCTGTATTTTGTCAGAAGTCGTTCTAAGTATTAAAGAACCATCCATAGCAAATGGTTCGATTAATGGAAAAAGTTTCTATATAGACGCCCCGATTCTACTCAATGTATTGGGCTTTAACGATGACTACTCCGTCCAATGCTCAAGGTTGTTGATCAACAAAATTCTCGATGAAGGTGGTATTCTTACTACAACCGAAAGCTATATTGAAGAGGCTCAAACATCTATTAGAATAGCACTTTCAAATAGAGATAGAAAACAACCCAGAGTTAGCTCTTTAGATCATTATATTTTCAAGAACCCAAGTAAGATCATTGATGTTAGAACGGCTCAAAATAATGTTAAAGATATTTTATCTCAAAAATATAATTTCAGCGTTAATAATAAATATATAAACATATCCTCATATGCGAGTAATCGTCATGGAGCAGCTCTAAAAGAGAAGTTATCAACAGAATTATCTTGGTATAGTAATGAGGTTGCATTGTATAATGATGTTGAGTCTATTACATATGTTGTAGCTAACCATGGGTACTCTTCGATTAAGAAGATCGCTGAATCTAAATCTTTTCTAATTTCACAGAATGAGAGCTTGATTAAATCTGCTAATAAAGTTTTGTATACACTAAGAACGTTTACTAAGCCAGATATGACTCCGTTACTTAGTGAAAAAAAATTAGCGGTGCTCTTGTGGGTTATTAGTGGCGGAGTTGGCCAAGATATAACTTCGCTCACGCTTGTTAGCTCTTGTGCTCGTGCTTTTGAGATGCACAAGGAGGTTTTCTATAAGGTTAAAGAATTCTTAAAAAACTTACCGGAAGAAAAAGTTAAAGACTATGAGCGCATAGTTTGTAATGATCGTGTCTTTAACTATCTAATTGATGAGGTGGGCTCAAACTATAACCAGATAGATGAAGATAATTTCGAAGAACTACTTGTTCAATCTAAAATAAAGCTTGATGAAGAAGAAATATTAAAAGAGAAGCTTTATAATTCCGAGAAGTCTAATTTGGAAGAAAGGGTTAGAAAGGTTGAGTTGGAAAGAAATAAAGCTCGTGAAGCTATTATTGCTAAATCAAAAGATCAAGTTATTAAGGAAAAGCAAAATTCTGAACTTAATGATAAGCTTGGAAAGCTACAAGAAAAAGTAGAGTTTTTGGAACGCCAAACAACTGAATCAAAGAGTGGTTACCTTAATGAAATTGAAAAAGCTAAAGCGGGATCATCTCGAGACATTGAAGATAGCGTTCAAGCTGCCCGCAAGGAAGTAAGTGCGGTTAACTTTTCTCGTTTATCGTCATTTTTTGAGAAAATTCTTAGATTAGTTGTGTCTTTAACGCTGGCTTTAGTTTGTTATCAATTGAGTGCTATGTCGCTCTCAGACACCATTGTTTTTGCTGATATTACTATATCTGGTGAAGCGGCGAGTTTGGTTAAATACCTTGTTTCGGTAATACCATTTATTGCAACTTGGGCATTACCAGACTTAATCTTTGGTGGAACCATTAAAATGCTAAGCGATAAAACTGCTAGTAGAATTTTGAGTGCGTCTTAAGCAGCACAATGTTAGTACGTTCGCAAGAGTGATAAATGGCAACTAACAAACGGCTCAAGAGGGATTGCCAACGCGTGGCGGCTTTAGTGCAAAATTGAAGTTCAGCGTTTACAGTGTGTTTTTTAAGTTCGGCGGTGCGTTGTCAACCCCTTAGCCGGGCGTTATGCAACTCAGGTAAATTTAGGGGTTCAATCTTTTTAGATTTCTCCGGCCATTCGTTTTGTGTTGCCGGCAAATGAGCACTTTTACCCTCAGATTCGTGGTTCACTCAAACCGTAAAACAGGCAAAGTTCTTTGTTTGCCTCAATCAGTTTTAGCGTTGGCGTGTTGTGAATCTTGTGGGCGCAAAGTGTGGAAAGGGCAAGTTTATCGAGCATTTTGCACTTGCTGAAAGTCTTGCTTGTTGAGTTTGTCTCATTCAAAAGCTTGGTTTGTTGTTGAACGGTGGACTTTGTTTTGGCGGCTTATTTATCATGGCTCTGGTTTGGGTTGATTCTTGAATCACTCAACCATTGCAATTGTGGCTTTTGATCGAGTAAAGTCAATTTATCTTATTGAATTTGCATAACAAACGGCTCAAGAGGGATTGCCAACGCTTGGCGACTTTAGTGCAAAATTGAAATTCAGTGTTTACAGTGTGTTTTTTAAGTTCGGCGGTGCGTTGTCAACCCCTTAGCCGGGCGTTATATTTTTTGAGGGACTATGAAGAAACAATTAGCGGTAATTTTGACATCAGCTACAACCGTATTGAGTGCAGTTTGGTGGTGGAAAGAAGGTGGTTATGAACCAGCAATTGTGTTTATTAGTGGTGTTGGTGGCTTGATTCTTTCCATGTACCCTACTAAGGATGGACATTCTGATCAGTTACCGGCACCGACACATATAGAGCATGAAGTTTTAGATGATCTCTATACACACATCTTGCATGTTGAAGGAACTATTAATAAGAGTTTTCTTGACCGACGACTTTGGAATGAGCTTCAAGACAACTTAGATCAACTAAAGCGTTTTTATCATGAAAATAAGATCAAATTCCCTGATACATTAGATCAAAAGGTACTTGAAGTAATTATGGTTGGGCGGAGCGTGATGAGTTCGGAAATTAATCAATCTATACCTGCAGAGCTAGCAAGTGCTTATCGTAGTTCAAAAGACAATGTTATCGCTGAAATTCGGTTACTAAAAGGTATCGAGCACTAAAAATATAACAAACTGTTCAAGAGGGATTCGCAACGCGTGGCATTTTCACTATGCGTTGAGTTTAGTGATTAAGGTGGTATGCGGCGGCTTTTGTATTGCGTTGCTCACCCCTTAACAGGGCGTTATGCAACTCAGGTAAATTTAGGGGCTCAATCGTTTGGGATTTCTCCGGCCATTTGTTTTGTATTGTCGGCAAATGAACACTTTTACCCTCAAATTCGTGATTAACTCAAACCGTAAAACAGATAAGGTTCTTTGTTTGCCTCAATGAGTTTTTGGCGCTGGTTTGTTGTCAATTCAGCGTGCGCAAAGTGTGGAAAGTGCAAGTTTATCGAACATTTTGTACTTGTTGAAAGTCTTGCTCGGTGAGTTTGTTTCATTCAAAAGCTTGGTTTGTTGTTGAAAGGTGGACTTTGTTTTGGCGGCTTATTTATCATGGCTCTGTCTTCGGTTTGTTCTTGAATCACTCAACCATTGCAATGGTGGCTTTTGATCGAGTAAAGTCAGTTTATCTTGTTGAATTTGCATAACAAACGGCTCAAGAGGGATTGTCAACGCGTGGCGGCTTTAGTACAAAATTGAAGTTCAATGTTTACAGTGTGTTTTTTGAGTTCGGCGGTGCGTTGTCAACCCCTTAGCCGGGCGTTATATTCTTTTGCGAAAATTTGACAGTTATAGGTAAGAAAGTGGTTTGGACGGTAATAAAAAATTCGTTTTTTAATGCGATGGATGCTTGGGAGTTACGAGCTGGTGATGTTCTCATTTGTCATAAAAAAACGAAGTTTAGTCTAGTACGAGCAGCGATTAAGGGATTTACTGCGAGTGAATATACCCATGCAGCTATAGCATTAGGTCAAGGAAAAATTTTAGATGCTGTAAAACCTAAGGTTAGAATCAGCAAAGGGATAGATTTCTTTGATGAGTATGATCATGTTGCAGTTTTCAGACGCAATGACTTCTGGGACAAAGGGCGACAGGCTCAACTTAATTTGTATGCAAATAAACTTGTTGAAGAATCGCGTGAGTATAGCGCTATTGGTGCTGTAAAGGCATACACTGAACGTAACAAAGAGCAAAGCCCTAAGCTGCATAAGTTTATGCAGTACTTAGAAGAAAGTAATACTAACGATAAAGAACAGTTTTTCTGTTCTCAGCTTGTAGTTCAATGCTTCATCGAGGTGGGTATCATTGACCAAGAAGCTGGAGAGTACTCAACGTTCCTAAATCCTAAGTTAGTGTATCCAGTTGACCTAAGCAAAGACTCAGTATTTGGTTATCACTATAAGTACATCAAGTTTAAGTATGAATATGATGTACCTGATGATGAGTTCACAACTATAGATAAATACAAAGACATCTATAAGTAAAAGTACGAATATAACAATCAATTTAAGAGTGATTCCCCACGCTTGGCATTTTTGGTTTGGGTTAAGTTCAGTGTTTACGGCGTTCAATTTTAGTGTCGTGGTCGCGTGGCTCACACCTTAATTGGGCGTTAGCCAACATTTGAAGGATGGAAGATGAAGGAAAAAATAAAGCAAGCATTTGTTCGGTATGATGAGGGAGAAAGGCCCCAAAATTATGGACGACCTGGTCATTGGTATGTACTTGACCAAGAAAATGTAATATATCCGGCGAAGATCATTTGGGCTCTTGCTAATAATATTTCAGATACGACAGACTTTCATTCTAAATATGCACGAGAGCAATTTGTATTGAATGGTTTTGGTTTGTTTGATAGCCGTAATCAAAAGGACAATGATTTCGATACTGCAGTGGATATAGCTATTAAAGACAGTCCAGAAAATCGTCGAAAACGATTGGCTCAAGCAACTAAGAAACCGAAGGTTATTTATGAAATGGTCAAACGATTCAAACGTAATCCTGATGTAGTAGCAGAAGTTATTCTACGCGCAGACGGTAAATGTGAAGGTTGTAATAAAGCAGCTCCTTTCCCTCGTCGCACAGATGGAACTGGATATCTTGAAGTTCATCATAAGTTGCCGCTAGCCAACGGAGGTGAAGACACTGTAGAAAATGCAGTTGCTATGTGCCCTAATTGTCATCGCGAAGCACATTTTGGCTAACAAACGCTTCAAGAGGGACAGCCAACGCGTGGCATTTTTACTATGCGTTGGTTTGTGTGATTACGCATGTTATGCGGAAGCTTGGTAGTAGCGTTGGCTGCCCCTTAAGCGGGCGTTAGCTGAGGTTAAGAGAAATCATAAAATCACGTGTTTATTTTTCTTAGTCTGAGGCTCTAGCTTTACACCTGAAAGTCAGCACTTTTCCACGTATCTCGCCAGTGGCACTGTCCGTGAAGTGGTTGAACTAACCGAAGTCTGTTTACGGGAAGTGGTGTGTTTGTTTATTTCTTTGGTGTGGCTTCTTTGGTTTTGAAGCTCTTTCGCGCTTAAATAGATTTCGCGCACTTGGTCGTTGGCTTCTTCGACATAATTCTTTGTAAATTAAGCTCTAGAAACTCGTCAAGTTTTGCTGTTATTTCTTCTTTGCCAAGTGCGTTTCGTGGATTAGGTTTTAGTTTCTCAGTTGTCCGTTTTACTTTGTCGCTTGAAAGCAATAATGTGTTTTAAATTAGGCCGTTGGGTAGTAAATCTCCAGCTAAAGTGCAGCAGCTAACAAACGGCTCAAGAGGGATTGCCAACGCTTGGCGACTTTAGTGCAAAATTGCAGTTCAGCGTTTACAGTGTGTTTTTTAAGTTCGGCGGTGCGTTGTCAACCCCTTAGCCGGGCGTTAGCAATATAAGGAGAATTTAGATGTATACAATGTATTCGCAACCTCGAACTGGATTGCAGTCAAAGTTCGAAATGTTTCGTGAAAATATAGAGTTAACTCAAACTCAAAAGGAAAAAATAATATCTAGTCATACACATTTACGGCAAAGAAACTTACAGCCACTTTTTTATGTCAAAGAGTCATTTCTAACCGGTTCGTATAAGCGTAATACAATGATCCGTCCACCAAGTGACGTAGATGCCTTTGTTGTTATTAACAAGTCAACTTATGAGACAACACCTAATGCCATTTTGGCGCAATTAAAGCGAGATCTAAATGGGTGCTACCCTAATAGTATAATCCGTCAAGATAAACCCTGTGTGACGTTAGATTTTAATCACTGTAAAATTGAGTTAACGCCTGCAATTCTTGCTGGTTACTATCCTGAGCAGGGATATTATATTCCGAAGCAAGGAACAAATGAATGGATGCTAACAGATGATCCGAAACGAGCAGAAACTCGGCTGTCCCAAGCAAATTCACGGTTAAATGGCAAACTTACTCCATTAATAAAAATGATTAAGCACGCGAAACAAATTAATAATATAAAAGATGTTAAATCTTATCAGATTGAAGATCTGGCAATACAAAACATCAGAACCATGTCTAGCTATCGCGATGGTGTTCAACAAATGTTTCGGGCTTTAGGGTGGACGGTTAACAACATGTCTCAGTTTCAATTAGAGCAGTTATCTGACTTTGCTTTTGCTGAACTGTGCCGAAGTTCAATATTTGGCAATGAATTTCCAGCGTAAATATTATGAATGACAATGAAAAACAATTACTAAGACGTTTAGGCGAAGATTCTGCATATACGTTTAAGGGTTTGCATAAACAAGCTGATTTGTTGGATAGAAAGTACAAATTGTATTTGTCGTTACCAATAATTTTTAGCATAGTGGCAATAGGTTTTGACGAAGAGATTCCCTCACTAATTCTGAAACTCATAGCTGTAGTTGCTTTGACTGGTTCTACACTTGCACTCATTGAACAAAAAGATTTCGAGAAATCAGGTGGCTATAGAGAGCTAGCAGATCAAGTGAAGAATCTTTATGAAAAAATAGAGGCATCTTACCACTTAGATGATTTTTCTAACTTTGCTTCATTATCAACTGAATGGAGCGAGTTACGAAAAAGCTTCAAAGATTATCCTATAGGTTCTAGAGCATATAAGTTGACTCAAAAAAACATAAAGCAAGAGATGAACCTTGATTGGTTGGGTGGTGAATATTGCTAACAAAGCATTTAAGAGTGATTCGCAACGCTTGGCAGTTTCGCTTCGCTCAAGTATAGCCAAGCGCTGCTCACACCTTAATGCGGCGTTAGCTGAGGTTAAGAAAAACCATAAAATTAAGCGCTTATTTTTCTTAGTCAGAGGCTCTAGCTTTACACCTGAAAGTCAGCACTTTTCCATGTATCTCGCCAGTGGCACTGTTCGTGAAGTGCTTGAACTAACCGAAGTCTGTTTACGGGAAGTGGTGTGTTTGTTTATTTCTTTGGTGTGGCTTCTTTGGTTTTGAAGCTCTTTCGCGCCTGAATGGGTTTTGCGCACTTGGTTGTTGGCTTCTTCGAAAGAATTCTTTGTAAATTTAAGTCCTAGAAGCTCGTCAAGTTTTCCTGTTATTTCTTCTTTGCCAAGTGCGTTTCGTGGATTAGGTTTTAGTTTCTAAATTGTCCGTTTTACTTTGTCGTTTGAAAGCAATAATGTGTTTTAAATTAGGCCATTGGGTAGTCAATCTCCGGCTAAAGTGCAGCAGCTAACAAACGGCTCAAGAGGGATTGCCAACGCGTGGCGACTTTAGTTCAAAATTGAACTTCAATGTTTACGGTGTGTTTTTTGAGTTCGGCTATGCGTTGTCAACCCCTTAGCCGGGCGTTATGCAACTCAGGTAAATTTAGGGGTTCAATCTTTTGGATTTCTCCGGCCATTCGTTTTGTGTTGTCGGCAAATGAGCATTTTACCTCCCAAATTCGTGGTTAACTCAAACCGTAAAACAGGCAAGATTCCTTTTTTTGCCTCAATCGATTTTAGCGTAGGCGCGTTGTGAATTGAGCGGGCGCAAAGTGTGGAAAGGGCAAGTTTATCGAGTATTTCGCATTTGCTGAAAGTCTTGCTTGTAGGGTTTGTCTCATTCAAAAGCTTGGTTTGTTGCTGAAAGGTGGACTTTGTTTTGGCGGCTTATTTATCACAGTTCTTGCTTGGGTTGATTCTTGAATCACTCAACCATTGCAATTGTGGCTTTTGGTCGTGTAAAGTCGGTTTATCTTATTGAATTTGCATAACAAACGGCTCAAGAGGGATTGCCAACGCGTGGCGGCTTTAGTGCAAAATTGAAGTTCAGTGTTTACAGTGTGTTTTTTGAGTTCGGTGGTGCGTTGTCAACCCCTTAGCCGGGCGTTAGGCAAAGTGAGTTTTTATTAGCTAAATCGAGTTGAAATTGAACGGTAAATTCCATGCTTTGTGGCTTAAGTTAAGCAATAAATCGTCATCACATATTTGTTGTTTCTTGATCGCGTTGGGTTGCTTTTCGTTGTGAATTTAGCGGCAAAATAACCTTCAGCATCCAAACGTCCGCCGAGTATGCTACGCTCGTCACTTTTCTTCCAAATCGCTCAATTTGAGTTTTTTTGTTTCTTTGCTGATTCAGCATTTTGGTTTATAAATGAATCGTTTAGTTGGTTTTAAGTTGGTAAAAAAAGCTCGTTCTTTGGTTTTGAAAGTGTCGGTGTCAATCGGTTGGCCTAACAAACGGCTCAAGAGGGATTGCCAACGCTTGGCGGTTTTAGTGCAAAATTGAAGTTCAGTGTTTACAGTGTGTTTTTTGAGTTCGGCGGTGCGTTGTCAACCCCTTAGCCGGGCGTTATATTTTTATTGATCAGGAGGTGGTTTTGTTTTCGTATAAAAAAATAGAAATGCCCTATGACGTAATAGGGCATTCAATGAGATCTCAAACGATAATAAATCGAATGCTTATTATGCGTGAAGTGTACTTAAAAGTGCACAATGTTCATCTTGAAGAATATAAATTGATGGAGCATCTTGATAAGCAAGAATATGAGCGTACCAAAGATGATGAGACGGATGAATTTTATGAATATGAGTATGCTAATAGACTTCAAGAGCTTGACCTATTGTTTTATAGAATTCATCGAGCATCAACTCTCTTAATGATTTATTCATTTCTTGAGCATTCAATGATGCGTATTTGCTCAATTTATGAGGAGATTTTAAATATACCTATTTCTGTTAATGAATTATCTGGAAAGGGGATTCAAAGATGCAAAATGTACCTATCAAAATTTTCAAGTTTTGATTTTTCTGATGAAAGTATTAAGCGTGATTGGGATTTTCTTAAATTTTTGAATCAATTAAGAAACTGTTTAGCTCATGAGGAAGGCTACCTCTCCGATAAGTCCAAAATCAAGAAAAGTACTATAAACGGTACTAAAGGGCTTTCTATGTATAATGACACGATATTAATATCTCATGAGTATGTTTTGTGTGCTTTTGATATTACTGAAAGATTCCTTATTAGATTTTGTGATAACAAAATATAACAAACGCTTCAAGAGGGACAGCCAACGCGTGGCATTTTTATAATGCGTTGGTTTTTGTGGTTACGGTGTTATGCGGAAGCTTGGTAGTTGCGTTGGCTGCCCCTTAAGCGGGCGTTAAACGTCGTTATAGTTCGGTGGTTATAATTTTTTATTTAATTACCAGTATGAACTTATAGACATATACATCCTCTTTGGTAAGAATACTTCATTCTTAACTATCTGAGGCATAAGTAAATGAAAGGTACCATCATCGATTTTAATGAGTTGGATCGAACTGGATTAATCTCGGGCGAAGACGGCATTCGCTATCCACTCAATATTAATGAATGGAAGGCAGGGCAGCTTCCTAAATCAGGAATGGCTGTAGACTTTTCTGTTGAAAATGATGAAGCGAAAGCTATTTATCTGATATCTACAAGCGTAGGTTCCTCAAAGAAAATTGCTGCTGCTCTGCTTGCTTTTTTCTTTGGAGCGCTAGGCGCTCATAAATTTTATTTAGGGTATACCAAACAAGGTTTAATAATGCTGCTGGCATTCTTATTTGGTTTTGTATTGCTTGGATTGCCTTCAATAGTCATAGGTGTTATTGCTTTTGTTGAGTTTATTATTTATCTCACTAAATCAGATGAAGATTTTGAAAAAACATATGTGACGGGACGTAAGGATTGGTTCTAATATACTGATGTAATTACGTTTAACAAGCGGCTCAAGAGGGATTGCCAACGCTTGGCGACTTTAGTGCAAAATTGAAGTTCAGGGGTTACGGTGTGTTTTTTGAGTTCGGCGGTGCGTCGTCAACCCCTTAGCCGGGCGTTATGCAACTCAGGTAAATTTAGGGCTCAATCTTTTGGGACTTCTCCGGCCATTCGTTTTGTGTTGTCGGCAAATGAGCATTTTTACCTTCAAATTCATGGTGAACTCAAGCCGTAAAACAGGCAAGGTTCTTTGTTTGCCTCAATCAGTTTTAGCGTTGGCGTGTTGTGAATCTTGTGGGCGAAAAGTGTGGAAAGGGCAAGTTTATCGAGCATTTCGCATTTGCTGAAAGTCTTGCTTGTAGGGTTTGTCTCATTCAAAAGCTTGGTTTGTTGCTGAAAGGTGGACTTTGTTTTGGCGGCTTATTTATCACAGTTCTTGCTTGGGTTGATTCTTGAATCACTCAACCATTGCAATTGTGGCTTTTGGTCGTGTAAAGTCGGTTTATCTTATTGAATTTGCATAACAAACGGCTCAAGAGGGATTGCCAACGCGTGGCGGCTTTAGTGCAAAATTGAAGTTCAGTGTTTACAGTGTGTTTTTTGAGTTCGGTGGTGCGTTGTCAACCCCTTAGCCGGGCGTTATGCAACTCAGGTAAATTTAGGGGTTCAATCTTTTGGGATTTCTCCGGCCATTTGTTTTGTATTCTCGGCAAATGAGCATTGTTACCCTAAAATTCGTGGTTAACTCAAACCGTAAAACAGGCAAGGTTCTTTGTTTGCCTCAATCAGTTTTGGTACTGGTTTGTTGTGAATTTAGCGGGCGCAAAGTGTGGAAAGGGCAAGTTTATCGAGCATTTTGCACTTGCTGAAGTTTTAGCTCGTTGAGTTTTCCTGATTCAAAAGCTTGGTTTGTTGTTGAACGGTGGACTTTGTTTTGGCGGCTTATTTATCATGGCTCTGGCTTGGGTTGGTTCTTGAATCACTCAACCATTGCAATTGTGGCTTTTGGTCGTGTAAATTCAGTTTATCTCATTGAATTTGCATAACAAACGGCTCAAGAGGGATTGCCAACGCGTGGCGGTTTTAGTGCAAAATTGCAGTTCAGTGTTTACGGTGTGTTTTTTAAGTTCGGCGGTGCGTTGTCAACCCCTTAGCCGGGCGTTATGCCTATTAGTCGGGTTCTAGTCCCTTTTTATGTGCATGGTTTCATGGTGTGCAATATGATTATACAGTGCGATATTGTGTAATGGTTGATAGTTTCACTGTCAGCTAAGTAATACTAACTAATCTTGAGAGAGGAATTTATGGAATTGCTAGTTTGGTTCTTAGTGTTTGTTGCTGTGATTATTGTCATAAGTGGTTACCTCGATAAGAAAAAACGGCAGAGACTAATGGCTAAATATGGAAATGCTGAATTAGTTGATAGGTTGATGAAAAAAACCATTTGGGAAGGCCAAACAGAAGAGCAACTAATAGATTCTCTTGGAAAGCCGTTAGATATAGATCAGAAGGTGTTAAAGACCAAAGTTAAAGAAACGTGGAAATATGATAAAGCAGGTAAAAACCGCTACAACTTAAGAATTATTGTCGAAAATGGATTTGTTGTGGGCTGGGATAAAAAATAGGCATAACAAACGGCTCAAGAGGGATTGTCAACGCGTGGCGGCTTCAGTGCAAAATTGAAGTTCAGTGTTTACAGTGGTTTTTTGAGTTCGGCGGTGCGTTGTCAACCCCTTAGCCGGGCGTTATAAATTTTTAAGAGGACATATGAATACGGAAGTAAATTATCTTATCTTGTTTGACAAGAAAAAGTTTCAGTTTTCCGGAGTTGATACTTTTATCAAACTAATAAATTTGTTGGATGATGTTACGGCAACAAATGACTCAATTAAGTTCAAAGGTAGTGAGTTTGGTTTTGGTTTAACTAGTGAGGGAGATCGTTTCGAAAATCATGATACTGAACTTTTCGATCTAGTTATTACTTCCAACAAAAATGAAAAAGATGTAGAGCATCTTGCACAACTTTTAAGAGAAATTCGCATAACGGTTTCTAATCAGCAAGGAACTATAACTCCTGTATTTGATGGTGTTTCGGCATTCTATGCTGAAAAAGCCTATCCCTATATTCACTATATTGAGAACCTGATGCGTAAGCTTTACTCAAAGTTTGCACTTATCAAGTTGGGACCTCAATGGGTTGATAGTATCCCAGATAACGTGGCTGTCTCCGGGAACAAAAATGGCGTCAATGGTTCTAATCCTCTTTATGATATGGACTTTATCACGATCAATGATTTGCTCTTCAAAGAACACCCTCTAAAAGAAATTACTCCCGATATTCTTAAAAAATTGAAAGCTGGAGATATCTCACCTGAGGAGATCGAACCATATATTCCTACATCAAATTGGGTTCGTCATTTTTCAGACCTAGTTGACTGTGAATCCAACTATCTTGAAACAAGATGGAAAAAACTCTATGAATTGCGTAATAAAATTGCACATAACAAGCAATTTACAAAACCAGATCTAGAAGATGTCAAGAAAATTACGGAAGATGTAAAATCTAAGCTTTTACCTGCATTTACTAAAATATCGGATTTAGAAATTACAGAAGTTGAAACTCCAACTGTTGGACTACAAAAAGAGAGTAATCCTCCAATTGAAGGTGAGCTTTGTAATGGGGATATTGTTAAGCAGAGTAGCGAAATCGTCAAAAAGGAAAATGATTTGGGAGGGCTTGCTACTTTAGCTTTGGTCGTAGGTTTTCTCGCTGCAATATCGAAGTGAAAAATTTATAACAAACAATTTAAGAGTGATTCAGCACGCTTGGCATTTTGGGTTTGAGTCAAGTTTGGTGATTACGGTGCTCAATTGAGTTGTGTGGTCGCGTGCTTCACACCTTAATTGGGCGTTAGCTGAGGTTAAGAAAAATCATAAAATTACGTGTTTATTTTTCTTGGTCTGAGGCTCTAGCTTTACACCTGAAAGTCAGCACTTTTCCATGTATCTCGCCAGTGGCACTGTTCGTGAAGTGCTTGAACTAACCGAAGTCTGTTTACGGGAAGTGGTGTGTTTGTTTATTTCTTTGGTGCGGCTTCTTTGGTTTTGAAGCTCTTTCGCGCCTAAATGGGTTTTGCGCACTTGGTCGTTGGCTTCTTCGAAAGAATTCTTTGTAAATTGAAGTCTTAGAAGCTCGTCAGTTTTCCTGTTATTTCTTCGTTGCCAAGTACGTTTCGTGGGTTAGGTTTTAGTTTCTCAGTTGTCCGTTTTACTTTGTCGCTTGAAAACAATAATGTGTTTTAAATTAGGCCGTTGGGTAGTCAATCTGTAAGCGCGTCATAAACACCGCATTCTAATCATCCTCAGTCCGCCATAAGATCAAATCTCCAACCTCAAGGAGATCTGAAATGGCAAAACGACGCACCAACCAAGAATGGCAAACCTTGTTCGAGCAATACCAATCCAGTCAACTATCCCAGCGTGTTTTCTGCGAGCGCCATAGTCTGAGTCTTTCGACCTTTTATGCAAAGCGTCAACAATTGCAGTGCTTTGGGCAATCTCAAACTGGTGGCTTTATCAAAGCTGAAGTCGTTGAAAAAACGACTCGCTACCAAGTAACTCAAACACCCGTCGCCAACATGACATTATTTATTAATGACGCTGAACTCAGCATTCCACAGGGTACACCTGCCTCGTATCTGGCAGAGTTAATCGGAGCACTGTCATGAAACGAATGTTGAGCGCCCCGAATGTTTACCTGTATCGAGAGTTCGTGGACTTTAGAAAATCCATCAATGGCCTAGCGGCGATTATCGAGTCCGAAACCGATTTGCCGCTAGGTACAGGCGCACTTTTCCTGTTTACCAATAAACAACGCGACAAAGTCAAAGTGTTGTACTGGGATAAAACGGGCTTCGCCCTGTGGTACAAACGGCTCGAAAAAGCCAAATTCAAATGGCCCACTCAAGAGAAAAAACAGGTCTACACCCTGACTCAATTTGACTTAGATAGACTGTTATCTGGCTTCACGATAATCGGCCATAAACCGATAAAAATAGACAATTTTACAATGAGTTAATCTCGATAAAAGTCAGTTATACCAAGCCTTGACGTGGTGTTTTTAGTATAATCAATGCCATGAAAAAGACGCCCGATATTAACCCAGAAAGCCAAGACATCGCCGAGCTTCAAGCTATGGTGAAAGCGTTGATGTCGGAGAAAAAAGAGTGGCAACAAGAGCGCCAATCCTTAATTGAGCAGTTTAAACTGGCCCTTGACCGTCAATTCGCCAAACGCTCGGAAGCGTTAAAGCCTTATAATGAAGCGCAAGGTGACCTCTTTAATGAGGCGGAATGTGAAGCAGCGAAAGTGGAAGATGAGGTTATCACCACCACAACGACGACCATTAAACGTCGTGGTAAACGTCAACCGCTGCCTAAAGACTTACCGCGTGAAACACTCGTACTTGACCTAGATGAGCACGACAAGCAGTGCTCATGCTGCCAACACGCTCTGCATAAAATCGGCGAAGACCGCAGTGAAAAGCTGGAGTTCACGCCCGCCGTCCTAAAAGTATTGGAAGTCGTTCGCCCGAAATACGCCTGTCGTCAGTGTGAACAACAGGCTGAAAAAAGCCACATTCACCAACAACCCGCACCGATAAGTATCATCCCCAAAAGCTTCGCTACCGAAAGTCTGCTTGCCAACATTATTTTAGGTAAATATCAGTATGCGCTTCCGCTGTATCGTCAGGAAACCTTGTTCACCCAATCAGGTATCGAGTTATCGAGAACGACCATGGCCAGGTGGGTAATCCAGGTGAGTGAAAAGTTCAAACCGCTTTATCAGGCACTGAAGGCTCACTTACTCGAACAAGTGGTGGTTCAGGCCGATGAAACGCCGCTCAATGTGCTCAAGGAAGACAAGCAATGTTACATGTGGTTGTACTGCTCGGGAGCCGACTCCCCTGAAGCTAAACTCCCTGACATGAAAAATATCGTCTTGTTCGACTATCAAAACAGTCGCGCGAGAGTGTGCCCCGTGAACTTCTTGGGTGATTACTCAGGCTATCTGCAAAGTGATGGTTACGCGGCTTATGATGGATTAACCAACGTCACCAATGTCGGTTGCTTCGCTCATGCACGTCGTAAGTTCATGGAAGCGAAGAAGCTTCAGGGCAAGGGTAAAACAGGTAAAGCGGATGTGGCGTTAGCCAAAATCCAAAAGTTGTACGCACTTGAATCTCGATTAAAACTGGCTTCGGTCGAAGAGCGTTGGGCAGAAAGACAAGCGCAGGCTAAACCGATGTTGGATGACTTCTATGACTGGTTAACCACGCAGAAAGTCATCGAATCGAGTCCTCTTGGTAAAGCGATCAAGTACACCTTGGGTCAGTGGCCTAAGCTGATACGCTATGTTGAAGATGGGCATTTATCTATCGACAACAACCGAGCGGAACGCGCAATCAAATCGCTGGTCATTGGCAGAAAAAATTGGTTATTCTCGACGAATCCGCTTGGTGCTGATGCGAGTGCTTTGCTGTATAGCATCATCGAGACGGCGAAAGCGAACGGACTGATACTCTACGATTACATGGTCAAATGTATGAAAGAACTGGCAAAGCCAGAGCCTGATATCAACTCACTGCTTCCTTGGAACTTCTCACACTAAAACGCCCCGTGGGATCATGGGGCGCATACGTCAATCTCCGGCTAAAGTGCAGCAGCTAACAAACGGCTCAAGAGGGATTGCCAACGCGTGGTGACTTTAGTGCAAAATTGAAGTTCAGTGTTTACGGTGTGTTTTTTGAGTTCGGCTATGCGTTGTCAACCCCTTAGCCGGGCGTTATATTTTTTAAGGTGAGTTATGGCAAGAATAGAAAGCTTAGATTTTAGTGTGGTTGAATCAATTTGCCGATTACTTGGTGATACTTCTAGTGGTTTTACTGGGACGGAAATAGGAAAGTTACTTTATGAATCTGGTATTGAAGATATTGATTCAGCCAATACCAAATGGAAAAGGTTAAACTCAGCATTAGCAAATAAACAAATGATTGATGGGTGTGCTAATAATGTTTTGGCTTTCATCCAAAACGCGATTAATCCGGCACGTCATTATAATAATTTGGAATGGTTTAATGACACTCGATTCCAATTAAATCAAATTCTCAGTTTTGCAGGCTTCAATATTGGCGAAAATGGCAAGATAGGTAAAGTAACCAAATCGAACACGATCAGTGAAGCTGCTGCAAGGGCTTATAAATTAAAGGACCATTTAGTTTCTCGTAATGTACATCCCGATGTTCTGAAATATTGCAAAGAAGAATTAGTTGTAGATAATTACTTCCATGCAGTATTCGAGGCTACTAAAAGTGTTGCTGATAAAATCAGAAATAAAACAGGTTTAACTTCTGACGGTTCAGCGTTAGTTGATGAGGCTTTTTCCTTTAAGCAAGTACCGCATTTAGCATTAAACTCTTTAGTTAGTGAAAGCGAGAAAAGTGAACAAAAAGGTTTTATGAATTTACTAAAAGGGCTATTTGGTACATTTCGTAATACTACAGCTCATGCACCAAAAATCACTTGGGCTATAGAGGAAATCGATGCATTAGATATCCTTTCTATGGTCTCTTTGGTTCATCGCCGATTAGACAAAGCTGTACAGGCTAAAATGATTTACGAGTCAAAAATATAACAAGGCGTTAAAGAGGGACAGCCAACGCGCAGCATTTTTATTATGCGTTGGTTTTTGTGATTACGGTGTTATGCGTTAAGTTTTTAGTGGCGTTGGCTGCCCCTTAACGCGGCGTTAGGTTTAAGGTTGTTCATGGAAATCAAAGAGTTTAGTGCCTGTAATCTCGAATCGTTGAGAAAGCTCTACTTGGACTCTAGACGAGATAGTTTCCCATGGCTCAAGGCGGATAGTTTTCGGATAGAAGACTTCGACCGCGATAGTCAAGGTGAACGAATTTGGTTGTCTGAGGTTTTAGGAAATGTTGCCGGCTTTATTTCCATTTGGGAGCCTGACAATTTTATTCATCATCTCTATGTCGCAACCGAATATCAGGGCCAAGGTGTGGGCTTGATGCTGCTTAACGGCGCAAAAATGAAATATGGCAACTTAAGCCTTAAGTGCATGGTTCAAAATCAAAAGGCACTCAACTTTTATTTGTCGCAAGGTTTTGAAATTGTGTCGAAAGTGGATGATGAATTGGGTGGTTATTACTACATGAGCTTCAGCGCACAAACCTAACAAACGCCTCAAGAGGGACTGTCAACGCGTGGCGTTTCCAGTCCCATTGAGCCGCGGTGGTTATGGTTGTTGTGTTTGAGTTTTGTGTTAATGCGTTGCCAGCCCCTTAGGCGGGCGTTATGTTTAAGGAGCAAAATTGGAGACATTACTGGTTGGGATAGCATGTGGTTTGATTGGGTGTTTTGTTGGTCACTGGTTGGCAATTGGCCGAGATCGGAGAAAAGAACATAACGATGTTATTTACCCATTAAAGCAAAAAATTTTAACGCATTTAGATGCATTATCTGAAGGAAACGTAAACTATTATATTTCAGAAGACGACATAAAGCCGTTACGTTTGTTTTATAAGGAAAGCAAGTATCAAAGAATAAAACATCTACACGATGACTATCAAAAAATAGCCAGAGATCATATGAGTCAAAATGATTATGGGGAAGTTATGTACTCTAAAGCTGGATGTGAAAAAATGGCAATAGAGGTTACAAAGCTTAATAAGATATTGCGGCTGAAATAAACATAACAAACGCTTCAAGAGGGACAGCCAACGCGCGGCATTTTTATTATGCGTTGGTTTTTGTGATTACGGTGTTGTGCGGAAAGTTAGTAGTAGCGTTGTCTGCCCCTTAAGCGGGCGTTATGCAACTCAGGTAAATTTAGGGGCTCAATCTTTTGGGATTTCTCCGGCCATTCGTTTTGTGTTGTCGGCAAATGAGCATTTTTACCCTAAAATTCGTGGTTCGCTCAAGCCGTAAAACAGGCAAGGTTCTTTGTTTGCCTCAATGAGTTTTGGTGCTGGTTTGTTGTGAATTTAGCGGGTGCAAAGTGTGGAAAGGGCAAGTTTATCGAGCATTTTGTACTTGCTGAAGGTTTCGCTCGTTGAGTTTGTCTCATTCAAAAGCTTGGTTTGTTGTTGAAAGGTGGGCTTTGTTTTGGCAGCTCATTTATTACAGTTCTTGCTTAGGTTGGTTCTTGACTCAACCATTGCAATTGTGGCCTTTGGTCGTGTAAATTTGGTTTATCTCATTGAATTTGCATAACAAACGGCTCAAGAGGGATTGCCAACGCGTGGCGGTTTTAGTGCAAAATTGAAGTTCAATGTTTACAGTGTGTTTTTTGAGTTCGGCGGTGCGTTGTCAACCCCTTAGCCGGGCGTTATGCAACTCAGATAAATTTAGGGGTTCAATCTTTTTAGATTTCTCTGGCCATCCGTTTTGTGTTGTCGGCAAATGAGCACTTTTACCCTCAGATTCGTGGTTCACTCAAACCGTAAAACAGGCAAGGTTCTTTGTTTGCCTCAATCAGTTTTAGCGTTGGCGTGTTGTGAATCTTGTGCGCGCAAAGTGTGGAAAGGGCAAGTTTATCGAGCATTTTGTACTTGCTGAAAGTCTTGCTTGTTGAGTTTGTCTGATTCAAAAGCTTGGTTGGTTGTTGAAAGGTGGACTTTGTTTTGGCGGCTCATTTATCACAGTTCTTGCTTGGGTTGATTCTTGAATCACTCAACCATTGCAATCGTGGCTTTTGATCGAGTCAAGTCAGTTTATCTCATTGAATTTGCATAACAAACGGCTCAAGAGGGATTGCCAACGCTTGGCGGCTTTAGTGCAAAATTGAAGTTCAGTGTTTACAGTGTGTTTTTTGAGTTCGGCGGTGCGTTGTCAACCCCTTAGCCGGGCGTTAGCTGAGGTTAAGAAAAGCCATAAAATTAAGCGCTTATTTTTCTTAGTCTGAGGCTCTAGCTTTACACCTGAAAGTCAGCACTTTTCCATGTATCTCGCCAGTGGCACTGTTCGTGAAGTGTTTGAACTAACCGAAGTCTTCTTACGGGAAGTGGTGTGTTTGTTTATTTCTTTGGTGTGGCTTCTTTGGTTTTGAAGCTCTTTCGCGCCTAAATGGGTTTTGCGCACTTGGTTGTTGGCTTCTTCGAAAGAATTCTTTGTAAATTTAAGTCCTAGAAGCTCGTCAAGTTTTCCTGTTATTTCTTCTTTGCCAAGTGCTTTTCGTGGATTAGGTTTTAGTTTCTAAATTGTCCGTTTTACTTTGTCGTTTGAAAGCAATAATGTGTTTTAAATTAGGCCGTTGGGTAGTCAATCTCCGGCTAAAGTGCAGCAGCTAACAAACGGCTCAAGAGGGATTGCCAACGCGTGGCGGCTTTAGTGCAAAATTGAAGTTCAGTGTTTACAGTGTGTTTTTTGAGTTCGGCGGTGCGTTGTCAACCCCTTAGCCGGGCGTTATGCAACTCAGATAAATTTAGGGGCTCAATCTTTTGGGATTTCTCCGGCCATTCGTTTGGTGTTGTCGGCAAATGAGCTTTTTTACCCTCAAATTCGTGGTTAACTTAAACCGTAAAACAGGCAAGGTTCTTTGTTTGCCTCAATCAGTTTTAGCGCTGGCGCGTTGTAAATTCAGTGGGCGCAAAGTGTGGAAAGGGCAAGTTTATCGAGCATTTTGTACTTGCTGAAGTTTTAGCTCGTTGAGTTTTCCTGATTTAAAAGCTTGGTTTGTTGCTGAAAGGTGGACTTTGTTTTGGCGGCTTATTTATCAAAGTTCTTGCTTGGGTTGGTTCTTGAATCACTCAACCATTGCAATCGTGGCTTTTGATCGAGTAAAGTCAGTTTATCTTATTGAATTTGCATAACAAACGGCTCAAGAGGGATTGCCAACGCTTGGCGACTTTAGTGCAAAATTGAAGTTCAGTGTTTACAGTGGTTTTTTGAGTTCGGCGGTGCGTTGTCAACCCCTTAGCCGGGCGTTATGCAACTCAGGTAAATTTAGGGGTTCAATCTTTTGGATTTCTCCGGCCATTCGTTTGGTATTGTCGGCAAATGAGCTTTTTTACCCTCAAATTCGTGGTTTACTCAAGCCGTAAAACAGGCAAGGTTCTTTGTTTGCCTCAATGAGTTTTGGTGCTGGTTTGTTGTGAATTTAGCGGGCGCAAAGTGTGGAAAGGGCAAGTTTATCGAGCATTTTGCACTTGCTGAAGTTTTAGCTCGTTGAGTTTTCCTGATTCAAAAGCTTGGTTTGTTGCTGAAAGGTGGACTTTGTTTTGGCGGCTTATTTATCATGGCTCTGGCTTGGGTTGGTTCTTGAATCACTCAACCATTGCAATTGTGGCTTTTAGCCGTGTAAAGTCAGTTTATCTCATTGAATTTGCATAACAAACGGCTCAAGAGGGATTGCCAACGCGTGGCGACTTTAGTTTAAAATTGAAGTTCAGTGTTTAAGGTGTGTTTTTTGAGTTCGGCGGTGCGTTGTCAACCCCTTAGCCGGGCGTTAAGCGATTCGACATATCATCGATATAGAGGAATATAGATGAGTACAATTATGAATAATCCTGCGGCAAGATTATTAAATATCTTAGAGGAAGGTAAACAGCAAAATGCTACTCAAAACTGTAGAGCAGTGTGGTGTAAGCTGTTAGATGTAAACCCTAATGATAAAGTCACTTTTTTAGGTAAGCTTGGTAAGGTACTTGCGTTGTCATCTGAGGTTGTAGATGAGTTGAAGAAAGTTGATGGCATAAATATTGAGCGTTACATGCATTGGTGCCAACCCGTAGAAAGAGCATTCTCGGAAAGCAATTTCAGTGGGCAATGGAATGAGTTTTCAAAGCATCTTAATGAACATGTTTTCAATTACTTAACTATGACATCAGATTTTTTATCTTTGCGTGCCCCTCAAGCGATATTGCCGCAGCAAGAAGTGGAAAAAATTTCATCTGGTGCTTTGGAGCTTATTTCAGAAGTAGAGGCATCTGAGCTACCAGAAAGTATTAAGTCGTATATGCTAGCTCAGTTAAAGAAAGTGGTAGTTGCAGCTGATGACTACAAAATTACGGGTTCAAAAGAAGTTATTCAGATTGTAGAAGAAACATTTGGACATGCGATCTTGAAAAATGATCTAGTCAAACCAGTAGAGAATCATCCAGTTGCTAAGAAGTTTTGGGCTTACATGGCAAATGCCGCTGTTATTACAACAATAGCAACTGGTGCACTTCAAATAGCTCCAGCGGTATCTAAACTTCTACCTGATATTCAGTTTACACAAGAGCCTGTGATTGAAGTGATCGAAAATCAATACCAAATAAGTACGGACAAAATCGCTTAACAAACTGTTTAAGAGGGATTCGCAACGCGTGGCATTTTTACTATGCGTTGGTTTAAGTGATTAAGGCGGTATGCAGCGGCTTCGGTATTGCGTTGCTCACCCCTTAACAGGGCGTTAAATGCTTTCAGCTTTGCGTGAAAACCTAAGTATGTGACCTTTGAATTTTTGCTCTAGATAGTCGGTATTGTCAGGTCTTATGTGATCACTAGTGAATCCATATTCACTCATTTTCGAGCTAAGTTTATTTTTTCGTCCTCGGCCTGGGTCAACGATAATAATATTGCATGTCGGATTAGCATGAGTTTGAATGAACTGAGCCAACAATGAGATGTGTTGGTCTTCATATAAAAGGTCGCTACCAATAATTAAATCAAAAAGGCCGAGCTGACTATTCGTATCTGCCCAATCGACACGTTCGAAAGCAATTTTTTTCCGATTATTCAGTTGAGTATTTCTGTCCAGGAATATTTCAACTTCAGGGTGATAATCCGTGGCGGTGATGTTTGCCATTTGCTCATTCAGAAGTAGGCTTGATAATCCAATTCCGCAACCGACTTCTAGAATTCGTTTGTTATTGGTATCTAAATTAAGGACGTGATGTGCTAGAACTAAACTGGATGGCCAAACTACCCCGAAAATTGGCCATGACGCAGAAGAAATACCTAAGTTTCGTGCCGTGTTTTTAGGGTCGCTAAACTGTTGTTTATCACGCAAGGTGCATAGATGTATATCATTGTTTCCAATGACAATTGTTTGGTAACGAAAACGAAGTGTAGTTATCATAATGGTTCTTGGTTAGGTAGAGAAGCTAAGCCAAATATTAATAATCCATATATGACGAAACAAAAAGTGTAATAAAGGCTAAAGCAATTTGAGTTTAGTGCAAGGCATTTAACAAACGGCTCAAGAGGGATTGCCAACGCGTGGCGACTTTAGTGCAAAAGTGAAGCTCAGTGTTTACGGTGTGTTTTTTAAGTTCGGCGGTGCGTCGTCAACCCCTTAGCCGGGCGTTATGCAACTCAGGTAAATTTAGGGGTTCAATCTTTTGGATTTCTCCGGCCATTCGTTTTGTGTTGTCGGCAAATGAGCATTTTTACCCTCAAATTCGTCGTTAACTTAAACCGTAAAACAGACAAGGTTCTTTGTTTGCCTCAATGAGTTTTGGTGCTGTTTTGTTGTGAATTTAGCGGGCGCAAAGTGTGGAAAGGGCAAGTTTATCGAGCATTTTGGACTTGCTGAAGGTTTCGCTTGTTGAGTTTTCCTGATTCAAAAGCTTAGTTTGTTGTTGAAAGGTGAACTTTGTTTTGGCGGCTTATTTATCGCAGTTCTTGCTTGGGTTGATTCTTGAATCACTCAACCATTGCAATTGTGGCTTTTGTTCGAGTAAAGTCAGTTTATCTCATTGAATTTGCATAACAAACGGCTCAAGAGGGATTGCCAACGCTTGGCGGTTTTAGTGCAAAATTGAAGTTCAGTGTTTACAGTGTGTTTTTTGAGTTCGGCGGTGCGTTGTCAACCCCTTAGCCGGGCGTTAAGCCTCAATCGATACTTTAGGAGTTGTAATGAAAATATATTTCTCGGATTTCTTTGATGTTAGTGAAGAGTCGATTGAAGGCTATGGCGCATTCAATCTATCCTTAATCAACGATATGCCTTTGTTTGTTGACCCATTTTTGCTGTTTAATAGTGATAAGCAGGAATATCAAAACTTACATAGCGATATGATTCAGTACCTATCTTTTCTTAGAGAAGTGTCTAAAGATGAAAGAGTCAATAAGGGGCTGATAAAAAGCTGGTTTATGTTTCCAGAAGTGAAACAAAATTGGTTTGGTTATAGTACGGTAGGAAATGGGGGCAGTGGATTAGGAGCTAAGTTTGCTAAAGCTCTCAACGAAAACTTGCATACAGTTTTTACTAACTTTGGCGCTGAAGAAATTACAACGAGTAGTCATTTAGAAAAACTATGCCTTATCAAGGATGGTGTTGGTAGAGATAACATAAGTGACTTTTCTACCAATTTAATCAAATCATTCCTTCTAAAGTACACTCAAGATTTTGCACAGAAACACATTGATAAAAAATTTAGGCAAGTCCACCTTGTCGAAAAAGTCTATTTTAACTACCAAACGAGAACTTGGGTTAACAAACAGTTTGATCTCCCTACTATTGATGGTGATTTTGTACTTTTGACACCAAAAGACATCCTTACTAAAGATGAAACGTGGATAAATAAAGCAGACATGATTGCCAACTTTAGTGGTATTGCTAACGCAATACCAAATGATCAATTAAGGGCACAACTAAATGATTATTTAGCTCGCAATTTACCGAATGAACCCAAGAAGAAAGACTATGATAAAGCAATTGCATCTACGATTCTAAAATACCCAGAATATATTGACTATTTTATCAAGTTTAAAGAGGACTCTGGGGATGAAGCAAAAGATATAAGCAAACTGAAAGTTAAAGAAACAGAAGTGATGTTTATTGAGAGAGTCAAATCTCTTGCGGAAAAACTCAAGGCTACAGAGTTTTACGAAAACAAATTTGATACTTTTGATGAGACGTTTCAACGAATAAGCTTTATGAAGCAAGTCATTGAAAATAATGACGGCTATAAGATTTTCTATATCAAAGGGCAACCAGTCAAACGAGAGTCAGATTTACAACTCCTGTTTCGCTTAACTTGGTTTGCATCAGTGTCTGATGTAAACGCTGAAGTAAATAATGGTCGAGGGCCTGTTGACTATAAAATTTCGAGGGGTAATAAGGACAAAACTCTCGTTGAATTCAAATTGGCTAGTAATAGTAAGTTAAAGCAGAATCTTAGAAATCAGGTTCAAGTATATGAGGCAGCGAATCAGACCAAGAAGTCTATTAAAGTTATTCTTTATTTTAATGACACTGAGCTAGCTACGTTGCTCAAAGTCTTTAAAGAGTTGGGGTTAACTCAAGGTGATACACTTGTCACTATTGATGCCCGTCCCAATAAAGAATCAGCGTCCAACGTAAAATAGAGGCTTAACAAACGCTTCAAGAGGGACAGCCAACGCGTGGCATTTTCACTATGCGTTGGCTTTTGTGATTACGGTGTTATGCGGAAAGTTAGTAGTAGCGTTGTCTGCCCCTTAAGCGGGCGTTAGGCAAAGTGAGTTTTTATCAGCTAAATCGAGTTGAAATTGAACGGTAAATTCCATGTTTTGTGGCTTAACTTAAGCAATAAATCGTCATCACATATTTGTTGTTTCTTGATCGTGTTGGGTTGTTTTTCGTTGTGAATTTAGCGGCAAAATAACCTTCAGCATCCAAACGTCCGCCGAGAATGCTACGCTCGTCACTTTTCTTCCAAATCGCTCAATTTGAGTTTTCTTTTTTCTTTGCTGATTTAGGGTTTTGGTTTATAAATGAATCGGTTAGTTTGTTTCAAGTTTACAAAAAAGTTCGTTCTTTGGTTTTGAAAGTGTTGTTGTCAATCTGTTGGCCTAACAAACGGCTCAAGAGGGATTGCCAACGCTTGGCGGTTTTAGTGCAAAATTGAAGTTCAGTGTTTACAGTGTGTTTTTTGAGTTCGGCGGTGCGTTGCCAACCCCTTAGCCGGGCGTTATGCAACTCAGGTAAATTTAGGGTTTCAATCTTTTGGATTTCTCCGGCCATTCGCTTTGTGTTGTCGGCAAATGAGCATTTTTACCCTAAAATTCGTAGTTCACTCAAGCCGTAAAACAGGCAAGGTTCTTTGTTTGCCTCAATGAGTTTTGGTGCTGTTTTGTTGTCAATTCAGCGTGCGCAAAGTGTGGAAAGGGCAAGTTTATCGAGCATTTTGCACTTGCTGAAGGTTTCGCTCGTTAAGTTTTCCTGATTCAAAAGCTTGGTTTGTTGCTGAAAGGTGGACTTTGTTTTGGCAGCTTATTTATCACGGCTCTGGTTTGGGTTGATTCTTGAATCACTCAACCATTGCAATTGTGGCTTTTGATCGAGTAAAGTCAGTTTATCTTATTGAATTTGCATAACAAACGGCTCAAGAGGGATTGCCAACGCTTGGCGGTTTTAGTGCAAAATTGAAGTTCAGTGTTTACGGTGTGTTTTTTGAGTCCGGCGGTGCGTTGTCAACCCCTTAGCCGGGCGTTAGGCAAAGTGAGTTTTTATCAGCTAAATCGAGTTTGAATTGAATAGTAAATTCCATGTTTTGTGGCTTAAGTTAGGCAATAAATAGTCATCACATATTTGTTGTTTCTTGATCGCGTTGGGTTGTTTATCGCTGTGAATTCATCGGCAAAATAACCTTCAGCATCCAAACGTCCGCCGAGCATGCTACGCTCGTCACTTTTCTTCCAAATCGCTAAATTTGAGTTTTTTGGTTTCTTTGCTGATTTGAGATTTTGGTTTATAAATGAATCGGTTAGTTTGTTTCAAGTTTACAAAAAAGCTCGTTCTTTGGTTGTGAAAGTGTCGGTGTCAATTGGTTGGCCTAACAAACGGCTCAAGAGGGATTGCCAACGCGTGGCGACTTTAGTGCAAAATTGAAGTTCAGAGTTTACAGTGTGTTTTTTGAGTTCGGCGGTGCGTTGTCAACCCCTTAGCCGGGCGTTAGGCAAAGTGAGTTTTTATCAGCTAAATCGAGTTTGAATTGAATAGTAAATTCCATGTTTTGTGGCTTAAGTTAGGCAATAAATAGTCATCACATATTTGTTGTTTCTTGATCGCGTTGGGTTGTTTATCGCTGTGAATTCATCGGCAAAATAACCTTCAGCATCCAAACGTCCGCCGAGCATGCTACGCTCGTCACTTTTCTTCCAAATCGCTAAATTTGAGTTTTTTGGTTTCTTTGCTGATTTGAGATTTTGGTTTATAAATGAATCGGTTAGTTTGTTTCAAGTTTACAAAAAAGCTCGTTCTTTGGTTGTGAAAGTGTCGGTGTCAATTGGTTGGCCTAACAAACGGCTCAAGAGGGATTGCCAACGCGTGGCGACTTTAGTGCAAAATTGAAGTTCAGTGTTTAAGGTGTGTTTTTTAAGTTCGGCGGTGCGTTGTCAACCCCTTAGCCGGGCGTTATGCAACTCTGGTAAATTTAGGGGTTCAATCTTTTGGGATTTCTCCGGCCATTCGTTTTGTGTTGTCGGCAAATGAGCATTTTTACCCTCAAATTCGTGGTTAACTCAAGCCGTAAAACAGGCAAGGTTCTTTGTTTGCCTCAATCAGTTTTAGCGCTGGCGCGTTGTCAGTTTGGCAGACGCAAAATGTGGAAAGGGCAAGTTAATCGAGCATTTTGCACTTGCTGAAGTTTTAGCTCGTTGAGTTTTCCTGATTCAAAAGCTTGGTTTGTTGCTGAAAGGTGGGCTTTGTTTTGGCGGCTTATTTATCACGGCTCTGGCTTGGGTTGATTCTTGAGTCACTCAACCATTGCAATTGTGGCTTTTGGTTGTGTAAAGTCAGTTTATCTCATTGAATTTGCATAACAAACGGCTCAAGAGGGATTGCCAACGCGTGGCGGTTTTAATGCAAAATTGAAGTTCAATGTTTACAGTGTGTTTTTTGAGTTCGGCGGTGCGTTGTCAACCCCTTAGCCGGGCGTTATGCAACTCAGGTAAATTTAGGGGCTCAATCGTTTGGGATTTCTCCGGCCATTTGTTTTGTATTGTCGGCAAATGAACACTTTTACCCTCAAATTCGTGATTAACTCAAACCGTAAAACAGATAAGGTTCTTTGTTTGCCTCAATGAGTTTTTGGCGCTGGTTTGTTGTCAATTCAGCGTGCGCAAAGTGTGGAAAGTGCAAGTTTATCGAACATTTTGTACTTGTTGAAAGTCTTGCTCGGTGAGTTTGTTTCATTCAAAAGCTTGGTTTGTTGTTGAAAGGTGGACTTTGTTTTGGCGGCTTATTTATCATGGCTCTGTCTTCGGTTTGTTCTTGAATCACTCAACCATTGCAATGGTGGCTTTTGATCGAGTAAAGTCAGTTTATCTTGTTGAATTTGCATAACAAACGGCTCAAGAGGGATTGCCAACGCGTGGCGGCTTTAGTGCAAAATTGAAGTTCAGTGTTTACAGTGTGTTTTTTGAGTTCGGCGGTGCGTTGTCAACCCCTTAGCCGGGCGTTAGGTTTATAGGAGAAAAAATTGAGTTTTATATCAAAATTGAATAATTTGGAAAGCAAATTTTCATGGTCTTTGTTTGGCTTTGTTCTAGCCGTTTTCTTCGGTAGTTTAACCATTTATACAGAGTTTTTTAAGGTGGAAACCCCTTACTTAACTACCGAAATATTAAGTGAAACAAATGTTCTTTCCTTTAAAGAAGACGTAAAGGAATTAAAAGTTCTCTGGGGTGACATCGACATAAAGAGCTTAGATAAGACAATCTCGGTAGTCAGTGTCAGAGTCAAAAATGATGGAGGTTCCTCTCTGTTAAAGGAATATTACGATTCAGAATACCCAGTGACGATTGTTGTTAAAGATGCTCAGATAATGGAAGTCGAGCTAATTTCATCGTCAAGTGACTATTTGAAAAATAGGGCTTTAATTTCATTTCATGAATCAAAGGTACTTTTACCTGAAGTCATCTTAGATCAAGGTAATAGCTATATATTCAAAATATTATTACTACATGAAAATAGTACACATCCTAGATTTTCTATGGTTGGAAAGATAGCAGGTGTGAAAGAGCTAAAAATAGAACGTCTAAATGAAGAAAAGAAAGTGGGATTCTGGAGTGAAGTTTTTTCTGGTGGTATAGGGGTGCAACTTGTTAGAGCTCCGCTGTATTTCTTTGGCTTTATTTTTTCTTTGACTTTAACATTTCTGCCTATAATTATAACTTCCGAATTCATATCTAAGCTTAAAAGAAAGCGCATACTTAAAAAGTATAAAGAAATGGAAGTTACAGTCTGTGAAGAGGTTCAAGATTATATTTTTGACTTGTACTTGAGTAGTGGTGTAAGCGATATCGAAAAAATAAGCACCTTCATTTCTGATGAAAATAATTTGGTGTCTTATGTTGAAAAGTCCAAAAAATATCTTACTGATGAGCAGCGAGAAGCGTACTATTTACAGCAACGATATTATGCAGAGAACCCTAGTTATAAAAGATCTGAAAGGAGAGCTTCCTTCGATAGATATCAACTTTATTCTTTACTAAAAAAATCAGGTGTGATTGAAGTGCAAGGTGATATTGCCAAAGTGCGAGAAGGTGCATCTGAGCTTATCTCTGACTTTCTAAAATTTGTGAAAATTAGAGAAAAATAAACCTAACAAACGCTTCAAGAGGGACAGCCAACGCGTAGCATTTTTACTATGCGTTGGCTTTTGTGATTACGGTGTTATGCGGAAAGTTAGTAGTAGCGTTGTCTGCCCCTTAAGCGGGCGTTATGGCTATCAAGTTGAGTTCATCATTAATGTCGGTAAATTGGTTTAAATTAGAGTACTATTCTGCGATTAAACTTGCTGAAGAACTCGATGACAATCCCAATTAAAAATGTATCAAATCCGGAAATATCGTGCTCAAACTGCCATGCTTGTTGTTGCCGTTTGGAGGTTATGATCATTACCGATACAGGTGTACCAGAGCAGCATATTGCATTCGATGAATGGGGTGGAGAAACTATGCTGCGTTTGTCAGATGGTTGGTGTTCAGCTCTAGATCGTGAAACGTTCATGTGCACAATTTACGAAAATCGCCCTTGGATTTGTCGAGAATTCGAAATGGGCTCTTACGAATGTCGAGATGAACGGATAGACCTTTTCTAAAGTTTTACCCAATAAATCAGTGAGTTGTTAGCCATAACAAACGGTTCAAGAGGGACAGCCAACGCGTGGCATTTTTATTATGCGTTGGTTTTTGTGGTTACGGTGTTATGCGTAAGCTTGGTTGTGGCGTTGGCTGCCCCTTAACCGGGCGTTATAACTCAAGGAGTAAAAATTGAAAACATTTGCACAAGTATTAGAAGAAACAGATGGCAAGCATCGTCACTTGTTGTTGGGTAATGGCTTTTCTCAAGCATGGCGACATGACATATTCAACTATAAGAATTTGCTGGACTCAGCGAATTTCGGAGCAAGAGATGCAGCTATCAAAGCTATTTTTCAAAAGCTAGAAACGTATGATTTTGAAACAGTCATGCAAAGCATGACTGTGAGTGCAGATATATGCGAGTTGTACGGAGGTGATGCTGCATTACTAGAAGCAATTCGCGAAGATGCTGATATTTTGAAATCATCATTAGTTAAAGCGATCGCGCAAACGCATCCAAGCTTACCTAGCGCTGTCACTGATGCACAATACGAAATGGCGCGAAACTTTCTTAGCCAATTTGGCAGCGTTTTCACTTTAAATTATGATCTGTTGATGTACTGGGCAAGGAATAAAGTTGAACTTGATCCTGATAACTATGAGACAGACGATGGATTTAGACGCAATAGAACTTGGGTCGGCTCGGAAACCGACCAAAATATCTTCTTTCTTCATGGTGGACTTCATTTATACGACGAGTCAGGCGTCATTAAGAAGCATGCCTATACACAAGATGGTGAAACAATTATCGATCAGGTCAGAGCAAACTTAGCTCTGAACAGGTTTCCTATTTTTGTATCAGAACCCACTCACTTTCAAAAACTCGATAAAATTCTGCATAACCCATACCTAAACTACTGCTACGGTAAATTGGGTAAAATGAACGGGAATTTGGTTATTTATGGGCATTCGATGGACGAGACCGATACGCACATTTTTGAACAAGCAGATGTGAGCAATATCGAAAATGTTTATATAAGTATATTCGGAGACCCTAATTCTCCGCAAAATAGGCGTACTAAAGCCAATGCAGTAAGTTACTTTGCTAGTTGCAATGTTCATTTTTACAGCGCAGAAAGTACCCCAATTTGGAGTTGAGTTATAACAAACAATTTAAGAGGGATTCACAACGCTCGGCATTTTTGCTTCTACTTCAAATTTAGTGTTTATGGCACAATGCTTTAGGTTTGGGTGGAGGCGTTGTTCACCCCTTAATTGGGCGTTATGTGAATTGGAGAAATTGAGTATATGAAGAAGTTAATCGCTATATTTATAGCCGTCTTTTGTCTAGCTTCGATTGGTGCTCAAGCTAATGATCATCAGTTAAAAAATGCGTATGAAAATCATCAAAGTGATATTCAAGTTCAAGGCTCAGGCATGGTCATTCGCTTGTTACCTGATGACAACGAAGGGAGTAGGCATCAAAAATTCATATTGAAACTGGACAGTAAACAAACTTTACTTGTTGCTCACAATATTGATTTAGCTCCTAGGGTTCCAAATCTAAAAGTTGGCGATCGAGTCCAGTTTTACGGTGAATATGAATGGAACAAAAAAGGTGGTGTCATGCACTGGACGCACAAGGATCCAAACAATAAACACCCGCACGGTTGGTTAAAGCACAACGGTAAGACGTACGAGTAAAATTCACATAACAAACGGCTCAAGAGGGATTGCCAACGCGTGGCGGCTTTAGTTCAAAATTGAAGTTCAGTGTTTACGGTGTGTTTTTTGAGTCCGGCGGTGCGTTGTCAACCCCTTAGCCGGGCGTTATGCGCCAAAGATTGGATTCACATCCATACTCTTATGCAAGATCCTAATTATCTGGATGTTTTGGCTACCAATTTGTTGATAAAAAATAACATGGCTTCCTTGCGGAAACTTTCGGTAGCCATCTCTGATTTCATCACAAGTTTTGCCAATGTCAGGATTTTCAGCTAATAGCCAAAATGACTCATCGAATTGTTTTAGGTAAATATTTCGCTGCTCTCGCCCCCATCTACGGGAGGTAAATAAGGCAATATCTTTTAAATCGGATTTTGCCTTGATTGTAAGTTGGAATGGTTTCATTTTCTCTCTTCGCTATCTAGTTCACTGATAAACGAATCGAGGTCATAATCAGCCATACCACTTTCTTCACCTTCAACGAGTAGCTGTCGTAACGTGTTCATTTTTGTTTCTTGTGTTTCGAGTAAACGTAAAGCTGAACGAATCACTTCACTTGCTGAACCATAGCGTCCACTTTGGATCTGGCTACTGATAAAGCCATCAAAATGTTCACCAAGAGTAATGCTAGTATTTTTAGCCATTGCGAGCTCCTTAGTACCAAATAATACCTAATTATGGTATTAAGTTGGCTTGACCGCAAGTGGCGCATAACAAACAATTCAAGCAGATTCGCAACGCGTGGCAGTTTTGGTTTGCAGTGAGTTTTGTGTTTATGGCGCAATGCGGTAGCTTTTGTATTGCGTTGCTCACTACTTAATTGGGCGTTATATTTTAGGAGAGTTTTGTGCAAGTAAATCATTCTTTTCGGCTATTAATAGAAGCTGCACTGTGTAAAACACAATTTAGTCTAGAGGATTTTGATATAACGTATCCTTCGTATGGCGATTTGGTGACAATCGAGTTTAAGCACCATGAAGGATTCAAAATATCTCTGGAAGAAGTAGAGTTTGAGGAAACACTGAAATTAACTAAGGGACTATCAGACCATTTAGCATTGGGTTTGCCGAGTTCATTTTACGGTGAGCCAGATACAAAAACAGTGACAAAAACAAAGTATGTATCCACAGAATCACCAGGTTCAATCAAAGCCACTGATGATGTGACAATTAAAAGCTTGACTGAATTTCCACGACGCTTCATCGCTTGGACTAGCAACATCGAGGCAGAACTACTGTCAATCTATAGTTTGCCAGAAAGCCCTGAAAATGATCTTGAAAGCCAAATTGAAGCAATTTTTCCTAATGAAATTGCCGAACCGACCAGCAAGTTTGATGCAAGTGAAGTATCAAAGCTAAAGGAAAGTCTTGAGACTTTGTACAAACGGGTTGAACAGCTGCAAGAGCAATGTGCTATTTCCAGTAGTGAACTTGAGTCTCTACGTAAAGCTTTAGATAACGCCAGTGAAAGTGCTCCTAAATATCCGAAAGGAATGTGGCTTAAACTGAATAAGGGAAAAATCAAAGAGTCGTTAGTAGCGATATTCAAGTCTGAAGAAGGGCGCCAGTTTTTGCTAAAAGTAGTTGAAAAAATCACACTAACATAAAATATAACAAACGGTTCAAGAGGGACAGCCAACGCGCGGCATTTTTATTATGCGTTGATTTTTGTGGTTACGGTGTTATGCGGAAGCTTGGTAGTGGCGTTGTCTGCCCCTTAACCGGGCGTTATGCGCCAAAGATTGGATTTACATCCATACTCTTATGCAAGATTCTTATGATCTGGATGTTTTGGCTACCAATTTGTTGATAAAAAATAACATGGCTTCCTTGTGGAAATTTTCGGTAGCCATCTCTGATTTCATCACAAGTTTTACCGATATCAGGATTTTCAGCGAGTAGCCAAAATGATTCATCGAATTGTTTGAGATAAATATTTCGTTGCTCGCGGCCCCACCTGCGAGAGGTAAATAAGGCAATATCTTTTAAATCGGATTTTGCCTTGTTGGTTAGTTGGAATGGTTTCATTTTCTTTCTTCGCTATCTAGTTCACTGATAAACGAATCGAGGTCATAATCAGCCATACCACTTTCTTCACCTTCAACGAGCAGTTGTCGTAAAGTGTTCATTTTCGTTTCTTGTGTTTCGAGTAAACGTAGAGCGGAACGAATTACTTCACTTGCTGAGCCATAGCGTCCACTTTGGATTTGGCTACTAATAAAACCATCAAAGTGGTCGCCGAGAGTGATGCTAGTATTTTTAGCCATTGTAATCTCCTAATACCAAATAGTACCTAATTATGGTATTAATTTGAGGTAATCGCAAGTGGCGCATAACAAAGCATTTAAGATGGATTCCCAACGCCCGGCATTTTCAGTTTGAATCAGCTTAAGTGATTACGGCACAATTGTTTAGGTTTGGTGGAGGCGTTGCTCACCACTTAATGCGGCGTTATGCAACTCAGGTAAATTTAGGGGTTCAATCTTTTGGATTTCTCCGGCCATTCGTTTGGTATTGTCGGCAAATGAGCTTTTTTACCCTAAAATTCGTGGTTTACTCAAGCCGTAAAACAGGCAAGGTTCTTTGTTTGCCTCAATGAGTTTTGGTGCTGGTTTGTTGTGAATTTAGCGGGCGCAAAGTGTGGAAAGGGCAAGTTTATCGAGCATTTTGCACTTGCTGAAGTTTTAGCTCGTTGAGTTTTCCTGATTCAAAAGCTTGGTTTGTTGTTGAACGGTGGACTTTGTTTTGGCGGCTTATTTATCGCAGTTCTTGCTTGGGTTGATTCTTGAATCACTCAACCATTGCAATGGTGGCTTTTGGTCGTGTAAATTCAGTTTATCTCATTGAATTTGCATAACAAACGGCTCAAGAGGGATTGCCAACGCGTGGCGACTTTAGTGCAAAATTGCAGTTCAGTGTTTAAGTGTGTTTTTTAAGTTCGGCGGTGCGTTGTCAACCCCTTAGCCGGGCGTTATGCAACTCAGGGAAATTTAGGGGTTCAATCTTTTTAGGTTTCTCCGGCCATTCGTTTTGTGTTGTCGGCAAATGAGCTTTTTTACCCTAAAATTAGTGGTTAACTCAAACCGTAAAACAGGCAAGGTTCTTTGTTTGCCTCAATTAGTTTTAGCGTTGGCGTGTTGTGAATTTAGCGGGTGCAAAGTGTGGAAAGGGCAAGTTTATCGAGCATTTTGTGCTTGCTGAAAGTCTTGCTTGTTGAGTTTGTCTGGTTCAAAAGCTTGATTTGTTGTTGAAAGGTGGACTTTGTTTTGGCGGCTTATTTATCACTGCTCTGGCTTGGGTTGATTCTTGAATCACTCAACCATTGCAATTGTGGCTTTTGGTCGTGTAAAGTCGGTTTATCTTATTGAATTTGCATAACAAACGGCTCAAGAGGGATTGCCAACGCTTGGCGGTTTTAGTGCAAAATTGAAGTTCAGTGTTTACAGTGGTTTTTTAAGTTCGGCGGTGCGTTGTCAACCCCTTAGCCGGGCGTTATGCAACTCAGGTAAATTTAGGGGTTTAATCTTTTAGGATTTCTCCGGCCATTCGTTTTGTGTTGTCGGCAAATGAGCACTTTTACCCTTAGATTCGTGGTTCACTCAAACCGTAAAACAGGCAAGGTTCTTTGTTTGCCTCAATCAGTTTTAGCGTTGGCGTGTTGTGAATCTTGTGGGCGCAAAGTGTGGAAAGGGCAAGTTTATCGAGCATTTTGTACTTGCTGAAAGTCTTGCTTGTTGAGTTTGTCTCATTCAAAAGCTTGGTTTGTTGTTGAACGGTGGACTTTGTTTTGGCGGCTTATTTATCTCGGCTCCTACTTGGGTTGATTCTTGAATCACTCAACCATTGCAATTGTGGCTTTTGGTCGTGTAAAGTCGGTTTATCTTATTGAATTTGCATAACAAACGGCTCAAGAGGGATTGCCAACGCGTGGCGACTTTAGTGCAAAATTAAAGTTCAGTGTTTACAGTGTGTTTTTTAAGTTCGGCGGTGCGTTGTCAACCCCTTAGCCGGGCGTTATGTTTTTAAGGATAATTGTGAAAAATTTTACACATTTATATCAGAGCTTTAAGTACTCAATGGTCCGTATAACTGTTAGAACAGAAAGTGGAGACTTGAGTAATGGTTCTGCGTTTCATATTGGAGATGGTTGGCTTGCTACCGCCGCACACGTAGTGAATGGCGGAGAAATCGAGGAAATTGTTTCTGAGTATTGTAATGAAAATTTGGTAGTCGAAAAGATTATTAGTCACAGTGATGACCGAGTTGATCTAGCAATAATTAAGACTAACCTCGATCTTACTCACTATTTAAAAAAAACGACTATTGTGGGGTCTCCAGAGGGATTTGTTCAAACTGATCATGTTGAAATTGGGGGGCATTTAGATGACTGGATTGGAGATGAGTTAGTTCTATCTAAAGTATTGCTAATGGGTTACCCGCCAATTCCCTTTTCAAATGGACCAGTATTACTCGCATCGGAAGGTGAAGTTAATGCAGTAGTTGACAAGTATAATGGTCCACACCCGCATTTTATTATTTCTAATATGGGACGTGGGGGATACAGTGGTGGACCTGTTTTAAGTGAATATGGCTTTTTACTTGGTGTACTTACCGAATCATTAGTAGCAAATAACCAATCTGAGGAGCTTGGGTATTCATCTGCAATATCAGTTGAACCTTTATTGGTGCTACTACAAGAAAACGGCGTTTATCCTGGTAAAAATAAAGAGACCATCGAGGTGCTTCTTGAAGGTGCTGACCATTGGGATAACAAAACATAACAAACGCTTCAAGAGGGACAGCCAACGCGTGGCATTTTTACCATGCGTTGGTTTTTGTGGTTACGGTGTTATGCAGTAAGTTGGTAGTGGCGTTGGCTGCCCCTTAAGCGGGCGTTATGCAACTCAGGTAAATTTAGGGGTTCAATCTTTTGGATTTCTCCGGCCATTCGTTTTGTTGTGTCGGCAAATGAGCATTTTTACCTTCAAATTCATTGTGAACTCAAGCCGTAAAACAGGCAAAGTTCTTTGTTTGCCTCAATCAGTTTTGGCGTTGGCGCGTTGTTAATTCAGTGGGCGCAAAGTGTAGAAAGGGCAAGTTTATCGAGCATTTTGCACTTGCTGAAAGTCTTGCTTGTTGAGTTTTCCTGATTCAAAAGCTTGGTTTGTTGTTGAAAGGTGAACTTTGTTTTGGCGGCTTATTTATCGCAGTTCTTGCTTGGGTTGATTCTTGAATCACTCAACCATTGCAATTGTGGTTTTTGGTCGTGTAAATTCGGTTTATCTCATTGAATTTGCATAACAAACGGCTCAAGAGGGATTGCCAACGCTTGGCGACTTTAGTGCAAAATTGAAGTTCAGTGTTTACAGTGGTTTTTTAAGTTCGGCGGTGCGTTGTCAACCCCTTAGCCGGGCGTTATGTGCTATCTAAGTATGCAAGGAATTTTGATGATATTTGAATGGTTTTCCACAGTATTTTCTGAGCCTACAGAACAAGCAAAGTTGTTTACTGTTGCTATTTCTACAACGCTTGCTGTTGCGCTATTATTGCTAAATCAATGGTTTATTAGGAAGCGAGATAAGAAAGAAAGGACTATAGAAAAGCTAGAAGAACTTACAGGATCTGTACGTGAGTTTTACTCACTAGGAAACGAGGTAAACCGCTCTCTAAATCTAAATAAGAATTACGACGAAAAGCTAATTGAGAAGTTTGTCGGGCTTGGAATTAGGATTGATACTTTGTGTAATCTATATTTTTGTCAGTCAAAGATAGATACCTCGATATCTGCAGATGTCATCAGTTTAGGAATGGACGCATTAAGTGAACCAAAGCTCGAAAGTGGGGATACGATTCCTAGCGACCATCCTTATTTAGAAACTAATGAAGAGCTCCATATGTGGTTTGAAACGTCGCAATCAAAATTGGAAAAATTAATACATCAGCACGTAAAATAGCACATAACAAACGCTTCAAGAGGGACAGCCAACGCGTGGCATTTTTATTATGCGTTGGTTTTTGTGATTACGGAGTTATGCGTTAAGTTGGTAGTAGCGTTGTCTGCCCCTTAAGCGGGCGTTATATTTGTTCTTTCACTCTACTTACGTCATACCGTAAGGTTGTGATATTATCTTCGCATTGATTCCGAGTGTAGTTAATTCTATGCCAACTTATTATGATGTTTTAGGCGTAACTCCAGAAGCACACCTTGTGGTAATAAAAGCTGCATATAAAGCTCTAGCTAAGGTTTATCACCCAGATCGTTGGAATGGCGATAACAAATTTGCTAAAGAGAAAATGCAAGAAATCAACGAAGCTTATAATATTTTATCAAATGAGCAGTTGCGTTCGAGTTATGATCAGAAATTTGACGATGAAAACCGTTTTTACTCTACTGATTTTGATGATAGTAACGTTGGTGATACTACGGATTCGATGTTTGAATCTGATTGGAACTATGCAGTAGAGTTCTATCCTTATATTAGATTTCACTATGAAGACTTGCGTCGACTATCGGTTAAGCTTGCTCAAATGTATAAGTTCACATTGCTGGATAGTAAAGATTTTGATAGGGCAGACCGATTAAAAGAGGACTTGGAAAGTAATTTTATTAGGAAATATTTCGGTTCTAGTCATGTGTTACAGCAACGGGGTAAGTATCATCTACTAAATAAAGAAAAACATATAGCTCTAGAGATTAATAAAGCAGCGGCTTTTTTTGGGAGTAATGTGCCTGTCGAACAAATTCTAAGTAAAATTGATGCTAAATATGGTGGAGTTGATTTCAATAAAAATACCACGGTTTCCACATCTAATAACTATTTTCAATTGAGCTTAAAGCAAGGTGCTATAGTAGCTGCATTTCTTATTATTTGTGTTTCTATTACCATTCTTAACCTATAAATATAACAAACGCTTCAAGAGGGACAGCCAACGCGCGGCATTTTTACTATGCGTTGGTTTTTGTGGTTACGGTGTTATGCGGAAGCTTGGTAGTAGCGTTGTCTGCCCCTTAAGCGGGCGTTATGCAACTCAGGTAAATTTAGGGGTTCAATCTTTTGGATTTCTCCGGCCATTCGTTTTGTGTTGTCGGCAAATGAGCTTTTTACCTTCAAATTCATGGTGAACTCAAGCCGTAAAACAGGCAAGGTTCTTTGTTTGCCTCAATGAGTTTTGGTGCTGTTTTGTTGTCAATTCAGCGTGCGCAAAGTGTGGAAAGGGCAAGTTTATCGAACATTTTGTACTTGTTGAAAGTCTTGCTCGGTGAGTTTGTTTCATTCAAAAGCTTGGTTTGTTGTTGAAAGGTGGACTTTGTTTTGGCGGCTCATTTATCACAGTTCTTGCTTGGGCTGATTCTTGAACCACTCAACCATTGCAATTGTGGTTTTTGATCGAGTAAAGTCAGTTTATCTTATTGAATTTGCATAACAAACGGCTCAAGAGGGATTGCCAACGCTTGGCGGTTTTAGTACAAAATTGAAGTTCAGTGTTTACAGTGTGTTTTTTGAGTTCGGCGGTGCGTTGTCAACCCCTTAGCCGGGCGTTATGCAACTCAGGTAAATTTAGGGGTTCAATCTTTTGGATTTCTCCGGCCATTCGTTTTGTGTTGTCGGCAAATGAGCATTTTTGCCCTCAAATCCGTGGTTCACTCAAGCCGTAAAACAGCTAAGGTTCTTTGTTTGCCTCAATCAGTTTTAGCGCTGGCGCGTTGTGAATCTTGCGGGCGCAAAGTGTGGAAAGGGCAAGTTTATCGAGCATTTTTTACTTGCTGAAGTTTTCGCTCGTTGAGTTTGTCTGATTCAAAAGCTTGGTTTGTTGTTGAAAGGTGGACTTTGTTTTGGCGGCTGATTTATCTCGGCTCCTACTTGGGTTGGTTCTTGAATCACTCAACCATTGCAATTGTGGCTTTTGATCGAGTAAAGTCAGTTTATCTTATTGAATTTGCATAACAAACGGCTCAAGAGGGATTGCCAACGCTTGGCGGTTTTAGTGCAAAATTGCAGTTCAGAGTTTACAGTGTGTTTTTTGAGTTCGGCGGTGCGTTGTCAACCCCTTAGCCGGGCGTTAGCTGAGGTTAAGAAAAACCATAAAATTAAGCGCTTATTTTTCTTAGTCAGAGGCTCTAGCTTTACACCTGAAAGTCAGCACTTTTCCATGTATCTCGCCAGTGGCACTGTTCGTGAAGTGTTTGAACTAACCGAAGCCTTCTTACGGGAAGTGATGTGCTTGTTTATTTCTTTGGTGTGGCTTCTTTGGTTTTGAAGCTCTTTCGCGCTTAAATGGATTTCGCGCACTTGGTTGTTGGCTTCTTCGAAAGGATTCTTTGTAAATTTAAGCTCTAGAAACTCGTCAAGTTTTGCTGTTATTTCTTCTTTGCCAAGTGCGTTTCGTGGGTTAGGTTTTAGTTTCTCAGTTGTCCGTTTTACTTTGTCGCTTGAAAACAATAATGTGTTTTAAATTAGGCCGTTGGGTAGCAAATCTCCGGCTAAAGTGCAGCAGCTAACAAACGGCTCAAGAGGGATTGCCAACGCGTGGCGGCTTTGGTGCAAAATTGAAGTTCAGCGTTTACAGTGTGTTTTTTGAGTTCGGCGGTGCGTTGTCAACCCCTTAGCCGGGCGTTAGCTGAGGTTAAGAAAAACCATAAAATTAAGCGTTTATTTTTCTTAGTCTGAGGCTCTAGCTTTACACCTGAAAGTCAGCACTTCTCCGCGTATCTCGCCAGTGGCACTGTTCGTGAAGTGTTTGAACTAACCGAAGTCTGTTTACGGGAAGTGGTGTGTTTGTTTATTTCTTTGGTATGGCTTCTTTGGTTTTGAAGTTTTGTCGCGCTTAAATGGATTTCGCGCACTTGGTTGTTGGCTTCTTCGAAAGAATTCTTTGTAAATTGAAGTCTTAGAAGCTCGTCAGTTTTCCTGTTATTTCTTCTTTGCCAAGTGCGTTTCGTGGATTAGGTTTTAGTTTCTCAGTTGTCCGTTTTACTTTGTCGTTTGAAAGCAATAATGTGTTTTAAATTAGGCCGTTGGGTAGTAAATCTCCGGCTAAAGTGCAGCAGCTAACAAACGGCTCAAGAGGGATTGCCAACGCTTGGCGGCTTTAGTACAAAATTGAAGTTCAGTGTTTACGGTGTGTTTTTTTAGTTCGGCGGTGCGTTGTCAACCCCTTAGCCGGGCGTTAGGCGTCAATTTGGAAAACTCGATCGAAAATGAGATTTTAGAATAAATGAAAGACTTGTTAAAAAAAGCTAGTGGGGGTTTAGAGGGTGTTGCTCTAGATATAGTTAATGCAGCATCAGGAGTTCTAAAGAAGAAGCTAGCTGAAGCGTTTGCAATGGAAAGGCTTAAGGTTTTTCGTGAAAATATTCAAAGGATAGGTTTCGTAAAAACTATTTTGAACCCAGATTCGATAAAAAAACTGGATGATATCTATTTCGATAAAACGGTTGCGTATGATAGTTGCCATTTCGAGTTATTTTCTCAATTTAGGTGTCCTCACGTACTTATTGAAGGTGGTCCGGGTCAAGGTAAATCTCTATTCTTACGTAAACTCTGCTTAAATGAAGCCAAAGGCAGTTCCTTGATCCCTATTTTTATAGAATTTCGTAACTTAAAGTTCGAACAAAATTTGAGAACAGAGTTGATCGAGGCAATAAATGAGCTTGGTGTTAGTCTCGACTCAAGTATGTTCGATTTTGTAGCAAAATCGAAAAAGGTGGTCTTATTTCTTGATGGCTTTGATGAAATCCCTAATTGCTCAAGAAGAAAAGTAGCACAAGAACTTGAAAACATTGGTAGGGCATATCCTGATTTAAAAATGTTAATCTCGTCAAGACCAGATGCAGGTATGGGAGGGTCTTATTATTTTACCAAGATCAAGATAGATCCAATGCCTTTAGCTATACAGAAAGAGTTTATCGAGCATATTTATGAGTGCCCGCATCAATGTAGAAGCATTAACGATATTCTTGACAGTAGCACTTTCCTGTCAGAAGTAACGGTTTCACCGTTACTTCTGACATTGTTTGCAATCACGTATAACTCGCGGCAGTTTAAACCAGATAGCTTGTCAGAATTTTATAGCCTCATCTTTCCAACGATGCTTTATAGGCATGATCGAATGAAAGTTGGTTTTGAGCGAGAGCGGAAATCAAATCTCACTGACTTTCAAATGCAAAAAGTGTTTGATTTGTTGAGCTTTCTATCGTTGCAGGATAACAATACTCGTTTTAGTGCGTATGAGTTTAGTTCTTATCTTGAGAAGATAATAAAAATTGAAAGACTAGAAGAAAATCTAGAAGATTTTTTAATTACAGATATATCTGATATTACCGCCCTTATTGTCAAAGATGGGTATGATGATTATTCATATACGCATAAAAGTATTCAAGAGTACTTTGCGGCTGTTTTCATCAATCGATTACCTGAAGAGAAAAAATCTGCTTTTTACAGCATGATTGTTAATAAGCAATATGAGTTTACAAAGTGGCAGAATTCTCTAGCATTTTTAGAAACACTCGATCACAGAAACTATTTGAAGTACTTCTTAATACCTTTTAAGAAAAAGCTATTAAGGTTAACAGAGAAAAACACTGTTAAAATGACTTACGCTCAAGTAATGCAATTATTTGGTGAAGATAGTCGATTTTTAGTGACAGAAGACGGAATTGTAAAGGGCTTCTACTGGGGAGATACCGTTGCGTCTGTGCTTTACAAGTCATACTCAGATTTTGCAAAGTCCAAAATGGAAAAATATCTAACTTCTATTCGTAGAGAAATTTGTGATGTGATCTCATTTTCAGATGCCTATTATTATGATGACTGCCGCACAGATGACGGTGATTTTTTGCTACCCATAGACTACGTGATTAAACATGCGAGTCATCAAATAAAACTTAGTTCATTTATTTCTAAAGAATTTAATAACAGCAAATTTAAACGGGAAGTTATCGAACTTGAAGCACAGCTTGACTTAGTCGATATCTATACGGATGAAATCTTGCCTTTCTAAGTCGCCGCCTAACAAAGCATTTAAGAGGGACAGCCAACGCGTGGCATTTTTATTATGCGTTAGTTTTTGTGATTACGGTATTATGCGGTGAGTTGGTAGTAGCGTTGGCTGCCCCTTAATGCGGCGTTATGCAACTCAGGGAAATTTAGGGGTTCAATCTTTTTAGATTTCTCCGGCCATTCGTTTTGTGTTGTCGGCAAATGAGCACTTTTACCCTCAGATTCGTGGTTCACTCAAACCGTAAAACAGGCAAGGTTCTTTGTTTTCCTCAATCAGTTTTAGCGTTGGCGTGTTGTGAATCTTGTGGGCGCAAAGTGTGGAAAGGGCAAGTTTATCGAGCATTTTGTACTTGCTGAAAGTCTTGCTCGTTGAGTTTTCCTAATTCAAAAGCTTGGTTTGTTGCTGAAGGGTGGACTTTGTTTTGGCGGCTTATTTATCATGGCTCTGGTTTGGGTTGGTTCTTGAATCACTCAACCATTGCAATTGTGGCTTTTGGTCGTGTAAATTCAGTTTATCTCATTGAATTTGCATAACAAACGGCTCAAGAGGGATTGCCAACGCGTGGCGACTTTGGTACAAAATTGCAATTCAGTGTTTACAGTGTGTTTTTTGAGTTCGGCGGTGCGTTGTCAACCCCTTAGCCGGGCGTTATATTTGCTATTGAGTTAGGAGGAAAATTGGAAGTTTCGTGGAATGATGTAAATAAAATTGGTCAAAATAAAGCTTTATCAAAGGCTTATTTATGGTTCTTTTTAGTACCAATTTTAGCCAAAATAATAGCGTTAGTTGAAAGTCCTATTGTTCTGACATCTATAGCAGAGGGGTTAATTTTTGACCTGTCATTGCCATTTTCTTGGAAATTGTTTTACTTAAGCTCTGTGTTCGTTTTTCTCGGAAATGCTATGTATCTTTTATGGTGTCCGCAGATTATTAAAGATTACCCAACATTTTCAAAGTTTGAGACTGACGGTCTAGGTGGGAAGTATCTGCTCGATTATGCTGAAAGAATAGATTGCTCAATAGAAACAGCAGAGACAGAAATGATCAACAATCTAGATTATGACCCAGTTAGAAAAAAAGAAGCAGTTAAGGCTGTATTTTATACTGTTTGTGAGCGTGAGAAAATGACTAAACTTAAACGTAAGTGTCTCTGCTTATTAATGTATATTTTGGGCTTTTTATGCTTATTATGGATTATGGGTCAAAATGCAATATATGTCGCACAACAAATATAACAAGGCGTTAAAGAGGGATTCACAACGCGCGGCATTTTCATTATGCATTGATTTTATTGGTTTTTATTGTAATGCGGTGAGTTAGTCGTTGCGTTGCTCACCCCTTAACGCGGCGTTATGCAACTCAGGTAAATTTAGGGGTTCAATCTTTTAGATTTCTCCGGCCATTCGTTTTGTGTTGTCGGCAAATGAGCTTTTTTACCCTAAAATTCGTGGTTCACTCAAGCCGTAAAACAGGTAAGGTTCTTTGTTTGCCTCAATCAGTTTTAGCGCTGGCGCGTTGTAAATTCAGTGGGCGCAAAGTGTGGAAAGTGCAAGTTTATCGAGCGTTTTGCACTTGCTGAATTTTTCGCCCGTTGAACTTGTCTGTTCCAAAAGCTTGGTTTGTTGCTGAAGGGTGGACTTTGTTTTGGCGGCTTATTTATCATGGCTCTGGTTTGGGTTGGTTCTTGAATCACTCAACCATTGCAATTGTGGTTTTTGGTCGTGTAAAGTGGTTTTATCTCATTGAATTTGCATAACAAACGGCTCAAGAGGGATTGCCAACGCGTGGCGGCTTTAGTGCAAAATTGCAGTTCAGTGTTTACGGTGTGTTTTTTAAGTTCGGTGGTGCGTTGTCAACCCCTTAGCCGGGCGTTATGCAACTCAGGTAAATTTAGGAGTTCAATCTTTTGGGATTTCTCCGGCCATTTGTTTTGTTTTGTCGGCAAATGAGCACTTTTGCCCTCAAATCCGTGGTTCACTCAAGCCGTAAAACAGCTAAGGTTCTTTGTTTGCCTCAATCAGTTTTAGCGCTGGCGCGTTGTGAATCTTGCGGGCGCAAAGTGTGGAAAGGGCAAGTTTATCGAGCATTTTTTACTTGCTGAAGTTTTCGCTCGTTGAGTTTGTCTGATTCAAAAGCTTGGTTTGTTGTTGAAAGGTGGACTTTGTTTTGGCGGCTGATTTATCTCGGCTCCTACTTGGGTTGGTTCTTGAATCACTCAACCATTGCAATTGTGGCTTTTGATCGAGTAAAGTCAGTTTATCTTATTGAATTTGCATAACAAACGGCTCAAGAGGGATTGCCAACGCTTGGCGGTTTTAGTGCAAAATTGCAGTTCAGAGTTTACAGTGTGTTTTTTGAGTTCGGCGGTGCGTTGTCAACCCCTTAGCCGGGCGTTATGCAACTCAGGTAAATTTAGGGGTTCAATCTTTTAGGATTTCTCCGGCCATTCGTTTGGTGTCGTCGGCAAATGAGCATTTTTGCCCTCAAATTCGTGGTTAACTTAAACCGTAAAACAGACAAGGTTCTTTGTTTGCCTCAATCAGTTTTTGCGCTGGTTTATTGTGAATTTAGCGGGCGCAAAGTGTGGAAAGGGCAAGTTTATCGAGCGTTTTGCAGTTGCTGAAAGTCTTGCTTGTTGAGTTTGTCTCATTCAAAAGCTTGGTTTGTTGCTGAAGGGTGAACTTTGTTTTGGCGGCTTATTTATCACAGTTCTTGCTTGGGTTGATTCTTGAATCACTCAACCATTGCAATTGTGGTTTTTGATCGAGTAAAGTCATTTTATCTCATTGAATTTGCATAACAAACGGCTCAAGATGGATTGCCAACGCGTGGCGACTTTAGTGCAAAATTGAAGTTCAGTGTTTACGGTGTGTTTTTTGAGTTCGGCGGTGCGTTGTCAACCCCTTAGCCGGGCGTTAAATGCTTTCAGCTTTGCGTGAAAACCTAAGTATGTGACCTTTGAATTTTTGCTCTAGATAGTCGGTATTGTCAGGTCTTATGTGATCACTAGTGAATCCATATTCACTCATTTTCGAGCTAAGTTTATTTTTTCGTCCTCGGCCTGGGTCAACGATAATAATATTGCATGTCGGATTAGCATGAGTTTGAATGAACTGAGCCAACAATGAGATGTGTTGGTCTTCATATAAAAGGTCGCTACCAATAATTAAATCAAAAAGGCCGAGCTGACTATTCGTATCTGCCCAATCGACACGTTCGAAAGCAATTTTTTTCCGATTATTCAGTTGAGTATTTCTGTCCAGGAATATTTCAACTTCAGGGTGATAATCCGTGGCGGTGATGTTTGCCATTTGCTCATTCAGAAGTAGGCTTGATAATCCAATTCCGCAACCGACTTCTAGAATTCGTTTGTTATTGGTATCTAAATTAAGGACGTGATGTGCTAGAACTAAACTGGATGGTCAAACTACCCCGAAAATTGGCCATGACGCAGAAGAAATACCTAAGTTTCGTGCCGTGTTTTTAGGGTCGCTAAACTGTTGTTTATCACGCAAGGTGCATAGATGTATATCATTGTTTCCAATGACAATTGTTTGGTAACGAAAACGAAGTGTAGTTATCATAATGGTTCTTGGTTAGGTAGAGAAGCTAAGCCAAATATTAATAATCCATATATGACGAAACAAAAAGTGTAATAAAGGCTAAAGCAATTTGAGTTTAGTGCAAGGCATTTAACAAACGGCTCAAGAGGGATTGCCAACGCGTGGCGACTTTAGTGCAAAAGTGAAGCTCAGTGTTTACGGTGTGTTTTTTAAGTTCGGCGGTGCGTCGTCAACCCCTTAGCCGGGCGTTATGCAACTCAGGTAAATTTAGGGTTTCAATCTTTTGGATTTCTCCGGCCATTCGTTTTGTGTTGTCGGCAAATGAGCATTTTTACCTTCAAATTCGTGGTCAACTCAAACCGTAAAACAGGCAAATTTCTTTGTTTGCCTCAATGAGTTTTGGTGCTGGTTTGTTGTCAATTCAGCGTGCGCAAAGTGTGGAAAGGGCAAGTTTATCGAGCATTTCGCATTTGCTGAAAGTCTTGCTTGTTGAGTTTGTCTCATTCAAAAGCTTGGTTTGTTGTTGAAAGGTGGACTTTGTTTTGGCGGCTCATTTATCACAGTTCTTGTTTGGGGTGGTTCTTGAATCACTCAACCATTGCAATTGTGGCTTTTGGTCGTGTAAAGTCAGTTTATCTCATTGAATTTGCATAACAAACGGCTCAAGAGGGATTGCCAACGCGTGGCGGCTTTAGTACAAAATTGAAATTCAGTGTTTACGGTGTGTTTTTTAAGTTCGGCGGTGCGTTGTCAACCCCTTAGCCGGGCGTTATGCAACTCAGGTAAATTTAGGGGTTCAATCTTTTGGATTTCTCCGGCCATTCGTTTGGTATTGTCGGCAAATGAGCTTTTTTACCCTAAAATTCGTGGTTCACTCAAGCCGTAAAACAGGCAAAGTTCTTTGTTTGCCTCAATCAGTTTTAGCGTTGGCGCGTTGTCAAATTAGTGGGCGCAAAGTGTGGAAAGGGCAAGTTTATCGAGCATTTTGCACTTGCTGAAGTTTTAGCTCGTTGAGTTTTCCTGATTCAAAAGCTTGGTTTGTTGCTGAAAGGTGGACTTTGTTTTGGCGGCTTATTTATCATGGCTCTGGCTTGGGTTGGTTCTTGAATCACTCAACCATTGCAATTGTGGCTTTTAGCCGTGTAAAGTCAGTTTATCTCATTGAATTTGCATAACAAACGGCTCAAGAGGGATTGCCAACGCTTGGCGACTTTAGCGCAAAATTGAAGTTCAATGTTTACAGTGTGTTTTTTGAGTTCGGCGGTGCGTTGTCAACCCCTTAGCCGGGCGTTATACATAAGGAGATATCGAGAATATGCCAGAATTAAATGAAGTATTTGGGGTAAACCCAAATCAAGTACTTTCCTATATCGAGAGGGATAAAATTGACACTAAGTTTAGTGATTCACTAAGTACTGGAAATCACATAGTCGTATATGGAGCATCGAAACAGGGTAAAACAGCCTTGGTGTCGAGACATCTTCCCTATGAAGAAAATATCGTTGTTAGACTCACTCCAAATACAAATATATCCGATATTTATTCGAGTATTTTAAGACAAGTAGGAGTGGAAATTGAGACTGCCAATCAAAGTGAAGAAACGTCGACCTCTTCCGCTAGTGTTGGCATAAAGGCTAAAGCAAAAATATGGCTGTTTGGAGAGGGTGAGGCAAGCGCATCAGGTACTATTAGTGCGGGCAGCAAACAGTCAAAAACATATCAAACAGTTCCATTTAATTTAGCTGTCGCGCAGGATATATCAGAGCTTCTACATAAGATTAACTTTAGCAAAAAGATCATCTTAGAAAATTTCCACTATTTGGATGAAGAGAAGCAAAGGGAGCTTTCATTCGATCTAAGAACTTTTCAAGAAACGGGCATAATATTTGTAGTCCTTGGAGTTTGGCGCAAGAAAGATAGGCTGAGAACATTCTGCCCTGACTTAACGGATAGAGTGAATGACATACCTGTTGAACCTTGGGTTGAAGGTGATTTTAGGAAGGTGGTACAAAAAGGGTGTGAAGAACTGAATATTACTATTAGCGAAAGCATTATTGCCAAATTTTTGGCAAATTCGTTCGGAAGCATCGGTGTGCTTCAGGAGTTATTAAAGGCTTGTTGCAATTTTGCAGGCATTAATCGAACCCATGAAGGCGAAAGCCTTCATTTAGCAAATGATTCTTATGCAGATCAAGCCTTAGAAGAAAAGTGCAATGAGTATCGAGAAAACCACCAGCAGGCGTTAGAATTATTGGCGGCTGGAAATGTAACGCACTCAAAGGGTAAGGAAAAAGCGCCTCTTCACCTTCCTTACTATCTAGTTAAAGTTATTGTCCAAAAAGGATATGACGGCATAATTGGTGGTTTATCTAGAGCCGATATTACTAATGGAATTAAAGCTATGCATCACCGCGCTGAGGATGTTAGGCCCGGAGATATAAGTAACCTACTGCATAATATATCCCACCTTCAGTTCAAGAAAAGGTTGAATCCACCTTTGATTGACTATGACCAAGGAAAAAGGCTTCTTTTTGCAATAGATTCTACGTTCTTCTATTTTCTCAAGAATAGTAATCTTAACGAGTTCGAAGAAGAGCTACCTTCACCTTTGGATTAAAGATGTATAACAAACGCTTCAAGAGGGACAACCAACGCGCGGCATTTTTACTATGCGTTGGTTTTTGTGATTACGGTGTTATGCGGTAAGTTGGCAGTAGCGTTGGCTGCCCCTTAAGCGGGCGTTATGCATATTGGAGGAAACATTGGAAGAATTAGTTACAGCAATTAATAATGCGGCTTTGCCAAGGACAATAGACTATGTAACATTGCTTGTTGCAGGCGCATCTTTGCTTATCGCAGCAGTGTCTCTCATTGCTGCTGGGTTCGCTACATACTATGCGAGAGCACAGAAAAAAATAGCTCAACGTGCAGAACGTAATCAAATTACATTAGAGCTTTTTGACTGCTTACATATTGTTAAGAAATTTAATGGTTCTAACCTGGATGATGAGCTTGTAGATCGCACATTCAAGCGTCTTCAAAAGTTAAAGCTAAAAGCTTGTGATAAAGAGTTATTAAGCGCAGAGTCCCATGCATTTATCTCAAAAGTTTTGACAATAGTTCATGAAATGCCAACAAAACAGAGCTTGCACAAAGAGAATACTGACGATGAGCTTCAGGTATTTCTAAATAAATTTGGTGTTGAGGTCACTGTTGAGCAGTTACAGAAAAAGTTTCGAACAGATTACATGGAAGCTCGCTATTTTTTACAAAAAGAAGCTTTCTTAAGGTTTGAGGAACTATTTGCAAAATATGCTTAGTATCAAGTTTGAAGTGCGACACTTTCTACAGATGCGCATGAATATACTCCGTTGGTGTTCTATACCCAAGCCTTTTGCGTGGGCGTGTATTTAATTTATATGCAATTTCATTACACAGCTTCTGTGTCACGTGTGACATGGAGGTTCGTTTTGGTAAGTATTGTCGTATCAAACCATTGGTGTTTTCATTAGTGCCTCGCTCCCATGAATGGTATGGATTTGCAAAGTAAAACAGGCAGTTATGATGTTTTTCTAGTTGTGCATAACCATGAAATTCAGTGCCGTTATCTGATGTTATCGTTTTAAAAGGTAAGTCAGAGCGGGTCATGATTTTGCTCATTCTTACGTTGAGCGACTCGCTTGTTCTATCGTCCATTTGACCGATAAAAGTGTAGCCAGTCATTCTGTCGACTAAAGTGACGATACAGTGCTTGGTTCCGCGACCCACGACGGTATCAATTTCCCAGTGGCCAGGCTCTTTTCGATGCTCAGCGTCTGCAGGTCTTTCGGCAATATGACGCTTATTTGCCAGCCGTCCTCGACTGTCTTTTGAGTTGTACCTTTTACGCCTTTTCTTGGTGGATTGGCGTAGGTGTTTCCATAGCGTTCCACCGAGAGTTTTGTCGTTCCAAACGTGCTGATAAATGAGCTCGTGGCTCATTGTTGGATAGCCTCTCATCCTTAGGTATCCGACGATTTGGTCAGGGCTCCAATCCAGTCGTAGCAAGGCTTCAGGTAGTCTGAAGTCAAGTTTGGTATAGCGTTTATTTCGCCGTGAACGACTAAGCCGGTTGCGCGCCATTTGCTGTGCTCGCTCTGGTTGATAAGAGTACCTATCGAAGAACTTGTTGTAACGACAATTACGTTCAATTTCTCGATAGATAGTGGCTTTGTGACGCCCCAGTTGTTTAGCTATTTTTGCGGTACTGATCCCTTGCTTTCTGAGCAAAGAAATCATATACCTTTCAATCTCAGTGAGGTGTGTGTATTTCATGTTTTTTACTTCTTGGCGGGAGCAAACTTCATGATTATCGCACCTTACTGTTTTTATGTTCAGAGGTGTCGCACTTCGTACTTGAATCCAAGATGCATAACAAACAATTTAAGCTGATTCGCAACGCTCGGCGCTTTCGGTTTCAATCTGTTTAGTGATTATGGTGAAGTGTTTGAGTAAGGTGGCAGCGTTGCTCACAACTTAATTGGGCGTTATGTGCTTGCGAGCCTTGTAAATAAGTGGTGGTTCGCCATACTATTAAGTCGTTTAAATATCGAGGTTAGTTATGAAGAATGCATTACTACGCTATGTAAAGGATAAACTGGAAACAGAAACTCGCCTTATTGGTAAAAGCTATATTTCAGGCTCTGATTTGTCTAACCCTCGCGGTGACACTTATGTTTCGATTGGGGTTAGAGGTTTTCCTGTTAACCTGTCTTATGGTCATCCGAAAATGAAAGATCAAGAGCTTATTCACATTGGAATTACCATCACTAGAGCAATTTATATTAAAAATAGCTCAAAGTTTGACTCTGATGCAAAAATATTTATAACAAACATAACGGGAAATGAGCCTCAACGAGGTGCAGAACACAGTGGTGAATTGAGACCAATTTGGAGATCAAAAATTGATATTCCTGTTCGTCAAGAAAACTTTGATATGTTCTATGAGCTATTGATCGATACATATTTAAAGTTCTATGGAGAACTATACAAAAGTGAGTTAGTTAACAAAGTTTAACTACGCACATAACAAACGGCTCAAGAGGGATTGCCAACGCGTGGCGACTTTAGCGCAAAATTGAAGTTCAGCGTTTACAGTGGTTTTTTGAGTTCGGCGGTGCGTTGTCAACCCCTTAGCCGGGCGTTATGCAACTCTGGTAAATTTAGGGGTTCAATCTTTTGGGATTTCTCCGGCCATTCGTTTTGTGTTGTCGGCAAATGAGCATTTTTACCCTCAAATTCGTGGTTAACTCAAGCCGTAAAACAGGTAAATTTCTTTGTTTGCCTCAATCAGTTTTGGCGTTGGCGTGTTGTGAATTTAGCGGGTGCAAAGTGTGGAAAGGGCAAGTTAATCGATTATTTCGCATTTGCTGAATTTTTCGCCCGTTGAACTTGTCTGTTCCAAAAGCTTGGTTTGTTGCTGAAAGGTGGACTTTGTTTTGGCGGCTTATTTATCACGGCTCTGGCTTCGGTTGGTTCTTGAATTACTCAACCATTGCAATTGTGGCTTTTGGTCGTGTAAATTCAGTTTATCTCATTGAATTTGCATAACAAACGGCTCAAGAGGGATTGCCAACGCGTGGCGACTTTAGCGCAAAATTGAAGTTCAATGTTTACAGTGTGTTTTTTGAGTTCGGCGGTGCGTTGTCAACCCCTTAGCCGGGCGTTATATTTTAAAGGACTATAATGAAAAACCTATATAAATACGTTACACCAGAATCTATTGACATTATTCTTCGTAATTCATCTATAAAAATTACTAACCCGTCGGAGTTTAATGACCCCTTGGACTGCAATGTCCCTGAGTTTGAAGTTGACTCTAAGATATTGAAAAAAATATTTACTAAGAACTCTGGTGTTACAAAGCACGAAATAAGTGATCTTTCCTCAGAGCTCGACAAAAGCATTAGTGAGCTCAAATCAGAGTTGGAGCCATTGTCTAAAGAACTAACGTCCGCTTGGGAAGAGCTTATCGCGCAATTCAGGGTTTTGTCACTTACTGAAGATTCTAATAATATTTTGATGTGGTCTCATTATGCGGATGACCATAAAGGTGCGGTAATTGGTTTCAAAAAGTTTGAAGGTAAAGGGTTTGTCAAAAATGCAAAACGCGTCGATTATAGAAATGGGAGCAAAAAGTTCAAAGAATTCTCGTCTAAATTGTTTGAAGTGTTAGTTCAATATTTTATTAAAGAAGAGCAGGATGCACATGTTAGTAATAAGCGTGAGAAACTAGTCGTTAATGCATTGACGTCTTCAACCTTAAAGTTTTTTACGTCATATTTCTTCTTTAAGAAAAATGAATGGAACTACGAAAAAGAGCATAGACTAGTTTTAAGGTGTGACTCTTCTGATATTAGTCAGAATGGAGGTGTCGAAACTATATCATTTGATACTAGTGAAGTATGTGAAATCATTTTTGGTGTTAAAGCTGACACTGAGGTCGTCCATTCTTGTTCTCTCCTGGCTAAAGAAAAGTATCCTGAAGTACATGTTTATCAAATGGAAAAAGTAGGCTGGAGCTTAGTACGAAAAAAAATATAACAAGCAATTTAAGAGGGATTCACAACGCTTGGCATTTTTGCTTCTACTTCAATTTTAGTGTTTATGGCACAATGCTTTAAGTTGGGTGGAGGCGTTGTTCACCCCTTAATTGGGCGTTATGCGCTAAAGGTGCACTAAAGGAGATAAAAATGGAAAATATACGTCAAATGGGTGTTTTAAAAAGCTATATCAATTTCCAACTATTAGACTATATCGATGAGAAGTTTTTAGAAGGAGATGAAGCCGCTAGATATTTAGTTACTTCATTTGCACAAAGAAAATCTTTTGAACCAAACGTCATATTAGATTGTATCTCATGTAAGGAAACCACATTAACATTACTATCAGGAATGATTTTTTTTGTTCGTTCAAATACTCTACCTCCAATTGAAGATGATAAATGTAAGTGGTGGAAACACATAGAGATTTCAATTGACCAAAACGATGACATTAGAGTAACAGCAATTACTATCATCCGTAATGCAATAGCACATTGGGATGAAGAAGGTTCGGGAGTGGAATTTTTAGAGGGAGCTACCAAGTTTACCGCTCATAAAGGCACATTATCAATCACAGATGAAGGTTTGCACTTATTAGTGATGCAAATGTATGGATATTCGCAACGCGCATAACAAACGCTTCAAGAGGGACAGCCAACGCGTGGCATTTTTATTGTGCGTTGGTTTTTGTGGTTACGATGTTATGCGGAAAGTTGGTAGTAGCGTTGTCTGCCCCTTAAGCGGGCGTTATGCAACTCAGGTAAATTTAGGGGTTCAATCTTTTGGGATTTCTCCGGCCATTTGTTTTGTATTCTCGGCAAATGAGCATTGTTACCCTAAAATTCGTGGTTAACTCAAACCGTAAAACAGGCAAGGTTCTTTGTTTGCCTCAATCAGTTTTGGTACTGGTTTGTTGTGAATTTAGCGGGCGCAAAGTGTGGAAAGGGCAAGTTTATCGAGCATTTTGCACTTGCTGAAGTTTTAGCTCGTTGAGTTTTCCTGATTCAAAAGCTTGGTTTGTTGTTGAACGGTGGACTTTGTTTTGGCGGCTTATTTATCATGGCTCTGGCTTGGGTTGGTTCTTGAATCACTCAACCATTGCAATTGTGGCTTTTGGTCGTGTAAATTCAGTTTATCTCATTGAATTTGCATAACAAACGGCTCAAGAGGGATTGCCAACGCTTGGCGGTTTTAGTGCAAAATTGCAGTTCAGTGTTTACGGTGTGTTTTTTGAGTTCGGCGGTGCGTTGTCAACCCCTTAGCCGGGCGTTATGCAACTCAGGTAAATTTAGGGGTTCAATCTTTTGGGATTTCTCCGGCTATTCGTTTTGCGTTGTCGGCAAATGAGCTTTTTTACCCTCAAATTCGTGGCTAACTCAAACCGTAAAACAGGCAAATTTCTTTGTTTTCCTCAATCGGTTTTGGCGCTGGCTTGTTGTCAAATCAGCGTTCGCAAAGTGTGGAAAGGGCAAGTTAATCGAGCATTTTGCACTTGCTTAAAGTCTTGCTTGTAGGGTTTGTCTCATTCAAAAGCTTGGTTTGTTGTTGAACGGTGGACTTTGTTTTGGCGGCTTATTTATCTCGGCTCCTACTTGGGTTGGTTCTTGAATCACTCAACCATTGCAATTGTGGCTTTTGGTCGTGTAAAGTTAGTTTATCTCATTGAATTTGCATAACAAACGGCTCAAGAGGGATTGCCAACGCTTGGCGATTTTAGTGCAAAATTGAAGTTCAGTGTTTAAGTGTGTTTTTTAAGTCCGGCGGTGCGTTGTCAACCCCTTAGCCGGGCGTTATGCAACTCAGGGAAATTTAGGGGTTCAATCTTTTTAGATTTCTCCGGCCATTCGTTTTGTGTTGTCGGCAAATGAGCACTTTTACCCTCAGATTCGTGGTTCACTCAAACCGTAAAACAGGCAAGGTTCTTTGTTTTCCTCAATCAGTTTTAGCGTTGGCGTGTTGTGAATCTTGTGGGCGCAAAGTGTGGAAAGGGCAAGTTTATCGAGCATTTTGCACTTGCTGAAGGTTTCGCTCGTTAAGTTTTCCTGATTCAAAAGCTTGGCTTGTTGCTGAAAGGTGAACTTTGTTTTGGCAGCTTATTTATCGCAGTTCTTACTTGGGTTGATTCTTGAATCACTCAACCATTGCAATCGTGGCTTTTGATCGAGTAAAGTCAGTTTATCTTATTGAATTTGCATAACAAACGGCTCAAGAGGGATTGTCAACGCGTGGCGACTTTAGCGCAAAATTGAAGTTCAGCGTTTACAGTGTGTTTTTTAAGTTCGGCGGTGCGTTGTCAACCCCTTAGCCGGGCGTTATGCAACTCAGGTAAATTTAGGGGCTCAATCTTTTGGATTTCTCCGGCCATTCGTTTTGTGTTGTCGGCAAATGAGCACTTTCACCCTCAAACTCGTGGTCAATTCAAACCGTAAAACAGGCAAGGTTCTTTGTTTGCCTCAATCAGTTTTAGCGTTGGTTTGTTGTGAATTTAGCGGGCGCAAAGTGTGGAAAGGGCAAGTTTATCGAGCATTTTGTACTTGCTGAAGGTTTCGCTCGTTGAGCTTTCCTGACACAAAAGCTTGGTTTGTTGCTGAAAGGTGGACTTTGTTTTGGCGGCTCATTTATCACAGCTCTGGCTTGGGTTGATTCTTGAATCACTCAACCATTGCAATTGTGGCTTTGGGTCGTGTAAAGTCAGTTTATCTCATTGAATTTGCATAACAAACGGTTAAAGAGGGACTGCCAACGCGTGGCGGTTTTTGTTCAAATCGGCCTTTGTGATTACGGTTGTTATTTTGAGTTCAGTGTTTTGCGTTGTCAGCCCCTTAACCGGGCGTTATGCAACTCAGGTAAATTTAGGGGCTCAATCTTTTGGGATTTTTCCGGCCATTCGTTTTGTGTTGTCGGCAAATGAGCATTTTTACCTTCAAATTCATTGTGAACTCAAGCCGTAAAACAGGCAAAGTTCTTTGTTTGCCTCAATCAGTTTTAGCGCTGGTTCGTTGCCAATTCAGCGTGCGTAAAGTGTGGAAAGGGTAAGTTTATCGAGCATTTTGCACTTGCTGAAAGTCTTGCTTGTTGAGTTTGTCTCATTCAAAAGCTTGGTTTGTTGCTGAAAGGTGGACTTTGTTTTGGCGGCTTATTTATCACGGCTCTGGCTTCGGTTGGTTCTTGAATTACTCAACCATTGCAATTGTGGCTTTTGATCGAGTAAAGTTGGTTTATCTTATTGAATTTGCATAACAAACGGCTCAAGAGGGATTGCCAACGCTTGGCGGTTTTAGTGCAAAATTGAAGTTCAGTGTTTACAGTGTTTTTTTTAAGTTCGGTGGTGCGTTGTCAACCCCTTAGCCGGGCGTTATGCAACTCAGGTAAATTTAGGGGTTCAATCTTTTGGGATTTCTCCGGCTATTCGTTTTGCGTTGTCGGCAAATGAGCTTTTTTACCCTCAAATTCGTGGCTAACTCAAACCGTAAAACAGGCAAATTTCTTTGTTTTCCTCAATCGGTTTTGGCGCTGGCTTGTTGTCAAATCAGCGTTCGCAAAGTGTGGAAAGGGCAAGTTAATCGAGCATTTTGCACTTGCTTAAAGTCTTGCTTGTAGGGTTTGTCTCATTCAAAAGCTTGGTTTGTTGTTGAACGGTGGACTTTGTTTTGGCGGCTTATTTATCTCGGCTCCTACTTGGGTTGGTTCTTGAATCACTCAACCATTGCAATTGTGGCTTTTGGTCGTGTAAAGTTAGTTTATCTCATTGAATTTGCATAACAAACGGCTCAAGAGGGATTGCCAACGCTTGGCGATTTTAGTGCAAAATTGAAGTTCAGTGTTTAAGTGTGTTTTTTAAGTCCGGCGGTGCGTTGTCAACCCCTTAGCCGGGCGTTAGGCAAAGTGAGTTTTTATCAGCTAAATCGAGTTTGAATTGAATAGTAAATTCCATGTTTTGTGGCTTAAGTTAGGCAATAAATAGTCATCACATATTTGTTGTTTCTTGATCGCGTTGGGTTGTTTATCGCTGTGAATTCATCGGCAAAATAACCTTCAGCATCCAAACGTCCGCCGAGCATGCTACGCTCGTCACTTTTCTTCCAAATCGCTAAATTTGAGTTTTTTGGTTTCTTTGCTGATTTGAGATTTTGGTTTATAAATGAATCGGTTAGTTTGTTTCAAGTTTACAAAAAAGCTCGTTCTTTGGTTGTGAAAGTGTCGGTGTCAATTGGTTGGCCTAACAAACGGCTCAAGAGGGATTGCCAACGCGTGGCGACTTTAGTGCAAAATTGAAGTTCAGTGTTTAAGGTGTGTTTTTTAAGTTCGGCGGTGCGTTGTCAACCCCTTAGCCGGGCGTTATGCAACTCTGGTAAATTTAGGGGTTCAATCTTTTGGGATTTCTCCGGCCATTCGTTTTGTGTTGTCGGCAAATGAGCATTTTTACCCTCAAATTCGTGGTTAACTCAAGCCGTAAAACAGGTAAATTTCTTTGTTTGCCTCAATCAGTTTTGGCGTTGGCGTGTTGTGAATTTAGCGGGTGCAAAGTGTGGAAAGGGCAAGTTAATCGATTATTTCGCATTTGCTGAATTTTTCGCCCGTTGAACTTGTCTGTTCCAAAAGCTTGGTTTGTTGCTGAAAGGTGGACTTTGTTTTGGCGGCTTATTTATCACGGCTCTGGCTTCGGTTGGTTCTTGAATTACTCAACCATTGCAATTGTGGCTTTTGGTCGTGTAAATTCAGTTTATCTCATTGAATTTGCATAACAAACGGCTCAAGAGGGATTGCCAACGCGTGGCGACTTTAGCGCAAAATTGAAGTTCAATGTTTACAGTGTGTTTTTTGAGTTCGGCGGTGCGTTGTCAACCCCTTAGCCGGGCGTTAAGTGCCTTTGTGATTCAGGAACATTATGGATAGAAGTCAGTTAGAAGAATATGCACGTTCAAGTCTAGTTTTTTATGGATTGGATCTGTCGCGTATTAGCTCAGTTTTGATAGTCCAAATCTGGAATCATGAGATAAATCGCAGCTTAAATGTCCATTGTATAGGGGACGAGCTAAAAAGAATTGAGCGAGGAAGTTCTAAGAAGGTAGGCATGTTCAAGCATTTACCTCTGAAAGGCTTGTACAAAGCTCACTTTTTTGGTGCTCGCTTTATTCACGGAAACATAAATGCTGAATTTGGCTTTGAGTATGGTGGTAACAAGAAACTAGACAAAGTGATTAATCAAGCTTTTGAACAGAGTAAGTCTGCCTATATTAATGATGAAATTATTATGTTTTTAGCTCACGAACTAACTGTAAAAACCATAGAAAATCGTACTCAGAAAGGTAATCTCTCTGGTGAATGGATTGTCTATCAAATATATGAAGGCCAAAAATACTATTTGGCGTTAGGTTGCCATAAAGAAAGCGATCAAGACATTTATGGCAGGGTACAAGCTGCATATCGGTTAGACTTCCCTTTTCTTGTGAGTACAGGCACTTAACAAACGCTTCAAGAGGGACTTCCAACGCGTGGCATTTTTATTATGCGTTGATTTTGGTGATTACGGTGTTATGCGGAAACTTGGTAGTAGCGTTGTCAGCCCCTTAAGCGGGCGTTATATGTTTAAGAGGAAATTGTGGAAAAGTTGCTCAATAAATTTGGCTATTACAAAAGAAAGCCCAAGTCGAATATTACGCCAGTAATCACATATAGGGAGCCTGAATCTCCGGAAAAAAATACTCAAAGATTGAAAGAAATAGTCGCAGAGGGCAACAATTGGTTCAGGGCTAGAACACAAAATTCTAATGCTAAAACTGGTGTGTTTTTTAGTATTGTGCTTTTAATTGAACACAAACTTAGTCATCTTCTTACTTGCATCGATCCTGATATTAAAGAATCCATGTTAGGAAAGAAAATTGATACGTTGAAATCATTTATCAATATTTATGAGTTTGAAGACAAAGCCGAAAAAAAAGAGTTTCGAGAACTTTTACCACCTTTGCATGAGGTGAAAAACATTCGTAATAAATTGGCACATGACCTAATGAAGTCATCGATCGAATTTAAAGAATTGCCTAGAACATTGGCATATGTTCGAAAGCGGGACAAAGATTTTGTTAACAATGTACTTGGCAAGATTGAAGATGATGGTGAAAAATCATGTGTTTTGTTGGCTAAATTTGGTTTTATGTTTTCAGTTGAACTAGCTCATGTAGCTATGACTGTGGAACTTTGAGCCAACATATAACAAACGGTTAAAGAGGGATTCGCAACGCTCGGCATTTTTGTTTTGCGTTGATTTCAGTGGTTACGGTGTTGTGCGGTGAGTTGGTAGTTGCGTTGCTCACCCCTTAACCGGGCGTTAACTGTTTTTGAGGAAGTATGGATAACATTGATTGGAATTTTGTTGTGACATCTATAGCCGCCGCAGCAGCAATAGGTAGCACCTTCGCTGCGCTGAGGTCTTATAAGATATCTAAGAGCCTAAGTAAAATTTGCAGTATTTTTACCTCTTCAGGACGTGATGAGATAACAGTTGCGGCGACTTCAGAAAGTGAACGTGTTTTCGTACTAGATATCTCTATCTTAGTTAAGGGGCGCTTATTTAAAAGTTCGAATTATCCATGCACTTTGTTGAAAAACGTTCATTTGAGTCATGAAAGAGCTAAAAGTGGTGACAGGCTTTTCCATACTTTATTTGAAAGAGGTTTGGTTGCCGGTGAATCGTATCGGTTTCCTATATCTGAATTGTTTAAGATCGCTCAAAACAACATCATATGTGTTAAAGGTTTAAAAAGTCGGAGCCTTGATGTTTCAACGTTAGTTGTTGGTTCAAAATCCGAGCTAGTTTTCAATATAAATGGGCAAGATATCAAGCAGGACTTGATACTTACGAAAGAAATTATCAATAACATTAATGGACCAACCAGAGAAACAGATTTTGTTCTGAGGGCTCAAAACAGTTAACAAACGGCTCAAGAGGGATTGCCAACGCTTGGCGGTTTTAGTGCAAAACTGAAGTTCAGTGTTACAGTGTGTTTTTTGAGTCTGGCGGTGCGTTGTCAACCCCTTAGCCGGGCGTTATGCAACTCAGGTAAATTTAGGGGGTCAATCTTTTTAGATTTCTCCGGCCATTCGTTTTGTGTTGTCGGCAAATGAGCTTTTTTACCCTCAAATTCGTGGTTAACTCAAACCGTAAAACAGGCAAGGTTCTTTGTTTGCCTCAATGAGTTTTGGTGCTGGTTTTTTGCCAATTCAGCGTGCGCAAAGTGTGGAAAGGGCAAGTTAATCGAGCATTTTGCACTTGCTGAAAGTCTTGCTTGTTGAGTTTGTCTAATTCAAAAGCTTGGTTTGTTGCTGAAGGTGGGCTTTGTTTTGGCGGCTCATTTATCACAGTTCTTGCTTGGGTTGATTCTTGACTCACTCAACCATTGCAATTGTGGCTTTTGTTCGAGTAAAGTCAGTTTATCTCATTGAATTTGCATAACAAACGGCTCAAGAGGGATTGCCAACGCGTGGCGGCTTTAGTACAAAATTGAAGTTCAGTGTTTACGGTGTGTTTTTTGAGTTCGGCGGTGCGTTGTCAACCCCTTAGCCGGGCGTTATGCAACTCAGGTAAATTTAGGGGTTCAATCTTTTGGATTTCTCCGGCCATTCGTTTGGTATTGTCGGCAAATGAGCTTTTTTACCCTAAAATTCGTGGTTTACTTAAGCCGTAAAACAGGCAAGGTTCTTTGTTTGCCTCAATGAGTTTTGGTGCTGGTTTGTTGTGAATTTAGCGGGCGCAAAGTGTGGAAAGGGCAAGTTTATCGAGCATTTTACACTTGTTGAAGTTTTAGCTCGTTGAGTTTTCCTGATTCAAAAGCTTGGTTGGTTGTTGAAAGGTGGGCTTTGTTTTGGCGGCTTATTTATCTCGGCTCCTACTTGGGTTGGTTCTTGAATCACTCAACCATTGCAATTGTGGCTTTTGGTCGTGTAAATTCGGTTTATCTCATTGAATTTGCATAACAAACGGCTCAAGAGGGATTGCCAACGCTTGGCGATTTTAGTGCAAAATTGAAGTTCAGTGTTTAAGTGTGTTTTTTAAGTCCGGCGGTGCGTTGTCAACCCCTTAGCCGGGCGTTAGGCAAAGTGAGTTTTTATCAACTAAATCGGGTTTGAATTGAACTGTGAATTCTATGTTCTCATGGCTGGACTTAAGCAATAAATCGTCATCACATATTTGTTGTTTCTTGATCGCGTTGGGTTGTTTATCGCTGTGAATTCATCGGCAAAATAACCTTCAGCATCCAAACGTCCGCCGAGCATGCTACGCTCGTCACTTTTCTTCCAAACCGCTCAATTTGAGTTTTTTGTTTCTTTGCTGATTTGGCATCTTGGTTTATAAATTAATCGGTTAGTTTGTTTTAAGTTTATAAAAAAGTTCGTTCTTTAGTTTTGAAAGTGTCGGAGTCAACCGGTTGGCCTAACAAACGGCTCAAGAGGGATTGCCAACGCGTGGCAACTTTAGTGCAAAATTGCAGTTCAGCGTTTAAGTGTGTTTTTTAAGTTCGGCGGTGCGTTGTCAACCCCTTAGCCGGGCGTTATGCAACTCAGGTAAATTTAGGGGTTCAATCTTTTGGATTTCTCCGGCCATTCGTTTTGTGTTGTCGGCAAATGAGCTTTTTTACCCGAAAATTCGTGGTTAACTCAAGCCGTAAAACAGGCAAAGTTCTTTGTTTGCCTCAATCAGTTTTGGTGCTGGTTTGTTGCCAATTCAGCGTGTGCAAAGTGTGGAAAGGGCAAGTTTATCGAGCATTTTGCACTTGCTGAAAGTCTTGCTTGTTGAGTTTGTCTCATTCAAAAGCTTGGTTTGTTGTTGAACGGTGGACTTTGTTTTGGCGGCTTATTTATCACGGCTCTGGCTTCGGTTGGTTCTTGAATCACTCAACCATTGCAATCGTGGCTTTTGATCGAGTGAAGTCAGTTTATCTCATTGAATTTGCATAACAAACGGCTCAAGAGGGATTGCCAACGCGTGGCGACTTTAGTGCAAAATTGAAGTTCAGAGTTTACAGTGTGTTTTTTGAGTTCGGTGGTGCGTTGTCAACCCCTTAGCCGGGCGTTATGCAACTCAGGTAAATTTAGGGGTTCAATCTTTTAGGATTTCTCCGGCCATTCGTTTGGTGTCGTCGGCAAATGAGCATTTTTGCCCTCAAATTCGTGGTTAACTTAAACCGTAAAACAGACAAGGTTCTTTGTTTGCCTCAATCAGTTTTTGCGCTGGTTTATTGTGAATTTAGCGGGCGCAAAGTGTGGAAAGGGCAAGTTTATCGAGCGTTTTGCAGTTGCTGAAAGTCTTGCTTGTTGAGTTTGTCTCATTCAAAAGCTTGGTTTGTTGCTGAAGGGTGAACTTTGTTTTGGCGGCTTATTTATCATGGCTCTGGTTTGGGTTGGTTCTTGAATCACTCAACCATTGCAATGGTGGTTTTTGGTCGTGTAAAGTGGTTTTATCTCATTGAATTTGCATAACAAACGGCTCAAGAGGGATTGCCAACGCGTGGCGGCTTTAGTGCAAAATTGAAGCTTAGTGTTTACAGTGGTTTTTTGAGTTCGGCGGTGCGTTGTCAACCCCTTAGCCGGGCGTTATGTGGAAAATATTGGAGATTCTAGTGAGGAATTTAGAGCGAGATATTCAAGAGCTTATTGAGATGCCCACAGAACCAAAATCTGAATGGATAAGAAAATTTGAGAATGCAAATGAATCAGCTATTGCCGGAGCTATTCTACACTGGAAAAAGTCCGGCTCTCTTATTCAAGGAGCTGATAACGCTATAAATAAACGAGAGGCAGCTTCCGCGATACTTCAAACTCGGCTAGCCTCACAAGTTACGCACACAATGGAAACGCTCGATAAGTCAGCGGATACAGTGACAAAAGTCGGACTGCTATTGGCAGTTATTGGTATCGTAATTGGTGTATTACAGTTAATCAGTGGTTAAATTACGTCGATTTTTTTCACATAACAAACGGTTAAAGAGGGCGTTATGTGCTTGCTGGATAGAAAAAGCAGCTTCTATTGAAACTGCTTTGATTTGGTTAATCACCTTTTTCGTGTTTGTGTTCTTTGAGTTTTGGGTGTTTTTTCTTATTTTCCTCAGTGACACGCTGTCGTTTATCAGGCGTTCCATCTTCGTTCTTTCTCTTAGGACCTGTTTTGATACCCATATTGTCTCCTTGCGTAAAGTTGAATGTAACCAAGAGCAAGGTATTAAATTTGAGAATGTTGTAAAGTGAGAATAAGCAAAAAGGTGCATTTAGTCGCAAGTTTCTGCTTCAAATATGATATTAACTTACGCACATAACAAACGGTTCAAGAGGGACTGCCAACGCGTGGCGGTTTTAGTTCAAATCGGCCTTTGTGATTATGGTTGTTATTTTAGGTTCAGTGTTTTGCGTTGTCAGCCCCTTAACCAGGCGTTATGCAACTCAGGTAAATTTAGGGGTTCAATCTTTTAGGATTTCTCCGGCCATTCGTTTGGTATTGTCGGCAAATGAGCTTTTTGACCTTAAAATTCGTGGTTCACTCAAGCCGTAAAACAGGCAAGGTTCTTTGTTTGCCTCAATCAGTTTTAACGTTGGCGCGTTGCGAATTTTGCGGGCGCAAAGTGTGGAAAGGGCAAGTTAATCGAGCATTTTGCTTTTGCTGAAGTTTTCGCTCGTTGAGTTTGTCTGACACAAAAGCTTGGTTTGTTGCTGAAAGGTGGACTTTGTTTTGGCGGCTCATTTATCACAGTTCTTGCTTGGGTTGATTCTTGAATTACTCAACCATTGCAATTGTGGCTTTTGGTCGTGTAAATTTAGTTTATCTCATTGAATTTGCATAACAAACGGCTCAAGAGGGATTGCCAACGCTTGGCGACTTTAGTGCAAAATTGAAGTTCAGTGTTTACAGTGGTTTTTTGAGTTCGGCGGTGCGTTGTCAACCCCTTAGCCGGGCGTTATAAGCACCGAACTGTTCAAAATAAGGAGTAATTTTGAGTATTTGTGAATGTGAAGGAACAACGAAGGTTAAAACATCATATATATGCACTGAATGTAATAAATCGGTGAAAAGCTGGCAACTTAAGAAAAAACTTAAGTATATTGGGATTATTGGTGTAATTGGATATGGTGTAGGACAGGCTACCGAGGCGGTTATCTTCGATAATAGATACCCTATGGAAGTTGAGTTTGCACTTACTGACGCGTGTATTAATAGCTCAGGTCGATCATTGAGTTCAAGCCAGTATCAGAAAAAACAGACATTGTGCTTATGTGCAGTGGAAAGTACGATTAGTGATGTTAGCTACTCCGACTTTAAATCATCAAAGCATCTATTTGACCAAAACCTGAAGCGAAATCTTAACGAGTGCTAGGTACAAGTACCTAGCACTCTTATGCTTATTTAGTGCGTGGAGGGTTGTTGCCTCGACCGCCACCTGAAGGATTACCAGTTTTGCTTGGTCCATTTGGTGGAGTATTATTAGCCATAATCTTTTCCTTACGTTTGTTAGTTTTATTGTCTCAATCGGACGTGATTAATTTACGATAGTGTATAGGGACATTTGGGGACATAATGGATATCAGTGAAATTCAAAATGAAATTAAGTCATTGCTTGACCTTCTTGGTTGGTCTCAAAAGAAGCTGGCTCGTGAACTGTATATGGAAGAGTTTGAGTATGATGATGAACTAGAAATAACGCGTTATGAGGAAAAAGTAAAAAAGGCTCTTTCCCGCTCTACGACCAAGGTTGAGCTTCTTCGGGGTTACTTAAACTTTATCAATAGCCACCCAACATTCAGCAAAAAACGCTTGGTGTTAAATAATTTTCACTCAAGAGAATGTCTTTCAGATGAGCAGTTAAGAGCAATGAAAGAATTTTCAAGCTTGGTTGATAAGAAAATAACATAATGTGCTTATAACAAAGCATTTAAGAGTGATTCCTTACGCTTGGCATTTTCGCTTCGCTCAAGTATAGCCAAGCGTGCGTCACACCTTAATGCGGCGTTAGCTTAACTATTGCAAAGTTGCTAAATATGCCTTTGGAAGATAATTTTTCAGTTCTTCGAGGAGTAAGTGGGCATTCGTGGGAGTGATTAATCGGGGATCGAACTCGTCCGAGTCCATGAGTCTTTGATGCATTGGTACTAGTAGCGGAGATTGTAAAATGTAGGCCATAGCCCATTCGCCGAACTGTCTGGTTGCAATAGGTGCTTTCTCTACGACCATTATATTTGTATGGCGTTTATCTTTTTCTATCAGAGTAAATACTTCTTCAATATCCTTATTTTCGCCTTCAAGGCATTGAAAGAAATAATGATTTGAGTAATAGAGAACCCCTGTGATATTTTTGCTAGCGTTCCTTCCAATAGCTTCAGCAAGGATGTTATCGATTTCATCTAAATTGCATTTATCTGACATCGAGCTAGTGTAAATAAGTTTTGTAAGCTTCATCTTGTTACCCCTAGACATTTTTGTAAAGTATAGACGATTTAAGCTAACAATCTGTTTAAGAGTGATTCGCAACGCTTGGCATTTTTACTATGCGTTGCGTTTAGTGTTTAAGGTGGTTTGCGGAAGCATCGGTATTGCGTTGCTCACACCTTAACAGGGCGTTAGGCAAAGTGAGTTTTTATCAGCTAAATCGGGTTTGAATTGAACGGCGAATTCCATGTTCTCATGGCTGGACTTAAGCAATAAATCGTCATCACATATTTGTTGTTTCTTGATCGCGTTGGGTTGTTTAGCGTTGTTAATTCAGCTGTAAAATAACCTTCAGCATCCAAACGTCCGCCGAGCATGCTACGCTCGTCACTTTTCTTCCAAATCGCTCAATTTGAGTTTTTTGTTTCTTTGCTAAGTTGGCATTTTGGTTTATAAATTAATCGGTTAGTTTGTTTTAAGTTTATAAAAAAGTTCATTCTTTAGTTTTGAAAGTGTCGGTGTCAATCGGTTGGCCTAACAAACGGCTCAAGAGGGATTGCCAACGCTTGGCGACTTTAGTGCAAAATTGAAGTTCAGTGTTTACAGTGTGTTTTTTGAGTCTGGCGGTGCGTTGTCAACCCCTTAGCCGGGCGTTATGTGTTTCTCGATTTATGGTCCACTCAAATTATGTAGTATGGAAAGATAATGTATAGAAGTATATTTACAGCTTTCGTCTTTGTTAGTTTCTTTTGCCATGGTGCATCAGATATTAACAGTCTTTATGTTTATGACGAACCGTTGGAGATGCCACCCTATTCAGATCAATGGTTTATTGATGGTGATTTAACAGATCTGAAGAACTTACATATAAGAAGAGACGGTAAATCTGGTGATTTATCAGCTCCAACCAGTATTGATTGTAAAACTAGAAAATTTACAGTGACGGGGAATGGACTTCTTTATACTTCCGATCCGATTTCATCATCAGAAGTTAGTCAACAAATCAGTGATAATGTCATTGAGGCAGTATTACAAAAAATTTGTGGTGCAAAAAGCACATAACAAACGGCTCAAGAGGGATTGCCAACGCGTGGCGACTTTAGTTCAAAATTGAAGTTCAGTGTTTACGGTGTGTTTTTTGAGTCCGGCTATGCGTTGTCAACCCCTTAGCCGGGCGTTATGCAACTCAGGTAAATTTAGGGGTTCGATCTTTTTAGATTTCTCCGGCCATTCGTTTTGTGTTGTCGGCAAATGAGCTTTTTTATCCTCAAATCCTTGGTTAACTCAGCCGTAAAACAGGCAAGGTTCTTTGTTTGCCTCAATCATTTTTAGCGTTGGCTTGCTGCCAATTCAGCGGGCGCAAAGTGTGGAAAGGACAAGGTTATCGAGCGTTTTGTACTTGCTGAAGTTTTCGCTCGTTGAGTTTTCCTGACACAAAAGCTTGGTTTGTTGCTGAAAGGTGGACTTTGTTTTGGCGGCTTATTTATCATGGCTCTTACTTGGTTGGATTCTTGAATCACTCAACCATTGCAATGGTGGTTTTTGGTCGTGTAAAGTCAGTTTATCTTATTGAATTTGCATAACAAACGGTTAAAGAGGGACTGCCAACGCGTGGCGGTTTTTGTTCAAATCGGCCTTTGTGATTACGGTTGTTATTTTGAGTTCAGTGTTTTGCGTTGTCAGCCCCTTAACCGGGCGTTATGCAACTCAGGTAAATTTAGGGGCTCAATCTTTTTGGATTTCTCCGGCCATTCGTTTGGTGTTGTCGGCAAATGAGCATTTTTACCCTAAAATTCGTGGTTTACTCAAGCCGTAAAACAGGCAAGGTTCTTTGTTTGCCTCAATGAGTTTTGGTGCTGGTTTGTTGTGAATTTAGCGGGCGCAAAGTGTGGAAAGGGCAAGTTAATCGAGCATTTCGCATTTACTGAAAGTCTTGCCGGTTGAGCTTGTCTGGTTCAAAAGCTTGGTTTGTTGTTGAAAGGTGGACTTTGTTTTGGCGGCTCATTTATCACAGTTCTTGCTTGGGCTGATTCTTGAACCACTCAACCATTGCAATTGTGGTTTTTGATCGAGTAAAGTCAGTTTATCTTATTGAATTTGCATAACAAACGGCTCAAGAGGGATTGCCAACGCGTGGCGGCTTTAGTGCAAAATTGAAGTTCAGTGTTTACAGTGTGTTTTTTGAGTTCGGTGGTGCGTTGTCAACCCCTTAGCCGGGCGTTAACTAGCAAGGGAAATTATGGCAAAACTAGCAGGGTTATATTTACACTTAGATATACCATTTGATGAAATTGAAGAGTATGAAGCAGAACAATATGTTAAAGACATAGGCAAAAAATACGCTAGTTTACTTTATGGTAATGATCTTGAGCTGGTCGTAAGAGTACGTGAAGGTAGTATTAGAGTGTATATTGCTGTTCTTGGCTCCATCTACCTTGCAATTGGGCAATATGGATCATTTCGCTCTGGGTGCGATTACCTAATTAAAGATGCTAAGACGTTCAAAGAATTAATTGTAAGTGAGTTGGTGAAAAACGGAGTGTCAGAGCATGATATAATATCGAAAACCAAAGAGCACTGTGACCCTGATAAAATACGTCGAGTATTATTAGCAATTGAACGGCTCGAATCTAAGACAAATCTTTCGGCAAGAGAAATGGAAAATGAACTGCGTAAAATTAAAACGTCTGTACATAATATTTGCCAGAATTTAAATGAAAGAGATGTAGGGCTATTTGCTTCCTCGATAGATTCAAAATATTTACCAGAAAATACTGATATTCCGTACATTGCTGAACAATACAAGATTAAAGCTCGTGAAGAGGATATCCTGTTTTTCCCTAATTCAGGTTCCAACGAAAAGCTAGTTAACAAAGCGTTTAAGACAGATTCGCAACGCTCGGCATTTTAGGAATAAATCAGTATTAGTGTTTACGGCACAATGCGTTAGGTTCAGTGGTAGAGTTGCTCACTACTTAACGCGGCGTTAGCTATTATTTTATTCAGCAGTAAGGAAATTAAAGATGGCAAAGTATCAGTTTTTTTGTAAACCAAATTCAAATCGTACCGAATTTACTTATCTGGATATGGGCTCAGAAACTTATCTGTTTGAAAAAAAAGAACTCTTGAGTTCGGGACTAGAAGTAGACGGCGATACGATACAAGCTTCTACTCCAGAAGAAGCAATTGATAAATTCAAATTAAATTTCTGTGAGCCTTTAGAAGATTATGCAAATTCCAGTGCTTCAGGTGGATTAGCGACATTCATTTTTGAATCCTTCAAATCAGTTACTGGGAAAAAATAGCTAACAAACAATTCAAGCAGACCCTCAACGCGTGGCATTTTTGTTGTGCGTTGAGTTTGGTGATTACGGAGTTATGCGGGAAGTTGGTAGTTGCGTTTCGGGCTACTTAATTGGGCGTTAGGCAAGGTGAGTTTTTATCAGCTAAATCGAGTTGGAATTGAACGGTAAACTCCATGTTTTCTGGTTTAAGTTAAGCGATAAATAGTCATCACATATTTGTTGTTTCTTGATCGCGTTGGGTTGCTTTTCGTTGTGAATTTAGCGGCAAAATAACCTTCAGCATCCAAACGTCCGCCGAGCATGCTACGTTCGTCACTTTTCTTCCAAATCGCTCAATTTGAGTTTTTTGGTTTCTTTGCTGATTTAGGTTTTTGGTTTATAAATTAATCGGTTAGTTTGTTTCAAGTTTACAAAAAAGTTCGTTCTTTGGTTTTGAAAGTCTCGGTGTCAATTGGTTGGCCTAACAAACGGCTCAAGAGGGATTGCCAACGCGTGGCGACTTTAGTGCAAAATTGAAGTTCAGTGTTTACGGTGTGTTTTTTAAGTTCGGCGGTGCGTTGTCAACCCCTTAGCCGGGCGTTATGTAACCTACTGATTAACTAGCTAAATCCTTCCAATGCATGATACAATCGCCTTCTTTTTACCTGATTTAACAAGGTCTTGTTTTCTTGAGTGCTGAATTATTAGATAAGTTGATGACTAAAGGTATCGACTACATCCTTGAAAGCCCAACACTGCTCTTCACTGTAGCGGTTTGTATGCTAACAGGGCATTTGCTGTTTTTTGTTATCTTGACCTACGGTGCAGATAAAGCTGACTCAAAAACTTACTTGAATGGTAAGTTGGGAAAAGTTGCTTTGGGAATGCTTTGGCATTCATTTGTGGTTCTGCCTGTTTATTGGTTCAACAATAAGACCTTTGCCATTGACTACGATAAACTAATTGAAATTTTACCCACTTCGTTGATCCTTGGTTTATTTTTGCAAGCTATATTTACTGCTATCTATATCTCTTGTCGTAAAGGAGGGAAATAATTATGAGCAACTCAAAAATTATTAACGTAATCAGTGGTAAAGGTGGCACTGGTAAAACCCTACTGACGGCTGTACTAGCTGACATGCTTGGCAACGAGGGATATTCAGTTTTAGTGATAGACTTAGACGTTTTTGTTCGAGGTCTAACTTCGCTTTTATACTTTCATAAGAAAGAGACTATTCAACTGACTCAGGAAGATAAAATGTCAGTTTCTGAGTTTTTCATTGATAAAGGCGATGTCGAAATATCAGGAAAAACTAAATTTTCAATTGAAAGGTATCGTTCTTTTGACGTAATTCCTTCAGTGACGCGTGTCGACGAAATCCTTAATTTTAAAGACATAATGCCTGACGATAAATCAGAAGCTAGAAGTATTGTAAATACAATGCTTAAAAGCATTGAGAAAGACTACGACTTTATAATTTTAGATAGTCGTGCAGGATATGACGAGTTAATTTCTGCTACGCATTATTTATCTGATCTATCTATATGCGTTGAAGAAGAAGATGATATTTCTAAAATTACTTCAAATAACCTTGTAAAGCAGTTAGAAGAAGATGCGAATGTGCCGATTTTTAGAATCACAAATAAAGCACGTGGTATTCACTCTGAAAGAGACTTAGCTGTAAGTGGTGTTGAAAACCTTGGCAAAGTTCCTTTTGATATGGATGTAATGGAAAGCTTTGGTACGTTTCATTTTTGGGATGATATCAGCCGAACCTTATACAAAGCATCACTGGCAAGATCATGGAACTTACTTTCGTCTAAATTACGTCTGGAAAAGCCAGTTACACAACAACGAATGAGCTTAGTCGGTAGCGAAAAGATTGAAAATAGACTTCAGTTTATCTCTTTAAGAGATAGAGTGAGTTTTATTTATAGCATATTGATAACTATTATTGGTTTAGCTTACGGTGTCTTTGGCGAACAAGGTTTGAAAGAATTATGGTCAGAGCTGGGATCGCTTCAGACAATATCGTTGGGCTTTGGCTTTGCGGGTCTTTTTGCTTCGTTATATTTACTACTTAAGAAGAAGCGGTAACACGGTTACATAACAAACTGTTTAAGAGTGATTCGCAACGCGTGGCATTTTTGCTATGCGTTGCGTTTTGTGTTTATGGTGGTATGCAGAAGCTTCGGTATTGCGTTGCTCACACCTTAACAGGGCGTTATGCAACTCAGGGAAATTTAGGGGTTCAATCTTTTTAAATTTCTCCGGCCATTCGTTTGGTATTGTCGGCAAATGAGCTTTTTTACCCTAAAATTCATGGTTCACTCAAACAGTAAAACAGGCAAGGTTCTTTGTTTGCCTCAATGAGTTTTGGTGCTGTTTTGTTGTCAATTCAGCGTGCGCAAAGTGTGGAAAGGGCAAGTTAATCGAGCATTTTTCACTTGCTGAAAGTCTTGCTTGTAGGGTTTGTCTCATTCAAAAGCTTGGTTGGTTGTTGAAAGGTGGGCTTTGTTTTGGCGGCATATTTATCACGGCTCTTGCTTGGGTTTATTCTTGAATCACTCAACCATTGCAATGGTGGCTTTTGATCGAGTAAAGTCAGTTTATCTTATTGAATTTGCATAACAAACGGCTCAAGAGGGATTGCCAACGCTTGGCGGTTTTAGTGCAAAATTGAAATTCAGAGTTTACAGTGTGTTTTTTAAGTCCGGCGGTGCGTTGTCAACCCCTTAGCCGGGCGTTATGCAACTCAGGTAAATTTAGGGGTTCAAACTTTTGAGGTTTCTCCGGCCATTCGTTTTGTGTTGTCGGCAAATGAGCACTTTCACCCTCAGATTCGTGGTTTACTCAAACCGTAAAACAGGCAAGGTTCTTTGTTTGCCTCAATGAGTTTTGGTGCTGGTTTGTTGTGAATTTAGTGGGCGCAAAGTGTGGAAAGGGCAAGTTTATCGATCGTTTTGCACTTGCTGGATTTTTCGCCCGTTGAACTTGTCTGTTCCAAAAGCTTGGTTTATTGCTGAAGGGTGGGCTTTGTTTTGGCAGCTCATTTATCACCGCTCAGGCTTGGGTTGGTTCTTGAATCACTCAACCATTGCAATCGTGGCTTTTGATCGAGTAAAGTCAGTTTATCTTATTGAATTTGCATAACAAACGGCTCAAGAGGGATTGCCAACGCGTGGCGGCTTTAGTACAAAATTGAAGTTCGATGTTTACAGTGGTTTTTTGAGTCCGGTGGTGCGTTGTCAACCCCTTAGCCGGGCGTTATGCAACTCAGGTAAATTTAGGGGTTCAATCTTTTGAGGTTTCTCCGGCCATTCGTTTTGTGTTGTCGGCAAGTGAGCACTTTTACCCTCAAATTCGTGGTTCACTCAAGCCGTAAAACAGGTAAGATTCTTTGTTTGCCGCAATGAGTTTTGGTGCTGGTTTGTTGTCAATTCAGCGTGCGCAAAGTGTGGAAAGGGCAAGTTTATCGAGCATTTTGTACTTGCTGAAAGTCTTGCTTGTAGGGTTTGTCTCATTCAAAAGCTTGGTTTGTTGTTGAACGGTGGACTTTGTTTTGGCGGCTTATTTATCACGGCTCTGGCTTCGGTTGGTTCTTGAATCACTCAACCATTGCAATCGTGGCTTTTGATCGAGTGAAGTCAGTTTATCTCATTGAATTTGCATAACAAACGGCTCAAGAGGGATTGCCAACGCTTGGCGACTTTAGGGCAAAATTGAAGTTCAGTGTTTACGGTGTGTTTTTTAAGTTCGGCGGTGCGTTGTCAACCCCTTAGCCGGGCGTTATGCAACTCAGGGAAATTTAGGGGTTCAATCTTTTGGGATTTCTCCGGCCATTCGTTTTGTGTTGTCGGCAAATGAGCATTTTTACCCTCAAATTCGTGGTTAACTCAAGCCGTAAAACAGGCAAGGTTCTTTGTTTGCCTCAATGAGTTTTGGTGCTGTTTTGTTGCCAATTCTGCGTGCGCAAAGTGTGGAAAGGGCAAGTTTATCGAGCATTTTGTACTTGCTGAAGTTTTCGCTCGTTGAGTTTTCCTAATTCAAAAGCTTGGTTTGTTGCTGAAGGGTGGACTTTGTTTTGGCGGCTTATTTATCATGGCTCTGGTTTGGGTTGGTTCTTGAATCACTCAACCATTGCAATTGTGGTTTTTGGTCGTGTAAAGTTGGTTTATCTTATTGAATTTGCATAACAAACGGCTCAAGAGGGATTGCCAACGCATGGCGGTTTTAGTGCAAAATTGAAGTTCAATGTTTACAGTGTGTTTTTTGAGTTCGGTGGTGCGTTGTCAACCCCTTAGCCGGGCGTTATAAGCTTCGAGGGAAATTATGGAAAGTATTATCAAACAAGCAATTAAATTGCGGAAAGAGGCTAAGTACCAAGAGTCGAGAGCTTTGCTAAAAACGCTGTTAAACGATGAAACTTATTCTGCTAGGGCTCACCTGCAAATTGCTTGGTCATACGACAACGAAGGTAAAGAGCAAGAAGCGGTTACTCATTATCTGTCATCTCTTTCAGGTCTGTTATCGTCGGTAGAAAGGTTCGATGCTTTATTCGGGCTAGCGAGTACCTATCGAAGTCTTGGCATGTATTCGGAGGCGTTAAGCTATTTTGAGCAAACTCTAAAAGAGTACCCTAGTTCTATTGAAGTTCAGCCTTTCTATGCCATGTGTCTCTACAACTTAGGACGTCATAAAGAAGCAACATCATTACTACTCGAGCTTTTAGTATCAACCACGAACAGTGACGCAATTAAAGAGTATCAGCGAGCTATTTCTTTATACGCACAAGATTTAGATAGAATGTGGTAAAACGAAACACGCTTATAACAAACAATTTAAGAGTGATTCAGCACGCTTGGCACTTTTTGTTTGGGTCTAGTTCAGTGATTACGGCGTCCAGTTTGAGTATTGTGGTAGCGTGCTTCACACCTTAATTGGGCGTTATGTTTAATCACGCAAAATCAGTTGGTTGTATCTTTTCTTTGTTCCTTCGGCTGATTGGTTTTGTGTTTGTCGGCAAGTTGGCTTCGTTTGGCGCTGTTTTCTGGACACTTATTCTTTGGCGCTGGAAATTCAGAGAATTGCCTCATTCAATTTTCGAGTAAGCGCGAGGTTAGGGCGGTTGGCGCAATCAGTATTTTGAACACAGGTTTTGGGGCTTGAATTGCCGAAATACAAAGTCTGTTTTTCAAATCTATGAGTCGTTTCCGTTTTTTAGGTCTTGGCTTTTGTTTGTAAATCAAAGCTGAGTTAATCTTGGTTTTGGTAAAACGTAAGTCATTGAAGCTTAAACATAACAAACGGTTCAAGAGGGACAGCCAACGCGCGGCATTTTTATTATGCGTTGGTTTTTGTGGTTACGGTGTTATGCGGAAGCTTGGTAATGGCGTTGGCTGCCCCTTAACCGGGCGTTATGCCTATTAGTCGGGTTCTAGTCCCTTTTTATGTGCATGGTTTCATGGTGTGCAATATGATTATACAGTGCGATATTGTGTAATGGTTGATAGTTTCACTGTCAGCTAAGTAATACTAACTAATCTTGAGAGAGGAATTTATGGAATTGCTAGTTTGGTTCTTAGTGTTTGTTGCTGTGATTATTGTCATAAGTGGTTACCTCGATAAGAAAAAACGGCAGAGACTAATGGCTAAATATGGAAATGCTGAATTAGTTGATAGGTTGATGAAAAAAACCATTTGGGAAGGCCAAACAGAAGAGCAACTAATAGATTCTCTTGGAAAGCCGTTAGATATAGATCAGAAGGTGTTAAAGACCAAAGTTAAAGAAACGTGGAAATATGATAAAGCAGGTAAAAACCGCTACAACTTAAGAATTATTGTCGAAAATGGATTTGTTGTGGGCTGGGATAAAAAATAGGCATAACAAACGGCTCAAGAGGGATTGTCAACGCGTGGCGGCTTCAGTGCAAAATTGAAGTTCAGTGTTTACAGTGGTTTTTTGAGTTCGGCGGTGCGTTGTCAACCCCTTAGCCGGGCGTTAAGTGCCTTTGTGATTCAGGAACATTATGGATAGAAGTCAGTTAGAAGAATATGCACGTTCAAGTCTAGTTTTTTATGGATTGGATCTGTCGCGTATTAGCTCAGTTTTGATAGTCCAAATCTGGAATCATGAGATAAATCGCAGCTTAAATGTCCATTGTATAGGGGACGAGCTAAAAAGAATTGAGCGAGGAAGTTCTAAGAAGGTAGGCATGTTCAAGCATTTACCTCTGAAAGGCTTGTACAAAGCTCACTTTTTTGGTGCTCGCTTTATTCACGGAAACATAAATGCTGAATTTGGCTTTGAGTATGGTGGTAACAAGAAACTAGACAAAGTGATTAATCAAGCTTTTGAACAGAGTAAGTCTGCCTATATTAATGATGAAATTATTATGTTTTTAGCTCACGAACTAACTGTAAAAACCATAGAAAATCGTACTCAGAAAGGTAATCTCTCTGGTGAATGGATTGTCTATCAAATATATGAAGGCCAAAAATACTATTTGGCGTTAGGTTGCCATAAAGAAAGCGATCAAGACATTTATGGCAGGGTACAAGCTGCATATCGGTTAGACTTCCCTTTTCTTGTGAGTACAGGCACTTAACAAACGCTTCAAGAGGGACTTCCAACGCGTGGCATTTTTATTATGCGTTGATTTTGGTGATTACGGTGTTATGCGGAAACTTGGTAGTAGCGTTGTCAGCCCCTTAAGCGGGCGTTATGCAACTCAGGTAAATTTAGGGGTTCAATCTTTTGGGATTTCTCCGGCCATTTGTTTTGTATTCTCGGCAAATGAGCATTGTTACCCTAAAATTCGTGGTTAACTCAAACCGTAAAACAGGCAAGGTTCTTTGTTTGCCTCAATCAGTTTTGGTACTGGTTTGTTGTGAATTTAGCGGGCGCAAAGTGTGGAAAGGGCAAGTTTATCGAGCATTTTGCACTTGCTGAAGTTTTAGCTCGTTGAGTTTTCCTGATTCAAAAGCTTGGTTTGTTGTTGAACGGTGGACTTTGTTTTGGCGGCTTATTTATCATGGCTCTGGCTTGGGTTGGTTCTTGAATCACTCAACCATTGCAATTGTGGCTTTTGGTCGTGTAAATTCAGTTTATCTCATTGAATTTGCATAACAAACGGCTCAAGAGGGATTGCCAACGCGTGGCGGTTTTAGTGCAAAATTGCAGTTCAGTGTTTACGGTGTGTTTTTTAAGTTCGGCGGTGCGTTGTCAACCCCTTAGCCGGGCGTTATGCAACTCAGGTAAATTTAGGGCTCAATCTTTTGGGACTTCTCCGGCCATTCGTTTTGTGTTGTCGGCAAATGAGCATTTTTACCTTCAAATTCATGGTGAACTCAAGCCGTAAAACAGGCAAGGTTCTTTGTTTGCCTCAATCAGTTTTAGCGTTGGCGTGTTGTGAATCTTGTGGGCGAAAAGTGTGGAAAGGGCAAGTTTATCGAGCATTTCGCATTTGCTGAAAGTCTTGCTTGTAGGGTTTGTCTCATTCAAAAGCTTGGTTTGTTGCTGAAAGGTGGACTTTGTTTTGGCGGCTTATTTATCACAGTTCTTGCTTGGGTTGATTCTTGAATCACTCAACCATTGCAATTGTGGCTTTTGGTCGTGTAAAGTCGGTTTATCTTATTGAATTTGCATAACAAACGGCTCAAGAGGGATTGCCAACGCGTGGCGGCTTTAGTGCAAAATTGAAGTTCAGTGTTTACAGTGTGTTTTTTGAGTTCGGTGGTGCGTTGTCAACCCCTTAGCCGGGCGTTATGCAACTCAGGGAAATTTAGGGGTTCAATCTTTTGGATTTCTCCGGCTATTCGTTTTGTGTTGTCGGCAAATGAGCTTTTTTATCCTAAAATTCGTGGTTAACTCAAGCCGTAAAACAGGCAAAGTTCTTTGTTTGCCTCAATGAGTTTTGGTGCTGGTTTGTTGCCAATTCAGCGTGCGCAAAGTGTGGAAAGGGCAAGTTAATCGAGCATTTTGCTTTTGCTGAAGTTTTCGCTCGTTGAGTTTTCCTGATTCAAAAGCTTGGTTGGTTGCTGAAAGGTGGACTTTGTTTTGGCGGCTGATTTATCACGGCTCTTGTTTGGGTTGGTTCTTGAATCACTCAACCATTGCAATGGTGGCCTTTGGTCGTGTAAATTTGGTTTATCTCATTGAATTTGCATAACAAACGGCTCAAGAGGGATTGCCAACGCGTGGCGACTTTAGTGCAAAATTGCAGTTCAGTGTTTAAGTGTGTTTTTTAAGTCCGGCGGTGCGTTGTCAACCCCTTAGCCGGGCGTTATGCAACTCAGGGAAATTTAGGGGTTCAATCTTTTTAGATTTCTCTGGCCATTCGTTTTGTGTTGTCGGCAAATGAGCACTTTTACCCTCAGATTCGTGGTTCACTCAAGCCGTAAAACAGGCAAAGTTCTTTGTTTGCCTCAATGAGTTTTGGTGCTGGTTTGTTGTCAATTCAGCGTGCGCAAAGTGTGGAAAGGGCAAGTTTATCGAGCATTTTACACTTGCTGAAGGTTTCGCTCGTTAAGTTTTCCTGATTCAAAAGCTTGGTTTGTTGTTGAAAGGTGGGCTTTGTTTTGGCGGCTTATTTATCATGGCTCTGGCTTGGGTTGGTTCTTGAATCACTCAACCATTGCAATTGTGGCTTTTGATCGAGTAAAGTCAGTTTATCTTATTGAATTTGCATAACAAACGGCTCAAGAGGGATTGCCAACGCTTGGCGGTTTTAGTGCAAAATTGAAGTTCAATGTTTACAGTGTGTTTTTTGAGTTCGGCGGTGCGTTGTCAACCCCTTAGCCGGGCGTTATGTGGCAAATCAAGTTTAGAGGAAAAAATGAAGTATAAAGGGTTAATTTATTTTGCAGTTGCTGTCGTCGGACTTCAGCTAATTTATGGTGTGGGAGTGCTTGAGCTTATTCCAGAACATGGCGATCGCGGCTTGTTTGGAGATATGTTTGGTGGGCTTACTTCATTGTTTTCTGGTTTAGCATTTGCGGGGATGATCTATGCCATCCTTTTACAAAGCAAAGAGCTAGGGTTACAACGTGAAGAATTAGCATTGACTAGAGGCGAGTTGGCAGCATCCCGTGAAGAGCAAAGAAAGTCTGCTAAAGCACAAGAAGAATTAGTAGAAAAGCAGTTAATGACAGCTAAAATTCAAGGCGTTTCAGCTATTGTACAAGGTCGATACCAATATGCTTCATCATACGGAATACATGCTGAGAGTAAGGTTCAGTCAGCTATCCAGGCAGAACAACACCTTATTGAGCTAATCAATGAATGCTCGGATACAGACTTACCAATTGACGAAATGAAGCCCTAGAAAATAGCCACATAACAAAGCATTTAAGAGTGATTCTCAACGCTTGGCATTTTCAGCTCAAGATTGGGTTTTGTGTTTACGGCGCAGTGGTTTAGGTCAGGTGGTAGCGTTGCTCACACCTTAATGCGGCGTTATGCAACTCAGGTAAATTTAGGGGTTCAATCTTTTGGATTTCTCCGGCCATTCGTTTTGTGTTGTCGGCAAATGAGCTTTTTACCTTCAAATTCATGGTGAACTCAAGCCGTAAAACAGGCAAGGTTCTTTGTTTGCCTCAATGAGTTTTGGTGCTGTTTTGTTGTCAATTCAGCGTGCGCAAAGTGTGGAAAGGGCAAGTTTATCGAACATTTTGTACTTGTTGAAAGTCTTGCTCGGCGAGTTTGTTTCATTCAAAAGCTTGGTTTGTTGTTGAAAGGTGGACTTTGTTTTGGCGGCTCATTTATCACAGTTCTTGCTTGGGCTGATTCTTGAACCACTCAACCATTGCAATTGTGGTTTTTGATCGAGTAAAGTCAGTTTATCTTATTGAATTTGCATAACAAACGGCTCAAGAGGGATTGCCAACGCTTGGCGGTTTTAGTACAAAATTGAAGTTCAGTGTTTACAGTGTGTTTTTTGAGTTCGGCGGTGCGTTGTCAACCCCTTAGCCGGGCGTTATGCAACTCAGGTAAATTTAGGGGTTCAATCTTTTTAGATTTCTCCGGCCATTCGTTTTGTGTTGTCGGCAAATGAGCTTTTTTACCCTAAAATTCGTGGTTTACTCAAGCCGTAAAACAGGCAAGGTTCTTTGTTTGCCTCAATGAGTTTTGGTGCTGGTTTGTTGTGAATTTAGCGGGCGCAAAGTGTGGAAAGGGCAAGTTTATCGAGCATTTTGTACTTGCTGAAGTTTTCGCTCGTTGAGTTTTCCTGATTCAAAAGCTTGGTTGGTTGCTGAAAGGTGGACTTTGTTTTCGCGGCTTACTTATCACAGTTCTTGCTTGGGTTGATTCTTGAATCACTCAACCATTGCAATCGTGGCTTTTGATCGAGTAAAGTCAGTTTATCTTATTGAATTTGCATAACAAACGGCTCAAGAGGGATTGCCAACGCGTGGCGACTTTAGTGCAAAATTGCAGTTCAGTGTTTAAGTGTGTTTTTTAAGTTCGGCGGTGCGTTGCCAACCCCTTAGCCGGGCGTTAGGCAAAGTGAGTTTTTATCAGCTAAATCGGGTTTGAATTGAATGGTGAATTCCATGTTTTAATGGCTGGACTTAAGCAATAAATCGTCATCACATATTTGTTGTTTCTTGATCGTGTTGGGTTGTTTTTCGCTGTGAATTCAGCGGCAAAATAACCTTCAGCATCCAAACGTCCGCCGAGCATGCTACGCTCGTCACTTTTCTTCCAAATCGCTAAATTTGAGTTTTTTGGTTTCTTTGCTGATTTGAGATTTTGGTTTATAAATGAATCGGTTAGTTTGTTTCAAGTTTACAAAAAAGCTCGTTCTTTGGTTGTGAAAGTGTCGGTGTCAATTGGTTGGCCTAACAAACGGCTCAAGAGGGATTGCCAACGCTTGGCGGTTTTAGTGCAAAATTGAAGCTTAGTGTTTACAGTGTGTTTTTTGAGTCCGGCAGTGCGTTGTCAACCCCTTAGCCGGGCGTTAGCTGAGGTTAAGAACAATCATAAAATTAAGCGTTTATTTTTCTTAGTCTGAGGCTCTAGCTTTACACCTGAAAGTCAGCACTTTTCCATGTATCTCGCCAGTGGCACTGTTCGTGAAGTGGTTGAACTAACCGAAGCCTTCTTACGGGAAGTGATGTGCTTGTTTATTTCTTTGGTGTGGCTTCTTTGGTTTTGAAGCTCTTTCGCGCTTAAGTTGATTTCGCGCACTTGGTTGTTGGCTTCTTCGAAAGAATTCTTTGTAAATTTAAGTCTTAGAAGCTCGTCAGTTTTGCTGTTATTTCTTCTTTGCCAAGTGCGTTTCGTGGGTTAGGTTTTAGTTTCTCAGTTGTTCGTTTTACTTTCTCGCTTGAAAGCAATAATGTGTTTTAAATTAGGCCGTTGGGCAGTAAATCTCTGGCTAAAGTGCAGCAGCTAACAAACGGCTCAAGAGGGATTGCCAACGCGTAGCGGCTTTGGTGCAAAATTGAAATTCAGTGTTTATAGTGTGTTTTTTAAGTTCGGCTATGCGTTGTCAACCCCTTAGCCGGGCGTTATGCAACTCAGGTAAATTTAGGGGTTCAATCTTTTGGATTTCTCCGGCCATTCGTTTTGTTGTGTCGGCAAATGAGCATTTTTACCTTCAAATTCATTGTGAACTCAAGCCGTAAAACAGGCAAGGTTCTTTGTTTGCCTCAATCAGTTTTAGCGCTGGCGCGTTGTAAATTCAGTGGGCGCAAAGTGTGGAAAGGGCAAGTTTATCGAGCATTTTGCACTTGCTGAAGTTTTCGCTCGTTGAGTTTTCCTGATTCAAAAGCTTGGTTTGTTGTTGAACGGTGGGCTTTGTTTTGGCGGCTTATTTATCACGGCTCTGGCTTCGGTTGATTCTTGAATCACTCAACCATTGCAATCGTGGCTTTTGATCGAGTAAAGTCAGTTTATCTCATTGAATTTGCATAACAAACGGCTCAAGAGGGATTGCCAACGCGTGGCGACTTGAGTGCAAAATTGAAGTTCAGTGTTTACAGTGGTTTTTTAAGTTCGGCGGTGCGTTGTCAACCCCTTAGCCGGGCGTTATGCAACTCAGGTAGATTTTAGGGGTTCAATCTTTTTAGATTTCTCCGGCCATTCGTTTTGTGTTGTCGGCAAATGAGCACTTTTACCCTCAGATTCGTGGTTCACTCAAACCGTAAAACAGGCAAGGTTCTTTGTTTGCCTCAATCAGTTTTAGCGTTGGCGTGTTGTGAATCTTGTGGGCGCAAAGTGTGGAAAGGGCAAGTTTATCGAGCATTTTGCACTTGCTGAAGTTTTAGCTCGTTGAGTTTTCCTGATTCAAAAGCTTGGTTTGTTGCTGAAAGGTGGACTTTGTTTTGGCGGCTTATTTATCATGGCTCTGGCTTGGGTTGGTTCTTGAATCACTCAACCATTGCAATTGTGGCTTTGGGTCGTGTAAATTCAGTTTATCTCATTGAATTTGCATAACAAACGGCTCAAGAGGGATTGCCAACGCGTGGCGGTTTTAGTGCAAAATTGAAGTTCAGTGTTTACAGTGTGTTTTTTGAGTTCGGCGGTGCGTTGTCAACCCCTTAGCCGGGCGTTAGGCAAGGTGAGTTTTTATCAGCTAAATCGAGTTTGAATTGAACGGTAAATCCCATGTTCTCAGGCTGAATTTAAGCAATAAATAATCATCACATATTTGTTGTTTCTTGATCGTGTTGGGTTGTTTATCGTTATAAATTTAGCGGCAAAATAACCTTCAGCATCCAAACGTCCGCCGAGAATGCTACGCTCGTCACTTTTCTTCCAAATCGCTCAATTTGAGTTTTTTGGTTTCTTTGCTGAGTTAGAGTTTTGGTTTATAAATGAATGGTTTAGTTTGCGTCAAATTTACAAAAAGCCTTGTTCTTGGCTTTTGAAAGTATTGTTGCCAATCGGTTGGCCTAACAAACGGTTAAAGAGGGACTGCCAACGCGTGGCGGTTTTTGTTCAAATCGGCCTTTGTGATTACGGTTGTTATTTTGAGTTCAGAGTTTTGCGTTGTCAGCCCCTTAACCGGGCGTTATGTTTAATCAGTATCACAAATCGACACTGTTTTTATATACAGCAATATATGTTCGGCTATCATATTGAGCTTTGAACACATTCGAAGAATTAAATATGAGTAACTATCTAGAGCGCGGCATTAAAGAACTCGTTGAAGAGTTCATTTCTTGTGGGAAACCTTGCCCATCAAAACAAACTATTTCTGAGCGTCGTGCCGGTTATCTATCAAGTACAGTTTTAGCTGGCTCTAGCCCTGAAATGGCCGATGAGTTTGTTGATGAGCTGGATGGTATTCATATCAAAGTTTATAAGCCAAGCGGTAAAGCTAATTTGCCAATCACGATTTACTTTCATGGTGGTTGTTTCATTAGTGGTGGTTTTGAAACACATGAAGCACAACTGAGGCAGTTAGCTCATCTATCAGAGACTATAGTGGTTTGCATTAAGTACCGATTAGCACCAGAACATACATATCCATCAGCTCATGATGATGTATTTCAGGCCGCGTTGGGTATCAAAGAGCATGGTCATAAATATGGCGCTGATACTGGACATGTGTTTTTTGTCGGTGATAGTGCTGGCGCACAATTAGCTCTTGCTACAGCTCTTCGCTTGAAAAATAAAAAGCTGTGGCTACCTGAAAAACAAGTCCTAATATATCCAATGGTCGATCCCTTGGGGGCGTCTGATAGTTATCAGAAAAACGGTACAGATTTTATTATTACCGCTCAAATGTTGCTGTCAGGTTTTCAGCTTTATGCGGGTGAATCAGAGCGGTTAGTCAGTGAAACAGAACTCAATCTATTGGCAAGGAAAGATTTTCAAGGTTTACCGCCAACGATGATTATCACAGCCGAGTATGACCCACTGCGAGATGAAGGAGAGCAGTTGTACAGGTTGCTTCTTTCCCAAGGAGTTGACGCTTATTGTGAACGTTACCTAGGTGTAATACATGGTTTCTATCAACTTTCGGGTGTAAGTGAGTCTGCAAGGCGTTGTATTAGGAATATTGCAGAAACGATCAAAAATTAAACATAACAAACGCTTCAAGAGGGACAGCCAACGCGTGGCATTTTTACTATGCGTTGGTTTTTGTGGTTACGGTGTTATGCGGAAAGTTAGTAGTAGCGTTGTCTGCCCCTTAAGCGGGCGTTAGCTTAACTATTGCAAAGTTGCTAAATATGCCTTTGGAAGATAATTTTTCAGTTCTTCGAGGAGTAAGTGGGCATTCGTGGGAGTGATTAATCGGGGATCGAACTCGTCCGAGTCCATGAGTCTTTGATGCATTGGTACTAGTAGCGGAGATTGTAAAATGTAGGCCATAGCCCATTCGCCGAACTGTCTGGTTGCAATAGGTGCTTTCTCTACGACCATTATATTTGTATGGCGTTTATCTTTTTCTATCAGAGTAAATACTTCTTCAATATCCTTATTTTCGCCTTCAAGGCATTGAAAGAAATAATGATTTGAGTAATAGAGAACCCCTGTGATATTTTTGCTAGCGTTCCTTCCAATAGCTTCAGCAAGGATGTTATCGATTTCATCTAAATTGCATTTATCTGACATCGAGCTAGTGTAAATAAGTTTTGTAAGCTTCATCTTGTTACCCCTAGACATTTTTGTAAAGTATAGACGATTTAAGCTAACAATCTGTTTAAGAGTGATTCGCAACGCTTGGCATTTTTACTATGCGTTGCGTTTAGTGTTTAAGGTGGTTTGCGGAAGCATCGGTATTGCGTTGCTCACACCTTAACAGGGCGTTATGGCGCAAGGTGAAAAATGGATACTATCGTTGATTTAGTTAGAAAAGATCCCGTTCGATTTGAAGCACTGGAATGTGTTTACCAGCTTGAATTGCCTCAGTGCTACATAGCCGCAGGTTTTGTGCGAAACCTTGTCTGGGATTTTTTACATCGCAATGTAAAGCCGACGCCATTAAACGATATTGATGTTATTTTCTTCGATGCTGATTGTGTCGATTCAGATTATGAAAAATCACTTGAACTCAAGTTATCGGAGCAAATGCCCCAGATCAATTGGCAAGTGAAAAATCAAGCCAAGATGCACTTACAAAATGGCGATGATCCTTACCAAAGCACATTGGATGCCATGAGCTATTGGCCTGAAAAAGAAACGGCGGTAGCAGTGAGAAAAGTCGAGTACGATCATTATGAATGTATATCAGCCTTTGGTTTCGAGAGTTTATTTCAAGGTTTAATCACACATAATCCTAAACGAGCATATGGAACCTTCGAAAATCGAGTAAAGTCAAAGGGTTGGCTAGTTATATGGCCTAACTTGAGAATTGCGCCATAACAAACGGCTCAAGAGGGATTGCCAACGCGTGGCGGTTTTAGTGCAAAATTGAAGTTCAGTGTTTAAGTGTGTTTTTTAAGTTCGGTGGTGCGTTGTCAACCCCTTAGCCGGGCGTTATATTTATTGTCGGTCACGTATATGAAACTAAACTCTATTCTAACAGAAAGTTTATTCATACAATTAGCTGATACTTAACCTGTTGATCAAGGAGTTATAAATGCCATTACCATTAATAGCAGCCGCAGGGGTTGGGGCTGGATTGGTTGCTGCCTATAATTATTTCATGAATGATGAAGACAAAATGAATGATAAGGCTGAGGTAAGGCCCAAAAAACCTCAGTTAACAAAAGCAAAGCAGAAAGAACTAGATTTTATGGTTAAACTTGCAACGGCAGCTGCTTATGCTGATGGTAATATTAGTGAAGAAGAAGAAAATGTAATAAATGGATATATAGAATCTCAAGTTTCTAAGTATGAGGAGTCCGATTTTCTAAGAAATTTACAAATCGAAGCTCCGTGTAGCATGGATGAACTGCACCGTCGTTGGGAAGCTATTAACGATTGTGCTCATGAAAGTTGGAACAAGATTGTTGAAGACATTATCGGCGCAGATAATCAGCATACTGAGTGTGAAAAAGCATTTTTGTATAGATGTAACTTGATGTTTCAGGGTGTGCCAGATCAAAAGCTTTTTATGCTTACAGAGGATAGTGAGAAGAAAAGTACTTTATCGCTAGATTATTTAGACCCCAGCGTAGAGCTTGAAGGCTATCTATTAACTAATGCTGTTCCTAATGAATTTTTAGTAGTTCATCCAGCACATAGGAAAAGCCAACTTAAAGAGCTAATTCCAATTAGTGAATTCTTTGACGACTCTTTTCTTACAAATCAAGATACAGAATTAGTTAATGCAGCCAGAATCGCTGGAGCAAAGAAAGTTACTATATTCTCTGATAGTAAGCGGTCGGAAAGTACCTCTACGGACATAGAAATCAATGCAGGCGTCAGTCACAAAGTAGTTTCAGGTAGTATCGCCTCAGGAGTTGGAGCGTCAAATGTATACTCTACTTCTGACAATAAAGTGATTGTATACGAGTTCACGGGTGGCGAAACCAGTTTAATGAACAAGCTGAAATCAAGGTTTAAATCACCTGAAAAAGAAATTCTAAGGCAATCTGCATGGTTACAACATGACCCGGACTTGACAGAGTTTGTGCGAAGCTGCTTTAGTGAAAATAAGGTGAAATACTTTAAGAAAACAATTAGTACAGAATCCCAAAGGAATATACTATTTTCTGCAAGAGTCGCAGCTAACTGCAAATTAATAAAAGTATCGTCTGAAGCTAAAAGTGCACTTGAGAGAAAAGGTGAGATCTTTGAGTCTTCAGAAAAAATGTATGAAGTAACATTCGAACTACCATAAATATAACAAACGCTTCAAGACGGATTCGCAACGCGTGGCATTTTATCCATGCGTTGATTTTTGTGATTAAGGTGGTGTGCGGAAACACCGCATTGCGCTGCTCACCACTTAAGCGGGCGTTATGCAACTCAGGTAAATTTAGGGGTTCAATCTTTTGGGATTTCTCCGGCCATTCGTTCTGTGTTGTCGGCAAATGAGCATTTTTACCCTCAAATTCGTGGTTCACTCAAGCCGTAAAACAGGTAAGATTCTTTGTTTGCCTCAATGAGTTTTGGTGCTGGTTTGTTGTCAATTCAGCGTGCGCAAAGTAAGCGCGTCATAAACACCGCATTCTAATCATCCTCAGTCCGCCATAAGATCAAATCTCCAACCTCAAGGAGATCTGAAATGGCAAAACGACGCACCAACCAAGAATGGCAAACCTTGTTCGAGCAATACCAATCCAGTCAACTATCCCAGCGTGTTTTCTGCGAGCGCCATAGTCTGAGTCTTTCGACCTTTTATGCAAAGCGTCAACAATTGCAGTGCTTTGGGCAATCTCAAACTGGTGGCTTTATCAAAGCTGAAGTCGTTGAAAAAACGACTCGCTACCAAGTAACTCAAACACCCGTCGCCAACATGACATTATTTATTAATGACGCTGAACTCAGCATTCCACAGGGTACACCTGCCTCGTATCTGGCAGAGTTAATCGGAGCACTGTCATGAAACGAATGTTGAGCGCCCCGAATGTTTACCTGTATCGAGAGTTCGTGGACTTTAGAAAATCCATCAATGGCCTAGCGGCGATTATCGAGTCCGAAACCGATTTGCCGCTAGGTACAGGCGCACTTTTCCTGTTTACCAATAAACAACGCGACAAAGTCAAAGTGTTGTACTGGGATAAAACGGGCTTCGCCCTGTGGTACAAACGGCTCGAAAAAGCCAAATTCAAATGGCCCACTCAAGAGAAAAAACAGGTCTACACCCTGACTCAATTTGACTTAGATAGACTGTTATCTGGCTTCACGATAATCGGCCATAAACCGATAAAAATAGACAATTTTACAATGAGTTAATCTCGATAAAAGTCAGTTATACCAAGCCTTGACGTGGTGTTTTTAGTATAATCAATGCCATGAAAAAGACGCCCGATATTAACCCAGAAAGCCAAGACATCGCCGAGCTTCAAGCTATGGTGAAAGCGTTGATGTCGGAGAAAAAAGAGTGGCAACAAGAGCGCCAATCCTTAATTGAGCAGTTTAAACTGGCCCTTGACCGTCAATTCGCCAAACGCTCGGAAGCGTTAAAGCCTTATAATGAAGCGCAAGGTGACCTCTTTAATGAGGCGGAATGTGAAGCAGCGAAAGTGGAAGATGAGGTTATCACCACCACAACGACGACCATTAAACGTCGTGGTAAACGTCAACCGCTGCCTAAAGACTTACCGCGTGAAACACTCGTACTTGACCTAGATGAGCACGACAAGCAGTGCTCATGCTGCCAACACGCTCTGCATAAAATCGGCGAAGACCGCAGTGAAAAGCTGGAGTTCACGCCCGCCGTCCTAAAAGTATTGGAAGTCGTTCGCCCGAAATACGCCTGTCGTCAGTGTGAACAACAGGCTGAAAAAAGCCACATTCACCAACAACCCGCACCGATAAGTATCATCCCCAAAAGCTTCGCTACCGAAAGTCTGCTTGCCAACATTATTTTAGGTAAATATCAGTATGCGCTTCCGCTGTATCGTCAGGAAACCTTGTTCACCCAATCAGGTATCGAGTTATCGAGAACGACCATGGCCAGGTGGGTAATCCAGGTGAGTGAAAAGTTCAAACCGCTTTATCAGGCACTGAAGGCTCACTTACTCGAACAAGTGGTGGTTCAGGCCGATGAAACGCCGCTCAATGTGCTCAAGGAAGACAAGCAATGTTACATGTGGTTGTACTGCTCGGGAGCCGACTCCCCTGAAGCTAAACTCCCTGACATGAAAAATATCGTCTTGTTCGACTATCAAAACAGTCGCGCGAGAGTGTGCCCCGTGAACTTCTTGGGTGATTACTCAGGCTATCTGCAAAGTGATGGTTACGCGGCTTATGATGGATTAACCAACGTCACCAATGTCGGTTGCTTCGCTCATGCACGTCGTAAGTTCATGGAAGCGAAGAAGCTTCAGGGCAAGGGTAAAACAGGTAAAGCGGATGTGGCGTTAGCCAAAATCCAAAAGTTGTACGCACTTGAATCTCGATTAAAACTGGCTTCGGTCGAAGAGCGTTGGGCAGAAAGACAAGCGCAGGCTAAACCGATGTTGGATGACTTCTATGACTGGTTAACCACGCAGAAAGTCATCGAATCGAGTCCTCTTGGTAAAGCGATCAAGTACACCTTGGGTCAGTGGCCTAAGCTGATACGCTATGTTGAAGATGGGCATTTATCTATCGACAACAACCGAGCGGAACGCGCAATCAAATCGCTGGTCATTGGCAGAAAAAATTGGTTATTCTCGACGAATCCGCTTGGTGCTGATGCGAGTGCTTTGCTGTATAGCATCATCGAGACGGCGAAAGCGAACGGACTGATACTCTACGATTACATGGTCAAATGTATGAAAGAACTGGCAAAGCCAGAGCCTGATATCAACTCACTGCTTCCTTGGAACTTCTCACACTAAAACGCCCCGTGGGATCATGGGGCGCATACTGCGCAAAGTGTGGAAAGGGCAAGTTAATCGAGCATTTTGCACTTGCTGAAAGTCTTGCTTGTTGAGTTTTCCTGATTCAAAAGCTTGGTTGATTGCTGAAAGGTGGGCTTTGTTTTGGCGGCTCATTTATCACAGTTCTTGCTTGGGTTGATTCTTGAATCACTCAACCATTGCAATTGTGGCTTTTGGTCGTGTAAATTCTGTTTATCTCATTGAATTTGCATAACAAACGGCTCAAGAGGGATTGCCAACGCTTGGCGACTTTAGTGCAAAATTGAAGTTCAGAGTTTACAGTGTGTTTTTTGAGTTCGGCGGTGCGTTGTCAACCCCTTAGCCGGGCGTTATGCAACTCAGGTAAATTTAGGGGTTCAATCTTTTTAGATTTCTCCGGCCATTCGTTTTGTGTTGTCGGCAAATGAGCTTTTTTACCCTAAAATTCGTGGTTTACTCAAGCCGTAAAACAGGCAAGGTTCTTTGTTTGCCTCAATGAGTTTTGGTGCTGGTTTGTTGTGAATTTAGCGGGCGCAAAGTGTGGAAAGGGCAAGTTTATCGAGCATTTTGTACTTGCTGAAGTTTTCGCTCGTTGAGTTTTCCTGATTCAAAAGCTTGGTTGGTTGCTGAAAGGTGGACTTTGTTTTCGCGGCTTACTTATCACAGTTCTTGCTTGGGTTGATTCTTGAATCACTCAACCATTGCAATCGTGGCTTTTGATCGAGTAAAGTCAGTTTATCTTATTGAATTTGCATAACAAACGGCTCAAGAGGGATTGCCAACGCGTGGCGACTTTAGTGCAAAATTGCAGTTCAGTGTTTAAGTGTGTTTTTTAAGTTCGGCGGTGCGTTGCCAACCCCTTAGCCGGGCGTTATGCAACTCAGGTAATTTTAGGGTTTCAATCTTTTGGATTTCTTCGGCCATTCGTTTTGTGTTGTCGGCAAATAAGTATTTTTACCCTCAGATTCGTGGTTAACTTAAGCCGTAAAACAGGCAAGGTTCTTTGTTTGCCTCAATCAGTTTTAGCGTTGGCGTGTTGTGAATCTTGTGGGCGCAAAGTGTGGAAAGGGCAAGTTTATCGAGCATTTTGTACTTGCTGAAAGTCTTGCTTGTTGAGTTTGTCTCATTCAAAAGCTTGGTTTGTTGTTGAACGGTGGACTTTGTTTTGGCGGCTGATTTATCACAGTTCTTGCTTGGGTTGATTCTTGAATCACTCAACCATTGCAATGGTGGCTTTTGATCGAGTAAAGTCAGTTTATCTTATTGAATTTGCATAACAAACGGCTCAAGAGGGATTGCCAACGCGTGGCGGTTTTAGTGCAAAATTGAAGTTCAATGTTTACAGTGTGTTTTTTGAGTTCGGCGGTGCGTTGTCAACCCCTTAGCCGGGCGTTATGCAACTCAGGTAGATTTTAGGGGTTCAATCTTTTTAGATTTCTCCGGCCATTCGTTTTGTGTTGTCGGCAAATGAGCACTTTTACCCTCAGATTCGTGGTTCACTCAAACCGTAAAACAGGCAAGGTTCTTTGTTTGCCTCAATCAGTTTTAGCGTTGGCGTGTTGTGAATCTTGTGGGCGCAAAGTGTGGAAAGGGCAAGTTTATCGAGCATTTTGCACTTGCTGAAGTTTTAGCTCGTTGAGTTTTCCTGATTCAAAAGCTTGGTTTGTTGCTGAAAGGTGGACTTTGTTTTGGCGGCTTATTTATCATGGCTCTGGCTTGGGTTGGTTCTTGAATCACTCAACCATTGCAATTGTGGCTTTGGGTCGTGTAAATTCAGTTTATCTCATTGAATTTGCATAACAAACGGCTCAAGAGGGATTGCCAACGCGTGGCGGTTTTAGTGCAAAATTGAAGTTCAGTGTTTACAGTGTGTTTTTTGAGTTCGGCGGTGCGTTGTCAACCCCTTAGCCGGGCGTTATGCAACTCAGGTAAATTTAGGGGCTCAATCTTTTGGATTTCTCCGGCCATTCGTTTTGTGTTGTCGGCAAATGAGCATTTTTACCTTCAAATTCATTGTGAACTCAAGCCGTAAAACAGGCAAAGTTCTTTGTTTGCCTCAATCAGTTTTGGCGTTGGCGCGTTGTTAATTCAGTGGGCGCAAAGTGTAGAAAGGGCAAGTTTATCGAGCATTTTGCACTTGCTGAAAGTCTTGCTTGTTGAGTTTGTCTCATTCAAAAGCTTGGTTTGTTGTTGAACGGTGGACTTTGTTTTGGCGGCTTATTTATCACAGTTCTTGCTTGGGTTGATTCTTGAATCACTCAACCATTGCAATTGTGGCGTTTGGTCGTGTAAATTCGGTTTATCTCATTGAATTTGCATAACAAACGGCTCAAGAGGGATTGCCAACGCTTGGCGACTTTAGTGCAAAATTGAAGTTCAGTGTTTACGGTGTGTTTTTTGAGTTCGGCGGTGCGTTGTCAACCCCTTAGCCGGGCGTTAGCTGGAGTTAAGAAAAATCATAAAATTAAGCGCTTATTTTTCTTAGTCAGAGGCTCTAGCTTTACACCTGAAAGTCAGCACTTTTCCATGTATCTCGCCAGTGGCACTGTTCGTGAAGTGCTTGAACTAACCGAAGTCTGTTTACGGGAAGTGGTGTGTTTGTTTATTTCTTTGGTGTAGCTTCTTTGGTTTTGAAGCTCTTTCGCGCCTAAATGGGTTTTGCGCACTTGGTTGTTGGCTTCTTCGAAAGAATTCTTTGTAAATTTAAGTCCTAGAAGCTCGTCAAGTTTTCCTGTTATTTCTTCTTTGCCAAGTGCGTTTCGTGGATTAGGTTTTAGTTTCTAAATTGTCCGTTTTACTTTGTCGTTTGAAAGCAATAATGTGTTTTAAATTAGGCCGTTGGGTAGTCAATCTCCGGCTAAAGTGCAGCAGCTAACAAACGGCTCAAGAGGGATTGCCAACGCGTGGCGGCTTTAGTGCAAAATTGAAGTTCAGTGTTTATGGCGTGTTTTTTGAGTTCGGCTATGCGTTGTCAACCCCTTAGCCGGGCGTTATGCAACTCAGGTAAATTTAGGGGCTCAATCTTTTGGGATTTCTCTGGCCATTCGTTTTGTGTTGTCGGCAAATGAGCATTTTCACCCTAAAATTTGAGGTTTACTCAAGCCGTAAAACAGGCAAGGTTCTTTGTTTGCCTCAATTATTTTTAGCGTTGGCTTGTTGTGAATCTTGCGGGCTCAAAGTGTGGAAAGGGCAAGTTAATCGAGCATTTTGCTTTTGCCGAAGGTTTCGCTCGTTAAGTTTTCCTGATTCAAAAGCTTGGTTTGTTGTTGAAAGGTGAACTTTGTTTTGGCGGCTTATTTATCACAGTTCTTGCTTGGGTTGATTCTTGAATCACTCAACCATTGCAATGGTGGCTTTTGGTCGTGTAAAGTCAGTTTATCTCATTGAATTTGCATAACAAACGGCTCAAGAGGGATTGCCAACGCTTGGCGACTTTAGTGCAAAATTGAAATTCAGTGTTTACTGTGTGTTTTTTGAGTTCGGCGGTGCGTTGTCAACCCCTTAGCCGGGCGTTAGTTGCCCACCGACTACAGTCAATCGGTAGGGAATTTCTGCTTCTGGTGTAGAACTCGCATTATGCGAATAATTGAACCTTCTACCCAATACGAAACGATCATTGAGATTTCGGGAATAATGAGTAATCGTCCTCGAATTCCATCCCGTTGAACACCCATCAATGGTTGTTCGAGTAAGTTTTCTACTTTAGCCTCAATAATGTCATCAGTTTTTTCAGCCGCATCAGGGTTAAAGTCATAAAGAAACTCAAAGATCTTCTCACGATCATTTAGCGATTCTTCTTCCCATAAAATCATTGCTGGCCTCGATTACGAATTTTGGCCTTTCGTTCAGCCATTCGTGCTTTAGCTGAATTATGTTCAACAAATGAAGATTTTCCTGAGTCAAACTTCTCAAATGCTAGGTTTATTTGTTCAGTTAACCAAGCGTCATGAGATAATGTTTTTCTTTGTTGCTCAGCCATTTGTTCAGTAAGTTCACGGCAAGCATCGCTGAGTGTGCGGCCTTGGCTCTCAGCCATCTGTTGGGCTAAACGTTTAATTTCGTCATCAACACGAAATTGAATTCTAGTGTCCATGAGTAGCTCCCTAAGTTTGCGTGTGTACAAATGTTAGCACTAGAATCGAGCAAGGACAACTAACAAACGGCTCAAGAGGGATTGCCAACGCGTGGCGGTTTTAGTGCAAAATTGAAGTTCAGTGTTTACAGTGTGTTTTTTGAGTTCGGCGGTGCGTTGTCAACCCCTTAGCCGGGCGTTATGCAACTCAGGTAAATTTAGGGGTTCAATCTTTTGGATTTCTCCGGCCATTCGCTTTGTGTTGTCGGCAAATGAGCATTTTTACCCTAAAATTCGTAGTTCACTCAAGCCGTAAAACAGGCAAGATTCTTTGTTTGCCTCAATCAGTTTTAGCGTTGGCTTGCTGCCAATTCAGTGGGCGCAAAGTGTGGAAAGGGCAAGCTTATCGAGTATTTCGCATTTGCTGAAAGTCTTGCTTGTAGGGTTTGTCTCATTCAAAAGCTTGGTTTGTTGTTGAAAGGTGGACTTTGTTTTGGCGGCTTATTTATCGCAGTTCTTGCTTGGGTTGGTTCTTGAATCACTCAACCATTGCAATTGTGGCTTTTGGTCGTGTAAATTCGGTTTATCTTATTGAATTTGCATAACAAACGGCTCAAGAGGGATTGCCAACGCGTGGCGGCTTTAGTACAAAATTAAAGTTCAGTTTTTACGGTGTGTTTTTTGAGTTCGGCGGTGCGTTGTCAACCCCTTAGCCGGGCGTTAGGCAAGGTGAGTTTTTATCAGCTAAATCGAGTTTGAATTGAACGGTAAATCCCATGTTCTCAGGCTGAATTTAAGCAATAAATAATCATCACATATTTGTTGTTTCTTGATCGTGTTGGGTTGTTTATCGTTATAAATTTAGCGGCAAAATAACCTTCAGCATCCAAACGTCCGCCGAGAATGCTACGCTCGTCACTTTTCTTCCAAATCGCTCAATTTGAGTTTTTTGGTTTCTTTGCTGAGTTAGAGTTTTGGTTTATAAATGAATGGTTTAGTTTGCGTCAAATTTACAAAAAGCCTTGTTCTTGGCTTTTGAAAGTATTGTTGCCAATCGGTTGGCCTAACAAACGGTTAAAGAGGGACTGCCAACGCGTGGCGGTTTTTGTTCAAATCGGCCTTTGTGATTACGGTTGTTATTTTGAGTTCAGAGTTTTGCGTTGTCAGCCCCTTAACCGGGCGTTATGCAACTCAGGTAAATTTAGGGGTTCAAACTTTTGGATTTCTCCGGCCATTCGTTTGGTGTTGTCGGCAAATGAGCATTTTTACCCTAAAATTCGTGGTTAACTCAAGCCGTAAAACAGGCAAAGTTCTTTGTTTGCCTCAATCAGTTTTGGTGCTGGTTTGTTGTGAATTTAGCGTGCGCAAAGTGTGGAAAGTGCAAGTTTATCGATCGTTTTGCACTTGCTGAATTTTTCGCCCGTTGAACTTGTCTGTTCCAAAAGCTTGGTTTGTTGTTGAAAGGTGGGCTTTGTTTTGGCGGCTTATTTATCACAGTTCTGGCTTGAGTTGGTTCTTGAATCACTCAACCATTGCAATGGTGGCTTTTGGTCGTGTACATTCGGTTTATCTCATTGAATTTGCATAACAAACGGCTTAAGAGGGATTGCCAACGCTTGGCGGTTTTAGTGCAAAATTGAAATTCAGAGTTTACAGTGTGTTTTTTAAGTCCGGCGGTGCGTTGTCAACCCCTTAGCCGGGCGTTATGCAACTCAGGTAAATTTAGGGCTCAATCTTTTGGGATTTCTCCGGCCATTCGTTTTGTGTTGTCGGCAAATGAGCATTTTTACCTTCAAATTCATGGTGAACTCAAGCCGTAAAACAGGCAAGGTTCTTTGTTTGCCTCAATCAGTTTTAGCGTTGGCGTGTTGTGAATCTTGTGGGCGCAAAGTGTGGAAAGGGCAAGTTTATCGAGCATTTTGCACTTGCTGAAGTTTTCGCTCGTTGAGTTTTCCTGATTCAAAAGCTTGGTTTGTTGTTGAAAGGTGGACTTTGTTTTGGCGGCTCATTTATCACAGTTCTTGTTTGGGGTGGTTCTTGAATCACTCAACCATTGCAATTGTGGCTTTTGGTCGTGTAAAGTCAGTTTATCTCATTGAATTTGCATAACAAACGGTTAAAGAGGGACTGCCAACGCGTGGCGGTTTTTGTTCAAATCGGCCTTTGTGATTACGGTTGTTATTTTGAGTTCAGTGTTTTGCGTTGTCAGCCCCTTAACCGGGCGTTATGCAACTCAGGTAAATTTATGGGCTCAATCTTTTGGGATTTCTCGGGCCATTCGTTTTGTGTTGTCGGCAAATGAGCATGTTTACCCTAAAATTCGTGGTTAACTCAAACCGTAAAACAGGCAAGTTTCTTTGTTTGCCTCAATCGGTTTTAGCGCTGGCGCATTGTCAGTTTGGCAGGCGCAAAATGTGGAAAGGGCAAGTTAATCGAGCATTTTGCTTTTGCTGAAGTTTTCGCTCGTTGAGTTTGTCTGACACAAAAGCTTGGTTTTTTGTTGAAAGGTGGACTTTGTTTTGGCGGCTTATTTATCTCGGCTCCTACTTGGGTTGGTTCTTGAATCACTCAACCATTGCGATTGTGGCTTTTGGTCGTGTAAATTCAGTTTATCTCATTGAATTTGCATAACAAACGGCTCAAGAGGGATTGCCAACGCGTGGCGACTTTAGTGCAAAATTGCAGTTCAGTGTTTACAGTGTGTTTTTTGAGTTCGGCGGTGCGTTGTCAACCCCTTAGCCGGGCGTTATACAAAATAATTTTAAAAGGAGTAGCTATGAAACTAAATATGGTCATAAATGAGATCAAATCCATTGATCATTTGGAAATTGATTTACCCATCGAGAAAGGACTTTATGCTATAACTGGACAAAATGGTTCAGGGAAAAGTACAGTTGTTACATGTGCGTCCAGTGCATTCTTTAATATGAGGATGAATGACTATTTCGGAACTACAAGTGAAAACGCAAAGATTAATTTTAAATTAAATGGTGCGTCTAGATCTTGGGAAAAGAAAGATGGTAAGTGGATTAGCCATCGTGATGGTAATATGTCAATAAAAGGTTTCTATGAAGGAAGTATAATTTTTGGGAATCGTTTTAAAAATACAAATTATAGCATATTAAAAAACCTTGATCGTATTGATGATGATTTACTTCAGCCCGGTGAGGATTTTATTAGAACTAATTTGGGTAAAATTCTGCATAATAATGAAGACTTTTACACTGAACTATTCAAAGTAAACAATGCTGACGTTGGTAAAAGTGTTCAATTTAGTGGTGATATTTTCTATTATCAAAAAGATGGGCGAAGAGTTAGTCAATTTCACATGTCAACTGGTGAAAACCTATTGGTTAGTGTTTTAAATTCCATTAATATTAGAAACTCTGATAGAGCCAGTTTAAGCAAGCCGTGCATTCTTTTTCTTGATGAAATTGAATTGGCTTTACATCCGTCATCATTAAAAAGACTGGTTTCTTTCCTTAATGAAATGTCAATGTTATATAATTACGCTATATATTTTTCGACACATTCAATAGAGCTAATATCAGCCATTTCACCTGAAAATATATTCTTTTTAGAGCGGCACTCTGATAATTCACTAGAAATAATAAACCCTTGTTATCCAGCGTATGCAACTAGAATACTATACGATCACTCCGGTTATGACAGCATAATATTAGTAGAGGATGACTTAGCAAAAGAGATTATTACAAGATTACTAAGAGATAACAATCTTCTTAATAGTCGCTTAGTTCATGTTTTACCTTGTGGCGGATATACAAATGTTATCGAGCTAGCTAAAGAAGTTGTTTCAAGTAACTTGGTTGGTAAGACATCAACTATATCGATTATCTTGGATGGTGATGTAAAGGAAGATGCATCAAAGTATATGTATAAGCATGGAATAAAAAATAACATCCCACTTAGCTATTTACCTATTGAAAGTTTAGAAAAATATTTAAAACATACATTACATGATTCCGTCGATCATAAGTTGTTTAGAAAATTAAATGATTTCATATTTCACCAAGTGAGTTTGAGAGAGTTAGTTGAAAATTATAAAAGTAATTATGATGTGAGGAGTGATAAGAGTGGTAAAAAACTATATAAGCTAATAGATTCTGAATTAAGAGAAAGAAATAAGTCAAGAGGGGATATTGTTGAAATTGTAGTTCAACATTTGCTAGAAAATAATAGAAGCGATATGGATAAATTAGTGGTGTATTTAAAAGAAACTCTTGAGTAAGTCAATCAGTATTTTGTATAACAAGCAATTTAAGAGGGATTCACAACGCTTGGCACTTTTGTTTCTACTTCAAATTTAGTGTTTATGGCACAATGCGTTAACTTGGGTGGATGCGTTGTTCACCCCTTAATTGGGCGTTATGCAACTCAGGTAAATTTAGGGGTTCGATCTTTTTAGATTTCTCCGGCCATTCGTTTTGTGTTGTCGGCAAATGAGCTTTTTTATCCTCAAATCCTTGGTTAACTCAGCCGTAAAACAGGCAAGGTTCTTTGTTTGCCTCAATCATTTTTAGCGTTGGCTTGCTGCCAATTCAGCGGGCGCAAAGTGTGGAAAGGACAAGGTTATCGAGCGTTTTGTACTTGCTGAAGTTTTCGCTCGTTGAGTTTTCCTGACACAAAAGCTTGGTTTGTTGCTGAAAGGTGGACTTTGTTTTGGCGGCTTATTTATCATGGCTCTTACTTGGTTGGATTCTTGAATCACTCAACCATTGCAATGGTGGTTTTTGGTCGTGTAAAGTCAGTTTATCTTATTGAATTTGCATAACAAACGGTTAAAGAGGGACTGCCAACGCGTGGCGGTTTTTGTTCAAATCGGCCTTTGTGATTACGGTTGTTATTTTGAGTTCAGTGTTTTGCGTTGTCAGCCCCTTAACCGGGCGTTATGCAACTCAGGTAAATTTAGGGGTTCAATCTTTGGGACTTCTCTGGCCATTCGTTTTGTGTTGTCGGCAAATGGGCATTTTTACCCTCAAATTCGTGGTTCGCTCAAGCCGTAAAACAGGCAAGGTTCTTTGTTTGCCTCAATGAGTTTTGGTGCTGGTTTGTTGTGAATTTAGCGTGCGCAAAGTGTGGAAAGGGCAAGTTTATCGAGCGTTTTTCACTTGCTGAATTTTTCGCCCGTTGAACTTGTCTGTTCCAAAAGCTTGGTTTGTTGCTGAAGGGTGAACTTTGTTTTGGCGGCTTATTTACCATGGCTCTGGTTTGGGTTGATTCTTGAATCACTCAACCATTGCAATTGTGGCTTTTGATCTAGTAAAGTCAATTTATCTTATTGAATTTGCATAACAAACGGCTCAAGAGGGATTGCCAACGCGTGGCGACTTTAGTGCAAAATTGAAGTTCAGTGTTTACGGTGTGTTTTTTGAGTTCGGCGGTGCGTTGTCAACCCCTTAGCCGGGCGTTATGCAACTCAGGTAAATTTAGGGGTTCAATCTTTTGGATTTCTCCGGCCATTCGTTTTGTGTTGTCGGCAAATGAGCTTTTTCACCTTCAGATTCGTGGTTTACTCAAACCGTAAAACAGGCAAGGTTCTTTGTTTGCCTCAATGAGTTTTGGTGCTGTTTTGTTGTCAATTCAGCGTGCGCAAAGTGTGGAAAGGGCAAGTTTATCGAGCATTTTGCACTTGCTGAAGGTTTCGCTCGTTAAGTTTTCCTGATTCAAAAGCTTGGTTTGTTGCTGAAAGGTGGACTTTGTTTTGGCAGCTTATTTATCACGGCTCTGGTTTGGGTTGATTCTTGAATCACTCAACCATTGCAATTGTGGCTTTTGATCGAGTAAAGTCAGTTTATCTTATTGAATTTGCTTAGTATCAAGTTTGAAGTGCGACACTTTCTACAGATGCGCATGAATATACTCCGTTGGTGTTCTATACCCAAGCCTTTTGCGTGGGCGTGTATTTAATTTATATGCAATTTCATTACACAGCTTCTGTGTCACGTGTGACATGGAGGTTCGTTTTGGTAAGTATTGTCGTATCAAACCATTGGTGTTTTCATTAGTGCCTCGCTCCCATGAATGGTATGGATTTGCAAAGTAAAACAGGCAGTTATGATGTTTTTCTAGTTGTGCATAACCATGAAATTCAGTGCCGTTATCTGATGTTATCGTTTTAAAAGGTAAGTCAGAGCGGGTCATGATTTTGCTCATTCTTACGTTGAGCGACTCGCTTGTTCTATCGTCCATTTGACCGATAAAAGTGTAGCCAGTCATTCTGTCGACTAAAGTGACGATACAGTGCTTGGTTCCGCGACCCACGACGGTATCAATTTCCCAGTGGCCAGGCTCTTTTCGATGCTCAGCGTCTGCAGGTCTTTCGGCAATATGACGCTTATTTGCCAGCCGTCCTCGACTGTCTTTTGAGTTGTACCTTTTACGCCTTTTCTTGGTGGATTGGCGTAGGTGTTTCCATAGCGTTCCACCGAGAGTTTTGTCGTTCCAAACGTGCTGATAAATGAGCTCGTGGCTCATTGTTGGATAGCCTCTCATCCTTAGGTATCCGACGATTTGGTCAGGGCTCCAATCCAGTCGTAGCAAGGCTTCAGGTAGTCTGAAGTCAAGTTTGGTATAGCGTTTATTTCGCCGTGAACGACTAAGCCGGTTGCGCGCCATTTGCTGTGCTCGCTCTGGTTGATAAGAGTACCTATCGAAGAACTTGTTGTAACGACAATTACGTTCAATTTCTCGATAGATAGTGGCTTTGTGACGCCCCAGTTGTTTAGCTATTTTTGCGGTACTGATCCCTTGCTTTCTGAGCAAAGAAATCATATACCTTTCAATCTCAGTGAGGTGTGTGTATTTCATGTTTTTTACTTCTTGGCGGGAGCAAACTTCATGATTATCGCACCTTACTGTTTTTATGTTCAGAGGTGTCGCACTTCGTACTTGAATCCAAGTTGCATAACAAACGGCTCAAGAGGGATTGCCAACGCTTGGCGGTTTTAGTGCAAAATTGAAGTTCAGTGTTTACGGTGTGTTTTTTGAGTCCGGCGGTGCGTTGTCAACCCCTTAGCCGGGCGTTAGGCAAGGTGAGTTTTTATCAGCTAAATCGAGTTGAAATTGAGCAGTAAATTCCATGTTTTGTGGCTTAACTTAAGCAATAAATAATCATCACATATTTGCTGTTTCTTGATCGCGTTGAGTTGTTTATCGCTGTGAATTCATCGGCAAAATAACCTTCAGCATCCAAACGTCCGCCGAGCATGCTACGCTCGTCACTTTTCTTCCAAACCGCTCAATTTGAGTTTTTTTGTTTCTTTGCTGATTTAGCGTTTTGGTTTATAAATGAATGGTTTAATTTGTTTCAAATTTACAAAAAAGCTCGTTCTTTGGTTTTGGAAATGTCGTTGCCAATCGGTTGGCCTAACAAACGGCTCAAGAGGGATTGCCAACGCGTGGCGACTTTAGTGCAAAATTGAAATTCAGTGCTTACGGTGTGTTTTTTGAGTCCGGCGGTGCGTTGTCAACCCCTTAGCCGGGCGTTAGCCGTTTGAAAGCTTGCTATGCTCAGAGTGATAGAATAGTATCACTTTGTTATTTCTTTGGAGCAGCTCAAATGAAAGTAGAACTCGTGACGTCACTAAAACGGCAGGCCACTAAGATCCTTGCCGATCTTCATGATACGAAAGAACCAGTATTGATAACTGAGCACGGAAAGCCGTCAGCTTACCTTATTGATGTAGATGATTATGAATTTATGCAAAATCGTCTAGCGATCCTCGAAGGCATTGCTCGTGGCGAACGAGCTCTAGCGGATGGCAAAGTGGTCAGCCATCAAGATGCTAAGGATAGAATGTCAAAATGGTTGAAATAATTTGGACGGAGCCGGCTCTATCCGATCTGAATGATATTGCTGAATACATCGCACTTGAAAATGTCGTGGCTGCTAAACAACTGGTGCAAACCGTGTTTACAAAAGTTGAACGTTTGGCCGATTTTCCAGAGTCTGGGCGCGTCCCACCAGAACTAGAACACCTCAATTATCGTGAAGTCGTTGTAAATCCGTGTCGTGTTTTCTACAAGTATGATGATGAAAAGGTTCGTATTCTTTTTGTTATGCGTGCGGAGCGAGATTTGCGTCGCTTAATGCTAACGAAACAGTAGGTTTGGTAAAAACGGCTAACAAACGCTTCAAGAGGGACAGCCAACGCGTGGCATTTTTACTATGCGTTGGTTTTTGTGGTTACGGTGTTATGCGGAAGCTTAGTAGTAGCGTTGCCTGCCCCTTAAGCGGGCGTTATATTTAATTGGAGTATGTAATGAAACCGACATTTTGGAAATTGTCACAAGGGACTGAATTTTTCACTTATGAAGATATGCTTCAGTCAATTGAAGATCGCTTAGTATATGTTCACAAGGATACAGCAGCTCAAGGACAGTCATCTGTAACTCAAGGGCAGACATTTGTTGAAGCTAAAATTGGTGATTACTTCTATTTAACACATGGTAATAACGGAGTGTATGTATTAGGACAATTTACAGGTCCGATAAATTACTTCTCGAATTGGGGAGATGGATGGTCCGATCGACCATTTCGCGTAATTGCTCGCTCAAAAACACAGGAATGTTACACAGGAATTCAAAAATGGTGGTCTCCGAATCATCGTTCTACCTTTATAAAAGTTCCAGAGCACGAATTATCCATGTTTGAAGAAGAAATATTGATTCCTTTCTTTGACCTACATTTGAAGGACTATGGATTTTAAATATAACAAACGGTTCAAGAGGGACAGCCAACGCGTGGCATTTTCACTATGCGTTGGTTTTGGTGGTTACGGTGTTATGCGGAAGCTTGGTAGTGGCGTTGTCTGCCCCTTAACCGGGCGTTATGCAACTCAGGGAAATTTAGGGGTTCAATCTTTTTAGATTTCTCCAGCCATTCGTTTGGTGTTGTCGGCAAATGAGCTTTTTTACCCTAAAATTCGTGGTTTACTCAAGCCGTAAAACAGGCAAGGTTCTTTGTTTGCCTCAATCAGTTTTAGCGCTGGCGCGTTGTAAATTCAGTGGGCGCAAAGTGTGGAAAGTGCAAGTTTATCGAGCGTTTTGCACTTGCTGAATTTTTCGCCCGTTGAACTTGTCTGTTCCAAAAGCTTGGTTTGTTGCTGAAGGGTGGACTTTGTTTTGGCGGCTTATTTATCATGGCTCTGGTTTGGGTTGGTTCTTGAATCACTCAACCATTGCAATTGTGGTTTTTGGTCGTGTAAAGTGGTTTTATCTCATTGAATTTGCATAACAAACGGCTCAAGAGGGATTGCCAACGCGTGGCGGCTTTAGTGCAAAATTGCAGTTCAGTGTTTACGGTGTGTTTTTTAAGTTCGGTGGTGCGTTGTCAACCCCTTAGCCGGGCGTTATGCAACTCAGGTAAATTTAGGGGTTCAATCTTTTTAGATTTCTCCGGCCATTCTTTTTGTGTTGTCGGCAAATGAGCTTTTTTACCCTAAAATTCGTGGTTTACTCAAGCCGTAAAACAGGCAAGGTTCTTTGTTTGCCTCAATGAGTTTTGGTGTTGGTTTGTTGCCAATTCAGCGTGCGCAAAGTGTGGAAAGGGCAAGTTTATCGAGTATTTCGCATTTGCTGAAAGTCTTGCTTGTTGAGTTTGTCTCATTCAAAAGCTTGGTTTGTTGTTGAACGGTGGGCTTTGTTTTGGCGGCTTATTTATCACGGCTCTGGCTTCGGTTGATTCTTGAATCACTCAACCATTGCAATCGTGGCTTTTGATCGAGTAAAGTCAGTTTATCTCATTGAATTTGCATAACAAACGGCTCAAGAGGGATTGCCAACGCTTGGCGACTTTAGTACAAAATTTAAGTCCAGTGTTTAGAGTGTGTTTTTTAAGTTCGGCAGTGCGTTGTCAACCCCTTAGCCGGGCGTTATGCAACTCAGGTAATTTTAGGGTTTCAATCTTTTTAGATTTCTCTGGCCATCCTTTTTGTGTCGTCGGCAAATGAGCATTTTTACCCTCAAATTCGTGGTTTACTCAAGCCGTAAAACAGGCAAGTTTCTTTGTTTGCCTCAATGAGTTTTGGTGCTGGTTTGTTGTGAATTTAGCGGGCGCAAAGTGTGGAAAGGGCAAGTTAATTGAGCATTTCGCATTTTCTGAAAGTCTTGCTTGTTGAGTTTTCCTGATTCAAAAGCTTGGTTTGTTGTTGAAAGGTGGGCTTTGTTTTGGCAGCTCATTTATCACAGTTCTTGCTTGGGTTGATTCTTGAATCACTCAACCATTGCAATTGTGGCTTTTGGTCGTGTAAAGTCGATTTATCTTATTGAATTTGCATAACAAACGGCTCAAGAGGGATTGCCAACGCGTGGCGACTTTAGCGCAAAATTGAAGTTCAGGGTTTACGGTGTGTTTTTTGAGTCTGGCGGTGCGTTGTCAACCCCTTAGCCGGGCGTTATGCAACTCAGGTAAATTTAGGGGTTTAATCTTTTAGGATTTCTCCGGCGATTCGTTTTGTGTTGTCGGCAAATGAGCTTTTTTACCCTAAAATTCGTGGTTTACTCAAGCCGTAAAACAGGCAAGGTTCTTTGTTTGCCTCAATGAGTTTTGGTGCTGGTTTGTTGTGAATTTAGCGGGCGCAAAGTGTGGAAAGGGCAAGTTTATCGAGCATTTTGCACTTGCTGAATTTTTCGCCCGTTGAACTTGTTTGTTCCAAAAGCTTGGTTTGTTGTTGAAAGGTGGACTTTGTTTTGGCGGCTAATTTATCACAGTTCTTGTTTGGGTTGATTCTTGAATCACTCAACTATTGCAATCGTGGTTTTTGATCGAGTAAAGTCAGTTTATCTCATCGAATTTGCATAACAAACGGCTCAAGAGGGATTGCCAACGCTTGGCGGTTTTAGTGCAAAATTGCAGTTCAGTGTTTACAGTGTGTTTTTTGAGTTCGGCGGTGCGTTGTCAACCCCTTAGCCGGGCGTTAGTTGCTTTCATAAATAATAGGTAAGTACATGAAAGAGAAGTTGGTATCATTTGATCTCGAAACAGATCTAGTCATGTCATTGCGGTGCTTACTTGACGCTTTGTCTCAAATTGAAAGAGGGCAAAATACGTATTTTAAATGGGCAGTGATCTACGGACATAACTCTGTTCAATCGGCAATGTGTTTAGCTCTCATTACATCGGACTCACGTCTAGTTCGGAAAAAAGATAGTTATCACTCAGAGTATGGTGATTTAGATAATATCGAATGGCTTTACGAAAAACTGCGGAAAGAAGACTTTCTTCCTTACACGGGTAGCAAAGTAATTGATATTGAGCGTTTTGAAAAAGAAAAAATTAGCCGTTTGCAGGCAGTTAGAAATAAATTTATCCATCAACACCCATCGCTCTATGTCTTTACGTTTAATGAATTAGTAGAGTTAATCCGTATTTCTGTTGAACTAGTTGGTTTCTTAGTCAATGAAAGTGAGCGTCTAGCTATAAATGGGCATACACAATCTCAAATAAAGGGTTTGGTGGATGAGTTGAGCACGCAACTAACAAACGGCTCAAGAGGGATTGCCAACGCGTGGCGACTTTAGTGCAAAATTGCAGTTCAGTGTTTACGGTGTGTTTTTTGAGTCTGGCGGTGCGTTGTCAACCCCTTAGCCGGGCGTTATGTGTATCGGAGAAAGTATGAAGTCCATTAGGAAAACTCTAATATCTCAACGTTTGAGTTGGTATGAAACTATCGACTCTACTTTCTTATCCCTGAGTAAAGAAAGTAGGCTGAAAATTAATCGAAAAGAAGAGTTGCTTCACGAGGAAAAAGATAAATTACTTGATATTTATTATAACGGTGCGGCTACTGAAGAGATCGAAAATCGAGTAATCGACATCGATGTTGAAATTGAGCATATAAAAAATGAGATAGAATCTCTCCTAGAAATGGAGGTTATCTATATTTACAAGTCTTATGAGTATAACCTCAAGCAAATACTAACACTCGCTTTCCAAGACACCAGCCCAAAAAACGCTTCTCATTGGGGCAATGTGGTAAAATTTCTCGACAAAAAAGGCGTCGACGTAATGTCTTGTTCTGGATTTCAGGAATTTATAGAGTTCAAAAAACTGAATAATGAAATAAAGCATGAGGCATTTGCTCAAAGCAAAAGCTTAAATGCACTTGGTTGTGTGATTAAAGAAGACTTTGAAAACTATGTATCAAATAGCAAGGCTAGCATCGAAGCTTTCCTTCAAGATCTTAATCGCAAAGTAAAGGTTGTGCTTGCAAATGATGAGTCTCCTTATATGAATGAAGTATTAGAAGGTATTGAAGTCCTAAAATACTATGCTGCGAGTGGAAAAAGATACACATAACAAACGGTTCAAGAGGGACAACCAACGCGTGGCATTTTTATTATGCGTTGTTTTTTGTGGTTACGGTGTTATGCGGAAGCTTGGTAGTAGCGTTGGTTGCCCCTTAACCGGGCGTTATGCAACTCAGGTAAATTTAGGGGTTCAATCTTTTGGATTTCTCCGGCCATTCGTTTGGTATTGTCGGCAAATGAGCTTTTTTACCCTAAAATTCGTGGTTTACTTAAGCCGTAAAACAGGCAAGGTTCTTTGTTTGCCTCAATGAGTTTTGGTGCTGGTTTGTTGTGAATTTAGCGGGCGCAAAGTGTGGAAAGGGCAAGTTTATCGAGCATTTTACACTTGTTGAAGTTTTAGCTCGTTGAGTTTTCCTGATTCAAAAGCTTGGTTTGTTGCTGAAAGGTGGACTTTGTTTTGGCGGCTCATTTATCACGGCTCTGGCTTGGGTTGATTCTTGAATTACTCAACCATTGCAATTGTGGCTTTTGGTCGTGTAAAGTCAGTTTATCTCATTGAATTTGCATAACAAACGGCTCAAGAGGGATTGCCAACGCGTGGCGACTTTAGTGCAAAATTGTAGTTCAGTGTTTAAGTGTGTTTTTTGAGTTCGGCGGTGCGTTGTCAACCCCTTAGCCGGGCGTTATGCGATTTTTTAATAAAGGAGTATTAAATTTGATTACGAGTGTTTTTTTAAGTCACAATCACGCAGACAAAGAGTTTGTGAGAAAGTTGGCTCGAGATCTAGAAAACCACAATGTAAAATGCTGGCTCGATGAAGCTGAAATGAAGATTGGCGATTCTTTGATTCAGAAAATTCGTGAGGGCATTGATAACGTAGCATACTTCGCGGTTATTTTATCCCCTAATTCGATTAATGCTCCATGGGTTGTGAATGAGCTCGATGTGGCAATGAATTATCAAATCGCGGGTAAGCCTATTAAAGTGTTACCGATCATGCTGAAAGACTGTGAACCGCCTGGGTTACTTGTTGGAAAGTTATATGCAAATTTCATGGACGAAAGCTCCTACGTCGAATCGTTTAAGACGCTAGTTAAAGACATCGGTGTGGTATTCAACAAAAACGCAATGAATGATGACTTTGCTGCGGTTCATTTAGGAACTGCAATTGATAAAGCAATATTTTATAACCTCCCATTATTAAGTTCTCCCTTTCATCGCCCATATCAGTATATTGGTATGCAAATTAATAAAGCTGAAACTGCTACAGGTGGGTTGGCTAATGAAGTCGGTAACATCATAGTAGAAAATGATGAGTGCAAAATGCTTTTGGAAGCTGAGGGTAATTTTGTAAGTTACGTTGAGGTTAGTATCAAGAGAACAGCCCCTCATTACCAACATCAAGAGTTTGATTCAGAATCCATATTGGGTTCTTTGAGTCTAAGTCTTTCCGAGTTAGAACTAGCTCGAAAACAAACTCATTATCACACTTACTACGACCATCGTAGACAATTAAAAGTAGGAGTTTCTTGCCAATATGACGAAGCGCCTATTTCTGTTGGTTTCAGTGCTAAATACTATGGACAGTAGTCCAATCGCATAACAATCTGTTTAAGAGTGATTCGCAACGCTTGGCATTTTTACTATGCGTTGCGTTTAGTGTTTAAGGTGGTATGCGGCGGCTTTGGTATTGCGTTGCTCACACCTTAACAGGGCGTTATGTGAATGGGAGATTCCAATGGACAAGGTAGTCAAAGATCGCTTCGATGAATATCCGGAAAATGTTCGTATTAGGTTAGAGGAACTGCGAAATCTAGTCTTTCAAATCGTATCTGAATTGGATCTGGGTGATGTTGATGAATCTCTAAAATGGGGTGAGCCAAGCTACAGCGTAAAAACAGGCAGTCCACTAAGAATGGATTGGAAGCTGAAGTCTCCTAATAATTATTACCTGTTTTTTAATTGTCAAACTAAGCTAGTCGATACATTTCGGGAATTGTATTGTGAAGAACTGGAGTTTCAGGGAAACAGAGCAATAGTGCTGTCCTTATCGAAACCGTTGCCAGAAACAGCAATCAAATCCTGTTTAGAGTTAGCTTTAACCTATCAGCAGCGCAAAAACTTTCCTCTTTTGGGTGCTTGAAAAAATTCACATAACAAACGGCTCAAGAGGGATTGCCAACGCTTGGCGGTTTTAGTGCAAAATTGAAGTTCAGTGTTTACAGTGTTTTTTTTAAGTTCGGTGGTGCGTTGTCAACCCCTTAGCCGGGCGTTATGCAACTCAGGTAAATTTAGGGGCTCAATCTTTTGGGATTTCTCCGGCCATTCGTTTTGTGTTGTCGGCAAATGAGCTTTTTCACCTTCAGATTCGTGGTTTACTCAAACCGTAAAACAGGCAAGGTTCTTTGTTTGCCTCAATGAGTTTTGGTGCTGTTTTGTTGTCAATTCAGCGTGCGCAAAGTGTGGAAAGGGCAAGTTAATCGAGCATTTTTCACTTGCTGAAAGTCTTGCTTGTAGGGTTTGTCTCATTCAAAAGCTTGGTTGGTTGTTGAAAGGTGGGCTTTGTTTTGGCGGCTTATTTATCTCGGCTCCTACTTGGGTTGGTTCTTGAATCACTCAACCATTGCAATTGTGGCTTTTGGTCGTGTAAATTCGGTTTATCTCATTGAATTTGCATAACAAACGGCTCAAGAGGGATTGCCAACGCTTGGCGATTTTAGTGCAAAATTGAAGTTCAGTGTTTAAGTGTGTTTTTTAAGTCCGGCGGTGCGTTGTCAACCCCTTAGCCGGGCGTTAAATGTACAAGGTAGCTATGAGTCAAGAAAACAGATACGAACGAACCCCAGAAGAACAAAAACGGTGTGAAGAGATACATGATACATACCGAGAGGATCTTCTGAAGCGTCAGTTGTCAAACAGTGAGGGCTATGACAAAGCTATTTTGTCACTGTCATCAGCGGGGTTAGCTTTATCGTTAACTGCCATACGTTTTATCGTTCCTTTAGAAACCGCTTCATATCTATGGAGCATAAAAGCCGCATGGGTCTTGTTTTTATTTACTGTAATTTCCACGTTAGTCGCATATCTTGTTGGAAATCATGCAATCTCAAAAGAGCTCGTTAAAGCCGAAAATTATTATATAAAGGGTATCGTTAACGCTCACTTAGAACCTAATATATATCAAAAAATCAACCACATATTGAATAGAATAACTGGAGTGTTTTTCATTCTAGCAATATCATTGGTAGTTGGTTTTGTAATATGCAATGTAGAGAGTAATGACATGAGTGATAAAAAAGCTACGACTAAAACTATTTTCGTCACCGACAGCGCTGACATCCCTAAAATGCAAGCTGCTCCGGGGCGTGATTTTGAAGCAAGTGCAGATATCCCAACCATGCAAATGGCACCGGGGACTCCTGTATCAAGTGGCCAATCAAGTGCGGGCAATGGTAATTCAGGCTCAGGTTCGGGCAGTTCCGAGAAAAAGTAGCACTTAGTATCAAGTTTGAAGTGCGACACTTTCTACAGATGCGCATGAATATACTCCGTTGGTGTTCTATACCCAAGCCTTTTGCGTGGGCGTGTATTTAATTTATATGCAATTTCATTACACAGCTTCTGTGTCACGTGTGACATGGAGGTTCGTTTTGGTAAGTATTGTCGTATCAAACCATTGGTGTTTTCATTAGTGCCTCGCTCCCATGAATGGTATGGATTTGCAAAGTAAAACAGGCAGTTATGATGTTTTTCTAGTTGTGCATAACCATGAAATTCAGTGCCGTTATCTGATGTTATCGTTTTAAAAGGTAAGTCAGAGCGGGTCATGATTTTGCTCATTCTTACGTTGAGCGACTCGCTTGTTCTATCGTCCATTTGACCGATAAAAGTGTAGCCAGTCATTCTGTCGACTAAAGTGACGATACAGTGCTTGGTTCCGCGACCCACGACGGTATCAATTTCCCAGTGGCCAGGCTCTTTTCGATGCTCAGCGTCTGCAGGTCTTTCGGCAATATGACGCTTATTTGCCAGCCGTCCTCGACTGTCTTTTGAGTTGTACCTTTTACGCCTTTTCTTGGTGGATTGGCGTAGGTGTTTCCATAGCGTTCCACCGAGAGTTTTGTCGTTCCAAACGTGCTGATAAATGAGCTCGTGGCTCATTGTTGGATAGCCTCTCATCCTTAGGTATCCGACGATTTGGTCAGGGCTCCAATCCAGTCGTAGCAAGGCTTCAGGTAGTCTGAAGTCAAGTTTGGTATAGCGTTTATTTCGCCGTGAACGACTAAGCCGGTTGCGCGCCATTTGCTGTGCTCGCTCTGGTTGATAAGAGTACCTATCGAAGAACTTGTTGTAACGACAATTACGTTCAATTTCTCGATAGATAGTGGCTTTGTGACGCCCCAGTTGTTTAGCTATTTTTGCGGTACTGATCCCTTGCTTTCTGAGCAAAGAAATCATATACCTTTCAATCTCAGTGAGGTGTGTGTATTTCATGTTTTTTACTTCTTGGCGGGAGCAAACTTCATGATTATCGCACCTTACTGTTTTTATGTTCAGAGGTGTCGCACTTCGTACTTGAATCCAAGGCATTTAACAAGCTGTTTAAGAGTGATTCGCAACGCGTGGCATTTTTGCTATGCGTTGCGTTTTGTGTTTAAGGTGGAATGCAGCGGCTTTTGTATTGCGTTGCTCACACCTTAACAGGGCGTTATGCAACTCAGGTAAATTTAGGGTTTCAATCTTTTGGATTTCTCCGGCCATTCGTTTTGTATTGTCGGCAAATGAGCATTTTTATCCTAAAATTCTTGGTTCACTCAAGCCGTAAAACAGGCAAAGTTCTTTGTTTGCCTCAATGAGTTTTGGTGCTGGTTTGTTGTGAATTCAGCGTGCGCAAAGTGTGGAAAGGGCAAGTTAATCGAGCATTTTGCACTTGCTGAAAGTCTTGCTTGTTGAGTTTGTCTCATTCAAAAGCTTGGTTTGTTGCTGAAGGGTGAACTTTGTTTTGGCGGCTTATTTATCATGGCTCTGGTTTGGGTTGATTCTTGAATCACTCAACCATTGCAATTGTGGCTTTTGATCGAGTAAAGTCAGTTTATCTTATTGAATTTGCATAACAAACGGCTCAAGAGGGATTGCCAACACGTGGCGGTTTTAGTACAAAATTGAAGTTCAGTGTTTACGGTGTATTTTTGAGTCTGGCGGTGCGTTGTCAACCCCTTAGCCGGGCGTTATGCAACTCAGGTAAATTTAGGGGTTCAATCTTTTAGGATTTCTCCGGCCATTCGTTTGGTGTCGTCGGCAAATGAGCATTTTTGCCCTCAAATTCGTGGTTAACTTAAACCGTAAAACAGACAAGGTTCTTTGTTTGCCTCAATGAGTTTTGGTGCTGGTTTGTTGTCAATTTAGCGGGCGCAAAGTGTGGAAAGGGCAAGTTTATCGAGTATTTCGCATTTGCTGAAAGTCTTGCTTGTTGAGTTTGTCTCATTCAAAAGCTTGGTTTGTTGTTGAACGGTGGACTTTGTTTTGGCGGCTTATTTATCGCAGTTCTTGCTTGGGTTGATTCTTGAATCACTCAACCATTGCAATTGTGGCTTTTGGTCGTGTAAATTCAGTTTATCTCATTGAATTTGCATAACAAACGGCTCAAGAGGGATTGCCAACGCTTGGCGATTTTAGTGCAAAATTGCAGTTCAGTATTTACGGTGTGTTTTTTGAGTTCGGCAATGCGTTGTCAACCCCTTAGCCGGGCGTTAGGCAAAGTGAGTTTTTATCAGCTAAATCGGGTTTGAATTGAACGGCGAATTCCATGTTCTCATGGCTGGACTTAAGCAATAAATCGTCATCACATATTTGTTGTTTCTTGAACGTTTTGGGTTGTTTATCGTTGTGAATTTAGCGGCAAAATAACCTTCAGCATCCAAACGTCCGCCGAGAATGCTACGCTCGTCACTTTTCTTCCAAATCGCTCAATTTGAGTTTTTTGTTTCTTTGCTGAGTTGGCGTTTTGGTTTATAAATGAATAGTTTAGTTTGCTTAAAATTTACAAAAAGCCTTGTTCTTGGGTTTTGAAAGTGTCGTTGTCAATCGGTTGGCCTAACAAACGGTTAAAGAGGGACTGCCAACGCGTGGCGGTTTTTGTTCAAATCGGCCTTTGTGATTACGGCTGTTATTTTGAGTTCAGTGTTTTGCGTTGTCAGCCCCTTAACCGGGCGTTAGGTGAGCAAGTTAAATCTGTAACTATCGATTTGATATAAATTGTAGGCAATATGAATCCATTTTTAGAAGAGCTTTTTGATGTTATTGCTATTGATATTGAGTATCTAAATGGGTATTTGGCATCAAGTGAAATGAACTATCTCAATACCACTTTGCAGTCTATTGAAGATTTGAATGGTGATTTCTACACTAACGAACAGGGTCAGAACCTCGAGGTTTTACTATTTTTTCTATTACGTCACTTAAACGATATCACCTCAATTTGGGAAGATCGCAGTAAAAAAGAGGTTTTGGTAACATTATATACATCAGGAATAATCTCTGGGAATTACGATTGTTTTCACTTTGATCTCTCAAAATTTGAACTGACATTTAAGCCGAGTGGGCAAGAATTGACTTTGTACCGGGTCGGTCGTGTAAGTGAGGTGATTAAAAGTCTCGGAAATTCATGGGCTAAAGATGGTGCGGGATTAAGAAGCTATTCTGAATCTTCATCTATAGATGTAGAAAATCGTCCTATATTCGAGGTTAAAGTTAATGATTCAGAAGTATTGTGTCAGGGAAAGGCGCAAGAAAGTGAATTGATTTTAAAGAAAAATTTCAAATGCAATGAGGTCAAGCTACTTAATACGGAAGAACGTTGCAAGCTCTTGACTAAATAGTGTCGAGCAATGCTTCACCTAACAAACGGCTCAAGAGGGATTGCCAACGCGTGGCGACTTTAGTGCAAAATTGCAGTTCAGTGTTTAAGTGTGTTTTTTAAGTTCGGCGGTGCGTTGTCAACCCCTTAGCCGGGCGTTATGTACTTTCTCGAAAATTAACCTAGCCAACGTATGAAATTAGGTCGTAAACTTAGCTTAATTAAAGGGTTAGGTGATAGATATGGCATTTTCAGAAATTGAGCAACAGCGTTACAGAAAGGCAGTGGAGAAGTACCTTGATTCTTGTCGACCGCCAGAAGAGATCCGCAATCAACTTGATATTGGGTATCGGTTAGAGGGGCAGGTCATCGAAATCTTCGAGATACGTCCTAAGTGGAATGATCCATCCGAAAAAATGGAGTGCCCAGTAGCCAAAGTCAAATATTATAAGTCGCGTGACGCGTGGAAAATTTACTGGATGAAATCCGACCAAAAATGGCATTCGTATGAGCCAATCCCAGAGATTCAACTTCTAGAAGCTTTCTTGGAAATACTAGAAGACGATACTTATGGGTGTTTCTGGGGATAGAACCAACCAGGTACATAACAAACGCTTCAAGAGGGACAGTCAACGCGGGGCATTTTTACTATGCGTTGGTTTGTGTGATTGCGGTGTTATGCGGAAACTTGGTAGTAGCGTTGTCTGCCCCTTAAGCGGGCGTTATGTGTAAAGGAATAATCCAGCAATGTCTTTAGAGTTTTACGATGAATTACTCAAAAGTGAGCGTTTTTGTGAAAGTTTGGGGCGATTGCTATTGATGTCTGGAAAGTTGGAATCGGCATTAAAATCAATTGTTCTTACGAGTAATGTTAAAGTGAGATATGACCTTAAGCGAGCTATGTTAGGTCAGCTTGTTGGGAGCTGTAAAGAACATGAATTAGTTACTGATGAGCTTAGTGAAATTTTAGCGTTTATATTGGTTCGCCGGAACTACCTTACTCATAATCTTTACCCTCTGTTTAACGATGAAATTGAATACACTTTATTGCCTAAAGACAACTTACACCCTGATGATGCAGAGTATTATTTCCCCAGATGTGTTGAAGAGTTAATAGACCATATAGAGTTCGCAATTGACTATATCAATGAGCGGGATTAACACATAACAAAGCGTTTAAGAGGGATTCGCAACGCTTAGCATTTTCATTATGCGTTGATTTTATTAGTTTTTAGTGTAATGCGGTGAGTTGGTAGTTGCGTTACTCACCCCTTAACGCGGCGTTAGGCAAAGTGAGTTTTTATCAGCTAAATCGGGTTTGAATTGAATGGTGAATTCCATGTTTTAATGGCTGGACTTAAGCAATAAATCGTCATCACATATTTGTTGTTTCTTGATCGTGTTGGGTTGTTTTTCGCTGTGAATTCAGCGGCAAAATAACCTTCAGCATCCAAACGTCCGCCGAGCATGCTACGCTCGTCACTTTTCTTCCAAATCGCTAAATTTGAGTTTTTTGGTTTCTTTGCTGATTTGAGATTTTGGTTTATAAATGAATCGGTTAGTTTGTTTCAAGTTTACAAAAAAGCTCGTTCTTTGGTTGTGAAAGTGTCGGTGTCAATTGGTTGGCCTAACAAACGGCTCAAGAGGGATTGCCAACGCTTGGCGGTTTTAGTGCAAAATTGAAGCTTAGTGTTTACAGTGTGTTTTTTGAGTCCGGCAGTGCGTTGTCAACCCCTTAGCCGGGCGTTATGCAACTCAGGTAAATTTAGGGGTTCAATCTTTTGGATTTCTCCGGCCATTCTTTTTGTGTTGTCGGCAAATGAGCTTTTTGACCTTAAAATTCGTGGTTCACTCAAGCCGTAAAACAGACAAGGTTCTTTGTTTGCCTCAATCAGTTTTAACGTTGGCGCGTTGCGAATTTTGTGGGCGCAAAGTGTGGAAAGGGCAAGTTTATCGAGCATTTTGTACTTGCTGAAGGTTTCGCTCGTTGAGTTTGTCTGATTCAAAAGCTTGGTTTGTTGCTGAAAGGTGAACTTTGTTTTGGCGGCTTATTTATCGCAGTTCTTGCTTGGGTTGATTCTTGAATCACTCAACCATTGCAATTGTGGCTTTTGGTCGTGTAAAATCGGTTTATCTCATTGAATTTGCATAACAAACGGCTCAAGAGGGATTGCCAACGCTTGGCGATTTTAGTGCAAAATTGCAGTTCAGTGTTTAAGTGTGTTTTTTGAGTCCGGTGGTGCGTTGTCAACCCCTTAGCCGGGCGTTATATGAATAAAGGAAGACTTGATGATCAGAAAAGTAGAAGATAACTGTATTAATATTGAAAATCTTGATCAAAAAATATACCGAGTGTTTAGCTATGACAGGTTTGAACAATTAATAAATGACCAAGAGCTCGTTTTAGTCAAACCGCCTATGTGGGAAGATCCTTTCGAAAACTTTTTCTTTAAGGCTGAAGTCGACTGCGGTAACAATGAGGTTGCTACACTAGATAATTTGGCAAAAGATTGGTACGGACAGTGTTGGACTACAGAAAAAGATACTGATGCCATGTGGCGTATATATAGCCATGATAAACAAGGGGTAAGAGTCTCAACTACTATACGTAAACTATTTGAGCCGATTTTTAACTCTCGTGAAGATTATCGAGGTTTGTGTTACTTCATAGGAAAGCTCAACTATTGGAGTGAAAGTGACATTTTTGGTTTTCTGTCAAATATAACTTTCACAAGTCTAGCTATGGGAGGACAAAATGATAACTTCGCGGAGTTATTATGTATTAAACGACCTGAGTTTTCGCATGAACATGAAGTACGACTTTTAGCGAACGATTTTGACGAAACTCGCGGAAGTAATGGTCTTTATCGGATTCCTTTCGATACCGACCTTCTGCTTGATGAAATATGTATAGATCCGCGTTTGAGTTCAGTTGATGCAAATGGTTTAATGACGAAAATAAAAGCTCTTGGTGTCAAGACTCAAATCATACAGTCTCCTTTATACAAGCTTAAAAACATGCCGCGTATAAAGCTCGAATAAAAATTCATATAACAAACTGTTCAAGAGGGATTCGCAACGCGTGGCATTTTTACTATGCGTTGGTGTAAGTGATTAAGGTGTATGCAGTGGCTTCGGTATTGCGTTGCTCACCCCTTAACAGGGCGTTAGGCAAGGTGAGTTTTTATCAGCTAAATCGAGTTTGAATTGAACGGTAAATCCCATGTTCTCAGGCTGAATTTAAGCAATAAATAATCATCACATATTTGTTGTTTCTTGATCGTGTTGGGTTGTTTATCGTTATAAATTTAGCGGCAAAATAACCTTCAGCATCCAAACGTCCGCCGAGAATGCTACGCTCGTCACTTTTCTTCCAAATCGCTCAATTTGAGTTTTTTGGTTTCTTTGCTGAGTTAGAGTTTTGGTTTATAAATGAATGGTTTAGTTTGCGTCAAATTTACAAAAAGCCTTGTTCTTGGCTTTTGAAAGTATTGTTGCCAATCGGTTGGCCTAACAAACGGTTAAAGAGGGACTGCCAACGCGTGGCGGTTTTTGTTCAAATCGGCCTTTGTGATTACGGTTGTTATTTTGAGTTCAGAGTTTTGCGTTGTCAGCCCCTTAACCGGGCGTTAGGCAAGGTGAGTTTTTATCAGCTAAATCGAGTTTGAATTGAACGGTAAATCCCATGTTCTCAGGCTGAATTTAAGCAATAAATAATCATCACATATTTGTTGTTTCTTGATCGTGTTGGGTTGTTTATCGTTATAAATTTAGCGGCAAAATAACCTTCAGCATCCAAACGTCCGCCGAGAATGCTACGCTCGTCACTTTTCTTCCAAATCGCTCAATTTGAGTTTTTTGGTTTCTTTGCTGAGTTAGAGTTTTGGTTTATAAATGAATGGTTTAGTTTGCGTCAAATTTACAAAAAGCCTTGTTCTTGGCTTTTGAAAGTATTGTTGCCAATCGGTTGGCCTAACAAACGGTTAAAGAGGGACTGCCAACGCGTGGCGGTTTTTGTTCAAATCGGCCTTTGTGATTACGGTTGTTATTTTGAGTTCAGAGTTTTGCGTTGTCAGCCCCTTAACCGGGCGTTATGCAACTCAGGTAAATTTAGGGGTTCAATCTTTTGGATTTCTCCGGCCATTCGTTTTGTTGTGTCGGCAAATGAGCATTTTTACCTTCAAATTCATTGTGAACTCAAGCCGTAAAACAGGCAAGGTTCTTTGTTTGCCTCAATCAGTTTTAGCGCTGGCGCGTTGTAAATTCAGTGGGCGCAAAGTGTGGAAAGGGCAAGTTTATCGAGCATTTTGCACTTGCTGAAGTTTTCGCTCGTTGAGTTTTCCTGATTCAAAAGCTTGGTTTGTTGTTGAACGGTGGGCTTTGTTTTGGCGGCTTATTTATCACGGCTCTGGCTTCGGTTGATTCTTGAATCACTCAACCATTGCAATCGTGGCTTTTGATCGAGTAAAGTCAGTTTATCTCATTGAATTTGCATAACAAACGGCTCAAGAGGGATTGCCAACGCGTGGCGACTTGAGTGCAAAATTGAAGTTCAGTGTTTACAGTGGTTTTTTAAGTTCGGCGGTGCGTTGTCAACCCCTTAGCCGGGCGTTATGCAACTCAGGGAAATTTAGGGCTCAATCTTTTGGGATTTCTCCGGCCATTCGTTTTGTGTTGTCGGCAAATGAGCATTTTTACCTTCAAATTCATGGTGAACTTAAGCCGTAAAACAGGCAAGGTTCTTTGTTTGCCTCAATCAGTTTTAGCGCTGGCGCGTTGTAAATTCAGTGGGCGCAAAGTGTGGAAAGGGCAAGTTTATCGAGCATTTTGCACTTGCTGAAGGTTTCGCTCGTTAAGTTTTCCTGATTCAAAAGCTTGGTTTGTTGTTGAAAGGTGGACTTTGTTTTGGCGGCTTATTTATCACAGTTCTTGCTTGGATTGGTTCTTGAATCACTCAACCATTGCAATTGTGGTTTTTGGTCGTGTAAATTTGATTTATCTCATTGAATTTGCATAACAAACGGCTCAAGAGGGATTGCCAACGCGTGGCGACTTTAGTGCAAAATTGCAGTTCAGTGTTTAAGTGTGTTTTTTTGAGTTCGGCTATGCGTTGTCAACCCCTTAGCCGGGCGTTATGCAACTCAGGTAAATTTAGGGCTCAATCTTTTGGGATTTCTCCGGCCATTCGTTTTGTGTTGTCGGCAAATGAGCATTTTTACCTTCAAATTCATGGTTAACTCAAGCCGTAAAACAGGCAAGGTTCTTTGTTTGCCTCAATTAGTTTTAGCGTTGGCGTGTTGTGAATCTTGTGGGCGCAAAGTGTGGAAAGGGCAAGTTTATCGAGCATTTTGCACTTGCTGAAGTTTTCGCTCGTTGAGTTTTCCTGATTCAAAAGCTTGGTTTGTTGTTGAAAGGTGGACTTTGTTTTGGCGGCTCATTTATCACAGTTCTTGTTTGGGGTGGTTCTTGAATCACTCAACCATTGCAATTGTGGCTTTTGGTCGTGTAAAGTCAGTTTATCTCATTGAATTTGCATAACAAACGGCTCAAGAGGGATTGCCAACGCGTGGCGACTTTGGTGCAAAATTGAAGTTCAGTGTTTAAGTGTGTTTTTTGAGTTCGGCGGTGCGTTGTCAACCCCTTAGCCGGGCGTTATAGCTCTTTTTAGTTTTAATTAACGTTGGAAGTTCTATGGTAAAAAAAGAAATAAGTGACTTAGAAATTACCGACACTCAAATAGTCGATGACTTAATGACCGGTGGTGATATCGGCACTTGGCAAGCAGACTATTTATTGCGAGAAGTCGAATTTGAGCGACTTAAAAATGGTAAACCCGTTACATATAACTGGGCAAATAGTATCGGCTTAACTACCTTTGGGTTTGCGTTAAATTTACTCGGCAAGGGATATTCTGATTACACCATAATTGTTAAAGGTGAGTGGATTGCTTTGGCTTTTGGCGGAGGGGCAACTATCGTTCTTTATTTGGTTGGTTTGTGCTTAAAAGATAGCCGAAAATTAGTCATGAAAAAGATAGAGAAGCACTTTGAAAGTGCTCCTACAAGAAGAAGAGTGCTCGGAGGTAACAATGGACAATAAGCTTCCTGATGGTTACAAGCCACTTAAAAAGCTCACTATATGTAGCAACACACTAACTGGCGGTGGAAATTTGGTATCTATTGGTGGGGACATTCCAGTACTAATAGGTAAGGGTAGTATTCCTCAAGTTTGGATCAAAGCTGTAGCTGATTCGTCTACCAATGAATTGGTTTCCGTAGTAGAGAAAAACAAATCACTACACCCAGCAATAAAAGTCGTAACCCAGAACAACAAAATTACGATACTAATCTCTGGCGAAACGGTCTTATCAGCTAAAGCACCGTCTCAAGATGTTGTAGTTGTGGATAAGTTAGACTTACGCCCTCTAGGTCTTAATTTGTACGGCGATAGTTCTTCATTAAAAGTTGGCGGCAACACTTTTTCGCGTAACTCAATGCATGGTGGTGGAACTTTAATAGGGTTTGGTGCATAGAGCTATAACAAACTGTTCAAGAGTGATTCGCAACGCGTGGCATTTTTACTATGCGTTGCGTTTAGTGTTTAAGGTGGTCTGCGGCAACATCGGTATTGCGTTGCTCACACCTTAACAGGGCGTTATGCAACTCAGGTAAATTTAGGGGTTCAATCTTTTTAGATTTCTCCGGCCATTCGTTTTGTGTTGTCGGCAAATGAGCTTTTTTACCCTAAAATTCGTGGTTCACTCAAGCCGTAAAACAGGTAAGGTTCTTTGTTTGCCTCAATCAGTTTTGGTGCTGGTTTGTTGCCAATTCAGCGTGCGCAAAGTGTGGAAAGGGCAAGTTAATCGAGCATTTTGCACTTGCTGAAAGTATTGCTTGTAGGGTTTGTCTCATTCAAAAGCTTGGTTTGTTGCTGAAAGGTGGACTTTGTTTTGGCGGCTTATTTATCACAGTTCTTGCTTGGGTTGGTTCTTGAATCACTCAACCATTACAATTGTGGCTTTTGATCGAGTAAAGTCAGCTTATCTTATTGAATTTGCATAACAAACGGCTCAAGAGGGATTGCCAACGCTTGGCGATTTTAGTGCAAAATTGCAGTTCAGTGTTTAAGTGTGTTTTTTGAGTCCGGTGGTGCGTTGTCAACCCCTTAGCCGGGCGTTAGGTGCTTTGAGGTATCAAGGAGAATTGTATCAATTATCAAGAATTAGCTTTCAAACTCATGAGTGGTGAGTATCCATGTGATATTCCGAGTGAAACATGGGCATCAGCAGTACATTATTCAGTGGAAAATATTGAACAATACGATTTTGATGCCGATAAAATGCACATGCTATGGATCGTTAATGGTGGAAACATTCGACGTCATGTGAGTAACGATAAATTGGTACTGACTTGGTTAAAACTCATATTGCCAAAATATGATGGCGCTGAACTTCACCTATATCGCGGCGAATGTAAGTTTCTCTATGAACAAGGATTAATCGGTTTTGGTTGGACTCCCAAAAAACAGGTAGCAGAAAAGTTTGCTCGGGGTCTAAATGCTATTGAGTCTGGCGGTGTGTTATTGAGTGCTAAAGTTGCACCTGAAGCAATTCTAAGTGCTCCAAACTATCATAGTGAAGATTGTCTTGGTGAGTCTGAGTATACTTGTGACCCTACCAAAATAGAGTTTATAGAAGTATTGCACCAGTACTCTAAATCGCAATAGTCAAAACGCACCTAACAAAGCATTTAAGAGGGACAGCCAACGCGTGGCATTTTTATTATGCGTTAGTTTTTGTGATTACGGTGTTATGCGGTGAGTTGGTAGTGGCGTTGGCTGCCCCTTAATGCGGCGTTATGCAACTCAGATAAATTTAGGGGCTCAATCTTTTGGGATTTCTCCGGCCATTCGTTTGGTGTTGTCGGCAAATGAGCTTTTTTACCCTCAAATTCGTGGTTAACTTAAACCGTAAAACAGGCAAGGTTCTTTGTTTGCCTCAATCAGTTTTAGCGCTGGCGCGTTGTAAATTCAGTGGGCGCAAAGTGTGGAAAGGGCAAGTTTATCGAGCATTTTGTACTTGCTGAAGTTTTAGCTCGTTGAGTTTTCCTGATTTAAAAGCTTGGTTTGTTGCTGAAAGGTGGACTTTGTTTTGGCGGCTTATTTATCACAGTTCTTGCTTGGGTTGGTTCTTGAATCACTCAACCATTGCAATCGTGGCTTTTGATCGAGTAAAGTCAGTTTATCTTATTGAATTTGCATAACAAACGGCTCAAGAGGGATTGCCAACGCTTGGCGACTTTAGTGCAAAATTGAAGTTCAGTGTTTACAGTGGTTTTTTGAGTTCGGCGGTGCGTTGTCAACCCCTTAGCCGGGCGTTATGTTTTTAATCAGGTTCAGAGAATCATGGAAGAAAAGAGTCAGTTATTTTTACAGCAGTACCTTCGAACTTTACCTAGTGAAGTGTCTGAAAAATATACATCATTTAGTTCGGATTACTTTTGCGCAGATGAGTATAACGCAAATCTATGTGCAGATTTAATTCTACGTGGCGAGAAACGAGCATCATGCAGCATGGAATATTGGTATAGCCACGAAAGCGAAGTATTACCTATAGTTGGCCACCTTCAAGTGGTCACAAACTGGGATGGTGAGCCAATTTGTATCATTGAGATCACATCGGTCTCAAGTTGTCGATTCAACGAAGTGACGGAAGAGTTTGCGGCAAGTGAGGGTGAGGGCGACAAATCGCTAGAATGGTGGCGTAATGCTCATTGGAAATTTTTCTCACGTGAATGTGAAACTTTAGGTATAGAGCCAAGTGAGGATATGTTATTGGTTTTAGAACACTTTAAGGTCGTGTATCAGTAAAAACATAACAAACGCTTCAAGAGGGACAGCCAACGCGTGGCATTTTCACTATGCTTTGGCTTTTGTGGTTACAGTGTTATCCGGAAAGTTAGTTGTAGCGTTGGCTGCCCCTTAAGCGGGCGTTATGCAACTCAGGTAAATTTAGGGGTTCAATCTTTTGGGATTTCTCCGGCTATTCGTTTTGTGTTATCGGCAAATGAGCTTTTTTATCCTCAAATTCTTGGTTAACTCAAACCGTAAAACAGGCAAATTTCTTTGTTTGCCTCAATCAGTTTTAGCGTTGGCGCGTTGTCAGTTTAGCGGACGCAAAGTGTGGAAAGGGCAAGTTAATCGAGCATTTTGATTTTGATGAAGGTTTCGCTCGTTAAGTTTTCCTGATTCAAAAGCTTGGTTTGTTGCTGAAAGGTGGACTTTGTTTTGGCGGCTTATTTATCACAGTTCTTGCTTGGGTTGATTCTTGAATCACTCAGCCATTGCAATCGTGGCTTTTGGTCGTGTAAAGTCGGTTTATCTTATTGAATTTGCATAACAAACGGCTCAAGAGGGATTGCCAACGCGTGGCGGCTTTAGTGCAAAATTGAAGTTCAGTGTTTACAGTGTGTTTTTTGAGTTCGGTGGTGCGTTGTCAACCCCTTAGCCGGGCGTTATGTTTAATCCTTAATCAACCAAAGAGGTTATAAAATGGGTATATTTTCTGGGTTAGAAAAATTAATTAATGAACACGGTAGTTCTGTGATTCTAAAAGAACGCCTATCTCAAGCTTCTGAGCAATTTTCTATTCTTGAGGCCAAGGTGGTAGCACTTGAGGCGGAGAACGCCACACTTCGCTTCGAAGTAGCAAACCATAAAGAACAGGCAAGTATTAGCCAAGCACTTATTGAAAAAATTCATAATAATAATCCTCATAATTTTCGTTGTGACTTTTGTGGGTCTGGGAACCTTACTCAACAATCCGCAAGAAAAGCCACTAACATGCGGTTGCTCAATAAGAAGGTAGGGACTTATTTGTGTAACGATTGTGGAAAAACCTCCGATCACGACATACCAATCACGCAACCGAAATAACTTAGTATCAAGTTTGAAGTGCGACACTTTCTACAGATGCGCATGAATATACTCCGTTGGTGTTCTATACCCAAGCCTTTTGCGTGGGCGTGTATTTAATTTATATGCAATTTCATTACACAGCTTCTGTGTCACGTGTGACATGGAGGTTCGTTTTGGTAAGTATTGTCGTATCAAACCATTGGTGTTTTCATTAGTGCCTCGCTCCCATGAATGGTATGGATTTGCAAAGTAAAACAGGCAGTTATGATGTTTTTCTAGTTGTGCATAACCATGAAATTCAGTGCCGTTATCTGATGTTATCGTTTTAAAAGGTAAGTCAGAGCGGGTCATGATTTTGCTCATTCTTACGTTGAGCGACTCGCTTGTTCTATCGTCCATTTGACCGATAAAAGTGTAGCCAGTCATTCTGTCGACTAAAGTGACGATACAGTGCTTGGTTCCGCGACCCACGACGGTATCAATTTCCCAGTGGCCAGGCTCTTTTCGATGCTCAGCGTCTGCAGGTCTTTCGGCAATATGACGCTTATTTGCCAGCCGTCCTCGACTGTCTTTTGAGTTGTACCTTTTACGCCTTTTCTTGGTGGATTGGCGTAGGTGTTTCCATAGCGTTCCACCGAGAGTTTTGTCGTTCCAAACGTGCTGATAAATGAGCTCGTGGCTCATTGTTGGATAGCCTCTCATCCTTAGGTATCCGACGATTTGGTCAGGGCTCCAATCCAGTCGTAGCAAGGCTTCAGGTAGTCTGAAGTCAAGTTTGGTATAGCGTTTATTTCGCCGTGAACGACTAAGCCGGTTGCGCGCCATTTGCTGTGCTCGCTCTGGTTGATAAGAGTACCTATCGAAGAACTTGTTGTAACGACAATTACGTTCAATTTCTCGATAGATAGTGGCTTTGTGACGCCCCAGTTGTTTAGCTATTTTTGCGGTACTGATCCCTTGCTTTCTGAGCAAAGAAATCATATACCTTTCAATCTCAGTGAGGTGTGTGTATTTCATGTTTTTTACTTCTTGGCGGGAGCAAACTTCATGATTATCGCACCTTACTGTTTTTATGTTCAGAGGTGTCGCACTTCGTACTTGAATCCAAGTAACATAACAAAGCATTTAAGTGGATTCACAACGCTCGGTGTTCCGAGCAAGAGTTAAGGTTCACAACTTGCGTTGCTCACCACTTAATGCGGCGTTATGCAACTCAGGTAAATTTAGGGGTTCAATCTTTTGGATTTCTCCGGCCATTCGTTTTGTGTTGTCGGCAAATGAGCTTTTTTACCCTAAAATTCGTGGTTAACTCAAGCCGTAAAACAGGCAAAGTTCTTTGTTTGCCTCAATCAGTTTTGGTGCTGGTTTGTTGCCAATTCAGCGTGCGCAAAGTGTGGAAAGGGCAAGTTTATTGAGCATTTTGTACTTGCTGAAAATCTTGCTTGTTGAGTTTGTCTCATTCAAAAGCTTGGTTTGTTGTTGAAAGGTGAACTTTGTTTTGGCAGCTTATTTATCATGGCTCTGGCTTGGTTTGGTTCTTGAATTACTCAACCATTGCAATTGTGGCTTTTGGTCGTGAAAAGTCGGTTTATCTTATTGAATTTGCTTAACAAACGGCTCAAGAGGGATTGCCAACGCGTGGCGGCTTTAGTGCAAAATTGAAGTTCAGTGTTTACAGTGTGTTTTTTGAGTTCGGTGGTGCGTTGTCAACCCCTTAGCCGGGCGTTAGCCGACTTCTACCACCTTACTCATCAGTAAGTGTATACTTAGCGAAGTTTTACTTACATTGAAGAAGACCACCATGACAGCATTGACAGATAACATGTGGAATATGAAACCAAATATACCGTTGGCTAAACAACTTGCCAAAAGAGATGTTCCAGCTTTGGTTTATGACGCTGTTAACCTCGAGGGTGTAGCAATGACTTTGCCTGAGGTGCAAACGATTCTTGATGGGATCACCGTAGGTGGCCATCGAATTAGTGATCAAAATATGGCAATGAACCAAGCTCGAGCATGGGAACTTATTTTTGGCTTAGTTGATCAAGGTGAGTTTCAATTTAATAAAGAAACCGCTTTAAAAATTCACAATATAGCTGGCAAAGAAGAAGCGTTAGAGTGGGGTAAGTTTCGCTCTGGTTACGTTTCCATTACGGGTTCAGAGTATGAGCCCCCCGCTCCAGATGAGTTGGACGATAAATGGCTTGAAGTTGAGAGTCAGGTTAATAGTGAATCTGATGTTTACGATCAAGCAATTACTGCATTTTTACAAATGGCACGCGCTCAATTTTTTTGGGATGTTAACAAACGTACCGGTCGGTTCATGATGAACGGTATTTTGTTGGCTAATGGTTTTCCTATCATTAATGTGCAAGCCAAACGTCAGCAAGAGTTTAATACGCTCATGCTCGATTTTTACTCTTCTAATGACATGACACAAATGAATAAGTTTTTACGAAGCTGTTTGGATGAAAAGATTATTCGTAATTTCAAGCTAGATCTGAAAATCGGCTAACAAACGCTTCAAGAAGGACAGCCAACGCGTGGCATTTTTATCATGCGTTGGTTTTTGTGATAATGGTGTTATGCGGAAGCTCGGTAGTAGCGTTGTCTGCCCCTTAAGCGGGCGTTAGGCAAGGTGAGTTTTTATCAGCTAAATCGAGTTGAAATTGAGCAGTGAATTCTATGTTTTGTGGCTTAACTTAAGCAATAAATCGTCATCACATATTTGTTGTTTCTTGATCGCGTTGGGTTGTTTATCGCTGTGAATTCATCGGCAAAATAACCTTCGGCATCCAAACGTCCGCCGAGCATGCTACGCTCGTCACTTTTCTTCCAAATCGCTCAATTTGAGTTTTTTGGTTTCTTTTCTGATTTGAGATTTTGGTTTATAAATGAATCGCTTAGTTGGTTTTCAGTTTTTAAACAAGTCTTGTTCTTTGGTTTTGAAAGTATCGTTGTCAATCTGTTGGCCTAACAAACGGCTCAAGAGGGATTGCCAACGCTTGGCGGTTTTAGTGCAAAATTGAAGTTCAGTGTTTACAGTGTTTTTTTTAAGTTCGGTGGTGCGTTGTCAACCCCTTAGCCGGGCGTTAGGCAAGGTGAGTTTTTATCAGCTAAATCGAGTTGGAATTGAACGGTAAATTCCATGTTCTCAGACTGAACTTAAGCAATAAATCGTCATCACCTATTTGTTGTTTCTTGATCGCGTTGAGTTATTTTTCGTTGTGAGTTTAGCGGCAAAATAACCTTCAGCATCCAAACGTCCGCCGAGCATGCTACGCTCGTCACTTTTCTTCCAAACCGCTCAATTTGAGTTTTTTGGTTTCTTTTCTGATTTGAGATTTTGGTTTATAAATGAATCGCTTAGTTGGTTTCAAGTTTACAAAAAACTCGTTCTTTGGTTTTGAAAGTATCGTTGTCAATCGGTTGGCCTAACAAACGGCTCAAGAGGGATTGCCAACGCGTGGCGACTTTAGTGCAAAATTGAAGCTTAGTGTTTACAGTGGTTTTTTGAGTTCGGCGGTGCGTTGTCAACCCCTTAGCCGGGCGTTATGCAACTCAGGTAAATTTAGGGGTTCAATCTTTTGGATTTCTCCGGCCATTCGTTTTGTGTTGTCGGCAAATGAGCTTTTTACCTTCAAATTCATGGTGAACTCAAGCCGTAAAACAGGCAAGGTTCTTTGTTTGCCTCAATGAGTTTTGGTGCTGTTTTGTTGTCAATTCAGCGTGCGCAAAGTGTGGAAAGGGCAAGTTAATCGAGCATTTTGCACTTGCTGAAAGTATTGCTTGTAGGGTTTGTCTCATTCAAAAGCTTGGTTTGTTGCTGAAAGGTGGACTTTGTTTTGGCGGCTTATTTATCAAAGTTCTTGCTTGGGTTGGTTCTTGAATCACTCAACTATTGCAATTGTGGTTTTTAGTCGTGTAAATTCGGTTTATCTCATTGAATTTGCATAACAAACGGCTCAAGAGGGATTGCCAACGCTTGGCGACTTTAGTGCAAAATTGAAGTTCAGTGTTTACAGTGGTTTTTTGAGTTCGGCGGTGCGTTGTCAACCCCTTAGCCGGGCGTTATGCAACTCAGGTAAATTTAGGGGTTCAATCTTTTGGATTTCTCCGGCCATTCGTTTGGTATTGTCGGCAAATGAGCTTTTTTACCCTAAAATTCGTGGTTTACTTAAGCCGTAAAACAGGCAAGGTTCTTTGTTTGCCTCAATGAGTTTTGGTGCTGGTTTGTTGTGAATTTAGCGGGCGCAAAGTGTGGAAAGGGCAAGTTTATCGAGCATTTTACACTTGTTGAAGTTTTAGCTCGTTGAGTTTTCCTGATTCAAAAGCTTGGTTTGTTGCTGAAAGGTGGACTTTGTTTTGGCGGCTCATTTATCACAGTTCTTGCTTGGGTTGATTCTTGAATCACTCAACCATTGCAATTGTGGCTTTTGATCGTGTAAAGTCAGTTTATCTCATTGAATTTGCATAACAAACGGCTCAAGAGGGATTGCCAACGCGTGGCGACTTTAGTGCAAAATTGAAGTTCAGTGTTTACAGTGGTTTTTTGAGTTCGGTGGTGCGTTGTCAACCCCTTAGCCGGGCGTTATGCAACTCAGGTAAATTTAGGGGCTCAATCTTTTTGGATTTCTCCGGCCATTCGTTTGGTGTTGTCGGCAAATGAGATTTTTTACCCTCAAATTCGTGGTTAACTTAAACCGTAAAACAGGCAAGGTTCTTTGTTTGCCTCAATGAGTTTTGGTGCTGTTTTGTTGTCAATTCAGCGTGCGCAAAGTGTGGAAAGGGCAAGTTTATCGAGCATTTTGCACTTGCTGAAAGTCTTGCTTGTTGAGTTTGTCTCATTCAAAAGCTTGGTTTGTTGTTGAACGGTGGACTTTGTTTTGGCGGCTTATTTATCTCGGCTCCTACTTGGGTTGGTTCTTGAATCACTCAACCATTGCAATTGTGGCTTTTGGTCGTGTAAATTCAGTTTATCTCATTGAATTTGCATAACAAACGGCTCAAGAGGGATTGCCAACGCTTGGCAACTTTAGTGCAAAATTGCAGTTCAGCGTTTACAGTGTGTTTTTTAAGTTCGGCGGTGCGTTGTCAACCCCTTAGCCGGGCGTTAGGCAAAGTGAGTTTTTATCAGCTAAATCGAGTTTGAATTGAACGGTAAGTTCCATGTTTTGTGGCTTAACTTAAGCAATAAATAATCATCACATATTTGCTGTTTCTTGATCGCGTTGTGTTGCTTTTCGTTGTGAATTTAGCGGCAAAATAACCTTCAGCATCCAAACGTCCGCCGAGCATGCTACGCTCGTCACTTTTCTTCCAAATCGCTCAATTTGAGTTTTTTGTTTCTTTGTTAATTTGAAGTTTTTGTTTATAAATTAATGGGTTAGTTTGCTTCAAATTTACAAAAAGCCTTGTTCTTGGGTTTTGAAAGTATTGTTGTCAATCGGTTGGCCTAACAAACGGTTAAAGAGGGACTGCCAACGCGTGGCGGTTTTTGTTCAAATCGGCCTTTGTGATTACGGTTGTTTTTTTGAGTTCAGTGTTTTGCGTTGTCAGCCCCTTAACCGGGCGTTATGCAACTCAGGTAAATTTATGGGCTCAATCTTTTGGGATTTCTCGGGCCATTCGTTTTGTGTTGTCGGCAAATGAGCATGTTTACCCTAAAATTCGTGGTTAACTCAAACCGTAAAACAGGCAAGTTTCTTTGTTTGCCTCAATCGGTTTTAGCGCTGGCGCATTGTCAGTTTGGCAGGCGCAAAATGTGGAAAGGGCAAGTTAATCGAGCATTTTGCTTTTGCTGAAGTTTTCGCTCGTTGAGTTTGTCTGACACAAAAGCTTGGTTTTTTGTTGAAAGGTGGACTTTGTTTTGGCGGCTTATTTATCTCGGCTCCTACTTGTGTTGGTTCTTGAATCACTCAACCATTGCGATTGTGGCTTTTGGTCGTGTAAATTCAGTTTATCTCATTGAATTTGCATAACAAACGGCTCAAGAGGGATTGCCAACGCGTGGCGACTTTAGTGCAAAATTGAAGTTCAGCGTTTACAGTGTGTTTTTTGAGTTCGGCTATGCGTTGTCAACCCCTTAGCCGGGCGTTATGTAACAAAAAGGAACTATGACATTGGTTTACATATTTTTGATCTTGGCAATCTTAACGGAAGTAACTGCAACTCTGTTGTTAAAGGCTTCAAATGGTTGGGAGAAGTGGTGGTTTGGAATGGGAGCGATATTTTTCTATTCAATCGCAGGAATGACTTTTGCGTTTGTTCTGAAATCTATGAATGTTGGGCTTGCTTACGCCATTTGGTCGGGCGCAGGCATTGCATTAGTATGTGTAGCGTCTGTCTTGATTTGGCAACAAAAATTCGACATATATGCCTTGGCTGGTGTGATGCTCATTGCATTAGGCACTGGATTAATCACATTAAAATCTAGTGTAGCACTCCAATAAATAGACTTAGCATATAGGCAAGGTTACATAACAAACGCTTCAAGAGGGACAGCCAACGCGTGGCATTTTTACTATGCGTTGGTTTTTGTGATTACGGCGTTATGCGGAAAGTTGGTAGTAGCGTTGTCTGCCCCTTAAGCGGGCGTTAGCTTACATTTGGTTAAATTAGGAGAGAAATTTGACAGATTTTTTATCGAGAATTCTTGGGTTTATAAAAAGGGCTCCACTAAGCTATTCTCTTTCTACATTACTTGTTGTGACATCTATTTATTTCTTACCTCATGATTTTTTAGCTAGAACAGGGTTGGATGAGTTTATTTCTGAATACAATAGTTATCTTTTAATGGTATTGATTTTTTCGACCGTATTATCGGGTGCGGAAATGATTGAATATGTAAATAAATACTTCAAAAAAAAGCGTGAGGAAAATAAGCAGTTAAAATTATTGCGCCTTCTAAATAAACAAGAGAAACTAATAATTAAACAATACATTGTTAATGGTGAAGCAACATTATATAGAGCTTATAGTGATGGCGTTATAGGTGGTTTGTGTAAGAAAAATATTTTATATCGTGCTTCTGATATGGAGGAGCCTTTGATGGGTTTCGCATTTAATATTCAACCTTGGGTATTGAATTATTATAAGGAACATCCTTCTTTCTCTAAAGAATTATAATATTTATGCCTTTAACGGAAGTGTTTCAGTAAGCTAACAAACGCTTCAAGAGGGACAGCCAACGCTTGGCATTTTTACTATGCGTTGGTTTTTGTGGTTACGGTGTTATGCGGAAAGTTAGTAGTGGCGTTGGCTGCCCCTTAAGCGGGCGTTATGCAACTCAGGTAAATTTAGGGGTTCAATCTTTTAGGATTTCTCCGGCCATTCGTTTGGTATTGTCGGCAAATGAGCTTTTTGACCTTAAAATTCGTGGTTCACTCAAGCCGTAAAACAGGCAAGGTTCTTTGTTTGCCTCAATCAGTTTTAACGTTGGCGCGTTGCGAATTTTGCGGGCGCAAAGTGTGGAAAGGGCAAGTTAATCGAGCATTTTGCTTTTGCTGAAGTTTTCGCTCGTTGAGTTTGTCTGACACAAAAGCTTGGTTTGTTGCTGAAAGGTGGACTTTGTTTTGGCGGCTCATTTATCACAGTTCTTGCTTGGGTTGATTCTTGAATTACTCAACCATTGCAATTGTGGCTTTTGGTCGTATAAATTTAGTTTATCTCATTGAATTTGCATAACAAACGGCTCAAGAGGGATTGCCAACGCTTGGCGACTTTAGTGCAAAATTGAAGTTCAGTGTTTACAGTGGTTTTTTGAGTTCGGCGGTGCGTTGTCAACCCCTTAGCCGGGCGTTATGCAACTCAGGTAAATTTAGGGGTTCAATCTTTTTAGATTTCTCCGGCTATTCGTTTTGCGTTGTCGGCAAATGAGCATTTTTACCTTCAAATTCATGGTGAACTCAAGCCGTAAAACAGGCAAGGTTCTTTGTTTGCCTCAATCAGTTTTAGCGCTGGCGCGTTGTAAATTCAGTGGGCGCAAAGTGTGGAAAGGGCAAGTTAATCGAGCATTTTGCACTTGCTGAAAGTATTGCTTGTAGGGTTTGTCTCATTCAAAAGCTTGGTTTGTTGCTGAAAGGTGGACTTTGTTTTGGCGGCTTATTTATCAAAGTTCTTGCTTGGGTTGGTTCTTGAATCACTCAACTATTGCAATTGTGGTTTTTAGTCGTGTAAATTCGGTTTATCTCATTGAATTTGCATAACAAACGGCTCAAGAGGGATTGCCAACGCTTGGCGACTTTAGTGCAAAATTGAAGTTCAGTGTTTACAGTGGTTTTTTGAGTTCGGCGGTGCGTTGTCAACCCCTTAGCCGGGCGTTATATTTTTTTTAAGTTCAGCAATCAAAAGGATTCATGATGAACGTGGATAAGGCGAAAAAACGCATATTGAAACGAGTACAAAGAGGTTTCAAAGGTTATCCGCAAATATCTTTAGAGTATTTCGGTAAAACGACAGATTTCGCTACCGAAGTAGTCATTACCTTTTTGTCTGAAGAAAATGCTGAACCGCAAATTCAGCGATTTACGAGTGATAAAGATGTTCGTGAAGATGAATCAATTCAATCGGTATTGTTGAAAATTATTGAGCGAGCCGAAGCTGCTACGGTTTTAGAAAGTCGAGAAGTATCAGTTTGTTAATGGTTTTTCGTTGATCTTAAGCTCTCGGTCACATTAGGGTTGAGAACGAAAATATAACAAACGGTTCAAGAGGGATTCGCAACGCGCAGCATTTGTGTAATGCGTTGATTTTTTTGGTTTACGGTGTTGTGCGGTGAGTTGGTCGTTGCGTTGCTCACCCCTTAACCGGGCGTTATGTTTGGTATGGCAATTGTTAAATTCGGTGATTATATGAAATGGATGCTTTGTGTTTTTAGTACAGTGATAATAAGTGGTTGTGCGAAAGAACCATCTGATGAACTTGTAAGAAATAATCAGTGTTATGAACAAATGGTTAGTAATCGGCTAGCCAAAATCAACGGGTTGATTACAAGTGAAGATGAAATTGATATACGAATAGCAGAAGATCATTTAAGGAAAAACATCCAAGATTGGATGTTAAAGTATCAACAAGCGAATGATATTACAGACCCAGTTGGTGGCTTATCATCCGCGTTTTATGGCATGGAATTGGCGAGAGATGCGACTAAAGCGAGCTGGAAAGATTTGTATGTTATTTTAAGTAGACCGACAGTGGATACTCGAGTATCGGAATATGTATCTAATACGTTGCTAAGTTCGTTTAAGACTTGTTATGGAACAATTGAAAATCAATAACATAACAAACGGCTCAAGAGGGATTGCCAACGCGTGGCGACTTTAGTGCAAAATTGCAGTTCAGTGTTTACGGTGTGTTTTTTGAGTCTGGCGGTGCGTTGTCAACCCCTTAGCCGGGCGTTAGGAGTTTTTATGGTCAAGCTAGATAAATCTAATTTAGAAAAAGTATTACATCACGATCTCACGTTAAATGATAAATATAAATTTGATCGCGCTTTTGATAGCATTGGCTATCAGAGTGAATATTGTTGTTATCATTATGCTGAGTTTGTCAGAAATTATAAGAATCATAAGCTTGCTATGTATGGTGAACTCGATGAAGAAATAAAAAATCCTCAATATTATAGAATTGGTTTTGAAGCAAATGCCATAGCTTTTTTTCGTTGTTTACATTCATTAGTCGAATCGGTTCCATATATTTTAAATATAATTTTTCAGATTAAAGATGATAAAGAGAGTCGAAATGTTGATTGGCGTTTAATTAAAAATTTTTGTGATCATAATAATATTTATGAAACGAGGAAGTTAATTGAAGAAATGCAAAAATTACCTTCTTATAATGAGCTTTCTCTTTTGGTTAATATTTCAAAGCATCGTCGTTTATTGAGAGTCGATAGTGGTTTATTTAGTGACTCTCCAAGTGCTAAATTTTTAGAAAAAGATTTTGAGGATAAATTTCAAAGTTATAATATTCAAGACTTGATGGAGAGGTTTTATTATGATCTTCATCCTTATGTGTTGAGGGTGATTAACAGTTGTGGTACAAACTCCTAACAAACGCTTCAAGAGGGACAGCCAACGCGCGGCATTTTTACTATGCATTGGTTTTTGTGGTTACGGTGTTATGCGGAAAGTTGGTAGTAGCGTTGTCTGCCCCTTAAGCGGGCGTTAGCTGAGGTTAAGAACAATCATAAAATTAAGCGTTTATTTTTCTTAGTCTGAGGCTCTAGCTTTACACCTGAAAGTCAGCACTTTTCCATGTATCTCGCCAGTGGCACTGTTCGTGAAGTGGTTGAACTAACCGAAGCATTCTTACGGGAAGTGATGTGCTTGTTTATTTCTTTGGTGTGGCTTCTTTGGTTTTGAAGCTCTTTCGCGCTTAAGTTGATTTCGCGCACTTGGTTGTTGGCTTCTTCGAAAGAATTCTTTGTAAATTTAAGTCTTAGAAGCTCGTCAGTTTTGCTGTTATTTCTTCTTTGCCAAGTGCGTTTCGTGGGTTAGGTTTTAGTTTCTCAGTTGTCCGTTTTACTTTGTCGCTTGAAAACAATAATGTGTTTTAAATTAGGCCGTTGGGTAGCCAATCTCCGGCTAAAGTGCAGCAGCTAACAAACGGCTCAAGACGGATTGCCAACGCTTGGCGACTTTAGTGCAAAATTGCAGTTCAGTGTTTACGGTGTGTTTTTTGAGTTCGGCGGTGCGTTGTCAACCCCTTAGCCGGGCGTTAGCCATCTCGAGGAAGTATGATGTCTTCAGAAACAATTGAATTATTAAAGTCTCTTGCATCGGCTATAGTCGGTTCCGGGCTTACTTTGGCTGTAATAGCGAAATTTGGTCAGGGATGGTTTTTCAAAAAAATCGACTCGAAGTATGCATCAGAGTTAGCAGAAAAGAACAATCAATTAATGGGGCAACTTGAAAGCAAGAAGAATGAACTCAATAAGCAACTTCAGATTGAAGTAACGCATATAAAGTCAGAATTGGATGTGTTAGGTAGTCAGCAGTCAAAGTTCTTAGATATGAAAGTAACGAGCATTTTGACACTTAATCAACAACACTATTTAGCCGTTAAAGAAATTAAAGCTCTAACTGATATCACTCATATGTGGGTTGAGGAAGCGGCTCTATACTTTAAAGTTCAAATTGATGAACGCAATAATGAGGGACTTTCTGACTACTCTGTGTATCGAAAAATGCACCAACAAAGGTGGAATAAATTTGATACAGCAGCAAATGCTGCTTTCAATAAATATGCTGAGTGTTTAGCTCTCAATATGACAATTCTTCCCCAAAGTCTTGTAAGTGAAGAAATGCAACTTGTAGATCTTTGTAAGACTGTATTATCAGGTGCTTCAATGAACTTCTCACGTGCGATGAACTTTTCAGAATATATTGTGAATCCCGAAGACTGCGATGGTACGGAAGAAGAGTTCATGATGGAGCTCAACAATGAACATGCAAAAGCAATTGCTCATAAACAGTATATCGATCAATTATCTGACGATCTTTTTTCTAAATCACAGAGGTCTCGAGTGTTAATTGACAGTCTTTTGAGCCATAGAAGCGATGGCTAACAAAGCGTTTAAGACGGATTCCCAACGCTTGGCATTTTCAGTTTGATCCAACTTTAGTGTTTACGGCACAATGCGTTAGGTGTGGTGGTCTGCGTTGCTCACCACTTAACGCGGCGTTATATTTTAGGAGAGTTTTGTGCAAGTAAATCATTCTTTTCGGCTATTAATAGAAGCTGCACTGTGTAAAACACAATTTAGTCTAGAGGATTTTGATATAACGTATCCTTCGTATGGCGATTTGGTGACAATCGAGTTTAAGCACCATGAAGGATTCAAAATATCTCTGGAAGAAGTAGAGTTTGAGGAAACACTGAAATTAACTAAGGGACTATCAGACCATTTAGCATTGGGTTTGCCGAGTTCATTTTACGGTGAGCCAGATACAAAAACAGTGACAAAAACAAAGTATGTATCCACAGAATCACCAGGTTCAATCAAAGCCACTGATGATGTGACAATTAAAAGCTTGACTGAATTTCCACGACGCTTCATCGCTTGGACTAGCAACATCGAGGCAGAACTACTGTCAATCTATAGTTTGCCAGAAAGCCCTGAAAATGATCTTGAAAGCCAAATTGAAGCAATTTTTCCTAATGAAATTGCCGAACCGACCAGCAAGTTTGATGCAAGTGAAGTATCAAAGCTAAAGGAAAGTCTTGAGACTTTGTACAAACGGGTTGAACAGCTGCAAGAGCAATGTGCTATTTCCAGTAGTGAACTTGAGTCTCTACGTAAAGCTTTAGATAACGCCAGTGAAAGTGCTCCTAAATATCCGAAAGGAATGTGGCTTAAACTGAATAAGGGAAAAATCAAAGAGTCGTTAGTAGCGATATTCAAGTCTGAAGAAGGGCGCCAGTTTTTGCTAAAAGTAGTTGAAAAAATCACACTAACATAAAATATAACAAACGGTTCAAGAGGGACAGCCAACGCGCGGCATTTTTATTATGCGTTGATTTTTGTGGTTACGGTGTTATGCGGAAGCTTGGTAGTGGCGTTGTCTGCCCCTTAACCGGGCGTTAGCAATCAGGAGGAAGTGATGACTTATGAAAACAGAGTTGTATGTTTCATTGATATATTAGGCTTTTCGTCAATGGTATCGAAAACTCTAAATTCAGATGATACATACAATGATGAACAAATATCTCATATTTACGAAGCGTTAGAATGTATCCGCGATACCTTGGATATTGATGAAGAGAATCAAGACACAGTTGTAACACAGTTCTCGGACTCAGTTGTTATATCATTTTGTTCTGATGAAGAGAGTCAAGTGTTCAATACATTGCTTGATATTCAGCATGTACTAATTCGTCTAATCTACCGAGGAATACTATGCCGTGGCGGGGTAGCTATCGGAGCTGTCGTCCATAATGACAAGTATCTATTCGGTCCAGCGATGATCGATGCATATACGCTAGAAAGTAAAGCTGCAAATTATCCGCGGGTAATTTTATCCGAAGAAATAATTAAACTAGCGGGACAGTCAAAATCTCAAGCACATACTGAAGAAGAAGAAATGCAGTATGTTATGTCATTGCTACAAAAAGACTCTGATGGAATGTATTTCATTGACTACATAGGTAAATCTGCTCAGCAAGAGCTAGATGAACCTGCGTTAGATTACCCTATATATTTATCCGAAATTGCAAATATTTTGGCAACAGGAATAAATAGCAAACGCCCAGATATACAAGTTAAATATAGCTGGTTAAAGGAGCGCTACAATGAAGTGCTTGAACCGATAAGAGCTACACTATCAGGCTCTGAAGTCAGTGACTATGAGCAATCCTTTTTGGACTTACCTAGTTACTAGATTGCTAACAAAACATTTAAGAGTGATTCCCAACGCTTGGCATTTTCATTCCATCGTTGGGTTTTGTGTTTACGGTGGTATGGTTTAGTTTCGTGGTTGCGTTGCTCACACCTTAATGTGGCGTTAGCTGAGGTTAAGAAAAACCATAAAATTAAGCGCTTATTTTTCTTAGTCTGAGGCTCTAGCTTTACACCTGAAAGTCAGCATTTTTCCATGTATCTCGCCAGTGGCACTGTTCGTGAAGTGCTTGAACTAACCGAAGTCTGTTTACGGGAAGTGGTGTGTTTGTTTATTTCTTTGGTGTGGCTTCTTTGGTTTTGAAGCTCTTTCGCGCCTAAATGGGTTTTGCGCACTTGGTTGTTGGCTTCTTCGAAAGAATTCTTTGTAAATTTAAGTCCTAGAAGCTCGTCAAGTTTTCCTGTTATTTCTTCTTTGCCAAGTGCTTTTCGTGGATTAGGTTTTAGTTTCTAAATTGTCCGTTTTACTTTGTCGTTTGAAAGCAATAATGTGTTTTAAATTAGGCCGTTGGGTAGTCAATCTCCGGCTAAAGTGCAGCAGCTAACAAACGGCTCAAGAGGGATTGCCAACGCGTGGCGGCTTTAGTGCAAAATTGAAATTCAGGGTTTACAGTGTGTTTTTTGAGTTCGGCGGTGCGTTGTCAACCCCTTAGCCGGGCGTTATATGCTTTTCCGTTTTTAGATAACTTAGAGGGCGAAATGACAATTGATGAAATGGCGAATGCCACAAGAAGTATCTTCAAGCCTGATGTAATGGATAAATCTCTGCCAGAGCTGGAACTGCTTTTGAAACAGCACATGGCGCGAGTCCCAGTGGAACATAAAGGCGGCGATAGCAGTAACCAACATTTATATGATTCTACTTACAAAGAGTACATTCATTGGATGGACGCATATAAACACCTGACCTTTCTTATTGAGGGGCGTCGTACAGCAAAACGTCATACATTCACCTTGGTTGTATCGTGTATGGCACTACTAGTTTCAGTTGGTTTGTTGTTAGCAAGGCTTTGGGGCATTTAGGACAATTCAGCACGCATATAACAAACAATTTAAGTGGGATTCACAACGCTTGGCACTTTTGTTTCTACTTCAATTTTAGTGGTTACGGTACAATGCTTTAGGTTGGGTGGTAGCGTTGTTCACCCCTTAATTGGGCGTTAGGCAGGGTGAGTTTTTATCAGCTAAATCGAGTTGGAATTGAACGGTAAATTCCATGTTTTCTGGCTTAAGTTAAGCAATAAATCGTCATCACACATTTGTTGTTTCTTGATCGCGTTAGGTTGTTTAGCGTTGTTAATTCAGCGGCAAAATAACCTTCAGCATCCAAACGTCCGCCGAGCATGCTACGCTCGTCACTTTTCTTCCAAATCGCTCAATTTGAGTTTTTTTGTTTCTTTGCTGAGTTGGAATTTTGGTTTATAAATGAATGGGTTAGTTTGTTTCAAGTTTACAAAAAAGCTCGTTCTTTGGTTTTGAAAGTCTCGGTGTCAATCAGTTGGCCTAACAAACGGCTCAAGAGGGATTGCCAACGCGTGGCGGCTTTAGTGCAAAATTGAAGTTCAGTGTTTACAGTGTGTTTTTTGAGTCCGGTGGTGCGTTGTCAACCCCTTAGCCGGGCGTTAGGCAAAGTGAGTTTTTATCAGCTAAATCGAGTTGGAATTGAACGGTAAATACGATGTTCTCAGACTGAACTTAAGCAATAAATAATCATCACATATTTGCTGTTTCTTGATCGCGTTGGGTTGTTTAGCGTTGTGAATTTAGCGGTAAAATAACCTTCAGCATCCAAACGTCCGCCGAGCATGCTACGCTCGTCACTTTTCTTCCAAATCGCTCAATTTGAGTTTTTTGGTTTCTTTGCTGAGTTAGAGTTTTGGTTTATAAATGAATGGTTTAGTTTGTTTCAAATTTACAAAAAGCCTTGTTCTTGGGTTTTGAAAGCATTGTTGTCAATCGGTTGGCCTAACAAACGGTTAAAGAGGGATTGCCAACGCTCGTCGATTTTAATGCAAAATTGAAGTTAAGTGTTTACAGTGTATTTTTTGAGTTTAGTGGTGCGTTGTCAACCCCTTAACCGGGCGTTATGCAACTCAGGTAAATTTAGGGGCTCAAACTTTTGGGATTTCTCCGGCTATTCGTTTTGTGTTGTCGGCAAATGAGCATTTTTACCCTAAAATTCGTGGTTCACTCAAGCCGTAAAACAGGCAAGGTTCTTTGTTTGCCTCAATGAGTTTTGGTGCTGGTTTGTTGTGAATTTAGCGGGCGCAAAGTGTGGAAAGGGCAAGTTAATCGAGCATTTCGCATTTTCTGAAAGTCTTGCTTGTTGAGTTTTCCTGATTCAAAAGCTTGGTTTGTTGTTGAAAGGTGAACTTTGTTTTGGCGGCTTATTTATCGCAGTTCTGGCTTGGGTTGATTCTTGAATCACTCAGCCATTGCAATTGTGGTTTTTGGTCGTGTAAAGTCGATTTATCTCATTGAATTTGCATAACAAACGGCTCAAGAGGGATTGCCAACGCTTGGCGGCTTTGGTGCAAAATTGAAGTTCAGCGTTTACAGTGTGTTTTTTGAGTTCGGTGGTGCGTTGTCAACCCCTTAGCCGGGCGTTAAGTGTTTCAAATTAATTAAGGAGAACAAATGTTTTATCATGTGTTAATCGAAACAAAAGAAAAGACGGGTAAGAACAAGAAGAACAAGCAAATTTTTGAGCTTGATTTTACAGATAAATCTAAAATTATTAGTGAAATCGTTGCTCCATATCTTTCTGAGCATGAATTTCAGTTTGATGGTTATTTTCTTACTAAATCAGAAATCGTACGCATTGTTGTGCGAGAGAGTGAACTTGATAGTTCAACGCTATCGAAAAACGCTAACAATAACCTCGCTCCCGGTGTGATTTTCTTTATTAGTCGTGAATCAGCCGTTCAATCTGATTCTCATACAAGAGATATAACAAAAGAAATATTTATCGAAGCAAAGAAAATTAATGACAATCAGCCTTCAATTGTAAGTGATACCGATGACGACAAGAACTGTGTTATGAATAAAAATCAAGTGTTCGTCGTTCATGGGCATGATAATTTGGCAAAGCTAGAGGTTTCAAGCTTTATAAAGGATCTAGACTTTGAACCTATAATTTTACATGAGCAAGCTAGCGGTGGAGACACGATAATTGAAAAGATTGAAAACTATTCAAATGTTGGCTTTGGAGTAGTTCTCTATACCCCATGTGATTTAGGTGCTAAAAATGAAGAAAATTTTCAACCTTCACCAAGAGCACGTCAAAATGTAGTGTTTGAACATGGATACCTCATTGGAAAATTAAAAAGAGGTAATGTTTGCGCCCTTGTTAAAGGACAAGTAGAAACTCCTAATGATATTAGTGGCGTGGTTTACGTGAGCCTGGATGATCATGGTGCATGGAAAATTGCTTTAGCGAAAGAGTTACGAAAAGCAGGGTATAACGTTGACATGAATAAGGTGTTGTAAACACTTAACAAACGCTTCAAGAGGGACAGCCAACGCGTGGTATTTTTACTATGCGTTGGTTTTTGTGGTTACGGTGTTATGCGGAAAGTTAATAGTAGCGTTGGCTGCCCCTTAAGCGGGCGTTATGCAACTCAGGTAAATTTAGGGGTTCAATCTTTTGGATTTCTCCGGCCATTCGTTTTGTGTTGTCGGCAAATGAGCTTTTTTACCCTAAAATTCGTGGTTAACTCAAGCCGTAAAACAGGCAAAGTTCTTTGTTTGCCTCAATCAGTTTTGGTGCTGGTTTGTTGCCAATTCAGCGTGCGCAAAGTGTGGAAAGGGCAAGTTTATTGAGCATTTTGTACTTGCTGAAAATCTTGCTTGTTGAGTTTGTCTCATTCAAAAGCTTGGTTTGTTGTTGAAAGGTGAACTTTGTTTTGGCAGCTTATTTATCATGGCTCTGGCTTGGTTTGGTTCTTGAATTACTCAACCATTGCAATTGTGGCTTTTGGTCGTGAAAAGTCGGTTTATCTTATTGAATTTGCATAACAAACGGCTCAAGAGGGATTGCCAACGCGTGGCGGCTTTAGTGCAAAATTGAAGTTCAGTGTTTACAGTGTGTTTTTTGAGTTCGGTGGTGCGTTGTCAACCCCTTAGCCGGGCGTTATGCAACTCAGGTAAATTTAGGGGCTCAATCTTTTGGATTTCTCCGGCCATTCGTTTTGTGTTGTCGGCAAATGAGCACTTTTACCCTCAAATCCGTGGTTCACTCAAGCCGTAAAACAGCTAAGGTTCTTTGTTTGCCTCAATCAATTTTAGCGCTGGTTCGTTGCCAATTCAGCGTGCGCAAAGTGTGGAAAGAGCAAGTTTATCGAGCGTTTTACAGTTGCTGAAAGTCTTGCTTGTTGAGTTTGTCTCATTCAAAAGCTTGGTTGGTTGTTGAAAGGTGGACTTTGTTTTGGCGGCTCATTTATCACAGTTCTTGCTTGGGTTGGTTCTTGAATCACTCAACCATTGCAATCGTGGCTTTTGATCGAGTAAAGTCAGTTTATCTTATTGAATTTGCATAACAAACGGTTAAAGAGGGACTGCCAACGCGTGGCGGTTTTTGTTCAAATCGGCCTTTGTGATTACGGTTGTTATTTTGAGTTCAGTGTTTTGCGTTGTCAGCCCCTTAACCGGGCGTTATGTGCTTTTGCCTAGAAATTAGGAAATTCACAATGATTAAGTTACGTCAAAGTGGAAAGGTGTTCAGTATGGATAGTTTTGAGTCAAAAGGTGAGTTGTTACGAAATCACGCCAAAGGTTTAGTTGTTGAGTTTATGCAAAGTCATCCTGACTGCTCCCCAAACAGCCTTGGAATGAAGCAGGCAGAAATTTTTAGGCGTTGTGGTCTTGGCTGGGGAGAGCAGCGTAAAGCAAGCCCATCGAACCAACAATATTGGCTAGTAGCCTTGCTACGACAGCTTGAGCAAGAAGGTGTAGTTGTTCAGGTGGTAGAGTCTGGTCCTTGGAGACTCTGCTAACTCAAAAAGTACGCACATAACAAACGGTTCAAGAGGGACAACCAACGCGTGGCATTTTTACTATGCGTTGGTTTTTGTGGTTACTGTGTTATGCGGAAGCTTGGTGTAGCGTTGGTTGCCCCTTAACCGGGCGTTATGCAACTCAGGTAAATTTAGGGGTTCAATCTTTTAGGATTTCTCCGGCCATTCGTTTGGTGTCGTCGGCAAATGAGCATTTTTGCCCTCAAATTCGTGGTTAACTTAAACCGTAAAACAGACAAGGTTCTTTGTTTGCCTCAATCAGTTTTTGCGCTGGTTTATTGTGAATTTAGCGGGCGCAAAGTGTGGAAAGGGCAAGTTTATCGAGCGTTTTGCAGTTGCTGAAAGTCTTGCTTGTTGAGTTTGTCTCATTCAAAAGCTTGGTTTGTTGCTGAAGGGTGAACTTTGTTTTGGCGGCTTATTTATCACAGTTCTTGCTTGGGTTGATTCTTGAATCACTCAACCATTGCAATTGTGGTTTTTGATCGAGTAAAGTTAGTTTATCTCATTGAATTTGCATAACAAACGGCTCAAGAGGGATTGTCAACGCGTGGCGACTTTAGTGCGAAATTGAAGTTCAGTGTTTACAGTGTGTTTTTTAAGTTCGGCGGTGCGTTGTCAACCCCTTAGCCGGGCGTTATGCAACTCAGGTAAATTTAGGGGTTCAATCTTTTGAGGTTTCTCCGGCCATTCGTTTTGTGTTGTCGGCAAGTGAGCATTTTTACCCTAAAATTCGTGGTTTACTCAAGCCGTAAAACAGGCAAGGTTCTTTGTTTGCCTCAATCAGTTTTAGCGCTGGCGCGTTGTAAATTCAGTGGGCGCAAAGTGTGGAAAGGGCAAGTTTATCGAGCATTTTTGCACTTGCTGAAGGTTTCGCTCGTTAAGTTTTCCTGATTCAAAAGCTTGGTTTGTTGCCGAAAGGTGGACTTTGTTTTGGCAGCTTATTTATCACGGCTCTGGCTTGGGTTGGTTCTTGAATTACTCAACCATTGCAATTGTGGTTTTTGATCGAGTAAAGTCAATTTATCTTATTGAATTTGCATAACAAACGGCTCAAGAGGGATTGCCAACGCTTGGCGACTTTAGTGCAAAATTGAAATTCAGTGTTTACAGTGTTTTTTTTTAAGTTCGGTGGTGCGTTGTCAACCCCTTAGCCGGGCGTTAACTGCTGGTAGGCATATAGGTAACATTAGAAATAAGAAACATGAAATATGAAGAAGACAAAGCCTTGAACGAATTTGAGCAAGCACATAGATGGTTATGGGATAAGGCATCATCAACGAAAAACCACTTTGATGCCAGAGGTTATGATTATGACTATCTAAAGCGTATATATGAAAGTGCTTTAAAAATGGATTTCATAGATGAAAAATCTGCGGACTTTGTCGCTTTTAATGTAATTGAGAATTACGCCTACGAGTATGGCGACTATTATGGTGAAAAAGAAGATCTTATGTATCAGTCTTTTACGAATACTACGTCATTCCATAATTTGTTTATTTCTATGTGCAAAGATCTGCAAATAGATCTTATCAATCCGACAGAAACGTGTAAATTTTCAGCTACCTTATATTTCTCTGGGCTTGGGTTAAATAAGGTTTTACAGGAACGAAAACTATAGCAAGCAGTTAACAAAGCATTTAAGAGTGATTCCCAACGCATGGCATTTTTCATTCCATCGTTGGGTCTAGTGTTTACGGTTGTCTAGTTAGGTTTCGTGGTAGCGTTGCTCACACCTTAATGCGGCGTTAGCATGCAGAGGTAGCATGAAAAAGATCCTTATCATCGGAAACTCTGGTTCAGGTAAAAGTTGGTTGTCAGGACAGTTATCAAAGAGACTTAGACTAAAAGAAGTTCACTTGGATTCAGTTGTTTGGGAACCTGGTGGCTATAACCAGAAACGCTCTCCTGAAACTATAAAAAGTGAACTGGTAAAATTGAGTATGGATCCATCTTGGATTGTTGAAGGTGTATTTGGTGCTTTAATAGAAGAGTTGATCCCACATGCGGACACTTTGTTGTTTTTGGATCTAAATTGGGCAGTATGTAAGGCTTCGTTACTTGCTCGTGGTTCAGAAAGTTCAAAGCAACTTGATGTAGTAGAAGCCGATAAAAATTTCAAAGAACTACTGACTTGGGCGTCTGAATATTCGATTCGTACATCAAAAAGTTCAAGACAGTTCCATGATTATCTTTTCAGCAATTTTTCTGGTATTAAAGTGCGTTTTACATCACGTTTGCAGGTTAGTTCTTTTGCAGCGGGAACAGCATGCTAACAAACGGCTCAAGAGGGATTGCCAACGCATGGCGACTTTGGTGCAAAATTGAAATTCAGTGTTTACAGTGTATTTTTTGAGTTCGGTGGTGCGTTGTCAACCCCTTAGCCGGGCGTTATGCATTACATCAAATTCAGCGTTAAAAGGATGAATAATGAGCGTTCAAAAAGTAGTTGTTATTACTGGCGGTAGCCGAGGGATTGGTGCGGCGACAGCAAAGCTTTTTGCTCAAAACGGTTTTTCCGTATGCATAAATTACAAATCTAATGCTGAGGCTGCTAATACTCTCGTTGAAGAAATCAAAGCGTTAGGTGGTCATTGTATTGCGGTTCAAGCTGACGTTTCCAAAGAAGGTGATGTTGTTAAACTGTTTGAAACCGTTGACCAAGAGCTTGGTGTTGTTTCTGTTCTTGTCAACAATGCTGGTATCTTAAAGAAGCAGATGCGCTTAGACGAAATGAGTGCAGAGAGGATTAACTCAATTCTCATAAACAATGTGACAGGTTATTTCTTGTGTTGTCGTGAAGTAGTGAAACGAATGTCAACTCGTCATGGTGGTCTCGGTGGTGTCATAGTTAATGTTTCTTCGGGAGCCGCTCGAACAGGTTCACCGAATGAATACATCGATTATGCAGCGTCAAAGGGTGCAATTGACACGTTAACAAAAGGTCTGTCGTTGGAAGTTGCCGCGGAAGGTATCAGAGTTAACTGTGTTCGCCCAGGATTGATTTATACCGATATGCACGCTGACGGTGGAGAGCCTGACCGTATAGAACGACTCAAAAATAAAATCCCAATGCAACGGGGTGGTTTGCCTGATGAAGTTGCTGAGGCTATTTATTGGTTAGCGTCTGAAAAATCATCATTTTCCACAGGTAACTTTCTAGATTTAGCCGGTGGTTTGTAATGCATAACAAACGCTTCAAGAGGGACAGCCAACGCGCGGCATTTTTACTATGCGTTGGTTTTTGTGGTTACGGTGTTATGCAGTAAGTTGGTAGTGGCGTTGGCTGCCCCTTAAGCGGGCGTTATGCAACTCAGGTAAATTTAGGGGCTCAATCTTTTGGGATTTCTCCGGCCATTCGTTTTGTGTTGTCGGCAAATGAGCATTTTTACCCTAAAATTCGTGGTTCGCTCAAGCCGTAAAACAGGCAAGGTTCTTTGTTTGCCTCAATGAGTTTTGGTGCTGGTTTGTTGTGAATTTAGCGGGTGCAAAGTGTGGAAAGGGCAAGTTTATCGAGCATTTTGTACTTGCTGAAGGTTTCGCTCGTTGAGTTTGTCTCATTCAAAAGCTTGGTTGGTTGTTGAAAGGTGGGCTTTGTTTTGGCAGCTCATTTATTACAGTTCTTGCTTAGGTTGGTTCTTGAATCACTCAACCATTGCAATTGTGGCCTTTGGTCGTGTAAATTTGGTTTATCTCATTGAATTTGCATAACAAACGGCTCAAGAGGGATTGCCAACGCTTGGCGGTTTTAGTGCAAAATTGAAATTCAGAGTTTACAGTGTGTTTTTTAAGTCCGGCGGTGCGTTGTCAACCCCTTAGCCGAGCGTTATGCAACTCAGGTAAATTTAGGGGTTCAATCTTTTGAGGTTTCTCCGGCCATTCGTTTTGTGTTGTCGGCAAGTGAGCATTTTTACCCTAAAATTCGTGGTTTACTCAAGCCGTAAAACAGGCAAGGTTCTTTGTTTGCCTCAATCAGTTTTAGCGCTGGCGCGTTGTAAATTCAGTGGGCGCAAAGTGTGGAAAGGGCAAGTTTATCGAGCATTTTGCACTTGCTGAAAGTATTGCTTGTAGGGTTTGTCTCATTCAAAAGCTTGGTTTGTTGCTGAAGGGTGGGCTTTGTTTTGGCGGCTTATTTATCACGGCTCTGGCTTGGGTTGGTTCTTGAATCACTCAACCATTGTAATTGTGGCTTTGGGTCGTGTAAATTCAGTTTATCTCATTGAATTTGCATAACAAATGGCTCAAGAGGGATTGCCAACGCGTGGCGGTTTTAGTGCAAAATTGAAGTTCAGTGTTTACAGTGTGTTTTTTGAGTTCGGCGGTGCGTTGTCAACCCCTTAGCCGTGCGTTATGCAACTCAGGTAAATTTAGGGGTTCAATCTTTTGGGATTTCTCCGGCTATTCGTTTTGCGTTGTCGGCAAATGAGCTTTTTTACCCTCAAATTCGTGGCTAACTCAAGCCGTAAAACAGGCAAAGTTCTTTGTTTGTCTCAATCAGTTTTGGTGCTGGTTTGTTGCCAATTCAGCGTGCGCAAAGTGTGGAAAGGGCAAGTTTATTGAGCATTTTGTACTTGCTGAAAATCTTGCTTGTTGGGTTTGCCTCATTCAAAAGCTTGATTTGTTGTTGAAAGGTGGACTTTGTTTTGGCGGCTTATTTATCACGGCTCTGGCTTCGGTTGGTTCTTGAATTACTCAACCATTGCAATTGTGGCTTTTGGTCGTGTAAATTCAGTTTATCTTATTGAATTTGCATAACAAACGGCTCAAGAGGGATTGCCAACGCGTGGCGACTTTAGTGCAAAATTGAAGTTCAGTGTTTACGGTGTGTTTTTTTGAGTTCGGCGGTGCGTTGTCAACCCCTTAGCCGGGCGTTATGCAACTCAGGTAAATTTAGGGGTTCAATCTTTTGGATTTCTCCGGCCATTCGTTTTGTTTTGTCGGCAAATGAGCTTTTTTACCCTAAAATTCATGGTTCACTCAAACCGTAAAACAGGCAAATTTCTTTGTTTGCCTCAATGAGTTTTGGTGCTGGTTTGTTGTGAATTTAGCGGGCGCAAAGTGTGGAAAGGGCAAGTTTATCGAGCATTTTGCACTTGCTGAAAGTCTTGCTTGTTGAGTTTGTCTCATTCAAAAGCTTGGTTTGTTGTTGAACGGTGGACTTTGTTTTGGCGGCTTATTTATCATGGCTCTTGCTTGGGTTGATTCTTGAATCACTCAACCATTGCAATGGTGGCTTTTGATCGAGTAAAGTCAGTTTATCTTATTGAATTTGCATAACAAACGGCTCAAGAGGGATTGCCAACGCGTGGCGACTTTAGTGCAAAATTGAAGTTCAGTGTTTACGGTGTGTTTTTTGAGTCTGGCGGTGCGTTGTCAACCCCTTAGCCGGGCGTTAGGCAAGGTGAGTTTTTATCAGCTAAATCGAGTTGAAATTGAACGGTAAATTCGATGTTCTCATTGCTGAACTTAAGCAATAAATAATCATCACCTATTTGTTGTTTCTTGATCGCGTTGGGTTGCTTAGCGCTGTAAATTCAGCGGCAAAATAACCTTCAGCATCCAAACGTCCGCCGAGCATGCTACGCTCGTCACTTTTCTTCCAAACCGCTCAATTTGAGTTTTTTTGTTTCTTTGCTGATTTAACATTTTGGTTTATAAATGAATCGGTTAGTTTGTTTTAAGTTTACAAAAAAGCTCGTTCTTTGGTTGTGAAAGTGTCGATGTCAATTGGTTGGCCTAACAAACGCTTCAAGAGGGACAGCCAACGCGCGGCATTTCTACTATGCGTTGGTTTTTGTGATTACGGTGTTATGCGGAAAGTTAGTAGTAGCGTTGGCTGCCCCTTAAGCGGGCGTTATGCAACTCAGGTAAATTTAGGGGCTCAATCTTTTGGGATTTCTCTGGCCATTCGTTTTGTGTTGTCGGCAAATGAGCACTTTCACCCTCAGATTCGTGGTTTACTCAAACCGTAAAACAGGCAAGGCTCTTTGTTTGCCTCAATGAGTTTTGGTGCTGTTTTGTTGTCAATTCAGCGTGCGCAAAGTGTGGAAAGGGCAAGTTTATCGAGCGTTTTGCACTTGCTGAATTTTTCGCCCGTTGAACTTGTCTGTTCCAAAAGCTTGGTTTATTGCTGAAGGGTGGGCTTTGTTTTGGCGGCCTATTTATCACAGTTCTTGTTTGGGGTGGTTCTTTAATCACTCAACCATTGCAATTGTGGCTTTTGGTCGTGTAAATTCGGTTTATCTCATTGAATTTGCATAACAAACGGCTCAAGAGGGATTGCCAACGCGTGGCGACTTTAGTGCAAAATTGTAGTTCAGTGTTTAAGTGTGTTTTTTGAGTTCGGCGGTGCGTTGTCAACCCCTTAGCCGGGCGTTATGCAACTCAGGTAAATTTAGGGGCTCAATCTTTTGGGATTTTTCCGGCCATTCGTTTTGTGTTGTCGGCAAATGAGCATTTTTACCTTCAAATTCATTGTGAACTCAAGCCGTAAAACAGGCAAGGTTCTTTGTTTGCCTCAATCAGTTTTAGCGCTGGCGCGTTGTAAATTCAGTGGGCGCAAAGTGTGGAAAGGGCAAGTTAATCGAGCATTTTGCACTTGCTGAAAGTCTTGCTTGTAGGGTTTGTCTCATTCAAAAGCTTGGTTGGTTGTTGAAAGGTGGGCTTTGTTTTGGCGGCATATTTATCACGGCTCTTGCTTGGGTTTATTCTTGAATCACTCAACCATTGCAATGGTGGCTTTTGATCGAGTAAAGTCAGTTTATCTTATTGAATTTGCATAACAAACGGCTCAAGAGGGATTGCCAACGCTTGGCGGTTTTAGTGCAAAATTGAAATTCAGAGTTTACAGTGTGTTTTTTAAGTCCGGCGGTGCGTTGTCAACCCCTTAGCCGAGCGTTATGCAACTCAGGTAAATTTAGGGGTTCAATCTTTTGAGGTTTCTCCGGCCATTCGTTTTGTGTTGTCGGCAAGTGAGCATTTTTACCCTAAAATTCGTGGTTTACTCAAGCCGTAAAACAGGCAAGGTTCTTTGTTTGCCTCAATCAGTTTTAGCGCTGGCGCGTTGTAAATTCAGTGGGCGCAAAGTGTGGAAAGGGCAAGTTTATCGAGCATTTTTGCACTTGCTGAAGGTTTCGCTCGTTAAGTTTTCCTGATTCAAAAGCTTGGTTTGTTGCCGAAAGGTGGACTTTGTTTTGGCAGCTTATTTATCACGGCTCTGGCTTGGGTTGGTTCTTGAATCACTCAATCATTGCAATTATGGCTTTTGGCCGTGTAAATTCTATTTATCTTATTGAATTTGCATAACAAACGGCTCAAGAGGGATTGCCAACGCTTGGCGACTTTAGTGCAAAATTGAAATTCAGTGTTTACGGTGGTTTTTTGAGTTCAGTGGTGCGTTGTCAACCCCTTAGCCGGGCGTTAAGCTGCTGAGGGGATTCTACTGTAGCTTAATTTGAGTGATTTTCCATAGATGGAATGCTAAGATCTTATGTGAGCGAGTTAATTAGTTATAGGTTTATTCTAATGATGGTACAGATGTCAAAATGAACAATTCAGAAAGGCATACGATCACAAATCTCTTTTCTAAAAAGTCTATGATGGCACTTATGGACGAAGAGAGTAATGATAAACTTAAACTCTTGATGGCTAGACACTTACACGAAGATGGTTTGACTTTGTGGGAAGCTTTTGAGCATCTGTACAAAAGGTTGGTGAAAGAGTATCGAAATGAGTATGTGTACAAAAATGCCATCGCTGAAAAAATAGTTAAAGGTCGCCACAAAATGGCAAATGTAGCGTACTTCACTGAGTTTCGAGTTCGGAAGACTATAGCTGATTGTGTCGTTGTTAATGGTTGTTCTACGGCATATGAAATCAAAACTGAGTTTGATACTTTCTATCGATTGAAGCATCAGTTGGAAAGTTATAGGCAAGTTTTTGAAAAAGTTAATATTGTTGTTCCTGAATCCAAGCTTTCAAAGCTGAAGAGAGGGGTAGATGATAGCATCGGTATTCTCGTGCTCACCGACCGCTACACATTCGAGGAAGTTCAACCATCGAGTATTCATACTGACTTATTGAAACATGATCTAGTTTTTGATTGTTTAAATAAAAATGAAATATTCGACATTGTATTAACTCACTTTGGTGAATTGCCGCAGGTAAAACCTGCGTTTGTCAGAAATGAGTGTAAGAAAATGTTCGAAGCTTTACCTAAAGAAGTTGTTAATTCTGAATTCAAAAAAGCTCTAAAACAACGAGAGTATTATGGAAAGCATAAGGAAACCTTAACAAAGTTTCCTAACTCTCTGTTATCTTTGATATGTACATCTAATTTTTCTGAGGAAAATCATGGCATCATGTTGCATAGTCTGAAGCAACGATTTTCATAATGAATGAAGAGGTGTCGGTATGTACTTTCCGTTTTTACGAGGGAAGCAAAATGAGCTCCTTGCTCTCAGGGAGTGTGTAGGTAAAGTTTCAGAAAGTGGAAAGGTTGTACCGATAATTGAACCTGTAACTAAAGGTTTTTCTCCTGTATTGAAATGTATCAATACATTATGTGATAAGAATGTTGAGCACATTATTGTTTTCAACTCTCAAAATGGTGATTTAGGGAAATCTCCCAAGCAAATGACAGCGTTGGTAGATGAGATAAAATCTAAAACACAGGCTCAACATTTTGCGTTTATATTAAATAGTTCAACAAAAGCTAGCGAAATCAATGATTTCTTAGCTAGTATCGGTGAACGAAAGTTTTCTTTCATTCATAATGCTTCATTTTCAGATCCTAAGTTTTTGTTTAGTATTTCTTCGAACGTAAACTTTTGTCATCATATTTTCATCGACTCCAACGTAAGTCGTTCTTATAAGCAGCAATTTAACGACTTTTCAAGAGTTAACATTTCAGATTGCTTCCGCTCGGTTAGCAAAAATTCTGAATATGCCGACCCTAACCACGAATTTTATACAGATGCGCATCTAACCTATATAACGGATGGTTTTTCTGGCTTTGGAGACTATACGACGTTATCTGAGCGTTTCAAATCAGGTGGTTTTCAGCCATATACGGCGGCTTTACATCTTACACATGAAGTTACTGACACTGGTGATATCTGGGTTCGTCACTTCTTATCTGAGGTGTACGAGTACCCAACATCAGATCAAGCAGCTTTGATCCATGAGGCTTTACCTGAAATGGTGGCATTTATTAATGAGTTCAAAGATTACTTTAGCTTCTCTGAAGCAATCAAAGAAATTATTGATATTGATAACGAGGGACGTTCAACTAATCTCGGTTACATGAAAAAGCTAGCGATAAAACATCATATTGAATTGTTGCTGAAGATCTTGTAGAAAACTGAAAAACGCAGCTTAGTATCAAGTTTGAAGTGCGACACTTTCTACAGATGCGCATGAATATACTCCGTTGGTGTTCTATACCCAAGCCTTTTGCGTGGGCGTGTATTTAATTTATATGCAATTTCATTACACAGCTTCTGTGTCACGTGTGACATGGAGGTTCGTTTTGGTAAGTATTGTCGTATCAAACCATTGGTGTTTTCATTAGTGCCTCGCTCCCATGAATGGTATGGATTTGCAAAGTAAAACAGGCAGTTATGATGTTTTTCTAGTTGTGCATAACCATGAAATTCAGTGCCGTTATCTGATGTTATCGTTTTAAAAGGTAAGTCAGAGCGGGTCATGATTTTGCTCATTCTTACGTTGAGCGACTCGCTTGTTCTATCGTCCATTTGACCGATAAAAGTGTAGCCAGTCATTCTGTCGACTAAAGTGACGATACAGTGCTTGGTTCCGCGACCCACGACGGTATCAATTTCCCAGTGGCCAGGCTCTTTTCGATGCTCAGCGTCTGCAGGTCTTTCGGCAATATGACGCTTATTTGCCAGCCGTCCTCGACTGTCTTTTGAGTTGTACCTTTTACGCCTTTTCTTGGTGGATTGGCGTAGGTGTTTCCATAGCGTTCCACCGAGAGTTTTGTCGTTCCAAACGTGCTGATAAATGAGCTCGTGGCTCATTGTTGGATAGCCTCTCATCCTTAGGTATCCGACGATTTGGTCAGGGCTCCAATCCAGTCGTAGCAAGGCTTCAGGTAGTCTGAAGTCAAGTTTGGTATAGCGTTTATTTCGCCGTGAACGACTAAGCCGGTTGCGCGCCATTTGCTGTGCTCGCTCTGGTTGATAAGAGTACCTATCGAAGAACTTGTTGTAACGACAATTACGTTCAATTTCTCGATAGATAGTGGCTTTGTGACGCCCCAGTTGTTTAGCTATTTTTGCGGTACTGATCCCTTGCTTTCTGAGCAAAGAAATCATATACCTTTCAATCTCAGTGAGGTGTGTGTATTTCATGTTTTTTACTTCTTGGCGGGAGCAAACTTCATGATTATCGCACCTTACTGTTTTTATGTTCAGAGGTGTCGCACTTCGTACTTGAATCCAAGCAGCTTAACAATCTGTTTAAGAGTGATTCGCAACGCTTGGCATTTTTGCTATGCGTTGCGTTTTGTGTTTAAGGTGGTATGCGGGAGCTTCGGCATTGCGTTGCTCACACCTTAACAGGGCGTTAGCATTCAATGGAGGTTCAATGGACATTTCTAGTGCATTAATAGCTTTACTTAGTGCATCTTTCGGTGCCACATTTACTTTCTGGGGACAGCGAAAATTATTAGAACAGCGTGTAAGTCTTGAGTTTCAGGTAAAGCAATCTGAGCGTTTAGAAGAAACTCGCAAGTTAGAGCTCGGAAAACTCGAAGAGAAAATTGAGGAAGCGCATGTTATCGCATCGGAACTAGGCTGGGAATTCTCGTTAACAGTTCTTAATATCGACTGGGAAGCAAATATGAGCCTAAGCGAGTATGATATAAAGTACAAAGCTCTGCTGGATAAATGTTCGCGACTACAAGTTTTAGTTGATCTGTATGTGCCTCATTTGAGTGAAGACGTAAACAAAATTTCGGGCAACATGAATATGTATTGGGGAAATTTCCGTAATGTACTTTCGAGAACTCATCAAGGTGTGAAGCCAAACGAGATGGGTAGTGTGTTTGATAGCGCAGTGAAATATTCAAGATTGATCCCTGAGCAGGCTTACTCGTTGAAATATGAACTTAGTGAATTTTATCGTACTAAGGCATCCAGAAATGAATGCTAACAAACGCTTCAAGAGGGACAGCCAACGCGCGGCATTTTTATTATGCGTTGGTTTTTGTGATTACGGTGTTATGCAGTAAGTTGGTAGTAGCGTTGTCTGCCCCTTAAGCGGGCGTTAGGTTGCTTCACGAAAAGGAGTAACAAATGGATGTTAAGTTGGTTGAAGAATATATTCTTGAAGTTTTAAAAGAGAAGTTTGAATGTGAATTTGAGGTTGTGAGTGGTCACAGACATTTTGAATTCAGAAGTGCTGATTATGATTTTTCCTTCCCAGTAAGCATTGCTGGAGCAACTAGCAAGCAGTCAATTCAAAAGAAAGTGATGTCATGGCTTGAGAGGGATTTTGAATCTATCAAACCTCAAAGTTACATCATTTACAACAATTCAGGTGTATGGCAGGAAGGTTCGGTTTTGGCAAAGTAAATTAGGTTGTTATTCACGTTTAACTAACACATGTTAGTCCCATGTGAATGAGATTAGTTCTGATTTAAATGCTCTGTAATCAATTTTGAGTGGTTTTATTAATTTGTGGCTTGTTAGTTATGGCATATCTCCTTGGGCTTGTTTCTGAGCTTAAATAGGCGGCTAAATTGGCAAGCCTTTGCTTTGATACTGTATCTGTATATTTTTCTCGGTCAAATGGACGTTGCTTTGTTGTAATTTGGTTCTCACATGTGTATTTGGCGAGCACTTTGTTAAGCAATTTCAAATCAAGTTCGGCAGTGGTGAGAATTTGAATGTATCCGACCACACCATAGTTGAACTGAATTTTTAATCTCAGCACCCAAATCATAGTGATACTTTTGAATGCAGCACTGATAGGTTTTTTAATCTTCTGCATCAAATTATTGAACTCAATGGCTTCATCAAAGTTGTTATAAAATATCGCTGCCTGATGTGTTGGCTTAATGTCTTTAATGTTATTTATGAGCTTACGTTTGGTTTTATTACGTGCTGATTCTGTCATAGTTTATACCCCAATAATCATATGTTCTCTATATCCTTATAACTTCACCTCAATATGTGAGGCTTGTCGTGTGATTAATGGTGCATAAGTTATTGATTTATGGCTATTATGCAACTGTGATTTTGGTCGAGTAAACGACTGAGAGTCACGAAAATCGGATAGTAGTGCGGTGAGAGTCACACTACAAATGAGTTAATTTACTTAGTATCAAGTTTGAAGTGCGACACTTTCTACAGATGCGCATGAATATACTCCGTTGGTGTTCTATACCCAAGCCTTTTGCGTGGGCGTGTATTTAATTTATATGCAATTTCATTACACAGCTTCTGTGTCACGTGTGACATGGAGGTTCGTTTTGGTAAGTATTGTCGTATCAAACCATTGGTGTTTTCATTAGTGCCTCGCTCCCATGAATGGTATGGATTTGCAAAGTAAAACAGGCAGTTATGATGTTTTTCTAGTTGTGCATAACCATGAAATTCAGTGCCGTTATCTGATGTTATCGTTTTAAAAGGTAAGTCAGAGCGGGTCATGATTTTGCTCATTCTTACGTTGAGCGACTCGCTTGTTCTATCGTCCATTTGACCGATAAAAGTGTAGCCAGTCATTCTGTCGACTAAAGTGACGATACAGTGCTTGGTTCCGCGACCCACGACGGTATCAATTTCCCAGTGGCCAGGCTCTTTTCGATGCTCAGCGTCTGCAGGTCTTTCGGCAATATGACGCTTATTTGCCAGCCGTCCTCGACTGTCTTTTGAGTTGTACCTTTTACGCCTTTTCTTGGTGGATTGGCGTAGGTGTTTCCATAGCGTTCCACCGAGAGTTTTGTCGTTCCAAACGTGCTGATAAATGAGCTCGTGGCTCATTGTTGGATAGCCTCTCATCCTTAGGTATCCGACGATTTGGTCAGGACTCCAATCCAGTCGTAGCAAGGCTTCAGGTAGTCTGAAGTCAAGTTTGGTATAGCGTTTATTTCGCCGTGAACGACTAAGCCGGTTGCGCGCCATTTGCTGTGCTCGCTCTGGTTGATAAGAGTACCTATCGAAGAACTTGTTGTAACGACAATTACGTTCAATTTCTCGATAGATAGTGGCTTTGTGACGCCCCAGTTGTTTAGCTATTTTTGCGGTACTGATCCCTTGCTTTCTGAGCAAAGAAATCATATACCTTTCAATCTCAGTGAGGTGTGTGTATTTCATGTTTTTTACTTCTTGGCGGGAGCAAACTTCATGATTATCGCACCTTACTGTTTTTATGTTCAGAGGTGTCGCACTTCGTACTTGAATCCAAGGCACATAACAAAGCGTTAAAGAGGGATTCGCAACGCGTAGCATTTTCATTATGCGTTGATTTTATTAGTTTTTAGTGTAATGCGGTGAGTTGGTGGTTGCGTTGCTCACCCCTTAACGCGGCGTTAGGCATAAGGAAATTATGGAACTCATCCAGCTAAATGAGAGTGAGCTAAAAATGTTGCGTGATGGTCAATCTGAGCTCAAGTATATGATTGACGGAATTCCACCAAATCATGTTTTAGAACGCTCTCTTAATCATTATCGTGATTCAATTTGTGAAGTTTGGTCTTTACCATACTTTATAAAGTCAAATGACCAGCTAATTGGTAGTTGTGGATTCAAGAACCCACCGTTCAACTGTCGAGTCGAAATCGGTTACAACGTAGCTTTTGGGGCTCAAGGCAAAGGTATTGCAACATTTGCAGTTAATAAACTTTGCCAAATTGCGTTTGAATCTGGTTTAGTCAAAGTTGTCTTTGCATTAATCTCTTCTGAAAATTCGGCGTCACTAAATGTTGTTCGCAAAAATGGATTTATTTATAAAAATATTGCTGTGGATAGTGATGGCGAATCATTAGAATGCTGGGAATTAAGCAATAATATCAATGCGTTGGAAAATGCCTAACAAACGCTTCAAGAGGGACTTCCAACGCGTGGCATTTTTATTATGCGTTGGTTTTTGTGTTTACGGTGTTATGCGGAAACTTGGTAGTAGCGTTGTCAGCCCCTTAAGCGGGCGTTATGCAACTCAGGTAAATTTAGGGGGTCAATCTTTTGGATTTCTCCGGCCATTCGTTTGGTATTGTCGGCAAATGAGCTTTTTACCCTAAAATTCGTGGTTTACTCAAGCCGTAAAACAGGCAAAGTTCTTTGTTTGCCTCAATCAGTTTTAGCGCTGGTTTGTTGTCAATTCAGCGGGCGCAAAGTGTGGAAAGGGCAAGTTTATCGAGCATTTTGGACTTGCTGAAGGTTTCGCTTGTTGAGTTTTCCTGATTCAAAAGCTTGGTTTGTTGTTGAAAGGTGGACTTTGTTTTGGCGGCTAATTTATCACAGTTCTTGTTTGGGTTGATTCTTGAATCACTCAACTATTGCAATCGTGGCTTTTGGTCGTGTAAATTCAGTTTATCTCATCGAATTTGCATAACAAACGGCTCAAGAGGGATTGCCAACGCTTGGCGGTTTTAGTGCAAAATTGCAGTTCAGTGTTTACAGTGTGTTTTTTGAGTTCGGCGGTGCGTTGTCAACCCCTTAGCCGGGCGTTATGGCTATCAAGTTGAGTTCATCATTAATGTCGGTAAATTGGTTTAAATTAGAGTACTATTCTGCGATTAAACTTGCTGAAGAACTCGATGACAATCCCAATTAAAAATGTATCAAATCCGGAAATATCGTGCTCAAACTGCCATGCTTGTTGTTGCCGTTTGGAGGTTATGATCATTACCGATACAGGTGTACCAGAGCAGCATATTGCATTCGATGAATGGGGTGGAGAAACTATGCTGCGTTTGTCAGATGGTTGGTGTTCAGCTCTAGATCGTGAAACGTTCATGTGCACAATTTACGAAAATCGCCCTTGGATTTGTCGAGAATTCGAAATGGGCTCTTACGAATGTCGAGATGAACGGATAGACCTTTTCTAAAGTTTTACCCAATAAATCAGTGAGTTGTTAGCCATAACAAACGGTTCAAGAGGGACAGCCAACGCGTGGCATTTTTATTATGCGTTGGTTTTTGTGGTTACGGTGTTATGCGTAAGCTTGGTTGTGGCGTTGGCTGCCCCTTAACCGGGCGTTATATTTTTTTAAGTTCAGCAACCAAAAGGATTCATGATGAACGTGGATAAAGCGAAAAAACGCATATTGAAACGAGTACAAAGAGGTTTCAAAGGTTATCCGCAAATATCATTAGAGTATTTCGGTAAAACGACGGACTTAGCGACCGAAGTCGTTATCACCTTTTTACCTGAAGAAAATGCTGATCCCCAAATACAACGTTTTACAAGTGACAAAGATGCCCGCGAAGACGAAGCGATTCAATCTGTATTGCTAAAAATCATTGAGCGTGCGGAAGCTGCTACAGTTTTGGAAAAGCAAGAAATATCAGTTTGTTAATGGTTTTTCGGCAATCCTAAACAGTCGGTCACGTTAGCGTAGAGAATGAAAATATAACAAACGGCTCAAGAGGGATTGCCAACGCGTGGCGACTTTAGTGCAAAATTGAAGTTCAGTGTTTACGGTGTTTTTTTTGAGTTCGGTGGTGCGTTGTCAACCCCTTAGCCGGGCGTTATGCAACTCAGGTAAATTTATGGGTTCAATCTTTTGGATTTCTCCGGCTATTCGTTTTGTGTTGTCGGCAAATGAGCATTTTTACCTTCAAATTCATTGTGAACTCAAGCCGTAAAACAGGCAAAGTTCTTTGTTTGCCTCAATCAGTTTTGGCGTTGGCGCGTTGTTAATTCAGTGGGCGCAAAGTGTAGAAAGGGCAAGTTTATCGAGCATTTTGCACTTGCTGAAAGTCTTGCTTGTTGAGTTTTCCTGATTCAAAAGCTTGGTTTGTTGTTGAAAGGTGGGCTTTGTTTTGGCGGCTTATTTATCACGGCTCTGGCTTGGGTTGGTACTTGAATCACTCAATCATTGCAATTGTGGCTTTTGGTCGTGTAAAGTCAGTTTATCTCATTGAATTTGCATAACAAACGGCTCAAGAGGGATTGCCAACGCGTGGCGACTTTAGCGCAAAATTGAAGTTCAATGTTTACAGTGTGTTTTTTGAGTTCGGCGGTGCGCTGTCAACCCCTTAGCCGGGCGTTATGCAACTCAGGTAAATTTAGGGGTTCAATCTTTTGGGATTTCTCTGGCCATTCGTTTTGTGTTGTCGGCAAATGAGCTTTTTTACCCTAAAATTCGTGGTTAACTTAAACCGTAAAACAGGCAAGGTTCTTTGTTTGCCTCAATCAGTTTTAGCGCCGGTGCGTTGTGAATTTTGTGTGCGCAAAGTGTGGAAAGGGCAAGTTTATTGAGCATTTTGTACTTGCTGAAAATCTTGCTTGTTGAGTTTGTCTAATTCAAAAGCTTGGTTTGTTGTTGAACGGTGGACTTTGTTTTGGCGGCTCATTTATCACCGCTCTGGCTTGGGTTGATTCTTGAATCACTCAACCATTGCAATCGTGGATTTTGGTCGTGTAAAGTCAGTTTATCTCATTGAATTTGCATAACAAACGGCTCAAGAGGGATTGCCAACGCTTGGCGACTTTAGTGCAAAATTGAAGTTCAGTGTTTACGGTGTGTTTTTTGAGTTCGGCGGTGCGTTGTCAACCCCTTAGCCGGGCGTTATGCAACTCAGGTAAATTTAGGGGTTCAATCTTTGGGACTTCTCTGGCCATTCGTTTTGTGTTGTCGGCAAATGGGCATTTTTACCTTCAAATTCTTGGCTAACTCAAACCGTAAAACAAGCAAGGTTCTTTGTTTGCCTCAATGAGTTTTGGTGCTGGTTTGTTGTCAATTCAGTGGGCGCAAAGTGTGGAAAGAGCAAGTTTATCGAGCGTTTTACAGTTGCTGAAAGTCTTGCTTGTTGAGTTTGTCTCATTCAAAAGCTTGGTTTGTTGTTGAAAGGTGGACTTTGTTTTGGCGGCTGATTTATCACAGTTCTTGCTTGGGTTGATTCTTGAATCACTCAACCATTGCAATGGTGGCTTTTGATCGAGTAAAGTCAGTTTATCTTATTGAATTTGCATAACAAACGGCTCAAGAGGGATTGCCAACGCGTGGCGGCTTTAGTACAAAATTAAAGTTCAGTGTTTACGGTGTGTTTTTTGAGTTCGGCGGTGCGTTGTCAACCCCTTAGCCGGGCGTTATGCAACTCAGGTAAATTTAGGGGTTCAATCTTTTAGGATTTCTCTGGCCATTCGTTTTGTGTTGTCGGCAAATGAGCTTTTTTACCCTCAAATTCGTGGTTAACTTAAACCGTAAAACAGGCAAGGTTCTTTGTTTGCCTCAATCAGTTTTAGCGCTGGCGCGTTGTAAATTCAGTGGGCACAAAGTGTGGAAAGGGCAAGTTTATCGAGCATTTTGCACTTGCTGAAAGTCTTGCTTGTTGAGTTTGTCTCATTCAAAAGCTTGGTTTGTTGTTGAACGGTGGACTTTGTTTTGGCGGCTTATTTATCACGGCTCTGGCTTCGGTTGGTTCTTGAGTTACTCAACCATTGCAATTGTGGCTTTTGGTCGTGTAAATTCTATTTATCTCATTGAATTTGCATAACAAACGGCTCAAGAGGGATTGCCAACGCGTGGCGACTTTAGTGCAAAATTGCAGTTCAGTGTTTAAGTGTGTTTTTTAAGTTCGGCGGTGCGTTGTCAACCCCTTAGCCGGGCGTTATGCAACTCAGGTAAATTTAGGGGTTCAATCTTTTGGATTTCTCCGGCCATTCGTTTTGTGTTGTCGGCAAATGAGCTTTTTTACCCTAAAATTCATGGTTCACTCAAACCGTAAAACAGGCAAATTTCTTTGTTTGCCTCAATGAGTTTTGGTGCTGGTTTGTTGTGAATTTAGCGGGCGCAAAGTGTGGAAAGGGCAAGTTTATCGAGCATTTTGCACTTGCTGAAAGTCTTGCTTGTTGAGTTTGTCTCATTCAAAAGCTTGGTTTGTTGTTGAACGGTGGACTTTGTTTTGGCGGCTTATTTATCATGGCTCTTGCTTGGGTTGATTCTTGAATCACTCAACCATTGCAATGGTGGCTTTTGATCGAGTAAAGTCAGTTTATCTTATTGAATTTGCATAACAAACGGCTCAAGAGGGATTGCCAACGCTTGGCGATTTTAGTGCAAAATTGAAGTTCAGTGTTTAAGTGTGTTTTTTAAGTCCGGCGGTGCGTTGTCAACCCCTTAGCCGGGCGTTATATTCTTCCTTGTTCCGTAAACTTTCCGTACGAATTGAATGTGCTTTAAGTTTAGACTATAATCTCTCAACATTACGGAATGTATCCGTACGCAGGAGGGGTTATGGCAACGGCACGTTTAGATATCCGCCTTGATGAAGATATCAAGGCAAAGGCCGAAAAAGCATCGGCTTTACTTGGTTTAAAAAGTCTCACTGAATATGTGGTGAGACTTATGGACGAAGATGCGACTCATGTTATTGAGGAGCATGAAAGTATTATGGTTAAAGACAGTGTTTTTGACGAGTTTATAGCTGCGTGTAATAAAGTAAAAGCTCCGAATCAAGCTTTGCTTGAAGCTGTTAAATTTACAGAGAAGAGCGGTATCAAGTGAGTTGGGGCAAAGAGTTTGTAGAACTTAGTAAATCAAAGCATGACCGCGACTCATTTGACTGTGGTGAGCAAGAGCTAAACACATTTATCAAAACTCAAGCTGCAAAGCACATGCAAGCAGGTATTAGCCGAACAATGGTTTTACCTAGTGCTCAACCACTGTTAAATCAAAAATTCGCTATTTGTGCATTTTATAGTGTTGCACCGAGTTCAATCAGTCGAGAAACATTGCCGGCACAACTAGCAAAGAAACTCCCTAGGTATCCAATTCCTGTTTTTCTTTTGGCTCAATTAGCTGTGCACAAAGAATTTCATGGCTCTGGGCTCGGAAAAGTTAGTCTAATTCGCGCACTGAAGTACTTGTGGGAAGTGAATCATCACATGAGAGTATACGCAATTGTTGTGGACTGTCTGACAGATTCCGCTCAAGCGTTCTATACGAAGTTCGGCTTTGAAGTGTTGTGCGAACATAATGGGCGTATTCGTATGTTCTTACCAATGAAAACGGTAGAACAGCTTTTTAATCAATAGGCTACGAATATAACAAACGGTTAAAGAGGGATTGCCAACGCATGGCGACTTTAGTTCAAAATTGAAATTCAGCGTTTACGGCGTGTTTTTTGAGTTAAGTGGTGCGTTGTCAACCCCTTAACCGGGCGTTAGGCAAAGTGAGTTTTTATCAGCTAAATCGGGTTTGAATTGAACGGCGAATTCCATGTTCTCATGGCTGGACTTAAGCAATAAATCGTCATCACATATTTGTTGTTTCTTGATCGCGTTGGGTTGTTTAGCGTTGTTAATTCAGCTGTAAAATAACCTTCAGCATCCAAACGTCCGCCGAGCATGCTACGCTCGTCACTTTTCTTCCAAATCGCTCAATTTGAGTTTTTTGTTTCTTTGCTAAGTTGGCATTTTGGTTTATAAATTAATCGGTTAGTTTGTTTTAAGTTTATAAAAAAGTTCATTCTTTAGTTTTGAAAGTGTCGGTGTCAATCGGTTGGCCTAACAAACGGCTCAAGAGGGATTGCCAACGCTTGGCGACTTTAGTGCAAAATTGAAGTTCAGTGTTTACAGTGTGTTTTTTGAGTCTGGCGGTGCGTTGTCAACCCCTTAGCCGGGCGTTAGCTGAGGTTAAGAAAAACCATAAAATTAAGCGTTTATTTTTCTTAGTCTGAGGCTCTAGCTTTACACCTGAAAGTCAGCACTTTTCCGCGTATCTCGCCAGTGGCACTGTTCGTGAAGCGGTTGAACTAACCGAAGTCTGTTTACGGGAAGTGGTGTGTTTGTTTATTTCTTTGGTGTGGCTTCTTTGGTTTTGAGGCTCTTTCGCGCTTAAATGGATTTCGCGCACTTGGTTGTTGGCTTCTTCGACATAATTCTTTGTAAATTTAAGTCTTAGAGGCTCGTCAGTTTTCCTGTTATTTCTTCTTTGCCAAGTGCGTTTCGTGGGTTAGGTTTTAGTTTCTCGGTTGTCGGTTTTACTTTGCCGCTTGAAAGCAATAATGTGTTTTAAATTAGGCTGTTGGGTAGTCAATCTCCGGCTAAAGTGCAGCAGCTAACAAACGGCTCAAGAGGGATTGCCAACGCGTGGCGGCTTTAGTGCAAAATTGAAGTTCAGGGTTTACGGTGTGTTTTTTGAGTTCGGCGGTGCGTCGTCAACCCCTTAGCCGGGCGTTAGGCAAAGTGAGTTTTTATCAGCTAAATCAGGTTTGAATTGAACGGCGAATTCCATGTTCTCATGGCTGGACTTAAGCAATAAATCGTCATCACATATTTGTTGTTTCTTGATCGTGTTGGGTTGCTTTTCGTTGTGAATTTAGCAGCAAAATAACCTTCAGCATCCAAACGTCCGCCGAGCATGCTACGCTCGTCACTTTTCTTCCAAATCGCTCAATTTGAATTTTTTTGTTTCTTTGCTGATTTAGCATTTTGGTTTATAAATGAATCGGTTAGTTTGTTTCAAGTTTACAAAAAAGCTTGTTCTTTGGTTTTTAAAGTGTCGGTGTCAATCGGTTGGCCTAACAAACGGCTCAAGAGGGATTGCCAACGCGTGACGACTTTAGTGCAAAATTGCAGTTCAGTGCTTACGGTGTGTTTTTTGAGTTCGGCGGTGCGTTGTCAACCCCTTAGCCGGGCGTTATGCAACTCAGGTAAATTTAGGGGTTCAATCTTTTCGATTTCTCCGGCCATTCGTTTTGTGTTGTCGGCAAATGAGCTTTTTTACCCTAAAATTCGTGGTTTACTCAAGCCGTAAAACAGGCAAGGTTCTTTGTTTGCCTCAATCAGTTTTAGCGTTCGCGCGTTGTAAATTAAGTGGGCGCAAAGTGTGGAAAGGGCAAGTTTATCGAGTATTTCGCATTTGCTGAAAGTCTTGCTTGTTGAGTTTGTCTCATTCAAAAGCTTGGTTTGTTGTTGAAAGGTGGGCTTTGTTTTGGCGGCTTATTTATCATGGCTCTTGCTTGGGTTGGTTCTTGAATCACTCAACCATTGCAATGGTGGCTTTTGATCGAGTAAAGTCAGTTTATCTTATTGAATTTGCATAACAAACGGCTCAAGAGGGATTGCCAACGCTTGGCGACTTTAGTGCAAAATTGCAGTTAAGTGTTTACAGTGTATTTTTTGAGTTTAGTGGTGCGTTGTCAACCCCTTAACCGGGCGTTAGGCAAGGTGAGTTTTTATCAGCTAAATCGAGTTGAAATTGAGCAGTGAATTCTATGTTTTGTGGCTTAACTTAAGCAATAAATCGTCATCACATATTTGTTGTTTCTTGATCGCGTTGGGTTGTTTATCGCTGTGAATTCATCGGCAAAATAACCTTCGGCATCCAAACGTCCGCCGAGCATGCTACGCTCGTCACTTTTCTTCCAAATCGCTCAATTTGAGTTTTTTGGTTTCTTTTCTGATTTGAGATTTTGGTTTATAAATGAATCGCTTAGTTGGTTTTCAGTTTTTAAACAAGTCTTGTTCTTTGGTTTTGAAAGTATCGTTGTCAATCTGTTGGCCTAACAAACGGCTCAAGAGGGATTGCCAACGCTTGGCGATTTTAGTGCAAAATTGAAGTTCAGTGTTTACAGTGGTTTTTTTGAGTTCGGCGGTGCGTTGTCAACCCCTTAGCCGGGCGTTATGCAACTCAGGGAAATTTAGGGGTTCAATCTTTTTAGATTTCTCCGGCCATTCGTTTTGTGTTGTCGGCAAATGAGCACTTTTACCCTCAGATTCGTGGTTAACTCAAACCGTAAAACAGGCAAATTTCTTTGTTTGCCTCAATCAGTTTTGGCGCTGGCTTGTTGTCAAATCAGCGTTCGCAAAGTGTGGAAAGGGCAAGTTAATCGAGCATTTTGCTTTTGCTGAACTTTTCGCTCGTTGAGTTTTCCTGATTCAAAAGCTTGGTTGGTTGCTGAAAGGTGGACTTTGTTTTGGCGGCTTATTTATCTCGGCTCCTACTTGGGTTGGTTCTTGAATCACTCAACCATTGCAATTGTGGCTTTTGGTCGTGTAAATTCGGTTTATCTCATTGAATTTGCATAACAAACGGCTCAAGAGGGATTGCCAACGCTTGGCGATTTTAGTGCAAAATTGAAGTTCAGTGTTTAAGTGTGTTTTTTAAGTCCGGCGGTGCGTTGTCAACCCCTTAGCCGGGCGTTATGTACTCAGGAGAAAAAATGTACTCATTTAAAGCTGACTCAGGCTGGAATTTCGAGACTGAACTAAGATGCTTGATCATTTATAAAACTCTCGCAGAACTTGAGTTTCCGAGAGGGTTACAAAGTGATTTATGTTCTGTTCTTTCTGAATCTACAGGTCTTAAATTTGAATCGGTAAAAGCAAAAGTTGGCAACTATAAGTCTGAGTTCGGTGTTACAAACCCATCAAATTCGTCTGAAGCAACTAAATATTTAGTAAAAAATTTTGGTCATATGAGTCTTCAAGAATTAGATGCATTATTGACTGGCTATCTTTTGGGTAAAGGTGAAGAACGTACATAACAAACGGTTCAAGAGGGACAACCAACGCGTGGCATTTTTACTATGCGTTGGTTTTTGTGATTACTGTGTTATGCGGAAAGTTGGTAGTGGCGTTGGTTGCCCCTTAACCGGGCGTTAGCTGAGGTTAAGAAAAACCATAAAATTAAGCGCTTATTTTTCTTAGTCTGAGGCTCTAGCTTTACACCTGAAAGTCAGCATTTTTCCATGTATCTCGCCAGTGGCACTGTTCGTGAAGTGCTTGAACTAACCGAAGTCTGTTTACGGGAAGTGGTGTGTTTGTTTATTTCTTTGGTGTGGCTTCTTTGGTTTTGAAGCTCTTTCGCGCCTAAATGGGTTTTGCGCACTTGGTTGTTGGCTTCTTCGAAAGAATTCTTTGTAAATTTAAGTCCTAGAAGCTCGTCAAGTTTTCCTGTTATTTCTTCTTTGCCAAGTGCGTTTCGTGGATTAGGTTTTAGTTTCTAAATTGTCCGTTTTACTTTGTCGTTTGAAAGCAATAATGTGTTTTAAATTAGGCCGTTGGGTAGTCAATCTCCGGCTAAAGTGCAGCAGCTAACAAACGGCTCAAGAGGGATTGCCAACGCGTGGCGGCTTTAGTGCAAAATTGAAATTCAGGGTTTACAGTGTGTTTTTTGAGTTCGGCGGTGCGTTGTCAACCCCTTAGCCGGGCGTTATGCGCCAGTGCAGCTGGTAAGTTTTGTGAAAAGAGGTTGGTATTGGAATTAATAGAAAAGAAGTTTAGAGATACGCCTTTTGGGCACAAAAAGTACCTAAAGCGGTTAAATGATTACATAAGCTATCTGATAGAGAATGGGCGAATACTTGAAGCAAAATATTTCTTCAACGAAATGCAAGAGGCAAAACCAAACCACATAAAAACGATTGTGCAGGGCTATGAGTTAGCTATTAAAACTTTTGACAATAACTCGGTTGTCTTGTTTGATCGTGCCCTCTATGAAAGTAAGCAGGATGAAGAGAAACTGCTTACCCTTAGGCTAAAATATTATTATTCAGTTAATAATGAAAAGCTGTTTGCTAGCCTTGTCGAATACCTTCTCTTTGAGCGAGTTGTTAAACCGAAAACATTTCACCTTATTGGTGAATTAGTAATTACTCAAAATTCGTATAAGCCCATAGCAACTCTAATCCGCTACCTCAAAAGTAACGGTAAGGTACTTCACAAGCAGGTTGAGGGACAAGTTCGTAGAATTGTTATGCAGAAGCTTGTTGATACCTTGGTGGAATCAAGTAAATGAAACCATATCTAATTGTCAAAGTCCTAGAAACGCAAAGTGTGTATCTGCCAACGACAACTGTGTATTCTAATGTTGAACTACGCTCATCAAATGCTGATTCATCAGAGGAACTTTCCGCACTTCAGGCTTGTGCCAAGAAATTAAATTTAGACTTCACTAAATATAGCCATTGTGCTCGGATCGCCACTATCGTCAATAGCAATTCAATGGAAGCAGCCGTCTCAATTGCTGAAAGTAGGTTTGAAGAGATCTTAGACCTAAAATCAATTGAAGTTCCGATGTCAAATTTTACTCTGTCTTCCATTGGCTTCGTAAAAGACCTTTCAACTGGACAGTTGCATAAATTGAAGTCATCAACACACCAACCGACTATGTCGTTTGTCACTCATCAAGGAAATACTCAAAGAGTCGATATTACTCACTGCATATTGGCTCAAGACTCAGAGTTAAGTAAGCGATATCTGCGATCCTTACACTGGTTTAGGAACAGCAAGCATGAGAATAACCCTCAGCTAAAAATCCTATTTAACTGGTTTGCGGTAGAAGCACTATTAAAGGAATCTGAAAAGGATAACATCGCCGTTTATATCCGTTGGTTCTTAGGCTTTCCTAATGGAAAGGCAGGTAAACTCGTTGACCAAGCGCTTTTGAGTAAGCTTGAAAGTTTTGAGAATTATTTTTACTGGAAGAAAGAGTTAGTAAAAGTCTTAGAAAAAATACGTATATTTAGAAATGACTCGACGCATCATGGCTTTAGGTCAATTGATTTCACATCCAAAGAGCTAGAACTGTATAGTCAGGTAATGATCTATGGCGTAACTCGTTGCCAAGGAGCTGTACAAACTGCAATCTTAAATGGTGTAACATCAGTGGAGGAGTTTAAAGACTATATGCCAACAATTTTCGAATCTAATAAATACATGCTAAACGATGTTCGTGGAAATATTATGTATAGCCTACATAAGCTAAAAGGCGCTTAGTATCAAGTTTGAAGTGCGACACTTTCTACAGATGCGCATGAATATACTCCAGTGGTGTTCTATACCCAAGTCTTTTGCGTGGGCGCGTATTTAATTTATCTGCAATTTCATTACACAGCTTCTGTGTCACGTGTGACATGGAGGTTCGTTTTGGTAAGTATTGTCGTATCAAACCATTGGTGTTTTCATTAGTGCCTCGCTCCCATGAATGGTATGGATTTGCAAAGTAAAACAGGCAGTTATGATGTTTTTCTAGTTGTGCATAACCATGAAATTCAGTGCCGTTATCAGCAGTTATCGTCTTAAAAGGTAAGTCAGAGCGGGTCATGATTTTGCTCATTCTTACGTTGAGTGATTCGCTTGTTCTATCGTCCATTTGCCCCATAAAAGTGTAGCCAGTCATTCTGTCGACTAAAGTGACGATACAGTGCTTGGTTCCGCGGCCAACGACGGTATCAATTTCCCAGTGGCCAGGCTCTTTTCGATGCTCAGCGTCTGCAGGTCTTTCGGCAATATGACGCTTATTTGCCAGCCGTCCTCGACTGTCTTTTGAGTTGTACCTTTTACGCCTTTTCTTGGTGGATTGGCGTAGGTGTTTCCATAGCGTTCCACCGAGAGTTTTGTCGTTCCAAACGTGCTGATAAATGAGCTCGTGGCTCATTGTTGGATAGCCTCTCATTCTTAGGTATCCGACTATTTGGTCAGGGCTCCAGTCCAGTCGTAGCAAGGCTTCAGGTAGTCTGAAGTCAAGTTCGGTATAGCGTTTATTTCGCCGTGAACGACTAAGCCGGTTGCGCGCCATTTGCTGTGCCCGCTCTGGTTGATAAGAGTACCTATCGAAGAACTTGTTGTAACGACAATTACGTTCAATTTCTCGATAGATAGTGGCTTTGTGACGGTCCAGTTGTTTAGCTATTTTTGCGGTACTGATCCCTTGCTTTCTGAGCGCAGAAATCATATACCTTTCGTTCTCAGTGAGGTGTGTGTATTTCATGTTTTTTACTTCTTGGCGGGAGCAAACTTCATGATTATCGCACCTTACTGTTTTTATGTTCAGAGGTGTCGCACTTCGTACTTGAATCCAAGGCGCATAACAAGCAATTTAAGAGGGATTCACAACGCATGGTATTTTCACTATGCGTTGGATTTAGTGTTTTAGGTGGTATGCGGCGGCATTGGTATTGCGTTGCTCACCCCTTAACAGGGCGTTATGTACTTTTCTGAAATCCTTCCTACAAATCAAACTTGTGCACAGTGTCATTATGCGTTAGTCTTTGTTTATGGATGCACAATGAGACAGTGCAAGTTGCAATGGCATTAGAATTTAAAGATAAGTGGTTAGAGCAGTTTTACGAGGATGATAAACGACATCGTTTAATTCCTAGTAGCATAGAGAACGCTCTATTTCGGAAGCTGGAAATCTTAGATGCAGCTCAAGCTGAATCAGACTTAAGAATTCCACCGGGTAATCGTTTTGAACATCTTGAAGGAAATCTTAAAGGTTGGTGTTCAATTCGAGTGAACAAACAGTATCGTTTGATTTTTCAGTGGGTTGATGGTGTTGCACTAAATACTTACTTAGACCCACATAAGTATTGAGGTAACGACTATGCGTAAGACAAAACGTCGTCCAGTTAGCGTTGGGGAAATGTTAAAAATTGAATTTCTTGAACCAATGGGCATCACATCAAAAGCGCTCGCTGAAGCTATGGGCGTACACAGAAATACGGTGAGTAATTTGATTAATGGCGGAGTGTTAACAGCTCCGGTAGCAATCAAGTTGGCCGCGGCATTAGGTAATACACCAGAATTTTGGCTTAACATTCAACATGCAGTTGATCTTTGGGATACGAGAAATCGTTATCAAGAAGAAGCAAAGTTTGTAAAGCCGTTGTTTGTTTCGCTGGAACAAAGCGCACGTACATAACAAACGCTTCAAGAGGGACAGCCAACGCGTGGCATTTTTACCATGCGTTGGCTTTTGTGATTACGATGTTATGCGGCAAGTTGGTAGTGGCGTTGGCTGCCCCTTAAGCGGGCGTTATGCAACTCAGGTAAATTTAGGGGCTCAATCTTTTGGGATTTCTCCGGCCATTCGTTTTGTGTTGTCGGCAAATGAGCTTTTTTACCCTCAAATTCGTGGTTCGCTCAAGCCGTAAAACAGGCAAGGTTCTTTGTTTGCCTCAATGAGTTTTGGTGCTGGTTTGTTGTGAATTTAGCGGGCGCAAAGTGTGGAAAGGGCAAGTTTATCGTATGCGCCCCATGATCCCACGGGGCGTTTTAGTGTGAGAAGTTCCAAGGAAGCAGTGAGTTGATATCAGGCTCTGGCTTTGCCAGTTCTTTCATACATTTGACCATGTAATCGTAGAGTATCAGTCCGTTCGCTTTCGCCGTCTCGATGATGCTATACAGCAAAGCACTCGCATCAGCACCAAGCGGATTCGTCGAGAATAACCAATTTTTTCTGCCAATGACCAGCGATTTGATTGCGCGTTCCGCTCGGTTGTTGTCGATAGATAAATGCCCATCTTCAACATAGCGTATCAGCTTAGGCCACTGACCCAAGGTGTACTTGATCGCTTTACCAAGAGGACTCGATTCGATGACTTTCTGCGTGGTTAACCAGTCATAGAAGTCATCCAACATCGGTTTAGCCTGCGCTTGTCTTTCTGCCCAACGCTCTTCGACCGAAGCCAGTTTTAATCGAGATTCAAGTGCGTACAACTTTTGGATTTTGGCTAACGCCACATCCGCTTTACCTGTTTTACCCTTGCCCTGAAGCTTCTTCGCTTCCATGAACTTACGACGTGCATGAGCGAAGCAACCGACATTGGTGACGTTGGTTAATCCATCATAAGCCGCGTAACCATCACTTTGCAGATAGCCTGAGTAATCACCCAAGAAGTTCACGGGGCACACTCTCGCGCGACTGTTTTGATAGTCGAACAAGACGATATTTTTCATGTCAGGGAGTTTAGCTTCAGGGGAGTCGGCTCCCGAGCAGTACAACCACATGTAACATTGCTTGTCTTCCTTGAGCACATTGAGCGGCGTTTCATCGGCCTGAACCACCACTTGTTCGAGTAAGTGAGCCTTCAGTGCCTGATAAAGCGGTTTGAACTTTTCACTCACCTGGATTACCCACCTGGCCATGGTCGTTCTCGATAACTCGATACCTGATTGGGTGAACAAGGTTTCCTGACGATACAGCGGAAGCGCATACTGATATTTACCTAAAATAATGTTGGCAAGCAGACTTTCGGTAGCGAAGCTTTTGGGGATGATACTTATCGGTGCGGGTTGTTGGTGAATGTGGCTTTTTTCAGCCTGTTGTTCACACTGACGACAGGCGTATTTCGGGCGAACGACTTCCAATACTTTTAGGACGGCGGGCGTGAACTCCAGCTTTTCACTGCGGTCTTCGCCGATTTTATGCAGAGCGTGTTGGCAGCATGAGCACTGCTTGTCGTGCTCATCTAGGTCAAGTACGAGTGTTTCACGCGGTAAGTCTTTAGGCAGCGGTTGACGTTTACCACGACGTTTAATGGTCGTCGTTGTGGTGGTGATAACCTCATCTTCCACTTTCGCTGCTTCACATTCCGCCTCATTAAAGAGGTCACCTTGCGCTTCATTATAAGGCTTTAACGCTTCCGAGCGTTTGGCGAATTGACGGTCAAGGGCCAGTTTAAACTGCTCAATTAAGGATTGGCGCTCTTGTTGCCACTCTTTTTTCTCCGACATCAACGCTTTCACCATAGCTTGAAGCTCGGCGATGTCTTGGCTTTCTGGGTTAATATCGGGCGTCTTTTTCATGGCATTGATTATACTAAAAACACCACGTCAAGGCTTGGTATAACTGACTTTTATCGAGATTAACTCATTGTAAAATTGTCTATTTTTATCGGTTTATGGCCGATTATCGTGAAGCCAGATAACAGTCTATCTAAGTCAAATTGAGTCAGGGTGTAGACCTGTTTTTTCTCTTGAGTGGGCCATTTGAATTTGGCTTTTTCGAGCCGTTTGTACCACAGGGCGAAGCCCGTTTTATCCCAGTACAACACTTTGACTTTGTCGCGTTGTTTATTGGTAAACAGGAAAAGTGCGCCTGTACCTAGCGGCAAATCGGTTTCGGACTCGATAATCGCCGCTAGGCCATTGATGGATTTTCTAAAGTCCACGAACTCTCGATACAGGTAAACATTCGGGGCGCTCAACATTCGTTTCATGACAGTGCTCCGATTAACTCTGCCAGATACGAGGCAGGTGTACCCTGTGGAATGCTGAGTTCAGCGTCATTAATAAATAATGTCATGTTGGCGACGGGTGTTTGAGTTACTTGGTAGCGAGTCGTTTTTTCAACGACTTCAGCTTTGATAAAGCCACCAGTTTGAGATTGCCCAAAGCACTGCAATTGTTGACGCTTTGCATAAAAGGTCGAAAGACTCAGACTATGGCGCTCGCAGAAAACACGCTGGGATAGTTGACTGGATTGGTATTGCTCGAACAAGGTTTGCCATTCTTGGTTGGTGCGTCGTTTTGCCATTTCAGATCTCCTTGAGGTTGGAGATTTGATCTTATGGCGGACTGAGGATGATTAGAATGCGGTGTTTATGACGCGCTTACCATTTATCTTGGTAGGGTAACGGGGGAAAAAATGCCTAGGCTCAAAGGCTCGTGACGATGCAGGCCCAGTTATGGGAAGGCTTCCTTCCTAGTTTTTGTTTAGCTAATATAGCAAAATCACTGGTATGGCTTTATCTAGAACCTTCAATTTTGATATTTGGTAACTCAGAAGTGCCCCTTTCTGCCTTAGACCTGTTACTCTCAAGATTCTTCACTATCGAAATTTGACCTGATTTTTCTAATGTAACACGATATGTTTAGTTGATTAATGTTCTGACTGACCTTGGATAATCAACTTGGGTTCAGACCACTCTATAAAGAGAAAAAAGAGACATCATATTGATGTCTCTATAGTTTTGACTAAGCTCTCACCGATACCGATTTGGTTCGAGTTTTTATAATGTCTGATATTGAAAACCAGACTATCAAGGCCACCGAACTGCTTATCAACATTACCTCTAGGATCGAAGGCTCCGAATATAGCGCCGACTCGAACAAGTAAGAGATCGCAGGAATCACAGATAGCATACAGACCGTAAGTACAGGCTTGGTAACCTCCATTCCTTTCTGAAGCAAAAAGAACGGTAGCACAAAACCAAAAACAGAAAGCCCGAACACCTCTGCCAGACCTACTTCCCCACCAAGGCTTGCACCCGTTGAGAAGGCCACGCCCGTGGCGACAACACCTGACAATAGAAAACGAAATGCCAAGATCTCATCAATAGACAAATCACCCATAAACTTTGCGTTCGACTTTAATGAAATTAGTGCAGCACCGATTCCGGCCAATGCAGCCAAAACCAAGCCCAGCAGCAACGCTGCATCCATCACGTTTGCCTTAACTGCAAACAATAGAGTTAGCAAAGCGATGGTGAAAGCCTGCGCCAACCTGCCTAAAGTTTCACGAGTAATCACAGACACTACAACCACGGCTACTGCCGACTCAAATAGAGCCGCGCTGGATGCTGGGATATAAGTCAAAGCCAAATGAAACGAGAAGAATGCTAGCAAGGTATATAAATTCATCTTAGCTAACGACAGTACCTTATCCCTAGTGAGATTCAGCTTTCTGGTAACCACCAGCTTGCACAGAAAAAATATCGAGCACAAGAAAAAGGAGGTCGCAGAGAAAATCATAATCTCCCCACTACTGAATTGGAAACTAACACGAGACAACGCAAATGCCTGTAGAGTCACCGAGGCCAAAATAAACACAAAACCCAACATATCTAATCCCTTATGCCGTATAAACCATCATGCTCCAAGATCTTTAGACGCATCAGAGTATTCTCAAACACATCCTTCGAGTCATGAGCAATATACGCGATCCCAAAGTCTCCAGTTGTAAGCTTAGGGTTCTCCGTCACGTAACCAAGCGGAGGAATCTGCCTTAAGCTATGAAACGCAGGTAGTCGCCTCATCTTGCTCAAATCAATCCGACTTGTCACGGTTCCTGCCTTGTGACCACGCAGATACACCATAGCGAAGTTCATTTTCTTAGGCTTACTCACTCCTACACGCGACAGAAACCTCTCAGGCTCAAAGATTGACTCAGCCCATAAAGACGCTTGACTGTACCCCACACCAAAAGAAAATGCGTCAATGTACAGATCCGGCCCCATTAATCGGAAATTCACCTCGATAAGCTTTACCCCAGATTCAGTTACACGAACCTCGGTATGAGCTGCGCCGTTCTTTACACCTAAAGCATCAAGGCAGCCAGATACATACTTGATAATATCTTTGCTCACACCTTTGTTGTAATCGATATCCGTTGCCGAGATCTCCCTGTATACGGGTGTCCCATCGACTTCCTCTAGATTAACCTCAAGAATGTCACCATATACATGATTGGAGTCTAAGCTCACTGTATTAACAACATATTGCTGGCCTTGGATATACTCCTGAACCATTACCCTTGTATTGATGTTTCCTAGCAAGTTTTCCGCATTAACCAGACTCTCAACTCGGCTTTGTAAGCTATTGATGTCATCACAACGGAAACACCCATCGCTACCCGCACTGTTTACTGGCTTAACGAATACTGGGAACGAATCTTCATCATAACTTGGAAGCTCTGAAACAGACTTAACCAACTTAAAACCAGCCGAGTCTAGCCCCAGATCTTGGATCCGCGAGAGCATATCAACTTTATTCGCTCTACATACGGCAGTGGCACTTTCATTGCCCTTCATGTTTAATGCCGCCGTAACAGCATCTACGTTAGGTACTGCAAACTCACTTCCCGATAGAACCAACTCACAGCCTGACGCTTTCACTCCAGCGATAAGCTCATCATTTGTGCTAAAGGCCAAGTCGTAGTTGTCGTAACTTTTCACAAATCGTTCATCGAGAGCCACGAATATCTCCGCGCCATAGTCCTTTAGTGCCTCGATTAGACAACTTCCACTGGAAAGTGGGTTAACCACACATATTTTCACTAGCAAACTCCCTTTTGATATTCATTGCTTTTATTTTTTTATGATTGTCTTGAGTTATGTATCTGATGTAGTTGACCACCAAATCAACTTCCCGATTTAGAGATCCGGAAGTATAAATGCCATATTTCGTTAAGTCGCCCACATCCAGCCCGACCTCTGCACTCTCCATATACCTGATATATATCAAGTTACCACCAACTGTTAGCGTTGGAAAGAGAGAGTCACCACCATCTACAAACAGGTGTCCGTCTACGGCATTTCTTTTGTAAGCCGACTTATTTCCCTTACTAATACTAAGCAGTCCACCACTCATGTACTGCTGAACGAGTAGAGCATTTTGGTAAGGGAACGAGCAGATGTATCTTTTAACGACTTGAGGAGCCAGAGCAAGCAAGCGCTCTAAATAAGGCGAACCGTTATTCATGATCTCCTGCAACCCGCAACCAATAAGATCTTGCCACTGATTGCTTTCTGAATCCGAGATGTCTTTGTTTAGCTTCTCAGCAACACTCAGGTTAGCGTAACTCTTATCTTTAGATTCTTTCGACACCTGCCTTACCAGCTCCTCTATCGATGAGCCGCTAGGGGCACTTTCATGCAGCCGAGACCTAACATTAGGTAACTCACCAGATGGCGAAACCATCTCAACCTTGATCCCCTTTGAGCAAAGGAAGATTGCCAAATCGATAGCCGACAATTTGCTGCCAAAGATGGTTGCGCTTTTAATCTCCGGTAAAGAGTCTGACTCTATACCGTAGCCGGATGGTCGAGTTGGCCCAAGACAAATAATGCAGTTCCCAAAGATATGATGCCCACTTTCTTTTGTAAGCACCTCTTTATCTACATAATCAATCGCCACAGCCTTGTCTTTAACAAACTCAATACAGCCACCACGACTTTCGAACAACCCTAAGTATTCTTCGAACTTAGATACCACGTACTCAAGAAAGAGGCTTCTTGGAGCGAAATCTTCCTTTTTGTGAGGGTGCCCCATCCGGATGCAATATTGGTAAAAGTCCAACAAGTTGTTGCCATCAACAGAGTTTAGGTTAACCGGAGTATTGCAAAGCATTTTGTCCGAGAATGTCGAAAAGCCACTACCCTTGCAGACCCCCAGAGGGTCTATGATGGTGATATGGTCGAAATCTTCACTTTGTACCGCAGAAATGAAGGCGCTAACCCCTGAAACGCCAGCCCCTACTACAATTAGGTGCTTTTGTTTATTCATGATGCCCACTCTTTATCATCACGTCTTTTATGGCAAGGTATTCTTGACGGTTATCCTCATTGACCTCATGGACAAACACAGAATCTAATACGTCATAGAAGGCAGTGTGCGGGAGCTTTCCTTTAAAGCACATGTGATTGAGCATCGCCATGATCTCTTTAACCTGATGACTCCCTGAATGCTTATTTAATGTAAGGAAAGCATTGATTATCGAATCCTCTAAAGCCAAATCTCTAACAACAGGCTCTTGATGCAAAGGTATATCTAATACACCACCTCTGGTAAATAAATCACCTAACGGAATATTAGGCTCAAAATCGATCATCAAGTTTAACTTACCTTTCTGACTAACAGATGTGGCACTATGAAGCATATTTCCATCTAAAAACCAGACTTCTCCAGCTTTCATCTGATAAACAATGCCGTTCTCTGAGTTTAAGCATGTCTCGTCTATATCAAGCACCACATGAATACGAGTAAATCCTTTCTCGAACTCCAAATAGTCTTTGTGCGGTAATATCATCCCACCTTTGCATGATCTTAACAGGCGAACAGATTTGATTAGAGAACAATCAAAATTATCTTCAATGAGCTTATTTATATTCGTTAGTTTTTCACCAATCGTATTTTTCTTTGCCGCTCCGTGGTATTCCTTCGAAATAGCATTCCCATCAGTACCTTCTTTATTCCATATAGAAAGCGTTTCCCAAACCCCAAAAGCGTACTCTTGGTAAGCAATATCGAATGATAATGACTGAATGAATTCTAAGTCCCTTTGGCTAAGGTACTGATCTAAATGGATGTTATACAACTTTCTTGATGACATGGATTTCCCTCTCAATTATAAATCTTGGTGCACTAAAACATATTTCAGTGCATCTATTTAAAGGGAAACTGTAACTAAATATTGCCTTACGTCAATAGTATTTAACAACCCTTACCTTTTATCAACATGTTGCGTATTTCTACAGGACTAGATAAAGAACTGGTGTTTGGGTCTGCAATATCCGTTAGTTATCGACTCTCATACCAAACTCAAGTGACAAAAACGTTGGGACTAGTACATAAAATCCTCAATTAGTTATGGAAATATCACTTTATTGTTGTAATAGATGAATAAATTTGGCCACTAGATTAGAGATTTTTCGATACCCAAGATAATCCGTTAAATACTAATTTAGTGAAGGATGTAACTCAGAATTGTCCAAAACCTTCATAGTTGGCACTTGTAAGAAATAACTCAGTCTGCTGCTTTCATCTTTATTGGCTTTCTTCAATCAAATGCCTGATGGTTTTATCCATATTTACAGTGAGGCAGCAATCTAGTGGCATTAGCGGAGAGTGCTCTGCATCTTCAGTTAAAGCCTCTATTTTATAAACAAAATTATTGTGTTCTAGCCATTCAATTACTCCAGTCTCAACCGCAACTTGTGTCTCATTATCAAGCAAGTACGCTGCAATTAGAGGTGTGTCGGCATCATGGTATCGAACAAAAAACTGGTGCTCACCTTCCATCAGGTTTACGGTAAATCGATTTTGTTTGCCACCAAAAGTTAGATTAATGTGGTCATTAGTGAAAACGAGTGTAAGCGCGCCATAAACACCGCATTCTAATCAACCTCAGTCCGCCATAAGATCAAATCTCCAACCTCAAGGAGATCTGAAATGGCAAAACGACGCACCAACCAAGAATGGCAAACCTTGTTCGAGCAATACCAATCCAGTCAACTATCCCAGCGTGTTTTCTGCGAGCGCCATAGTCTGAGTCTTTCGACCTTTTATGCAAAGCGTCAACAATTGCAGTGCTTTGGGCAATCTCAAACTGGTGGCTTTATCAAAGCTGAAGTCGTTGAAAAAACGACTCGCTACCAAGTAACTCAAACACCCGTCGCCAACATGACATTATTTATTAATGACGCTGAACTCAGCATTCCACAGGGTACACCTGCCTCGTATCTGGCAGAGTTAATCGGAGCACTGTCATGAAACGAATGTTGAGCGCCCCGAATGTTTACCTGTATCGAGAGTTCGTGGACTTTAGAAAATCCATCAATGGCCTAGCGGCGATTATCGAGTCCGAAACCGATTTGCCGCTAGGTACAGGCGCACTTTTCCTGTTTACCAATAAACAACGCGACAAAGTCAAAGTGTTGTACTGGGATAAAACGGGCTTCGCCCTGTGGTACAAACGGCTCGAAAAAGCCAAATTCAAATGGCCCACTCAAGAGAAAAAACAGGTCTACACCCTGACTCAATTTGACTTAGATAGACTGTTATCTGGCTTCACGATAATCGGCCATAAACCGATAAAAATAGACAATTTTACAATGAGTTAATCTCGATAAAAGTCAGTTATACCAAGCCTTGACGTGGTGTTTTTAGTATAATCAATGCCATGAAAAAGACGCCCGATATTAACCCAGAAAGCCAAGACATCGCCGAGCTTCAAGCTATGGTGAAAGCGTTGATGTCGGAGAAAAATGCGCTGCAAAAGAAGGAAGCGCAATGGCAACAAGAGCGCCAATCCTTAATTGAGCAGTTTAAACTGGCCCTTGACCGTCAATTCGCCAAACGCTCGGAAGCGTTAAAGCCGTATAACGAAGCACAGGGTGACCTCTTCAATGAAGCGGAATGTGAAGCGGCGAAAGTTATCGTCAGGAAACCTTGTTCACCCAATCAGGTATCGAGTTATCGAGAACGACCATGGCCAGGTGGGTAATCCAGGTGAGTGAAAAGTTCAAACCGCTTTATCAGGCACTGAAGGCTCACTTACTCGAACAAGTGGTGGTTCAGGCCGATGAAACGCCGCTCAATGTGCTCAAGGAAGACAAGCAATGTTATATGTGGTTGTACTGCTCGGGAGCCGACGCCCCTGAAGCTAAACTCCCTGACATGAAAAATATCGTCTTGTTCGACTATCAAAACAGTCGCGCGAGAGTGTGCCCCGTGAACTTCTTGGGTGATTACTCAGGCTATCTGCAAAGTGATGGTTACGCGGCTTATGATGGATTAGCCAACGTCACCAATGTCGGTTGCTTCGCTCATGCACGTCGTAAGTTCATGGAAGCGAAGAAGCTTCAGGGCAAGGGTAAAACAGGTAAAGCGGATGTGGCGTTAGCCAAAATCCAAAAGTTGTACGCACTTGAATCTCGATTAAAACTGGCTTCGGTCGAAGAGCGTTGGGCAGAAAGACAAGCGCAGGCTAAACCGATGTTGGATGACTTCTATGACTGGTTAACCACGCAGAAAGTCATCGAATCGAGTCCTCTTGGTAAAGCGATCAAGTACACCTTGGGTCAGTGGCCTAAGCTGATACGCTATGTTGAAGATGGGCATTTATCTATCGACAACAACCGAGCGGAACGCGCAATCAAATCGCTGGTCATTGGCAGAAAAAATTGGTTATTCTCGACGAATCCGCTTGGTGCTGATGCGAGTGCTTTGCTGTATAGCATCATCGAGACGGCGAAAGCGAACGGACTGATACTCTACGATTACATGGTCAAATGTATGAAAGAACTGGCAAAGCCAGAGCCTGATATCAACTCACTGCTTCCTTGGAACTTCTCACACTAAAACGCCCCGTGGGATCATGGGGCGCATACAAACGAGTGAGTCGGATGCGCCTTTGAACTCACTGAGTACAGATTGGTAACTCATATAGAACTCCATTTTATTTCTCATCATATCGATGTTTCTGATGCTATACACAGAGATTTTAAGCATCAGTTGCTAAACACGGAGAAAGGACAAATCTCCTTTTTTCTGCTCGCCTAAAAGCGGATCCTCGATAAGTGCTTTGACCGCATTGTCGAGATCCACTTTCTGATTTTGGTGGAGTTTTTTAACGGTTTTTTTGAATGATGGTGTTTGAAGAACCTGTGTAATATTAGCCAAAGTTGTATGCCTCAAGTTTACCGGCTTCTTTTTCAGCTTTAGCTATAATGGCTTGTCGAACAAATTCATAAGGTAAATCTGGGTTATCTTCCATCATTTCCCCAATTTTAGCCCAGTGTTCAATTTGTTTTGGTGTAGTGCGATTCAATGCTTTGGCCATGATAGCGGCTTTATCTATGAGGTCTTGATCAAGGCGTATGCTAGCGGTAGACATAATGTGCTCCTCCATTTAAAGTTTTAATAATTGTAGTGTGGCGCTACGAAGGTAGCAAGATGAATCATAAACGGCTCAAGAGGGGCGTTAGGTTTCTTTGAGCCGCCCCGTTAATACAGGGTGGCTCATTAAAAATTAGACTATTGCAGCGAGGTGATTTTCGATCCTATCCACGACTTTAGCATCCTCTAATAGGTCAAATTTTCGAGCGAAAAGATTAGGGCTCGAAATTAAGTTGGAAATATCGTCCATTGTAAATGTCCTCGGTCTAAGCTTTATGTCTCCATCTGGTACCCAATCGATAAGTCTCAAGTCATCTTGAATTATTTCACCATGACAATCGTTATTCATCATAACCGTTTGGAAAAATCCTTCATCAGCAATAAATGTATTTTTGTAAAATTCTTTATAGGGCAGAGATGCATCCGTGTTACAAACAAAATCACAGAACTTTCGTGACACAATCATCCATTGGGTGCCAATAAATGGTGTTATCCCTGGCATGAATTTCCTGGCTATTTCAGGTCGATAAATATGCTCTTTATATTCAAAACACATATTTTGTATGCGATTCATCGTTTCAGGCCTAGCTGCATTTTGGTCTAGTGCTCGAATAAATTCTTTGTCTTTATTATTTGACAAAAACTCATGAATATATGGCTGAGTTTTCAATGGAAAATCTTGTCCACTTAGGTTTATAAAATGTGTCCAGCTTTTGTTCATGTTTAATAACTTAGCCATACCACGAAGTTCAATATTAACTAAGCTATACCCACCCCATAGCGCATTTTCTGATTCAAGAATTTCAGCATTTTGGTACTCGTTTAGAAACAAAGTTATTTCATCTGAAATTTCTTTTCCAGAAGTTTTGTCAACATGGATAACGTAATGATTATTTGGGTGGTATATGGCATGAAAGAGCCGTTTAAATTGTCCTGGATAGCGGTGAACGAGAATAAGATAAGCAATCATTAGATCATTCCTTGAGAAATCTGGAATATTTATTTTCACGCTCCAGTTATCTCAGTTAGGGAATGTATGTTCTGAGTGGTAAGGCGTGTTCTTATCCATAGACTACATGGGGGCTCAGTCTTGATTAATCAATAGCAATGAAATATAAACCATACAAACGCTTCAAGAGGGACAGCCACCGCGTGGCGGTTTTTGTTCAAATCGGCATTTGTGATTACGGTTGTTATTTTAGGTTCAGTGGTTTGCGTTGTCAGCCCCTTAACCGGGCGTTAGGCGGAAAATTAATAAAGTGAAAATGTAATGCATTTAATATTAGAAGGGTTGAACTAGCGATCTAGGCGTGATCTTATGCTATTTATTGCAAAGTAGGATAAGCCGAACATGAACATAACTCCTTATTATGTCACTCAAAAAACACTCACGAAAGATCAACACGCCCTAAACAGTACAATCTAAATTATCCGTTGTTGCCGTCATTTCTGGCGGCAACAAGTATCAGGAATTATGACGTTGGTTTGATTACGCCGCCGCTAACAATTTCTGCTGATGAGCCAAGTATTCATCGTACGTCCCTTGGAAGTAGACCAACTGTTTGTTTTTCACATCAATGATCGAAGTGGCCAGCGAAGAGACAAACTCGCGATCGTGGCTAACAAAAATCAGTGTCCCCGTGTAGGACTTTAGCGCGTTATTGAGCGCCTCAATCGCTTCCATATCCATGTGGTTGGTGGGCTCGTCCATGATCAGCACGTTGATATCTTGCATCATTAGTTTGCCAAATAGCAGACGGTTCTTCTCACCACCCGAGCAGTTTCTTGCTTTCTTATTCACATCATCAGCTGTAAAGAGTAGTCGGCCAAGAATGGCACGTACCATCAAATCATCATGTTTTACGGTGCGCCACTGCGAGATCCAATCAAAGATAGTCAGATCGTTCTCAAAATCGACAGTACTGTCTTGAGGGCAATAGCCAATTGAGGCATTCTCAGACCATTTCACCACACCTTGGTTGGCCTGCAGCTCTTTGACTAAGCAGCGTAGAAAGGTCGTTTTACCGACGCCGTTTTCACCAATTACCGCCAAACGCGAGCCCGCCTCAAGCAGCAGATTGCCACCGTTGAAGAGCTGTTCATCGTCAAAAGCGTGGCCAAGATTTTGCAGTTCAAGTGCAAGGCGATGCAGTTTCTTACCTTCACCAAAATCAATCGAAGGACTGATGCGGCTTGAGGATTTCACTTCATCAAGCTTGATCTTGTCCATTTTTTTTGCGCGTGAGCTAGCCTGTTTTGCTTTTGAAGCATTGGCACCAAAGCGGTTAACGAAGTCTTGCAGTTCGTTGATCTCGGCCGCTTTTTTCGCGTTGCCAGAAAGTAACTGCTCTCGAATCAAGCTTGATGCTTCAAGAAAATACTCATAATTACCCGGATAAATACGCAGTTCACCGTAATCAATATCAGCCATATGGGTACACACTGAGTTCAAAAAGTGACGGTCATGGGAAATAATAATCATGGTGCATTTACGCTGATTAAGTTCTTCAGCCAACCAACCAATGGTGTGGATGTCTAAGTTGTTGGTTGGCTCATCGAGCAGCAAAATATCTGGGTTGGCAAACAAGGCTTGCGCCAACAAAACGCGCAGTTTCCAACCAGGAGCCACTTGTTGCATCAAGCCAAAATGAAACGATTCCTCAATACCCGCTTTTAACAAAATATCACCCGCGCGACTTTCGGCGGTGTAACCATCCATTTCAGCGTATTCGCTCTCAAGCTCGGCGACTTTCATGCCGTCGGCTTCGCTCATCTCGGCTAATGAATAAATGCGGTCACGCTCTTGCTTGATCTCCCATAGTTTACGGTCACCCATAATCACGGCATCAATTACCGTGTATTGTTCGAAAGCAAACTGATCTTGGCTCAGTACACCCAATTTTAGCCCTGGTGTAATGGAGACGTTGCCTGAGCTGGGAGTTAACGCGCCACTCAAGATCTTCATGAACGTCGATTTACCACAGCCGTTGGCGCCAATCAAACCGTAGCGATTGCCGTTACCGAATTTTGCAGAAATGTTTTCAAATAAAGGCTCAGCGCCAAATTGCATGGTGATATTTGCGGTAGAGATCAAGAGAGTTTTCCTAGGTATTGAGTTTAGCGAATCAGTGGTGTGCAGACGCCAAATCAGCAGAACATAAACAATGGTTAAATAGGCGGCGAATTATACAGAGTTATTACAAAAAGAACAGATGTGAGAGATAGCTCACAGACGGAAATTGCTTAACGTCGAATTATCTGTCGTTATTGGGGAGAAATGGGTGAATAAAAAAACACGCTTCACCACATTTTACAGACTAGCATATGCGCATTCAGTTTTATCATTAAAGGGATTTTAACAAGGTGCCACCAGCTCACTGTAGCCCGTTTGATTATCAAATTCTCGCTCAAACACTAAGTCAGGGTAGGAATGTAAAATCAGCTCTGCGGTAGTATTGATAAGAGAACCATCCAAAAGATGACCACCGATCACTTTGCCTGTTTTATCTGCAACCGCAATGTGCAAGTGCTGATGAGATGCGGTTAGCGTGCCAACCAAAGAGACAATTTCAAATGCATCAACAAGGTGTAGCTCTGAAGAGCCATCAGCGAGGCGGATGCGCACTTCAGATAGGCACCCGACACAAGAAGCGATGTTACCCGCTTGTATCTTCTCTTGCTTTATCAACGCGGCAATGGATTGCTTTAAATCGTGGCCTTTTATTAAGCGAGACACTGTCACTTTTATCATAGATAATTCGTTATAAAATTATGGTTGTGTTTAGTTTATCGTGCATGAGAGTTTACGTCTAAAGAGATTACTGCTTATATATCCTTGTTGAGACACAAAGTGGCAATTTTGCCCGCAGCTCTGAAAGCTCGCTCTCAAGTGATCCAATGGTTAATGTTTAAAGATTATAGGAAAGGGTGACAAGGTAACCTAAACCCTATAAGTACGATACAATGATAGGCTCTTTTGCTGTTATAAGTTCAGTTGAAGTACTTAACTGTGGTTCCTAATTTGCGCATTTAGCATTACACTGCGTGAAAATTCGTGATAAGAAAAACGTAATGATTAACGATAAAGACACATTAGAAAACGAAGAAATTGAAATAGAGGCGATTGGTATTGAAGTTTCAACGCAACCTATTGAGCTTTATAAGGTGTTAAAGATTGCTAACCTAGTGGATGGTGGCGGGCAAGCAAAATTCCTGATTAGCGATGGTTATGTGGCGGTCAATGGAGAACTTGAAACTCGAAAACGACGTAAAATGTACAATGGGGATTTTCTTGAATTTAACCAAGAGTACTACGTTGTATTGTGTGACCAACCAGTGATTGAAGCACCTGAAACTGAGGTGACGTCGGTAGTCGCAGCAATAAATGCGCCTAAACCGAAGCAAAAGGCGTCAAAAGCCAAGCCGGCTAGAAATAAGCCGACGACTACAAAGAAAGAGAATTCCGATGCACCTAAGAGCAAAGATGCTGAGAGTGGCCGTAACTCTATAGACTTTTTCTAATTTTCTGTTTTTAATGATCTGATAAATAAAAGACGGGAGCAATATGGCTCCCGTTGTTATTCAGCGCCATTCATCATCTGTTGCCGATCCACCATTTAACGCGTTAGGATCATCATCAAAAGGGTGCTGTGCCTTATACAGTAACACTTCCAACTGATGTTCTAACTGATTGACCGTCTCATAGTCACCTTCCGAACAGGCTATATAGATCTGTTGTTCTAGTGCTTCAATGCTGTCACGTATGGTCATTTTGCACCTCTCATCTCACCCATTAAAGGTGACTTTTATCTGTTTTCAAATCTATTGTAGTCAAGTAAACCAGATTCGACAGGCTGATTTTTTCGATACCATGCATGAACTTTATCGCTGAACGGCCAAAACTTCGAAGAACTGCGGCGAATGGCGAACGTATCGAGCAACTTAACGTAGTCCTGCTCATTTTGCATTTTACTCAATAAGATCACCAATTCTTCAATCTCGTGTTCATGCAGTGACAAATAAGCAGAAGGGTAACTGCCAATGACACCTCTCACTAGAGTCAAACCATCATTCGCTGGGTCACGGTTGCTTTGTTCATCAAATAGACTTGAAATATTGAGATGGGCGTTATTGTGCAACAAAGTAAACAGTTGATCCTCTCCGTTTTCAGCCGTGATCATCAACATCATGATTTGTGGCACAGCCAGCAACCCTTCGCCTTTGATCTTATTAATGCTATTTAACATCTGTTCACTGCGCGTTGAAAAACCAGTGTCAATTATCGAATAACGATTTGATAACACAGGTTGAAGCTCAGACTTCAAAAGTGCAAACAACTCAGATTTTGGATCTTGCGTGTGGTAAACAATACTGGTCGGTTGATCAAAAGGGGCCACGTTACGTTGCAAAAAGTCACTGAGTTGAGTGCTTTGATTTTGATACCAACTTGACTGCTCTTGGTGCCTTATCTCTCTAGGCAGCAGAGAGACAAAATTACTTTCACCTTCAAGACGCAGAAAATCCATAAACATGCGAGTAATGAGCTGGTGGCCGAAATTGCCGTAAACATCAAAACCCGCCACCAGTAAATAATGGATTCTTTCTAGTAGGGCATAGTCTAACACCCATGCTGTTTTGGGGTTTTCTCCCACCAGACCTTGCACTACCGATGCACTATCGAAATGCCTAAAAATAGTCAGTGCCGCATTCGGGTTATAGCCATCACCCATCCACAGTACATCTGTGGTTAAGTTCTCGCCATTTTTGAACCACTGATTAGTAAATTCAGACTTTGCTTTCAAATAACGTGCTTGTTGATGCGCATAACGGACCCAATGAGTAATAGGCAACGTGTTACTTTCCAGCTCGCTTGGCAGTTTCAGATTCGCGGCTTGCGAGCGATAAAATTGATTCACTTCGGGTAAATCCGCTTTCTCTGGGTCTAAAAAGAACACCCAAAAATGGTCGTTAATGACATTCAGGGCTAGCTGGCCACGACACACTGGCCCTTTGATGAAAGCCATGATGGTGTTTTGAGCATTGTCTAACATAAATCGAAAGCGTGCTTTAACCGGAAGGGCATCAAATGCCGTCATCGGATTGGCGGCAACTTCAATATCATAGCTAGGCAAAACCGAGACTTGATAATTAGGTTGAATGAACCATGCCTGCCAATCATCAAGACGTTTTTTATTCAACGCATAGGGTAAATGAGTTTTATCTACGATGCTGCCTTGCTCAGGAATCAAACGGTAGTAGACGCGTTCTACACAAGGATTATCGTAAGGACGCCTTGTCGCAATTCTGTTAACCGGCTCGCCCGGGGGCGTTGTCGAACGTATCAAAGTGAAAAATCTAGGTTGACCAGCAAGTTCAGAAAAATAAAGGTGGGAAAGAAAAAGATGCTCGTAGATATAACGAGCCATTAACTGATCCTTTGCAGTACCTTTATTTAAAAAGTTTTCGTATTGCGCAACCCATTTCTCTTGATCAGAAGTGAGCGGAATATGACCATTCATGATTGCGCCATCTTTTAGCCACGTGAGTAGCGTATTGTATTCAAGAGGGCTAAGATTTGGCATGCCATAAGGCATTCCCCACGTTGGGTGATCTTGTTTGTACTGTCCGTACTCTTCAATTGTTGGGCAAACTTGTTCGCGATCTATCGAGAAATCAAAACCTTTTAGCTGATCTTGTTCTGGTAACGGATGTTCCTCTTTTTGCATTAATAATTTCGCGACTAATCCTGCTTCTAGATTCGCGGTAGGCGTTTGAGATCTCTCGTTCAGCACAGGATGAAAACCAAAATCTCGCCACTGCTCTGTGTATTGTGCATCTTCAAACAAACGGGTAGGAGCCGACGCCGTCAGACGCGTACCATGATAAACCAACGCTTTACTGGCTCCACGATCAATCCCTTCAACTGATGACATTTTTAGCTGGCAGGGCGCATCATAACAGGCGTGACAGACCACGCAGCGCTGATCGATGATGGGTTTAACATCATTTAAAAAGAAAGAGGCTTTTTTTGAATCTACTGGCGATTGTCTTGATTGAACGCTTGCTTCACCAAACAGTTGGTCATAGTTCAAGCCCGCATACATTGCACATCCTGAAAAAAACACGATGCTAAGAATAATAAGTCGATGAAAAGACATAACACGAGAAATTTAGGAAAGTTTGTCCCAATTAAAGCAAATATTCACAAAATACACCACAAAACGACGCCAATGAGGTGTTCATAGAGCTACCCATGATTAAAAGAGCTAAAAAACTTTGAGGATTTCTATAAAATTAAGTGAAAATGTCAGCCCATATATTTGAACTGACGAGATGTTGTTCTTTGTATCTATTCTGCCGCTTTGACTCTGATTTTGCTTTTGGTAACTTCAGAGAGGTTTAGGCTAACAATTGCTGCATTAGCTTCATTTTCATTTGGCATTTCGATAAAAGCAAAGCCTTTTGATTGTCCAGTAACTTGGTCTAAAACAAGTGTGCATTCCGTCACTGATCCATGAGATGAGAATAAAACACGCAGTTCTTGTTCAGTTGTAGAGCGAGATAGATTGCGAACTAAAAGTTTCATTGTGAGCCTGTTGAGAGTTAATGATGTGCGAATTGTGGCAGCTAAAGCTAAATTTGGCTAAACAATTCGTTCATTATTCTCAGTGTTGGCTGAAAAAGGATTTACAGGAGCTATTGGAGGTGAATTCTCATCGGCAACATGACGTTAATGAGTATAAAAAGTCCTACTGGCAACATTTATAGTTATCAATTGTTAGGCTGAGAAAATTAACGGTTCAAATTGATTTTAAAATAACCAAAAGCACACAAATCTCAACCAATTGAATTTACTTTGTTTATTTACTGTTCGCTTGAACGGGTTTTGATAAAAAATGGGTTTTCTTTTTTGCTAACTGTGGCATAGTGACAGCGTCGATTCGATGCGCGGGCATCGTATAATGGCTATTACCTCAGCCTTCCAAGCTGATGATGCGGGTTCGATTCCCGCTGCCCGCTCCAATATTCTCGTATTTATCCAGTCTACTAGAAACAAAAAATCCACCCTAGAAAGAGTGGATTAGAGTCTTTCTTTTTAAAAACTTAAACGGGACTGACGCTCTCAGCTTGTGGTCCTTTTTGACCATCAGTGATTACAAAACTCACCTTTTGGCCATCGACTAAGTTGCGGCGCCCTTCACCCGTAATAGCGGAAAAATGTACAAATACATCTTTGCTGCCATTATCTGGGGTAATAAAGCCAAAACCTTTATCTTGGTTGAACCACTTTACAATTCCGTTTACTTTTTCACTCATAATCTTACTCTTGCTATGTTGTTTTGACGTTGCGAAACAGTTGCAACATAAATAACTTAACTAAAGTATTTTGCACAATCTAATGAAGTTTCTGTGAATGTGATGCACGCCTTGTTGAATATCAAGTTTTGCGATTTCTATACCAAAATGTGATGCCTTAAATCAAGGTAACTGTTCATACTTCAACTCTATTTCTGCCGTTTTGTTTAGCTTTATAGAGCGCTTGATCCGCAATTTTTAACACTGCTTCAGGTTTTTCTGAGGCGTAGCTATCAGCAACGCCAATACTAACCGTAATAGAGACGAGATTTGATGGTGTTTTCTGCTCACGCTTCTTGGAACCGAGCTTATCGTCTTTTGGTCTGTCTTCTGCGTTCCTAATGACCATTTGGTATTGTTCAATGTCTTTACGAAGCAAATCTAAGTAGATTGCAGCTTGCTGTGCATTTTTTCCTTTAAATAGGATGGTAAACTCTTCACCACCGTAGCGATAAACACGTGCGTTTCCTTGAGTCAACAATAAACGGCTAGCAATCAACTTAAGCACATCATCACCAGTGTCATGGCCATAGCGATCATTGAACTGCTTAAAATGGTCTATATCTAGCATCGCTATCGCATATTTTTTGCCTAAGTATTTGATGTCAAGATCTAAGGCGTGGCGAGCTGGGATACACGTTAAGCGATCAATAAACGCCATTTCATGGCCCGCCGAAATTAGATATAAGATCAATAAAACCCCGGCTAGAGAGAACAGTGTGCTTGAGATATAACTCACGTGGAAAAAAATAAAGGTGAAGGAGGAGAGTAAAATACTGGCGTAAATGCTAGTGTCTAAGATCTGGTTTCGCGTGAGCACAAATATTGCGGAGACCCCAATTAATGCCAAGAGGTACATCACCAACAAAAATGGCAATTTCGATATTTTTGGTATCGTTACTAAAAAAACCTGGCTAAAATTCTCAAATCCGCCATCACTGACGTACATCAAAGTAACAACGGCCCAAAGCACTAACAGCAGTAAAATGGCGATGTATAGGCCATAAGTTTTACTCAATACAGTAGCACTACTTCCTAACACATAGGGCACTAAACACAAAACGGGTAATAACAAACTTAATAACGAAAGCTCTAGCAAGGTTGTTCCCGCAGAAAGAGGTATCTGTAAACGCCACTGGATGATTGCGTAGGCCACCATCATCGCTGTCGAGATCATAGCCAAACGCCCTTGCTTAAAAATTTGTCCTAATGCGATTGCTACCGTGAAAAGAATATAAGGGAGGTTACTAGCGAAGCCAATATTGGCGCTAGTGATCAGAATGACGTTTTCCATCCCCAACATAATGGCTATTAACAACCCTATTGGGAATAAGAATCGAAACCAATGAGATGATACAAAACTTGTCGGCATTAATAATACAAATATGACCTTTGTGGCATTTAAAATTAAAATTGATAATAAGGCCCATAGCATACTTTTATTTAATAGATTGCCAAGCTTTTTGCTAGACTTACTAAATGAAAGCGAGCTCTTGAACAAAGTTTAGACGACAACGCATCTAAAAGTTGTATAAAATCACCAAGGTACGCTAAGTTGTTACTGCTAAGTTCTATCTAAATATTTTGATTAGTACGAAGAGGAAGGAGTGTAAGGATGCAAATCAGTGTTGATGTACATAATTACATGGAAACACTTGTCGGACGCGTATTGGCTGAAGATAAGTATGTAAATCACTATGATAATGAGCAGCTTGCCGATCTCGCTTGCTTATCCCTTGCTCAATTGAGACCGATCTATATTCGATACGACATAGATTTTCTCTCTGCGCTACCTGAAGAAAAATTGGTCATACTTAAAGAAAATGCACAAGTTGCCGTTGAATCGGCGGAAAGCATGATCGTTAATGATCGACGTAGACACAGAGAAGATGATATTCCTATCATTCTAGGCCAATTGCGCTTTGACGATAACTTAGAACTAGAGTGGTTCGAGAAGCCGATTATTGAAACAAACAAGTCTTAAAGGAGCTCTTGTGGGATTTTTTTCTCGTTTATTTAATCAAGAGTCAGGCAATGACTCAAAAATGAAGCTTTTGGATCCCATTGAATATAAAGGTTTTTTAATTTACCAAGATGCAATGTCTGAATCAGGGCAATATCGCGTCGCTGGCAAAATTAGTAAAGATGTTAATGGTGAAATATGTACTCACCGTTTTATCCGCTCCGATGTCATGGCTAGCAGAAGCGACGCTGATGAGCTTATGCTTAAAAAAGCAAAAATGCTCATCGATCAGATGGGCGAGAAAATCTTTTCCTAACATCGTCCAACTTGATAAAAATCATAATGAATATCCTCATTAGTCGATACCCTTATCCATTGAGTAAAATGCAGGGCTAATATCCTGTTTTTATAGAGCTTTGTGATAGTGGTTCGACCTCGGCTTTGTTTGGATGTCGTTGTGTTTTTGTCTTTCACCTATGACAATCACTCATTACTCATTACTCATTACTCAACCTTATATGTAATAGCATTTTGTATTTTTATTACAAACTGCTTGCAGTTATGCTGGTGGTTAGATAAAAACAGAATAATCATTGTGCCAATAGTCAAGGAATAACTATGCAAATTGGTGTACCAAAAGAGACCCTTACGGGTGAAACACGGGTTGCAGCTTCACCGAGTTCGGTAGCGCAATTAATCAAACTAGGCTTCGACGTCTCCATTGAAACTCAAGCTGGGGTTTTAGCCAGTTTTGATGATGCGGCTTTTGAGGCGGCTGGTGCCACGATTGTTTCGACACAAGATGTTTGGAATTCAGACATTATCTTGAAGGTCAATGCGCCGATTGTTGATGAAAAACAATCGATTGATGAGGTTGCTTTGATCAAAGAAGGGGCAAGCCTAATCAGTTTTATCTGGCCTGCACAAAACCCAGAATTGATGGAACAGTTATCAAGTAAAAAAATCAACGTGCTGGCGATGGACTCAGTGCCGAGAATATCCAGAGCACAAGCTTTAGACGCTTTGTCATCAATGGCTAACATTGCTGGCTACCGCGCTGTTGTTGAAGCTGCACATGAATTTGGCCGCTTCTTTACAGGGCAAATTACCGCAGCGGGCAAAGTCCCGCCGGCAAAAGTACTGGTTGCTGGAGCTGGCGTTGCTGGCCTCGCTGCTATCGGTGCCGCAGGAAGTTTGGGGGCAATTGTACGAGCTTTTGATGTTCGCCCAGAAGTAAAAGAACAAGTTCAATCAATGGGTGCAGAGTTTTTGGAAGTCGATTTCCAAGAAACGGCTGGTTCAGGCGATGGTTACGCCAAAGAGATGTCTGACGACTTTAATAAAAAGGCCGCTGAACTTTATGCTGCGCAAGCTAAAGATGTCGACATCATTATCACGACGGCTTTGATCCCTGGACGTCCAGCCCCTAAGCTGATCACCAAAGAGATGGTCGACAGCATGAGCGCTGGTAGCGTGATCGTCGATCTTGCAGCAGCCAACGGGGGTAACTGTGAATACACGGTTGCCGATCAGGTGATTACAACCGCCAATGGTGTGAAAGTGGTCGGTTATACTGATATGGTTGGCCGCTTACCAACACAATCCTCTCAATTATATTCAACAAACATCGTTAACTTGCTGAAATTGTTATGCAAGGAAAAAGATGGGTCCATCAATATTGACTTTGAAGACGTTGTTTTACGTGGTGTGACGGTCGTGAAAGAAGGCGAAATAACGTGGCCAGCACCACCGATCCAAGTCTCTGCGCAACCGCAAGTCAAGACCGCACCAACTAGACCTGAACCCAAAAAACAAGAACCCGTTTCTGCGACGAAAAAAATTGCTGGCTTAGTTGCTGCCGTTGGCGCTTTTGCTTGGATCGCATCGGTCGCACCTGCGGCTTTTTTAAGCCATTTCACCGTTTTTGTTTTAGCGTGTGTCGTAGGTTACTACGTCGTTTGGAATGTTACTCATGCTTTACATACTCCTTTGATGTCCGTTACCAATGCAATTTCCGGCATTATTGTGGTCGGAGCTTTATTGCAGATAGGTCAAGGGAGTGGTGTGGTCACTTTCCTCGCGTTTATCGCTGTTTTAATTGCAAGCATTAACATCTTTGGTGGTTTTACAGTCACCAAACGTATGCTTGAAATGTTCCGTAAAGACTAAGGGAGTAATATATGTCTGCAGGATTAGTACAAGCCGCATATATTATTGCTGCTATCTTTTTCATCATGAGCCTTGCTGGATTATCAAAGCAGGAATCAGCAAGAGCTGGTAACTACTATGGTATAGCGGGTATGGCTATCGCACTCATCGCCACTATTTTTCGTCCAGATGCGCAGGGCTTAGCTTGGGTATTGCTGGCGATGGTCATTGGGGGTGGTATCGGTATTCATTATGCTAAAAAAGTAGAAATGACCGAAATGCCCGAGCTTGTGGCTATTCTCCACAGTTTTGTGGGAATGGCTGCGGTATTAGTGGGTTATAACAGCTATATCGATGCGCCAATTGTACTCGATCACGCTGAACACGTGATTCATTTGGTTGAAGTGTTCATTGGGGTATTTATTGGTGCCGTCACCTTTACAGGATCTATCGTCGCCTTTGGTAAACTGCGTGGAACCATTTCGTCGTCGTCGCTCAATCTCCCTCATAAGCATAAGCTCAACCTTGCGGCCATTGTTGCCTCCACATTATTAATGATTTACTTCGTTAATAATGGTGGCAGCATGTTTGCATTAATTATTATGACTCTAATAGCGTTCGCGTTTGGCTACCATTTGGTGGCTTCGATTGGTGGTGCAGACATGCCAGTTGTGGTATCGATGCTTAACTCTTACTCAGGTTGGGCGGCCGCAGCGGCTGGCTTTATGTTAGCGAATGATTTGTTGATCGTAACCGGAGCACTGGTTGGTTCTTCAGGTGCTATTCTTTCTTACATCATGTGTAAAGCGATGAATCGCTCTTTTGTTAGTGTGATTGCCGGGGGCTTTGGTCAGGATGTGGCTATCAGCGCAGACGTTGAATACGGTGAACACCGTGAAATAAACGCTGAAGAAGTAGCCGAAATGCTGAAAAACTCTAAGTCAGTGATCATCACTCCAGGGTACGGCATGGCAGTAGCTCAAGCACAGTATCCCGTTCACGAAATCACGGAGAAGTTACGTGCACAAGGCATCAAAGTTCGCTTTGGTATTCATCCAGTAGCGGGACGTTTGCCTGGTCATATGAACGTACTGCTTGCTGAAGCAAAAGTGCCTTATGACATTGTGTTAGAAATGGACGAAATAAACGATGATTTTACTGAAACGGATACCGTTTTGGTGATCGGTGCAAATGACACAGTAAATCCAGCAGCATTAGAAGATCCGAACAGTCCGATCGCCGGAATGCCAGTGTTGGAAGTATGGAAAGCGCAAAATGTCATTGTATTCAAGCGCTCAATGAATACTGGCTACGCAGGTGTACAAAACCCTCTTTTCTTTAAAGATAATACCTATATGCTTTTTGGTGATGCAAAAGAGAGTGTAGACGCTATATCAAAAGCGTTATAGCATTTAAGACCAGAGATAGAAGAAGCCAGCATTTAGCTGGCTTCTTCTATTTTTGAGTAATCATTATTGACATGGATATAACATGCTTAATGTATTGTTAGGTAATAATGTTATATAGTTTTTAATCTAAACCATTAATGAAAATAAAACTTGTTTAAAGCGATTAAGACCTACTTGGGGACTGTTTTAGTCCTAATATCGATTCAAACCCATGCCGATTCGTTGCCAGAACGCATCGACATTTTTGTGTCGCTTTTTGATTATAGTACCGCTGATGTACGTTATGATATCCGTACCTTGCAAGTTGATTACCCAACCCGTTTGCTCACTCCGGATTCGATGTTACCGCAAACGGCTGAATACCCTTTAAAAGACATTCAACTACTGTATAAGCTATCTCAAAGCTGTACAGGTAAATTACCGCTCAGTCCACTTATAACAGAGCCATTAGTCTTTACGAGAGCCTTTTGTAAAGGCTCCAAATTACCTTCAAAATGGTTTGCAAGAAGTACTTTGATTCACCCTGGCGGAGGTACTTATGCGGCTCGCTATGTAAAGAAATACCCTGATAGCTTTCTAGAGTTACAGCAATACATGCACATACAAGAGCGTGCCAAAGCAAACGCTGATTCTTTACTCGGCCGTATTCAAAACATGAATGAAGATACAATTCTAGCACTCATTTCAGGTGCAACAATGTTTGTAGAAAACCAGGATCTTTGGCTAAGAAAAGGCGATATGTACTATGTTTTTGATGAAGACATATGGTTAGACAACGCGAGTAAAGCAGGACTTAGCTACAGTATGACTTCGGAAAATTCTACCTGTTTTATCCAGCGAGGTAACATTTGTTGGAATATTGAAGATCATTCCAACGTACTACGGATAAGTATGGTGATTCTTGTCTTAGCTAACATCATACTTGTATTTGGATGGTCTCTTTACCGGTGGAATTCAAAGCGGCAGGAAATGAAAAGTCGTATGTTGGTTTTGCAAATTCTTACCCACGAACTCAGAACGCCAATTGCAAGTTTGTTGCTGACTGTTGAAGGATTTCGACGCGAATTTGAAAGGTTACCATCAACGGTTTATGACGAATTTAGACGTCTATGTGAAGATTCAAGACGTCTACGGCAACTGGCCGAAGCCAGCAAGGATTATTTACAGTCCGATAATAGACCACTTGCAACAAGCTGGGTGCCTTCCGTAGAAGAGTGGTTACAATACAAAGTGGAAGAAGAGTTTCGTGAAAGCATAGATCTTTTTATAAACAAAGATATTGCGGCAAAACTGAATGTTTACTGGCTTGGAACATGCATCGATAACTTAATTAGAAACGCTGTTAAATACGGAGTTGCTCCAGTTACGTTAGAGGTGGTAACTAAACAAAATTCAATCACGATCAAAGTTACAGATCAAGGTCTGTTAAATCATCGAGATTGGAGAAATTTACGGAAACCTTTCGTCAGTAAAAGTGGCTTAGGTTTAGGTTTGACTATTGTAGAATCAATGGTAGGTCGAATGGGTGGCAAGATGACTCTCGCTGGACCACCAACCACATTTATATTGGAGATCCCCTGTGAAACAGACATTGCTTCTCGTTGAAGATGATAAAAACCTTGCCGATGGTTTATTAGTAAGCCTTGAACAAGCAGGGTATGACTGTTTACATGCTGAAACTATTGCAGATGTAAAACAGTATTGGGATAGTGCAGATTTGGTCATTCTTGATCGTCAATTACCCGATGGCGACTCCATCCAGCATTTGCCTGAATGGCGTAAAATAAAAGAATTACCCGTAATTCTATTGACGGCATTGGTAACCGTTAAAGATAAAGTTACTGGCTTAGATGCAGGGGCAAATGACTACTTAACCAAGCCTTTTGCCGAGGCTGAACTATTCGCACGTATTCGAGCACAGCTTCGTTCGCCTGAATCAGAAGGGCAAGACGATACTAAAGTGGTTACCCCAAACCTTGTTATTGATAAAGCGACAAGAGAAGTTTTTTTTAAGGAAGATTCAATTACCCTAACACGTACTGAATTTGATTTGCTTTTATTTTTGGCGAGTAACCTAGGGAGGGTGTTTACGCGTGATGAATTACTCGATCATGTATGGGGTTATAACCACTTTCCAACCACAAGAACTGTAGATACCCATGTACTGCAATTGCGACAAAAACTTCCTGGGCTAGAGATTGAAACTTTACGGGGAGTTGGATACAAGATGAAAGCGTGATGCAGAAATCTCGTTTACTATTGCTAGGCATAGCGTATGTGGCTATGCCTTCTAAAGCACAAAATATTGAGTGGTTTGATCAAATCACACCACTGACTCAAGCACATCAAAATCTTTTAAATAACAATTTAGAAGCGATGTTTAACTCACTTGTCGAAGTTTGGCAGCTTGGGCATAATAAAAACATTCAGAACCATCTCAATGAATTATTGTTACAGTCATTAAACGTTGATTGTGGTAAAAGTTTAGATAAAAAACCACTACCAGAATGGCTTAAATCGATCACCATTAATAGACAAGAGATTCAGAGCCCAGGAAGAGATGCGTTTCATGTTGATTTAGAAGTGGATGCTGAAAAACCGCTTGCGGATATTGCGTTAACCCAGTGGGTCGATAAAAGTTTATCCACCGATAGCTTATTAACGACCACTTCGAGTGACAGCGTCACTGGAAAGGCACATTACTTAAAACGTTATAATCTCAATAGTAAAATTACAATGGGTTTATACCGTCTTGATATAACGGCTAAGGATCTACAATCTTGGAGTGCATGGATTGTACTCGGAGAACCCAAAGCAAAACAAATTGTACGTTGGGCCTCAAAAGATCAATGGCAAATTGAAAAAAAAGCGCTGCTTAACCCTCACTGTCCTTTGCCAGAACTAAACGTATCACTATATGATTATGTAGACGGAAAATACTCTGAAATATGGAGTAAACGCTACGAATCCGAATACCCCAATGCGCTTGAAATAACTAATTTAGCTGCCGATCGATATGTACTAGCTGTATCAATGACTCAGCAGCGTTGGCAAGGGCCAATTATTATTGAGCAATCTCAAGTAATCAGTAAAACCTACGATGTTTCAGTAGATGAATAATTAAAGATCATAGACAATATGCCGTTATAGACATAAAGGAAATGACGCGCTTATAACATTATGAAAAATTTCATGAAAATACTCCCACTTGCAATAGTACTTACACCCTCTCTCAGCTTCGCAGCTAATTATGCAATAGAGGCGCGAGGCGATGCGATGGGTGGTGTAGGGGTTGTATCTGCGAACTTTCTCACTGCCCCATTTTATAATCCTGCACTTGTGGCTATTTATCGTCGTAACGATGACGCAGGCATGATCGTTCCTAGCTTCGGGATTTCTTATAATGATGAAGACCACATGGTCGATGATTTAGACAGCATTTCAAGCTTCATAGAAAAAAAAGATTACACAAATACTGAACAGCTGCAGAAAAGTTTAGATAATTTACAAAATGATAAACTAAAAGCCGAAATTGGCGGTGTTGTCGCCTTTGCCATTCCTAACCAATTTATAGCGGCTAATTTATTCGCCAAAGCCTATACCGAAACGTTTGTCACTCCTGATGTTTACAGCGGCGAAAACACTGCTTCATTAACTCCAGAGCTACAATCTGTTGAAAACGCCGAGCTCAGTGCAGTGAATGCTGTTTCAGTTGGAGTAACAGAAGTAGGTCTCTCTCTAGCTAAGTACCAAACATTTTTAGGCCAACATATTGCGTTTGGTGTAACTCCCAAACTTCAACGCATCTACACCTATGTTTATACTGCAAGTGTGACCAGTTACGATATAAAAGATGTACGAGATAATGGTCAGGGTGAAACGATGTTTAACTTAGATGCTGGTGCTTTATGGTTTTATGGCCCTCTACGAATTGGTTTTTCCGCAACCAATTTAGTCAAGCGTGATATTCAAACTCAATCTTACACTAAGAGCCTTCAGAGCCAATTCGGTAAAACACGAGACATCAATATTGGCTACGCATACCAAATGAGGCCACTTTATACAGTAGGCGTAGGTATTGTTGCAGACTACGTCACATTAAGTGTAGATTATGATCTTAATGAAGAAGAGCGCTACACTAATTTTAACGACAATACACAGATGATTCGAGTGGGTGGGGAAATCGATATCATGCGCCAGTTAAAATTAAGAGCAGGCTATAAAAAGAACTTAGCTTACGATAATGTGGATGGAACAATCACAGCAGGAGTAGGGATCTCACCTCTCAATCTCTTCCAATTGGACATTGGAGCAAGCTATACAAACGATAATGCGATGGGAGCTTACATAAATTTCCTTGCAAGCTACTAACTCGATCTTTATAGTCAGGCTCCTAATCAACCGGAGCCTTTTTAAATGTTTGATGATATTCCAACCTTATCTCACCAAGAACAGCAAGAAGCTGTTGAGAAAATTCAACAACTAATGGCTCAAGGTATCAGCACCGCAGAAGCCATAAAAATCGTTGCATCTCAAATTAGAGCAGAAAAATCCGCAGATAAAACGAATTAATTCTCAACCTAACGATCTCCATTGCATAAGAGCGTTCACTCATTAGTGGACGCTTTTTTATACCCTTATTATCTCGACTTTAAATCATTACAAACCAGAAACGAATTCATTGCACATATCGAATCCGATCGAAAAAGAAAGGATAATATCAAATAAAAACAATAAGATACAGCAGAATAAAAAACTGTGCGGATATCACAAATCAACCTAGTGTAATTTTATTACATGTCACTGCGTTCATCTCGAATAAGTGCTGATCGTGCCAGGATAAAACTCCAAATCAATACACTGTAACGTTAACCTGAACAATCCGACTTTAATCTTCTCTCAACCCTACGGTGCGCATTATATATCTTATGTTAAATGTTTAGTAACAAAATGAAAGCGCCATGCCTTTGTGCGCTTTCTAGGGATGTAGCCATTAAACATAATCAGTATTTACCATAAAATACCTAATAACTAGTCTGATAATCGAAGATTTCATTCTAGTTATTAATACGTTAATTTCCGGCTAGTTTAACTCTGAAACCTTTCTTTTCTAAATAAGCTTTAATTTTGTCTCGAGCATCACCTTGGATCTCTATTTCACCATCTTTTACTGAGCCACCACACCCACAACTTTTCTTGAGTTCTGCCGCAAATAGCTTTAATGCCGTATCATCTAAATCCAAGCCGGTCACGATACTCACGCCTTTCCCTTTTCGCCCTTTTGTTTGACGATGGATTCTAGCCACTCCATCTCCTTTAGGGCGTTCTATAACTTCAGGCTCAGCTTTGATACGGCCTAAATCCGTAGAATATACAAGTGTCATAAATAATTTACTTCTTCAATTGTTCTGCTTTCTGTTTTGCAAGCAAATAAGCTTCGATATGTTTTTGAATAGCCACTTTCGAACCTTTGATTAAGCGACCATTGAAAAAGCAATACCAGCCATTGAGCTCACCTGTATCATTTTTCAGTGTAAAGCCACCAAATTGCTCTTGTTTACCATCTGGGGCCTCTCTCTTCTTACCTACCGCATCGAACTCTCTAGGATCAATGATGGAGGCCGTGTCACACCACCAGTCTATGCTTTTTTTTACTGCCGCAAGGTTACCAGTCAAAACATGGTTTTTGATCTTAACTTGCCATATATCTGTAGAATTGGGAGCAGATGTAAGGGTGAATCCTCGATACGTCGCTATAGCCATATGTTATTGGTCTTTTTAATTTTAGGTTAGTTAAATAATAATTGTATCTCCAGCGTTATCAAGTATATTTATCGATAAACCATATTGTTATAGTGCATCAAGATGAAAAAAAACATCCCTCTCATCACAGATCCTATGATTTTAAAACAAAAGGTTACCGAATTTTCCGACACAGTTTGCTTTGAACAATTTCAACATTTGACACATTGGCAATATTCGAAGAACTCCGCTTTGGCCATGACTAAAGATTGGAATCATTTTGTTACATTTTGCAAAATAAGATGTGTTACTCCTCTTCCTGGCTCAACAACAGCTGTTAGGCAATTTATCGAAACGGAAGCTCGTGTGAGAAAATACGCGACTATCAGGCGTTACATGGTCACTATTGGTATCATCCATCACTTACTTTCGATGAAAGACCCCACGCAAAACCGACTCACTCAACTTTCTTTGTTTCGTCTTAAAGGAGAGAAAGGTGATGATGCTAAGCAAGCGACACCGTTAACGAAAAAACATTTATTAGCACTAGATATACAACTTATTCATTCACCTCACAAAAAGGATATCCGCGATCTTGCAATCTATTATGTGATGTTTGAGTGTGCTTTGAAACGAAGTGAGCTTAAAAAACTAAGTACAGGCCAAGTCTTAACTGTGGATGGGCAAATGAAGATCATCGTGGGAAATGTCGATTATTATCTTTCTCAATCGGCCTCTCTTGCACTTAAAAAGTGGCTACAATTACTTAATAAAGAGTCTAACATTGTATTTTGTTCAATCGATCGCCATGGCAATATTTCAAATAGATCTTTAAATGATGCGTCTATTTTTCGTATCTTACGTCATGCAGGGCAACGTTTAGGCATGTTTGAATTGAGGTTTTCAGGCCAATCAACCCGTGTTGGTGCGGCTCAAGAACTGGCTAAACAAGGTTATAAAATTCAAGATATTCAGCAATTTGGACGATGGTTAAGCCCTGCAATGCCAGCTCAATACATTGGTAAGCTCGACATTGCAGAAAGTGAACAGATGAAATTTAAGGTCATTAAAGCTTTTGATTGAGTGACGTTGTCACGCAATTGGCTAGAAATTCATGAAACCTATGCCCATTATGCTCTAACATTTTAGGAAACATTGAAATGGGAGTCATGCCTGGGAAGGTGTTAACTTCATTAAGATAAATGTTTCCCTCTGGGGTTAAAAAGAAATCAATACGTGCAAGGTGCCTAAGCTTCATGTGGGTAAAAACCCTAGCAGCACAATCACTTATCATTTCTAATTGATCTCTGGTTAAATTCTGAGCTTGTACTTCAGTCATCGAATGGCTAGTCGCACTGTATTTTTCTTCATAAGTATAAAATGCGTCTTCTGGTGCGATGATCTCACCCGGCTTAGAAAGATATAAAACACCGTCAAGCTGATAAGCGGCAACTTCTAATTCCCTAGGTTTCACTGCTTTTTCAACCAGAACTTGTTCCGAGTAGCTAAAAGCCGCATCGATTGCGCTGTTGAGCTGTGAAACCTCGGTGACTTTGTAACAACCAACCGATGAGCCTTGTCTCGCCGCTTTAATAAACACACTTCCCCATTTTTCCAGGGCCTGCTTACACTCTTGATGCGCTTGTGCATTATTTTCTGAAAGAAAAAGATAAGGTGTATTAGGAATGCCCAGCGCATCGTACCAAAGCTTAGATGTAATTTTATTAAAACTGTTAGCACTGGCTTCTGGACCACAACCTAAATATGGGATGCCAGCCAGCTCGAGCATAGATTGAATGTCGCCCGTTTCCCCTGGATAACCATGAATGCAAGGAACCACAAAATCGATATTGACGGCGACACCATTGGTATTCAACGTTGCAGCATTGGTATCTAAGAAACTCAGATCGCCCTTTTCACTGTACCAACCATCGGGTCGCATTTCGACGCGAATAACTTGAAAACCTTCTGTTTTTTCAAGTTGTGCTTGTAAATAGTTGGCTGACACAAGTGAAACTTCATGTTCTGACGAACCGCCACCACATAATAATAGGATTGTTGTTTGAGTCATTAAAATCTGTCCATGCTGCTGACGAATAAACTATAAAGCATGATAATCAATTCAGTGTGAAGTTACACGGTTTTAGCCAAGGAAAACCTTTTTACCGTTGTAACAGGCTAAGTTATAAGCAATAAAGGGGCATAAGCCCCTTTGATCATTTATTCGCGATAAAATCCAGAATCAGTTCAACTTATTGAGTGTCGGAAATTCCGAATTTTTGATGGTATCAATACTTTTGGCAAAAGGTTTCATGGCTTGAAACTCGGTTGGCAGTGTTTTGATTGCTTCAACAGCATCGACACGAGTTGCGTAGTCACCATAAAGTACGGTGTACCACTTGGTTCCATTCACTACTTTATAATTTTCCCAAATAGGTTGGCCGTCAGAATTGGGCAGTTTGCTGGCAAACTGATCAACTTTATTCTGTGATCCAACAGCAACGACCTGAATGGTGTAGCCAAAACGCGGATTCATTGCCGTCTGTTTAGCCGTCGGTGGAATGAGTGCTACTGCGGGTTTGCTTTGAGGGCTCATCTTAACGACTTTTTTCTCTGTATCGTTAGGAGACATCTTCACCACATTCGTTTCGACATTGCTCTCAGAAATTCCAGTAGCCATGCCTTCTTGAGCGACTACTGGTTGCTGAACCGGAGCAACTTTATACTCTTCACGATGGCTTTCAGAGGTGACATCGGTAATGTATGTATCAGATGCACAGGCAGCCAGAAGCACTGATAAACCGACAATTGTGATTTTTTTCATGAATTGTTCAACGCCTTAAGTAGAAATTACTATAAATCATGCCGATAGCGACGCTCAGAATCAAGCTCGCTTTGTGATTATATACCCTTGTACTGTGATTTATGGCACAAAGTCGCAGTTGTCTCACGACGTAATGATCACAATCAAACCAATATAGTGAACAAGGATAGCATTTGTTCGCTAAGCTAACGGTAATTCGTGAGTGAAAGGTTCATCAACATGAACAATTTAAATCCATTCCTGAAACCAAAATCGATCGCGGTTGTTGGTGCATCAGTACGCTCGTTTCGTGCTGGCAATATCGTGATGAAGAACCTACTCCAAGGAGGCTTCGATGGTGCGATTATGCCTGTCACGCCTTATTATCCATCCGTCTGCGGCGTATTGGCCTACAAAAGTATCGAATCTCTGCCTATCGTCCCTGATATTGCGATTTTATGCACGCACGCAACACGCAACGTCACCTTATTTAAACAATTGGCTGACAAAGGCATCAGCTCCGTTATCGTACTTTCATCTGATATGTATACTGAAGATGCTCAAGGAGTCGAAATCCAAGCCCAATGCACTAGCATTGCAAAATCAGCTGGAATGCGCATTTTGGGTCCTAATAGCTTAGGTTTGATTCTACCTTGGTTAAATTTCAATGCTTCGTTTTCTCCTGTCACAGCCTTAAAAGGTAACATTGCCTTTATTTCACAATCTGCAGCGGTTTGTACCACGATTTTAGATTGGGCAAATGACAAAGAGATCGGATTTTCAGCATTTATTTCTCTTGGTAATGCCAGCGACATCGATTTCTCTGACTTGCTTGATTGCCTGAGCACGGATAGACACACCCAAGCCATTTTGCTTTATGTTGATACGATTAAGGATGCTCGCCGTTTTATGTCGGCAGCGCGCGCCGCGTCACGTAACCGGCGAATCTTAGTCTTAAAAGGAGGAAGAACGCTTGCTGGACGTAAAGCGGCGCAAGCACATACTGGTGGAGACAATACACTCGACATTATTTATGACTCCGCAATTCAACGCACGGGTATGTTACGGGTGAATAATACCCATGAACTCTTTGCCGCTGTTGAAACACTCACTCACTCCGTTCCATTACGAGGTGAACGTCTTGCTATTATTACCAATGGTGGCGGGCCAGCTATTATGGCCGTCGATACCTTGTTAGATCGAGGCGGAAAACTGGCCGATCTTGAAGAGTCTACTTATCAAAAACTAAATCAGTGCCTGCCTAAAAGTTGGTCTCACAGTAATCCGGTCGATATGGTGGGTGATGCGGATCATACTCGCTACGTTAATACACTAAATGTGCTGCTAGATAGTGATAAAACCGATGCTATTCTCATTATGCACAGCCCATCTGCGATTGCGCAGTCTGAGCAAACCGCTCAAGCGGTGGTCGACGCCATTAAAGCGCACCCTCGCCATAAACGTTTTAACATCCTAACTAATTGGTCAGGAGAACTTACCGCGCGCCCGGCTAGACAAATATTTACCCAAGCGGGCATCCCAACCTATCGAACGCCAGAAAGTGCAGTAGTGGCATTCATGCACTTAGTCGAGTACCGTCGAAATCAAAAACAACTAATGGAAACGCCGACAACAGCAGAACCCGTCCATGTATCAGAAATACACAGTGCGCAGCAATGGATAGCGGAGCAACTAGGCATACACCCTACCCGTCACCTTGATACGCACCAAATAGGTAAGTTATTTAAATATTTTAATTTTAGCGTATTACCAACTTGGATAGCTTCTGATGCCAGTGAAGCGGTACATATTGCCGAGCAAATTGGTTACCCAGTCGTGGTGAAATTACGTTCGCCTGATATTGCGCATAAATCAGATGTGCAAGGCGTGATGCTCAATCTACGCAACCGCCACGAAGTGGCAAGCGCAGCACAAGCGATATTGGATCGCACGCAGATCTCGTATCCTTCCGCTAATGTTCATGGGTTATTGGTTCAGGCAATGGCAAAGATCGCTGGCGGAGAAGAGCTCAGGATCAAAGTCATCACTGATAGAACCTTTGGCCCGGTCATTTTACTGGGGCAAGGCGGTTCAGAATGGGATGAATCAATCGATGCCGCTGCCGCGCTACCCCCGCTGAATATGACGCTCGCTCGTTATCTGATTGTCAGAGCAATAAGCAGCGGGAAAATTCGGCTGCAAAAACTACCAGAGCCAATGAATATTGATGGATTATCTGAGTTTTTAGTTCGTCTCTCGCAGATGATTATTGAATGTCCACAAATAGATGAATTAGATATTCACCCGGTTTTAGCCAATGGCAATCAATTCACTATATTGGATGCCAACTTAGTCCTAAAAGATTACCAAGGCGAGGGACAAAGTAGATTAGCTATCCGCCCCTATCCAAGTGAGTTTGAAGAAAGTGTGATCCTAAAGGACAAGTCGGCCATTACCTTACGCCCAATCTTGCCGGAGGATGAGCCGCATCATGCAGAGTTTATCCGTAATGTATCAAAAGAAGATTTGTACAAACGCTTTTTTTCTGATGTCGGCGAGTTTAACCATGAAGCCTTAGCCAATTTTACTCAAATTGACTATGACCGAGAAATGGCTTTTGTCGCAGTGGATCATACCAATGATCAAGAGAGTATTATTGGCGTTTCACGAGCACTCATTAACCCTGAGAATAGCGATGCTGAGTTCGCCATCTTGATCCGTTCGGATTTAAAAGGAAAAGGTTTAGGTAAAATCTTGCTGCAAAAAATCATCGACTATTGTCGCTTGAAAGGAACCTTACAAATTTCCGGCATGACCATGCCAACCAACCGAGGCATGTTGACGCTAGCGCAAAAATTAGGTTTTGAGATTGAAGTGCATTTCGAAGATGGGACGGCAGATATGGTTTTGATCTTAAATAAACCAGAATAAAGCCGTAGCGATCAGATTTGATCACTGCGATCCGCCCAAAATTTTAACTTAGCACCCAGTTTTTCTTGAGGTATTGCACACACCACGACTTTGCTTCGCCCATTTTATTACGCCGCCATGCCATAATGATCTGCATCGATTTTTCTTCAGATCCGCTGATTGCTTTCAGTTTACCTGAGGCGATCAGTGGCTCTGCTATCTGTTTCGGTAATGTGCCAATACCTAACCCTTCCACTAACGCGGCACATTTTGCGCTGAAATTAGTTACCGTCAGACGCGGCTGTTTTTGCAAAATATTCACGCTCATTGCAGGCTGGTCACGCGCGGTATCGGCAATCGCAATCACTCGATACTTTTGTCTTGCTTCTTCATCAAATGCACCGCTTCGTTTGTGCACGTAATGAGAGCTGGCCGCTACCCAAACCATTGACATAGTTCCGATGGTTTCTGCTTTTACATCTTGTGGTAACGTATCGATACGTGGGCAAATCAGCAAATCGGCTCGATCGGTTGAAAGTGACTCCCAACACCCCGCTAAAATTTCTTCTTGAAGACGGATTCGTGTTTTACTGACATTACCTAACGCTTCAACCATTGAGAAAAAATTGTTAATTGGGATAATACCGTCAAATGCGACCGTCAAATCCAGTTCCCACCCATTCGCTAACAAGGTTGCGTCATTCACCAATTTTTCTGTCGCCGATAAAATGGCTCTACCCCGCTCAAGAATGAGCAAGCCGGCTTCAGTAAACGTCGCTTTATGCCCTGAACGGTCAAAAATAGTGATGTCTAAATCTTGTTCCAATTTTTGGATCTGATAACTCAGCGATGATGGTGCACGACTTAGCTCATTTGCCGCGGCAGCGAAGCTGCCTCGTCTATCAATTGCATCTAGAATATGAAGTGCTTCTAAGGTAATTGGACTTTGCAAAATAGACATCCTTTGGTGAAATTGCAGTGAGTATGCAATAACGAGTATGCCTTATTTATCATCGTTGTGGTATGTCTGACGAGATGGAAAATAGCTGAGAGGGGCAGGTTTGGGAACAAAAAGCGTAGAAATAACAAAGCCAGCTTAATGCTGGCTTTGGGACACATTCATTTAAAAAGGGGGAGAAAAGTTATCAATGAGTGAGTCTATTTCTTATTTTCGGACATCTCTTTCTTAACCATGACCGCTGCAGCCACGATAAAAACGATGATTAATCCAAGCTCCATATGAAACCTCAACAAGTGTATAAAATTAAGGACTAAAATATAAACACAGCGATTCTAACAGACTGGAAAAATTTAGACAGCTTTTAACGTATTACTAACGTTTTTAGTGATTCAGTTCAAAAAGAGCATGAATACAGAAAAATGGTAATTTTTATAACCGTTTACAGCTATAGGATTATAAATCTTACCTAATCACTAAGGAGTAGCATCTTCATCTATACCTCAGCGGCTTACTTCATACGGATACTTAAATCAAGAAAAACTCAAGCTTTTGGGCTTCGCCTTACCGTATGCATCAAATATCCAAAAGCGTTGTGGCCATAAAACCACCTTTCAATATACGGATAAATGAGTGAATTGATTAAAATATAACACTCAGTCTCTCTTAAATCATTTTCTATACTGTTTTCCCATGTTCATGGTAGGAACTTCTTTATCAATTGGCATAGTGCCGTATAATCGCGACCAAATTACGCTACACCAACCTATCAGTGAGTTGCAAATGTCCAAACTATTTTTCAAAGGTCGAATCGATGCTAGGCAAAACCACGTCATTTCAGGCTACAACGTAAACCGTGATGTAAAAGCAGGCACTGACGAGGCTCCAATTAATGTGGTCGTCTCAACCGATGCTCGTAAAACAGAGATAGAAACATTACTTTCCGAGCATTCTATAGTGGCCCATGTTGTCATAGACTCAAAACAGCCAGAGAACACCATTGAGCTTGATACATTATTAAATAAACCTAAAACTATTACCTATGACAAAACACCAAATCGCAATGAACCATGCATTTGCGGAAGCGGAAAAAAGTACAAAAAGTGCTGCGCTTAAGCTCTAGATAATGACATAAAAAGCCGTCTTCTGACGGCTTTTTATAAACTGGAGACTGACACTACCTGCTTGAGCCTCTAGCCTCTTTATCACAACTCTGGTTTAACCCAAACATTGCTAAAATCAAACCAGCCTAGCGCATTGCATTTCGCATTTTGTAATGCACCACATTGATCTTTGCTTATTCCTAACCAGCAGTGGAACATCGGGATAACTTGCTGTTTTTCTATTAAAGACTTGCCAATCTCTTTGGCCGGAAATATGGCATTTGGATCGGCGCGCCATTCATCCACTAACTGACACCAATACGAAAAATCTTCAGCGCGGCTTAAATGCTCGATATCACTGTAATCAAGTAACCATCCTGCTAACGCATCTTCTCTATGGTTAGCAATTCCCATCGGTTTGACCCAAACATCGACAGCATCGGTGTCTTCAACCGTCAAGTCATATTTAACAAGCTCCACCGAAATTCCATCTTCTTTTAACAGCTGTTGTATTGTTTTCACTAAGCTTGGAAACATAGGATGTTGAGCATGATATGCAATGGTGATCGAACGCTCGCCCGGCGGTGTAGCGGCAACATCTCCCGATGACTGATGATACCAGCCCGGTTTCAAACCATAAGCAGGTAACACCCCCAATTCGACCACTTTGTCTTCTGGTAATTGACGAAATAGGTTGAGAGTACTGAGTTTATTAGTGAGGTAGCGAGCCCAATTTTCATCAGCGGCAACACCATTTTTTCGATTGAGTAACAAATAAGTACAGCCGGGATCAAGATCCACGTCTTCTGTAAATGAACCTCGCTTTGTTTTTATCGGATGCGATAAGCTAGGAAAAACCATCGAAGAATGTACTTCGTCAATCACCCACACTTCGACCCGGTCAAGCAAAGGCCTAAATCCAAAATATCCATCAAACGCTTGCAAAACTAAGCGTTTTTCATCATTTAAAATGACTTTGTAAGGGCCAGTACCAATCGGCATTAAATCAAAATTATCACTACGATTGGACTCTGGTAGTAAAATCTTGGCACATGACTCAGATAAAAGAAGCGGTAAGCGGCTATCCGCTTTTTGTAAAAAGATATCGATAACCCAGTTGGAGGGCGAGCTGATCCTATCAAGATGAGAGAATAAATTCAGAAATCGCAGTTCCCACAAACTTTGGATAACACCGTCGGTGGTAAGCAAATCTCCATTGTGGAAACGGACTCCGGGGCGAAGATAAAAACGCCAATGTGTTGCTGTCACCGATTCCCACGTATGAGCGAGATCTGGCTGCAGCTGTTCATATTCATCTAGCCGCGTTAGCCCACTAAAAATTTGCATTACGATATGCTGCTCAGATCGACGCATGGATTTTAGCGGGTTTAGCATCGAAAGTGGGCGATAATAAGGCAGCCGTATGACTTGCAGTCCTTCTTGATGCTGAACACCGAGATAGCTTTGGATCACTTGCGTCAGTTTCGCAGCATCTTGATCCAGTACCGAAAATGCATGGCCAATTTTACCTTCATCTAAGTATCGACGCGCAAGGTTTTCACTGACATCACTGCGACTACGTTTAAAAATGAGATCGGATAATTTTCCACGCCCCGCCGCAGGACGCCATTCTATCCAGCCTTCATCCTCCATTTTATTTAAAACAATACGCGCATTACGGCGTGTGCAGAAAAGGATCTCGGTGATCTCTTCTAGCTGGACACCAACATCTTGGCCGTTAAAGTGCTCAAATAAGGATTCAAATTGAACGCGAAGTCGTGGGCTACTCATAAAGAGGAAATCTCAGTTTATAAAAAACAGAGATAGTTTCCTCATTTTATATTGGTTATGCAATAGCCTTAATCACTGTTTAAAGAATATTACAGCCGAGTTGTTGAGAAAGTTGCTGAATTTGCTCTTCGTTGTCCAACTTAATCGACCATTTACTTTCTGAGCAATTTACAGAGATGACATTCGCCCCTCTTCCAATGAGCTGAACAGCATCGGCTTGGGCTTGTAGCGTGATGGCGAGATCACCCAATACTCGTACCACTAATTCATGGGGTGTTACGATGATTTTTCCACCTGAAAATTCAATCACCATTTTATAAATCAACCTTGATAGCTTGAGAACGGTTACGAATTTTTTGTACTGCGACCGTCAAACGGCTAGTGCATACCAAACGTTCGCGCTCATCAGTGATATTGATTTGCCATACTTGCGTTGAAATACCAAGATGGATAGGTATCGCTGTTCCTATAACCATCCCCTCTCGCATGGCGCGAACATGATTAGCATTAATGTCTAACCCTACACAATAGTGTTCTTGATCCACACTGAAATTCGCGGCAACTGAACCTAGGGTTTCCGCAAGTACCACCGAGGCGCCACCATGCAGCATACCAAGCGGCTGATGGGTAAAGTGACAAACAGGCATGGTCGCAGACAAAGAGTGATCAGTATAATCGGTATAAATAATATTGAGATGCTCTATCAAGGTGTTTTTGGAGGTGGCGTTTAATGTTATTAAATCGATAGGCTTCTTCCAAATATCCATGCTTTTTTGTCTCATTCATCGTAAAAGAGATCCATTCTATACTTAAAAGGCTACGACTTGCAGCGAGTAATCCGTCAGTTCCGTCTTCGCGACGGATCCTATCGCTCATGTACCTAAAATGCGCAATGGCAGTTGTAGCAGCTCATCCCCTGTCGTTGCAAAACCCCAAATAATAGCGATAAGCGCAGCCACTAAGCTGACATACCAAAGTGAAGCTACAATTTGTCCATATCGATTCAGAGGTAGCAAATGACTTTGATGACGCTGCTTCCATTCCATCACAATTTCAATGCTGCCCATAATCAATAAAAAGCCGAACAGGGTTAATCCAAGCCAATAGCTCAAAATGACACCAGCGATCGCCGCAAGAGCACACAACGCAATCCCCAAAGTGCTGTTCATAGAAAAGCTGATGCTTTTTAACACGTGACCACCATCAAGCGGCAATATAGGCAATAGATTGAAGAGATTGAGAAAGGCATTAAAAACAGCAAGGCCCGCAAAAAATATCTCTCCCGTTATCCAATAAACGACAACCAGCACAACCGAGAGCTGCAAACCAAAAAATGGCCCCATAATTGAGATCACCACATCTTGCCAGCGGGTGTTAATTTTTTCATCACTTAATGCCAAACCACCAAGAAATGGAATGAGATAAATACCTTTGGTCTTCATACCAAAATATTTCATCGCTTTGATATGGCCAAACTCATGGAACACTAAACAGGCAATAAGTGCCATAGCAAACTGGAAGGAAAATAACCACGAATAGGCTGCGATACTTGCTGACGCCAGAACAACTTTAATCAGCTTGGCACTTTTCAATGCTTTCATACCAAGTGAAACTAGGCCAATAAGGCTAAAACGTCGTTCCCGCTTTGGTGGATTATAAGGTGTCTGTTTTTCAATATCTTTTTCTGAACGCTCGCCTTGCGTGACAATGTCACCATTCACTAATGCTTGATAACGAAGTCTAAAAGGCTGCCAACTCAGATTAACATTCAGCTCGCATTGGATCGTCGAGTCCCCACTTAACAACTGAAATCTATGGGTCGTTGTCGCCTCGCTATTCCCTGTCGCATCGCATTGCGCGACCAGTTGATTATCCCAATAGAGTTGCTGCCAACCAGAGATTGAACCTTCGAGACGAAGTGATTTTCCTAAAAATGGAGCCGAGAGGAGTTCCACAGTGATACCTGCATACAAACATAAAAACGGCGTTCATTATGCCTTTGAGCAATAACAGCGTAAAGCACGATGCCGATTTTCTTACGATTGAAGATGACTTAGTTCAATTCCCTTACGAATACCAAGCTTTTTGCCATCTCCCCTTTTAATTCCAGTTGTAACGTGGATAATACGCGCTTACATATTTTTACAAGGTGGGTACTATGTCTACTGAAGCAACTTTACTTGAACGCAGCCAATCAAAATGTGAGCTTTGTTCATCAGAATCTCCATTAGCTCCATTTGTGGTAGCGCCACACACTATGGTTACTGTTGACCATGCCGTTATGTTGTGTGATATCTGCAAAGGCCAAATTGAGAACCCAGAAACAGTAGATATGAACCACTGGCGTTGTTTGAACGACAGCATGTGGAGCCAAGAACAACCCGTTCAAGTACTGGCGTGGCGTCAACTGAAGCGCCTTACAGTCACTGAAGGTTGGGCTCAAGACCTACTTGATATGATGTATCTTGAAGAAGAAGCAGCAAAGTGGGCTGAAATTGGTATGGATGATGATGCAGAAAAGCCTCGTGATGTGAATGGCATAGAACTGAAAAAAGGCGACGACGTGACCATCATTAAAGATCTTCCTATCAAAGGCTCAAGCCAAGTCATTAAACAGGGTACTGTGGTTCGGGGTATCAGTTTAAGCGACGATCCTAAGTTAATCTCTGGTAAAGCTAATGGCCAATCGATGTATATCATTGCTGAATACTGTCGCAAAAAATAATAGCCATTGACGAATAAAACAAAGGCGCAACTTAGTTTGCGCCTTTGTTTTTCGGAAACCGTTGTTTTCATGAGCAGTGAAACTAGTAAATTTTAAATACAAAAAAGCCGACTATTTAATCCGTCGGCTTTTACATCTCTACACATTGAATTAACGGTATAAACCGATATCTTTCTGCATGTGACCAGACAAATTATTCGCGTAGTAGCTGCGAGGTTCGCTGTGGTCGACAAACAGAATATCAACTAAATGTGCAATCAATCCTTTGAAGTTAACCGCGTAGGTTTTTTTATCCATAGAGGTAGGTGCTGTAATCGTACCCATATTCATTGCTTGTGCCATGATAGCCTCTCTGTTAATTCGGTAACTTACTTTGTTGAAATGAATTCTAGGTGATATTTTTTTGGTTAAAAAATGACAAATTTTCCACATTCAAATTAGTTATTCTAATGAAACAACCCCATAACAATGCATGCTTTTATTATCCACAACAATCGACTACTTATTCACATTAAGTTTGATTTGGTGAATTTAAATCTCAATAAAAAACAAAAACACCGGTTATTTACAAAATTTTTACATTAATATTTTTGTCGTCGGTTAGATAAAGGATAAATAAAAGAGAGAGGTAAGTATTGTCAAACACTTACCTCCGTTTACTTATATTATGACTTATGAATAGCAGGTAATGGACTTCTCTGCTTATAGACAGAAGCCAACACCGCAATAATCATAGTGACTAACAGTACACCCAGTGATACTGGTGTCGGAATTTCCCACGCAGAACCGACTAGCATCATCTTAATACCAATGAAAATCATGATGAAGGAAAGCGCTGGTTTTAGGTAAATAAACTTATCCATCATCCCTTGCAACACAAAGTACAAAGATCGCAAACCAAGTAACGCAAACACGTTTGCTGCTAACACTAAAAAAGGTTCGCGGGTCACGGCAAAAATAGCCGGTATTGAATCTAATGCGAACATCACATCCATAAAAGCAATTACGCCAATCACAATCATCATGGGAGTCACAAACCATTGCTTATTGCGGCTCACAACTAAAGCATTCCCTTCGTAATGATCCGTCACATTGAACCAGCGTCGAATCAGTTTCTCCGGCATTGGATTTAGCTGTTCATCGCCTTTCTCACGCGCAAGTTGAATACCGGTCCACATAAGAAATAATGCAAACACATAAAGTAACCAATGATATTGTTCAAGCAGCTGCGCGCCAATTACAATCATCACCGCTCGTAAAAACAAAGCGCCGATCACTCCCCACAATAGAGCCCGCGGGCGTAAATGCTCTGGGACTGCGTATTGATGAAAAATAATCGCAAAGACGAATAAGTTATCAACACTTAACGATTTTTCTAATAAGTAACCAGTAATAAATGAGATCGTCGCCTTTTCGGCACTGTATGAACTGGTTGGTGCGTAACTATCCCAAAAGAAATAGATACTCGCGGCGAATGCAAACGCCAGCATAAACCAAATCATGCTCCAAACGGCAGCTTTAGTGATCGTGACTTTACCGCCACGGGTTTGCCAAATATCGATAACAACAAGAAATAGAGTCAGAATTGCAAAGCTGAGATAGGTTGTCGGGGTCATATATCCTCCAAAGGCGGAAGGATAAGATGGGATTAACCGATCGAAACCTTCCGCAAACAAAAACCGCTGTTCCTAATGAACAGAGCTGAATGCGTTGGTCTCGTCGAAATAAGCATTCCATTTTTTAACAGAAGGCTATTTATACTTACCGGATAAGCATGCGCTTAACGAGCTGACGATAAGTAAACAAAGGCGACTACTCCCCAATCAGCGCGGAGTTTATGCCTATTGGATGCAAAGGTCCATAGCCGTGATCAAAAAAAGGAGCCATTTATGCTCCTTTTAGCTTAGATTTTTATACGCCTGCCAGTGGTAGTAAATACACCAATACAGACCATGCACTGATCCAAGCAACGACGACAGCGGCATCTAACCAATCTTTCATCCACATGATACTTTCCCCTTTCACATCTTCATGCACCTTCTTCGGGTTGAAGATGCGATAAGACTGAAAGTTAAAAAGCAAAGTCTATGCCAGTAAATTTATGTCAAACCGAGTTACGGATAATGATGTTGGGGTTGAGTTCCTACGTGGTTAAGTATTTCAGGTTTTTCCGTCAGCAGTTCAATAAACGCATCGGCCATTGATACATTCGAAACAAAACCTTCTCCCTTCATTTTCAGTATCGCATCATATCCCTCTTTGCCTTTCATAGTATAGGCCGAAGAGGTTCCACAATAATAACCATTAAGATCAATTGGTTGCCAACCTTTTTGCTCATCAAATAGCAACACATTCGTGATGCGTTTTCCTACTGGCCGATCGGCGGCATAAGCAAACGAGAGATTGTGGGTGTAAGGATAACTGCCTGAACCTGTGCCATCGACCCCATTGCCCAGCGCATTATTAATCGCCCCTTCAAGTATCTCAATTAAGGTTTCTCCCTGCACTCGGTAGACACCAATAGGAACGGCAAAAGGCAATAAATTTCCGGCAATGTCTGCCACCGAAACTTGTCCGGCATTGAGCGAGTTTCTGACTCCACCAGCGTTATGTATTGCAAACTGCACGGGGTGCGCTCTTTGCCGCATGGCATAGACGAATGATTGAGCCACCAAAGGAGCCAACTCACTCGGCCCAGTTTCATCAGGAATTCTGACGTGTCTTAAGAAACGATCAGCATGTGCGATAATATTTTGTTGCAGCTGACGTACTCGCGGCATGTATTTATCGATCAATATTCCTTGGACCTGCGGATCTTTCTTACACACCACCACATTAGGGTGTTGGCTTAAAAATTCGCACGCCGCTAAATGGGTGTTATCAGTGCCCGCTTCGCTCATGCTGGCATCAAGAAACAGTCGACGGCCAAGTAACAGTTCATTACGACCCTGAAATTTGTCCACTTTGCCATCGGCTGAAAAGTCGATATAACAATGACCTAAGCTCAAAGAATGATAACCGGATTGGACGACATAAGTGTCGTTAATTCTTAAACCATATTCATCATCTTTCATTAGCCCTAGTGCACTAAAGTCACCTTGTAATCGATGGCTATGCCCGCCGACGACAACACTAATACCTTCCACTTGCTGTGCGAGCTCAATGTCCGCTTCATAACCTAAATGGCTGAGTAGAATAATTTTGTTGATCCCTTTAGCGCGTATTTCAGCAACCGTATTTTTCGCCGTTTGGATAGCGTTAATAAATGGAGTATCGAGATCTGGGTTGGCAATATCAGCCATTTTATCGAGTGATAAGCCGAAAATTGCAATCGTTTCATCACCAGCCTGTTTTTCTATCCAGCGAGCGTATTTACCTTGAGGTTGATAACTTATCACTTGCGAGCTACCGGCTATTGGAAAAGGCTTATTCGATCTTTGATTGGAAAGATCCCAATTCCCAGCTAGCAATGGGAATTGAATACGTTTAACAAAATGGGCAACGGGTTCATTACCCATATCCAGTTCGTGATTGCCTAATGCCATCGCATCAAGATTCAATGCGTTGAGCATGTCCGCATTGGCTTTACCTTTAAATAGCGAGAAATAGAGCGTGCCTTGGAAACAATCCCCAGCGTGTAAAAATACAAAGCCTCGCTTCATACGCGCCGCATCTTCTTTCAATTGCTGAACTCGGGTTGCAATTCGTGCAAAGCCGCCTGCGCTTACATAGGGTGTTAAAGTCTGCTGTTGGATGTGGAGAGTCAATTGCAGCGATGTCGGTTCAAAATATGAGTGAGTGTCATTAATGTGTGCCAGCATAATTGATGCTGGTCTATTCTTTTTATGCATCATTTATCTTTCTCTTCTTTTTCCACTCTATCCTAGCTGAAGAATCATGACAGAATCGTGACTTTTATGAAACGTGTTTGAAAATATAAATACGCTAAGTCAATCTCATCACACTTTGTGGCCTTTGTCTCATTCCGCTGTCCCTACATAAACACTTGATATGTGAGCCAGTAGCCTACTTATCTGCATAATTTCCATTATGCTTAAAGAAAAACAGACTCAGCGAGAAGCTAACTGGTTGAGTTATAAAAGGAGTCTGCCTATGCATCTAGAGCGAATTGAAATTTCCGGATTCAGAGGAATCAAACGTTTATCGCTCGCTTTTGATGAACTCACCACATTGATCGGTGAAAATACTTGGGGTAAGTCCTCATTGTTGGACGCCTTATCAGTGGTGCTACCAGCGAACGGCGTACCTTATCAATTTGAAATGCAAGATTTCCACGTCGATTACTCTATCGCTCATCCTCAAACTCAGCATTTACAAATCGTCTTAAGCTTTGTTTCTACAGACAAGAATGAATCTCAATCTGGTCGTTATCGTAAACTGAGACCGATTTGGGTTGAAGATGAAACGGGTACGAAACGAATATTCTATCGCATCAGTGCCACTCGCGAGCAATATGATATTACCACTCGCTACCTGTTTTTAGATCTCGAAGGCAACCCTCTGCCGCTGCATCATTCTGAAAAATTGGCGCAAGAGCTGATGAGCTTACACCCGGTGATCCGTTTGAAAGATTCACGGCGTTTCGAGCGACCTTTCGTCAATGGTAACGGTAAAAATTCTCGCGCCGAAAAACGCATTGATAATACCTGTCGTCGTTTACTGGCCATTCCTGGGCATGTTAACAAAGGCGAGATGAGAAGTAGCCTTAACTCAATGAATGTATTAGTTGAGCACTATTTTTCATTCAAAAGTCAGACACGTAAAAACCCAAGACAGCAACGTGACAGCTTAGTCTATTCCAACCCAGCCGCCGATAAAAACATAAGCCAATTTGTTGAAGAGACTAAAAATAAGCAAACTCGTTTGCTGTTGATGGGTTTACTCAATGCTTATCTGCAAGCCAAAGGCCCAACTGACCTACGCCGTTGCGCTAGGCCGCTGCTGATTATCGAAGATCCCGAAGGTCGATTGCACCCTACTCATCTGGCGCGCGCTTGGAGTTTACTTCAACTATTACCCATGCAAAAAATTCTCACAACGAACAGTGGTGATCTGCTTGGCTCTGTTCCCCTTCATTCGATTCGGCGTTTGGTGCGTACTTCTGACCGTACCATTGCAAATTCGATGGTCTCCCGTGGATTGAGTAAGGACGAACTACGACGTATCGGTTTTCATATCCGTTTTCATCGCTCAGGAGTGCTTTTTGCTCGCTGCTGGCTGTTAGTTGAAGGAGAAACTGAGGTGTGGCTGTTTAGTGAGCTGGCTCGCCAGTGTGGCTATAACCTAGCCGCCGAAGGAGTACAAATTGTCGAATTTGCTCAGTCTGGGCTGAAGTCCTTAATTAAAGTGGCGAAAGCATTTGGCATTGACTGGCATGTCGTGACTGATGGCGATCCCGCAGGCAAAAAATATTCGTCAACAGTACGCGGCATGCTGACAGGTGATCAAGAACGGCATCGCCTGACCGAACTTCCCGATCGAGATATCGAACATTTTCTGTACTCTCATGGCTTTGAACACTTCTTCAAAGATTTGATTAAAATACCTTACGATCATCCAATCCCTGCGAAAAAAGTGGTCACACGTGTGCTGAAAAAACACGCGAAACCTGATTTGGCGCTTGCCATCGTTTCCCATTGTGAACAACAAGGTGTGGACTTTATTCCTGTACTGCTGCGCTGGACACTAAAACGCGTGATTACGATGGCCAATGGCCACACATAAAAAAAGGCACACATAACGGTGTGCCTCGTATCATTTCCATTTCGCTATATGTGACTGATCTTATACTGAATGGGTATATCAACAATTTTGATGAATCGATACGGATCAATTGGGGGTAACGTTTACCAATGCGGATTTCACCAGCATTAGCCTTAAACATAAATTAACAAGTTGAGGATTTAGAGCGCGTTTTAACAGTTGCGCTATCGCTCAACGTTGGCTGGTTAGATCGTTGATGCAACCACATACCACTTGTTTTCATCGCAAAGCCAAAAATGCCACCGAATAAAAGTGATGGAATAACCAGTTGCCAATCACCACCCGCAGCAAAAGTGGCACAAGCGCCAATAAAGGTTCCAGGAATATAACCAAGCCATGCTTTCGACGCTTGAATGCACATTAAAAATGCCACCACAGCGGTGACAGCGTAACCCAAGATATCCAAGCTCACCAAACTGGATGAATGAATAATGACCATTGCCCAAAAAACGCCACTGATATTCGTTATCAAACTTTCTGCAAGACCTCTAATACCTTCGGTTGGAGAGGCAAAATAACTGGTACATCCTAAAAAGCCAGCCCATGATAGTAAGCCTAACGAAACGGCTATCCAGCCCCAAACACCAGAAAGAATGCCTGTCGTTAGTGAAATCGCAAATAGTGTGCTCATAGCGCCCTCATTTAGCCGCTATCTGCCTGCCATTTGACAAGCCGTTGTTATAGCGACATCAATAAATCAAGTGCCGATATTAAAAGCTTCAACCACGGATGACTAGTGACCCAAGTCATGAAATAAATGCAATGACTATACCTATTTCATTGAAATGTTGACGCAAACGATAAATCAACACATTTAAAGTGCTTTTTAATCGAGCATGAGCGTTAGATTAGGTGATGAGGGTGTGTGACATGATACTAAATGCGAACACTCAATAGCTTCACTTATCACACCCCATATTGAGAAGTAACAAAGTAAACCATAACCAAAATTAACAAGGTTAAAGTACGCTTGGTCGTCCTTTCATCATGCGCAGTCCTTCACGTTTAATGCACTCAACCAACGGGTTTTCAGCCATTTCTGCTCGCCAAATAAACGACAAGGTTCTTTCCATATTCAGATCAGGCACATTGAGCGCTACCAGTTGGCCATTCTCAATAAAGCGTTCTACATCGAGATAAGGTAAACAAGTTAAGTACGGACCATTCGCAACCATACTGCGTAGCACAGGGACATGTTCGTACTCTCGCCACACATCTAAATCGGAAATAAGATGGTGAATCGAGCTATCAAAAATATTGCGAGTGCCAGAACCGTGTTCTCTTAACACCCATTTGGCCTGTTCAAGCTGTGCAAGGCTCACTGTTTTACATTTGGCAAAAGGATGATGAGCCGAAGCTATCACCGTTAGGTGATCTCGACACCACACTTCTTGGGAAATACGGTTATCATCGCATCGACCTTCAATGATACCAAGGTCATATTTGTAGTCGAGGATGCCATCGATCACCCCTTTGGTGCTTTTCACACCAAGCTCAATACGCATCTCTGGGAAATCGTTATCAAGAATGCTGATAAGGTCTGGAACGAGGTGCTCAGCAGGGGTCTGGCTCGCCCCCATACTGATTTCACCGCTAAGCAAGTGCTGATCATAAAAGCCCATTTCGATCTGCTGAGCATCTTGCAATAAACGCTTCGCTTTCGGCCTAAGCCACATTCCCCAATGAGTCAATGCCATCTGCTTTCCTTGTCTTTCAAACAAAGGGCGACCTAACATTTTTTCCAATTGTGCCAGCGACATACTGGTCGCGGATTGAGTTAACGCTAATTTATCCGCAGCTTGACTGACGCTGCCACTATCGGCAACAGCATCGAAAACTGCTAATTGTTTGAGTGAATACCGCACTGCTTTTCCTATTTCGCTTTCATCTACTGCGCGCCACACCTTTAATTTCAAGGGAGTTAATATGCGCAAACGGTTTCATTCTACTCTTTCATTTATTCATATCAATTCATTTGATGGGTAATCTAAAAATTATCAATTTTACTACTTCATGATCCGTTCGTTAGTCTGTATCGGAAGCAAGGCATGACGCTTTGCTTGAACTGGGAGGTAATTATGAAATTGAGCTTTGGGAGCCTGTATGTCAACAGCCTACTCTGAAAATAAACAGCTATTCTCACCGATTGAGATGATGGCAGAAGCCGAGAAATTCGCCTTAAGCAAAGCCAAGAAAAGTAGCGGTATGACGCTAAGCCTTGCCATTATGGCGGGTGCTTTTATTGGCTTAGCATTTTTGTTCTACATCACGGTCACCACAGGCAGTGCTAACGCAGGTTGGGGGCTCAGTCGGTTAGCGGGTGGTTTAGCCTTTAGCATGGGGCTGATTTTAATCGTGATTTGTGGCGGTGAACTGTTCACCAGTTCCGTATTGTCGAGCATTTCTTGGGCCAATAAACAAATCAGCTTTAGCAAAATGTTATCCATTTGGGGCAAGGTTTATATCGGTAACTTCATTGGCGCCATGTTCTTACTGCTTTTGGTTACTGGGGCTGGTCTCTATCAGTTGGATGATGGTCAATGGGGTTTGAATGCGCTGAACATTGCGCAGCACAAACTGCACCATACACCTGTTCAAGCATTCTCTCTTGGGGTGCTATGTAACTTACTGGTTTGTCTTGCTATTTGGTTAACGTTCAGCTCTGCCAATGCAATGACCAAAGCCGCAATGACAATTTTGCCTGTGGCGATGTTCGTCTCTAGCGGCTTCGAGCACTGCGTAGCCAACATGTTTATGGTCCCTTTAGGCATTGTGATTCAAAACTTTGCACCAGAGAGCTTCTGGCAACAGGTCGGTATCAGTGCCACTCATTACGCAGATTTGAACATTCATCAATTTGTGACGGCAAACCTTATCCCAGTGACCTTGGGCAATATTGTCGGCGGTGCTGTGTTGGTTGGGCTCGCCAACTGGTCTATTTTTCGCCGTCCACAACTTAAAGCCGCAAACATTAGCACTATTACGGAAACAGCAACAATTACGTCAGTGAAGGAAACGAAAATGAATAAAACAATTACCGTTAAAGACATTATGAACACCCAACCTGTAACTCTAGGCGTTGAAATGCCAACCGCAATTGCCATTGATATGTTGCTGGATAACCAGCTCGATAGTGCTCCTGTGGTTGATGTGGCTGGCCGCCTAGTCGGATTTTTCTCAGCTCACGATGTCATGGTGGATTTATGGTGCCAAGACTACCTCCCTACTGAAGGGCAAAAAGTGGTGGATCTTATGAGCCGCGATGTTATCGCCATCGATGCATCTGATCGTCTGATTGATATTGCCGAGTTTTTATGTATCGATAAAGAACAGCTATACCCTACCTCGAGCATGGGTATTGCTACTCGTTTTAGCTCACTCTCTTTAGAAGAGCGCGCAAAAAGCATGAAAGTGAACAAACCACAAAATCTCCCGGTCCTTGAAGATGGCAAGTTTGTCGGTATGCTAACTCGTAACCATGTACTGGCAGCACTACGTCCAATTTATGGCGAGCGTCTAAGCGTGGTCAAAGAGCGTACGTTAGAAACGGCTTAACACATTGTTTTGTTCAAAACGGTTTTTGGTCAGGAAATAAGTCGCTTGGCTAAAAAGCAAAGACCCCGCATTGCGGGGTCTCTTTGATTCATCTATTTCGCTTGTTACTATCCCTGACGCCACCAGCGTCCGACGCACGGGTTTTCAGGATCAAGATATCGATTCAATAACGTTAAGTTGCTGTCGAACAAAATGAGATAAGGTTGAATCTCACTGACACTTAACGCCCCCTTTGTGGCATTGATACACTGCATCAATAAATCCGTAAGACAGCGAACAAAAGCCCACTTTGGGTTGCCTGCGATTTTATGGTTGATCGCTAAAATAGCCTCACATGCTATTTGGTAAGGAATGGCTCTCACTTGCGTGAGATCGCGCAAAAATGAGCCCGCCACAACACCTTCAAGGTAGACGCGGTAAGTCGTTAATTGATCGGCCAATAGAAACAGCTCCGCGGCTAAATGCGTATAAGGGTATTTCACCGCGAGGTGATCGTACAGATCCGATGAAATCGCCAGCGTGATCCCTATCATTTCACAGCGTTGTTTAAGCACTCGCAGTAACCCTTGTTCATCCATTAATTGCTGAATTTCAAAAATACGCTGCAAGTGATAGTCGTTAGAAATGAAAGTGACAGGTAATATTTTTTGCGTGTCAATACCACCGTTTTTATGCAGCTCTAACGCGACGTTTTCGATATTTTCCACTGTGCTGGTCGAGTGTTCTTCCAGCAAAATGCGGTTATTCAAAAGTGACACATTGAGCCGAGCAAGCTCCGATTGAAGGTAATGATACATAGCCTTCGCTTCAGAAATCTGTTGCCCTAGCGTGAGCCCACCGCATAAAGCAATGACACTATGAACGATGTCATGACGTTGTAACGCCTTAACGAGGCCATCAACACGGCTGCGCCCTTCTAATGTTAATTGCTGATCAACAAGTCGTTTACCTAATACGATATAAAGATGCTCGGCTACCATCGTTATTTCTCACTCTCTATTCCAGCGGGGGAATAATGTCATACAAGGCCACACACACTCAATAGCCACACCAAAATGTTCGAGCTATGGTTGATGTAGACGATTGTTCGAAATATCCCATCGAAAGAGCACCTAAGTGGTTTGTCGATAAAACCATATAGCGTAAAATAATGTAAATGATAGTTATTATCATTGATTCGTTTAAGTAGTCAGTTTAAGGTTACGCTAACAAAAGAAAAATGGCCGTTGTAGACAACATGAAAAAAGAAACAGAACCTAAAAGAGCTTTCTATCCGCTCACAGTAGTAGCAACTCAACAGATTTCCCCTTCTATGCAGCGCATAACATTACAGGGTAACTCAATTGCGCACTTTGGTGCGGAAAGTGAGGGTGATTATATTAAGCTGTTGTTTAATCAGAGTGGTACTACTGATTTATCTCGCTTATCACCTGATCAGCGCCCAATAATGCGCACTTATACCATTCGAAGCTTTGATGGGACCAACAACCGCATTGAAATCGATTTTGTACGGCATGAGGCGGAAGATAAGCAGTGCGGATTTGCAGTCAGATGGGCGATGCATACGGCCATTGGTGATACGATTTCAATTGCCGGCCCCGGTAAAGCTCAAGGGTTGAATCCCAATGGGAAATGGTTTTTCTTAGCCGCTGACATGACCGCGATCCCTGCTCTTGCAGCTCAATTAAAACGCTTACCGCGTGATGCAAAAGGTTATGCAGTAATTGAAATTGAGCATGTGGATGACAAACAGGCACTACAGGCTCCGGAGAACATAGAGATCTCTTGGGTAGTGAAAGACAGCAGCACCAATTTGGCAACTTCGGTTATCGAGAAAAATTGGCTAGGTGAGAATGGCTCGGTATGGTGTGCGTGTGAATTTGATACCATGCGCGCGCTAAGAGAGTATTTTCGCAATGAAAAAGAGATAGCCAAAGACAATATTTATATCAGCAGCTACTGGAAACGTGGCGTCAGTGAAGATGGGCATAAACAGCTCAAACAGACGGATGCACAAACCCAGTCATAAACAGCAATAACACAGTAAAAAGGTGACTTAATAGGAGGTCGCCTTTTCATTGAATGCGCTCAATTTTCAACGGTTCTAGCTTTAATGGACCTAGCTTTAACGGACCTAGTTTCAACGGACATAGCCTCAGCCCTCAGCGGGCCACGGTTAGCTTGGCTAACGACTCAATACAAATCGCGTCATGTCGCCAGTATTCGATGCCACAATCGATCAGTTCACCCTGTTGATTATAATTAATGCGCTCAACGACCATCGCCGGAGTGCCTGATGTAGCGCGTAGCGCTTGCGCCATATGACCAAGCAAAGAGCTAGTGGTAATTCGATAACGGACTGTTTGATACTCCACGGCAAAATGGTCGCGATAAATATCCGTCAGTGATTGAGACAAATCGAAAGTCAGCAAGTTGGGAAACAATTCAGGGCGCACGTAATTCGTCACATAGACCACGGGGCGATCTTCTAAATAACGCACACGATCAATTTGGTAAACATCCGAAAACGGCTTCAATCCCAATAAGAGCGATGCTTGTTTATTGGCTAATAGCGCTTTTGCCATCATCAGTTCCGTTTTTGGTACTCGGTTTTGTGCTAAAGCCATGTTGGTGAAATTCAGAGTTTGGGTTGGGTCGTAACGTATCGGCTCGGGAGAAATAAACCAACCTCGCCGATCTTCTCGGTAGATCTTGCCATCCGCTTCCAACAGAGACAAAGCCTCACGCAGGGTAACGCGTGTGGTATTAAACGACTCTGCAAGTTTTCGTTCAGAAGGTAATTTTTGACGAGGGGCAAGCATGCCAGCATCGATTTGTTCAACAATCACATCTTTAATTTTTACGTACTGCACAACATTTACTCCCAGCCTAAATACGTGCATGCCAAATTCATAACAAACTGATACCGTATTATTTGCATTCTATGTCGAACAAGATTAATGTCATAGCCTGAATCGCAATAACATTGACGTTAATTTTTATACCGCCTAGCTTTTGGGCGGTATTTCTTTTTGGAGTATTAAAAATGTCAAACTTAGCACCTGTCTTAGTTTCAAGCCTTGATATGGACAGAATATCCGCATTACTGGATGGCATGCCTAAACTAACGCCAGAGTTAGAAAAGCTCGAGGCTGAGTTGGATAGAGCCACCATTGTCGCCCCACAAGAGATGCCAAATAATGTGGTGAGCATGAACTCGACTGTTCGTTTCAAATTTATTGACAGCGATGAAGTGATCGAAAAAAGTCTCGTGTACCCGCATGAAGTAAAAAGTAACGAAGACATTTCTATTTTTGCGCCCGTTGGTAGTGCGCTTTTAGGATTATCGGTAGGTCAACAGCTCAGTTGGCCAATGCCAGGTGGTAGAGAAAGAGTGATTGAGATTCTTGATGTGGTTTATCAACCTGAGCGTGACGGTGAATTCAACCGCTAACGAATCGCTTTGTTGGTGTGGAGGTCGATATCATCACTCCACACCCCAAGCCACATCATTGTAAATAATTATGCGACCAAAATATCTTTAAGCTCGTGCAATGAACGCACATGGTAGTGTGGCTCAATACCCTCAACAGCACTTGCGCCAGTAGAGTTTAGCCAACAGGTCTCAATACCAAAATTCAAGCCACCTAGAATATCGGAATGCGGGTTATCTCCTACCATCAATACACGATTTTTAGCAGGGTTGCCCATTTTGTCTAACGCGTAGGCAAAAATCCCGTGATCGGGTTTCGCTACACCAACCTCTTCTGAAATAATCACGTGCTCAAAGTATTCACTCATCCCCGTTCTTTGCAAACGAATCGCTTGAAGTTCGGTAAAACCATTAGTAATGATGCCAAGTTTCGCTCGACCTGTAAGGGCATCCAATAACTCTTTTGCTCCTGGTAGTGGAGTACAAATATCAGCCATGGCTTCAAGAAATGCGCTGTTTAATTCCGTGGTTGTCGTCGCGAGCTTTTCTGCCCACTCTGTAAAACGAGTATGCTTCAACTGCGCCGCCGTGATATCACCATTTTGGTAATCGACCCACAGTGGTTTATTCACTTCTTGGTACTGCGCAAAATCTTGTTCAGTAAACAACACTCCTTTTCGCTCAAACATCAGTTGCATACCTTTGAAAGCATCAAAATGAAACAAGGTCTCGTCAGCGTCAAATAAAATCCAGTCGTACTTCATGATCTCTCCTCATAATGTTCGGGCTAGTTTAGATTGTTTTTAGTTAAATGATAATCTCTATCAGAAGAAACTTTTAAAATTCAATGTGATAACGAATCTAATCGTCCCTGTAATAAAAAAGGCTCCAATGAGCCTTTTCTTATGCTTAATATTGTAAATTATGATGCTTTTTCAGCTTCGTTAACCATAGAAAGCGCCAATGCTTCGGCCGCTTTAATACCATCAATGCCTGCTGATAAAATCCCGCCCGCATAACCTGCACCTTCACCTGCCGGATAAAAGCCTTTCAGGTTGATGCTTTGGAAATCTTTACCCCGTTTAATGCAAATGGGTGATGACGTGCGAGTTTCTACTCCAGTTAACAAACCATCCTCAGAGGCAAATCCTTTGATCTGCTTATCAAACGCTGGGATCGCTTCACGAATGGCTTCAATAGCAAAATCAGGCAACGCTTTTGAAATATCTGTCAACTTGATGCCGGGTGTAAAAGAGGGTTCGACATCACCTAACGCACTCGGATCACGACCTTGTAAAAAGTCACCAATTTTTTGTGCTGGCGCATCGTAGTTTTCGCCGCCAAGTTGATAAGCTCTTGATTCAAGCTCACGTTGGAAGCGCACGCCCGCCAGCGGATCACCGGGATAATCACGTTCAGGATCAATACCCACCACAATCGCACTGTTAGCATTACGTTCTGCGCGAGAATATTGGCTCATGCCATTGGTCACAACGCGCCCCTCTTCAGAAGTAGCCGCCACTACCGTGCCACCGGGGCACATGCAGAAGCTATAAACAGTGCGGCCATTCTTACAGTGGTGAACCAATTTGTAGTCCGCCGCGCCAAGAATGGGGTTACCCGCATTCGAACCAAAACGCGCTTCATCAATCATTGATTGTTTATGTTCAATACGGAACCCTACTGAAAAGGGTTTGGCTTCCATATAAACGCCACGTTCATGCAACATTTCAAAGGTATCACGTGCGCTATGACCGACCGCAAGGACAACATGACGTGTTTTAATTTCTTCACCATTTGACAGCGTAAGCCCGGTAATTTGCCCTTCTTCGATGTGAATGTCATCAACACGAGTACTAAAACGAATTTCACCGCCTAATTCGATGATTTTGGCACGCATTTTTTCAATCATGGTCACCAATTTGAACGTGCCAATGTGCGGTTTGCTCACGTACATGATTTCAGCAGGTGCGCCCGCAGCGACAAATTCTGTAGTGACCTTACGACCATAGAAGTTAGGATCTTTCACTTGGCTATAGAGTTTTCCATCAGAAAAAGTTCCCGCTCCACCTTCGCCAAACTGCACGTTAGATTCAGTATTCAATGTACGTTTACGCCAAAAACCAAAGGTATCTTTGGTGCGTTCGCGCACTTCTTTACCACGCTCGACAATGATTGGGTTAAACCCCATTTGAGCAAGAATCAGTCCTGCGAATAGACCACAAGGGCCAAAGCCTATCACCACTGGGCGCTCAGTAAGATTCGCTGGCGCTTGAGCAACGAATTTGTACTCCATATCCGGCGTCACTTTCACATGCGGATCATCAGCAAACTGAGCAAGCAACTCTGTTTCATTCTCCACGCTCACATCTAGCGTGTAAATCAGCATGATTTTCGTTTTCTTACGAGCATCGTAGCCACGTTTAAACATATTGAATGAAAGAACTTGTTCATCAGCAATACCAAGTTTTTCAGTAATAGCAGCAAAAATTGCCCCTTCCTCGTGGTCCAAAGGAAGTTTAATTTCGGTTAAACGTATCATGTCGGTGTCTCGTTTTAGTCGGTGTCTTAGCCAAAGCCGCAAGCGGCCCGCTCACAATGGCGCGCATTTTACGGGAAATGGCGTTATCTGTCATACTAAATCCCGAATTCATCACACGTTACGCTAGATATTCATAGCGTTGGATGTTGAAATTTAACTTGGGATGCGTATTATCCCCATTCTTCATTTTTGACTAACTAAGAGCTGATCATCATGGCGTTTGTCGTAACGGATAATTGCATCCAATGTAAATTTACTGACTGTGTCGCGGTATGCCCTGCAGATGCCTTTCACGAAGGCCCCAATTTTATGGTGATCAACCCCATTGAATGCATTGATTGCGGTTTATGTGTTCCTGAATGTGCAGCTCAAGCTATCTTTCAAGAAGATGAACTCCCAGAAGATCAGAAGATTTACATCGAACTCAATGCTGAGCTTGCCGACATATGGCCGGTGCAAACCGAAGTCAAACCAGCCATGGATGATGCTGAAAAATGGAATGGCGTGCCAAACAAACTGGGGATGTTAGAGAAGTAGTCTTTTCTTCTTATAACTAGCGTTATAAAAAAAGCGCAAAAACGGCATCCGTTATCACGCTTTTTGACGACAATCCAAAGCAACAACTTTTAAGCTTTACTTATTGATCGAGTGATCTTGATTTGATCTAGTGATGTTGGCGGCGCAGGTTATCCAAAATAATACCCGTAGCCATTGCTACGTTAAGTGACTCAGCTCCCCCGAAGGCGGGAATGGTGATTTTGTCGGTGACATATTGAGCCGCTTCGGCACGAATACCATGCGATTCACTGCCCATCAATAAAATTCCTTCTGCTGCAAATTTCGTATGATGAACGTTCTCACCTTCTAAAAAAGCCCCATAAACAGGTAGATTTGAACTCTGTAAATAAGCACCCAAATCCACTTGGCTCACCGTAACACGCCCAAAGCTACCCATGGTGGCACTGATGGTCTTCGGATTGTATGGATCGGCGCAATCGTGGCTAGCGACAATCTGTTTAATGCCATACCAATCAGCAACACGGATAATCGTCCCTAAATTACCGGGGTCAGAAACACCATCGAGAGCGATCATCAATCCTTTCGCTTCAGGCACCGTCACTTCGGGGATCTCAACAACTGCGATTGCCGCATTATTGCTCACCAAAGTGCTGGCTTTGGTCAAGTCATCTAATGTGGCCTCAATGCATTCAAAAACACTAAGCTCAACGCGGTTTTGTGCGATAAACTCCGCAGTGGCAAAAACCTGCTTCACCGTCAGTTGGCTGTTAATCAATTCCAACACGTTCTTTTCGCCTTGCACTAAAAACAGGCCATGAGCCTTGCGCTGTTTCTTTTGGCCTAAAGCACGAAGTAGTTTCAGTTGGTTTTTTGAAATCATAAAATATCCGCAGTGAGGTAAGGTTGGCCTAGTAAAAACGCCGCATTATAGAGTAAAGGCCGTCAGAGCTAAAGCAGTGTAAGTCGAGTTTCAATACCATAGGTTCAGTGACTAACAAACAAGGAAATCCATATGAAACGTTTTCTTCCCTCTTCCGTTATGTTAATCCCCTTTGTCGTCAAGCATTATGATCAACAAGATAGTGATCAACTTGAAGATGAACATCATAAAGAGCCCTGCGACAATGCCACAAAAGAGAACGAAGAATCGAGCTAAAAGCTCAGACATTAGTTTATAATCCACTCATTAAATAACTTTACAACCCATTTTTTGACGTTATTATCGCGACGCAAACGTTTCCCCAACCCGTACAATACTAAATAATGAGGGTTTTATGCTGCCTGATATTGAAATTTGCCGCGCCACTTCATTAACCTCCATAGAGGCTATCGCTAACAAAGCAGGATTCACCGCCAGCGAATTCCACAGCCAAGGCCGCTTTAAGGCCAAAATTTCATTAAGTTGCCTTGAACGTTTGCAAACACAAACGGTTGGAAAGTTAATCCTTGTGACCGCCATTACCCCAACGCCATTAGGGGAAGGAAAAACCGTCACCACTATAGGCCTATCACAAGGAATGGCGAAATTGGGTCATTCGGTGATGGCATGTATTCGTCAACCCTCAATGGGACCAATCTTTGGTGTTAAGGGCGGAGCCGCTGGCGGCGGTTATTCACAAGTGGCACCAATGGAAGAGCTCAATTTGCATCTCACTGGCGATATCCACGCCGTCACAGCCGCGCATAACCTAGCGGCAGCGGCGATAGATGCCCGGATCTATCACGAACAGCGCCTTGGTTATGACGATTTCGAGCAACGCACCGCAATGAAAGCACTGCGTATCGACTCGAATAATGTGGTTTGGAAGCGAGTGATGGATCACAACGATCGCGCACTGCGCATGGTCACCGTTGGCCGAAATGAAACGGATAAATCAATCAATGGCTTTGAACGTGAAGACGGTTTTGATATTTCAGCGGCTTCTGAGCTAATGGCGATTCTTGCCTTAGCCAAAAACTTAAACGATCTGCGTCAACGGATTGGGCGGATTGTCGTCGCCTATAGCCACCATGGTGCACCGATTACCACCGAAGATTTGCAAGTCGCTGGGGCAATGGCCGTTAGTATGAAAGAGGCGATTGAGCCTACATTAATGCAAACGTTAGAAGGCGTACCGACACTGATTCACGCCGGACCTTTTGCCAATATCGCGCACGGCAACTCTTCTATTATCGCCGATGACATCGCCACAAGGTTAGCCGAATTTACTGTAACAGAGGGCGGCTTTGGCTCTGATATGGGATTTGAAAAGGCGTGCAATATTAAAGCCGCGACATCTGGGAAAGCGCCAGATTGCGCTGTTATCGTCACCACACTTCGCGGCTTAAAAGCGAACTCTGGTCTGTATGAATTGCGTCCCGGCCAGCCAGTTCCCGACACTCTATTTCAGCCAGACCATGCCGCGCTGGTGTCCGGTTTTGAAAATCTCAAATGGCATATTGAAAATGTGAGTAAGTATGGAATACCCGCCGTGGTTGCCATTAACCGCTTTCCACAAGACAGCCAAGAAGAGCTTGAGCAGCTCGCAATAATGATTCACGCACTACCCTATCAGGTGGAGGTTGCACTGAGTGACGGTTTTGCTCTTGGAGGCGAAGGGACGACTGAGCTTGCTTCCAAAGTCATTAAGCAGTGTCAAAAAGTGAGTACGTTCACACCGTTATACCAAGCACAGCAGACGATCGAAGATAAGATCAACGCTGTGGCGAAAAAGGGCTATGGCGCGGCAAGCGTCACTTTTAGTGATAAAGCACGACGTCAAATACACAACATGCAAGAGCAAGGCTACGGGAAGCTTGCTGTTTGTTTGGCAAAAACGCCGCTTTCGATTTCCACTAATGCAGTAATTAAAGGTGCACCAAAAGGTTTTGATGTACCGATTCGCGAATTAAAGCTCTGTGCGGGTGCTGGCTTTATCTACGCACTATGCGGCAACGTGATGACCATGCCGGGTCTTCCTGAAAAACCCGCCTTTATGAGTTTAGATATTGATTCTAATGGAAATATTATTGGCCTAAACTGAGATTATTATTCGAAATTAACCTTTCTGAGCACAAATCTTCGGCCTCAGAAAGGCTTTCTTCACGCTATTTGTTTCCTTTCTCTGTAATTTTTTGCGCTTTTCACCGTTCTTTACCAGTATCAATAAAAAATAAGTAAGGTCGGTTATGAAACGTTTTACTCCCTTTATATTCTCAATAGCGCTTATTGTGCCTATTCTGTTTTCGCTATTTAGCCAAGCAGAAACTCAGCCTAAAACCATGCCCAGCATTGGTAATCAGCAAATCGCGACATTAGCTGGGGGCTGTTTTTGGTGTACAGAATCTGATCTTGAAAAACTCAACGGTGTCATTAGTGTTGTCTCGGGTTATGCGGGGGGTAGCCTTGAAAATCCATCCTATAAACAAGTTTCATCAGGAAAATCGGGCCACATTGAAGTGATTCAAGTGACCTTTGATCCGCAAGTTGTCAGCTACGAGAATGTATTGGATCATTTTTTCCGCCACATTGATCCGACAGATGATCAAGGCTCGTTTGTTGATAGAGGCCCACAGTATCGACCTGCCATTTTTTATCACAACAGTGAACAGAAGCAGACCGCGCAGCGTTTTATGCAAGAAATCAATGCGCTAGGGATCTTCAAAAAGCCGCTCAAAACAGAGCTGATTCAATATAGCCAATTTTGGCCTGCTGAAGAGTACCACCAAGACTTTTATAAAAAGAGCAAAGTACGTTACACCTACTATCGTCATGCTTCCGGACGTGACCAATATCTTGATACCATCTTCGGTAAAGATCGTAATGAGCATCCAAAAACCTTACGTCAATTGATCGAAGCACAAAAAATGCAAAACAACGTTAAGGCATACAATAAACCTTCGAATAAAGAAATACGCGCCAAATTGACTGATTTGCAATATTACGTGACGCAAGAAGAAGGTACTGAACGCGCATTTAACAATGAGTATTGGGATAACAAAGCCGATGGTATTTATGTCGATGTGGTCAGCGGAGAGCCATTATTCTCTTCTACCGACAAATACCGTTCTGGTACAGGCTGGCCCAGTTTTACTCGGCCAATTAATCAAGCGTATATTGCGACCAAAAGCGATTCTCGGCTTTTTTATACCAGAACCGAAGTGCGCAGCCGTTTTGCAGATTCTCACCTAGGCCATGTCTTTGAGGATGGACCAGCACCAACCGGCTTACGCTACTGCATGAACTCTGCCGCGATGCGATTTGTACCAAAAGAGGCGATGCAAGCTGAGGGCTATGGCGAGTACTTGGTTCTGTTTAAATAAAATTTGGCTCTGTTTCAATAAGGCGTGCGTGTTAAAACGAAAAAGCCCTCGGCTTCACTTGCGAGGGCTTTTTTAATTGATCAACGTTAATCGGTGGGCTCAACTCAGATTCGATTAATGTAAACCATGGAAAAATTCGGCGCGGGTGGCAGGGTTAGATTTAAAAATACCGCCTAATGCTGTGGTGGTCGTTTCACTGGTCGCATCCATAACACCACGTGACTTAACACAGTAATGAGTGGCATCAATGGTGACCGCGACATCAGCCGAACCGAGTAAGGTTTGCAAAGCCACTAGAATCTGCTGTGTCATTCGCTCTTGAACTTGGGGGCGCTGAGCAAAAAAACGTACAATACGGTTAATCTTAGAAAGACCAATTATCTTGCCTCTTGGGATATACGCCACCGCGGCTTTACCATCGATAGTCACTAGATGATGCTCACAGGTACTGGTCACGGTAATCTCTTTTACGCGCACCATTTCACTGACGTTCATCTTGTTTTCGATCACAGTAATTTTGGGGAAGTTTTGATAATCAAGGCCAGAAAACACTTCATCCACATACATTTTCGCAATTCGATGGGGCGTCTCTTCTAAACTGTCGTCGGTCAGGTCAAGACCGAGTAGTGTGAGGATCTCACGCATATGATGTTCGATTTTTTCTTTCTTTTCTTCACGAGTAACCTCATTTGGACGCATAGGCGTTTCCAAACCTCGGCTCTCTAGCGCATCTTTGACCAACTTTGCTGATTCGCTAAGACCTAGCATTCCGATTCCTCTTACTTTTTACCCCTTTCGGATGGCAGACAAGGATACTCGGAATTTTGAATAATTACATCCATATTTTAAGGATGGTCATTATTGCCCGCAAGCAATGTATGATAGAGTCCTCGCAAAGAAAAAAGCTATAGGAACCGATCATGGGCTGTTGTGATTCACCGGGCTTAATGCCTATCGAACAAGCGTTAGAGACAATGCTAGCGAATATCAAACCCATCCAAACGACGCTGAAACTGCCGCTAGCCGACGCATTAGGCTATGTGTTGGCTAAAGAGTTACTCTCACCCATTTTTGTGCCGCCTTTCGATAACTCAGCGATGGATGGCTACGCCATTCGGTTAGCGGACCTGCAACAGTCAACTACCCTGCCGCTGGCTGGCAAATCTTTTGCCGGTCTTCCATTTGAAGGGCCGTGGCCAGCCAACAGTTGCGTGCGAATTATGACTGGCGCGAAAATTCCAGCTGGTTGCGACGCGGTGATCATGCAAGAGCAAACGACCGAAAACGAAAATGGCATCTGCTTTCTACAGCCGAATGCAAAGCCTCAGCAAAATATTCGCCCCACTGGTGATGACATCAAACAGGGCGATGTAGTGCTGCATAAAGGGGCTCGCTTGACTTCGCGTGATATCCCAATGATTGCCACACTCGGCATCAGCCATGTGACCGTTTTTCGTAAACCCAAAGTGGCTTTTTTCTCAACTGGAGATGAGCTAAAACCACTCGGTGAACCTCTTGCTGAGGGGCAAATCTATGACAGCAATCGTTATGGCATTAAACCATTAATTGAGAATTTTGGTTGTGAAGCGGTTGATCTTGGGATCATTGCTGATTGCCCTGCCACTTTAAAAGCTACCTTTGATAAAGCTCAACATTTGGCCGATGTGGTTATTACTTCTGGCGGCGTAAGTGTAGGCGAAGCTGACTATACCAAAGATATTTTGCAAGAACTCGGAGAAATCGGTTTTTGGAAACTGGCAATAAAACCGGGCAAACCGTTTGCATTTGGAACATTAGATCATGCTTGGTTCTGTGGCTTACCTGGCAACCCCGTTTCAGCCGTATTAACCCTATACGTTTTGGTGCAACCTATGCTGGCTAAATTGGCTGGACACACTCAGTGGAAAGCACCGGAGTCCATTCCAGCCATCACTAAAAATGCCTTTAAAAAATCACCGGGCCGTACTGACTACCAACGCGGTATTTACACGATTGAAAATGGCCAGTTTGTTGTTGAAACTACCGGAAACCAAAGTTCGGGGGCATTTCGTTCGATGAGTCTCGCCAACTGTTTTGTGGTGTTAGAGCAAGATCGTGGCCGAGTGGAAGTGGGCGAAACCGTCAATATCCAACTTTTTAATCCCAGCTTGTACTAAGGATCACTATGGAGATCCTATCTGATCAAGAGCTCCTGCGCTACAACCGACAAATCATTCTCAAACAGTTTGATTTTGAAGGACAAGAAGCACTTAAACAAAGCTCTATTTTAATTCTTGGTGCAGGAGGATTGGGCTGCGCTGCAAGCCAATACCTTGCCACGGCAGGTGTTGGTTCACTCACGCTCATCGATGATGATGTGGTTGAGCTCTCTAATTTACAACGCCAAGTGCTACACAGTGATGCCGATATTGGACGTAAAAAAGTGGACTCAGCGGCAGAGTCACTGCGTATGCTTAACCCGTATTTAACGGTAAATACCGTTGATCAACGCCTTGAAGATGCACAATTGAAAGCATTAATTGAACAGCATTCTTTGGTGCTGGATGCATCAGATAACCTTGATACTCGTAACCAATTGAATAAACTCTGCTTTCAAACTAAAACACCACTGGTATCTGGTGCTGCGATTCGTATGGAAGGCCAAGTCAGCGTGTTTATGTATCAACACCCAGACGAGCCCTGTTACCAATGTTTAAGCGCTCTTTTTGGTAGTAACGTACTCACTTGCGTCGAAGCGGGCGTAATGGCTCCTGTCGTCGGGATTATTGGCGCAGTACAAGCGATGGAAGCAATCAAAGTGATCGCCCAATATGGGCAGATAAAACAAGGCAAAATCTTGATGTTGGACGCCCTTTCAATGACGTGGAGAGAAATGAACTTAGTCAAACTCGCTCACTGCCAGACTTGCCAGTAAATCCAGTAAATAAAGTACAAAGACTCAATAGTGTCTTTCTCATTCGTCCACCGCATCAGCCCACACAATAGGAGAGTTAAACTCATGTCACCACTCATCTCCCCCCAATGGCTAGCACAAAAGTTAGGCGACCCGCGCACCGTTGTTCTTGATTGCAGTATTGAATTCCAAATTCCCAGTGAAACTGAGAAAGATACTCTGCATAACATTCCCGGCGCTCGTCGCTTTAATTATGATGGTGAATTTTGTGACCTACAATCGTCACTACCTCATATGATGCCTAGTGAAGAGCGCTTTAATCAATTAGCACAATCGATCGGTTTAAACCACGATTCGATCGTAGTTGTCTATGACAATAGCGGGACGTTTGCATCACCGAGGGCATGGTGGATGCTCAAAGCGATGGGACATGCGTCGGTATACGTTCTTGATGGTGGATTAACCGAATGGAAACGCCAAGGTTTACCCGTTGTAAAAGAGTACACACACGCCTTTAAACACGGAAACTTCCATGGCATGCTCGATCCTCGCTATTTTGTGAACGCAGACTATGTGCTTGCACAAATAGAGAACCCAGAGAGCTTAACTGTTGATGCCCGTTCACAAGCCCGTTTTTTGGGTCAAATAAAAGAACCAAGAGAAGGCGTGCGCAGCGGCCATATTCCTCACTCTATTTGCTTACCTTTTACAGAGTTGATGAATGGGCATAAGCTTAAATCACCGCAAGATCTACAACCTATTATGCAAGCGACGCTGGCTGCTGGAAAAAAGCAATACATTTTCAGTTGTGGCTCAGGCGTAACCGCCGGTATTGTGCTGCTGGCTGCGCACATTTGCGGTTACGAAAAACTGTGCGTTTACGATGGTTCGTGGACAGAATGGGGGCAGCGCAGTGAGCTGCCTCTTGAACTTTAGCCTCTGAATCAATCCCCACCGTCGTGGGGATTGATTCATGTCATAAGGATTATATAGGTTAAATTCAAACTGACGATTCTGTGACGGTTTTCATCTGCTCATCTAAATTCAGTACCGTTAACGCGTTGCTTACGCTGGTGGCAATCACATCAATTGCACCGGTGCGTAGCGCCCCAAGCAGCGCTAAAGGTTTGCTGTTTTCCGCCGCGATAGCGATCACCTCAGCGATCGGTCGAAATTCGTCAAGCCCTAAGCCAATGACGCGATCGCTCATCACCGTATTGGCGGCTTTGCCGTGGATATCAAAAAAATCATAACCAGCGAAATCCCCCACCACACCTTGCTGTAAACGCGACTGCACCACTTCATCGGCGGTAAACCAACCGAGATCGACCATGTAGCTGTTTTCACTCATATCCCCAATACCCACTAACGCAATGTCTGCCTTACGTGCTAAATCTAAGGTTTGTTTGACGGTTGCATTTTGCATAAACGCTAATTTTTGTTCGCGATTTTCAGCATAGGCAGGCGCATAAAGCGTTTCAGAGCTTCCACCGTATTTTTTGGCCAGTTGCCGACAGATATGATCCGCATTAAACATCCCACCTCTTGGGTGAATGCCACCAATACTACAGACAAACTTACACTCTCGCGGTGTGATCACGCCAATATGATGCGCAACGGCCGATACATTTCGGCCTTGACCAACGGTCACAACCATGCCGTTTTTTAGCGTACTGGTCAGGTAATTGGAAACCAACCCCGCCACTTGTTGGCGCTGCAGCTCTTCGCTAGGTTGGTCAAGTGCAACCAGCGCACGTTTTACGCCAAAGCGTTCAATCAGTCGCTGCTCAATTTTGGCGCTAAAAACAGGGTGATATTTCACCGTAATTTCGACAATCCCTTCATCGCGTGCCTGTTTAAGCATTCTGCCTACTTTGGCTCGTGAAAGAGAAAACTTTTTCGAAATCTCTTCTTGAGTTGCACCATCTTGGTAATAAGCCACTGAAATTTCAGTTAATAAGTCAGTATTTTCGATAGAAATGTCTTGATTGGGAGTGGTCATACGGGATCTCATGGTCAATATTGTGCGCATAATAACGACAATTGAGCATTTGCTCATTGACCTAGCATAGGTTAAGCCTCATTTACTTTGCAACATTTGCTCACGGAAATTACATTTTCTCACTCTAATCAATGCACAGTAACGTTCGCTTTCAACCCTTGATAAATCTAAGCAAACGTTTATTTATCAGCACTGAGATTAATTCACAAAAAAATAGTTGATTGATATCACTATAACCTCAGAACAGCGATTGACTTTCCCAGTGGATAAGATAAATATGGCTACATCATTTACTCAACGATCGAGCAAATGTTCAACGCAAATGTTCGGTCGCTGGAAATAATTGAGTTAGCTTTTCTGGCATGTGTAAGACATGACTATGTGATTGCTAACCCGCTTGCAAATGCCCAGCAAACTCAAAATCTGGCTTGGCCCAAAGAAATAGGATGATCGATATGAGCAATAAATTAGAGCAACTTCGTAAAATGACGACTGTTGTTGCTGACACTGGTGAAATTGACGCAATCAAAAAATACCAACCAGAAGATGCGACCACTAACCCATCTCTCATTCTTAAAGCGGCTCAAATTGCAGAATACGCGCCACTGATTGATGCTTCTATCGCATACGCAAAAACACAGAGCTCAGACAAGGCTCAACAAGTTCAAGATACTTGTGACATGCTTGCGGTCAATATCGGTAAAGAGATCTTAAAAACGATTCCAGGGCGTATTTCTACCGAGGTCGATGCTCGCCTCTCTTATGATATGGCAGGCAGCGTGGCAAAAGCGCGCCAACTGATCAAAATGTACAACGATGCTGGCATTACTAACGACCGTATTTTGATCAAACTGGCTTCAACCTGGGAAGGTATTCGCGCAGCAGAGATCCTTGAAAAAGAAGGCATCAACTGTAACCTGACTCTATTATTCTCCTTTGCTCAAGCACGCGCGTGTGCAGAAGCAGGCGTATTCCTGATTTCTCCATTCGTCGGCCGTATTATGGATTGGTATAAAGCCAAAGAAGGCCGTGATTTTGCACCGCAAGAAGATCCTGGTGTATTGTCCGTGACTGCGATCTACAACTACTACAAAGAGCATGGCTACAAGACAGTCGTGATGGGCGCAAGCTTCCGTAATATTGGTGAAATTTTAGAGCTAGCAGGCTGTGATCGTTTGACTATTGCCCCTTCTTTACTGGCAGAACTCGAAGCAGCTGAAGGTGAAGTGGTTGAAAAACTGGTTGACTCTCAAGGCAACAAAGCACGCCCAGCAGCAATGACCCACGCAGAGTTTTTGTGGGAACACAACCAAGACCCAATGGCCGTAGAAAAATTGGCGGAAGGCATCCGTAACTTTGCCATTGACCAAGGCAAGCTTGAAGTCATGATTGCAGCCAAGTTGTAATCCACTTACGAATTAAAATTTGGGGAACGATTAACGTTCCCCTTTCCTTTCTAACTCTATTATTTGTCGGTAATTATTATGGAACGTAAACAATTAGCCAATGCCATCCGTGCTCTTAGTATGGATGGTGTTCAACAAGCTAACTCTGGTCACCCTGGTGCACCGATGGGTATGGCCGATATCGCTGAAGTTCTTTGGCGTGGCCACTTAAACCATAACCCACAAAACCCACAATGGGCTGACCGCGACCGTTTTGTGCTGTCGAACGGCCACGGCTCAATGCTGATTTACTCTTTACTGCACCTGAGCGGTTACGCGCTGTCGATTGATGATTTGAAAAACTTCCGTCAATTGCACTCAAAAACACCGGGTCATCCAGAATACGGTTACGCGCCGGGCATTGAAACCACCACGGGCCCACTAGGCCAAGGTATTACCAATGCGGTCGGCATGGCGATGGCTGAAAAAGCACTGGCGGCGCAGTTCAACAAACCGGGTCACGACATCGTTGACCACTTCACTTATGTGTTCATGGGTGATGGTTGTTTGATGGAAGGCATCTCGCACGAGGCGTGTTCTCTGGCGGGCACTCTGGGCCTTGGCAAACTGATTGCGTTTTGGGATGACAACGGCATCTCTATCGATGGTCATGTGGAAGGCTGGTTCTCTGATGACACGCCAAAACGTTTTGAAGCGTACGGCTGGCATGTTATTGCTGCGGTTGATGGCCATAACGCTGAAGCGATTAATGCCGCGATTGAGGCTGCGAAAGCAGACCCTCGTCCAACCTTGATTTGCACCAAAACCATCATCGGTTTTGGTTCGCCAAACAAAGCGGGCTCACACGACTGTCACGGTGCCCCTTTAGGCGCTGAGGAAATCAAAGCGGCGCGTGAATTCCTGGGTTGGCCGCACGCACCTTTCCACATCCCTGCCGACATTTACGCGCAGTGGGATGCCAAAGAAGCTGGCCAAGCGAAAGAAACCGATTGGAACGCTAAGTTTGAAGCCTACGCCGCCGCTTACCCAGCCGAAGCCGCTGAGTTCAAACGCCGCGTAAATGGCGAGTTGCCAGCAGAATGGGAAGCGAAAGCGAGTCAAATTATCGCTGACCTTCAAGCTAACCCAGCCAATATTGCGTCACGTAAAGCGTCACAAAATGCGCTGGAAGCGTTTGGTAAAATGCTGCCAGAATTTATGGGCGGCTCGGCGGACTTGGCACCGTCCAACCTCACCATGTGGTCGGGCTCTCAATCGCTCACGGCGGAAGACTTCTCGGGTAACTACATTCACTACGGTGTGCGTGAATTCGGTATGACCGCCATCATGAATGGTATTGCGCTGCACGGTGGCTTCGTACCTTACGGCGCAACCTTCCTGATGTTCATGGAATACGCACGTAACGCCATGCGCATGGCGGCTCTGATGAAGATTCAGAACATCCAAGTCTACACTCATGACTCGATTGGCTTGGGCGAAGATGGCCCTACTCACCAGCCGGTTGAGCAAATCGCGTCTCTGCGTCTAACACCAAACATGAGCACATGGCGTCCGTGTGACCAAGTGGAATCAGCTGTCGCATGGAAATTGGCGATTGAGCGTAAAGATGGCCCATCAGCGCTGATTTTCTCTCGTCAAAACCTCGCGCAGCAGCCACGCAGCGAAACGCAAGTTGCCGATATCGCGAAAGGTGGTTACATCCTGAAAGAGTGTGCAGGCCAGCCTGAGCTGATCCTGATTGCCACTGGCTCAGAAGTTGAACTGGCGGTGAAAGCCGCAGAGCAACTTACAGCCGAAGGTAAGAAAGTGCGGGTAGTGTCGATGCCATCGACCGATGCGTTTGATAAACAAGACGCAGCTTACCGCGAAGCCGTACTACCAGCAGCCGTGACTAAGCGTATCGCTATTGAAGCGGGTATCGCGGATTTCTGGTACAAGTACGTTGGTTTTGGCGGCAAGATCATCGGTATGACCACTTTCGGTGAGTCAGCACCAGCGGATCAACTGTTCAAAATGTTCGGTTTTACAACTGAAAACGTGGTGAAACAAGCGCAAGAGCTGCTTGCCTAAGTCTTCTTATTTTTAATGCAAAAGCCCAGCGAGTCATTCGCTGGGCTTTTTTGATCTTGTCGCATATGAAAGAGATATATCACTTAAAAGGCACGCCACCAAAAGGCATAACTTAATTATTGGAAACAATAAATAACACTTCCACACGACGGTTACATGCTTTACCTGCATTGGTTTTATTCGTACAAGCCGGAACGTATTCACCATATCCACGGGTAAAAATAGAGTCCATCGCCACATTACTTTTCACTAAAGTGCTTTTTACCGCTTTAGCACGGCGTTCAGACAAACCATCATTAAAGGTTGGCGCTCCAGTACTGTCCGTATGGCCATCAATCACAATATCAATGCCGGGTTCTGAGGCTAAATAACGCCCCATCATAGTAAGCCAATCACCAGAGCCAGTAGAGACCGTTGAGGAACCTGTTTCGAACTTCACCGTATCTTTCAATTTAACCATGATGTGATTACCCGGAAGGACTTCGTAATCCACACCATTTTTCAATAAGAAACGCTGCAAAGAATCATAACTATTCGTGCGCTGCTGACCTATCGGACCTTGAACGTCAGCCGAAACTATTTTCGGCGCATGGCCCCATTCAGGATAGAGCACATCAAAATCGCCTTTTGGCGCCGCATCCAACAGGTTATCGCTAAACATCCGATCAGTGGCTAACGTTCCGCATCCTGTTAACAACATTAATAACGGTAAGGCTAAATACTTCATTCGAGCATCACTCCATTCTCTTACTACCTCAACTGTATCGGCCAAGGCTGTAAAACTTTATATATATTTGGTAGCAATTTCGTGATGGTTTCTGTTTTCCTTGTCGCCGGAAGCCGTTAGAATTCAAGCCTTCTTCCTTAAAACAATACCCATGATGAAAAAAATAATACTCTATTGGTTGAGCCTTAGCACGACACTGTTGATCCTAGCTGGCTGTAGTGATAACCCCATACCACAGAAAGGGAAACAATATGATGAGCTTGCTGTAAATCTCGCCACATACCGCCTGCCAGCCGTCACCGAAGTGTTTTCGCTGACTTGCGGTCACTGTCGTTCAATGGAAAAGGTCATCCCGGATCTCGAGAAAATAACAGGTGAGACATTTGGCAAGCTGCATGTCACCTTTAACGAAGGCGCACAGATTGGAGCCATGATTTACTATTCAGCCGTGATGCAACTAGGAACAATTCCCGATCATGCCATGATGGAACAGCTATTTTCGGCCGTGCAAATGGATGGAGAAGTAACGTTAAATGAGCGTAAAGAAGCGATTGATTTAGCCTTCAGCCAGCGAGGGCTAATCAGCCCATATTCGTTAGATGATGAGCAGCAAAAACTGTTATTCCAAGAAATTCAGCGTGCCTATGATATTTCAACAAAAGGCCAAATTAATGCTGTTCCAACCTTTATTGTGAAAGGTAAGTACTTAGTCATTACCTCTGGCCATCAAGATACCGTAAGTATTGCCAACACCATCTCCTATTTATTGACTCAACCCTAATTTGCAAGGCTCTAGAATATGTCTAAATTTGTCTTTCCCATTATTATTTTTTTATTGGCTGGGTTTTTCATCTATCGTACATGGAATAACCACAAAGTTGCCGATGAAAATTTTGCCAAAGGCCAAGCGTTTTTAGCTGAAAATGCTAAGCAAGATGGCGTAACCACAACTGAAAGTGGCTTGCAATATCTTGTACTAGAACAAGGTACTGGCACCGTTCATCCGAAAGCCAACAGTCGTGTAAAAGTGCATTATCACGGTACTTTACTTGACGGTTCTGTGTTTGATAGCTCAGTTGAACGTAACGACCCGATTGTGTTTGGCTTGAAGCAGGTGATTCAAGGCTGGCAAGAAGGTCTACAACTGATGGTGGAAGGACAAAAAATGCGCCTGTTCATACCCAGTAATTTAGGTTATGGCAAAAGTGGCAGCGGCCCAATTCCCCCCGCATCCGTACTGATTTTTGATGTGGAATTAATTGAGATACAGTAAGTCAATCATGATGGGCCGCTTATCGCGGCTCTATTTTTGAGAAGTAGACGGATAAAACACTGACTCCATTTTTTATCCAGCAATTTCCAACCATGCATGATAGCAAGCACTCTATCCATGAAAAATCAGTGGGTGACCATTCCCCAAATTGCTTACCGCTGCTAAAAACGCCATTAAAAAACCCGTTTTAAATCAAACGAATAAATCATTCATAAATATGTCATGCTCATAGAGTTAATTTATATCCTAGGGTTAATTGATATACACTTCATTTACTCCTAATATTCTAATCACACATATCAATAATTGTATTTCTATCAACTATACCCAAACAACTTGGAGTTGCAGGTAGGCGGCAAGTGAGTGAGTCCCCATGAGCATAGGCAAACTATGTGATTGGGGTGAACGAACGTAGCCAACACCGCTGCGGCTTCAAGTAGGAAGGGTATATAGCTATGACCATTTTACTTAGGTGTATAATCTCATGAATATTAAACAAAAATTATATTCACTGGGTGTTATTGCGGTTATAGGGGTTCTGGCAATGTTAACCACTACCTCGCATTTTTCTCAAACCACTGAAACACTCAATCAAGCAATGAGTATTGTTAATAAACTTGAAATTCGATTGCTCAACTTACGGCGTAATGAAAAAGATTTCCTTCTACGAAGCGACGCAAAGTATCTTGAAACTTTCAATAAAAATAGCAATCTTTTTTTGGAACTGGAACAGGAATTATCTTCTATCCTATCAGCTCGTAATCTCCCCTCTAGCAACCAACTCAAACAAGACCTTCTACTTTATAAACAAGGCTTTGAAAAATTAGTACAAGCTTATGGACTGCATGGATTAAATGAAAAATCTGGCCTTTTAGCGACTTATTTACAAGCATTGGAAACTGTAAAAATGAATGCTACAGATGAAATCCTATTAGATCTAATCGCGTTTGATCAAAACGTGCAAGCAGGAGAGTTAAAGAGTGGCACTGTAACTGACTATTACCCCATATTGGTACAAGCGGCAAAAAGTCTCATTGAACAAAAAAAAGTGATTGGCCTGAAATATAATCAAGGCTTACTTGGCGAAACACGTAAGCTTTCTCACAACGTTGAAACCCAGTTCGTTAGCTTTTCTGAAGCACTGAATAAAGAGATTACGATTATTGAACAAGAGGTTAACTATGTTAAGCAAGGCGTCAGTTCGTTAGTCATATTGCTAATCCTTGGGTTCATTCTGCAAATAGCGCGTTCTATTAATGTGCAAGTGAGTAAGTTGCTGTCAGTCATGCAAACAATTTCCAGCAGTAACAATATCAGTTTGCGTGTTGAGCTCAGTGGTCGCAATGAACTAGTGTCAATTGCAACTTACTTTAACGTCCTACTCGATAAATTCGAAACTCTGATCGCTGGCTCTCAAACAAAATCTCATCAGTTATCAAGCAGTACGTCTAGCATGCATAATGAGTTAGAAGATGTGATTGAGCAATTTCACGTTCAAGCAGACCACACTACAACCATGGCAACGGCTGTACAAGAAATGGTGTCCACCATCAGTGAAATATCAGAAAGCACTAGTATCGCTGTAGAAGGCGTTCATAAAGCAGCACACAATGCCCAGAAAGGACGTTCTGTCGTAGAGTCGACGGTTAAAAATGTCGATGAGCTCTCACGTATCCTAGAAAAAAGTCAAACGTCGATTACCTCACTCAATAAAAATGTTGAACAGATAGGCGGTGCCGTTAATATCATTCAAGGTATTGCAGAGCAGACTAACCTACTCGCCTTAAATGCGGCGATTGAAGCCGCGCGCGCCGGAGAGCAAGGTAGAGGCTTTGCGGTAGTCGCAGATGAAGTTCGCGCTTTAGCCAGCCGCACACATCAGTCAACAGAAGAGATCACCAACGTAGTTTCCGCTATTCAAAGCCAAATGAGTACCGTTGTGAGCGATATTGCACAGTGCAATACACAAGGCCATACGACGTTAGCAGCCTCAGAAGCGTTAGATGAAAGTTTACGCCAAATTATCTCTGATATGGAAATGATACAGAGCAACTCTGAGCGAATCGCCTCAGCCATTGAAGAGCAAGGCATTGTGATGAACCAAGTCAGTGAATCGATCACTGAGCTTAACTCGATCTCGGATAACAATATGCATTCAGCAAAACAGTGCTTGAGTGAAGTCGATATCGTTTCCCAGCAAGCCAATGATATGGATAAGGCGGTAGCCGAATTCCAAACTCAACAATCAGCATCTTAACCATAAAACTAAGCGGCAGTTTGAGCACATATAAAAGGGCCTAATAGGCCCTTTTATATGTGCTAAGTTAAGAAAGAATAAGCAATGGGTTATTTTTGAATCCCTTCAACATGAAGTTCCATATCGACATAGCTCGAAGTGCCCATAACTGCAATATTGAAATCTGCAAGCTCAATACGCGTTGTACCAGAAAAACCAGCACGTTGACCACCCCATGGATCCTTACCCGCACCAATGAACTCGGCATCAATGGTAATAGGTTTGGTTTGACCATGCAAAGTAAGATCGCCAAGTACGGCTAATTTACCATTCCCTTTATCAACTACCTGAGTACTGGTAAACGTGGCTTGTGAATATTTTGATGCATCAATGAAATCTGCACTACGAATATGTTTATCACGCTCAGCATGGTTACTGTCCAAACTGCGAGTATCCACATTAACTTTCACTTTTGAGCTTGCAAGGTCGTTAGGGTCGTAGGAAAACTCACCATCAAACTTATTAAAGCGGCCCTTGGTAAAGCTATAACCAAGATGGCTGACTTTAAAGTTAATAGAAGCATGCGCACCTTTAGTATCTATAACATAGTCAGCAGCGTTTGCACTTAGCGGCATGAGCGTTGCGAAAGCCAATCCAGTAGCAAGTAACGTTTTCTTCATTTAGAAACTCCTATCATTTTTCGTAGCGTATTATCTTTATCAACAAAATGGTGCTTGAGTGCGGCAACAGCGTGCACGCCCGCTAAAATAATCAGCGTCCAAGCTGCGTAAAAGTGAACCGTACCAGAGAGATCGGCTTGTCCTTCAAACAGCAAGCCCATACTTGGTACAGTAAACCAATTGAAAACATCAATCCCTCGGCCATCTTCTGTTGAGATTAAATAACCGGAGACAAACAGCGTCATCAATAATAAATACATTAATCCGTGGGCCGCTTTAGCCGCAAGGCGTTCGTAGCGACCACCATCAATGGCAGGAGACACACTCACCGACTTCCATAGTATGCGAAACAGAGTGACAGCGAGCAGCAATAAACCGACAGATTTATGCCAATGTGGTGCGGTGTTGTACCATTGGCTGTAATAGGTTAACTCTACCATCCAGATCCCGGCACCAAACATACCGATGATAACGAGTGCGGATAACCAGTGGATAAGACGCGCGACTAAGTTGTAATTTTTAACTTCAGTTGTCATAAATTTTCTAAACCAGCAAGTGAAACAGCAACAAATTGAATTGAATCTATATTCTAGCCTAAATTATTAACACAGTATTTACCATACTTTACATTGTGAACATACTTTAGTACCGATTGAGTTATTCGAAAAAACTGAAGGAACTTATTGTGGATATAGATAACCACGACTTAGGCTCAAACAACTTGAAACAACGGTAGCTTCAAATCATAAGGGTATAACACCTGTAGAATGCTCGAATTAGAAGAATAGTGTGAAAGATCAAGAACTCGCCATTTGCCGCTCGTGCTTGTTGATAACTGTGATAATCTTGCTGGGCTTTATTAGAGGAGAATAACAAGTTGCTACTGGACATACTCACGCAAAGCGTCAACGAATTTCAAGCTGACTGCCTAAAACTTTGTGAAAAGCACTACCCGACCATACACAACCAAGGAATGAGTGAACATCACTTAGGACTTGCTTTTGCTCGTAGGTTGGCTCGTACACTCAGTGAATTTGGGCACCCATGTCACTATTCTGCTATTGAATCAATCCCTCAACGGGACATGCCACACCACTACCGAGTGAGCAGTGATGCCGGAACAGTATGGATCCTGACTCACCATATGGTCAGTGCCGGAAAAACATGTCGAGAAAAGTTGATGCAGGACATTGCGCAGTGGAAATATGAGTACGCTTACGCGATTCAACCGAATGATTTACTGTTATTACTGACCGATCACTGGATCAGTCGTAGCCAAAAAAGTCGCGAGTTACTTCATTGGTGGACAGGGCAGTTACCCGATGAGATAGATCAATACCTTGCTCAAGGTATCACGCTGTATGAAAGTGATTCACTCCTGAACCAATCTCTAGAAAATCGATTTCAAATTAGCCCTTGCTATATTAAATTTAGCCACCCTTTAAAGCGCTCAAAAAATCAGCAGCTAGTTCGCAAATACATCCAATTGTATGCGGTATTGCAATGGGCATAACTTAAATAAAACATCCTTATTATCTCCAAAATTTTCAATTTATCATCCAACCCTCACTGCCGGAGAAATTTGATATCAGTCGAATTTATGGCGTTATGCGCTTCCCTACCTTTTTGTATGTTCATCACAGGAAACTACGCATCAAAACATCACTTTAGGCGCTAAAATCATAACCCTTTGTTTTATAAAAAATTAACAAGTGCATGCCAACATAGATATCAATGAACCGCATAGTATAGCGTGATGTTTAATAAGAAAAAGAAATCAGCTCTTGGGTATAAGGGTGTTGAGGATTGAGAAACAGCTGTTGCGTTTCACCTTGCTCAATGACTTCACCTTGTTTCATCACCATAGTGTAATGGCATAATGATTTCACCACATGTAAATCATGGCTAATGAACAAGTACGTTAACCCATATTTTTGTTGCAGCGATTTAAGCAGATCCAACACTTGCGCTTGAATCGTACGATCTAAAGAAGAAGTTGGTTCATCAAGTAAAATGAACTCAGGTTTAAGCACCAATGCCCGAGCAATCGCGATACGTTGTCGTTGTCCACCTGAAAACTCATTGGGATAACGGTAGCGAGTAGTAGGGTCGAGTTCAACTTCTCGCATCACATCACAAATCATTCGTTCAACAGTTTGTCGATCATAACGGCTATGAACCTCTAACCCTTCACCAATAATCTGCGCCACCGACATTCTCGGATTCAGTGCTGAAAATGGATCTTGAAAAACGACTTGCATCTTGCTGCGATAAGGTAGCATAGCTTTCCTATCTAACCCTTGCAGCTCATTATTGTCGTAACAAATCGAGCCTTCCGAATGGACTAATTTTAGTATCGCCATACCAGTGGTCGATTTACCCGAACCGCTCTCGCCAACAATTCCTAATGAATGTCCTCTTTTAAGCTTAAACTGCATGTCGGTGACAGCTTTAATATGCGAGATCGTGCGCTTGAATAAGCCGCCAGTGATGGGAAACCAGACGTTGAGATGCTGGAGCTGCACTAGAATTGGGTTGTCAGGGTTTACGTCAACGGGCAAACCTCGGGGATCGGATTCAATCAATTTTTTGGTATAAGAGTGAGAGGGTGATGAGAACAGCGTTTTGGCATCATTGACCTCGATCACTTGCCCATTTTGCATCACTGCAACGCGATCAGCGATACGCTTAACAATACTGAGATCATGAGTAATGAACAACATGGCCATGCCCAGTTCTTGTTGCAGATTTTTAAGTAGATCTAATATTTGCGCCTGCACAGAAACATCAAGCGCAGTGGTGGGCTCATCAGCAATCAGTAATTCAGGCTCATTGATCAAAGCCATCGCAATCATGACGCGCTGGCGTTCTCCCCCAGAAAGTTCATGTGGATAAGCATTAATCTTAATTTCTGGCGATCGAATACCCACTTTTTCTAACCATGCAATGGCCAACTGACGTGCTTTGCTGCCTCTTAGTCCTCGATGAATCTCAACAACTTCGATCAACTGTTTACCAACTTTGTGCAGAGGGTTGAGTGAGACCATTGGCTCTTGGAAAATCATACCAATCCGCCCGCCTCGTATACCTCTTAATTGCCTCTCGCTACAGTTCAACGTGTTGATACCATCAAAACAGATCTCCCCTTGCAAATAGTGGGCAGCACCTTTCGGTAACAACTTCAAAATGGCATTCGCCGTCACTGATTTACCAGAACCACTTTCCCCCACCAGCGCTAAGGTTTCCCCTGCGGAGAGAGAAAGTGACACTGCTTTAATCACAGGTTCAACATTGTCTTTTTGACCAAACCCGATCGAAAGATTTTGGATAGAGAGTACGGTTTTACTCATCATCTTCTCCCTGTCGAATGCGGGTCAAAGGCATCGCGTACAGCTTCGCCGATAAAGACCAATAATGTCAGCATTAACGAGAGCACCACAAATGCTGAAATACCTAACCATGGAGCTTGTAAATTGGCTTTCCCTTGCGCCAATAATTCGCCCAAAGAGGGCGAGCCGACTGGCAAGCCAAAACCGAGAAAATCTAAGGATGTTAAAGTCGTAACTGAGCCTGAAAGAATAAAGGGCATCATAGTTAAAGAAGCCACCATCGCGTTAGGTAGCATGTGGCGAAGCATAATGCGGCGATCACTCACACCCATCGCTTGCGCAGCCCGCACATAATCAAAATTACGACAGCGTAAAAACTCCGCTCTCACCACGCCCACTAAACTCATCCAACTAAAAAGCACCATAATACCGAGCAACCACCAAAAATTCGGTTCGACGAAACTCGATAAAATGATCAGCAGAAAAAGCGTTGGCATTCCTGACCACACTTCAATAAAACGCTGCCCAAGTAAATCAAGCCAACCACCATAATAGCCTTGAGTGGCACCAACGATAACGCCTATCACTGACGAGACGAGTGTTAATACAAAACCAAACAAAACCGAAATACGAAACCCGTAAATAATACGAGCCAGCACATCGCGCCCTTTATCATCAGTACCAAGCCAGTTCACTGAATCTGGCGCTGACGGCACTGCATTATTGATATTAAAGTTGATGGTGTCGTAACTAAATGGGATCAATGGCCAAACAATAAAGCCTTTTTGTTCAATCAGATCGATGACATAAGGATCGGTATAATCCGCTTCGGTTTCAAACTCACCACCAAAACGAGTTTCTGCATATTGTTGAAAGGTGGGGAAAAACCACTGCTGATCGTACTCAACCAAAAGGGGTTTATCATTTGCAATCAGCTCAGCAAATAGGCTCACCACAAATAAAAGCGTAAACAACCATAGTGAATAAAAACCGCGCCGATTGGACTTAAAACCGTGCCAGCGCAATACGTTTAATGGGTTGGACAGTCTTTTTTTTACCATCATGAACGAGCCTCAAAGTCGATTCGAGGATCAACCCAAATATAGGTCAAATCGGAAATGATGCTGAGGACTAATCCAAGTAACGTCATGATGTATAAAGAACTAAACACTACAGGATAATCCCGTTGAATGGTCGATTCAAAACCAAGTAGCCCTATACCTTCCAGTGAAAACATCACTTCAATCAGCATCGAACCGGTGAAAAATATGCTGATAAAAGCACTCGGAAAACCGGCAATAATAATCAGCATCGCATTACGAAAAACATGCTGATAAAGAATACGCCCTTCATCCAGTCCTTTTGCTCGAGCCGTCACCACATACTGTTTGTTGATTTCATCAAGAAATGAGTTTTTCGTTAGCATACTCAAAGTGGCAAACCCACCGATCACCATTGCAAAGATGGGCAAAGCCAAATGCCAAAAATAGTCGCCAATTTGTTGATACCAAGTCAGATCAGCAAAATTATTTGATACTAAACCACGCAGTGGAAACCAACTGAAATAATTCCCGCTGGCAAAAATAATGATCAAAATGATCGCAAATAAGAAGCCAGGAATGGCGTAACCTATAATGACCACCGCGCTTGACCATACATCAAACCTTGAACCGTGGTGAATCGCTTTTAAAATTCCGAGAGGAATGGAGATGAGGTAGATGATCAGCGTACTCCATAACCCTAAAGAGATCGAAACAGGCAAACGCTCAGTGATCAAATCAATAACATTGCCCCCTTTGAATAAGCTGTCCCCAAAATTAAAGGTCGCATAGTTTTTCAGCATTTCAAAATAGCGAACATGAAGTGGCTTATCGAAACCAAACTGTTTTTTTATCGCTTCGACTACCTCGGGATCTAAACCTCGAGAACCTTTATACCCTCCAGTGTTAGCCGGCAGCGACATGTCCACTTCTTGGCCGCCACCGGTAAACCGTTCCATGATACCATCACCATGCCCTTCCATTTGTGCAATGGCTTGCTCAACAGGGCCACCTGGGGCAATTTGGATGATAAAAAAATTGATGGTAATAATCGCCCACAGCGTGGGCACAACTAGCAGCAATCGGCGGAAAATATAAGCAGTCATTACATCCTCTTAACGGCGTTTTTCTGGCAACAATTGTGCTTTCTGCTCCGAAACCCACCAAGTATCAAGACCAATATCATATTTTGGCATCACGCTAGGACGCTCGAATTTGTCCCAAGTTGCGATACGATATTGGCTCAGATACCACTGTGGAATAAGATAAAAATTCCATTGTAGAACGCGATCTAGTGCTCGGCCTAAAGACAGTAGTTTTTCTGGGTGCTCTTGATTGGCGGCAATTTGTTCAGTGAGGAAGTCGACAACTGGGTCTGCCACTCCGGCGCGATTGTACGTGGAATCGATGTAGTTTGAATTCCAGATAATCAACAAGTTAGGACTTGGGTAAGGATTCGCCGCATAGGCCGACGAAAGCATGTCAAAATCTCTATCGCGCAAACGCTTAAGATATTGTGTGGTATCCACTGAGCGAATCTTCATCTCAATACCAAGCTGTTTTAGATTTTTTTGCAAAGGAATAGCAATGCGTTCGGTGGTCGGACTGTAGATCAATAACTCAAACTCAAACGCTTTGCCCGTTTCTTTATGGGTCATCACTTTATCTTTCAGCTCCCACCCCGCCTCTTTGAGCAATTGAAAAGCGACTCGTAGTTGTTGACGAATACGACCAGACCCATCCGTCACTGGTGGTTGGTATTCTTGGGTAAAAACACGTTCTGGGATCTTATCTTTTAGTGGTGTAAGAATAGTGAGCTCATCAGTAGAGGGAAGAGCTTTCGCTTCATACTCTGTGTTCTGAAAATAGCTACGCGTTCGTGAGTATTGATCGTAGAACATATTTTTGTTCATCCATTCAAAATCCATCGCATAGGTCAAAGCCTCGCGCACTTTCGGATCACTAAACACTTCTCGTTGAATATTAAATACAAAACCTTGGGTTGAAGCTGGGCTATTATGCGCGATCGCTTCTTTCTTGATGAATCCTTTATCGAAGTTCAATCCAGTGTATGAGCTGGCCCAAAACTTCGCCGAACTCTCTTGGCGAATATCAAATTCCCCAGCTTTAAATGCCTCAAGCATTACGGTATCGTCGCGGTAATAGTCGTATTGGATCTGCTTGAAATTATGCCGCCCAATGCTGACCGGTAAGTTGGCAGCCCAATAATCTTCCTGCAACTCATAAGTGACACTCTGCCCAGTTTGATAACGTACGACTTTGTAAGGACCGCTGCCGACTGGCGGTTCATTTAATGGTTCTGCTAAGTTTTTATCCTGCCAATAGTGCTTAGGCAACACTTGAGTTGATTGAGCCAAACTAAAAAGCTTTTCTCTATTAGGTTCTGACATCTCAATACGAACCGTTAAAGGATGGATCGCCGCTACCGATTTAACCGCTTTGTAAAACAGTCGATATTGAGGCACCCCTTCTGTCATGAACTTGTTGAACGTAAACTCAACATCTTGCGCGGTGATGGGCTTACCGTCTTGAAAACGTGCGTTCGGGTTGATATCCAGTTCTAGCCATGAATAGTCATCAGAATAACGAACTTTAGAAGCAATCAATGGATAATAGGTATCAATTTCGTCGCTGGGAGCAAACATCAGTGAATCATAAAGCTCACCACTGCCTGCCGCCGGAGCGCCTCGGGAAGCAAAACGGTTAAAGTTGTCGTAAGTTCCCACCTCGCCATAAGTTACTTTACCGTACTTAGGTGCGCTGGGATTAACATAATCGAAATGAGAAAAATTGGCAGGATATTTGGCTTGCCCAACGCCAGATAATGTTGTGGTTTCTACAACATCCGCAGTCGCCAAAGCACTCACCAGCAGCACAGTCACACCTAACAGCGTAGGCTTAATTTTTCTCATACTAGAACCCTTCTTTTGATAACTTCTCGACATTCCATCAGAGTAAATTATTAATAATTCAGTCACTTGGATAAGTATAGAGAAAAATAAGATTTACGAAACCCCAAGCTGCAATTATAACGAAACAACTCGGCATTACTGGTAGGTGGTGAGTCGCAATAAGAATAGGTAACTTTGTGGTTTTTAGGAATGAAACGTATAGAAAACGCCGCTATGCAATAAAAAGCCCCGCCATGCAGGGCTTCACTGGCTTTAACCATCTGTGGTAATTTGGCTGATCAGCTCTTTTTCTACTTGTTCGGCCATTTCAAGAGCGATTTGGCATGTTCCAGCCGCTTGATGGCCACCACCACCATATTTGAGCATTAACCCGCCTACATTGGTTTTCGAGCCACGGTCAAAAATCGATTTCCCTGTAGCAAACACAATATTTTGCTTCTGAAACCCCCACATTTTGTGGATCGAGATATTACACTGAGGAAATAAGGCATAAATGATAAACCGATTCCCCGCATATATGATCTCTTCTCCCGTCAAATCAAGAACGACCAAATTTTGGTAGACTTTGGCACAACGTTGGATTTGTTGTTTAAATAAAATTTCATGCTCACGGTATAAGTTAATACGCTCTTGTACATCTGGCAGCACGAGAATTTCGTCAATTGAATGGTTAGCACAGTAATCGATGAGATCCATCATTAATTGATAATTAGAGATGCGGAACTCATGGAAGCGCCCTAAACCTGTCCTTGCATCCATCAGGAAATTCATCAGATTCCATCCGGTAGAATCAAGCACTTCATCGCGAGTAAACTGCGCGGAGTCACCTTTGTCGACGGCAATGAGCATCTCTTGCCACTCAGTGGGGAAAGTGTTTAACCCGCCATAATATTTCCATACTACATGCGCGGCCGAGGGCGCGTTTGGATCAATAATATGATTCGGCCTTTCACCTTGATTGCGAATAGTTTCCGATAGGTGATGGTCAAAAATTAAGTGAGCATTAGCGACGTAAGGCAGGTTAGTGACAATGTCACGCTCAGTTATTGTCACCTTCCCATCTTGCATATCTTTGGGGTGAACAAACACTATTTCATCAATTAAATTCAGTTTTTTGAGCAGTACAGCGCAGACTAACCCATCAAAATCACTGCGTGTCACTAATCTAAATTTACTTTCAGCTTGTTGATGCTCAGACATAGACAATTTCCTTATTAGCAGTCATATCACTGCTCGGCGTGGTTTTAAGCAGTGTTTTGTATATCAAATTCTGAGTTAACACCTTCTAGGTTTACCAATGCAGGTGGTATGTTTTAATTTTAGACGCCATCGTCTTTTTAACAAACTTAACACAATGGTTTTCAAACATTATTCAACACAGCACATCATTTTATTGAGCAAATATCGAATAAAGTAGTGAGGTATGAAGACTGCTGTTACAACTAGGGAATTGGAGGTAAGAAAAAGCCAGCAACAAATGCTGGCGGTTAGGTTGAGCTAAGAAGCGAGGTATCTCTATTTACGTTTATTCTGAATGTACTTACGGCTCACATCAACAAGCGCTACATCTTTAAAGAAACTACGACCAAGTAACAATGGGTAAGTCAGATGTGTACGATCGGCAAGCGTAAATTCGGTTCTCTCTTTGAGATCACCAATTTCAATCCAAGCGATAACGACCGCACGTCTTTGTGTACCCTCTGCGCTGGATTGCCGAATTCTGACCCAGCGTTCAACAGGTAAACTTATCTCATCACTTTTAATGTCATCGTGTTCAATCCTGAACTTGACCCAATCATTTCCATCGCGTTCAAAAGCAACAACATCCACAGCGCTAATTGAAGAGGTGGTGGCTCCGGTATCGATACGCGCTTTGAAGCTTTCGTTCAAGCCCGGCACATAGACCCACTCTTTTTCACCTAAAATAAGCTTACCATCTGAGGTTTTCCTTGCCTCGACCACAACTACTGGCTCTTTCGAGGGCTTTTTAACCGGTTTTTGTGCCTCAGTATTTTGTTGTTTTGGCTCTTCAACTTTTGGCTTTTGCTCTGGTTGTGTTGAGGTTTGGTTTAGCGTGCTGCATGCCATCAAACTAGTACTCAACATTAAAAGAGCAATAAGTTTCAAGTGTTGTTTCATTGACCCACCTAATCAAACTGATAAATATTTAAGAGACATTCACTATGGCTTTAGCAACATACGGAATATGTTGTTCTGATAAGCCTGCAATGTTAATTCGGCCATCACCTACCCCATAGATTCCGTATTGATCTCGTAGCTGAGCCATCTGTTCTGGAGTAAAGCCTAGCACAGTAAACATCCCTTTGTGACTTTCGATAAAGTCGAATTGTGAAGTATTGTGCTGATTTCTCAAATGATTACACAAGGTTTGACGCAGGTTTAACAAACGCTGTTGCATTTCACTTAACTCTTGCTTCCAAATAGCGGTTAATGCTTGATTTTGTAAAATAGTTTTCACCAGTGCAGCACCATGATCGGGCGGCATAGTGTAGGTCGAACGGGCTAACGTTAGTAATTTACCTTTTGCATTCGCTACATCTTGTGCGTTTTTACCGACCACAATCGCGGCACCTGTTCGTTCTCGGTAGAGACCAAAGTTCTTTGAACAAGAGGTGGTGATCAACATCTCTTCGACGTTGTTTGCCATAAAACGCAGCCCTTTCACATCCTCTTCAAGACCTTCACCAAACCCTTGGTAGGCAACATCAACAAAAGGGATGAAGCCATTTTTCTGCGCAAGACTGGTGATCGCTTGCCATGCGGCGAAATCAATATCCGCGCCCGTTGGGTTATGGCAACAACCATGGATAAGCACCACATCTTTTGACCCTGCTTGCGATAAATCATCAAGCATCCGCGCAGTATCGACTTGCTTAGTCTCGCGACAGAAGTAAGAATAATATTTCACTTTTAAACCCGCCGCTTCCATCACAGGTTTATGATTGACGTAACTTGGGTCAGTAATCCATACCGTCGTTTCGGGTTGTGCTACGTGCATTAAGTCACCGAGCATACGCAGCGCACCGCTTGCTCCGGGCGTTTGAATCGCAGCCACACGATCAAGCACTGAAGTGCCAGACAATAATAAGTTCACCATGCTTTGGTTAAACTCTTCACACCCAGCAAGTCCAACATACGATTTAGTGGTTTGTGTGGCAATCACGTGCTCTTGCGCTTTGGCAATGGCGCGCATAATCGGCGTCTCTCCTTGGCTATTACGATAAACGCCAATGCCTAGGTCAACTTTTTCGCTGCGAGGATCGTTGCGGTATGCAACCGATAATGAAAGTATTGGATCGAGTGTTGGTGTTGGTAAATGTGAAAACATGAAGGTCACAACCCTTTGAAATTCAAGTAATGACCTTCAAGTTAGCACTAGATACATAATTTTTACAGTTTAAATTGATGGATTATTTGATTGGCACTGCCTCGCCATTCTAAGCTTGGATCGGCTTTATCCTGTTCAAATTTTCCATCAATCAAGACATCAACATATTCAATGACTTGTCTTTGAGCATCACTGAGTTCGTTTAGGGTATATCCCGTCCATAACCAGATATCTTTCCCCACACATTCAGTCTTTACTCGTTTAACCAACTGCAAAATAGAAGCAAGGTTTTGCGGGTGTAAAGGATCGCCACCCGACAAGGATAAGCCTCGGCGCTTGATGCGCATGTCGTTCAAGTCGGTGATGATCTGCTGCTCTAGTTGCTCATTGTAAGTGTGGCCAGAATGCAGCGACCAAGTCCCTTTGTTGTAACATCCTTTGCACTGATGTACACAGCCGGAGACGAACAGCGTACAACGCGTCCCCGGCCCATTCACAACATCAATCGGATGATATTGGTGATAATTCATGCCAACAGGTTACTCACTATCACTTACAAGTGTTTAACGCGACGTTTAACTTCTTCTTGTTTACCGAAGTTAAACGGACGAGCATCTGGGCTGCCAAGGTAGCCACACACGCGGCGGGTTACGGAGACTTTGGATGAGTCGTGATTACCACATTTAGGACAAGTAAACCCTTTACTCGTACACTCAAATTCGCCAGTAAAACCGCATTCATAGCACTCATCAATTGGCGTATTGGTCCCATAATAAGGAACACGGCTGTAACTGTAATCCCAAACGTTTTCAAGCGCTTCTACGTTTTTCTGCATATTCGGAAACTCTCCATAACAGATAAATCCACCACTTGAAACCTCTGGATATGGCATCTCAAAATCAATCTTATCGTATGGATTAACTTTCTTTTGCACATCCAAATGGAAGCTATTGGTGTAATAACCTTTATCCGTTACACCTTCAATCACACCAAATTCTTTGGTGTCAATACGGCAGAAACGGCTGCAGAGGTTCTCACTTGGCGTACCGTACAAACTGAACGCGTAACCGGTTTCTTCCGTCCATTGGTTAACGGCCCCTTTCAGGTATTTAATGATATCTAACGCGCGATCTCGCAATTCGCTATCATCATAAACATGTGTATCACTGCCATAGAGCGCGGTAATGGTTTCGTGCACACCGATGTAGCCCAAAGAGATAGATGCTCGACCATTTTTGAATATATCGGCAATAGAATCATCGGCTTTTAATCGAACACCACATGCCCCTTCCATATATAAAATAGGTGCGACGCGTGCTTTGACTTTTTCAAGGCGGCTGATGCGAGTTTCTAAAGCACGCCGAGCCAGTTTTAATTTTTTATCGAGTAATGTGTAGAACTGTTCAATATTTCGGCCCGCTTTCAGCGCGATACGAGGTAAATTGAGACTGACTACCCCCAAATTATTGCGCCCTTCGTGAATCAGCTCACCACCTTCTTCATAGGTATTTAAGAAGCTGCGGCAACCCATTGGGGTTTTGAATGAACCCGTCACTTCAACTACTTTGTCGTAGTTGAGAATGTCCGGGTACATGCGTTTGGTTGCGCACTCTAATGCGAGTTGTTTGATGTCATAATTTGGATCTTCCGCTTTATGATTTAAGCCATCTTTGATGGCAAATACCAATTTAGGGAATACAGCCGTTTTACGATTTTTGCCTAAGCCAGCAATGCGATTTTTCAAAATCGACTGTTGAATTAATTTAGAGGCCCAAGTGGTCCCAAGACCAAAGCCGAAAGTGACAAACGGAGTTTGCCCATTCGCGGTATGCAAAGTGTTGACTTCATATTCAAGTGACTGGAATGCGTCGTAGCACTCTTTTTCTGTACGGGACATAGCAAAGGCTTCGGGATGATGAATATCCCACTCTTGTGCTATTTCTAAATGTTTGTCGTAACTGGCTGTCACATACGGTTCAAGCACTTCATCGATACGGTTGATGGTGGTGCCGCCGTAAATATGGCTCGCAACCTGAGCGATAATTTGCGCGGTCACTGCGGTGGCGGTTGAAATTGATTTTGGCGTATCAATTTCCGCATTACCCATTTTAAAGCCATGAGTGAGCATGCCTTTTAAATCAATCAGCATGCAGTTAAACATTGGGAAAAAAGGAGCGTAATCCAAGTCATGATAGTGGATATCACCCTCTTCATGCGCTTGCACAATATCACGCGGTAAAATTCGGGTTTTAGCGTAGTGTTTCGCCACAATACCAGCCAGTAAGTCACGCTGCGTTGGGATAACTTTGCCGTCTTTATTCGCATTTTCATTGAGCAGATCGGCATTACTTTCTTCGATAAGGCCTTCAATCTCTTGCGTCAAAGCACTTTGCTTTTCACGCGCGATATCACGATCGTGTCGGTACTCGATGTATGAACGAGCTAATGCTTTATAGGGCCCTTGCATTAGCTCGTTCTCTACTAAGGTTTGAATCTCGGCGATATGGACTTCATCGTAATCTTTGAGCTTCAGTTCTACCGCCAACGCCACATTGAGTGCGTAAATAGCGATCTCTTTATCAATATGTTCAGCTGCACTTTCGACGGCAGATTGAATGCGATCACGGTTGAACGGGGCTCTCGATCCGTCACGTTTGATTACGATAGGTTTCACCATTTCTCCTTACCCCTAGCATACTCACAGAGTTATCCACAAACACACTATATAGAGCAGTTTATTATCCGACTGACACAATATATTGTGGTGCATTTAACGAAAACTCCCAACTCAGGGTATTGATTTGGATCAATAAAAACCGAGCATTGAACAAGATCAATGCGATCTTGGGGTAGTAGATCTCACTTAGAAAAGAAACGATGAAAATTGCAAATTTTTGATTTTCCCTCTTGAAATTTCACCAAACCTGATGGGCTAAGCCTTCACATTCGATCAGTGAGGGATTGCGATGTTAAAATCAAAAGGTATGTGTCGATTAACAGCAGAACCGCCCTAAATGGCAAGTATTAACTCATCAATTAAGGGATCATTGCCCGCTAAGGAGCGTGATTTTTCGCTAGCCTGCACTATATAAGCACCGGTTTCATGCGTTGAAACTGACAAACACTTACGCCGATCCGACAATTCATTACAATCAATTTACTCAATAACCCTCTATGATTACACCCATTCAGACGTTCAATATTTTAAGTAAAAGTAGTGCCTTATGTTATTTGATATACGTTCAATTGTGCTTAATGCAATCCAGAACCATCTCCATAAACCTGCTCTTTGGGTGGATAAGTGCAGCTACACGTACCAACAAATGACCGCAATTGCTTGCGCTTTAAATAAACAGTGGCAGTCACTTTCCATTACTAATATTGCTATTTTGTCGCAGCGCGACCTCAGCGCATACGCCGCTATTTGGGGATGCTATTTAGGCGGTAAAACGTATATCCCATTGAACCAACGGCTGGCCTCGAAACAAATCATAGAAACTCTTGAAGAGACAGGTTGCACCGCTCTAGTGATTGATAAACACCAATTACACCGTCTTTCTGACATTCTTGAAATAGCCCCTATCCATTATCAGATATTTTGTTTATCTGGAGTTGATGTCCGTGAGATAAGTGCGCGATACCCCGATCATGAGTTCTATACTATCGACTCAACAGAAGATGACTTTTCATTTTGGAAAACGCAATTGACCGCTCCAGACGGAAGCCGTTACGCCTATATTATGCAAACTTCGGGTTCCACAGGAAAACCAAAACGAATAGCGGTCAACTACGATAATCTGCACAGCTATTTGGGGAATATTTACCACAGATGGCCCATGACAAGTGATGATCGTGTTGCTCAATTCTCTGACTTAAGTTTTGATCTCTCAGTGCATGATATTTTTTGTGCGATGATGTCCGGTGCTTGCTTATATAGCCTTCCTGAATTGGTTAAATTAAACCCTGTCGGATTCATTCGCCATCACCAATTAACCGCTTGGTTATCGGTCCCAACAGTCATTGAGCTCTGCTTGCAGCGAGATAATCTCGTCGAACACTCAATGCCTTCACTAAGGCTAAGCTTTTTCTGCGGGCAAGCGCTTCTCCCTGAATTGGCTTATCGGTGGGAAATGGCGACGGGGTGTGCGGTGATTAATCTCTATGGTCCAACCGAATGTACCGTAGCCGTAACCTCTCATCTATACCAATCATGTGATGATTTGCACTTCAATAGCGTTCCTATCGGAAATAGCTTTTCCGATCATCAACTTGCCATCATTGATGAAGAACAACAATGGCACCGCATCACTAATACGCTGGCGAACACTACCGGTGAATTATGTCTATCAGGTCCACAATTAACCGAAGGTTATCTCAACGATAAAACCAATACCGCTAAAGCTTATTTTTTAAAAGACGGTATACGTTGGTATCGTACCGGCGACCTAGTTTCAATACGCGATTCTCACCTCATTCATCTAGGACGACTGGATCACCAAGTTAAAATTGCAGGGCAACGTGTGGAATTAGGAGAAATAGAAACCATCGCCCGTCAGGTAACACAATCACACAGTATTGCCATTGTTCCTTGGCCATTGAGCCCGTCAGGTTATGCTAGCGGCACCGTCGCCTTTGTCAGTAAACCAGAGCAATGGCAACCCAATCAATGGATCTCGGAATGTAAAAAGAGATTAAATCCAATTTTTGTTCCAAAAGAGTGGTACATACTCGATAAATTACCTCTCAACATCAATGGCAAAACAGACATAAAAGCATTACAAAAACAGCTAGAGACACAAATATTATGAATATTGAACAATTTATTATTGATAAGCTTTGCATAGATAAGTCAGAAATAAATGAGCGTAAATTAACTCGATTTTTTGATGAAATAGATTCTTTTGCTTTTATTGATCTTATCGCCCAAGTAGAAAATCAGTTTAATATTTTCGTTGATTTAATGGATATCACCTTCGATCAAAAAGCCAGTGTAAACGAAGTTATTGAATGGTTTACTCAATATGCCGAGAATTAAAATGCGCCACTTGATATTAAAACACCTCGTCACTGTTATTTTCTATCTGCCTCTCTCTTTTAAAGTAGCACTTTGTCATTTAGGTGCAAGAATATTAGCGAGAAAAAAAATGCACATAGCCCAACAAGGGCTATCATACGCATTACCCGCTCTGAATGATCAACAACAAAAAATAATTGCTGAAGAGGCTGCTCTTATTTCCCTCAAAAATCTGGTTGGGTTTTGTCACCACGCTCATTATGCTTATGAAATTATTGACCAATCCGCTTTTAGCCACATTGCTAGTGCGACGACTGGAGGCATCATTATGTGTCCACACATGGGGGTTTATGATGGAGTAACTTGGTTACTTAACCAGAAAGGCATTCGAACAAAAACTATTTTTGGTGCAGGTAAGTCTGGCGATCGTATCGATGAAAATATCATGATCACTCAGGCTGCTCACTTAGCTAAAATTCCACATCTTTTGCGCCAAGATAACCTGTTGATTGCATTACTGGAGCAAATCAAACAAGGCTACTGGATTGTACTGCATATGGATATGCGTACTAAAGGTGTCCCCGTCGAATGGTTTGGTCAAAAAACAGAACTCGCACCGACTCCTTTTTTTCTAGCTCACAAACTAGGGTGCCCTATATATTTTCACTATGCTTTAACATCAGGAAATATACAGAAAATGCATTTCTCTTCCTTTAAGCTTGAACATGAAGGTACCTTAAGTGAAAAAATAGTAAAAGATGCTCAGAAACTAGCAAGTGCAATGGAAATTGTTATTAGGACACATCCTGCCCAATGGATATGGCAATATAGAAGATGGAAGTAAGACTCTTTTTTATTTATATCTAACAGCTCGCCTTAACATCAAAATGTAAATAAAAAGAATCGTCAAAGCAACACCAATGACGACAGGGGAAAAATATTTTGGGTAAACAGTCTCTCGATATATCCAGTTGCTCAATAACTTAATCCGACTATAGCCAAAAAACTTGGAGTTGCAGGTAGACATGCAAATGAAACACTATGAGTATAGATATTACTATGTAAGCAGGATGAACGACGCAGCCAACACCGATAGAGCTTCAAGTAGGAAGGTGATAAATAATCTGAAGAAGCTCCAATAGAAAGTCGCTGAATATTCAACGCCTTTCTTGCTAGTGTCGAGTTTCACTGTAATCGTTAGCTAAAACGTCGATGCATGACAGCGTAGTACAAAACAGGAATAACCAATAAAGTTAAGACGGTAGAAACAAAGATACCAAAAATCAGGCTAATAGCTAAGCCGTTAAAAATGGGATCATCTAAAATAAATACCGCCCCTATCATGGCCGCTAAAGCGGTAAGCATGATGGGTTTAGCACGAACAGACGCAGACTGAATAACCGCTTCGGAAAATGCCACACCTTCCTCAATCTGCTGATTAATGAAATCAACCAGCAAGATAGAGTTACGCACAATAATCCCTGCTAACGCAATCATCCCAATCATCGACGTGGCGGTGAACTGAGCACCAAGTAACGCATGGCCGGGCATGACGCCGATAATCGTCAGCGGGATTGGAGCCATAATGATCAACGGAATAAGGTAGGACCTAAACTGCGCGACAACCAGTAAGTAAATAAGGATCATCCCAACCGCGTAGGCAATGCCCATGTCGCGGAATGTTTCATAAGTGATCGTCCATTCACCATCCCAGAATATTTCGACACCATTTAACCCTGTAGGTTGGTGGATATAATACTGTTCAACAGGTAGACCAAGTGCATTGATGTTGAACGCCATTTCAAACATACCGTATAAGGGGCTGTCTGTTTCACCCGTCATATCCGCCACCACCATCACCATTGGTAACAGGTTTTTATGCACAATGTAGTCATCCATTTGAGTTTGGCGAATAGTGACTAAATCAGACAATGGATATGCACTGCCCGCAGTGCTCCCTACTTTCATGTTCAACACTTGATCTAATCGGACTTTGACGTTTTCACTAGCTTGCACTTGAATCGGGATCGGGTACTTGCTGTGCTCACTGTGCAAATAGGTGATCGGCTTTCCACCGACGGCCGTCGCCAAAGCATCGACTATCGAAGCATAAGGTACTTGATAGTGTGACGCTTTGCTGCGATCAATCACTACTTGCCATTTTTGATGCACTTCCGGTAGATACATATCGATATCGACAATGTCCGCTGTTTCGTGGAAGATCCCGCGTAGCATCCTTGCTGCTTGTGCCCGAATATCATGTGTCGGACCATACACTTCCGCTAAAATAGGTGACCAAACGGGTGGCCCCGGTGGAACTTCAACGACTTTGACTTTACCGCCAAATCGGCTAGCAACCTCATTAAGCTTTGGGCGTACTTCACTTGCAATCGTATGACTATCTTTATCGCGCTCTTTTCGCCCTAATAGGTTCACCTGAATATCACCTTGGTTGGCTTGATTACGCATAAAATAATGACGCACAAGGCCATTGAAGTTGATCGGTGCGGCTGTACCTGCGTAAATCTGATACCCACTGACTTCAGGCACGCTATTTAACACCGCGCCAAGTTCAAATAAAACGCGTTGCGTTTTCTCAAGCGATGCCCCTTCAGGCATATCCAATACCACTTGAAACTCTGATTTATTATCGAAAGGCAGCATTTTTAAAACCACGGCCTTAGTGATTGGCAATAACAGGGAACCAGCAATAAGCGCAAATACCGCAAGCATCAAGAAAAGCCGGTTACGTCTTTGTGCAGCCGAGACCACAAACGGGTTCATGATTCGGTGAAAGATGCCTTGAGTTGATTGAGATTGTGCTTGATGCGATGAAGGCTTAAGAAACTTGGCCGCTAACCAAGGTGAAAAAACAAATGCAACCGCCAATGAAATCAGCATTCCCATCGAAGCATTGATGGGAATTGGGCTCATATACGGGCCCATAAGCCCAGAGACAAAGGCCATTGGCAACAGTGCGGCAATCACGGTTAAGGTGGCAAGGATTGTAGGTCCACCCACTTCATCAACCGCCGTAGGAATGAGATCCACCAGTTTGCGCTTACCTAACGCCATATGACGGTGGATATTTTCCACAACAACAATGGCATCGTCCACTAAAATACCAATAGAGAAAATTAACGCAAAAAGCGAGACCCGGTTGAGTGTAAAACCCCATGCCCATGATGCAAACAGAGTCATCATCAAGGTAACAATAATAGCCATACCGACCACGATAGCCTCGCGCCATCCCATCGCAATGACCACCAAAATAACAACCGCCGTGGTCGCAAAAATCAATTTGGCGATCAATGTATTGCTTTTATCGGCGGCGGTTTTCCCGTAGTCACGCGTGATTTCAACACTGATTCCGTGTGGAATTAACTGATTTTCAAGTTCTGCAACTCGAGCTTCAACCATCTCAGCCACACGAACGGCGTTTTCGCCTCCTTTTTTAGCGATGGCTAAGGTAACTGCTGGATAAATACCTTGCTTATCACTGGTCCAAACTTGTTGGGTTGATGTATCAACACCCAATTGAACCGTAGCGACATCCGCTAAATATACTGGTGCCTGGTTATGCAGCCCAATCACCAATTGCTTTACTTCTTCAACTTTTGTTAAAAACTGACCAATTTGGACGGGAAACTGCTGATTTTCATGCGTTAGTTTCAACATTGGAGAGCTGTGGTTCGCCGCAGGAAGATGCTGATTCAGTTGATCTAACGTGATGCCAAAGCTGTTCATTTTAACGGGGTCTAAACGTACATCAACAATAGTAGGGTGGCGACCTATCGTATAAATATCTCGTGTACCATCAATGCGTTTGAGCTCTGTTTCTAAACCATGGGCCACTTGCGTTAACTGCTGGTTGTCCAAGGTGCCCGTTTTATCGGATAACGTAATGCTGACGATAGGCACATCTTCAATGCCTTTAGGTTTGATGATCGGCTCGCCCACCCCAACACCTTTTGGCATCCAATCTTTATTGGAATAGAGTTTATTATAAATACGAACCACGGCGTCGTTTCTAGGGACGCCGACATCAAAGATAGCCACAATCATCGCACCATCGGGTTGTGAAAAAGAGTAAATTTTATCAATTCCCTCAATTTCAGAGATGATCTGCTCTGCTGGGTTCGTCACTAAACTCTCCACTTCCGCCGGAGAAGCGCCGGGAAAAGGAATATACACATCGGCAAAGGTCACATCGATTTGCGGCTCTTCTTCTTTAGGAGTAACCATTACCGCAAAAAAGCCCATCAGTAACCCAACAATCGCGAGCAACGGCGTCATCGCTGAAATCTGAAAAGCTTTGGCAATACGTCCTGAGGCGCCTAAACGATTATCCATATCACTCACCTACTTGTGTAAATACACGGCTTGCGACCGTATCGCCTTGTTCCAAGCCAGATAATACTTCCACATATTCACCATAGGTTTGCCCTAATCGCACTGGATTTAGCAGTCGTTTATCATCAACGATGCGATATACGGCACTCAGTTCTGCTCGGCGAATCACAGCGGCAACAGGAATGAGCATCACCTCACGTTGACCATAATTAAACTCTGTCTTGACCCACATTCCCGGCATCACTTGCCCGAGCTTGTTAGTTTGATCTGCACGAGGCAGCTCAAGACGGATTTTGAATGTATGAGATTGAGGGTCGGCATAGCTGAATAAGCTGTAATCGATTGGAGTTATTTTATCGCCCGTAGGCATAATGACTTGGAATTGAGCCACATTGGTGACTGCAGGCTGATAGCGCTGCGGAATAGCCGTTTCAACGCGTAACTCATTGAATGAGAAACCACTGAGTAGCGCCGTTCCTGGAGCCACCGTTTCACCCAGCTCTACATGTCGCTCCGTCACGACACCATCGTAAGGAGCGGTAATGTTGGTGTATCCAAGTGACTCCTTCGCTTGCACGACCGCAGCTTTTGCCGCTTTGACGGCCGCATCGGCACTTCGAGCTTGAGCTTCAGCGCCATCCATTTGGTCTTGTGAGATCGCACCTTTAGGAAACAGCAGTTGATAACGCTTTAGTTGAGCTTGAGCTTCACGATTTCGAGCCTCTGCACTGGTTAACTGAGCTTGAGATGCGTCTAAAGAAGCCGATTGCTGAATAGCGCTGATTTCTAATAGCACATCGCCCTTTTTAACAAAATCGTTAACGTCGACATACACACCAACGACTCGACCAGAGGTTTGAGCCGCAACTGTCCCTTTGTTAACTGGCTGGACAACACCTTCGAATGCAATCTGCTGTGGTATCTGCTCATAGGTCACGATATAACGATCATCAGCATAGCCAACGGCCCAATAACCGCTCGTGATTAAGGCAATACACACACTCCAGATTCGCCTTTTCATACCCATCCCTCATGTTAATCGTTACGGTTCAAGTTGCTTATTCCATTCTAGTTAGGTTAGGTCGTTTGCGTTTGCTGTTGTTTACTATTTTTAATGCAGATCAACAAATTAGTTGCACCAAGCCCAACCATCATTGAGGCAAAGAAGATCCACACATCAATATTACCCAAGGCAAGGCTCGATAGCGCAGGCCCTGGACAAATGCCGCCTAACCCCCAACCTAACCCAAAAATCGCAGCACCAGAGATAAGCCGGGTATCAACACTGCGAGTCGTCGCTAAACAGAACTTTTCTGCATTTATAGGCTGCTGTCTTGCTTTAATAACGATGAAATAGATCGGCATAAAAACGGCCAATGCGCCTCCCATTACAAACATTAAGCTTGGATCCCAAGCACCAGCCACATCCAAAAAACCTACGACTTTGGCTGGATTGGCCATTCCTGAGATAACCATACCCATACCAAACAAAATACCTGCCACTAACGAGGTTAATCTAAACAACATCTGATTCATTTTGACTCACTTATAGAAGATGAAGGCGTACAAACACAGTAATGGCAGCAACGCCCATGAAAGTACCTGTCGCCGCAATAGAGCGAGTAGATAGCCGGCCAACACCACAGATGCCATGGCCACTGGTGCAACCATTACCTAATCGAGTCCCTACCCCAACTAATAGACCAGCAAGCGCCAAAACACCGTTATTAAAGTTAAACGTTTGCGGCACTTGTGCATTTAAAAACCAAACGGCAATAGCACCACCAGTTACCATGCCAAATGCAAATAACAAACGCCATGCAAAATCACGCGTTTTAGGTGTCATCAACCCCGTTAGTACCCCACTTATTCCAGCAATTTTGCCGTTAAACAGCAACATGATTGAAGTTGATACCCCTATTAAAACACCACCTAACAACGATTCCCAAGGAACAGAAAACGACATTGTTTACCCTCTTAATCTATTACAAATGAACTAATTACAAAAAATGGTCTGTAAACTTTGGACAAGCTGTGCAACCCGCAGATCCGATAGCGAATAAAAAACTTGCTGTGATTCTTTTCTGGCTTTGATCATGCCTTGTTTACGAAGTACGGTTAAATGTTGCGAAAAAGCCGATTGACTTAACGTTGAGCTTTGCTGCAGTTGTCCAACCCCCACTTCACCGTTAATTAATTGGCAAAGTACTATCAAACGTTCAGGGTGGGCCATCGTTTTAAGTAACTCTGAAGCCTCAATTGCACTAGTTTTCATTTGATCTATATTGACTGATGTAATCTCCATCGATACCCCTCCGCATTACCATTTATTAGATAATACTAATAAACATTATTTAGTCAATACTTATTTAGGTGTACTAAAATTAGTAAAATTAACATTAGACAATGCTAATTAATAAATTTATAGTAACCTTAATTTCCAACGGAGGGTAACAACATGACAATTGAAAATGGGGTAAGAATATTAGCAGGCAGCATGGTTTTGCTGTCCATCATTTTAACGACGTTTATCGATCCTAACTTTGTTTGGCTAACGGTTTTTGTAGGTGCAAACTTAATTCAAAGTGCTTTTACAGGAATTTGCCCAGCCGCATTTTTCTTGAAAAAGCTTGGCCTACATTGAGGATTTAACCTCTTACCGTACCGCTTGTATTTAATTTTATTGGAGTAAGTTATGACTAAGATTGTGATTATTGGTGGTGTCGCAGGTGGAGCATCAGCGGCGGCTCGTGCTCGTCGTTTAAGTGAAGATGCGCAGATCATCATGCTTGAACGAGGGCCTTATGTCTCTTTTGCAAACTGCGGTCTACCGTATCACATTGGAGGTGACATTACTGAACGTAGCAAACTGCTACTACAGACTCCCGAAAGTTTCTTAGCTCGCTTTAACGTTGACGTCAGAATCACCAGTGAAGTTTTGAAAATCAATCCTCAAGATAAAACCGTGCTGGTTAAAAACCTGACAGATAATAGTGAATATACTGAAAGCTATGACTATCTGCTATTGAGCCCTGGTGCAGGTCCTATAGTTCCCCCTATTTCAGGTATTCACAATCCACTGACTCATTCGCTGCGCAACATTCCAGATATGGATAAAATCATTCAGACGCTGCAAATGAATAAACCTGAGCATGCAACTGTCGTCGGCGGTGGTTTTATCGGTTTGGAAATGATGGAAGCGTTCCATCACCTCGGTATCAAAACCACGCTGATCGAAATGGCTGATCAGGTAATGACACCTGTCGATAGTGAAATGGCGGGCTTTGCTCATGCGGAAATTCGCGCTAAAAGCGTCGATTTACGTTTAGGTGTTGCCTTAAAATCGGTCGAATATAAACCAGCGGCGACGTTACCTAGCACTGAATCGGGTGAAACTCTCGAGCACAGACACATCGAAGGTGAACTGGATCTTGTGCTCAGCAATGGTGAAATACTCACCACTGACATCCTGATTATGGCGATTGGTGTGCGTCCAGAAACCAAACTGGCTGCTGAAGCGGGCTTACAACTCGGTGAACTTGGTGGCATTTGGGTGAACGAACAGATGCAGACCAGCGATCCAGCGATTTACGCCGTCGGCGATGCGATCGAAGAAAAGGATTTTGTTACAGGCAAACAAACACTGGTTCCACTCGCAGGTCCTGCCAACCGCCAAGGTCGCATGGCAGCTGATAACATGCTTGGTCGTAACGAAAGCTATCAAGGGACACAAGGAACTGCCATCTGTAAAATATTCGACTTAGCTGTAGCATCGACAGGTAAAAACGAGAAGCAACTGAAACGTGACGGTGTTGAATACGAAAAAGTGTATGTACACACCGCAAGCCATGCTAGCTATTATCCCGGTGCCGAAATTGTCTCTTTTAAAATGCTCTTTGATCCACAAAATGGAAAAATATTTGGTGCGCAAGCGGTTGGTAAAGATGGCATCGACAAGCGTATCGACGTGATGGCTGTCGCTCAACGTGCAGGTATGACAGTAGAACAACTACAACACTTAGAGCTGACTTACGCGCCACCATACGGCAGCGCGAAAGATGTGATTAACCAAGCAGCTTTTGTCGCGACAAATATAATGAAAGGCGATGCAAAAGCTATCCATTTTGATCAAATCGATTCGCTAAGCAGCGCACACATTATCTTAGATGTGCGTAGCCCGGGTGAACGAGAAAATGGACATCATCTTAAAGGTGACATCAATATTCCGGTTGACCAACTTCGCCAGCGTATGAATGAACTGCCCAAAGACAAAGAGATCATCATTTATTGTCAGGTTGGGTTACGCGGTAACGTAGCTTACCGTCAACTAGTAAACAATGGTTTTAAAGCACGTAATCTGATTGGAGGGTTACGCACTTACCTGTTTGCGAAACAATAAAAGATTCAACTGATTGCCGCATCTACTGATGTGGCAATCTTTTCCTACTAAGCTTACATCTACTAAAAAGGTGTCCTAGAATTAAAACGTTTATTTATTCTCATGGAATATAAAATACAATGCGCATGATGGTTCTTATCGCCCTATTTTTCACCACTCACTTTATACCAATCTGTAAAATTAACTGGTCAGTTCAATCCAATCTCTTGAGCACATTCTCATTACTCTATCGGTACTTGCCAAAAAGCAATCCCGTTTTTTGAAATCAATATTGTGTAAGCTGTCCATGGTCAATTAATCTTGGCAGTCGTCTTTTTCAATTAGATCATATTATTACTTATACCCAAACAACTTGAAGTTGCAGGTAGGCGGCAAGTAAGTTCATCCCCATGCGCATAGATAAACTATGTGATTCGGGTGAGCGAACGTAGTCAACACCGCTGCAGCTTCAAGTGGGAAGGGTATAGATATGTATTAGGGTTGACAGCGGCCTACAGCATTATTAAACGCCACGGCGGCGACATCACTTTAGACAGTGAACTAGATAAAGGCACTAAAGTAGTGATCCACTTACCAAAAGTGGCTTATCCTGTTAATTGTACAATTTAGGCAAACTAGCAAACATTAACCAATATAAACAGTCATTGGCATGTTATTTTGTTCTTCAAGCTCTTTTAACTTAACCAACAACGTCGAATTAATTTGATTACCCGCGGTCAGCATGAGATTACCATTCGGTAAATAGAGATCTCGTTTGATTTTCATTCCTGGTGTAACTTCACTGAGGCCAATACATAACTCAAGACCATCGTCCAAATTCTTCAGCGATGTGACGACCATGAGAAAGGCGTCTACGACAACAGGATCGTATAACGTTCCAGCTTGATCTTTAATATAGCTCTGTGCACTTTTAGTGTGCATGCGGCGAGGGTTTTTCGGAGAGGCGATATAATAATCATAATCTTTAACTACTTTTATAATACGAGAACCTAAAGGGATTTGGTCGCCATTTAAGTGGTCCGGTTTGCCCCGTCCATCAAAAAGCTCATCTTGATGTCGAATAATCTCAACCAAAGGTTCGAAGCGTTTAATCCGTCCTAGTATCTGCGCGCCTAGCACTGCATTCGCTTCAGGGCAAAGTGGTATCTGGTTATCAGGATCAACTATAGGTTTTTCAACAGCTTTATCTTTAGATCCAATTAAGCCAATTTGATGCATCAGACCACATAAGTAAATATGGCTCACTTGGCTTTCTGGTAATTTTAATCGTTGCGCTACCGCTTTCGCTTGATTTGCGATTCTTTCAGCATGATCTGCCGGATGGCCTGTACGATGCTGAATGATGGCCGTGACCATACCAAGAATATCTTTGAACGTTTTATTTCGACTTGCTAATAGCTGCTCTAATTTACGATGAGAAGATTGTAACGCTGCAGTGCGCTCTCCTACTTTTTGTTCTAATACTTGATTGACTACTTCCAATTCATCGTTACGCTTTTCTAATTCAAGTGCCAAGGATTCACGCTCTTTTGTTAAACGGTAAAACTCAGCGGCCTTAGAAACAATAAGTTTGAGATTTTCATTATCCCACGGCTTACTAATGTAAGTGTGAATACCACCTGCATTCACGGCGCGAACAGTTGATTGAATATCACTGTAACCAGTCAATAATATGCGTATCGTATTGGGGTACAGCTCTTTAGATTTGGCAAGAAATTCCGCGCCATCCATTTCTGGCATGCGCATATCAGAAATAATGATCGAAACCTCGTGCTGTTCAAGATAGTCCAAAGCTTCTTGACCAGCGTTAAAGGTGACCACGTCATAATCCAAACGCAGAACACGATTGAGAGCTTTAAGAATGTCACTTTCGTCATCAAGCAAGAGAAGGGTTAGTTTGTTGTTACTTTTTGTAACGGGTTGCGCAATCGTATCCATAGTATTACCTCTCCACTCTCGACAAATAACTGACCACGTCATCTGGTGATAAGGCCTGACTCACCAACTCCCCCCTGAATAATAGAGCCGCCTAAGGTTTTTAATCTATCAGTCAGCTTAGTCAACAATTTATAAAATTGCCCATTGATAAACATCTTTCCAGTTTCGAACGGGTGTTGTTCTAACATTTTCAGTGCTTCAGTTACGTTATTTGCACAATGAATCACAGCAAAATGTGGCTTAAATTAGCGAGTTAACGCTTTAAGCACTGCTGACTCATCATCGACCAGCAAATTTTTTTATATCGAAACATACAACTACCCCAGTTCTTTCATCGAATGATGAGAAGTCACATAGAGAGGAAAACGAAGGTAAACACAAGTTCCTTTACCTACGGTCGACTGAATATCAATTTTTCCGAGGTGTTCTTCAATGATCTCTTTCGCTACAGATAATCCAAGCCCCGCACCATCACCGACACGTTTAGTCGTAAAAAAGGGGTCAAAAACACACATTAAATCTTCCGCGCTAATTCCCTTACCGCTATCACACACTGATAGGCAGATATTGGGCTTATTCTTGATTAGTCGGCTATCTTCAATCATCAATACAACGTCCACCTCTCCCTCGGGTGAAGGGAATGATTGCAATGCATTAACTAATAAATTGATCAGTACTTGTTGCAGTTTATGGGTTTGTCCTAACACATAGAAAGGGATTTTAGGTGTCTCATAATTCAAGCGAGCTTTCAGCTTCATTTCACTCAAAACCATATTGATTGCTGAGCTCACAACGTCCCTTAGATCAACCATACCGACCGATAACCCAGGAACGTGATAATAGACATTCAAGCTCGCGACGATATTTTTAATCCGAGAGAGCCCCTCTAGGCTTTCAACAATGATTGACTCACTGTCATCAAGCATCTCGCCTAATTCACTGTCTTTCATTTGAAGTATCAGTGGGTGTGCCTTAATTTGTGTAAGGTAAGCACTTAATGTACTGAAATTGCTCATTACAAAACCTAAAGGATTATTGATTTCGTGTGCAACCCCTGCCGCTAACTTTCCTAGAGAAGCCAACTTCTCATCTTGCAAATTACGTTGATGATTACCGTTTCCTTGCACTGAGGTCAGTAGCTTTAAAGCCATTTTGGCTAAAAGCATTCCTTCTTGAATGATTTCTAATTCTTTTTCGTCAAACGCATCACACTGGGTGCGAGCGATGAATAAGCTATAACGACGCGTTGGAGAGGAAACGGTGAATGTCACACCACTTTCCCATTCGGGGAAATCTTGTTGATAGAGGCTAAATGCTTCACCTTGGTGATTCGAAAATTTAGAAAAGTAGCAAAACTCATCGTCGGAGATGACTGGGTAGAGATTTTGCAAAACATCATCGCTCAAGGGCATGCTAGCTCGTAAAACACGTAGCTTTCGCTCTGAATAGTAGAAAAAAAGAGCAACATGAGTATTTGGGAAAAGTTGCTGAATAAGCTCGATCATCTCATCTAATTTGTCATCTTGAGACTGGGTAGAAAAAAGCACCTCAAGCAAAGACAACATGATGTGATGAAAGGATGACTCCACACCATTTTTTTGATCAAGAAAAGGTTTGTTTTCGTCCAAATGCTGCATCCTGCCCACATGTACACCCCATAATTAACTGACAATAATCACTATTCCGTTATTGATGTAGCCACTTCTATTGGGTTAACTGGCAGAGTAATAATGAATTCTGTTCCTTGATTCACTTCACTATGTACTGCGATGTTCCCTTTATGGCTATTGATGATCCCGTACGAAACTGACAACCCTAATCCAGTACCGGATCCTACCGCTTTTGTGGTAAAAAAAGGTTCAAAGATACGGTCTTTAATCGCATCGGGGATGCCACTTCCAGTATCTTTGATACGCACTTCAACCTGCTTATCATTGCATTTAGACAATGAAATAGTGATAGTACCCTCCCCATGGATCGCCTGACTGGCGTTCACTAAAATGTTCAATAGAACTTGGTTGATCTGCATGGGCTGACAATACACATCAGGCACGTTTTCTTGATAAATTTTTTCTAGCGTAATGTTGTATTTAATCTCGTTATTAATAATTTTGAGTGTTGATTCGATGCAACTTTCTAGATTGGCATAACTCCACTCTGAACCATCAACGTGCGAAAACTCTTTTAAATTTTTGACAATCGCCATTACGCGCGATGATCCTTCTAAAGATTCGGAGATCAAATCTGCAGTATCTTCTAAAATAAAATCTATCTGCTTCTCCTTTAATAAGGCCTCACAGCTTGTCACTAACGCAGTATCATTGGCCTGTGACACTTGCCTTTTGATCTCTTCTAACACGGCGGCCAGCGTTTGAAAATAGTCACTAAGCGTTTGAATATTTGACGTAATAAAACCAACAGGGTTATTTATCTCATGAGCAATGCCTGCAGAAAGCAGACCAATAGAGGCCATTTTCTCGGATTGGCGGAGTTGCCCTTGGGCGTCTTCCAGTTTTTTAATCAACACTTTTTGCGCTTGATGCTCTTGCTCTAATTGGTGAGAAATGCGCTTGAGTTCTTGCTGTTGGCTCGCTTGTATTGTCACGTCGTAAACACAGATACAGACATGCTCAATAACACCATCATCACTGTGAATCGGGATGATTTCTAAGTCTTGGTACATCTGATCTTCCTCACCCGATAACGGGCGAGAGCCTTTAAAAGGCAGCAGATGAGGCTTCTGCTCCCAACGGCTAAAGCTTGATGTTTCAATCACTAAGGCAGTATCAATTTTCCGTTTCAAGTAGTCAGCAGAATGGGGGAACAGTTCGAGGATGTTCTTTCCCTGCATCACATCACCATCAAAAATGACTCGAGATTGGAAATAGTCATTGGCCTTCACAATGACATAATCCTGCCGCACTATACACAGAGCAAAAGAGAATTGATCAAGCAAATCTGAAAGCAGTAAGCGACTTTTTCCCATTGCAGACTCCTACATCAACTCATCCAGATGAGTGAGTACCTTATCCAATGTACTATCCTCCAGACTCACGACATGTTGCGTATCACCTGTCGATTGCTGTAAATCGTTGACTATCAGCTCACACCCACAGCGACTCATCAAGGTCACAAGTTCGCCATCCATATCACCAAAAAAACAATTGGCGTGTGTAGTCATAATCGGCTTCGTAATTAAGTCTAAAAACATCATTTCGGCACAACCATTTTGGTAATGGACTAACGCTTCTTTGCCATTTTGAGCTTCGTTGATCTCGATATCCCACTCTTCAGGCATTGCCCTGATTACCGCTTTTCTCGACATTTTTGATGTCGTCGGCTATTGTGACCTTAATCACCATGTCTATTCCCTTCTATCACGTCTCAGAGTAATCATTGATTACTCGATAAACATAGGTTTTAGCTCATTCAACACAGCCGCCACAACGTCAGGTACGCTATCCATAATGGCCTGATAATCAACATCATTGCTACTTATCTCAATACGTGTTGCTAAACCCACAATACTGCCCAGTAAGAGCAACTTATCCTCAGGAAAATCCGATTTGCCTTGATTTAAAATAATATCGCCGATCTCGATATCATATCCCCAGATGATTAGCACGTAAGCGGCAATAATGTGTGAGTCAGCGTAACCATTTTGTAAACCGATAAAGCTGTCCACAGCATCTAACGCAGCTCCCTCTTCTAATAAAATCAGTGTTCCTATAGAAGTCAGTAAGCTAGCGACAAATACGCGATCTTGATCAAGCCGAGAACACTCGAATTGTTTGGCTAGAAGTTGTGCAATACAGCTCACTCTTAAAGCTTGCTCGGCTACTTTCTGATGCTCGTGTCTTGATACATAGTGATGAGTATGATGACAAAGCAGTGATACGGCGATCGTTTCTATCAAAGTCGCACCTAACCGCCCTACCGCTTCAGACAATGATTCTGTGTGTCGCCGAAAACCAAAATAAGACGAATTAGCGATTTGAAAAACACGGGCTACTAACGCAGGTTCATGGCTAATGGTGTCAGCGATTGCGGTAATATCACAAGTAGGAGACGCGATCGTTTGTTGCAAGCGGCGCACTGATGTGGGTAACACGGGTAGATCCGCAAACCCGCCAAGCTTGGTACGGCATTCATCATTGAAAGGCATCTGATACAATCGTTCTGTGCACACAAATAACCGTTCAAAATCATCCTCAGTAAACGGTTTAGGGATTACAAAATGCGAATAAGCATGGGCTTTTTGAGGTAACTTATTGGTGGTATCCCCTGTAAGCAGCACTCTAACCACTTGCGGGTAGCGATTTCTAAACTCTTCAAGAAGCTCATCACCTCGCAATTTGGGCATCAGTAGATCAGAGATAATGATGGCAGGTAATTCATCATGAACTTTATGCCACTCCTCTTTCCATGCTAAAGGATCAGACACTAGCATCAATTGCCAATCTGGCCTTAAGCGTCTGATTAACCGCCCTATCGCTTTGAGCATAAACTCATCATCATCGACGCATATTACTTTCAGTGCATTGAGTTCCATTCCATCCCCAATTCCGTTGGATTGATTCAAATACTGGCTGATTTCATCTTCAAGCAATTTGCTCTGCTCCGTAATCGAACAAAATAGCATTTCGGTTTGCGTAGATAAGCTCACATCATTTAGTGTTGCCAATTCCAAATTCTGAAATGCGTTACCGAGCTCTTCTGCGCCCACAAATCGAGAAGAAGACTTCATGGTATGCGCAATATGATTGATGGTATTGGCCTCTTGACTCTCAAAGGCAGACTGAAGCTTCATGATGGCTTCAGATAAACTTAAGTGGTAGCCAGTCAACATCTCATCAACATTCTCTTTACCCACCATTTCTGCTATTTTCTCTGGTGAAAAGTACGTCAAAGCTACCATAACTAAGTCCATCAGTTTGTGAACGACTAAAACAAAGCATCAACGCTTGTAAACCAAAGCCTTAGAACAAGTGTAGTCGATGTTTTTATTCAGCAATGGTTTAGAAGTATGTTGAGAAGAAGAATCTGCAGAATTGTGATGTGGCTTAATCTAACGCTTTTTTAGTAACATCGTAAGAAATAAAGCAATTCCTGCCTTGGTGCTTCGCTTGGTACAAGGCTTCATCGGCTAGGCTATAAATATTAGTGATAGACTCCGTACCACTCGGTATTAACGAGATCACTCCTTGAGATAAAGTGACATACTCGGCAATTTCACTGTATTGATGGGGATATTGTGCTTTCTTCATCGCTTGCTGAATTCGCTCAGCGGCAACCAGTGCTTGTTCATAATTAGTATTGCCCAATAGTACTAGAAATTCCTCGCCACCGTAGCGGCCTACATACTCCCCCGTACGTACAAATAACTGATTTACTGTTTGAGCAATCGTAGTCAGACAACAGTCTCCTTCGATGTGGCCATAGTTATCATTAAATAATTTGAAGTAGTCTACATCCAACAAAATGAGGCTCATTGGAAATACGTGGCGGCCATGCCAGCTGATCATCTCTTTAAGTTTATCGTCCATAAATCGGCGATTGAAGAGCTGCGTTAAACCATCTTCATTCGCTTGTTGATGCAAAACTCGATTGAGTTCTTCCAATTTGACTGTCGCTCGCTTCAGCTCTCGACGCATGCTGGCAATACGCTGCATCGCGAGTAATTTGGAATTAAGCACAAGCTTATCAACTGGCTTGGTTAAGTAGTCATCCCCACCTGCCTCTATCGCTTTAGCAATCATCGATGGTTCATCATGTCCACTTAAAAAGATAATCGGCACCCATTCATGGTGTTGTAAACGTATTTTTTTCGACAATTCAAAACCATTCATTCCGGGCATCGAAATATCCATCAAAATCAATTCTGGATCAAATTTTCGATAAATATCCAGTGCCGCTTGTCCACTGGCAACCGCTTCCACGTGATGACCGAGCTGTTTAAGACGAATGGTGAGTTGCATGCGATCCAATTGCACGTCATCAACCAGTAAGATCCTCATAGAAGAGCCCGAACTTACCATCTGTAACCCCTTTAAATTTCAACCATATGCTTAGGTATAACATAGATTTATTCACTTTCTTTGTTTAATTTTGCGCGCAATATTGACTTTTCGCTATAAATTTTTAGCATGTAACTTTTCCCCCTAAAGAGATATCTTCATGTCTGAAGTAAAGCAAACCGAACAACCTGTAGTGGACTTAGAGGCCATTTCACCAGAATTGCGTCAAGTGATCGAATTTGATCAAGTGCCACAAGAGATGCACTACATGGTCGTGTCTATACATGAAGTCTCTGAAGAAGCGGTACGCGAGTCTTGGAACTCTCTACCAGCCAGTGCGCAAAATGTGTTGGATAATTTTGAACAGTTTCATGCGTTGATCTCTGTCAGCCAAGCTTTTGCTGGTGTCAATGTCATGGAGGAGTTCCCAACATTAAATTTACCGAAAGAGATGACAGACCAAGATAAAGAAGAGTACCGAGCAGAGCTTCTTGATCAAGTGCTGCATAACTGTGTGAAAGATATGGTTAAACAGATCAAAAAAGCGCGCCGCGACCCGATTCTAAAACGCGATTTTAAAGACGTGTTTACAAAATAAAACGCACGCCATGAAGCATAAAGCCGTCAATTTTATATGACGGCTTTTTCTATTGAACCTGAACTCGGCATAAGAGAGGCTTAAGTTATTGAATCAATGCATTCATAATGAAAAGTATTAATGTGTTAAGACAATATCACGCTGCGACACGCTCACGCCTTTAATTTGCACATACAGCGAATCACCAACATCCAGTTGTAGCTCATCGGCCGCCCATTTGGTTACCGTAGCCCACAGGTAACACCCTTCGCCTAACTTGAGTTTTATCCCCACACTCTGTTTATCAGTACCTAGAGGCTGCTTTTCAAGCTGGCAAATCTGCGCAGGCAGAATATTACGAATTGACGTCTGATTTGGCTTATCAAGCGCCACCGAAACATCATTCGCACGGATCTGTAATCGCAGTGCCGAGCCTACCTCACCTTCTACATACTGCACCCACAGCTTGACATCATCTGCAAGCGAGACTTGGGTGAGCCCATATTCCTTATTGTGCTGGCAGATATGAGCAGAAAACAGACTACTTTGCTCGGAAAACGATTGCCAAGCACGCATATAACTTGAAGACCAAACCTGCTCTAGTTCACCACTTATCAACACTGCACCCTGATCTAGCACAACTAAATGATTAGCCAGACGCAAAATTTCACTCATGCTGTGCGTCACATAAAGAATTGGAATGTGCACGCTATGAGCCAGCTCTTCTAAAAATGGCATCACTTCACGTTTGCGCGGCATATCAAGAGATGCCAATGGCTCATCCATCAATAAAATATCAGGTTTGGATAGCAAGGCTCGGCCAATCGCCACTCGCTGTTTCTCCCCGCCCGATAAATCATGCGGATAACGTGTAAGTAATGGCGCTAAAGCCAATAATTTTACGATAGCGGCGAAGTGGTCGGCATCCTTTTTCTTGACACCATAGTTTAAATTGCCATGAACTGTGTAATGTGGAAACAATCGAGCATCTTGAAAAACGTAGCCAACGTTGCGCTTTTCAACAGGTAAGTTAATCTTTTTTCGTTGACTAAACAAAATGCGACCATTGATTTCAATGTCACCGGACTCAGGCTTCTCTAACCCACTAATAACATTGATGAAGGAGGTCTTCCCCGCCCCAGAACGCCCGAAAACCGCACAAATACCACGGCTTGGCAGAGCCAAATCCGCATTAAGCTTGATATCGCCCAACTGTTTTTTAAATTGAATCTTCAACTCACTCATCATTGAGTCCCTAAGCGCCTTTTCACTCGGCGGCTAATCACTTCAGAAATGAATAACGAAGCCAAGGCAATCGCGATGGAGATAATGCACAAACGCATCGCTTCCATTTCGGCTCCTGGCGTTTCTAAAAAGTTATACATCGCAAGGGGAAGCGTTTGAGTTTCACCGGGAATATTGGACACAAAGCTAATAGTGGCTCCAAACTCACCTAGGCTGCGAGCAAAAGAGAGCATTGCGCCAGTGATCAACCCGGGTAGTGTTAAAGGCAAAGTGATGGTCAAAAAAACTTTGAGTGGTGAAGCGCCTAAGGTTCGAGCGGCTTGCTCTAACTTAGGATCGACGCTTTCAAGGCTTAAACGAATCGCACGAACCATCAAGGGCAGTGCGATGATGACACACGCCAATACCGCTCCACGCCAACTGAAACTGAAACGCAAACCAAACATGTTATCAAGCCACTGCCCAATTGAGCCTTGTTTACCCATGGTGATCAGTAGAAGATATCCCACAACCACTGGCGGTAAAACGAGCGGCAGATGCACTAGGCTATCTAGTATACTTTTACCCCAAAACTGCTTTCTGGCGAGTAACCACGCAAAAAATATTCCCAGCGGCAAGAGCCAAAGCACGGTATAAATCGCGACTTTTAAGCTCAGTTGCAATGCAACCCATTCGTACTCAGAAAGCAAAGGAATCCGTTCCTGTCATCACGCTAAAACCGTAGTTCTGTAAGATATTTTTTGCTCGATCACTGCGTAAAAAAAGCATGAATTGATTCACCGTATCACGATCAGTTAGCTGCACTAAAGGATAATGGATGGCGCTGTGTAGGCTTGAATCAAATTCGTGCACCACTTTGACCTTATTGCTCATCAATGCGTCCGTCTTATATACAATACCAAGTGCGGCTTCTTGACGTTCGACTAGCGCAAGCGCTAAACGTACGTTATTGGTTTGAGCCAGCATAGGGGCGAGCGACGACCACACTTTTAACTTTTCTAGTGCTTTTTTGGCATACATTCCCACAGGCACCGCCGTTGTGTTACCTATCGCTAAACGTGAGCCGTGCAAGGCGTCAAGCCATGCCGCAACATCATTTACCATCAGCGAATTGAGCTTCGACGATTGAGGGGCGATAAGCACCAGTTGATTTCCAGCCAACAATGTGACCTTATCGCTCGTCACAATGTTCTTGTTAAGCAAATGAGTAACCCAGTCATCATTGGCTGAAATGAAAATATCCGCGGGTGCACCTTGCTCTATTTGACGAGCAAGCGCGGATGAACCCGCATAAACGGGCACAATATCTAACGGTTGTTTCGGCTGGTAAGCCGCAATCAATTCATTAACCGCATTCGTCATGGATGACGCTGCATAAACAGTGATTTTCTCTTGTGCATAAACCGCCGTGCAGCACAGCATGGCGACGATAGAGAGCAGTATTTTTCTCATGTTAACGCTCCGTTAATTCTGGCCATAATAAGGCCAAGTTCAAATGCTCTTCAATCGCATCCGCAATGCGGTTAATGGCTTGTTCTTTTTGCGCCACATGATCGTAATAACTTATATCAGCGGCACCAGCCCAGCGACAAATAAGCTCAGTTGCGGAAAAACTATCAAAAATTCCGTGCATGTAAGTCCCTAATACTTGTTGGCAATCACTTAATAAGCCGTCATGGTTGCCATTGTCTAACGTGATGATTGCTGAGGATGATGCATCATCAAGCGTTGTGCGTCCAACGTGGATCTCGTAGCCTGAGACCTTCGCTTTACCTTGCGGTAAAATAAGCTCGCCTTGAACATTCCTGAGCGTTTTTTCAGCGGTCAGTTCTGTACTGACGTTCAACAACCCCAGCCCTTCACTTTCGCCTGCTTCACCTTCAACGCCGAGCGGATCGCGAATTACCCGACCTAACATTTGGTAACCACCACAAATGCCCATCACTTTGCCACCAAAACGCAGATGACGTTTAATATCCTGATCCCAACCCTGCGAGCGAAGATACGCAAGATCGTCCCTTACAGATTTACTGCCCGGAAGTAAAATCAGATCTGCATTTTCGATCCGTTCCCCCTTTCCCACATAACGTAAATCAACATCAGGATTTAAACGCAACGCATCAAAATCAGTATGGTTACTAATGCGAGTCAACACTGGCACCACAATATTCAATTTACTGTTGCTGCTGAGGGTTTGCGCTTGGGTAATCGCATCTTCTGCTTCTAAATCAAAGCCATGTAAATAAGGCAGCGCACCAATGACGGGTTTACCCGTTTTGGCTTCTAACCAATCAAGGCCAGATTGCAGTAACGCAATATCACCTCGAAAGCGGTTAATCACAAACCCTTTTACACGCAGCTGTTCCGATTCAGAAAGCAGTGCTAACGTGCCATACAGATGAGCAAATACACCGCCTCTATCAATATCGGCAATGATAATCACAGGTACATCGGCCGCTTCAGCAAACCCCATGTTAGCAATGTCGTTTTCGCGTAGGTTGATTTCAGCCGGGCTTCCCGCCCCTTCAATCATGACACTTTGATACTCGGCTTGTAACCGAGCGTAGGAATCAAGCACAGTATTCATCGCGACTTTCTTATAATCGTGATAACCCGTTGCTTCCATATTAGAGAGCGCTCTGCCTTGCAGGATAACCTGCGCACCCGTGTCTGAATTTGGCTTGAGTAATACAGGGTTCATGTGTACCGATGGCTCAACGCCACACGCTTGCGCCTGAACAGCTTGCGCTCTCCCGATTTCGCCACCATCGGCCGTCACCGCACTATTGAGGGCCATGTTTTGCGGCTTAAAAGGGGCTACTTTTATTCCTCGACGTGCTAACACTCGGCATAAGCCTGCAACCAGCACACTTTTTCCAGCATCGGAAGTGGTGCCCTGCACCATCAATGACCTTAATGTTGATTCCATATTAACTCTACGATAGGCGTTTGCTGCTAATCATACCGTCACAGCCACACCTCACTCAATAAAATGAATGGAATATTAATGTTCTACTCAGAGTGTGTTCAACATCTTAGTGTTTAAATCGCTTCATCAAAACAACAAACCCATAGAGGAATTAAAAATGAAACGTACAACACTAGCCATCGCAGCTTCGATGATTATTGCTCCTGTTTTCGCTTTTGCAGGTAACCATAACCAAAACAGTAATACCATCAATTACAATGGTCCTATCGAACTTACGTCTGTGGAATCGTTGCTAAAAGACACCAATATGTTTACAGAAAAGCACGTTGTGGTTGAAGGAAAGTTGATTCGTCAAATCAGAAAAGACACATTCGTATTCAGTGATGGCAATGGTGAGATTCAAGTAGAACTGGATGATGATATCCACTTCACAGCGCCACTCAATGCAGAGACTAAGGTTCGCCTTTATGGCGAATATGAAGGAGGACTGACACCTGAAATTGAAGTGGATCAGATCCAAGTTCTATAGTCACTACTGTTTATTGCCCTCTTGATGGTAAAACACAAAAAATAAGATGGATTTTTTTGTGAAAATGGCCTGTAATTTGCAGGCCATTGCTGTATCTTATTCAGCTTAATTTTCATCTTTTCAGGACGAAGCGTACATGTATAAAAAAGCGTACTCACTAGGCCTAGTCGGTTTGTCATGTGTTCTTTCTTTCTCTGCGCAAGCTAACAATTTTAACTACAATTTCTTTGAAGTCAGAACCGCTATCAGCCCTGAATCTTCAGGCGCAGAATTTAGTACATATTTAACCGATAATACACACCTGATCGCTCGTTATGATTCAAGGTTTGACGGTGATTGGGATGCCGCTGGCGGAATTGGCTTTAACGGTCCAATAAACCAATTTGCTGATGTCTACGGACAAATGCTTGTTCACCACATTAGACCTACCGATGAACAGGGTGGCAAGAACGAAACCCAAATGGAATTTAATATCGGTAGCCGAATCTGGTTATCGAGCCAAATTGAAGCCCATATAAAGATGGGTAAGAATGATGAACACTCGGTATTTTGCGCTGGATTACGTTTTCACTCTACCGAACAATTATCGCTAGGTGCAGAAACTAAAAATAATGGAGTTTACGGGCCACAAATTGCCATGAGTGTCCGTTTCCAGTTCTAAAACCAGTTATTGAACGAAGAAGCGCGAGATGGTTTTTAGAATACTACGCGCTTTTTCTTACAATATGAATTGCCCTACAAACTTTGACACGCTCCACGATATCAACTATTTGGAAGCGACTTCTCATATTTCAGCGATATACTATGCACTTAATAACTTATGTGTGCTGATATGTTTCACTCTGTCTATAAATACCTAGCTCAATGGTTTTTTTTAAGCATCGTGCTTGGGGTTGTGCCCTTTCTTTATTTCGTAAAAGAATTTGACCAAGCCCACCAACAAGTGATGCAACTTATTGAGCAAAAAAGCCATTCTCAACTCGAATACAATAAGCTCGAACTGCTTACTGCGTTTAATGACGTTTACAATTCCACTCAAATATTGTCAAACAACACTATGTTGTACAGCGCATTACGTCTTCCCTCCACAGCAAATATCGAAGCGGTTCAGGAATTTTGGCTATTAGCGGCTCGTATTCAACCCCTTTATTCTCAGCTCAGGCTTTTTGATATGGAGGGTAACGAATTAATTCGCGTGAATCAGAGTAATGAATCAACAGAAGTCGTGCCAAGATCTCAACTAAAAAACAAATTACACCGAGACTATTTTCATAGTGCGCAAAACCTATCCCCCAACCAAATTCAGATCTTCGGTGTTGATAATGAAAGAGAAGAAGAAAATTATGGTACTGCTTCCCCGATAACTACAGCATTTAGGATTATTGCACCAATAGATTTTGATGGGAAAATACAGGGCTATCTTGTCGCAACTCTTAACTTAACCCAGTCGTACAAAAAATTTAACCAGAGTTTAAACTCACTGAGCCGCCCAGACATCATCAGTTTCAAGGGTCAGTATATTCATCCTGAAAATGAGATGTTATCTCAGAAAGAAAACCCGCCGAAATACCACATGCTGAATATGAACAGTGTCACCCCTTTGCTATGGAAAAGTATGCAAGAGCAAACTTCTGGCACAGCATGGGATAACAACCGCTGGTATAGTTTTACTCAAGTTCCTTTTCAATCCATTTTCCCTGAAATGGAGCCAATTTACCTAATTCAGTCATTAAATGGTGATGCGCTCAATCAATTGCTTTCAGCCACAGCGCTAAAAATTAGCTTTCAAGCGGTTGGCATCGCGCTATTAGTAATGACGATTGCCGCTGGTTTTATTCGTTGGAACGCAAATCACGATAAAAACAGCATTGAGAGCAAACTGGCTAGAGCGGCAATGAATGGTATGTCCGCCATGGTGATTACCGATCGCAATAACCGCATTATCAAAGTGAATAATGAGTTTACCCGGATCAGCGGCTACACCTTAGCCGAAGTGAGAGGTCAACAACCTTCCGTTTTTTCCTCCGGCAAACACAATCAAGCTTTTTACATGAATATGTGGAAAGTGCTACAAGACGAAGGGTTATGGGAAGGAGAAGTGATTAATAAACGCAAAGATGGTTCTATGCAAACCGAGATTTTGCGAATTCAAACCATCCGCGATTCAAACGGAATTATTCAGTTTTATGTGGCCTCATTTGTTGATATTAGCCATCGCAAAGAGCTAGAAAATCGCCTGCGTGAACTCAGCGAGAAAGATGCGCTCACCAACATTTGGAACCGCAGAAAATTTGATCAAGAAATGCGTTCAGAATGCTTACGCGTAAAACGTTACCAAGCTCAAGTGCAGTCGTGCCTAGCCATTATCGATATCGACCATTTTAAACGCATTAACGATAAATTAGGCCACGCAGAAGGCGATAAGATCATTCGTTCTGTCGCAACACAATTAAGTGAGCACCTAAGAGAAACGGACTTTTTAGCTCGTATCGGTGGCGAGGAATTTGCCATCATTATGCCTCATACGCCTCTGGCAGAAGCGGAATTAGTCATGCACCGTTTACGAGTAGCCGTTCACTTAAATCACCGCTTACAAGTGTCGATCAGCGGTGGCATTACCGACATTACAGAAAAACCAGAAGAGGTGTATAAACGTGCTGACATTGCATTGTATGAGTCAAAGGCATCGGGACGTAATCTTATCTCCGTATTAACCAGTGTCGAGATCGAAGAATTGGCTTAACGACTAGCCCCCTTTAAGTGCATTGAGGAATAAAACGGGTTTATTTTCGTGCAATCATCACAAACTCAGTTTGTAACATATTGTTCGCTATCATTTTTACTTTTGGCTTAAAACTTGTACTACTCTCTAAGATGGTAAAGAAATTGCACATACTTAGGGAGAAATAAGATGCAAGAAACACTAACCGTTGTGTTAGCGGGTGGCATGGGTTCGCGGTTATCTCCGCTAACCGACGACAGAGCAAAACCGGCGGTACCCTTTGGTGGAAAATATCGGATCATTGATTTTACACTCACCAACTGCCTACACTCCGGTTTACGGAAGATTTTAGTTCTGACTCAATACAAATCTCATTCATTACAAAAACATTTACGTGATGGCTGGTCTATTTTTAATCCAGAACTCGGTGAATTTATTTCTGTGATCCCCCCGCAAATGAGAAAAGGAGGAAAGTGGTACGAAGGAACAGCAGACGCGATTTATCATAATATGTGGTTGCTTTCACGCAGTGACGATAAATACGTTGTCGTCTTATCTGGTGATCATATTTACCGGATGGATTATGCTTCCATGCTAGCCGCTCACAAACAAAACAATGCGGCACTGACTATCGCCTGCATGGATGTCCCAAGAGAACAAGCTTCTGCCTTTGGCGTTATGAATGTGGATAATGATTTCAAGATCACCTCATTCATCGAAAAACCAAGTGACCCACCCTCCATGCCCAATAATCCTCATCGCAGCTTAGTTTCTATGGGGATCTACATTTTTGATATGGAAGTATTAAAAAGTGCTTTGATTCACGATGCAGAGCTAGAAAACTCGAGCCATGATTTTGGCAATGACATCATTCCCAAATTGATTGAAAGCCATGCTGTTTATGCACATGAGTTTTGCGGTGACCGAGGGCGAGTCGCTAAAGATTGTTACTGGCGTGATGTCGGAACACTTGATTCTTTTTATAACGCCAACATGGATTTACTCGAACCCGTTCCACCGATGAACTTATACCAAAAAAACTGGGCCATCCGAACATACGAAGCCCAGTATCCACCAGCGCGCACGGTTTCTTCTGCAACAGGTAACGAAGGTATATTCATTAATTCGATTATTTCAAACGGTGTGATTAACTCAGGAGGTTCCGTGCAGCATTCCATCATCTCTTCAAACGTCAGAATTGATGATGGTGCAACAGTGGTTGATAGCATTTTGTTTGATGATGTGGAAGTCGGCGCAGGATGCCAGCTCATGAGATGCATTATTGATAAACATGTAAAAATCCCCCCACATACCCAAATTGGCTTAAACCCAATTGAAGATGCCCAGCGTTTTCGTATTTCAGAAAATGGTATTGTTGTGGTTCCGGAAAGTTATCAGTTCTAAGCTAATACTCTTTTGTTAATGGGTGGTTCGTAATCAAAAAGAAGCCTTAGCAAACCGCTAAGGCTTCTTACTTTATGCTGAGTTGAACAAATACCGATCAATCACGCTCGATTATGGGCACGTTGTTTCATCCCAAAACCAATTTGACTGAGTCGGTGACTCCCAAACGCCAGGGTTATTTTTGGCAATAAAACATTTCCCGTTATAACTCACAACATCGCCGGTTTTCACCTGTGTGGATCCTGGAACCCACGTAATGGCATTGCTAGGATTCGTGGTACCACCGCCAGTGTCACCACCGCCAGTGTCACCACCGTCACTACCACCCGAAGATAGGTCCGCAAGTGGAAGATCGGGTTGTTCAAACTTGAAGGCGTAATCGACACCATTAATGTTTACGCTGTAATTTGCAGGCCCAGAAATAGGGAGGTAGTAAACCATATCCAACTCATACACACCACCTGCAGGCAGAGCTTTCCAATTCGGTAAACTAAACGCTACGCGGTGCATGACGCCGTCTAAACCACCGACGTTGTTGGCGCGAGTATGGCCAGAAGCAATCACCTTCAAACCACCACCAGATTGATCTTTAGCATTATCAGGTGCAGATACTGGGATATCAAACTGGAACTCAGTACCTCCGGGGATCTCTTGACCTGTGTTGTTAGTAAAGCTGATTTTAGGGTTGATTGGGTAGTTTTGATCACCCACCTTAAATCCACCGACGGAGACTGCGATGTCTACGGTCTCATTAGCAATCGTTCCTGTTGCAAGCATGTTGCCATAAGGCGTTGCCGACTTAAACTTGTCATAAATTGCTTTCGTCATGGTATTACCCATGTGGTATTCGCCATTTCCGCTTGCACAAGCTTGCTCTGTTGAATCCACTTGAGTGCGTTGGCCATTAGCGTCCAATACATAACAGTTATAATCGCCTGCTAACTCCCAAAACATGATGCCGCCGATCTCTTTATCGATGACATAATCGGCTTTGGTGTTGATAGACTCTTTATCTTCAGTTGATAAGAACACCCCTTTATCGGCATTCCACAGCCAAGGCGCGACGGCAACGCTGTCGTAGTGACGTTGGTAAAGACCGACAAGTTGATCGGCAGGCTCATTGACTGGATCAAGGTTATACGCTTGGGCGTAAGAGCCCCAAATTCCCTTCTCTAGGTTTTTGGCATGCCACATTGGGTTTGAACCTGCACCCATCTCGTTTCCTTTCGGATCGGTATCGTGCCACATATTGTCAATACCCACCGCGCCGTGGCCACAGTTGTTTTTCTCACCCTCACCAGTGCCCGGAGCACATTCCGCTTGGTTAGGTAATGCCGCTCGCCCCCATAAACCATTCTCTCCACCCGTGACACCTTGCCAGCCGCGCGTGTAGTAAGGAACGCCGATGTTGATACGCCCTGCGGGCATAGAACCGCGGAAATAGTGATAAGCCCAGTCAGTGTTGAGGTAACCAATGCCACCGTATTGAGCCGTGCCATATACGTTCCACTGTGCTAACTCTGAATCTTTACCAGTGTCGTACAATGCCGCGTTGTGACCCACGTGATCATTCCATGCACCATGTAAGTCGTAAGACATGATGTTCACATAATCAAGATACTGAGTGACATCAAACGTCTCCATACCACGCAATAGATAACCAGAAGACGGTGCTGCGATCGTCAGCATGTAATGGTGCCCATCTTGTGCCGATGCTTGATCAAGCTTCTGACGTAGTACCTTCATTAACTCTTGGTACGACGCCCATAAATAAGCACGGCGAGGTTCCATAATCGCTTTATCATCTGGATTACCTGCGCCCGCCATTGAGGTTGGATATTCATAGTCGATATCGACACCATCGAATTGATATTTACGAATCATTTCAACAGCCGATGTTGCAAATTTTTCAATACCAGCGTGGTTGATAGAGCCATCAGCGTTGGTCGTCATGGTATAAAAACCACCATCAGCGACGCGATTACCATCTGTATCAAAGTGCCCGCCAGTTTCAGCCCAGCCTCCGATAGAAATTAAGGTCTTAACATCAAATTTTTTCTTCGCTGTTGCCAACGCACCAAAATGACCTTTAAAACCTAATGCAGGATCAATCTCAACCCCTGGCCACTCTTTGCCCACTGCCGCATTATTGGGATCGTTCACATCGCCCACATTCACTTTGCCATCGGAACCTATGCTGACGAAGGCATAGTTAATGTGCGTGAGCTGCTCCCACGGGATGTCTTTTACAAGGTAAGCCGATTGCGGATCATCACCCGCACGCCAACTGGTGAAATAACCGATAACACGACGTGGATGATCCGCCCCCATGATCTCACGACCTTCCGCATCGTAAACGGTGCAATAAGGTACATTCACACCTTCGGTTTGATATAAACCATCAGGACGACAATTATTAGCTATTGGCGCGCCATTGACTGTTAAAGTCGCTAACGTGGAATCTGTCGTCGCACCAAGGTTATCAGTGGCGCGTGCAAACACCGCCAAGTTACCCGCTTTTGTCGCGGTGTATTCTAAGATATACGGAGCACTAACAGCCGTTCCAACCAGCGTTCCCGCAACGAAGAAATCAACTTTATCGACGCTTCCATCAGTATCAGCAGCGTTTGCGGTTAAGGTGACTAAAGCCCCCACGTCAACGGAAACCGCAGAGAGCGTAATATCAACGGTTGGAGCCTGGTTGCCTGGTTGTTGTGCCTCTTTCACCGTTAAGGTCGTTGCACTTTTCACGCTGGCATCACCTTTATCATCGATGGCTACAACACTGAATTCATGCTGACCAGCGGTTGCGACCCACGTGGCTTTATAAGGTGCCGTGGTGACGATACCCACAACTGCACCATCGACAGAAAACTCGACTCGAGCAACGCTGCCGTCACTATCGGTTGCATTCGCACTTAATATTACGGTGTCACCGACAGCAATCACATCTGCTGCGGAAGGTGAAGAGAGATTCGCGGTCGGTAGCTGGTTCTCACCACCGGAAGTGGCGCAAACATCCAACACTTTCCACTGGGCATAATCACCGGAAAAGTTAGCTGGATCGTTACCTTGAGTCCAATAGTTAGCTTGGTAGGCGGTGCCACTGTGCTGAACCTTGTTACCGCCAGTATAAACTTTTGACGATTCCCAAGGGCTTAGTGTCGTGCAATCAACGGCTGCATAGCTGTTAAAAGCCATCAAGCAAGAGGCCGTTAAAGTGCTCAGTGTAAAAACACCCTTTGCCACTGTCCTGTTGTTTAAATGCATAGCTGCTCATTCCTTAAGTTATTGTTTCACTATAAAAAGCCTCGTATCAAGAAGAAACCAGACTTTAATTCTCACGTGAAACAACTGTAGGACAGAGCGATAAATAAGCACCTCAATTTGTTCAAATATCAAAAATCACTCGCAACAAGTTGCACTATTTCTGCAAAAGAGACATCGTTATTTTGCATCAACAACTAATTATTGGTTAATTTTCCGATTCTAAAAAAAGCGCCGAAATCAGAACAATATACGGACTACTTGCCGGTTATTTAACTTACACACCATCAAAAAGAGCAAAAAACATGCAACAACACTAATTGTTACAAAAATGTAGAGTTTAACTTTATGCGCTATTTCTAACGCTGTACTCCTCTTGGGGTTTCATTAAAATGTCGCTTATATTCTCGACTAAACTGAGATGCGCTGGCATAACCAACTAAACGAGCGGCATCGTTCACACGCTTGCCTTCAACACGGATTAACTCTTTCGCCCTGTTAAGCCTGACCTTTTTTAAATATTGTAAAGGAGATTCTAACGTCACCAGCCTAAAAGCATGGTGAAACGCCGAAACACTCATATTGGCTTCTTCGGCGAGCAACTGGACAGTAATGGACTGATCATATTCTTGATGCACTTTGCTCAACGCTTTGGCTATCCGTGCGTAATGCCCTTCTTGATGGGCGAGATCAAAAAGCACATAACCATGCTCGCTGGTTAATGCCCGAAACACAATCTCCTCGACTAAGCTTTCGCCAAGCACTTTAGCTTCAAGATCATCAACCAATGCAGACATCAAACGAATCGCACTTGCTTGCATCTTTGCGCCCATTTCTACTGATTTCAGCCCGCATTTTGATTTGTCTATGCAATCAGACAAAAAACCAGAAGCCTCAAGTCGATCAACCTGTTTAAGGAGAAGTGAGTGATCGATATTAATAGTCAAGCCCAATAACGGTTCACTTTCTGATGCAAAAGCTTCGCACTCAAGTGGTAAAGGTACCCCAACAACCAAGTAATCATTGGGGCCATAATTTACGGGCTGGCTACCAATATGAATGCGTTTATGTCCTTGCCCCAACAATATGATACCGGATTGATAAACAAAGGGTTGCCTGCTATTACCAAGACTGCTGCGATAAAACATTACGCCCGGCACTGCCGTTTGGTGAATACCTTGCAAATGATCTAAAGATTGTTTTTCAATGTATTGCTGCATCAGTTGCGCCAGTTTACTCATCATGCCCCCTTATCAAAACTGAAGGAAGAATACGACAATTAGAGAATTAGGCAATTAAATTCGAGAAATTGGTCTATATTGGCTGGGTAATTAATACTAATATGCACATCGTAAAACACTGCCTTGGAGGCCCGCCTCCTTTTCTATAAGCAAAGGTGAGAATAATGAAATTTACTTATGTTAACCCTACTCTAATTCACTTCGGCCAAGGCCAAATCTCGGCAATCAGCCAGGCGATTCCAACTGACCAAAAAGTACTGGTGATCTACGGTGGCGGTTCGATCAAAAAAAATGGTGTTTATGACCAAGTCGTGAGTGCACTCACTGACCACCAATGGGTCGAGTTTTCAGGTGTAGAAGCAAACCCAACCAAAGAAACCTTAGATAAAGCGGTTGCTATCGTCAAAGAACAGGACATCGACTTTATTCTTGCAGTGGGTGGTGGTTCGGTTATCGATGGTTCAAAATACGTTGCCGCGGCGGCTAAGTATGATGGGGATGGCTGGGACATCATGGTGGGTAAACATCAAGTTACTGAAGCTACGCCTATCGGTGCAATTCTGACTCTGCCAGCAACCGGTTCTGAATCCAACATGGGCGCGGTCATTACCAAAGCACAAACACAAGACAAACTGGCCTTTATGGCTCCAGCGGTACAGCCTAAGTTCGCAGTGCTTGATCCAGACGTAATGAAATCACTGCCTGAGCGCCAGTTGATCAACGGTATTGTTGATGCTTGGGTACACGTCTGTGAGCAATATTTAACCTTGCCAACCAATGCGATGGTTCAAGACGGCTATGCCGAAACTTTACTTAAAAACTTGCTGGTATTGGGTCAGCAATATGACCAGCGTGACAATGATGGATGGCGAGCAAACCTGATGTGGACAGCGAACCAAGCACTAAATGGCCTGATCGGTACTGGCGTTCCACAAGATTGGGCGACTCATATGATTGGTCACGAGTTCACCGCATTATGGCATGTTGATCACGCCCGTTCGCTAGCGATTGTGCAGCCTTCCCTGCTGCGCAATCAACTTGAGAACAAACGCGCCAAACTTGAGCAAATGGGCAAAAATGTCTTCGGGCTCAATCAAACTAGCGATCTTGCCTTACGCACAATCGATGCGATTGAAGCCTTCTACCACAGCTTGAATGTTCCAACTCAATTTGCGGATCATAACAGTAGCAAGCAAGCGGCCATAGACGCAGTTATCGCTCAACTGAACGCACATGGAATGCTTGTTTTGGGTGAACAGCAAGCCATCACGCTTGAAAAATCACGGGAAATTTTGGAACAAGCTATCATTTAGCCTCATTTTTTAGACGAGTGAATCGTGATTTCCGCATTCCAATAGCATAGATTCAGCTACATCAAGCAGCGCAATTGGGCGCTGCTTTTTTTGTACTTTTTTGTATTGGATACTTTATGTAGCGGCCTTTCATTACCATGCCAGCATTATCAAACTGATCCACCACCTAAAATTGAAAAACTAATAACGACTTTTAAAGTCATCCTTTTCTAAACCATGTTTTTTCATTCGTAAGTAGAGCTTTTTACGCGGTACTTGCAGATAATTTGCTGCGTCAGCGACGCGACCAGAATGGAGAAATAATGCATCTTCAATGATTTGCTTTTCGTAATCATCCACCAATTCATCAAGCGGTGATAAAAGATCAGACTGATTGTACAAACGCTCTTTTCCCGTCAGTTTTACAATACCTATCGCATATAATTCAGCTACATTTCTCAGCTCTCGTACATTTCCCGGCCATTGATGTGCACGCAGTAGCGACAAATAACTCAGTTCTACCGCTGGCAAAGGTTTCGCCAATTTCTTACAGCTCTGCTTGAGAAAATAATGGAACAAAGTAGCGATATCATCGGGACGATGTCGAAGTACAGGCACCTCTATCACGCCTTGGTTTAGCAAATAATAGAGCTCTGGCTGCAACCGATTAGCCGTAATCAAGGCTTCAGGTTCCGTACCTAAAATAGCAATCACGCGCGTTCGAGCTTTGCTTAGGCGTTCTTGGTTAAGCATCCTCTGAGTCAAATAACGCTGCAATTCTTCAGAAAGTAATTCGATGTGGTCTATTAGCAATGTACCGTTTTCACTTGCATCTAATTTTTGTTCAATCTGTGCGAGCGTGGTCGCTGATGAAACGGTTAATTCCACCAGCGATGAAGCATGATTACCCTGTGTCAGTTGGTGGATGAGATATGCAATAGTATGCCGCCCAACACCCGATTCTCCACAAATAACAACATGACTGTTGAGCATTGAATACTGAGCAACATGGTGGCGAATTTGCCCCATTTGAGCGGATTTTCCGATGAGTTCGCATTTGATTGAGTTGGCCATAGCCGTTTTTTGTTGTACAAAATGACGACGAATATCGAGATTTTTCTTCACTAAGCTCAATAACTCCGCAGGATTGATTGGCTTTTCAAGAAAATCGCATGCCCCTATTTTGACCGCCTCTACCGCCATAGGAATGTCTCCGTGGCCAGTAATGACAATCACAGGAATATGCTCATCAATCGATTTAATCGCTTTAAGCAATTCAATGCCGTTCATTTGTGGCATATAGACATCAAGCAATATCACTCCAGCCCAATCAGAATGGATAAACTCACACGCTTTGGTGGGGTTAAGAAGTGCTTTTGACGGCAAATTAGCTATCGACATAAGATGCGAATATGAGTCAAGGACATCTTGGTCATCATCAATCAATAAAACAGAATAATTATGATTCATAAGGCAACTCCAGCACGACCATTGCACCTCGACTGACTGTTGAGGCAAGATAAATTTGACCCTTTATTTTTCCTATGAGCGAGCGGCAAATATTCAGCCCTAAGCCCAACCCTACTTCTTTGGTCGTGGTAAAGGGCGTAAAGAGTTTTTCAACGACATCATGAGCAAATCCAGCCCCTGAATCGCATACTGCAACAACGTGATGCGTTGGCGTACTCGACAGCAATATCACGTCAACTTTTTTGTGCTCACATCCCACAACCGCTTCACAGCCATTTACCAACAAATTAATCAATACCTGTTCCAAGCCGATTTGATCTGCAATGACTTGTATTGGTTGATGAATATGGCTTTGCAATACTATTTGTTGGCGTTTCGCTTTCGTTTCAACCAACAACATAGCCTGACCGATAACATCAGTAATCAAGACAGGGGTAAGGGTTTCATCACTGCTACTTTTACGAGAAAAATGACGTAACCCATTGATGATTTTGCCCATTCGCTCTGTTAAATGTTCAATATGATCGATGGAATGTCTGATTTGCTCTGTTTTCTTCTGCTCTAAAGCAAGGTTTACGCTATAGAGATAAGTCGACATCGCGCTTAATGGTTGATTCAATTCGTGCGCTAAACTGGTCATCGTTTGCCCGACCACCGCCATTTTAGCGGCTTGAACTAGCTCACTTTGTGTTTTTTTAAGATGGTTTTCGGTCCGGTGGTGCTGCTCAATTTCAGCGAGTAACTGATGGTTTTTTTCACGTAATGAATGAGTTTTTGCTCGAACTCGCTCTTCTAATAGTCGATTAGCGTGCTCTTGATCGGTAACATCCGTAATCGTGATGATAACTTTATCGCTTAAACCGTGGGTATACTTACGTAAATACAAGCGCAAGTAATAAGGTTTATCCACATCGCCTAACGATAGCGTAATGACATCTGCACCATTTTCGATCAACTTAGCCTCTGGGTTAAACAGTGCTTGCAACTGCGATTGAGTTGACGTTGAAAAACAGAGCCAAAAGGCTTTCGGGTCCTCATTCTGGTCTATATTCAAGCGAACACGAGCACTTAAGTTAGCCGATTCAATATAACCATCCAAATCACAAGTGATTAAACTCGCTTGCGTATTGTTAATCAAACTCAGTGCGTTGGTTCGGTCCATTTCCTCCACTTTTTTACCATACTGAACCAATTTTTCACTGATCCGGCCAATTTCATCTCTGCCGTCTACCACAATAGGGTGTGAAAGATCATTATGAATGATGGCATCTAAACTGTCGCTAAGGCGGTTAAGTCGGCCCACAATCCGACGATTGATGAAATAGTAAGTCAAAAACAAACTGATAATGATCGATAAGCTAAAGCAGACAAACAGAATACGGTTACCATGAGAAACCAGTTCCGTGGTCTCTTTTTTCGCTTGAACAAACGACTCATCGGCGTTGGCGACCAACATCGCAATATCAGTATGTTGGTGGAGAAGCTGCTGCTGAACTTCAGCTCGAATATCATCAAGCTGGGCATTTAAACGCACCATAGAACGTAAGTTTTGATGGAAAGAGCCATTCAAACTCAATACATCCATTAGCTCACTGAGTAATTGTTGATAGGCGATGGTTGCAGGTTGTGAAAAAATCGGCGCACTCTGTGCGTACAGTTCTTCAAGGCGGAACTGTAGTACTTTCATGCCATTATTCACTTGGCTAATATGCTTAGATTGGATGAGCTCTTTTGCGAACATAAACGTTTGAGCCTCACCATCTAGGATAGACTGGACAGCCCCTAAACTCGCAAACAGCATGTCGCTTTCATTACCTTTCATTTTACGCTCTAGCTGCCACTGTATTTCTTGGCGCAGCGGAGTCAACTCAGAACCAATATCTTGATGTAGCCATTGGATCTGCTCTTGAAGTAACTCAATTTGACGACTTTGATCAATCCGTTGCCCGACCAGAAGACCAAATTGCTCACTAAGATTACGTAGCCGTTGATACCCAGCAAGCAGCCGTTGCTGCTCGCTGTTCAATTCAATCTCGCTTAATATTTTGCTGATCGTCGTTAAATTGTTATCCAAACGTTGCCGTTGCTCATCCAACTCAACTTTGTTACGCGTATTTGAGATGATTTCGATCCGTCTTTTAATTTCCGAACTACTGCTTTCGAGCAGATAACTGGCATTATATTTAGGAACACTTTTATCAAGCAGCTCGCTCACTTGATTATCTAAACTATTCCATGTTCCCCATGCGACGATGCTGACAATCGTCAACAGCAAGGTACTACAAGCAAAGGCCAAAACCAGTCTCGCGCCAATCGTGTTGTATTTCGGAAAAATCATGGCGTATCGACCCGGTCCAAGTTTTTTAGATCGGACAAAGCTTCTTCTAAGGTTAATGCCAACTGCATCTTCCAACGATGCGTCAGTTCCGCTACTTGCATAGAAATGGCGGCGGAGTGTGTCTCATACTGCACTTCATCAACACTGATTTTTTGCCATGACTGATATACCACGGCTAACTCTGTTTCGGTCACAGGTAAAGAGAACACTCGAGTTTCAATATTTTCAATGAGCTTCAGAGCTGGTTCATTGTGTGCGTACTTGGTTTTAGCATGATTGATTGCGAGCCAAGTGTCTTTTAACTGAGGTAAGCGTTTGGTAATCGCAATTTCAAACAATAAGTTAACTAACTCCTCACGATGTGTAATGGATGCCATGGACAACTGTGTATATGCCTCATTAAACAGGGATTTATCGTTTATCGCATGTTTAGAAAAATCATTGCTATCCATATTCGTTTGTACCGATTTTGACATCAATAAATCGATGAATGCCTTCGCATATTGATCATTTTCACGCAGGCTCACTTGGGCGACGTATGTGGGCATTAGGGTAAAACTTTCATCATAGCGAAATTGAACGTGCTCAAATTTTCGTTCTAATATGCTGGCATAGCTATCAATCGTTGGGCCTATCCCAAATTGCCCTTTGGCTACATAATCACTCACACCAAAACTGCGTGAGGAAATTGTCCCTAAATTTGCCCCCACGTTCAGTAAAATCCGCCACCCTTGTTGCCAACCATATTTAGCAAGAATGCTCTCGACCATTAACTGAGTAGTACCCGAACGTGTTGGGGTACTCATCGTGATGTGGTCAAAATAGATAAAATTAGCCAGATCGGTGAACGACGTAGGCGTCGGTAAATGATGTAAGCTGAGATAGTCACGATTCCATACCAAACCAGCGCCAGAATAGCCTATCGTCACGACTTTATCAGTTGGCGGTAACATGTAGGGTTTTAACCATTCTGGTGGTTGCAAATGGGCAGGTAAGGTTGCGAGCTTATTGCTATTTGCTAAATGCTGCATTAAAAAAGGCGATGAGCTCAGCACTACATCAATATTCTGGATATAGCTTTTATTAAGCAGTTGAATGCTCGATTGTGCTCTACGATGGACAACTTGCACATCAACCCCTTGATACTGTTTGCTGAACTCTTCAATAAGAGGTAGCAAGGGTTCACGTGAAAATGTGGTCAGTATGACTAACTCATTCTCTTTTGCATAAGCGGTATTGATAGCCGCCGCTATCGATCCTAGTAGCACCATCCATTTGCACCAGCGTAATAAGGTACAAGAACGGGAAACCGCTTTTAAATCATAAAACCCTAAAAATTGTGCGTTCACTCAAAACTCTACCGTTTAGCTAAAAATAAATTATTAAACATTTGTGTCAGTTATGACGCAAAACAGCGTATTACAATTTCAATTTTATCAGCAAAACATAATTTACCCTTCGCTGAATTCCCATTTTTGACCCATTCACACTCTCAATTTGAGTCATTTCTGCCTCAAATTGGCACTTTTGAGCCCCATACCCATTTGTTTGAAGATGCATTCCGACAACGAAACAACCCTATTTAGTATTTGATGAATGGAGAGCTCCATGCTTAACTTTTTTAAAACTCGCCCAGATCTACCGCTATCGGATAGCTCTGAGGGCGCAATGCAATCGCGTTTCAAAAGTTTTCAATGGCAAGTATTCTTAGGCTTAGTCTTTGGATACGCCATGTTCTATGTGGTTCGTATGAGTTTAGGCGTCGTTAAAAAACCGATGCTTGATGCCGGCATCGTATCGATAGAAGAACTCGGGATCATGGGATCAGCCTTCTTCTTCACCTACGCATTTGGTAAGTTTTCGAACGGTTTCCTTTCTGACTACGCCAACATCGGCCGATTTATGTCGTTCTCACTACTGCTTTCTGGTGCCACTGCCATATTCATGGGGTTGAACACCACGGCATTCTTCTTTGTGTTACTTTGGGCCGTCAATGGTTGGTTCCAATCGGTGGGTTCTGCGCCTTCTTGCGTCTCGCTTTTCCAATGGTTCTCACCTAAACAGCGCGGAAGCCGTTATTCAATTTGGGGAGGATCTCGAAATATCGGCGAAGGCATCACTTGGATCCTAACAGCAACGCTAGTGAGTTATTTAGGCTGGCAAGCAGGTTTCATCGGTGCGGGCATTGCCGCCATCATCGCTGCATTGATTATGTTCTTTGTACTGAAAGATCGTCCGCAGACCTATGGTTTACCTGATGTTGCAACAGCATTTGGTGAAGAGCCCGAGTTCAAAAAAGCCAACGATCCAAAGGAAACACGTCGCGCTCAACTGTTCATTTTGAAGCAACCGACGGTCTGGCTGATTGCCGCTGCTTGTGCCGCGATGTATATCTCTCGCTATGCGATGTCTTCTTGGGCGGTGTTGTACCTACAAGAAACCAAAGGCTATTCACTGATTGATGCTGGTTTTGCAATGTCCACTTACCCTATTGCAGGCCTCGCGGGAGCTATTTTGTCTGGTATCATTTCAGATAAAGTATTCAACGCTAACCGTCATATCCCAACACTACTTTACGGATTTGCCAACATTGCAGGTATGTGCTTGATGTTCTTCGGCCCCGATAACCGTATGGTAGATGCTGTTGCTCTAGGCTTAATTGGCTTTGCGATTGGTGGGCTTGTCGTATTTCTTGCTGGCCTAACGGCTTGTGACTTAATGCCTAAAAATGCCGTTGGTGCCGTAAAGGGCTTTATTGGTTTGTTCTCTTACTTAGCCGCTTCGGCTCAAGAACTGGTGTCCTCATCATTGATTAAAATGACGGAAGTGGATGGCGTAACCAAATATGACTTTACTCAAGCACAATATTTCTGGTTGGCCGCTGGCGTGATTTCTTTACTGCTTGCGACTACGGTATGGAATGCCAAGAAAGTAACGGATATTGATGCTCCTACGGGCCAGATACTGGAAACGAAACCGAGTCTCTAATCTATATCACCCTTGATACAGGGGGATAATCCCCCCTGTTATTTTCTTATTTTCATTCTTATTTTCTATATCCAAATCACTTGAAAAATCGACCAAATGTAGGCCGAGAGCAATGGACAAGTGCAATTAGCACCACCATAACTTCAAGTAAAATGGCTATAGCGAGTGTCGTTATAGGATACCACTATGTGTAAAACAAAAATCGTTGCAACGCTTGGCCCTGCAAGCCAAAGCCGTGAAATGATCACTAAGCTCATTAATGCTGGTGTTAACGTTGTACGTTTAAACTTTTCTCACGGCACCGCTGACGAGCATATTGAATGCGCGATGTTAGTACGTGACATTTCACAAAAGCTTGGTGTCAGTGTCGGCATATTAGTCGATTTACAAGGACCTAAGATCCGTATTTCCTGTTTTGAAGACGGTGCGATCACTCTAAAAGCTGGTGACTCATTTATTCTCGATGGGCTTCACCCTACAATGGCTGGTAACCAAGAACGTGTGGGCTTAGATTACCCGCAGCTGATTCAAGACTTGAAATTGGGTGATACTTTACTGCTTGATGATGGCCGAGTACAACTCCGGGTCGAAGAACTCAACAAACCACAGCAGTGGGTAAAAACTCGCGTCATAAACAACGGTAAGCTGTCTAATCGCAAAGGCATTAATTTGCTCGGTGGTGGCCTTTCCGCGCCAGCACTGACGGACAAAGACAAACGAGACATCATCACTGCCGCGAAACTCCAAGCCGATTTTCTAGCCGTCTCATTTCCACGTAATGCCCAGGATTTACATGAAGCGCGCCGGTTAGCGGTACAAGCTGGCTGTCATGCACACATTGTCGCCAAAGTAGAGCGAGCCGAAGTGGTGAGCGATCAAAAAAATATGGACGCGGTCATCAATGCATCCGACGTAGTGATGGTTGCTCGTGGTGATTTAGGCGTTGAAATCGGTGATGCTCGCCTACCCGGCGTACAAAAAGCGTTGATTGCGCGCTCAAACTATTTAGGCAAACCCGTTATCACCGCAACACAGATGCTGGAGTCGATGATTGACAACCCGCTGCCAACACGCGCAGAAGTGCTTGATGTAGCGAACGCGATTATTGATGGCACTGACGCTATTATGCTGTCAGCAGAATCAGCGGCGGGAAGCTATCCCATTGAAGCAGTAGAAGCGATGGTGCGTATCGCTCATGGTGCAGAACAAGAGTTAGGCTGTGCGCAAAATTCATGGGATAAACTGCATCATTTGTGCAGCGATGCGGGCAAAAGCTTCGCGCTTTCTTCCATGATATCGGCGACTAAGGTTCACAAAGATCTTGGGGTCGCCATTTTAACTCAACAGGGAGAAACACCCCTGTTGATGTCTCGCTGTCAAAGCCAAGCTACCATTTGGGCACTCTCCGACAGGCCTGAACTGCTGCGTAAATTAACCATTTTGCGCGGCGTTACACCAACCTATATTCCATCATTAGCGACGCAAGCAGATTTGCTGTCTCAGCAAGTGCTTAACGCTCTGGCACAAGACGCGGCTAACCGCCATATTTCATCCATTTTAATGACACAATTAGAATCGATCGAAGGCGTGGGTAATATTAACGTCTGTCGTTTATTGACGTTGCCAGTAGTAAAAGAATTAGCCGCGTAGAATGTAGGGTTCTGCGCCGCTAATCATGAGATCATTAAAATTATTCAGTGATCTCAACACCTCCCCCTAAAAACCTTGCTCCAGAGGGAACTTGGCCTGCGCTTGTCGCAGGCCCTTTTTAATGATGCCAACAGCCAATTATTTATACAAACAGTAACCTCAGCGAATAAATAGATTGAGCGGCTAAGGCTTCTAATTCCGCTTGTAGCTCTTGATACGTTTGCGCAGAGTCAGCACTTTTCTCAATGACTAAACACAGATCAAACAAGGCATGCAAACCTAAGCTGCCAGCTGAACCTTTCAATTTGTGTGCTAACGACTTAACGACCTGAGCCTGTTCCCTAGATTGGCGAAACTCGTGTAGGTATTCATGCGTGCAATCGGCGAACAGTTCAATGATTTCATTCATCTTGTCACGCCCTAGCACCTCAATATCCGCGAGTAGGATCCGCTCGTCCACGATCGGACGAGCGGATTTTTGGCTATCCGAGGTTACGTGCGTAGGCACAATCAACTCAACGGGTAAGGTATTGTGTTCAATACGTTGCTGGACAAGTTGTGCAAGATCTTCTTTGACTAAAGGTTTGGGCAAATAGCCATCAAAACCAGCCGCTAAATAGCTTTCCACCTCTTCATTAAACACATGTGCCGAAATAGCAATCATCGGTGTGGGGCGTAGATGCGAATACTGTTCACTTTCGATACGTTTGAGCTGCGCCAACAGCTCAACACCATTAACGTCAGGTAGATTAATATCGAGCAGTGCGATATCAAACCTGTCTTCACTAAACAGAACCCGAGCTTCAGCGCCTGTTTTCGCGGTGAGCACATTATGACCGAGACTGGCCAAAAACCCTTCAGCAACCATGCAGTTGACAGGGTTATCCTCCACCAGCAAGATGTTGGCCTCTCGCGTCGCGGCTATCGGCCTTTTAACCACGTCATTCACTGCCTCTCCTCGCTGTAAAGGAACAGTAAACTCAAAACGGCTTCCTTTGCCTAAATCTGATTCAAGCTTAAGCTCGCCGCCCATGGCTTCAACAAGCCGTTTGCTGATAGCCAAACCAAGCCCAGTACCGCCTTTGTAACTTTGCTCACTGGAAGCTTGAGTAAACGCATCAAACAGCCTGATTTGATCCTGTTCACTGACTCCAACACCGGAATCCGACACTTCAAATGTCACTTGATTAGGCATTTCAGCATCAAGACTGACATAAATATCCACATAACCTTGATCGGTAAATTTGATGGCATTACCCACAAGGTTCGTCAGCACTTGACCTAAGCGAGTCATATCACCCACCCAAAAAGGAGCAACATCCAGTTCAATCTGCTTGGTAAATTCAAGCGACTTTTCTTCAGCACGTCCTTTCATCAGTTGGTAAACATCGTCCACCATTTGATGCAAATTAAAGTTGGCATTGCGAATTTCTAAGTGTCCGGCCTCAATTTTTGAATAATCCAGCACATCATTCAAAATGGACAGCAAGGTGTGGCCGCTGCGGTTAATCACGTCCACATACTGGCGCTGTTGAACGGTTAATGGCATCTCTTGTAATAAACGAGCCGTGCCCAATACGCCATTCATTGGTGTGCGGATTTCATGGCTCATGGTGGCCAAAAATGCCGATTTAGCGCGGTTGGCTTGCTCGGCTAAGTTGCGAGCTTTGGCATGATTCAACACTTCCATATTGAGTTTCTTATTGGTGTGTTGTAATTGCTCTGTTCGCTCGGTAACCACTTCCTCTAAATGCTCTTTATGTTCTTGTAACGCCTCTCTCGCCTGCGCTTCACTTTCCGCTACAACTTTAAGAGACTGCGCGGTATTGCGAGCCGTGATGATCGCCTGCCCCATTTGCGCCAGTTCATCCTCTCCTTGGACTGCCACTTCCACCTGCAGTTGCCCTTTTGCGATGGATAACAGTGCCGATGAATATTCGGCTAAACGTTTTACCACCGACAGATAGACGACCTTCCACATAATGAAAGCTGCAATGAGAAGGCCAACCAAGCTTAATAAGGTCAATGTATACTGGGCCACGTTCAAGGTTGTAGAGAGCTGCTCAACAGCGAGGGTCGTTGTACGATTGGAGTCATCCACTAAGCGGCTGACGGTGGTATTGAGATCTGAAAACTGTAGTAAGGTATTTTGTGTGAGCGATTTCGCGACCTGTTCGTTATCATAACGTTGCTGCAAAACCCGAAAAACCACTTTGCGCTTTTCCAGCGCATTGAGCAGCTCTGTCATTTGCTTCGAACGCGTCGGGTCTTCTACCGCGCGTACTCTGCGCTGCATGATGGTGAGGTTATGCAAAAACTCGGTTTGGATTTGTTGGATTCGCTCAACATCGGTAACCGTGCGTGTCTCTTCGATGTGGCTGAGCATTTTGAACGCCATTAAATGAAGCTCATGCAAGCGCTCTGAAAGATCGAGGTCCACTTCCACTAGAGCATCTAACGCTTGGTACGCTTGTGACGTTTTATCGGCTTGTAGCAAGTCATAAATGTGCGTCACATTCGCCACTGCGATGGTACTGGTATTGAGCACTTGAGTGCGCGTCAGCTCTTCCAATTGCAGTGCCAGTTGCCGCATCTCTTCCACTCGAACACTTAAGTCATGTGCCAGATACAACTTACGCTCAACCGTAATACCAAGCTGAGCCAGTGTATCGATAACGCTTTGAACATCATTTTCTAGGCGCGTCAGCAGTTCTGAATCAAAGGAATCGGCACCCAACTGCTTGATGTGATTAAGCAAAGATTGAAGCTGATCGAAAAGCGCTTTGCCATACTGCTGGCGCTCTTGCTCTGTTTTAGAGTTGGTTAACATTTGCACAGACGTAATGATTCGTGTGCTTAACTCCGACACTTGACGCGCTTCCAGCATCGAAGGAATGGCAGAATTCACCACATTACGTTCGGTTTTAGCCACCAGCGAAAAACCAAACACACCGATCAACGCCGATAACAAAACGAGCAGGGCCATTGCCGAAAAGGACAACATTAATTTTCGGCCAATACTGGCTTTGGCTAACAACATGGCACCCAACCTCAAACATTACTTCTTAAGCAACCCGGAATGGGCTATATTTTGCAGTGTTTACTCACGTTATGCCAACGAATAGCGAATGCAATTGATCTTAAACCTTATTTCCCCAACGCTTTTACTGCTGATTTTAAGCTTGGTTAGCAGCACAACATTCGCCGAACCCCATAAGAAAGTCTGCGCTTTATACCCTCACCTCAAAGATTCCTATTGGTTATCAGTCAACTATGGAATGGTTGAGGAGGCGAGAAAACAGAAGTTGAATTTACGCGTGTTAGAATCAGGTGGTTATCCTAATCACGAACGACAAAAAGAACAGCTTTCATTGTGCGTTCGTTGGGGCGCTGATGCGATCATTCTCGGTACAGTTGCGCCGGATCTTTACACAACGGACTTAAGTACATACGTCGCTTCTACGCCTGTGTTTGCAACGGTTAATCAACTCATTCTCAATCAGCAGCAGTCTGCGCGGCTACAAGGTCAAGTGGGTGTCGATTGGTATTGGATGGGGTACTACGCGGGAAAATATCTTGCTGACAAGCACCCACAAGGCAGTGGTAAAACTAAGATCGCTTTACTACTTGGTCCAAAAACAAGTGGAGGAACAAAACCTGTTAGCCAAGGTTTTTATCGCGCAATACAAGGTAGTGATATAGACGTAGTCGAAAACTTATGGGCAGATAACGATAAAGAACTGCAGCGTAATTTAGTACAACAAGCGCTGGAGCGAGCTGACCTTCGCTATATTGTGGGCAGCGCCGTCGCGATTGAAGCGGCGATCAGCGAATTGAGAACCTCAGGGATGACAAACCACATCGGTTTGGTGGCAACCTATTTAAGTCATGGCGTCTACCGCGGGCTACTGCGTGGCCGAGTCGAATTTGCGCCAACGGATAAAATGGTCGAGCAAGGCAGGCTTTCCATTCAACAAGCTGCGGCTTTTTTCAATCAGCAACCTTATGAAAAAAAAGCCGCACCGATTATCGAATCCTTAACGCCTATGTCACTCAATCCGCAGATAATTGCAGATTCGTTATCTCCATCTGAATATAGGCCGACTTTTAGCGTAAAAGAGATTGAATAAAAGTGGCGATTTCGCTATTTAACATACTGATTTGAATCATAGGAACTCTTCAATGCAAACAACGACTCGGACTATGCCTGCGCATAAGCATGTCGCTCTCGTCGCTCACGACAACTGCAAACCAGAACTACTTCGCTGGGTAAAAGAAAATAAAGAAAAACTACAGCGCCATTTTTTATACGCGACAGGAACCACTGGCAACATGCTCAGCAAAGAGACTGGCCTTGCTATAAAAAGCATGATCAGCGGTCCGATGGGTGGCGACCAACAAATTGGTGCGTTGATTTCTGAAGGCAAAATTGATGTGTTGATCTTCTTCTGGGACCCACTCAATGCCGTACCGCATGATCCCGATGTAAAAGCTCTGCTACGAATTGCCAGCGTTTGGAACATTCCAGTTGCCACAAACCGCGCCAGTGCTAAATTTTTGTTCTCTTCACAGTTGATAGAGCAAGAGGTCGATATCGAGATCCCTGATTACCAAGCTTATCTAGCTGAACGCATGTAACCTATAACCTTCACATACGCACAGAGACACACAGTCAAAATCCAAATCACCACATAAGACAACTTGATCGCCTGCGTGAACGCATCCCCTTTCAAAGGATGCGTTATTTCTGCTTCACCACTGGGTAATCCCCTGATAGCAATTCGCGAACAAAAACCGAGCCACTGCCCGAGTGCGTGATCCACACTTTCTCTTTAGCGCGGGTCATTGCAACGTAGAATAAACGGCGCTCTTCGGCGTAGGGGAAATCATCATTCGATTGGCTCAATGCACTATCGATATGCAGCGCTTTCACTCGAGCCGGAAACTGCCCCTCATCAACACCGAGCACAATCACAAAATCGGCTTCTTTACCTTTACTGGCATGACAAGTCATAAATTCTATATTGAGTGAGCGGTAATGCTTTTTCCAGTCGTTAAGCCGCTCTGGTTTATGATAATGGTTTCGTCCAAGCAGTAGCACAGATTGTGTACGATTCGCTTGGCGATTGAGTTGATCCAAGATCTTTTCAATGTTGTTGCTTGGTGCAATAAAAACTGATTTTTGTTTTTGCTGCTTGAAGCTGTTAAGTGTTTTTGGTAACTGATTCGGATTGGCTTGAATAAACTGGTTAGCCACCGCACCCAACTGATCATTAAAACGATAAGTCCTATCCAGATAATGAACCGTCGAGTGTGGGAAGCGTTCACTAAACCCAGTCGTAAGATCAACGTCAGAACCTGCAAATTGATAGATTGACTGCCAATCATCACCGACTGCAAACAAGTTACACGCTCCTGGCTGTTGCTCACACAAAGATTGGATCAACGCCAATCGCTGTGGTGAAATATCTTGGTATTCATCGATCATGATGAATTTCCAATTCGATTTAAATTTGCCCTTTTCAACGTATTCCGTTGCGCGGCTGATCATCATATTAAAATCAATTTGATTTTGCTCTTTGAGCATTTGTAACCAAGCTTGGTAACATGGCCAGCACAAAGAGAGCTCACTGTTCAGCCGTGAATAGTCTGGATGGTCAATCAAACGTTGTTGCAGCTCCTTTTTTCCAAGACCAAGCATAGCCAGTTGCTCAAGCTGCTTTTCCAACCATGCAATCAGCTTGGGGTTTTCAACATGGCTGCCCAGTTCATCATCACCAGCTAAATAAGCAATTGGCCATTTAGATAAATGCTTCTGCCAACGCTTAAAATTGGTCGGCGTCATCCAATGTTTCTTCAACCAATCAATACACCATGCCAACTTTAAGTTACTGTCTAGAGCTACAGGCGAAATGATCGCTTCTCGCCCTTCGACCTCGTTTAAAATTTTCAGTCCTAACTGATGGAAGGTATTAACGCGAACGCGTTCCGCCGCCATGCCGATTTTGCTATCTAATCGCTGTTCCATCTCTTTCGACGCATCGCGACCAAAAGCCACCAGTAGAATTTCGTGGGCCTGTGCAAGGTGACTCTGGAGTAGATACGCAACACGCGCCGTCAAAACGCTGGTTTTGCCCGAACCTGCACCCGCTAGGATGAGGTTGTGATCATCATTGAGTAGCACTGCCTGTTGCTGCGACAAATTAAGTGGAGAACTTTCAACTTGAGAGAATAAGACTTCCCAGTTTTGACGTTCCAATTCAAGCCAGTGTTGATTTCGTTGGGCAAGGGACGCCGAGCGATCCGTAAGCCAAGGCGAGAGCTGAGCAATAGCATCAGGTAGCCGTTGACGTGCTTCGGCTAATTTCATGTCCATCGTCGCAAAGTCGGCTTCCACTTGTAAAGCCCAAACATCCAATAAGGAGTGTGGCAAAAAAGAGGGTAAACGCTTCAAGCGATTGAGCTCTTGCTCCCAGCGAGGCAGATACTGACTCAACTGCACACATTGACGATTGTGCCATTGTTGATAAGCCGCTACCGCCGTATGGGCAAACTGTCGGCACTCGGGCCAAGGCAAACCTTGCACCAACCATGATTGCTGAACGCCTTCATCTTCATGCGCAAAAAACTGCAATGCTCCCCAAAACAAACCACGCTTAACACGGACTTTACCGTTCCAAACCGTAAACGGGATCCGCTCTTCGCTGACAGCCGAGGAGATAATCAAACGCTGTTGGTCAAGTTCAACTTGGTTATATTCGTCTTGAATGAGAAATTGTGCAGGCTTATTTGCGCTCAGCTGCATGGTTTTATGCTCTTTTATAAGAATGTGAATATGATATACCAATCACAGTGGGCATTGAAAAATTAATGTCAAGATTGCTGTGGGTGATTTTGTAATCAAGTAGACGTTTTTCTTTATCTTGATCAGAGTGTTAATCAAGGTTTCTGCTACACTATGGTTTTCTTTTTGGATGTTGAAGTATCGTGCCGCTTTCTCGCAAAATTCGCCTTTATTGGGCGAATAAAACCGTCAATTACAGCATTCTCATTTTGATCACCCTATTAGGCGTGGTCATTCCTGCGTGGCACTACAACCTCAATACTTGGATTACACCACTGATCCTCGGCGTAATTGCCGCAGCGCTGGCTGAAAGTGATGACAGTTTCAGTGGACGGCTAAAATCCCTCACTTTGACATTTATCTGCTTTGCCATCGCTGCTTTTTCCATCGAACTGCTTTTCCATACCCCGCCACTGTTTGCGATTGGGTTATTTATCTCCTCGTTTGGTTTTATCATTCTTGGCGCCATTGGGCCACGTTATGCCAGCATTGCGTTTGGCTCCTTACTCATCGCCATCTACACTATGTTGGGTGCACACCAAAGCGTGAATTTGTGGTTTCAACCCGTTTTGCTCCTGACGGGTGCGGCTTGGTATTACTTCATGTCGATGATTTGGCATATGTTTTGGCCAATGCAACCAGTACAGCAAAGCTTAGCGAATGTTTTTTTGCAATTGGCCAATTATCTTGAGTCCAAAAGCCATCTCTTCCATCCCGTATCGAACTTAGTCCCTCAGCCATATCGAATTGCTGAAGCCAATTTAAACGCGGCAACGGTTACCGCACTCAATCAATGTAAAGCCACTTTGTTGAGTCGTTCAAAAAGAGGCCATATTGATGGTGCCAGTGACCGCTTTCTCAACATTTATTTTCTAGCGCAAGATATTCATGAACGCGTCAGCTCAAGTCATTATCGCTATCAAGAACTTGCCGAGCACTTTGGCCGCTCAGATGTACTGTTTCGCTTTAAGCATTTACTCGAAACACAAGCGAAAGCCTGCCGTGAAATTGCCCAATCAATCCAGCTAGGGCGGAGCTATCAGCACCATTCAGAGTCAATCATGGCTCTAGACGAATTGCAAAGCTCATTAAACTACCTACAAGAACAACAACGCCCTGACTGGCGAATGTTGATAGCACAACTGGGCTATCTTTTCAACAACTTGGCAACAGTAGAAAAGCAACTAAATAACATCTGCAACCCTGATGTCAATAAGCTCGAAGAGGGAGTATTGGATGATACGGAAGCTCATACTCTCAAAGCCATGTGGCTGCGAGTTAAAGCCAATTTGCATAAAGATTCGATGCTGTTTCGACATGCGCTGCGTATGTCTATCGCACTTACCATAGGTTACGGAATCATCCAAGGTTTTGGTATTGAACGAGGCTACTGGATTTTGCTCACGACACTGTTTGTTTGTCAGCCAAACTACTCAGCCACTCGGCAAAAACTGACGGCCCGAATCATTGGCACGTTATCGGGGCTGTTTTTAGGCGTGCTGCTCTTAACCTTGTTCCCATCGCCAGAAAGCCAATTGGTCTTTATCGTACTATCAGGGGTAATGTTTTTCGCCTTTAGACTAAACAACTACGGCTATGCGACGGGCTTTATTACTCTTTTAGTGCTGTTCTGCTTTAATCAATTGGGTGAAGGTTACGCCGTGGTACTACCTCGACTTGCCGATACTTTAATTGGTTGCGCACTGGCCGTCGCAGCGGTAGTGCTGATTCTCCCTGACTGGCAATCAAAACGCTTACATAAAGTCATGGCGGATGCGATCGATGCCAACAAAGCTTATTTAGGACAGATTATTGGCCAGTACCGTATCGGTAAGAAAGATAGCTTGAGCTATCGCATCTCACGGCGCAATGCTCACAACCAAGACGCAAATTTAACCGCAGCAATCAGTAATATGCTGGCAGAACCAGGGAAATATCGCACAGCAATCGATGAAAGTTTCCGTTTTCTGACACTAAACCATGCCCTGCTCAGCTATATCTCTGCTCTTGGAGCCCATCGGACACGCATCGAAGATGAAGCAACGCACCAACTGGTACTTGAAACCCACCGAGTGATCCACCACCACTTAGAGGTGTTGCACAAACAACTTTATGAACATTGTGATGAATGCGATACCAGCGACATTGACGATGCAGGCTTAGAGAAACGCTTAGCCGAATGGCGTGAAGAAGATGAAAGCTCGGTAAGAATGGTCTTACAACAGCTGCACCTCATTTATCGCATGCTACCTGAGCTTCACTCTCTCGCCAGCAAGTTCGCCGTCCGTGTAAACCAGCAACTGTCGTAATAATGAGAGCGGCTTAGTTTCGAGCGACTCTCACCTTTCTCTTATTATAACTTGACATTTTTCGGACAAAAAATCGCCACATCGAGAATAATCTCAGACTAAGTATTTTCTTACAGGTGTAAGGCCATGAAAGGACATCAAACTTACCGCGGTGAGAAGGCAGCGCATTTTTTACTGAGGCATGAGTCGATGACGCATAATCAATTTGAGTCTTTAAAATCACAATTACAGCATTTGACACCCCAACAACTGCGTTTATTACAAGGCGAAATAAAGCACTCTTTGGAACATGAAACGAACAGCTTGCTCACCGATGATGAGCTGAATGTGCTTTCGAGCCTCTTTTCCTAGTTACAATTTTCTTCTTGTGCAAAAAGTAAACGGAACCTAAACTTTAGACATCAACGAGGGTAAGCTTATGTCTATATCTGGTGTTCATTCTGGCTATCAACTGATCAATCAGTCAAATAAAATGGTTGAAGAGGCCGCTAGTGAGCTTAATATGGAAAAAGACATCTCTCCTGTTGATAAGGCGGACAAAGCGCTTGCTTTTAATAAAGTTGAGTTTGATAAAGTTGTTGCTAAGACTGAAGATAAACCTGAAGCAATTGATAGCCTACTGAAATTGAACCAAGCCACACAATACAACCGCATTGGTACCAATATTATCCAGCGAGATCAAGACATGCTTGGCTCAATATTGGATATCCAAGCCTAACTCTTCACACAACTTGCAACACAAGCAAATATTGTGTTTATATCCATGGTCAGTACAATGCCTGCAAATTCTTTACCATGATTCGCTATGCCTAAGCTAAACCAGCATCGAAGAAATTATGTTTCTATTTTGTGCGGTGATATATCAGCCCAGCAGCTAGAGCAAACACTCCAACCCAAACTCACTTCTCCAACGCTCAAATTAACACCAAGTCCGTATTTAACCGCAAAAAATGTGGAGCGCCGTTGGCAAGTACTTAACACGCGAACGAGCAAAAGTGCGCTTTTAGATGACTCAACAGAGCAAGATATGCTCTGCTACCACAAAAATATTGAGCATTTTATTGGCACAGTCAAAGTTCCAGTTGGGATCGCAGGGCCATTACGAGTCAATGGACTGTTTGCCAAAGGTGATTATCTCGTCCCGCTCGCTACAACCGAAGCCGCTTTGGTTGCCTCTTATCATCGTGGTGCAAAATTGCTCACTGCGGCAGGAGGTGCAAGCGCCATGTTGTTAAATGAAGGCGTTACTCGCACGCCAGGCTTTGCATTTTATAACTTAATCGAAGCTGGGCAGTTTGTGGCGTGGATAGTGACTCAATATGACCACTTTAAACAAGTTGCAGAAAACACGACAGCACACGGAAAACTGTCAGACATTAATGTCAATATTGAAGGGAACCATGTCTACCTCGTGTTTGAGTTTTTAACCGGCGATGCATCAGGGCAAAACATGGTCACTATTGCCACCAATGCCGTGTTCCAAACCATTCTGGCAAATACTCCTGTGCAGCCTGAATACGCATTCCTTGATGGCAACCTATCGGGTGATAAAAAAGCCACTAGCCAAACACTGCGTAGTGTGAGAGGAAAAAAAGTGACTGCCGAGGTGCATTTATCTGCCGAACTCATCCATAAACATCTGCATACGACGCCACAGTCTATGATGCAATTTGGCCAAATGACGACTGTTGGTGGGGCATTAAGCGGCGCGATAGGCATTAACGCACATTACGCTAATGCACTCGCTGCTTTGTATATTGCCTGTGGGCAAGACGCCGCTTGCGTTGCTGAATCGGCAATTGGTATGACACGCATGGAAGTGGACAAAAATGGTGGTTTGTACGCCAGTGTAACCTTACCCAATTTAATGTTAGGGACCGTTGGTGGCGGTACAGGGTTACCGAGTCAAAAAGCATGTTTGGATATTCTCGGTCTGCACGGTACTGGTCATTCGCAAGCGTTAGCCGAAGTGGCAGCATCACTCTGTCTGGCTGGTGAACTTTCTATTGTCGGTGCGTTCTGCGCTGGCCATTTTTCACGCGCTCATCGTAAACTCGCTCGTTGAGGTATTACTTTTCACAACCGAAAAGGCGTTACGTGAAGACGTAGCGCCTTTTTTATTGGTTAAGTGAGCATATGCATTAGAAAATAATGATCGAGATCAAAATAAAAAAACAAAAAACTAACTATTTTGACTAAAGAATGGTTTCATACGAACATTACAGAACAAAAACGAAATAGGTACGCTCAATGAACAACCATTCTGTTTGCAACTCGATTGAAGCCGAAAACAATGTGCTCGACATTATTGTTGTCGGTGGCGGTATCAATGGGGCAGGCATCGCCGTCGATGCAGCTGGCCGCGGGCTGAAAGTTGGCCTGTATGAAGCAAAAGATTTTGCTAGCGCTACCTCTTCTGCGAGCTCAAAATTAATTCATGGTGGGTTAAGATACCTAGAACATTATGAATTTCGTTTAGTCGGTGAGTCATTGGCTGAACGCGAAGTACTGTTGCGCAAAGCGCCTCACATTGCAAAACCAATGCGATTTCGTCTACCACACCGCCCTTTTCTAAGGCCTGCTTGGATGATTCGTGCCGGACTTTTCCTTTATGACCATTTAGGCAAACGAACCTCACTACCTGCCAGCAAAAAAATAGCCCTTAACGCAGGTGTGGTGACTAAAAATGAGATGAAAATGGGTTTCGAATACTCAGACTGCTGGGTCGATGATGCTCGTTTAGTGATACTGAATGCGATGCAAGCACGTGAACTCGGTTCCGAAGTAAAAAACTATTGCCGCGTTGAATCAGCTCGTCGTGTTGACGAGTTATGGCATGTGACTTTGTTTGATGAAAAAACACAAACTCGTTTTACGCGCCGCAGCCACGCGCTTGTCAACGCAACAGGTCCTTGGGTTAAACAGTTCATTGATGAGCAGATTGAAATTACTTCTCCCTACGGTATCCGGCTCATCAAAGGGTCACATATTATCGTGCCGAAAATTCACGATGAAGAGCAAGCATATATTTTACAAAACGAAGATAAACGGATCGTCTTTGTGATCCCCTATCTTGATCACTATTCAATGATAGGCACCACTGATGTCGAATACCAAGGTGATCCTCGTCAAGTGAAAATTAGCGTCGAAGAAAAACAGTACTTATTGGATGTTGTGAATAAGCACTTTATCCATCAGGTCAAATTGGATGAGATTGTGGCCGACTTCAGCGGTGTGCGCCCGCTGTGTGATGATGAGTCTGATTCACCGCAAGCGATTACTCGTGACTATACACTTTCTCTCGATCAACAAGCTGATAATGCGCCACTACTTTCTATTTTTGGTGGAAAGTTAACCACTTATCGCAAGTTAGCTGAATCTGCTATGGGTCAATTAAAACCATTTTTTAATCAAATGTCTGACTGTTGGACCGCAAACAAACCACTGCCCGGTGGAGAAGAATTTTATCCAGCACAGCTCAAACAGCAGCTCGAACAACGTTTCTCAGATATTGATAAAGCAACCATTAACCGCTGGGTCACTAATTACGGAAGCCGAACTTTGGCGATGCTCGAAAATGTGCAAAGCAGTGCTGATCTGGGTAAACATTTTGCGTTTGGGCTCTATCAACGCGAAGTCGATTATCTATTAGATCATGAATTTGCTTCTTCATGTGAAGATATCCTATGGCGCAGAAGTAAACTCGGCTTAGCATTTAACACTGAGCAAATTGCTCAGTTAAATGATTATATCGACCAATCATCAACCTGTGAGTGTCAGCGCATCAGTGCTTAACACAAGAGGTAGCCACTAGCATTAAACTTGAGAAAAGCTCTTAGAAACATGATCTTCTGAGAGCTTTTACTTTTTCTTAGTAGGTGACGTAAAAATCACGCGCTATAGTAAAGCTATATTTTCGCAACGACGATACCACTCAATGCCAATTCCGAATACTAATAGCGACGAACTCATCAAACTCCTTAAGCCATGCATGAAAATCCTCGCCACAGTCGAATTTGGGCCTGAAGATTCTTATAACTTTTCAACGACAATTATCGGGTGTAAACGTGAAAGATATGTATTGATCGATATGCCCATCAAAGCACGTGAAGACTTGGTGATGCGCAAAATAGTTAATATCCAAATTATTCTACGTGGGATTTGTGACACGGAATTAGGTCATATACTCGCGTTCAAAACATCGATTATTCGCAGTATTTCCAAACCGTTCGGATTACTGTTTATCAAGTTTCCTAATCACTTTGTGACCAAAGCGATCCGAGAGCACGAACGCTACAAACTCTCTTTACCGGCAATTGTGTATGAAGGAGAGCACCAATTAAAAGGAAAATTGGTCGACTTTTCGATTTCTGGCTGTGCACTACTTATTCCTAGCGTACATCATTTAGAAAAAGATATGTTTATTGAGATAAAGTCCACACTGTCCCCACTTCTACCACAAGACCTCGCTTGCCAAATCGTCAGTGTCCGTCAACAAGGTCAAGGAGTGTTAGTTGGCGTTAAATTTCTTGAATCAATTGCAATGACAGCTGCATTGAAAAAAGAAATTTTAGAACGCGCTTTTATGGCAAGTAGCGTGTAGCATTCTATAAGATAAAAAACCGTATAAGAATGTTGCGCTGTACTTTATTTCTGCCGTTTTTGGAAATGACAAAAAGCCTCATGCAATGCTTTCTCTTTGATGGGTTTAACTATCACATATTCTGCACCTGCAGCCATGAATGCTTCGTTAGTCGATTGCATACCATCAGCTGTACACGCATAAATAGGTACATCCATCATCAGCTCGTGTTTGATCAAATGGGTTGTTTCAACCCCTCCTAAATAAGGCAGTTGGTTATCCATTAAGATAAGATCCACTGGATGATCTTTCAAATAATCAATCGCCTGTAGGCCATCTTCCACTCTTGACACTTCCATACGGTATTTTTTGCAAAATGCTTGAGCAATAAAAGCATTGGTATGGTTATCTTCGACTAGCAACACTTTGATTGGTTTTTCAAACAGCTCATGTGGTGGAGTAGACGCATAGGATGTTACCTCCTTCTTACAGCCACTGACTGCAACTAATGGGAGTTTGATAGAAAACGTCGTACCTACACCAAATTGACTTTTTACGCTTACTGTACCATCAAGCATCTCAATCAAGCTTTTGACAATTGCAAGCCCCAAACCACTCCCGCCGTATTCTCGTGTGGTGTTTGATTCTACTTGAGTAAAAGGCTCAAAAATAAGCGCGAGATCTTGCTCTCTGATGCCGATACCTGTATCGCTAATCGAAATCAACAGATGGCTGCTATTCTTTTGCTGGAACTCAATGCTAATCAGCCCATTGTGGGTAAACTTAGTGGCATTATTTAATAGATTGAACAGAATTTGGTTCAGGCGGACTTGATCGCCATGGATCATCATATCAGGCGGAATATTGCTCTTCAGGCTGAACTCAATCTCTTTTTCGGCACATAAAGGTCGATAGATACTTTCCACAGCAGAGATGACTTCAACCAGCTTAAAATCAGACTCTTGAATTCTAAACTGCTCCTCCTCTATCTTTGAAAAATCAAGGATATCATTAAGCACCGCCAATAAATGTTCACCACTGCTGCATAACACATTCACTTGCTCAAGTTGCTCATGGTTGCTAATTTCACGCTTAAGTAATTGAGAAACACCCAAAATTCCATTCAGTGGTGTTCTCAATTCATGGCTCATTTTTGCAAGAAATTCAGCACGAATACGCGCCGACTCTTCCGCTTCTTGCCTTGCGAGTCGGCTCTGTTTAGCCGCCTCGGCGATTGTCGTAATATCTTGTCCTTGGGTGATGATTGACTCAATTCTTTGCTCAAAAATAATGGGTGATAAATTCCAACGAAAAACCTTATTCCCGACTTCAACATTTATCTCTCGGAAAGTTTCTTGTTCAACCGCAAGGCGTATCTTTGGCTGCAACTCCTGCTTTAATGCATCAAAAATGCACTGCTGCTGATCATTGCGACGCATGAAATATTTTTTTGCGGATGGGTTCATTTTGATGATATCGCCGTCGATACTCCACACTATGATGGGCGAAAGTGAAAAATTGAACAGATCCTCAAATTGTTTTTCTTGCTCAGATAAACGTTGAAATGTGTGTTCTAGCGTTCTGCCGAAGTGATCAAATTCATAGATTTTAGAACCAGAAAAAAGCTCATAATTCCCCGCTTCAGAAGCTTTGCGGGTGTAATTCATCAAGCTACTGATCTCTATTTTGACTCGTCGATGTAACCACCAACGAGTCAAAATAGAGACTATCACCATGGCAAAAAGAGCAAAAATCATCCAAAAAAAATAATTTTCACGCAATTGCAATACGTTCTTATTACTCTGCACACTGAGAACATTAATATAAATTGGTACCCCTTCAGTGGTTAACTCGGTACGGCTTAACATGTAATCTGCAAAACTGTAGGCGTCAAAATTATCGTCTAAAAGATCATGTTCCGTGTAGGTATCATCACCATTAATTGTTGAGGCTAAGACCTTGTCACCGGTCGTCATCACGAGATTTTCTGAGTTGCTGCCTTCACGTAATGTTTCTGCCAGCACGTAATTGTTGTTAAGTACGCTAGCAAGATGCAAAAAGCCAATCACTTCCCCAGATGGTGAGTCAATAACGGGTGTACGTCTGAGCATTAAGTAGGTATAGCCCAATTGAGAAGGCGATTTGATCATATGCCAGTTATTACTTAACGCAACTTTATGAGACATGTTTACCAGCTCGTTCTGTTCAATACCATAAAACTGCGCATTGCCATCTTCCCACATCAGGCTGTCAGAATCAGAAATGAAACGAATATCTGGCGTATTGGTTACTTCTAGCTGGTCAACCCCAAAAAAGAACTGATCAATGCTGTCATTATCGCCCTTACGAATTGCTTTAACTAAGCCTGTATTTTTTGCGCTGCTATCTTGGTTTACCTGCAGTAATGAAAGACGGAAGTTAAAGAGATTCTGAATAAGACTGGAGGTTTGAGAAGCCGTACGTTGCACTTCTTGAGCAATGATTTTGCTACTGATCTGATAACTTTGAAATAAAACACTGAGCGTCAACGCGCCAATTACCGCAATCATTGATTTGGTAATCACGGTGGCTATCTTTTGTTTTTTCTTGACGCTGCTTGACCTTAAACTCATTAATGGCTCGATATATCAATGGTCAGAGTAACGAAATGCTCGTTTTTTGAGCTTATCAATATACGCTGAAGACGCCTCTTTGGTTACCAATTCAAAATCACCAGAGTAAACCGTAGGTACCGGTTTTCCTTCAAGATCCCACTTAATGGCTTCCGCCATAGCAACACCTGCATCATCATTGACACGCATAATAGTGACATCAAGTGTACTATTTTGTAACGCTTCCAATTCAGCCTCACCACCACCCCAGCCGTTTAAAGTAATGTCTTCTCTATTTTGCTGCTGCAGCGCATCCATGGCACCGAGTGCAACATCAGTAGAGCATGCATAAATAAAATTAATATCTGGTGTTTGTTTAAGGATATGCAAAGTTGCATCAAATGCACTATCTCGTGTCGCTTTTGTATAAAACGAAGAGGCCAAGTGATATTTACTGTCCCGACTCATTTCTTGGATAAAACTATCGCCGCGTGCATCGCTAACATAGCCTTCAGAATAATAGAGTACAGAATAAGCACTATTCTTTGGCACCGATTTTTTGTAGTAATCCACCAGCTTCATTGTGCCAATTTCATGATCAAACCCCACGTACATAAAAGGCTGCCGATCTCCCCAACTTTTTACTGGCGTGGTGATATTTTGCAGGATAATTTTGGTTTGATTTGAGCTTAACAACTGCTCGATAAATTTACGATGCCGGATGGTATCAAGCGTAAACACCAAATAATCGGATTTGTTTCTGATCGCTTCCATCAGCGATAAACTTTGTTGACGAATATCAATATTCGGACGAGTAAATACCTGATTAATTTGGTATCTGATCCCAAGTTCATCTAAACGCATCTCAAAAGCTTTGATATTGCGTGCCCAATAATCGGAAACTTGTTGGCCTGGATAAACAACAGAAATGTGAATGGGTTTATCTTGCTCTATTGAGAGTGCAGCAGGAGGTTGACGCACTGCCTGTATCATCTGGTCGGTAAGAACCTGTTGCGCAGGATTAAGATCTAAAAACTCTTGATATCGCCAATAGCCATTTAAAACTTGTGCGGCAGCCTGAGTGGAGGCTGCCAAACTGACACTAAATACAAATGAAAGGAACAGGATTTTTCTCATGGCATTCTCGTACACTAACTTCTGGATTAAATGATACACAATGGCTGATTTCGCACTCATCATATTTCCGGACTACCCAATGAAGGATCAAACAAGCATCCCGTATATCATATTGATTATTAAGTATGTGCCTTATAAATGATAGTACAAACTACTAAAAAAGCTGACGTACACTTACTAACCGCTCATTTACTAAACAAAAGCAACAGAATGCTTTCTTATAACTTAAAAGGTGAAAGCTAAATTCCCAGAAATGCCAAATTGGTTATCCCCAGCATAGTTTCCTGCAAGATCGAAACTGACAAGATCTCCGGGACTGATGCCGATGCCAAACGTGACAGCGTTATCCAAAGTATCTTCTAGATCGATTTCATAACCGGCTCGAAGCTGTGCCCATCCCCACGCATTGCCTTCTAAGCCAAAGCGTAGGTATTGCGTATCATCTTTTTGGTCTTTGAAACGACTCTGCTTTGTTGCATCTAAATCGATTGCAGCAGTGAAAAACTCAGTGACATATCCACCCGAGATTGTGACTTGCGTATCCAAATCATATGAACTTAAACCATCAATGGTTTTTAATTCTTGAGCCAAAAGATCCTTTACCGCAACACCCATACGAAAATCGTTAATTAACCATACAGCCCCTAAATCAAGATTGAAGGCATTATCGTTCGTTTCGCTTTTGTCATAATCAGCAAGATCAAATTCTTTTACCGAAATATTTTGCTTATAGGTTCTTAATTGTTGAATTTTAGGCGTAATGCCAAATGCCAATTGCTGACCACGAATGTTGTATATTTTGGCCAGTGCTAGGCCAAATTCTGAGTAACCAAATGCAATCAGATCAACGGTGGAGTTTTTATAACGATTCTCAACGTCGGCGCTGCTATTGCCTGTATTTGCCGCAATATCAGAACGCGCAATCACCTCAGCGTGCCCACGCGCAAAAATATTAAGTGAAACTAGATCGAGAGGAATCGCTATCGCCATACCAATGCCCGCCGATACAGCAAGAGGCTTGTCGTCGGCAAGCTGGTCTAAATACTGGTTGAGCTTATCAATATTACGTTGATTAGGTGTACCCGAATTTTCAAACGCTTTGATGCTATCTTGCAAATCATCAATGGATTTTAGGCTTTTATCTGGATCTCTAGCCGCAGCACCTACCGCAGGGAAAAGCACGCCAAACGTGTCATTATTCCGATACACGGCCACCAATGCAGGATTATAGAATGGGGCTAGCAGATAATCGGCCGTTGTTACGCCTGTATTCCCCATTCCATTACCACGCGCGTCAGCTATCGTGTTCGCCGCTTGTGCAGAAGCACAAGCCAACAAGAGCAACGAAACCAATGACCATTTGTTGTAACTGTTCATATTGCAACCAACCTTGTTGTTATTATTCCCTAAACAAGGTTAATACAATTTTTTACATTGCACATGAAATTGGCGAATAATGCCGCTGACCAAACCTAATCGTCACCAAAATCATCCATGCCACTAACAGAGAAATGAACATTCTCTTGCCCTGCCACCAACTGTTCTTTTTGCAATTTTGTCAGCTTTTTAATCGCTAACTCAGTTTTTAAAGCGAGGCTTTTACCGCCTTCTACACGTTGAGACCAAACCAATAATAACGGCCCTTTACCTCGTAACGCTTTTGCACCCTTCCCTGTTTGGTGTTGTACAAAGCGTCGTTCAACATCCGTCGTAATACCGCAATACAGTGCTTGGTGGCGGGTTCGAACCAAATAAACCCACCAGTCCGAGCAATCTCTGTGGGGCACCTTATTCACTTACAGTAAGCTTTCCACCAAAGCGCGTAACTCGGCGACTTCATTTTTTAATGCGTGAACCTCATGTTCAAGTTGATCAATACGAGTGGTCACTCCACCTTCCACCGCGTGAGCAAAGCTCTGCTCCAAACTTTCAACGTCAACCTCTCCGGAAAAGAGATGTTGATAACGCGACTCTCGCTTGCCCGGTTCCCGTGGTAGCTTCACCACCAGCGGGCCTGATTCACGGTTGGCTAAACCGTCTAGAATAGTTTCGACTTCTTTTACATCGGTAAAGCTGCATAAACGGTTAGTACGAGTGCGCAACTCTCCCGGTGTTTGCGGGCCACGCAGTAACATGCAGCACACCAAGCCAAGCTCTTGATTTGATAACTTTAAATCGCCAAATTCGGTGTTGCAGAAACGATGCTGATATTTGCTTACTCGACTGTTAAAAGCACTTTCATCACTCATCAAGCGACGTGAAATCAAGCCCTCAGCGGCATCTTGAACCTCAGCTTCGGTTAATGACAGCACTGGCTCGCGGTTACTTTTTTGGTTACATGCAGTGGTCAAACTGTTGAGCGTTAATGGGTAGTAATCTGGCGTGGTCACTTCTTTTTCAATTAAACAGCCAATAATTCGTGCTTCTAGGGGAGAGAGCTCAATATTCATTATAATTTCCTTTTTTCTAAGCAGAGTTTCCTAATCAAGACCACAATCTACGTTGTACGTTGTACGTTCTATGTTCTATGTTCTATGTTCTATGTTCTATGTTCTATTAGTGTTCTAACAACAGTGAGATTCTGATGAGTTTCCCATTGCTATCAATCATCATAATCTTTGCACGGCTTAACTCTAACTCGGTCATCTCTAGCTGTTCACGTTCGCTAATGTAAGCCTCACGTAATTTGACATTGTGATGCTGTTTTGCAGGCACGTCTTTCGTGTTAGGGATTACAATCTCTGAAAGTTGCATATCTGGTATCATTACATTGTCATACGGTTCGCACATGATATAGCGCATTTACACCGCAGTACAATCACTCATGAATAGACTGATGATTTCTTAATCAAGAGTGAGTCAGGATTGATCTAAAGACTGTTATGAATCAGCTCGATATGATTTAATCAGTAGCAATTGACATTCAAGTTGGAAAAGGAACCTATGAGTATCGTATTTGAAATTGTTAACCAAGCTCGCCGTAAAAATAAACTGAAACGTGAACTGCTAGATAACGAGAAAAAAGTTCGTGATAACCGTAAAAGAGTTGAATTGCTTGAGAACTTGCTCGATTACATGAAACCAGATATGACCCACGAAGAAGTCATGGCGATCATCAATAATATGAAAGCCGATTACGAAGATCGCGTCGATGACCACATCATCAAAAGCGCAGAAATTTCAAAAGAGCGCCGTGATATTAGCCGTCGTATTCGCGAGCTGACCGATAAAGATAAACAAATGACTCAAGGCAAAAAGTAAAATTGATGCCGACCATCTTCGAAACCCGCATCAAAGCGGGTTTTTTATTGGCAATAACATTCACAAAGCCAATGAATGTTTCCATCAAACAAAAGCACGATAAATTTAATGCAATAGACATTAAACGTTTGCGTAATCGCTAACCTTCTCCGAACCTGGTTTTGAGTCTTTTATCACATATTAGCTATTGTTATATTAATATACATAAAATTAACTATGACCATTCGAGGCATGGAGCTTCCTCACTTATCTCACGGCGAGAAGATTGGTACCGACATCGTTCGGCATATATTAAGAGGGTCAAATTATGGAAATGAATGTGGTTGAAATTTTGGGCTATGCCGCCTCAATCATGGTGGCAATCTCGCTGACAATGAAAGATATCGTTAAACTGCGTATTCTTAATTTTGTTGGTTGTGCACTGTTTACCGCTTACGGACTAATGATTGACTCATGGCCTGTAGTGCTCACCAACGGCTTTATCGCCTGCGTAAACATATACTTTTTAGCAAAGATGCAGCGAGAAAAAAAAACGGCTGACGCCAAAAACGCTGCATGATAAACCCAAAATAATAAAAATTGACGTGTAAAAAAATGCTCTGCCACGATGACAGAGCATTTTTTATCGATAAATCAGAGAGCAAAAACATAGATAGCCAAGCAAAAAGCCTCTAGCAGGGGGATACATAGAGGCCATAAGGCTAAGTATTACTCTTCGTCATCGTGCATAGTTGCCCAAGCTTGCGCACATTTCACCGCACGTTTCCAACCTTTATAGCGACGATCGCGCTTCTCTTCATCTTGATGAGGAACGAATGTTTTATCGATCACGGCTTTATCAGCAAGCTCATCCAAGCTTCCCCAAAAGCCAACCGCAAGACCAGCTAAATAGGCTGCCCCTAGCGCGGTCACTTCTGTCACTTTAGGACGGTGCACTTCGGTAGCAAGCACATCAGATTGGAATTGCATTAAGAAATTATTGGCTACCGCGCCACCGTCTACACGTAACGCAGACAGTTTAATGCCAGAATCAGCTTGCATTGCATCAAGTACATCACGTGTTTGGTAAGCGACACTTTCCAAGGTCGCTCGAATAATATGGTTCGAATTCACGCCACGCGTTAAACCAACAATCGTACCACGGGCATAAGCATCCCAATATGGCGCGCCTAAACCAGTAAACGCTGGCACAACATAAACGCCGTTGGCCGTATCAACTTTCGTAGCGAAATATTCCGAGTCATGCGCATCTGAAATCAGTTTCAATTCATCACGCAACCATTGAATCGATGCACCGCCCATAAAGACTGCACCTTCAAGTGCATAGTAAGGTTCACCAGCAGGGCCACAAGCCAGAGTTGTTAGCAAGCCATTGTGTGAGGTGACTTTCTCTTTACCTGTGTTCATCAATAAGAAACAGCCAGTGCCGTAAGTATTTTTTGCTTGGCCCGCCTCAACACACATCTGCCCATAAAGTGCAGCTTGCTGGTCACCCGCAATCCCAGCAATAGGAATACGTGTCCCCCCTTTACGACCAATGTTGGTTTGGCCGTAAACTTCGGAAGAGTTCTTCACTTCAGGCATCATAGACAAAGGAATATCAAACTCTTTTAGGATCTTTTCATCCCAATGCAAGTTATTGATATTGAAAAGCATAGTGCGAGATGCATTGGTATAATCAGTAACGTGAACACGGCCTTGTGTCATGTTCCAAACGAGCCACGAGTCAATCGTACCAAACAGCAGTTTTCCAGCCTCGGCGTCTTCACGAGCCCCTTCGACATTATCCAAAATCCATTTGATTTTGGTGCCAGAGAAGTAAGGGTCAAGCACTAGGCCTGTATTCTCGCGGATATACTCTTCTAGCCCTGGGCGTGCTTTCAATTCTTCACAAATGGATGCGGTACGTCGACATTGCCATACAATCGCATTGTAGACTGGTTTACCCGTTTCTTTGTTCCACACCACCGTAGTTTCACGTTGGTTGGTAATACCAATCGCCGCAATTTCATCACTGCGAATGCCTGCTTTGCCAAGTGCTTCTACTAGCGTCGAACTTTGCGTCGCATAAATTTCCAGTGGATCATGTTCAACCCAGCCAGCTTGAGGGTAGATCTGGGTAAATTCACGCTGAGAAACACTGACAATGTTAGCATCATGATCTAACACTACAGCACGTGAGCTTGTTGTTCCTTGGTCAAGGGCAACAATATATTTCTGCTCAGTCATGGTCTTTTCCTTATCTTTCACGTTAATCGTTTTATGAAGTGTTGTCGTTATTTTAGACGTGAGCTTGCTCACTTTCTTCTACGTCATCACACTGGTTTGGAATGGTGCAGCCTACGCCGACAGTGGGTAAGTACGCGCCAATAAATTTAGGGTAAGCCCATGCCCCAAAACAGGCACCAGCAATAGGAGCAATGATAGGTACGATGAAGTATGGGATATCTTTTGCACCTGTTAGTGCGTAGTCCCAGCCAGCTAAGTAAGCAAACAATTTCGGCCCAAAGTCACGCGCCGGGTTCATTGCAAAGCCAGTCAATGGGCCAAGTGAACCACCGATAACCGCAATCAGAATACCAATCAGCAATGGGTTCATTGCATTGCGATGAGCACCATTATTTTCATCACCTAGTGCCAAAATAGCGAACATTAATACCGCTGTGATGACAAATTCGACCGCCAATGCACCAACAAATGATAATGAAGCATTAGGGTAGGTAGAAAAAATACCTGCTGTGGCTAACGCTTCTTGGCTGCTACGGACAAAATTGTGTGCGATTTCATAATCAGTAAAAAGGTTGCTGTACAAGCCGTAAACCAGAGCAGCAGAGCAGAATGCACCGAGCATTTGCGCCGCAATATAGGGAAGCACTTTCGCTTTATTAAAGCCATGAAAGGCGGCCAGTGCAATGGTCACCGCTGGATTAATGTGAGCGCCAGAAACACCCGCAGTGCAATAGATAGCAATTGCCACACCTAAGCCCCACATGATGCTGATTTCCCACTGGCCAAATTGTGCACCAGTGAGAACTAAGGCGGCAACACAACCTACACCGAAAAAAATCAGCAATCCCGTGCCGATAAACTCCGCTATACACTCTCCGAGAAGAGTATGTTGTTTTGTTCGAGTCATAGTAAGTGTCCTTGTTTATTTTTTGTGTACACAATGTCTGTGTGCGGCAAATTTTGCACATTTCTCTTCCCACGAAAATTAAAAAACAGCATTTATGAGCGTTCGAGCACAATTCTGTTACTTTTAATATTATTTTTTGTTAATTAACTCATTATTTTGATCTTCTGCTCACTAACGCAGATCTTAACAAATGATAGGAAACTAAGGGAGTATCTATAAATAGCAACATAATCAAGTGTAATAATGGATAGAGATATAATTCCATACTGATAAAAGAGGCATGATGAAGAGGTCATCGGATCAGCTCGTAAGCGTATTCGCTCTCCAAAACGACTACAGTTGTTAAATTAACTCAACCTAAATTGTTAAATTATCCATCATTTTGATATAAATCGACATGCAGACATGAATTCAACGCCAAAATGAAACACAATTTCGCTCACTCGCTCTTTTGTGAGCAATATATCGAACATTTTCTATTGAAAATGCCACACTAAATATAAGTTTTTCATCGAATAAGGTTTCACCATGACCACAACCACACGATTTGAAACCGATGTTGTTATCATTGGTGGCGGAGCAACCGGTACTGGGATCATGCGCGACTGCGCACTGCGTGGCATTGGGTGTATTTTGCTAGAAAAAGATGATATTGCCTCTGGTACCACCGGGCGAAATCACGGTTTATTACATTCCGGAGCACGTTACGCAGTTACCGATCCTGAATCGGCCAAAGAGTGCATCCAAGAGAATCAAATTTTAAAAAATATCGCCAGACATTGTGTAGAGAAAACCGACGGCCTGTTCATTACTCTGCCTGAAGACGATCTTGCTTTTCAGAGCACGTTTATCGACGCGTGCGCTCAAGCTGGCATTACAACCGAGCCGCTTTCTGCCAAAGAAGCACTGCGTTTAGAGCCTCACGTTAATCCAAACCTTGTTGGCGCGGTCAAAGTACCCGATGGCACACTCGACCCTTTTCGTTTATGCGCTTCCAATGTGCTAGACGCCAAAGAGCATGGTGCGCGGATCATGAACAAAACCATTGTGACGTCGCTGATCCGCCAAGGTGACACAGTATTAGGCGTGCGCTGTTTACAGCTCAACACTCATCAACAATATGAGATTTTCGCCAAAGAAGTGATTAACGCAGCTGGAATATGGGGACAAAACATCTGTGAATACGCCGATCTCAACATCAAAATGTTCCCCGCGAAAGGCTCATTGTTGATCCTTGATTATCGTATCAACAACCTTGTGATCAACCGCTGTCGCAAGCCTTCTGATGCCGATATTCTTGTCCCTGGCGATACCATTTCCCTGATCGGCACTACCTCTGAACACATTGACTACGACCAAATTGACAACCTGCACGTGACTGAAAAAGAGGTCGATATACTACTGGCCGAAGGCGCGAAACTGGCCCCCATCATGGCGAATACTCGTGTATTACGCGCTTATGCGGGTGTGCGTCCATTGGTCTCTATTAATGATGATGGCAGCGGCCGAAACATCAGTCGCGGCATCGTATTACTTGACCACGAACAACGCGATGGATTGAAAGGCCTCACCACGATTACAGGCGGTAAATTAATGACTTACCGCCTAATGGCAGAATGGGCGACCGATTTAGTCGCTAAAAAACTGGGCAATAATACCCCTTGCGAAACTCATACTCGCGCCCTACCCGGCTCCAACGAAACCCCCAAACAGGTGAAAAAAACCGCCAGCATTGCCAAACCCGTCTATGAATCGGCTATTTATCGCCATGGTGAGCGCGCACAAAATTTCTTATCTGATGATGCAAAGAGCCAAGCGGTTATTTGTGAATGTGAAATGGTGACCGCGGGCGAAATTGAATACGCAATTAAACAACTCGATGTAAATAACTTGGTCGATTTACGTCGCCGCACTCGTTTAGGTATGGGACCGTGCCAAGGAGAGCTTTGCAGCTATCGCGCCGCCAGCTTATTTCAAGAATATGGTCACGTTTCGGGAAACCAATCGAGCCAACTGTTGGTTGAGTTTTTAGAAGAGCGCTGGAAAGGCATTAAACCGATTTTCTGGGGAGATGCACTGCGCGAAGCTGAATTCAGTTACTGGATTTATGAAGGCTTGTTCGGAGCCAATGACATTCCAACGCAACACAAGCAAAATGAAAGTGAGGAGACGTTATGATGAAATACGACGTCACAATTATCGGTGGTGGAATTGCAGGTTACAGTGCAGGTCTTCGCTGCTTACAAGCGGGCCTAAAAACAGCACTGATCAGTCAAGGCCAAAGTGCTCTGCATTTTTCATCCGGTTCCATCGATGTTCTGGGTAAACTGCCTAGCGGCGAAGCGGTTGAATCCCCTTTGCTCGCCATGGAAGCATTACGTCAACAAGCCCCGAATCACCCTTACAGTAAAATTGGCGCTGACACTATTTCGCAAGGGTTAATGTGGTTTCAAAAAACGCTGCAGCAGCGCGGCATGCCGCTGACACACCAAGCGGACAACAGTAACCACTATCGCATTACTCCGATGGGGACATTGAAAACCACTTGGTTATCACAACCTTATGTTTATCAACATAAAACGAATGCTGATTTCAAGCGTATTGTGCTGCTCGCCATCGATGGTTATCGAGATTTTCAACCACATATGCTGCAAGATAACTTACGCGCTCTACCTGCATTTTCGACTATCCCAAGTGAGATCATCAATATCACGATTCCGGGTTTCGAAGCACTTCGCCATAACCCCAACGAACTGCGCTCCATCGATATTGCTCGTTTGCTCAAACAACCACACGCATGGCGCAGTTTTTGTGATCAACTGATCCGTCATGCCACTGTGCAAGATCTAGTGATCCTACCGGCTATCATGGGCAATGGTGATGGATTAACCTTACTGAATAAACTCAAATTGGAAACCAACTTGCAGTTGCATGAAGTCCCGACCATGCCGCCATCATTAATGGGCATCCGCATTGAAGATACACTCAGCCGAGCTTTTTTAACCATGGGTGGTACCCATTTAAAAGGCGATAAAGTCATCAGTGGTGAATTTGATGGCAACCGTTTGACCGCCATTCATACTCAAAATCTCAATGATATGCCGATTCAAGCAGACCATTTCGTGATGGCTACAGGAAGCTATTTCAGCCAAGGTTTACAGGCTTCTCATCACGGTATTAGCGAACCCGTGTTCCAATTAGAGACGGAAAGCTGTCATGATCGCGCTCTATGGCGAAACCATGCCTTTTTCTCAGAAAACTCTCACCCTTTCATGACCTTTGGTGTGCTGACCAACACGTCACTTAACCCAACTCATCAAGGTAATATCATTACCAATTTATACTGCTGTGGTTCAATGCTCGCGGGTTATGATCCTGTCTTTGAAGGCAGCGGTGGAGGCGTTGCTATTGCCAGCGCTTACCACGCTACCTCTCAAATTATGGCTCAAACTCAATCTCGACCAGCCATTCAGGAGGTATTAGCATGAGCACCTCTTTTGTTGAAGCCGCACCCAAAAATACCTCTTTTGATCAATGCATCAAATGCACTGTTTGTACCGTTTATTGCCCGGTTGCTAAAGCAAACCCACTCTATCCGGGGCCAAAACAGTGCGGGCCGGATGGCGAACGCTTGAGGATTAAAAGCGCAGAGTATTATGACGACCTACTCAAGCTCTGCACCAACTGCAAACGGTGTGAAACCGCCTGTCCTTCCGGAGTAAAAATTGGCGATATCATTGCTGTGGCGCGTGGCAAACATGGCAAAAAAACACTGAGTCCAAAGCTGGTGCGTGATTACGTGCTGAGCCATACCGATCTTTTTGGCACGATCGCCACACCATTTGCACCGATAGTGAACGCTGCTACGGCTATGCCGATGGTAAAAAAACTGATGCACAAGACCATTGGTGTGCACGATCATAAATCACTTCCCAAATACTCACACGGCACGTTTCGTCGTTGGTTTAAGCAGAACTGCACACGCCAACCCCTGTATAACCGGCAAGTGACCTATTTCCACGGCTGCTACGTTAACTATAACCACCCACAGTTAGGTAAAGATTTTGTCTCTGTGATGAATGCGATGAATATCGGCGTGCGGTTACTGGATAACGAGAAATGCTGTGGTGTACCGCTGATTGCCAATGGTTTTCACGATAAAGCACGTAAAAATGCGCTATTGAATGTGAAAAATATCGAAGCCGCGGTAGTTGATCGTCAAACGACGCTCCTCTCCACCTCATCAACGTGTTCGTTTACCTTACAACAAGAATACCCTCATGTTTTAGGGGTTGATAATAGTAAGGTGGTCAAACAAATCGAGTACGTCACACGCTTTCTACTCAAAGAGTTCATGAGCGGTAATGCGCCTAAAATGAAACCCGTCAACTTGAAAGTGGTTTACCACACCCCTTGCCACCTTGAACGCAGCGGTAATGTCATTTTTACCATTGAATTATTAAAAATGATCCCGGGATTGGAGTTAGTGGTCTTAGACAGCGAATGCTGCGGCTTAGCGGGAACCTACGGTTTTAAAGAAGAGAACTATGACGTTTCAATGAAAATTGGCGCGCACCTGTTTGATGCAATCAAAACATCGCAAGCTGACTATGCGATTACCGATTGTGAAACCTGTAAATGGCAAATTGAAGAAAATACCGCGTTAGAAACCATTCATCCAATTAGCCTGCTCGCCATGGCGATTGCCTAGTTTACACACCTAGCATTGAGAGTAAAACAGGCCACATTGTGGCCTGTTCTCATACTGCTTGTACTGTGTGAACATTCGTTTTCTAAGCGTTATTTAGATAGCGGGCGCTGCTGGCAGTGCTCAATTGCATTGGCCAATAATTCTAACGCACTGGACTGACACTCTGGTAACTGCGCTTGGCTACGGCTAATCGCAGTAACACGCTCGCCCCATTTGATGTGCCCAGCCCCCCAAGTTAAGCCCGCCCCGAAAGCGGCCACCAGCAGGTTATCATTCGGTTTGATTTTCCCTTGTTCTACCGCTTCACACAATGCAATAGGTACGGTCGCGGCAGACGTATTACCATAGTGTTGAATGTTAACGAATGCTTTATCTTGGCTAATACCTGATAAGTCACACAAGGTTTGAATGATACGAATATTCGCTTGATGCGGGATCACCACATCAACTTGCTCGGTTGAAAGACCGGAACGCGCCAACACAGTTTGCGCCGCTGCGCCCATGCCTCGAACCGCGCGTTTAAAAATCTCTTTCCCAACAAAATCAAAATCCCAATACCCATTGTCAGCGGCAAAACGATCCATCGAAGAGCCAAATTTAGGCACCGCCAAAATATCACGCCCTTCTGCATCACAACCGATTTGTGCATCTTGCAAACCTACTACTTTATCGGTTTTACTCAAGACAACAGCACCAGCACCGTCACCAAACAACACAGCGGTATCACGTTTGGTCCAATCAATGTAAAAAGAGAGACGCTCAGCACCCACCACTAACGCATGGCGGTAATGGCTTGATTGCATTAAACGTGTCGCAGTTTCTAATCCATAAACAAAACCGGTACAGGCTGCATTTAAGTCAAAAGCGGCGGCATTTTTAATCCCAAGGTTCTGCTGCACTTTCGAGGCAATATTTGGGATAAGAGAATCTGGCGAACAGGTTGCGATGATGATGAGATCAATCTCAGTTGCATCAATCCCAGCGCAAGCGATGGCGTGTTGGGCAGCCACCGTAGCTAAATCCGAGGTATTGACATGGCTAATGCGGCGCTGTTCAATCCCGGTGCGAGTTTTAATCCACTCATCGGAAGTTTCAATAAAGGTGCTAAGATCATGGTTTGAGAGCGTTGCAGGTGGTAGGCATTTACCCCAACCTGTAATTTCGGCATAGAATTTTGTCATTGTTAACCTGTTCTTGTTGTATTTTCTAATGCAATCCAAAGACCTAAAATTAAAAACTCATCGTATGAAAGAGAAATGAGACTCAAAAGGTCCTTTTGATGTCAGTCAGTATACGCGCTTTTGCTCCGACGTTAAGTCTAGCGATACTGAAAGAGTAACTCATTATAACCAACAATAAAGTTGGCATTTTTTATCGATTTATGCCAACTTTACTGCTCATTGCTCTGGCTTTATTTTCGATTAATAAAATTAATCGTTAAGAACATAATTTTTCGTTTTACCTTTCTCAATATCAGCTCCATATTCGCCGCAAAATCTCCCATCAATTCTGGTTTTGAGGCAAAGTCAATGGACAACATCACTGTGAACGCGTCGTCCCCTCGCATTTCCGTTCCGGTCATTGCGCTATCGCTTTATGCGATTGCCTCAGGCTATTTAATGAGCCTGATCCCATTGATGTTGCCGCATTACGGGCTTGATAGTTCATTGGCAAGCTGGCTTGCCAGTGCCTTTTACGCTGGCTTATTGATCGGCGCATTAGTCGTTGAACCTGTTGTCAACCGAGTTGGCCACCGAAACGCTTTTGTATGGTGCTTAGCGCTACTCATGTTAACCATTTTTGCCTTACCTGCTCTGCACTATGCCAGTGCTTGGTTAGTGGCACGTTTTGTTGCTGGTATTGCGGTGGCGGGTGTTTTTGTTGTCGTCGAGTCTTGGCTATTACACGGTGATGAAAAAGGCCGAGCAAAACGCCTTGGTATCTATATGGCGGCGCTTTACGGCGGTACGGCATTGGGCCAATTAGGGATTGGTTATTTAGGCGTATCAGGCGGCGTGCCTTTCATTGCCATCATTACCTTGCTATTAATCGCCAGTTTGGTGCTGATTTATGGCGAATCTGACCAACCGTCAACTCAGCATGCCGTCAGCCTATCACTGAAACAGGTACTCAAACTAAACCATGCCGCCTTGCTCGGTTGCGGAGTTTCAGGACTCACTTTGGGGGCTATCTACGGTCTAATGCCTGTTGAATTGGAACAACGCGGTATCAGCCATACCGATATTGGCAGCTTAATGGCGCTTGTAGTTTTGGGTGGCATGGCGGTGCAACCTATGGTGCCTTGGCTATCAAAGTTTTTGGGCCGAACACTATTAATGGCACTGTTTTGCTTGATTGGCTCTGCGGCGATTACCATGACCTTGTTCGATTCAACGATGATGATATTAGCTGCCAGCTTGTTTTTCTTAGGTATGGCGACGTTTGCCCTGTACCCAATAGCCATCAACTTAGGTTGTGATAAGCTCGATGCCAATTACATTGTCTCAGCGACACAAGTTATGCTGTTTAGCTACAGTATCGGCTCTGTGGTTGGCCCAATGATCGCTGATTGGTTTATGCAAAGATCGCAAGGCTTAATGGGCTATCTCTTTATTGCTTTACTGGCGACTTGTATTTATATGTTGGCTTCAAGCCTCAAAACCAAACGCCAGTGGGTGGCGGGAAAATAAGTCGCAGCAAAGCGGATCATATTTTATCGCAAGGCGCACGGTTCAATCGTTGATGGCGATTTGATGCATGCGCCTTTGGTTTTTCTGGTAGTGCACGTTTTTCATGCAGTAGATGGCGGATCGCCAATATAGGGTGAGAAAGCAACATTCTTGGCCCTGCGTAACGCATCACCAATCTCATTTGTTCTTTCGGCTCAGGCTTATAGCAATGAATTGGGCAACGGTTGCAGGTGGGTTTATGTTGGCCATAAGGACAGCGATCTAAGCGTACTTGCGCATATTCCAACAAGGTTTTGCAACACGTACAGAGGCCAGATTGACAGCGATGATGGCGCTGACAATAAATGTTCACCATCGCCTCTACGGTACGAAATTCACTGAGCAGCTCTCCCGTTAAAAGATCGCTATGCATTTTTTCCATTGCCAATAACTTCCATTGAGATCGCAGATAAAAACAAGTATCCTGCGCCACCTTGTTCCTCATGTACCCAAGACTTTGTGTCAAAGAGCAGACGACGATGAACCGCAAAAAGAAAATTAACCAAACACTGCAAAAGCATCTTAAAAAGAAGCATGCCAAGCTGCACGGCAGCAATAAGCCTCGTTATATTTCAAAAGCTGAACGTGAAAAATTAGACGCAGAGCAAGCCGCTTCAACCAGCACGGTAGATACTCAACATAGTGAGATTGTGCCTGCTGAAGGTGAGCTACAACAGTAAGTCTTGCTCGATTGGAACAAACTGGCTGGCGACATCAATAAGGCTTTGAGCCGTCAGCCTTGGTACTCCGTACACTTCTACTTTTTTGTTAAAACGCTGTTTAATCCGTTCGACCAATAGCTCGAAATCACCATCTCCTGATACCAGAACAATCACATCAGCTTGCTCTGCCAGCTCAATCGCATCGAGAGTAATACCGACATCCCAATCCCCTTTTGCACTGCCATCACGACGCTGAATGAAGGGCTTAAGCTGAACCTCAAAACCAATACCGCGCAAAATATGGTGGAACTGGCGCTGCTTAGGATCTTGGCTAGCAATCGCATAGGCATTGGCTTTAATCACCTCACGCCCTTGAGTGGCTACATACCAAAATTGGTTGTAATCAAAATGCTGGCGGTACTTCTCTTTACAGGTGTAATAGACGTTTTGAACGTCGACAAGAATGGCAACTTTTTCCATGAGCTCTCTTCTCAAATAGAAACAAAAACAGCGGCTTGTTCGCCGCTGCTTTGCAAATTGCGCTTAGTATACGCCAAACCACTTCAATTTGTCGTGCAAGCGAGTCACACTGCCGACCACAATCAAGGCTGGGCTTTGTGCTTGTTGCGCTAAAAGGGGTAAATCGTCAAGCGAGCCCGTCAATACTCGCTGTTTATCTGTAGTGCCGCGTTCAATAATCGCGCAAGGCGTTTCTGCGCTCAGGCCAGCATCCAACAAGTTTCGCGTGATATTCGGGCACTGCTTTAACCCCATATAAAAAACCAAGGTTTGATTGTCTTGCGCTAAACATCGCCAATTGATCGCTTTACCTTCTTTTTGTAAGTGACCCGTAATGAACTGCACACTTTGCGCGTGATCACGGTGCGTCAGCGGAATCCCCGCGTAAGCCGTGCAGCCTGCCGCCGCCGTGATCCCCGGAACCACTTCATAAGCGATATGATGTTCAGCCAGCGTTTCGAGCTCTTCACCGCCTCGGCCAAAAATAAAGGAATCACCGCCTTTCAAACGGACAACTTTTTTACCTTGTTTGGCTTTATCGACCAGAATTTGGTTGATCTGATCTTGCGGCACACAATGAAAATCCAACTGTTTGCCAACGTAGATCATCTCCGCGCTGCTTGGCGCCAGATCTAAAATCGCTTGCGAAACTAAACGATCATACACCACCACTTGCGCTTGGCTGATCACCCGTAGCCCCTTAACCGTCAGTAGATCGGGATCGCCTGGCCCAGCCCCTACTAAAGAGACAAAACCGCGACTCGTTACACTGCTTACCATGATTATTCTCTACCTTATCGACAAAAGGATATCGTCATTAAGCGAGGTTAAACCTCACTTAACAATGGTTAGCCAAGGTTGCGTTGTGGCAAGGTTTTACCGTGAGTCATGTAAAGGCTTAACCCGGTAAATAACAAGCCGCCCACTAAGTTACCCAATGTGGCCGGAATTTGGTTCCACACCAACCAATCACCAATGGTAAATTCAGCCCCGAGCATCATACCAAGTGGGAACAGATACATGTTCACTACCGCATGCTCAAAAACCAAACCGAAGAAGATAAAAATAGGTAACCACATTGCAACCACTTTGCCGCTCACAGTAGTTGATGTCATAGCACCGACAACACCTAGACACACCATCCAGTTACACAAGATGCCTTTCACAAACACGGTGATCCAGCCATTAATACCGTGTTCGGCAAAGCCAAGAGTGCGAGCAGTAGACGCTTTGATAAACGCTTGCCCAACAGCGCTCGGCTCGATACTGAAATTCATGGTGAAGGTTAGCGCCACTAAAAAGGCGACGGCAACGGCACCGATTAAGTTACCCAGCCCAACCAAGCCCCAATTCCGTAGAACGCCCGCTTTGGTTACTCCGGCGCGTTTTTCAAACAAAGCTAAAGGCGCTAAAGCAAAAACACCCGTTAATAAATCAAAACCCATTAGGTTCAAAATACAAAACCCCACAGGGAAGACCAGAGCACCAACAATAGGCACTCCGGTTTGCACAGCCGCAGTAATGGCCACAGCGACGGCGATAGCAAGAATCGCCCCCGCCATAATGCCGCGAATTAGGGTATCGCGCGTTGACATGAAGATTTTGCTTTCGCCAGCGTCAATCATTGTTTGCACAAAATCGGCAGGTTTTACATAAGACATAATGGTCCTTATTGTCACCAAAGTTAAAATTAAAAAGGGAAATTGAATAGATAAAGGCTCCCAGCCATCGATGCATCACCAAGAGAACTCGATGAACAAGGAACCTTTTTGCTATTGAATCTCATCGTCTCAAAAGCGGCTGTTAAGCCGCGACTTCGACCACACCGTCGGTGACTCGCGCGGCATAAGCTTTCACGCTAAAGCGTTCATCTTCCATACATTGGCCTGTTATGAGATTGAAACGCTGCTTTTTAAGCGGGCTTGCTACCCAGAACTGCTCTTGATGTTGGCAAATAAAACCGCGTGACAACACATTGGCTCGAGCAAAGGGATCCATATTGCTTATCGCCATCACTTCTTGCGCCTCAGTCGGACGGAAGAGAGCCACTTGCTCACCGTTCACCAGTGCACACACACCCGTTCCGGGAACAATGTCATTAATGTCACAGATGGCTTGAAATACTGTGTTATTAGCCATAGTTATTTCTCCAAAACAGGGGTAGAGATTGCCGAATCAGCAAGCGCAATGTGGAATATATCGCCTTTCGCTGCTGGGTGTTTTTCGCCATAAGTCGCAGGACGGTGCTGCTCACGAGCGCTGACGAACACGACGTTCTCATCGCGTAAATCAGAATTAATGAAGTGAGTAAAACGAGTTAATTGCTCAGGATGATTAAGCGTTTCTGTCCATTCACAGCGATAATCAGCAATAAGCTTCGCCACATCCGCTTCGAGTTGATCGTTAATGCCCAACTTATCGTCCACAATCACTTCACGCAGGTAATCAACACCACCTTCTAGGTTGTCTAGCCACACTGAGGTGCGTTGTAATTTATCGGCTGTGCGAATGTAGAACATCATGAAACGGTCGATGTATTTCAGTAGTGTTGCTTCATCTAAATCAGAGGCCAGCAGATCCGCATGTCGAGGCTTCATACCACCATTACCGCAGACATACATATTCCAACCCGCATCGGTCGCGATCAGGCCTAAATCTTTCCCTTGCGCTTCGGCACATTCGCGGGTACAGCCTGAGACACCAAACTTCATTTTGTGTGGTGTACGGATACCTTTGTAGCGGTTTTCAATCAGCACACCCAAACCGACGCTGTCTTGCACACCAAAACGACACCACGTACTACCGACACACGTTTTTGCCATGCGCAGAGCTTTGGCATAGGCTTGGCCTGTCTCGTATCCAGCATCAATCAGTTTGCGCCAAATCTCAGGTAAATCGTCTTTTTGAGCACCAAACAGACCAATGCGCTGCGCGCCCGTCACTTTGGTGTAAAGTTTGTATTCTTGAGCGACATTCGCTAGCACCGCAAGCGCTTGTGGTGTGACTTCACCACCCGCCATGCGTGGGATCACCGAATAAGTACCGTCTTTTTGCATGTTGCCCAAGAAGTTATCATTGGTGTCTTGCAAACTGACCAGCGATGGCGAGAGCACATGATCCCCCCAACACGAGGCCAGAATCGAACCAATTGTTGGCTTACAGACTTCGCACCCATAACCGCGTCCATGTTTTGCCAACATCTCATCAAAACGTTTGATACCGTTAATGCGGATCAAATGGAACAGCTCTTGGCGTGAATACGCAAAGTGCTCACAAATATCGTTTTTGACTTCCACACCCGATTTAGCCAGTTCAGCATTCAGAACCGACGTCACTAAAGGCACGCAACCACCACAACCGGTTCCTGCCCCTGTCACGGCTTTAATCGCGCCGAGCGTATGATGACCATCGGCCACGGCTTGGGCAATTTTCGCTTTAGTCACATCAAAACAAGAACAGATCACCGCAGTATCAGGTAGTGCATCCGCGCCTAATGCCGGTTTTTCAGCGCCAGCATGCGCGGGTAGAATCAAGGTGTCTGGGTGTTTGGGTAGCTCAATATCATTGAGTTTGAGTTGCAGTAAATCGCCGTAATCTGACGTGTCGCCAACTAAAACTGCACCAAGCAATTTTTTACCGTCTTCAGAAACGATAATGCGCTTATAAACTTCATCTTCTTCATTTTGATAGACGTAGCTTTTACAACCGGGCGTTCGTCCATTGGCATCACCAATCGATCCCACCTTCACACCCAGCAGTTTGAGCTTGGCGCTCATGTCTGCACCACTAAATTGGCTCTCATTACCCACAAGATGATCAACCGCAACCGTTGCCATTTTGTAGCCAGGAGCAACCAGACCGAAGAAGGTTTGATTCCAAGAAGCACATTCGCCAATCGCGTAAATATCAGGATCGGATGTTTGGCAGTGATCGTTAATGGCAACGCCACCACGCGGCGCGATGTCTAAGCCCATTTCACGAGCTAATTTGTCCTGAGGACGTATCCCTGCGGAAAATACGATGAAGTCAACTTCCAAATCCGAACCGTCGGCAAATTTCATGGTATTACGAGCGGTCTCGCCTTGAGCAACAATCTCTAGCGTATTTTTGCTAGTGTGAACTTGCACCCCCATCCGCTCAATTTTATTACGCAGTTGTAAACCGCCTTGCAAGTCAAGTTGCTCAGCCATTAATACCGGAGCAAACTCAATCACATGGGTTTGTACGCCCAACGCTTTCAGCGCGCCAGCCGCTTCAAGGCCAAGTAAACCACCGCCTATCACTACGCCGCTTTTGCTCTTTTTCGCGCACGTTTCGATGGCCTTTAGATCTTCAATGGTGCGGTAGACAAAGCAGTCTTTACTTTCATTGCCTTTGATCAGCGGTACAAAGGGATAAGAGCCCGTCGCCAAGACTAATTTGTCATAGCTCACTTCACGGCCAGTATTTGAATAGACCACGCGCTTTTCGCGGTTAATGTTAACCGCCCGCTCGCCCATCAAGACATTAATCGCATGCTTTTGATAGAAACCCGGCTTAACAAGCGAAAGCTCTTCAGCGGTATGGTGTGAAAAGTAGGAAGAAAGATGGACGCGATCGTAGGCAACACGCGGTTCCTCACAAAAAACCGTGACATCAACAGCCGATGCCTCCATTTTTTCGACCAAATCTTCGATATAGCGATGGCCAACCATGCCATTACCGATGACAACCAGCTTCATCCTGCTCATATGGGTTCCTAATTATGGTAACGTTTCATTGAGCGAGATTTTTAATTATGAAAGAAAATGAATTACTGATGTAAATCAATTACAAACTCAAACTACCCTAAAGAGGTAGCCATAAAGAGGAGTATCAAAGAGAAATAAACACGTTATCGTGAAGGCTAGGGGCCGACAGGCATCGGAAGATAATTAATATATACCCAAACAACTTGGAGTTGCAGGTAGGCGGCAAGTGAGTGAGTCCCCATGAGCATAGGCAAACTATGTGATTGGGGTGAACGAACGTAGCCAACACCGCTGCAGCTTCAAGTAGGAAGGGTATAGTATGATCGCTTCCAATCAAACCTGCTCATTTACAACAAAATTGGTCAGTTTTCCTCTGCCAAAGCACTTGGCAGAAGTTATATAAACAACTCAAACACGCTCATTATGCTTTCGAGTAGAAGCTTATGACGGGGTGTTCACCCCACCCTAACCCTCCCCTTGAAGGGGAGGGAATTAATTTCGTGAGTATTAGGCATGCTATTTATGATGAGCGATATAGCTTGCTAGTGTTGAAATGCAAAAAATAATAGATAGCAAGAGGCAAGACCTGAACCTGCGGTTCTCCGAGCTTCATTACCGGCAGCCATATAGCCCCAACTTAAATCCAGAATTACGGGTAATTTTCAGATATTGAAACCTGCAACTTCAAGTTGAACGAGGGGAGGATTTGTATTTATCAACAAGAGAGTAAAGAATTGCCACGGTTTCTATATCTACTTTTCCTGAGTAATTCTCAGGGCGGAAGTGTAACTGAAATGCTCGAATCAATTGTTGATACACTTGAGCATCCTCAGTTTTGGTTGTGTCATAACCATAAGTTTTTAGTTTTTCTAAAATGTCATTTTTGTTTGGAAGATTTGTTTGAAATTTCTTGCAATACTTAGTTTTAGTTTCTTCATCATACCAAGCACCAATCCCTGATAAATAGAGTTCTTTCCAAGGAAAGAGAGCTCCCGGATCGCTTTTTCTACCTGGTGATACATCACTATGGCCTATGATATTAGTTGGTGAAACATCAGGATAACGTTGTAGTATATTAATAGCGAGTGATTTTAAAGCTGCAATCTGTTGTGGATGATAAGGTGAAAAAGTTATTATTCCATTGTTATCTTTTGCTTGATTAACAATCTCGATACCTAAAGAAGTATCATTTAAATTACTTCTACCAGACCAAGCACTAATGCCAGCATGCCAAGCTCTATCATTTTCATTGACTAAGTTGAAAATTCTAACATCTTTAAATCCAGCATTTATATAGGTGGTATCAGTTGGGTCTGGGATTAGATAATGTGCACTAACAGCATTACTGGTTAACGCTTTGACTGATTCGCTAAAATTTAGAGCGGTATAGTGGAAAATTAGAAATCTGGTGCGCTGGTTAAATCCACTTATAGAGCGATAACTGTTGTAGTCTATATTAAACATGATATTTCCTTAACCTTAATGTTGGTTCAAGGCTTAATCATGAAATGGTTTTATTTTAAATGAGTTAGTTGTTTGTTGTTTTTTTGTCAGGTTTTATTTTCCTTGTTAGAACTTCGTATTGTTTATGGTGGTTGTTTTTATATGAGATAGTTACTTTTTATATTAATTAATCTAAAGTTACCAGTCAGTGTTTATTTTTATGGGGTATTGCTCTATAAAAATTTTACTTGTTATTTTTGTTTTATAAATTCATAGCGGTGTACATTTCTTCTTTTTTGCATTTCTATTTTTGTTTAAAATTTATGTGCATTTTTGATATCCCCGTGTTCATTGAAGGTGCTTGATTTTCCATGAAATCAGGATCATGCCACGCACCATAAAAATCGAACTCACTTCTGAACAAAAACGACAACTCGAACTAATGCATGATTACGATCGTGATGGTCGAGTACGTGACCGTATAAAAGCCGTTTGGCTGGCTTCTGAGAGCTGGAGTTAAGTCATGATTTATCAAGCTCTTCGTATCCATGAATCTACCGTCGCACGTCATCTTAGTGATTATGTTCTCTCTGAAAATCTCAAGCCTGAAAGCGGTGGTAGCCAGCGTCGGCTTTTTTTCGTAAGCATCACCGACGCAACTCTCATTCCGCATACATAACAAAAAGAACACGAATCTTTTTATCGTCATACTTGTAGAAAATACGACACGGATTTACGACGACTTCACAATAATTGAGGTGCTGGTGGAATGCGTCCATACTCTGGAAAATCGACCAAACATTCAACTTTTGCGAAAACGGTTTACACCAGCTACTTGGTAGCCACGACATTTTCAATTGCTATGTATTCAGCAGTATCACTCAGATCGGACAGAGTCAGCTCGGTGCAAATGATTTCAGCCATTTTGACATTCTTTCCTTCGCATCTTTATGGCTGACGACTTTGCCATCCGCTAAAGCTCGCTCGCCACGAGCAATGCCTTCAGCATCCAGCATCGTAAGTGTTCAAACGGCTAACGCCCGCCTAAGGGGCTGACTGCATTTAAATACAAAGACTCCCCCACCCCAAACTGCACCGTTCATAAAGCATTCACATTCAACCGCTACGTTAGCTCAATATCTTCGAGAGCTGTCATGTGAAACCACTTAAACGCTATCAATACGAACGCTATGCCGTGCTGTGCAACCTTGCTTATCCCAGAGTGTTTAGGCAGACACGTTATGGTTTTGATCCGAACGGTCAGCACATCATCCGTAACCAGTTTGGTAAAATCATGATTCGAGTGCTGTGGAGTAAAAACCAAGAAGAGGCCGTGGTGGTCATTAAAGGTTCGCACAGTGTCAGTGATTGGCTTTTGAACTTTGCAATGTGGACACGCAGTTGTAAGCACTTAGGATTGGATTACCGTATTCATGCGGGCTTTTACCATCTCCTGCATCAAGAGAGCCTGCCAACGCGCAACGAAGATAAACTCGGCCTATCGGTTTTACAGCGGCTGGAAGCCGTCGTTGTTCCTCTGATCGAGAGCGGCAAACGCATTGCCATTACTGGCCACTCTTCGGGTGGGGCAATTGGGTGTATCTTTGCTGACTACATCGAAAAGAAATACCCAAAATGCATCAAACGCATTGTAACATTCGGCCAACCCGCGATTGGTAATTGGCGTTTTCGTCAACGCTACGCGCTTAGTCACAAAACCTATCGTATTTGTTGTGACCTCGACATCGTCACCTTTATGCCACCCATTCCTTTAATCTATTGGCATGTGGGTAAATTGCTGTGGCTTTACAATGGGCGGATTTACGAAAACACACCAACGTTCATTCGATTAGGCAGGTCTTTATTGAGCTGGCTAATTCGTCCGTTTTCATATCATTTGATGAGTAAGTACATTCGCAATAAGGATTTTTTTGATGAAAGGTAGCCATTGATCGAGACTATTTTGAAACGAGAAATCCCAGCAATTGGCTGGGATCTTCGATAATGGAGGCGCGACCCGGAGTCGAACCGAGGTCCACGGATTTGCAATCCGCTGCATAACCAGTCTGCCATCGCGCCTTTAATTTTTTGTTGCTCTTAATGAGCAAAGAATAGATGGTGCCCCGGGCCGGACTTGAACCGGCACGACTCGAAAGTCGAGGGATTTTAAATCCCTTGTGTCTACCAATTTCACCACCAGGGCACGCAATTCTGGATTGCGATGCCGTCAACTGAGTCAGTTACACACCATCGAAAATTTTTTGAAGTACATTCGCTAGCTTTGTTATTAACAACATTTGGCTATTAACAACATTTGTTATTAAGAACATTTGCTATTAAACATTGCGTTGCAGCTTTTAATAACTTTGCTCATCTTGCTGAGCAACTAACTTCTGACATTGTTCTTTCGGGCTTTGCCGTGAGAACGAGGCGTACTTTAACGGATTAAGAAAATGAGTCAACAATAAATTTTCCACTTATGAATCAAGTGACTAAGAATCGACCCGCAAAGGATAGAAGGCGAACAATTAGAGCAACAATCCATCAGTTTTTATCAAGTGATCGTTACCATTTTTTCATCAGTCTCCCGACGAGATTAGGATGGTATGCCCAGCAGTGATCAAACATCGCCATCAACTGTGGATTACCATAGCGAGACAAACTCACCGCATGAAAACGATTTTTTTGATGTTTTAAGGTCGCGATTTTTTCTAGCAGAGCTTCCGGCGGTTTAGGTGCGATGAAATCCGACAATACGACCAAATCTGCATTGCGGTATTTGTCACTGTTCATCAGTTCAATCGATTGTTCTAGCACAGGGTCTAAATCCGTTCCGCCGTGAAATGAATAACTTAAAAAATCACTCGCTTCACGCAAGCCATCTTGCTTGGTCAGCTCATAGGTAATTTGCTGAGTAGAAAACAGCATCACGTAACACTCGCGCCTCTCAGCCAGCGCGATCTGCATCAGAGCATAAGCCATCGCTTTAGCACACTGTTCTGGGAAACCACTCATGGAACCAGAAGCGTCCACACATACGATGAACGGCCCTTTTTCAATCTCAAACTGTTTGTGTTCTGGCTGGTACGCTTTGACTTTACGCAAGGTGCGAGACTTGCCTTGCATGCGATAGTTCATCAAACGCTTATCCACTAAATGCTTGTAGAAAACCACCTCAAGTTCAGGATAGGCAAGAAACATGGTTTCGTTGGGCAGCAGCTTGTTCAGATCATCACTTTCGTGGATGCCGACGATGTCATCCGTCGCTTGGTCCGATTTCTCCTCCACCATTTGCAGCGCTTCGGCTGGAGTGCGGTTGAGATCCGGGTCATCGACTTCGCCAGCCATGCGCCCAAGCTGTTCAGCAATCTCTTGCAATCCTTTGTTCTTTTTCAAAAATTCCGCATGGCGTTTCATGACACTAATGTCTGTTTTACTGAGCTTCGCCGATGCCATATCCCACAAGCGACCGACGCTGCTTTCATCGCCCGATTCCGTGACTTTATCCATGTTTTTCATGGTTTCCATACGCTGGTACAAATCGGCCAACACTTTTTCTTTGTTACTTTCTAGTTCGTTGATTTGCGCTTGTTTAATCGCATGGCAAAGGCTTTGATACCATTGATCACAAAAGAAATGAGGGAACATGGGGTTATGTAGCCCCTTGTTTTTTTCGATTAAACGACGTGCTTGGAGATAAAATGCTGAGTGCCATTCCAACTGTTTGATTATCTCGTTAATCCGAGTAAAGAAGGTCTCTTCATTCCAGTGAATCACTTCTTGGTATAAGGTCAGCTCTTGTTGAAAACGCTCAGTTTCACACACTTTTGTAATGCGTTTTTTGACACTACCACTCCACTTAGTTAGGTGATTTTTAACTGAATTCGCCACGCCGTGGTTTTCAGCCATCATCATCACTTGCGAGCGCGCAAGCAAATCATTCACTGCCGTATCAATGATGCCCGAGTCGGCAATCATTAACGCTAAATTTAAACCATCGGCCCCAAGCATCTTCTCTCCTTACGCAAAAAACTGGTTTAGGTTTTTAAAACGAAGCACCGTTTTTTCGCATTCGGTATGAGTCGATTCAAGTAATTGCTGCAGCTGCTGCAACGTCGCTTCCATAGCGGTGGGCAGTTCCGGATCAATGAAGTTATGCGGCAAAGCGCCGTGAAACTTAGAACGTACTTTGCGCAAATGATGTTCGGCATGTTGCAACTGTGCAACGGCTTGATCCGCTTTCGTAAGCCACTCTTGATAAAGACTTTCGTCTAAACCTTGCTCAGTCACCAAACTCACCAATACCGAGCGATTAGCAATATCTTTAAGAACGAGGTTATTACCAGCATCTAAATCAAACCTTAAACGGCACAAATTGGTATTTTGATTCACATAACCATACACATCGCCATGCCCCTCTTTGATCGTTCTTTCAAGTTCGATTTTAGGCACATAAACCCAGCGGCTATCGCCTTTTTCTACCTCAGAGACGGACATATTGCTTTGCAGCAATACCAATTTGACCAAGTCATGAGCGGTGCCTACCTGATAGGTTTTTGCCGATTTAGTATCAAACTGATGCACTTGCTTTTTAATCAAACCCGATGATATTTCCAGCGAGAGCAACATGCCAAATTCAGACTCTAGCTCTTCTTGAATCTCAGCCAGCTCTTCACGACACACTACGATTTGATGTTCAACTTCTTGTTGGTCAAAAGCATGTTTCAACGCAAAGTCGCGGATAACGCGGCGCACAATATCGCGAGAATCGGGGCTATTCCAAAGACAATCTTGCAGCAATAGTAAATCAAGCGGGTTGATCGAGTCTCGGCCATTAAAAAACGCACTCGCTTTGAGCAGCTTCACCGCTTTTTTCCAACGGCGATCTGAAACGTACATATCAATACTTGCCGCAGAGGGCTGGTTTTCAACGGCATGCTCTAGCATGTTTTTCAGCTCAAATAACTTTTCAAACACGTCATCTGTCAACAGTAAATCGTCAAGTTGTCGCTGCCATGAGTGATACTCTTCATCGGTAATCGCAAGCCCTTCAGGGATGCACGCTTCTTGTGGCGTACCAATGGTCAGCATCGATTTGAAATTCTGCTTATTTTGAATACGGTTGACAAACACACGCACTAACATGCGATCGTACAAGGCATCTAAACCACTCTCTTCATCCGGTAATTCGTTCGATGCCGAAACCAGAAGACGCATTGGAACACGTTCAATATCGCTGCCATTTTTGAAGGTCTTTTCATTCACTACCGTTAATAAGGTGTTCAAAATGGCGGGGCCTGCTTTCCAAATTTCATCAAGAAAAACCACTTGTGCAGTAGGAAGATAGCCTTTGGTTAGGCGAATATAGCGCCCATTATCTTTTAATTCTTGAATGCTTAATGGACCAAATACCTCCTCTGGTGTTGAGAAACGCGTCATGAGGTATTCAAAATAACTGCTGTTATCGAAGGCTTGGATCAGACGTTTCGCAATCAAACTTTTTGCAATGCCAGGAGGGCCGAGTAGGAAAACACTTTCCCCCGCTAAAGCAGCCAGTAGACAAAGTTTGATGGTGTCTTCACGCTCATAAACACCATCCGATAAAGCCTTAGCAAGCTTATTTATGCGCTCTGAGAGTAGCGCTTTTTGCGCATGAGATGTAGGAGTAAAATTGATCACTTAAGCGCTCCAAATGGTTTGCATACATAACTTTATACGACTGTTATTGTTTTGTTACAAATAGTTTTTAGTATAAGCGCCCACTTATAGCAGATCTCTTTTCTATGAAATTCTTCGAAATCAATGTTTGCATATATGAGACTGACATCACTGATTGTGCAAGCAATATTGATACTTAGGTTATCGTTTTACTTTGTCTTAGCCACAGATTCTCGGTAAGGTTGAACCCTTATCACCATATCAGTCATTGGCTAGCCACAATTAAAGAAGAGTTTGCATGAGCAAAACCATACATACATGGAAAACCATTTCATTAGTGCAAGAGGATGTCACCCTTCCTACAGGCAAAAGCATTGAGCACACCACCATAGTCCATCCGGGCGCAGCCGTGATTTTGCCGATCACAAAGCAAGGCGATATTATTCTGATTAATCAGTTTCGCCCTTCACTCAAAAAGTGGTTGTTAGAGCTCCCAGCAGGCACTTTAGAAAAGGGGGAGCTTCCAGCCGAATGCGCGCACCGTGAGCTTGAAGAAGAGACAGGGTACAGCGCAAATGAGCTGATCGCTTTAGGGCAAGTCACACCATTAGCTGGACTTTGTGACGAAATACAGCACCTGTTTGTCGCTAAACAGTTAAGCAAAACTGCACGATTAGCATGCGACGATGATGAGGTCATTGAGGTGGTGACGCTTTCAATTCAGGAATTGGAGCAAAAAATCATTACTGGGCAAATCACAGATTCAAAAACCATTGCCTGCCTAAGTAAGGCGAAGCTGTGTGGCTATCTATAAAATACTTAGCTATCGATAAAGTGCTTAGCTATCAATAAAGTGCTTAGCTATCAATAAAGTACAAGCACAGATAAGAATTGAAGTGAAAATGCTTCTAGCAAAAATAGAAAAACGCATGAGGAGATTATATGGATTTTCGATCAGATACCGTTACTAAACCCACCGCCGCGATGCGTGAAGCAATGGCTAATGCCGACGTGGGTGATGATGTGTATGGCGATGACCCAACCGTCAACGCCTTAGAAGAGTGGGCCGCGCAGCGACACGGTTTTGAAGCGGCGCTATTTACCACGTCAGGCACACAAGCCAACCTGCTGGGTTTAATGTCACATTGTGAGCGTGGTGATGAGTACCTGTGTGGCCAACAAGCGCACAACTACAAATATGAAGCGGGTGGCGCCGCGGTTCTTGGCTCTATTCAGCCACAGCCAATCGAAAATAACCCTGATGGCACGTTAGACTTCGATAAACTGCGCGCGGCCATTAAACCTGATGATGCCCACTTTGCTCGCACTCAATTACTTAGCCTTGAAAACACCATCAATGGCAAAGTTCTACCACTCGCCTATTTAGCGCAAGCGCGAGCGTTTGTTGATCAACACCATTTGGCACTGCATTTAGATGGCGCGCGCGTATACAACGCTGCTGTAGCGCTGGATGTAGATGTCAAAGAGATTGCGCAATACTTTGACTCAATGACGGTCTGTTTATCTAAAGGGCTTTCCGCTCCTATCGGCTCGCTGCTGTTGGGTTCAAAAACCTACATTGCCAAGGCTCGACGTTTAAGAAAAATGCTCGGTGGCGGCATGCGTCAAGCAGGCATTTTGGCCGCAGCAGGCCATCTTGCATTGACTGAACAAGTCACTCAATTAAGGACTGATCACGACAATGCCCAATATTTAGCGCGCAAATTAGCGGACTTAAACGGGTTTTCCGTCAATCCAGATTTAGTGCAAACTAACATCGTATTTGCCAAATTAGCTGATTCTATCGATATCCATACAATTACCAATCAGTTGGCGCAAGATGGAATAAAAGTTTCGCCAGGCAATCCGGTACGTTTTGTGACCCATAAAGACGTCTCACGCGATGATATTGATTTTCTAATCAGCAAAATCTCCCTTTATCTCCGATCCAATTAACATTGTGCAGTCATAACCTTATCATCGGTTATGACTGCCAAAGCGTTTTTTCCGTGAAACTACCTATCAAATCTGGTACAACTGCGCTCGTTAAAAATGAGACGAGTTAAAAAATGACCAGAAGACAAGGCCGCCGAAGTGCCACTGATGCCCAAAAAACCAAAAGAGACATTCTAGTGGTCGCTGCGGATCTGTTTTGCGAGCTAGGTTATGCACGAGTGTCATTACGAACGATCAGCGAAAAAGCTGGGGTTTCACACAGTTTGCTGCGTCATCATTTCGGTAGTAAAGAGCAAATATGGCGCAGTATCAGCGATGGTCTCCATCTTTATATGGAGAATTATTTACGTCATATATTGAAAGAGATCCCAGCCAACACCCCCGCCAACGTGCAGTTGTATTTGTTCATGGTACGGCTACTCGCGCATATGCTGACCGTCAAACAGCCGATTCAGCTGATCGCCGATGCGGTAAGACAAGAAGATGCTCTGTTTGATTATTTTATCGACAGTGCAGGTGAAATTGAGCAGCTCGTCGAACAACTTGCCGAACAATACAACCGTGAATTTTCAGCCACACCAATAAAGGTGTGGGAGATAAAATGGCAGATGATCATGTATGCGCACGGCGCGGCGAGCCTCACGCCATTTTTAAAAGAAACGTGGTCAGATGAAACTCAAGATGTAAACCAATGCTTACTAAAACATTGGCAACTCTTTAATGACTTGATGATCGCCAAGTTCCATATCGACGAAGCTCAGACGCTCTGTCCGAACTCCATCAATGAACTGCTGTATGATATTGAATCTGACCGGGCCAGATAAAGTAAGCGCTTTATCGCTTACCTCTACCCGCATGGATGTTCAGCTTTGCTTTCATCTTTCTTTTTTCCGCTGAACGGCTAGGTTTACGGCTGCTACGCTCAGTCGGTAGGGCTTCCAACAAACTCGGCTCAAACCCTTTTAACCACTCTTGCGGCAAGCGTTGATTGAGTAAAGCCTCGATCGCTTCAAGCAGATACTCTTCATCTCGACTCATCAAAGAGACAGCGAAGCCCGTTAGCCCGGCCCGGCCTGTGCGGCCAATGCGGTGCACGTAATCTTCCGCTTTATACGGCATGTCGTAGTTAACCACTTGTTCAAGTTGCTGAATGTCAATTCCACGAGCCGCAACATCGGTAGCGATCAACGCTCTAACTTTACCTGCTTTAAAATCATCCAACGCTTTTTGGCGCGCCCCTTGGCTTTTATCGCCATTGATCGAAGCCGCTTTGATGCCGTCCAATTTCAGTTCTTTGGCTAGCTCATCGCTGCCTTGTTTGGTTTTGGTAAACACCAAGACTTGCTGCCAATTACGTGAACCAATTAGATAAGCTAATAACTCGCTTTTACGTTTTTTATCCACTGGATAAACGATCTGTTTTACAGTATCAGCGGTCGCGTTGGCCGGTGAAATTTGCACGCCGACAGGGTCGCGCATCATTTTGTGTGCTAATGCTTTGATTTTGTCATCAAAGGTGGCCGAGAAAAACAGCGTTTGGCGTTCATCATTCATGCGTTGCAAAATACGTTGGATATCAGGCAAAAAACCCATATCGAGCATGCGATCGGCTTCATCCAACACCAACACTTCGGTTTGCGTCAGGATAATGTTGCGCACAAACAGATGGTCAATTAACCGCCCCGGCGTCGCAATTAAAATATCCGTACCGCCACGTAAATTACGTGTTTGCACTTGCATGCTGGTTCCACCATACGCGGTGACAATCTTCAATGTAGTGCTTTGTGCATAAGCACTTAAGCTATCAAACACTTGTTGAGCCAGCTCACGAGTCGGAACCAAAACAAGCGCGCGCACAACTTTACTATTGGCTTCTCGCTCAACTTGGTTATCAAGAAAACGTTGCAAAATAGGTAAACCGAAAGCTGCCGTTTTGCCGGTACCCGTTTGCGCCCCAGCCATGACATCTTTACCAGCCAAAACATGCGGGATAGCTTGAGATTGAACATCCGTCGGTTGTTCAAAACCTAAAGATTGCAGAGCGCTAACTAATGTGGTTGAAAGTCCTAAACGTTGGAATGGGTGCACAGTATCAGACATTGCAGCTTACCTATTGGAAATCAGGGCGCGGATTGTAACAAAGCGCAAGGTAATCGCCTATTCAAAATCAGCGGAAATCAACAGTGCTATGGAATTGATACACGAGGGGGGAATGTAAGGAGCATAGCCAGCATAGGCTGCTGGCTGGTACTATTCTGCGCTCTGTTCAGAGCATTCATGAGATACAGAGTCATAATCGGATAAATCAAATCCGATCTCCATGGCGTCGAGCCACTCTAAACACTCATCGTTTTTATATTGGTCACTCATTAATCGACCTCCTTTGATATTTACTGAGACGGAATTATCACGTCGCAAGATCCTTTTTAAATGATTTATATGACAGTTTTTTGAAAGCGAATGGTCAAATGAATCATCAGCACAATATCTATCACAGCGAAACAATTTCGACCACTCTTATTTAGCCGCCACCTTGAAGTGTAAACAAAAAAACACATTCATGGATTTTTATTTTTACAAAGCTGTTGAAAATGAATCCGAAGTTCTACAATATAGCCCAAAATAAGTGGATTAATGGTCAACACCCCGTTGCATTCATATATATCACTCCCTGAAACACAACATAACGTATAAAGAACTTTACACCATGACTCAATCAAAGATTTTCGGCAGTACTTTGATCATAGCAGGGACCACTATCGGTGCAGGCATGCTAGCTCTACCGCTCGCTTCTGCAGGTATCGGCTTTGGCACATCATTACTGATTATGATCGCCCTCTGGGCATTAATGGCTTTCACTGCATTGTTAATGGTTGAAATCCATCAATATGCAGACAAAGACGCCACCTTACATACATTGGCTAAACAGATCTTAGGGCAAAAAGGAAAGTGGGTAGCGAGCTTTGCTATGCTATTTTTGTTCTATTCGCTTTGTGCAGCTTACATTGCCGGTGGCGGCGCACAATTCACTCATCGCCTGACAGAGTTTGCTGGCATTGAGATCAGCAATCCGCTAGGCACCTTGCTTTTTACTTTACTGGTTGCACTTGTGGTGACGATCGGCACCAGCACGGTTGATAAAGTGAACCGCCTGCTGTTTGCCGGTAAAATGGTCGCGATGATTATAGTGCTCTCATTTCTTGCACCTAATGTTTCTCAGTCATACTTGCTTAGTATGCCACTTGAGCAAGGCTTAATCGTTGCTGCAATTCCCGTCATTTTCACCTCATTCGGTTTCCATGGCAGTATTCCGGCGATTGTGAATTACTTAGATGGCGACACCCCTTCGCTGCGCAAAGCCATCTTAATTGGTTCCGCTATCCCGTTGATTATTTACATTTTTTGGCAGATCGTCACGTTAGGTGTCGTTAGCCAACCTCAGTTGGTTGAGAATTCCGGCCTGAGTGCGCTAATTGTGACATTAGGACAAACCGTTCATCAATCCAATTTAAGCAGCATTATTGGCGTGTTTGCCGACCTTGCACTTTTGACGTCATTCTTAGGCGTAAGCTTGGGCTTGTTTGAATTCATGGGCGATACGATTAAGAAAAAGAACATTCCATTGCACCGTATGGCTGCCTCCGTCATCACCTATCTGCCACCATTAGTCTTTGCGCTATTTTACCCTCAAGGCTTTATTATGGCGCTCGGTTACGCGGCTATTGCGTTGACTATTTTGGCCATATTCTTACCGATTGTGATGGTGATTAAAGTGCGTTCAAACCAAGTATTCCAACTGCAGGGTGAAACACAATATCAAGTCAGAGGCGGCAAACTGGCTTTGACCATGACAGCAACCATTGGTTTGATGATCGTCACTTCGCAAATCTTTATTAGCCTTGGTGTACTACCCGCTCTGGGTTAATTATCCAACCAAGTCAGATCAACATAGCCAGTCATTTGACTGGCTATTTATTTCATTCATCGCAGAGAAGTTGAAGCAAGAGCTTAAGACTCAGGATAACCTTGTGGATTATTTGACTGCCAACGCCACGTATCTTGTGTCATCGCTTCTAGGCTGCGAGTCGCTTTCCAGCCTAGATCCGCCATCGCTTTGCTTGGATCTGCCCAACACTCCGCAATATCACCAGCGCGGCGTTCAACCAATTGGTACGGCACGCTTTTACCTGACGCTTGTTCAAACGCTTTCACCATCTCTAGTACACTGTAGCCATTTCCTGTGCCTAGGTTATAAATGTGCAAGCCTGCTTGTTGGCCTACTTTTTCCAGCGCAGCAATATGACCATCGGCTAGGTCCATTACGTGAATATAATCGCGAACACCTGTGCCGTCTTTAGTGGGGTAATCACTGCCAAAAACAGAGAGAAATGCTCTTCGACCCACGGCCACTTGCGAGACAAAAGGCATTAGGTTGTTCGGAATGCCTTGTGGATCTTCACCTAACTCGCCTGATGGATGTGAACCTACAGGGTTAAAATAGCGCAGCAGTGTAATGCTCCAATCTGGGTTGGCTTTATGGAAATCGGCCAAGCACTCTTCAACCATTAACTTACTACGGCCATAAGGGTTGGTCGCGCTGGTTGGGAAATCTTCGGTAATAGGCACTGAGGCTGGGTCACCGTATACGGTTGCAGATGAACTAAAAACAAGTGCCTTCACGCCAGCTTCACGCATGGCCGCCACCAGTACCAATGTGCCATTCACATTGTTATCGTAATATTCCAATGGTTTTTCTACTGACTCACCGACTGCTTTTAAGCCTGCGAAATGGATCACCGCTTGAATATTTTGCGCTTTCATCACTTCAACCAGTTGTGCTTGGTTGCGTACATCACCATGGACGAACAGCGGCTTCACACCGGACACTTTTTCGATGCGCTCTAAAACCGATGCTTTACTATTGTATAAGTTGTCAAAAATTACGGGTGTCATACCGGCGTGGATCATTTGAATGCAGGTATGGCTGCCGATATACCCCATCCCGCCTGTCACTAATACTTTCATTGTTTTTACCTTCTGACATTGGTTGTGCAAGTTTAACGACTTTCAACCTAAACTTCACTTATAAATCAATCTGCTTTAATGTTTGTCTATCAGGCCAATTCGCTCTCTTTCGGCCCATACCTATCGCCAAACAATGAATCGGATCACTGTATATTGCCTTTGATTACGGCAAGTTACTCAACATGGACACTCAAGGATGATGCAACCCGTGACAAAAAGAACAATCACTCTCAATTGTGACATGGGCGAGAGCTTCGGTGCATGGCAAATGGGCGCTGATGAGTTGGTGATGCCTTGGATTGACATGGCCAATATTGCGTGTGGCTTTCATGCCTCTGACCCACACGTGATGAGCCGAACGATTGAGCTGGCGATTCAATTTGATGTAATGATTGGCGCTCACCCGGGTTACCCCGATTTGCAAGGTTTTGGTCGCCGTTCAATGAGTTTTAGCGAAGAAGAGATATGCGAGTTACTGATTTACCAGATTGGCGCACTCAAGGCATTATGTGAGAGCAAAAATGCCGAGATAAGCTACGTCAAACCTCATGGGGCTTTATATAACGATATGATGCGTGACAAATCTGTCTTTCGCGCAGTGGTCGATGCAGTTTCTTGCTTCAATGTGCCCTTGATGATCTTAGCTTCAGGCAATAACCAAGATTACCTTGATATCGCCGATATTTATGACGTGCCATTGCTGTTTGAAGCCTTTGCCGACCGGACTTATCTCGCTAATGGTATGCTCACTCCAAGAGGCCAAGCCAATGCAGTGCTGACGAATGAAGAGGCGATCATCAATCAAATTAAACAACTGGTTGATTACGGAAAAGTGACCAGTTCAGATGGCTTTGTGATCCCTATCGAAGCCGATACGATTTGCGTGCATGGCGATAACCCGGCGGCGATTGAACTGATAGAGAAAATCCGAATTTGTCTACGAGAGCGTTGAACCATTACACGTGTATCTCCTAGCGGCTACAACGTCATCACAAGGAGTGTTAAGTGACATTGAACTACAGCATTGAACCCGTTGCGGAATGCAGTCTCTTATTGCGTTTTACTCACCCACCATCAGCTGATCTCTCACTCGATATCGGACAAATTGCGCAGCAGATCATGGTGCAGTTTTCTGCTTACCTGATGAATGTCACCCCTTCTTACACTACCATTTTGATCGATTACCTTCCTTATCGTATAAGTCAAAGGGAGCTAGAGCAGCAATTGATCACAGCGATCTCGGCCTTATCTTTAGCTGTGGAAGCCACCCACAATTTGGTTGAGCTTGGCGCTTACTACGATGAAAGTGTCGGCCCAGATTTAAAGCGCTACCATGCGCTTGGTTTATCCACGCAACAAGTTATCGCGCTGCACACTCAAACGGTCTACACCGTTTGTGCCGTCGGTTTTGCACCAGGCTTTGCCTTTATGGCTGAAGTAGATGAACAATTACGCTTACCGCGCCATGCCACCCCACGCCTTAGTGTGGTCAAAGGCAGCGTCGCGATTGCAGAACAGCAAACGGCCGTCTATCCGAACAACTCTCCCGGAGGATGGAATATCATCGCCAATTGCCCCCATGCGCTCTTTTCTCCTCATCAAACACCAATGACGCCTTTTTCGATTGGAACTAAAGTGAAGTTTACAGCGATGACTCGCGAGGAGTTTTTATCATTGGGAGGTGAAATACCTCAATTAGCCGCGCAGTGGGAGCACCATTCATGAGCCCCCTACTACAGGTGATAAAACCCGGTCAACTGAGCTTAATTCAAGATTTTGGTCGCTTTGGTCTCAGTCATATCGGTGTTACTCAATCAGGACCAGTCGATGATTACGCCTACAGTTGGGCCAACCATTTACTGGGTAACCGAATCAATTTAGCAACGCTTGAAATCACCCTTGGTCAGGCGGAATTTCATGTTAAACATCCATGTATGCTGGCCATTGCAGGTGGTGATTTATCGGCCACGTTAGATGGAAAACTGATTGGTAATTGGCAAAGCTTTAGCGCGCAAGCCGGGCAAACACTGAAATTTGGCCTAGCCAAAAATGGCTTAAGAGCTTATTTGGCCGTGCGCGGAGGGTTCATTGTGCCTCACCATTTAGGTAGTGTTGCCACCGTACCCAAAGAACAGCTAGGTGGGTTAACGCAAAACGGCGTACCACTGCAAACGGGCGATTCACTGTACTTTAATCCCCACGCTATCGATAACAAACCCGTACACATCACTTTTCGTTATAAGCCTGATTATAATCTGCCACTTAAATTACGCGTCATTGAAGGCTACCAAGCCCTGCAATTTTCATCGCAGCAACTCGATCGCTTTTATCAAACCAGCTTCACTGTCAGTCAGCATGCCGATCGCATGGGCTATCGTCTTAATGGCGATACGGTTACCCCACCCACGACACCTATTTTATCGGAAGGAATTGCTTTGGGGGCGATTCAAATCCCGCCAGATGGCCAACCGATCATTTTACTCAACGATCGCCAAACCATCGGCGGTTACCCCAAATTAGGGTGTGTGGCTCGTATTGATCTGCCCCGTTTGGCGCAAGCAAAACCGGGGCAGAAAATACGTTTTGTCAAAGGTGATATACAAGGCCTGCAAGAGGTTTGGTGCCAATGGGCGCGTTATTTCGGCTACTAACGACTATCACCTTGCTCCTTTAGAAAACCGCAAGGTGTCACCAATCAAACCATACCGACAATTTTTGCCAATCCTTCAGGATAAGCGCGTGCCTTAGCTAACGCGATGGCTTTCTCTTCCACCTGTTCAAGAGCCAAACTCATGCTGATTGGGTGACGAGCTTCTATCGATTGTAGCAAGTCTTCATCGTTCACTAACTGCCAATGCTGAACAATTTTAGTTGCCGCTTCCAACGCGGATGAACCTTTAACCACTTCGATTCGCGCATAATTATGAGCTTCAAACGTAACATCAGCGGCTCGTAATGTGGCATCTTGGCCGGGAATTTGCTGCGCACCAAACAGTGGCTTACCAGCTACTTGTGCTTGAATATACTGTGGGATGAACTGACTCATGTGGTGTATGGCTCGTTCACTGCGCTCTTGCAGTGCGTCCTGTTGCCAGCCGTTCTTAATTTTGCGTTCGAGATAATCAGGCAATACGGGCTGTGATGATCCAGCTTGCGAGGCCACTAATCCATCTTTAAATAACGTGATTCCCTCGGTCATACCGTGCAACTGAAATAGACCATCAGCATACGGTGTTAGCTGAGCCATTCCTTGTGGGGTGCCTCTTGGCCCGTGAAAAATCACTTCTGGCCATTGCTGATCGCATTCTGCCCAACGGGTAACGTAGGCCGCTTTAAATTCCACCAAGCGTTGACGCGGAGCTTTAGCCAAATCATCGACTATTCCCGTTTCATAACCACATGCATTAACTAAATAATCGGCATAAATAACGTGTTCATGCTTTTGAGCATCCAAATAAACGAGCTGCCATTGCTCATCAATAAAATCAGATTTGATTAACTTAGCGTGCGTTAAAACTTGGCAATGAGGCATCGCCGCTAACGCAAGCTCAGCACTAGCCGCGAGCCGAAAAACACTCCAACCGTACTCTTGCACTGCAATGACTGGGTATTTCAACTGATTTAAATCTGCATGTTGAGCAAAAGGGATCACCCAATCATCAAATGATGTCGGTTGATCACTCTGTTGCTGAGTTGCTAATACCTGCAGTGCTTCACGGCTGTAGAGTTTGAAATACTCTTGGGGTTGACCAAGCTGCTGATTACGTGGGTCTTCATCAACCAATTGTTGATAGCTGCGCTGAATAAGCTCTAGCCTTGGTAATAAGGCTTGCGGCTCACCACCATCACTATGCGGAACAGCAATCACAGTCGGTCGCTTATTCAGCGTGTGGGGGTAGAGCCTGACGGTTTCAATCGACTGCTTAAGTAACTCAAGACACTGCTGCTGCGAAATTTCACGATAGAGGTTACCGCCCGCGTGCAGATGACAAATCGGCGGCCCATTAACGAGGCCAGCGCTTTTTTCCAAAAGCAGCACATTGAGCCCCAGTTCTCCCATATGGACGGCAGCAGTGGCACCAGCGACCCCTCCACCAATAATGGCGACACATGGAGAATCTGTATTGAACTTTTTATATGACATAAGATACGAGTACTCTGGAAAACCCGGATGCATTCTAAAGCTTGTAAAGCGTTATTAAAATCACATTTTTCACGTGGTCTTATCTGTTTTACCACTAACAAGCAATACGCATAATCGACAAATAACTTAAAAAATTGCTTGACTCAATAAAGCCAAAACGACGTTTTTCCAACCTTGTGAATAACAAATCTGCGCAACCCAAGGTAACTACGGGGCTAAGCGCAAACAGGCCGTTATCAAGCCGTCGAGTTATCCCAAACTTTATCCACTGTTTTTGTGGATAACTCCGTCTGGGATAATGGATACCGCTAGTTAAAGTCTTTATTTATAGGGGTTAGCAGCCGCTTAATTAAACTACTCACGACCAGCGATAATGTGCAAAACGTCGTCAATGGTAACACCAACCACATACTGTAATGCGCCATAGGTTCTAGTTCAAAACCGAACTTCATGACTCCCGCCACTACCGCATCAGAGCCAAGGCTTGCAACAACACCAGCGACGAGTGCCATCAAACCGTATTCAGCCCAAATAGTCTGCTCGACGCGGCGCTTGCTAGCCCCTAAAGTTCGATATAAACGAATTTCTTGTTGCCTCTGGCTTAAACTTAAACGCAACAGGGTAAAAATCAGCAAAATACCAGCAATCACGCCCATTGCGGCCAGTACGGTCACTGACCAGACAATTTGCGTCAACAAAGTTTGAATTTTATCGCCCATTGCCCGGATATCCATCAAACTGACGGTGGGATAAGTGCGAGCAAGCGTAGCAAGTAAGGCGTTATCTTGATCTTGCGCTCTGAAACTCACCAACCACGTGGCAGGGATCTCCTGCAATAGGTCTGGGGTAAAAATGAAATAGAAGTTAGGCTTCATTTCTCGCCACTCAACTTGGCGAATCGAATTTACTTTCGCTTCCACGGTTTGGCTATTGATCACAAACCCCAAACTATCACCCAGTTTCAGCCCCAAATCACGAGCAACGTCCGATTCAACCGAAACGCCACCTTGCTCTGTCCACAATCCTGCCGTCAGTTGGTTGTTGTTGGGTAACGATTCACCCCAAGTGAAATTGAGCTCACGCCTTAACGCATCGCTGCCCTCTTCACCTTGAGCTTGCTGCTGGGCTTCTATGCCATTAATAGTGGATAAACGCCCTCGAATAATAGGATAGGCTTGTGAGCGCACAATATTCGCGCTATCTAACGTGTTGAGGTAATCATTAACTTCAGTTGGTGAAATGTTGAGCGCAAATGCGTTGTGAGCATCGCTGGGTAAGGTTCGCTGCCAATCAGAGAGTAAATCGGTACGCACCAACCAAATGATCGCCAATAGCATTAACGATAATCCTAACGCGCCAAACTGGACTCCCGTCATCATCGCCGAGCGATTGATTCGGCTGAGCGCTAATTTAAGTGCGGTAGAGAGAGGAAGACGTCCTAAACTACGAGTCACCAAGACACTGACCACAGCAAGCACCGCAAAAAGCGCCACTATCCCAGCCAACACAATCCAGACTAAGAGGTTATTCCAATAAACCCACAGCATCGGTACTAACGGAATCAAGATGAGCAACCCATTACGGCGATGATTCGGTTTCGCTCGCTCTGTTTGCATGACATTGAGCGCACTGGTATCTAGCAAATGCAATAGAGGAATGCCGAGTGCAGGAAAAGCGATCAACCCACTCACCATCAGCGCAATAAAAGCGGGTTTAGCGCCATAACTCGGTAAAGGCGTAGGCAATAAATCCACCAGCGGCACGCGTAATAAAGACTCTAGGCCAATGCCGATCAATACCCCAAGCACCGCAGCAGAAACAAACAAAATCACCACTTGTACGATCAACCATTGGCGGATCCAACGTTTGCTCGCCCCAAGGCTTTTTAACATGGCGATGGTTTTTTGCCGCGTAGAAACATAGTGCTGACAAGTCAGAACTAATGTGGTTGCCGCCATGATGATCACAATCGCTACGGTTAACGACAAATATTGCTCGGTGCGTTCAAAAGCCTCATTCGTTCGGCTGGCGCTATTTCGGTCGCGCCAGCGATCGCTAGGCGTTAAAGTAACGGACTGTTTTACTGCTTCAATCTGTCCATCATCACCATTAATGAACAGACTAAATTGCACTCGGCTTCCCAATTGAAGTGCACCAGTACGAGCCACATCGTCTTGGTGGATCAACACCGCTGGCATCTGTTGAAACGGATTAAAGCTGAGTCCCGGCTCCTCAAGGATGCGTCCCGAGACCGTAAAGTCGGCATCGCCCAGAGTGAGCTGATCACCAATTTGAACGTCTAATTGCGCAAACACTCGTTCATCTAACCACAGTTGATTCGGCGCAAGGTGTTGAAATGTCGTCACATCATCAGAAAGACGCATTTCACCGCGTAGCGGATAAGCACTATCCACCGCTTTGACAGTGACTAACTGCATACCGCGCTCACTGAATGCCATTGTCGCGTAACGTGTAAGTTGTGAAGACGGCAATTGCAAGCGCTCGATCTGATCGAGCAATGACGCTGGGGGTGGGTTTGCGGAAACAAACACACTATCGGCAGTGAGTGCATCTTTACCTTGTTTAACAATCACTTGCTCCATACGCTCAGCTAAGGCAGTCAGCGCAAAAATACAAGCAATGATCAAGGTTAACGCCACTGAAATAGGCCATAGCTGTCCGTGGCGGATTTCACCCAAGCTCCAGCGAATTAAGCGTTTATTGAGTGAACGGTTCGACATCTCACTCATTACCGCTCCTCCAACATACCGGCTTGCATGTGGAAAATACGGTCACATTGCGCCGCAAGAGCGGGATCATGGGTAACCAGCACTAAGGTCGTTCCGTGCTGCTTATTTAATTCAAACAGCAATGAAACCACTTTCGCCGCAGTTTCTTGATCAAGGTTGCCAGTAGGCTCATCGGCAAACAGCACTTGCGGATTGATCATAAAGGCTCTTGCTAGCGCGACTCGTTGCTGCTCGCCCCCTGAAAGCTGTGCAGGAGAGTGATGCATTCGATGTGATAACCCGACGGCTGTCAACAAGGATTTAGCACGATCCACATCCTCTTTTTCGCCTTTTAACAAACAAGGTAGCGTCACGTTCTCTAACGCAGACAAGCTTGGGATCAGCAAAAAACTTTGAAACACAAAGCCAACCGATTGACTGCGGATCGCCGCGCGCCCTTCATCGTCCAGTTGAGACAATGGCTGACCCAATAGTTCTACCTCTCCGCGTGTCGGCGTATCAAGCCCAGCCAACAGCGTCATCAGGGTTGATTTCCCCGCACCAGACGTTCCGACTATCGCCACGCTTTCACCATTTTTTATCTCTAGGTTTACCTCTTTTAAGATTGTTAAATGCTCTTGATTGGTAGAGACTGTTTTAGATAATGAATGTGCTCTGATAACGGATGTTTGCATGACTCGACTTTTTTCCTTAATTTGTATTTTATTATTCTCGGCTAGCGCTAGTAGTACCACACTCTTGATATTGGGTGATAGTTTAAGCGCTGGCTACCAAATGACGATTGAAAACGCTTGGCCTAGCTTGCTACCTAATGCGTTGCAAGCTGAAGGCAAATCAGACATTGATGTCATTAATGCCAGTATTTCTGGCGATACAACGGGTAATGGCCTAGCCCGCTTACCGTCACTACTCACCCTACATACCCCTGATGCGGTGCTTATTGAGCTTGGTGCAAACGACGGATTGCGTGGCTTTCCACCTCAATTGATCAGCAGCAATTTAACCGCCATCATTGGCCAAATAAAAAAAGCAGGCTCAACCCCTCTTTTGATGCAGATCCGCATTCCACCAAACTATGGCAAACGCTACAGCGATGCCTTTTATAGCCTCTATTCTGAGCTTAGCCTCCAACACACTGTGCCGTTACTGCCCTTTTTCTTAGAGCAAGTGATCATTAAACCCGAGTGGATGATGGCCGATGGCTTACATCCGACAGTCGACGCACAGCCGTGGATCGCCAATTTTGTTGCGCAACATTTAGCAGATCATCTCTGATTTTAATGCCTCAGCTCAATGAACTTTACCTAGTTTTACGATATTTTTTAGACCATTCCCCTAACCGCAAAGGTACAAACTATGCACATTGAACCTGTGATCAAAGGTGTGGTCGCTCGCTCTGCTCATCCACTCGGATGCGAACAAGCTGTGTTACAACAGATTAATTACGTGAAATCTTGTAGACCGATCACTCACGGGCCAAAACGAGTTCTCATTTTAGGTTCTTCTTCCGGTTTTGGACTCGCCGCCCGCATTGCCCTTACCTTTGGTGGTTCAGAAGCCGATACGATTGGCATTTCCTTTGAAAAAGCACCGTCAGAAAAGGGCGTTGGTAGCGCTGGTTGGTACAACAGTCTTTTTTTTAAAAAATATGCTGAACAAGCAGGTCGAGTCGCCGTCAATATCGATGGGGATGTTTTTTCACCATCAGTACGCGAGCAAGTGATTGAAGCGATAGAGACCTATTTTGAAGGGGAAGTCGATTTAGTCATTTACAGTATCGCCAGCGGCATGAGACCAAAACCCAATTCAGATCAGTATTGGCGCTCCGCCATCAAACCGATTGGTGAGGCCGTTTCTGGTGCGACGATATTACTGGAAAACGATACGTGGGTAGAAACCACCATTGCCCCTGCAAATGACGAAGAGATCGAAGGTACACTGAAAGTGATGGGTGGCGAGGATTGGGAAAACTGGATAGATACCCTGATCAACACTGAATCGATCGCACAAGGGTGTAAAACTATCGCCTTTTCCTACATCGGCCCTCAAGTTACTCACCCTATTTATCTTGACGGTACGCTTGGGCGCGCCAAAATTGATTTGCACCAAACCAGCCACTCTCTCAACCTAAAACTGTCTAACTATGGCGGCGGAGCTTACGCAACTGTTTGCAAGGCTTTGGTCACGAAGGCAAGCGTGTTTATTCCCAATTTAAGCCCTTACATTGTCGCATTATATAAGGTAATGAAAGAAAAAGAGACGCACGAAGGATGTATCGAGCAGATGCAACGTCTGTTTAGAGAAAAGCTCTACAGCAAAGGCAAAATACCGCTTGATGGTGAACGACTGATCCGTATGGACGATTGGGAACTTAACCCAGATACCCAGCAAAGAGTGGCCGATTTACTTCAACAAATGGAACAACACAACTTTAAACAACTAGCTGACTATAAAGGATTTAAGCAAGAATTCATGCAGCTCAATGGCTTCGGTTTTGATGGTGTTGATTATTCTCAGGAAATCAATATCGAACACTACATCAAACAAACCAATCAATAGCCACTGTCTTATTTATAAGACGCAGTTAACTATCTCAATGCCTCAATATTTTATTGGGGCTTTTTTTTGTTACATTGGCGGCGCGTTCTTATACTTCATACCATACTATGGCAAATAGGAGCGAACTTGTCGTTGTTAGTCTAGAGCAATGAATGCTCGGCTTTTTAAGCTCTGTCACCCAAAGGAATTTGATAATATGTCGAAAATAAAGACACATGAGCTGCTGATCCCCTCTTCTATGATGGATGGGTGGCAGCGTATTGTGAATTTACTCGCTGAAATTTTAAACATCCCGAGCGCATTAATCATGCGTGCTAGTCAGCAAAACCTCGAAATATTCTGTAAAAATAACAACGTCGACAACCCCTATCAAACCGGGCATAAAGAACCCTTAGGACAAGGTCTGTACTGTGAAACTGTGATGCAAACACAGCAGAAATTACTGGTTCCGAATGCTTTAGCCGATGAAAAATGGATACATAATCCAGATATTCCACTAGGTATGATTGCCTATTGCGGTATCCCATTAAAGTGGCCAAATGGTGAAATATTTGGCACCATTTGTGTACTCGACAGCAAAGAGAATCACTTCAGCCCAACTTACAGACAGTTACTAGAAAGTTTTCGCGATACCATTGAATCTCAGCTCACAACCTTATACCAGCAAGTTAAACTTCAGCAGCTCAATGATGAGCTTAAGCTTCGCGTCGATAACCGTACCCAAGATCTTGCAGATCTCAACTACTCGCTCACGCAAGAAATCGATAAACGCCGCGCCGCAGAGCAACAAATTCAATATCAAAAATGGCATGACACCAGCACTGGCTTCTTAAACCGTCATGCACTTGAAATAGAGCTTAAAAATAGCCTTTTACAGGCAACAAAGCAGCGCACAGAAGTTGCTGCAGTTCACATTGGTTTCACTAATGCTCGTCACATTCAGTCTCACTTTGGCTACCGCGCCTGGGATCAAGTCATCTCTCGGTACCGTAAACGACTCGGCCACTGCAACAAAATTGAAATATTGACCGCTCGCCCCACGTCGACAGATTTAGTCTTGATCGTCAAAACAAAACTATTAGCGCGCCACCTAGAAAAGTTGTGCCATAAATTGGTCGAGATCGGTCATTCTGAATTTAAACTCGATAACCATAATGTTCATCTTCACGCTTATATTGGTATTGCGACAAGTTTAGATACTGACAATGCTATCGAGCTGCTTAAACAAGCTTCGGCTGCCATGGTCTCATGTAAGGACTCCGGTCATAAATTTTGCTATCACTCGCAAGCATTCAGTGACTCACTCAAACAAATCAATCAATTAGAAAGCTACTTGTTGCGCGCAGTACGCAATGATGAACTCATGCTCTATTTTCAACCTAAAGTATCTCCGACCACTCATCGCTGGACAGGAGCTGAAGCACTACTACGCTGGCGACATCCTGTATTGGGCGATATATCTAATGAAACCTTAATTCATATGGCAGAACAAAATGGACTGATTTTTGAAGTAGGCAACTTTGTTCTGCGGTCAGCCATTGAAAAAACGAGCAAATGGGCACAACAGGTCGATGATTTTAAAATGGCCATTAACGTTTCAGCGGTCCAATTACAGAATGCCCAATTTGCAGACCAAGTTCGCGAGCTACTGAATACCTATCAACTTCCTGCTCGGTATTTAGAGTTAGAAGTAACTGAAAGCTGTTTAATTGCAGATGAAGCGGTGGCTCGCAACACGTTAAAAATTCTACATCAACTGGGCGTGACATTGTCACTTGATGATTTTGGCACAGGCTACGCCTCTTTCAGCTATTTGAAAAAATTCCCTTTTGATTGCATAAAAATAGATAAAAGTTTTGTACATCAACTGGATGAAAGTGAGGAAGATAAAGAAATTGTTCGTTCAATCATTCACGTTGCCAAGAAATTAAAGTTGAAAGTGATCCTCGAGGGGATTGAAACTCAAAGCCAAGAAGACTTTATCATCAGTGAAGGGTGTGAGTTTGGTCAAGGCTATTTCTATGGTAAGCCGATGCCTTGTGACGAGTTTGAGATTGGGCTACTGAACCAAAATCATGTACATCCCGTTGATACAAAGGTTTTGTAGAGTAAAGGAATCACTTATCATTTCTTTACTCTCAGTCTGGTGGTTCCTATAATCGCCGCCTTTCCTTTCCAAACGAGCGATATCGAGATGGATTTATTAACCTCAATTCTCAAAAAGCTAGAGAAACAGAACTACCGAGCCTATCAGCAGATTAAAGGACAATACGATTTTGGTGATTTCACCTTGTATATTGATCATATTCAAGCGGATCCTTACGCTTCTGCATCGCGCTTCCGCGCTACTCGAGCTTGGTCTCTAACAGGTTTGGAATGGTTAAAAGAAAAATCAAGCGCTTATCAAATGGCCGCAAGAGATTTTATCGCGCGTAGTTTTGCTGAGTTTGCTAAGCAAGAGAACCATATTGCCATCGCATTAACCGGTCAAACAGTGCTTGATAGCACAGCCGTTCTCTTTACAGAGCATGGTATTGAGCTTCGTTTTCGCATCAATTTGCCCGCTGAAGGTCGTGACATTCTGGCCAAAAAAGCGCTCAACATCATCACCTTTTATCTGCCAAAATTCATTCGCCGAGCCACCATTGAACGTGAACTGGATAAAGATGCCCTACTTGAGCATTGCGCTGTGATCGAAGATCAAGAAGCAATGCGTGCACAACTGACACAGCACAATCTGGTCGCTTTTGTGGCCAATGGCAGCGTATTACCTCGCTTGGCAGGTAACTGCGATCTGCCGATGAAAGACGCCGTTACTTTCCAAGCCCCCACATCGCTAGAAGTCGAGCTTCAGACACCAAACCAAGGCAAAATTAAAGGACTCGGCATCCCCAAAGGTATCACCCTTATCGTCGGCGGTGGTTTTCACGGTAAATCGACGTTATTAACGGCGATCGAACGCTCAATTTACAACCATATTCCCGGCGATGGGCGTGAGCGAATTGTTACGGATCATCAAGCCATGAAAATTCGCGCTGAAGATGGACGTTGCGTGCATAATTTGAATTTGTCCAACTACATCAATCATCTGCCTATGGGCAAAGAAACTTCTGATTTCAGCACTCAAGATGCGTCCGGTTCAACATCGCAAGCAGCGTGGTTACAAGAATCCATTGAATCTGGCGCTAGTACATTACTGATTGATGAAGATACTTCGGCCACCAACTTCATGATCCGTGATGAGCGTATGCAAGCATTAGTTAGTAAAGGCGATGAACCCATTACACCATTGGTTGATCGTATTGGGCAGCTACGTGATGATTTGGATATCTCAACGCTGATCGTCATGGGTGGCTCCGGTGATTACTTAGATGTTGCCGATACGGTCATTCAAATGCATGATTACCACGCCGTTGATGTGACTAACAAAGCTAAAGAAGTGATCAAACAGCACCCAACTGCTCGTTACAACGAGTGTGAAACGCCACTGGCCATTTTCCCAGAGCGCGCAGTGAATCGCACCGTGCTGCAGAAATTACTGGTTGATGGCAAATTCCGCGTCTCAGCCAAAGGTGTTGATTCGCTTCGCTTTGGCAAAGAATTTACGGATTTAAATGCGTTAGAACAGTTGGAGTCACCTTCTGAAGTCAATGCGATTGGCTGGACTTGGTTCCAGTTTGCACAAACACCAGGGTGGTCAGCGCAACCAAGCAAAGAGATGGTGGCTTTATTAGCAGGAACATGGCACCAAAATATGCCAAACCATGGTGATTTAGCGAAACCACGAGTCATCGATGTGATGGCAGCGTTAAACCGTATGCGCAAATCACAATTTAAAAACCATCAGTAAGATTAAATCCGCCAAAGCAAAAGCAAAAAGAAGCAAGTAATCGCTTCTTTTTGCTTTAATACCTTACAGGCAGTTAGCTTAGGCATGCCTTGCTGTGCCAGTTGACCCTTATTGACGAATATCTTGTTTAGAGTTTAAGACTTGGGCTTTAGCTATTTTGTCGCAAAATATTCCATGCTTCACACAACACTCGAAACGTTTCAGCATTGCCATTGTCTCGATCTGGATGCCACTTTAGTGCTAACTTGCGCCATGTTTTTCGGATTTCAATTTGCGTCGCTTCAGCTGGTAATTTAAACAGCCTCAATGCTTGAATACGATTCATATTAAGGTTACTCGTTCCACCCATTGCTTTGCGGTAACGAGTCCAGAATTCGTTCAACAAGCGGCGCACTTCTCCTTCATCAGCCTCATAGTTTTTCCACTGCGTATAATAATCACGCAATGGTTCATCTGGGTCGATTTCGCAATTGACCGCACGATGCGCTGGCATTAGTACAATGTCCATTGCTGACACTTGTAACCACTTTTCAGGGTAAAGCGTCTCTTGAAGCTGATAGAGCGCGTTCATGATCAAAAAATTACGCTTAAAGAGGTCTTTTTCAGGTGCGCTATCAAGTACAGGCATGAATCCCTGTTCACTTAAATGTGCCGCTAACGTATGGACTTTCCAACCGGAAGGCTGTTTGCGCAACACCTCCAACATTGGCCAAAGCAGCGGATTTTCCATGTAAGATTGAAACTGAGCGGTAAGTTCTAAGCTTTCGGACATACTTTCTGGCCTACTTTGGGACATAGTCTCGACGTTCACATTAAGGTTCTCTCTTCATTCAAAGCCAATATCGCTTTTTTGTCGAGTTTCTTACCGCATCTTATCTTGGCTTTTTGAACTAGACTCCGTTTATCACACGCACTATCTATCGATCGATACATAAAAAGAGAAAGGCCGAATTGTTGCATGATGTTCTCCACCTTACGGAACGCTTCGTCAAGACGATACTGAAAACCAATCACAAAACGAAGCTAGATAGGCACATCTCAAACACAAATTTCTACGGCTATAAGATACAAAACTGAACATTCCTTACAGTGAAGTATGAAATGCCTCTAATTTTTGAAACTAAGGTAAATATTACAGAGAGCAAGTTTTGATTAGTGTTTATTCTGTGCATACGGAGAACATTACTCTCCCTTTTCGCTGCTGAGAATTGATTATGAAAAATATAAATAAAACACTCGAAAAAATAGACTGCTGTCCACTTTGTCAGCATGACGAATATTTTATTTCCACAAACAATGAAAAGTTTATCTGTGCACAATGTGGTTTTAAAACCGACCACTTACAAAGTGTCCAGCAAATGATTGGTGTACACACCGCGCTAATCAGTCATAAACACATTCATTGCTTGGCCAACAATGTGCATTGAGCCATGGTTTAAGCTCGAGTAATGTGTCGATAACAACGACATTAGGCGCTTGAGAAAAACCCTGCGGGTTAAGAGGTGCTAGCTGAACGGTTGGTACCTCTGCATTAATACCCGCTTCAACCCCTTTTGCTGAATCATCCACATAAATACATTCTTGTAAAAGAAATCCCATATTCATCGCACAATAACGAATCAAATCAGGTTCAGGCTTCCAGCTATTCGCATCAAAGGCTGAAAAAATACGTCCTTCAAACAAGGGAAGCAAACCACTCCGTTGTAAAATTGATGATATTTTTTCTTTAGGTGCATTAGAGGTGACACAGTATTCAATACCCTGCTGGCGTAAATACTCAAGTAGTTCTATCGCACCATTCATGGGTGAAAGAGATTGCTGGAAGAGCTCATTAACTTTATCCCGATAAAGGTTCTCTAAAAGATCAAGATCGGCGTTAATGTTCGTATGTTCAAGTGCTTGCAACAGTATATCTGCAATTTTACCGCCTTCAAAATGGTTGCGCAGTTGTGAAAAAGTAATATCGGATCCAAGTTGGTTTAAGACATAAACCAATGCTTCGCAGCACAAATGCTCACTATCCACCAAGGTGCCTTCGCAGTCGAAAATAATGCATTTTATTTTTTTTACAGCCATAAACACTTCCTTCATTCGATACTTAATCTTACCCCTTGAATGAAGGGATAGAATGATTGAGTTAACAAAATGAAACGAAGGTAAGAGTTGATATGCATAACTTATATCCGCATCACTCTTTTATGCCGAATAAGATGTTGCAACTGGCGTTATAACCGCCTGTCGTATCGAAATGCAAATTCAGAATGAAGATGATTCTAGACTTTTAATGGTGCACTTTAACAGGATAAGTTACTGTTCTATAAAAATATCACCGCTGAATTCATGATTAGAACGCAATTTTTCGAGCAATAAATGTATAAATGCGTCTTTTCCACCAAATGAATCTTTATCCAAAACAACGATGTCAGAAATGAGTAGCGCTTGAGAAGTAAAAGTGACGACACCAGCAGCAACTGGCTCACCCTGTTTAAAACCTAAGTAAAGTTCACAAGGTGGTGAATAAATAATTTGGGTAAAGAATTCGATAACCTTTGATTGATCATTTTTATCGTCCCATAGGCTTGCTTGCAGAAGAGCAAACCATATTGTCATTCGATGAAAATCAACTAAATAAATCTCGTCGAGTAATGACAAGTTGGGATCATCAATAGAGGTCATAAAAGAACGATAGCTACGTTGAATAACAGCCTGCTGGTAAAGGTCTCGACCTTGTAAGCTCTCCTGGGTGGGAAATTCAACATTCACTTGGTCAAACAGCCATTGGTTTTTAATGGCGACAACGTCAGGTTGGTTAATCATTGCTATTTACTTCTTCTTTTAATTGTTACAAGCAGGATACTAACCAGATCGATATGCGACAAGCAATTACTCACATTATCCTCATCTAAACTGCAGATATGCTGGCCAAAACATCAACATAACAGCCTATATCATTCTCCTTTGATGCTGCTATCATGTGCAGAAAGATGGATAAATGGATTATAGACATGAACAAGAAACTCATCACCACCGCATTCATACTTAGCTTTGGTTTAGTTGGCTGCGATAACAATGAAGTTGGCGATGTATCGCTCGGATTTTTCACACTTAAAGACGTAAAAATCGAAATTCTAAGTGATGATATTGTAACTGGTGTTACGTGCCATATTGCTTCAATTGAGGCTAATTTGAGCCTTTCTGATCCAAGTGATAGCTCTATCTCGTGTCGTCAGACTGGTGATATCACGCCAGAGATGATTGCGAAAATTGATAAAAGTAAATCAGGCGAAATCGTGTTTAAGAAGTCAAAAAGCATTTTCTTCAAGTCAATGAAAGTCAGACGTATCTACGATGTAGAAAATCAAACCCTGATCTACTTGTCTTATACCACCAAAGAAACAGATGGTAGCTTCAAACACAGCCTATCGACCGTACCGCTTTGGGGCACTAAGGCTTATAGTATAGAGATAGAACCTAATAAATAGCGGCTAACATTGCGGTTACCTATGTATGGATCACTTTTTTATGTAATAAAATGAAAGCAAGAATTTGTATCCGTGATATGATGCGGAAAATTTTCAATTCTCATTTTTCAACATGAAGTTTCCTGGACAGCGTAAATCTAAGCACTATTTTCCAACCCATGCTCGTGACCCTCTCGTCAATCAAATTCAACAAACGGCTATGCTTCACCGACCAACGGTGGTCGGTGTTGGACAAACCATTGTTGATATTGAAGCTCGTGTAGATAATGAATTCTTAGAAAAATATCAATTGAGCAAAGGCCACTCACTGGTACTTGAAGAGAGCAAAGCTGATGCGCTCTATGAAGAGTTAGTCGAACGAGGTTTAATTACTCACCAATACCCGGGAGATACAATTGGCAACACACTACATAACTACTCTGTGTTGGCCGATAGTAAATCCGTACTGCTTGGAGTGATGTCAAAAAACATTGAAGTCGGCTCATACAGCTATCGTTATTTGTGTAGAACCTCATCGCGCATGAACCTAAACCACCTTCAAACTGTCGATGGTCCTATAGGGCGTTGCTACACCCTAATTTCTGATGATGGAGAGCGTACCTTCGCCATTAATGAAGGGCATATGAATAAACTACGCCCCGATAGTGTTCCTGAAGAGGTTTTTGAAAAAGCTTCCGCTTTAGTTGTTTCTTCTTATTTAATGCGTGGAAAACCCGAAGATCCAATGCCACTTGCGGTCAAACGCGCTATTGAGATCGCGAAATCCAAGCACATTCCAGTGGTGTTAACCCTAGGCACTAAGTATGTAATTGAAGGGAATGCGAAGTGGTGGCAAGACTATATCAAAGAAAATATTACTGTTGTTGCCATGAATGAAGAAGAAGGTGAAGCGTTAACTGGTGAGAAAGATCCCCTGCTTGCTGCGAACAAAGCACTCGAATGGGTAGATTTAATCCTCTGCACCGCGGGGCCCGTGGGTCTTTATATGGCTAGTTACACCGATGAAAGCGCAAAACGCGAAACTGAGTTACCTCTTCTACCAGGTAATATTGCTGAATTTAATAAGTATGAATTTAGTCGTGCGATGCGAAAGCAAGACTGCCCTAATCCAGTAAAAGTGTATTCACATATTGGTCCTTACTTAGGTGGTCCGCTAGAAATCAAGAATACAAATGGAGCTGGCGACGGTGCGCTATCGGCTTTATTGCACGATATGGCCGCAAACCGTTATCACCAAAGTAATGTTCCAAACTCTGCAAAGCATGACATGCCGTACTTAACTTACTCTTCGCTATCTCAGATTTGTAAGTACGCAAATCGTGTCAGTTATGAAGTGCTTACGCAGCACTCGCCACGATTATCGAGAGCGTTGCCAGAACGCGAAGATAGCCTTGAGGAAGTATACTGGGATCGTTAGATCATTTTATAAAATAAGACTTTACCAATAAAAGCGGCGATTCGTCGCTTTTATTATTTGCCCCAACAATAATTCACACAAAAATCATTCCCCTTTAAAATTGGTAAGATTGTCCCACTAAATTTCATAAATCAGCACCATTATGAAATAAACTGATAACCTATGACTAATTGATGAATCAATCGTTTTATAATTGAGACATATTGTTACAAGCGTTATAGTACTCTTTAAAGATGAGCCATGCATAAAGTAATCATACATAAAGTAATAATATGCTTTAGATAAAGACTCACAATATAGCCCCGTTACTGCTTTCGCTTGAATTAGGATTAACATGACCATGTCGCTTCCGCAGAAAGAGTGTTCAATTCCCGACCTAGACAATGACATTGCCAAGCAGCGTTTGGTTCACATTCTCGATTTTTTTAGTCAAGGTCTGTTTTATATGAGCAGTGATGGGACGATGGTGTTCTATAATCCCACATTTTATGTGCAATTTGGAGTAAATAGCGAAACTATTTCCTATTCTGACTGGCTGTGTTTAGTTCACCCTCTGGATCGCGCGCGGCTGAGTAAACGAGTCGACGAGCATATCAGTACCACTGAATTAAGGGAAACTATTCAATACCGGGTTAAAAAAGCAAATGGCCAATATATTTGGTTAGAGGGGAATGCGGTCACAAAAAGTGTGAACGGTGAACATTTTATGGTGGGTAGCCATAAAGATATCTCCGATCAAAAATTGATGGAAGATTATATTCATCAAGCTGCATTTTTTGACAGCTCATCAGGCCTCTATAATCGAAGTAAATTACTGCTCGATATTGATGAGAAAGCACTCAAAATTGGAGACCCTTACTCACTTATCTACATCCAACTTGAAGATATTAAGTCTTATCTCAATCAATACGGCTCAGATATTGTTAAAGATTTACTGAATCACGTCGTCAGTGCACTGCGTGAACTGCCCGATGAATTTGCTGATTTTTACCGTATTCGCTCTGACGATTTTGCCATATTACTGAGAGGAGAACGCTCATACGATGAGCTCAAGCATATCTGCTCTCAAATAATGAAGCACTACTCGAAATCAGCCACGGAGCATGGGCACCTCTATGGCAATGATATTAGCATTGGCGTCTATCCCGAGATCAACCGTGCTATATCTGCCGATGAGTTGTTAAATATTGCATCACGAACTTGCCAATTTGCCAGTGCCAAAAATCATTCTCGTATCGAAATTTACAGTGGCCGAATTCAAAAGAACGTTGATCGTTATTTCTTCATCGAAAGAGGCTTAAAAGAAGCATTAGCTCAACGTTCATTATCTGTGAAATTCCAACCCATTATTCATGCACAATCAGGACAGGTATCCAGCTTTGAAGCCTTAGTCCGCTGGCGCTCAAAAGAGTTTGGTGAGATTTTCCCGGACGAATTTATTCCCGTTGCAGAAAAAAAGGGGCTGATTGTTGATTTAGGCTATTTTGTTTTCGAAAAAGCCTGTGAGTTTATTGGCCGTTACAATAAACAAAATGGGGTCAATATTCGGGTTAATATTAATGTTTCAGTCCTGCAACTTCTGAAAAGTGACTTCCCACAACAGATACTAACGATGGCTAAGGCTTCCGGTGTATTGCCCTCTTCTATTGTGTTAGAACTGACGGAAACCGTCATACTCGATGGCGATAAAAATGCGCTTAACCAGCTTCATTCCTTAAATGAAATGGGGTTTCAACTGTCGCTGGATGATTTTGGAGCTGGTTTTAGCTCACTCAATAGCTTCTTTGATTTACCTCTCAATCAAATCAAAATAGACAAAAGCATTGTATGGAAAACACTGACTAACCCAGCATCAGAACAATATTTAGCCTTTCTCATCCAGTTTTGTCACACCAATGGCGTCGATATTGTTATTGAGGGGGTTGAAACTGGCGACATGTACCAAAAATTTAAAGAGATGGGCGCAACTTATTTGCAAGGCTATTGGTTTTCAAAACCGCTATCTTTGGCCAGTGCAAGCCGCTATACATTAAATACCGTCAATGAATAAGCACAAAAGATAGCTTAGCGAAATTAAGCACTTGCACCTAAAATTTGAAAAAGCAGAGCAGAGCAGAGGAAAGAGTAAACCCTATGAACGCGGCGGCACAAGCTAACGGCTCTGCAATTGAGAACTAGGTATATTGTAAGCCCGGCCACAACTTCAAGTCGCTCAAAACACAAACGACAATAATTGTTATTCTTTATCTAGCACTAAGCGAGCATTGTGAGCTTGTATGGGCCGATTGTTATTTCCCATCACACTATGTAGTGCTGCACTTTGTTGCTGTGACAAACTTTTCGGCTGCTTGACCACCAACCATCTCACGCCTTCACTGCAAGGCGGCGTTGTGAGTGACCCATTAAAACGGTAATACTCATCTAGCTTAGGTAACAGTGACTGTACTGCTAACCCTTTTGCTAACTGCACACTCGTCCCAACTTTAGGCAACTCCGCAGTAAGCTGAGATAATGGTTCATCCTGTGTGCCCGTTTCAAACATCACCGCCAAAACGGCCAGATTGCCAGCCACATCAGCATGCACAAAATGCGCTTCTAAAGGATATTGATGTCCTTTAATTAAGTTTTCAGAAGGGGTATGGAAATGAAATTGTTTGAGTTCAAATTCTGTACCATCCACTACCAGTGTATTTTTCCCTGAAACTGAGGCTTGCAGCGTGTGTCCATTGTTGGTCAATGCACCCACAACGCCTGAATAGTGGATATCTAAAGATTTTAAATCAGCTTCAACGAGGCCATTGATATCTATTGGGCTTTGATTTTTGCCCATTTCACAAATTTTAGAAACATGTCCCCAATGTTCAGGACCACGTTCACCTTCATATCCCCATTCACTTGCTTGCGCCACATAGGTAAAGCAAACACTAATTGCTAGGGTCAACAGTTTTTTTTTCATTATCGTTCCTTGAGACAGCTTGTTATCTAAAATATAACATTCAGGTTAATATCACGCGCACATGGTAATACATTCTTTACACAGCATCCGTGGTGAAAAATAACATTACATTGACGTCAGTAGTCATTCATTTCAGTTCGCGCTCACCCTTTCCATGGCTAGCGCCGAACAATGTTTTGGCAAAACTGTTTGATATGCTTTCGGGTGGTATTGGGGTTCATTAACACCGCTTTTTCTCCCGGAATATATAAGCAATGTCCAGTATCATCATAATGAGTGCGCGCAATCGAATCGACCCAATTGGTGTTAAGATGCTGGCCTTTATGAGATAAGAACTGATGACGATGGTAGAGCGTATTCTCTACTATCGAATCAACCATAGAACCCTGACGTGCGACGTTCATTTCTTGCTCAAACATCGATTCAGCACACGTCACTTTCTGTGGATCATAGAGACGAAAAGTAACACTTGGCCCTTGGTTTTCTACTGCTGCCACCTTGCAGTGTGGTAGAGCGGCTAATTGGCAGCGTAAATAATTAGCATTTTGCAATGTATGACCAATCACGGTTTGGTAGCCTTCGATACCTAAATGTTGCAGTGCTGAATAGGCAGAGAAAACACCCACGGCACTGCGTGAACATTCAATGGTCGATTGCAAATGGCTCTCTTCTCTTTGAGCATGTTCAAAGTAGGAGTAATAACCGGGATCTGTTTTTAATACCGCGAGATCGTGTTTGTTTTTGAGCATCACCAAGCTGGAAGTATAAGGAACATACCCCCATTTTTGAAAGTCGACCGTAAATGAATCCGCTAATTGTAAACTTTTAATCCTCGGCAATAAGGATTCAATACCCGTCAGTGTTGCTCGATTAAGCGATAAAGGGTTGCGTTCAGAATCATACTCTTGAAAAAACAACATACTCCACCCAACAGCAGCATCAACATGAATATGTGGTTTTATTGAAATTGCATATTCTTGGCATCTTCTTTCTCTTATCGCATAAACCTGTTCAATATCATCAATCGCAAAGGTATCCGTACTGCCAAACGTCAACATGATGGCAGGAACAGCAATGCCATTTCTAAAACAGAAAATCAATTGTTGGTCTAATTCAGCCAAATCCATTTCATTGTTATCTTTAACTTTGATCCGAATCGCTTTACCTTGAACATCAACCCCCAACAACGACAAATTTGTCATGTTTGAATAGTGACCCGCTTCTGAATTGAATATCCTGTAATCTTCTCCCGCCAAACCATTCAGAGCTGACTTTGGCAACGCTTTTCGAATACCTAATAGATAGCCGTACAAATTACAAAATGTACCTCCTTGTGTGAATACTCCTGTTGCTTGCTCGCTATCGTAGCCAGCTAAATGCGCGATTTGCCGCACGACTAATTTTTCCAGTTCAATGGCATCTCCCGCATATTCGCTATAAACCAAGTTAGGGTTGGCAATAGTCGCAAGTAGCGCACCGTGAATGGCCGGGTCACAAGGTGTCGAGATCACATTTTCCACTGAGCGAGGGTCATCCCAGTTTTTTGAACGTTTGGCGGCATAAAGCGCTAAGTCGTTAAAAGGGTGAATGGCGTGGATCGAGTGTCGAGGAATGGTGTTTGAATGCCGTAATTGTTGCTGCAATACAGTATTTACCACGGTTGGCGCATCAATTTTTCGCTCTTCAAGCCAACGAGCGATCTCGTGAATACGATACAAAGGCCAACGATTGGGATCGCGAGCAAAAAAATGCGCTTTCACTGTCTGGAAAATTTGCTCAAACGCAGGGTTCAGTTGGTTGGCGTGCTCATCTAGCCACACGCTATAGTACGCTGTTTTCATGATGCTCTCTCCATGCTCAATCCCAAATAAAACGCCGCGTTAGCGGCGTTTTATTACTTTAATTTAAAGTTGGAGACCAAGCGGTCAAGCTCATGGTTTGAGTAAGAGAGTGACTCTGTAGCACTGACGGTTTGTCTGCCACTCACCACCAATGATTCAACAATGTCTCTTATCGCTAGCATATTGCGACTGAGCTCTTCTGCCACTGTACTTTGCTGTTCGGTCGCAGCTGCGATCTGGGTACTGAGATCATCAATTTCGGACACGGAAGTGCTCATGATGTTTAAACTACCAGAAACTTCGGACGTTTTATCTGCTGTGGTTTGACATTGGTTTTTAGTTTTGTCCATTGCGGCTACAACGCTATCCGTCCCTTCAAGTAGCTTGGCCAGCATATCTGATATTTCAGTAGTGCTGTTTTGCGTTCTTGCCGCTAAAGCACGAACTTCATCTGCAACCACCGCAAACCCACGGCCTTGCTCACCCGCACGCGCCGCTTCGATCGCCGCATTCAACGCAAGCAAGTTCGTTTGCTCTGAAATAGCGCCAATCACGGTCAATACTTCGCTGATCTTGATCGCATCTTTGTTCATATTGGCAATGCGCTCTGACATCTGTTCAACGTCACTCACCAATGAGCTGACCGTTTCAACCGCATTATTCACAATAATAATCGATTGTTTGGCCTCTTTGCTCGCCGAGTCAGTAATGTGATTCGATTGCGTGACGCTCTCTGCCACAGTACGTGCACTTTCACTCATTTCAGTAATGGCCGTCACCACTTGCTCTGTTTCAGATGAGTGCGAAAGCAGCATCCGCTCATTTTCCTTTGCCGTTTGACCTAACTGTTCAATATTAGAGGAGATGTTTTGACTGGCATCAGATATTTGCAACATCATTTTTTGTAGATTTTCTGAGAATAAATTGAAGCCTTGGCTTATCTGCGCTAAGTCATCATCACCATTCACCTCCAAGCGGCGTGTCAAATCACCAGAGCCTTTCGAAAGATCAAGTACCGCTTTTTTCAGGCGTAGCAAAGGCTTGTAGATATAATTAAGAATGACGAAGATTGCCGCAACGCTGATAATGAGCAAAATCACCCCAGTGTAAATAGCGCTACTTTGCGCTTCATACACATTAGCTAACGCCGTACCTTTGTCGACAAACACCATCATGGTCCAGTACATGTTATCGGTTAGGTTAACGCGTTTGAAATAACCATCAAATTCAATGCCTAAATAAGGAAATGACAAATGACCAGCATCCTGCTGGCTAAAAAGTTTCTCCATTTCGAGGAAATTAGGGCTGACTTGCGAGGGCGTTCGTCCAATATCACTAGGATCATCACTAGCAAAAAAGACAGCATTCTTGTCGGTTAGTGTCGCTGCACCGCCGGCAAAGCGCATATTACTGACCTGGACAATGACTTCATCCAGTTGGATATCTCCCAGCAAAACACCAATGAAACGGCTTTGTTGGTAGACAGGCATAACTACACTAATAACCTGTTTAGCGGTGATTTTATCTTCATAAATTTCCGTTACCTGAGCAGTTCGAGAGGTTTTTGCTTGTTGATACCAATCCCTACTGGTCAAATTTTGTTGACCTGTAACAACTCCGTTGTCTTTGTCAAACGACATATAGGTACGGCCATCATCATACACCATGATGACATTGGATATTTGCGCACTCTCCGCAAGCAGGCGTACTAAATTAACATTCTCTTGATCCGACAGCTCAGTGCGGAAATGTTGTGAACCTTTAACTACGGCTTGATAACGTGTTTTCACCCAAGATTCGAGTTCAGAAACGTGATAGTTGAGCTTGTTTTGAGTTTCTGTGGTTAAAGAAGTAATCATCTTCTCTTTTAACGACAGCATATTGATGGTGCCCAAAACGATTAATGAAATCGCCACAAGCAGCGCTACGCTCACATATATTCTGCTTTTAAAACCTAAATTCATAGATTCACCCTCACCGTATAACAGCTAGAAAGATTAAGGTGAAACTTGATCATATTATTAATATGAATGGTAGACCAATGAGACACCTAGCCAACCTAATAAAATTGGTACACGGAGAACACTTATGCAAGTTATGTCATTAATATTTATTATTGGGTGCGCAAAGTGAACGTTACATTGAAAGAGAATATGATGATTTTGGATGGAAATACGTTGAGGTGATGGTTAAGAAAAACGCGCAGCGGTGATGCTGCGCGCTGACTTATTTTTTATGACGCCACATTTGGCTTAGAAGCCCAAACGTAAAGCAGCTCTAGAGCAATTGTCGCACCAGCTAGAGCGGTGAGCTCACTTTGGTCGTACGGAGGAGAAACTTCAACAACATCCATTCCCACCAAATTAATTCCGGCCAATGCACGAATGATTTTCAGCACTTTATCGGAATTCAATCCACCACATACTGGTGTACCCGTTCCAGGAGCAAAAGCAGGATCTAAGCAGTCAATATCAAACGTTAGGTATACGGGTTTATCACCAATAGTTTGACGAATATTAGCGACGATCTCTTCCACTGACATATCATTCGCTTGCATCGCATTGATGACATTAAAACCGTGGCCTTCCTGTTTGTATTCGGTACGAATACCCACTTGCACAGAATGCTTGGCTGAGATTAACCCTTCCTTCGGCGCATGATAGAACATAGTGCCGTGATCATAAGCGCTGCCGTTGGCATAAGTATCGGTATGAGCATCAAAATGAATCAATGCCATTTCGCCATAATGTTTGGCATAAGCACGCAATATAGGCAAAGTGATGAAATGGTCACCACCTAAAGCAAGCATGGTTTTGCCACTTTTTAGAATTTCGCTGGTCGCCGCTTCTAAGCGATAAGTGAAATCTTCAGCATCACCGCAATCAAACACTAAATCGCCTGCGTCGATCACCTTGGTATTTTGAAACAAGTTAAAGTTCCAAGGAAACTTTTTGCCTTCCCATGCAAGGTTCACTGAAGCGCGACGAATCGCATCTGGACCCATTCTCGCGCCCGGGCGACCTGATGTGGCCATATCCAAAGGTACGCCTAGGACCACGACATCGGCATCCGCACTTACTGGGTTTTTGACATAAGGACGACGCACAAACGTCATCGCATTTGAATACAGGGAATAATCAGTTTTAGTAAACAAATCATTCATTTAGAAATCCTCTAAATAGGTATAACCGCTTAAGCCTTGTTCAAGCTCTTGCAATACATTTGCTTGTTCTTCGACCGCGACTCGTTGGCTTACTAATTCACGGTAGTTCGTACGGATAGCATCAAGATCAATATGGACATAACGCATCACATCCTCGACCGTATCCCCTTCATTAATCGACACAATTTCAGTTTCGCCATTCTCGGTCATGTTCACCACAACACTGTGAGTATCGCCAAATAGGTTATGCATATCGCCTAAGATCTCTTGATATGCACCAACGAGGAAGAACCCCATTAAATAGGGTTCATCGGCATTCCATGCGGGTACTGGCAGTGTCGTTTCAATACCTTGCCCTTCAACGTACTGCTCGATGGCACCATCAGAATCACAGGTGATATCGAGCATCACGGCGCGGCGATCTTCCACTTTTTCAAGGCCAGACAATGGCAATACAGGGAAAACTTGGTCGATCCCCCACGCATCTGGCAATGATTGAAACAGTGAAAAGTTAACAAAGAACTTATCCGCCAATCGCTCATTCAGTTCATCCAAAATAGGACGATGAAAGCGATTTTTGGTGCTCATTTGCAGTGTCAGTTCGTGATAAATGCGCAGCGATAGCTGTTCAGCCCAAGCACGGTGCTGAAGGTTAATAACGCCAGTCGAAAACTGGCTGTGCGCTTCCGACAGATCGCTTTGCGTATCATTGTAAATTTCAATCAGTGCACGTGCATCAGAGCCACCACTTAAGCTCTGCCAGTTACGCCACATGTTTTGTAGTAGTACAGGAGCCTCTTCACCAACCTCTGGGATCTCTTCAGGATAATAAGCTTCTGTGCCAATAACATTAGTAATAAGTACGGCGTGGTGCGCGGTAATTGAGCGGCCTGATTCAGAAATAATGACTGGTCTTGGCTGGCTGTATAACTGGCACACATCGCTCACCGTGCTTACGATATTACGTGCATATTCAGCTAAGCCGTAGTTCATCGAGTTGGATGATTGACTGCGCGTACCGTCGTAGTCCACCGCCAAACCACCACCCACATCGAAAAAGTCAATCTCTGCACCAATATCGCGCAGCTCGCAGTAAAAACGCGCCGCTTCGTTCACGCCATTGCGTACATCACGAATATTCGCCATTTGCGAACCTAAGTGGAAATGCACCAGTTGCAACGCCTCAAGTTGTTGCTCTTTTTTAAGGTGTTCGATAACGGTCAACACTTGAGATGCAGAGAGCCCGAACTTTGATTTTTCACCACCACTCGCCTGCCATTTTCCCGCACCTTGTGAAGCTAAACGAATGCGGAGCCCTAAACGTGGTTTCACGCCTAAGCTTTTTGCCTCTTTCAGAACGAGCTCTAACTCAGACAATTTTTCCAAAACGATGAATACTTTATGGCCAAGCTTTTCACCAATCAGGGCCAGACGAATGTACTCTCTGTCTTTGTAACCGTTACACACGATCACAGAACTTGCTTGTTGGGCTAAAGCCAATACCGCCAATAATTCTGGCTTACTGCCCGCTTCCAATCCAAGCTGTTTAGTCTCTAGCTGCGCTTGGCTGGCTAAAATCTCATCTACCACTTCTTTTTGTTGGTTCACTTTGATTGGGTAGACCAACAGGTAGTTGTTTGGATATTGGTATTCTTCAATCGCCTGATTAAAGGCGTCACAAATGTTATGTACGCGTTGATGCAGGATCTGCGGAAAACGTACAAGCACAGGCAAATTTAAATCACGCGCTTCAAGCTGCTTTACGATCGAACTCAAGGGGGTTTGGTGCGCCTTATCATGGCGCGGCGAAACATAAACTTCGCCTTGATTGTCAATACCGAAGAAGCCTTGGCTCCAATAATGAACATTGTAGTCAGCGCGAACGCGATCTAATTTGGATGGTTGTTCCACATCTAATCTCACAAAAACAGAGAGTAAAAAGTGAATCAGAAAGTCTGATATCACGACTTGACGCCTGTAACGTCAGGCGCATTAACGGTTAAAAGCGTAAGTGTGTCTAATGATAATAATTTGTCGTTAAGATTACGTTTGATTATCACCAGTTCGCTATAAAAAGTGGATGAAATTTAATACAAAATCAAATGTTGCCACTGATCAGCTCGTCAAACTTCTTATTGCCGTGTAGTCCTTCTAAATCAGCTTCTTCTGCAATTAAATCTCGCAATGAAGCGCTAATTTCCGTGGCTCTTTGTAAATCCTCAATCGCTTGTTTTCGGTAATGATGTGTGTTTTGCGCTTAAGATATTTACGGCTAGACATTAAATATACCCAAACAACTTGGAGTTGCAGGTAGGCGGCAAGTGAGTCCCCATGAGCATAGGCAAACTATGTGATTGGGGTGAACGAACGTAGCCAACACCGCTGTGGCTTCAAGTAGGAAGGGGATAGCCATGAAGAACAAAGGATGTAAATCATATCACCCTGATTAGAGGTTGTAATTGACTGAATTTCAGTTATTTTGAATCAAATCTCCTTTTTCTGATTCGTCATGGAATACTTAGACTTATTTCAAAAAAATTATCAATGGATCATCACGATCATGGCGTTGCTTATTTATCCTAAAGCAGCCAGCTACACCGTGCGATGGTTTGAAAATATGGTCGTAGGCAAAGTCGATATTCATCGGCTCAAACGAGCTCGTTGGCTGGTAAAGACCTTACTCTTCTTGGTGTTAGTGCTGACTCTGCTAATGATGTGGGGCGTGGAACTGCGTGGGTTATTGGTTGTTGGCTCATCACTTTTTGCGTTGCTTGGCGTCGGTTTGTTTGCAAGTTGGTCTTTGCTGAGCAACGTCACCTCATTTCTGGTTTTATTTGTACAAAATCACTGTCGCATCGGTTTATGGGTGCGAGTGGTGGATGGCGCAAATTTTGTTGAAGGTAAAATCGTCGACATGAACCTACTCAATGTCGTACTAGAGAATGTTGATGGTAATACAGTGCTCTATCCAAACAACCTCTTTATTGTTCGCCCTGTAATTGTATTAAGCAAAACTCCAGAAAAAGCCGTGAAAAAAATCGAGAAGAAACAACTTCCTATCGGAGTAAAACGTTGAACGAATATCAAGACCTTTCACTGCATATTGAAACGATTTCAAAAGCCGATGAGCAGCAACAAATCGACTTACTCGGCGAGTACGTGGAAAGTGGGCTTGATGAAAGCTCGATCGCAATCATCTTAGAAGCTTTTCCTGTCGAGCAGCGGGTACGTCTGTGGCGTAGCCTACCCTTAGAGCTGCACATTGATGTACTGACAGAGATGCGTGCTGAAGTACGTTTCTCTATCATCAACGCACTGTCAGAAATAGAACTAAAACTGACTCTCGCCAAACTCGATAACTTGTCTCTGCTCGAATGGGCCGATTCTCTGCCTGATGAAATCATCAGTGAAGCGCTGCGCTTAATTAGTCGCGACGAGCTTGAATTGTATGATCAAGCCAATGCCTATGAAGATACTGAAGTTGGCCACTGGGCAAACCGTAAAGTGTATACCTTGCCTTTCAGCATCAGTGTCGACAAAGCCAAGATGCTATTGGAGAAATATCATTATGACTCTCCACAACATATCTATTTGATCAACAAAGCAAAAAAATTCCAAGGTATCGTGAGTTATACAGAAATTTTGCTTGCTGAAAGCAAAACTTTACTGAAAAACATCAAGCAAGATGATCTCTTTACGCTGAATGCTCACCAATCACTTTCTGAAGCAGTAGAAGCGTTAGAACATTCCCAATTGCCGACCGTCGCTATCATTGATAACCATGAAATCTTAGTGGGTGAAATTGACTGGCAATTTGCCCTGAGTACACAACGAGAGATTTACGAATCGCGCTTAATGGCCGGTACGGGTATGGATGAAGGAGATGACTTATTTGCCCCTATCATTAAAAGTTCTAAAAAACGAGGTCTTTGGCTCGGGATCAACCTGCTGACCGCCATCCTCGCTTCGGTCACTATAGGTATGTTTGAAACGGTCATCTCGCAAGTTGTCGCGTTAGCGGTGTTGATGCCAATTGTTGCCTCGATGGGCGGTATTGCGGGAAGCCAAACCTTAACCTTGATGGTACGCGCCATGGCATTGAACCAAATTACACCGGGTAACCGTTTTGCGTTGCTCAAAAATGAAATTGGTATTGGTTCCATTAACGGTTTGTTATGGGCGTTGATCATTGGTGCCTTGGCAGGGCTCTGGTTCCAGTCAGCGATGATTGGCGCCACCATTTCACTGGCCATTGTCGTAAATATCATTACCGCCGCACTGTTTGGGGTACTCATCCCGATCACGCTTGATAAGTTTAAGCTTGACCCAGCATTAGCGGGTTCTGTCATCTTAACCACAGTAACGGATGTTGTCGGCTTCTTTGCCTTCTTAGGCACAGCAAGTTTAGTGATGTTGTAGCTTTCCAAACCGCTTGAAAACTAAGCGAGCTAAGCCACTTAAAAACAGCCGCTCAGAAAATAAATCCCCAATCACGTAGATTACTATGTGATTGGGGGGGAACGATGCTTCAATCTGAACCGCTAAGCCGCTTTTTTGGTAGATAGCGGTTTCGCAATCAACACATCATGTAAAACACAAATCGCGCGATTGTAATCGTTGTCTTCTACGACGAATTGTACATTGACATTACGCATCGACGAGTGAGCGGCAATAGGGCTAATTTTTGCGTTAACTAATGCTTGCATGCCTTGCGTTAATGCGTTGTTGGTGTTCATTGATGCACCGATTGCGGAAATGAGGGCGACCATTTTTCCTGATGCGGATGCATTCGGGTAGCGCTTCTCTATTTTGTACAACACGTGGTTTAAGTTATCGCTGCTGCCACTGAGGTAATACGTCATCGAGTTTGCATTCATCTCTTTACCAACGAGATGTACCTTAGCTTCGGCGATCACTTCCATCAATTCATAACTGGCATTATCAATTTTCCCGACCATGCTTTGGTCAAAAATATGCAAGGCGAACACTTTGTCCTTGCCCGCAATAATCTCTACCTTATTGTTCTTAGGCTTATGAACATTGGAAATGAGAGTACCTTTATGCTCTGGTTCGAACGTATTTTTGATTCTGAGCTCAATCCCCTGCTGACGCAGCCCAGCCGCCGCATTCGGATGAATCGCCTCCATACCTAAATTAGCCAGTTGGTCTGCTACGTCAAAGTTCGTCAATCCCATCGGGCTAACCTTATCCGCGCCTACAATTCTCGGGTCTGCGGAGCTTAAGTGATACTCTTTATGGATGATCGCTTGCGTTGCGTTGGTTAATGCGGCAATGCGGCTAAAGGTCATTTCACTATAGCCACGATCATAGGTTTTCATTAATCCTTCATTACAATAGGCGTAGCCAGTCACGATTGGCAATTGCGTTGCTACATCAATGTCTTCGAAGGCAGCCAGAATCACCTCATCTAAGCTTCCTGCTTGGCCATTATTCCACCCGGAGAGATCAATGAAGCATGCATTAATCCCAAGAGTTTTTAGCTTCAAACTGGTGTTATAGGCACTATGAGCCTCGCCTATTGAAGATAAAAATTCTCGCACCTGAGGCAAATACTGACGCAATGAAAACTGCCCGTATTGACACGTTTCTAGAATATTATTAATGCAGTTGACTGCTTCTGAGATCCGCGAACGAATAAATTTATCCGCGCGAATACGACTCATAGGATCGGCGAACAAGTGCTCATTAATCAGAAGCATGCGCTGTTCAAGTTGGTACATCGCTTCTTGCCATTGCGTATCATGTTTCGCGATCATCTGGTAAATACCGGGCTTGCCAGTGCGTTTGCATTCCAGTAGAGCATCGGTAATGGTTGCATACGCTGATACCACAAACACTCGTTCATAAGGGTGATGAGGCCTTAGTAAAATATTGTCGAGCACAGCATCAAAAGCGCTCATTGATGTTCCACCGATTTTTTCTACGGTGTAAGGCATGGGATCTCCTTTTCTTTTAAATTGAATGCAGTGAATCGTCGCGAGTGATTACTCAATGATTGGGTAAACACCTTTTTCATCATGCGTTTCAGTTCCTGTCAGTGGCGGGTTAAAAACACATGCCATAACCATATCTGCACCAGAATAAGCTCTTAAATAGTGCTCATCATGTTGATCAAGGATATACAAAGTGCCAGGTTTTATCGGGTAAGTTTCCCCTCCCATCACTTCGATTTCCCCTTCACCTGACATGCAATACACGGATTCCAAATGGTTTTGATAGTGGATATGGGTCTCGCCGCCTTTAAAAATGGTCGTAACATGGAATGAAAAACCCATATTGTCATCTTTCAGCAGCATACGAACGCTTTCCCAAGTTTGAGCAACAACCCGGCGCTCACTTTGGCGACACTCTTCTAATGTTCTAACAATCATTTTTTATTCCTAAGATGCTTTTTTAATTAACTGAGAGGCTAACTCTTCTACCGCTTGTGCAAAAATATCTAAACCTTGGTCAAGTTCGGTTTCCGTGATAGTGAGTGGACAGAAAAACTTAATCACTTCGTCATTTGGGCCTGCGGTTTCAATCACCATCCCTAGTTGAAAACAACGACGAGCAATTTTATGGGCGATCTCACCACTGCTACATTCAATGCCTTGCATTAGTCCACGCCCTTTGTGGCGGTTAAACAGTGTGGGGAAACGACGCAGTGTGGTTTGAATGACATGCGTCACTTGCTTGGCTCGATGTGCGATATGAGTGGTAAAATCATCATTTGACCAATAGGTTTCCAGCGCTTTTGTAGCGGTTACAAAGGCGTGATTATTACCGCGAAAGGTTCCGTTGTGCTCTCCCGGTTTCCACACATCTAACTCAGGTTTCAGCAGCACAATCGCCATAGGTAACCCATAACCACTGAGCGATTTCGATAGCGTCACTATGTCTGGTTTTATTGCTGATGGCTCAAAACTGAAAAAGGTTCCCGTACGTCCACAACCAGCTTGAATATCGTCAACGATAAGCAAAATATCGTTTTTCTTACAGAGACGACTTAAACGTTGCAACCACTCGTTGGACGCGCAATTCAAGCCACCTTCGCCTTGGACAACCTCCAATAATACCGCAGCCGGTTTGTCTAAACCCGATGAGTTATCATTCAGCATATTTTCAAATAGCGACAGGCCATCAATATTGGCATAGCCATCATAAGGGAGCCGCGTCACGCCACCTAAGCTAAGCCCAGCGCCGCCTCGATGATGTTGATTTCCTGTTGCGGCAAGTGCGCCATAAGAGCAACCATGAAAGCCGTTAGTGAAAGCCACAATATTACTTCTACCCGTGGCTTTTCTGGCCAGCTTCATTGCCGCTTCTACAGCATTAGTCCCAGTTGGACCAGTAAACTGCACTTTGTAGTCGAGGTTTCTTGGTTCAAGAATGAGACGTTCAAATACCGCGAGGAACTCAGCCTTGGCAGAGGAGTGCATATCCAAACCGTGAGTAATGCCGTCTTTATCAATGTACTCCAATAGCGCCAGCTTAAAGAGGGCGTTATTGTGACCATAATTTAACGAACCAGCTCCAGCCAAAAAATCTAAGTAGCGATCACCAGAATCGGTAAATAACCAGCTCCCTTTTGCCGTAGAGAAAACCACGGGAAAGTGATTGGCATAAGATTGCACGTTTGATTCTTTCTTTTTAAAAATATCCATAACGATGATAGTTATCCTGTTGAGTTAGAACGAGGTTTGAGCGGAATACGGTATAAATACTCGGTATCATGTTCGCCTTCAAAGTGACGAGTTTGATCGAGAAAGGTCGATACCTCTCCTTGCTCGCCATGTGCTCGATCAAACTTCTTAAAGAGGCTCCATGAACCTTGGTTGTTTTTCGTGATGGTGGTTTCCAATACACGAACATCAGCCATAACGTCACGAGCGAGCAATTCATGTAACAAATGCGATGCAAGCCCTAGCCCACGAGCATTTGGATGCACGGCCACTTGCCAAATAAACAATTCATCAGAATTGTCAGGCTTTAAATAGGCCGAAATAAACCCCACGGTTTCGCCATTTCTTTCCGCTAAGATACAAGTCTCTTGAAAGTGAATCGCTTGTAGAAAATTACAGTATGAGGAGTTTTCATCTAAGGGAGGACATAGCCCAATCAAATCATGTACACGCTGCCCGTCGGCTTGATTAGGGGTACGAAACGTCCATTGTTCTGTCTTTGTTTGCATAATTTCCGGGTATGCAACCCAAGGTGCTGCTGTAATCATTGTCTGCCACATAAATAGTTAGAACTCTAATTAAAAACCTCTATATAAACTAACAGTACAAATGAAAAATTCAACCAAAAAATTCAAAAAAATAGCAATAATAGATATATGCCGCTGATTTAAAACGAATAAATAAGCTTGGGCATTTAACTAAAAAACCACCAATTAGTTAGACGTGTAATCAAATAAAAGTAAGGTAGCAGAGCGAATGTGATTGAACCTAGCGGCATTAGCAATCTGAGTCGTTTTTGCAGTTTGCATTTGCAGCCTGCAAAAATTTTCTTGGGGAAGTTTGAAAAAACAAAGAAACAATCGCAACTAAGCGCTATAAAACTTGGCACGTATGCTGCAATAACTATATTGACCCTTCTTAAGCCGAGGGTCACCTAGCCAACTGACGTTGTTAGTGAATACTCTTTGTTCACAATTTACATAGGCCAATCGCGAATATTGCGGTTGGCTTTTTTGTTTTCTGAGAGAATTTGTTTACTGAGGGAAAACGTTAGAAGGGAACTTCAATTTGCATCATGACAACGCTGTCGAAATCTTCATGCCAACGATAGTCAAAACGCATGCGCGGCTCACCCGTTTTTTTCTCGCCAAAACCGATACTCAGCTGTAAGCCGTGACTCATTAACCACTCTTCGGTTGACATGTCACTTTGCTTGTCGAGCAATTCAGAGGGCATCCAGACCCCAAATCCAATGTAACTTGTGGCTAATTTCTGAGTAAACAGGGGATCCGAATCGGCTTTAAAAAACCAATCAGTCCAATAAGAAGAGTCGGCTGGAGATTCTTCAAATAAACCTAAAGCCAGCAGTTGTTTCGATGCGTAGCCCATACTATCTAATATAGAAAAGCAGACGCCCGATGCTGGTAACATTGCTGGGCTACTATCTGAACCTAGTGTTAATTCTAACTCTGGCGTTAATAATGAACCGGAATAGGGATCGCAAGCTTCCGTCAGCGACGAAAACATGATTAACACACAAACAACCACATTTAACTTCATGAATGCAAACAGTTCCGACCACGAAAAGGGCGTGGATTGTCTAGTAAAGTTTTCTTTGCTGCAAGATTTTCCTAACAGAGATAGTCGTTAAATCGGCAATGTCTAAATTTTCAGCTAACCGCTGACGAATATCAGTGCTACGAATCGCGACTTTTTCAGGACAGGCCATGACTGACCAGCGTTGCAAGATATCTTGAGCTTTATAGAATTTCGCAAAATTGAACAGATTATCCGGGCCCATTACAAAAGTAATGTCAGCATCAGGTGATTGTTTTTGCAGTAATGACAAAACAGCATGCGTTGTCACGCTCTGCCCGGGCTGTTGCAGTTCCTCTTCGACTATTGAGCGCTGTATCTTATCTGACTGCAAATCACGAATAAAAGCATCAATAAGTTCACAACGGATCTCATAACTGAGCATCTGCTTACCCCAAGCGTGTGAAATGCTCGGTACCAACAGAATTAAATCGAAATGGCTTAGCGATTCAATCACACTTTTATGTCCTAAGCTCGGAGGGTTAAAAGCACTCCCAAAGACGGCAATTTTGGTCATAGCAATCCTATTCAAGTCTGAAAACCATTTTCTCGGTTTTCTAATCTGATGATTTCGGTATGATACACCAAAGATTTATATTGCTTGCAGGAAAAGGAACCCTAATGGAACAAATGATCCGTGATGAGATGCGTGTTCTCTCATCCATTGACCCGGTTTATGAAATTGAACGGCGCGTTGATTTTATTAAACGCAAATTGGTTGAATCTGGTTGTAAGTCTTTAGTGCTTGGCATCAGTGGTGGCGTCGACTCAACAACGTGCGGCCGTCTAGCCCAACTCGCCGTGACACAACTCAACCAAGAATACGCCGTTAACGACTATCAGTTTATCGCCGTTCGTTTACCCTATGGCGAACAAAAAGATGAGGATGAAGCGCAGCTTGCTCTCTCCTTCATTCAACCTACACACTCAATTTCGGTCAATATTAAAGCGGGTGTAGATGGCCTGCACTCAGCCTCTCTTGATGCGCTACAAGGCACAAGCTTAACTCCAACTGACAGTGCCAAAATTGATTTCGTGAAAGGAAATGTAAAGGCGCGCGCTCGCATGGTCGCGCAGTACGAAATTGCAGGTTTTGTTGGTGCGTTAGTACTCGGCACGGATCATTCCGCAGAAAACATCACCGGTTTTTATACTAAATTTGGTGATGGCGCGTGTGATTTAGCACCACTTTTTGGCTTGAGTAAACGTCAAGTGCGCGCGGTAGCGGCTCAATTAGGCGCACCACAACAATTGGTTCAAAAAACACCCACCGCGGATTTAGAAGAGCTCGCACCACAAAAAGCAGATGAAGATGCGTTAAACTTAAGTTATGACCAAATCGATGATTTTTTAGAAGGGAAGCCTGTTTCACAGCACGTGATTGACCGTCTTGTCGCGATTTACACAGCAACTCAGCATAAACGTCAACCGATCCCAACGTTGTATGACTGATCGGCACACTCTCTCTATAAAAAGCACTAAAGCCAACTTCTCAGTTGGCTTTAGTGTTAAAGTCGACAATACAAGCTTGCACAAAGTGCCAAATTATTGACTCATTTTAATCAGCGATTTACCAATCAGCCACTCAAGCTCCCTTGCGCTTTCTTTGCCAAACTGTACAGCCACCGTTTTATATAACCGATCGACACCGTTTGATGCGAATTCATCCGCATTTTCAGTCGTCACGACATGGTGAAATAACAAACGCAAAATAGCCAAAAATTGCGCATTCTCCAGCGCATTTATCCAACTATTTGAAAAGCTTGAAAGGTCATTTTCAAAATCTAAATGCTCAACAAACAGCTTAAAAATCCGCCCATCTAAAGCGGCCGTAAAATCGGTTTTCTTTGGAAAATGGTGGCTAATCCCCGTTCGTGAAACCCCTGTTTGTTGACTCAACGTGGTATACGACATTTTGTCGTAACCTAGTCTCAATAGCTGATCGACAACAGCATCCATTATTCTCTGAATGGTGATTTCAGTATCTTCTTTACTACGCTTTGGCATGGTCCAGACTCTTCTCTTTTTTATTAATCCATCTAACTCAATTGCGATGATAGTGCCGTTTCGCGAATCACCCCCGTGGTATGGCATTTTCTGTCTAAAAAACCATCCCTTAAAACAGTAAATTCAAACCAGAATCATCTTGTTAAAAGCGTTATCTACTGGCTTGTTACTGTCACTCCTTTAGCCATCACTAATGAGACTTAAATTTCCAGTTTATTAGTCATCACCACTAATGGATGAAGCGCAATTTATAATATTAATAATTGTTTCAACCGAATAATCTTACAATCATCAACAATTCGCAACGAACTGAAGGCTGTTCTGACAAATTTATGACACAAAAACTAGTGATTATTTGAGCAGTATCACACTCATTAATTCATAATGATGGCTAAAAACTTTCGAACAACCAAAATAAGACGCGATTTACCCCAAACCTGATTGGCTTTTTGTGGCTGATAAACGATTTGCCCGCTAGAATGTCCATACATTTACTAAGAGGATTCACAATGAGTATCGAAAAAGACGTTGATATCCAAGTCTGCGAAGCATGTGGCTGCGCTGGCGAAATTGGCTTTATTATCAAAGAAGGTGATGAAGTTGCCGAAGTGATGGTCATGGCACCCAACAAAGCTCAGCTAGCAGCTGAATTTGAGAAGTACCTCGCTCTTGCCAAACAAGTTTCAGATAATGTTGAGTTTGAAGTTTCACCGTTAGATGATAATTCTACTGAATTGCATGCACGTTTCAAATTTGAAGTCAGTGCCGAAAAGCTTATTTTTGAACTGAAGTCGCGCTCTTTGGCTCGTTAATCTAATTGCTCCTAGCGGGCCTAATCATGGCTCGCTTTTTTATCGCCCAAGCACTTTGCTTTCTCATCCTAGGCAATGCATTATTGAAGCTTAACCGTAATCTGCCGATACTCTAGGTATCGTGTCTTCATCTGCAGGCTTTATGAATAAGTTTTCGCTTTTACTAACATTATGCAGCCTTCTCTATGACTCTTGTGCATGGTCACAGCCGCTCGATCAATACCAAATCCTTAACCACCTTGATAATTATGGCAATCTCTATTTGCGTAATAAACCCTACACAACATTGCCCGAAAATCTCACGCTTAAAGGCAACCTAAATATTGCTAAGACATCGATAAAATCCCTGCCTAAGGGCTTGAATGTGCAGGGTAGTTTAGAAGCATCTAATAGCTTGCTAGAGAATATTCCAAAAGGCACCACCATTCGTGGTTATGCGAACTTACTGGGTAGCAAAATCAAATCGTGGCCAATGAGAATCAAGGTTGGTGGTTACCTCAATTTCACGGATACACCACTTGAAACGCTGCCTGCGAATCTCTTAGTCAAGGGGGATTTGAGCGTAATTCGAACGCCATTAACCCACTTGCCCGAAGGTTTAGTCGTGGAAGGGAGTTTGTTTATTGGTGGTTCAAAAATCACCGAATTTCCTGACACGATGACCGTCAATGGTCATATTTATTTGGGAGGTAATGTCATCAGTAAATGGCCAAGCAAACTGGCCCTTGGCGGCGCGGTCGCAAGATAGGCTAGAAGAGAAGAGAAGAGAAGAGAAGAGAAGAGAAGAGAAGAGAAGAAGCCGTGGGCCCCTCTCTTCATCGTTTGATGATTATTGCTGATTCTTTACTGGGTTGGCGTAACTATCGAGTAAATAGCGTTGTGCCCCTTCAGGGATTTCGGTCAGCTTGCTTTCTAAGTGGGCGCGGATATCTGGCGTGATATCACAGCTTTCGATCCCAGCCGCTAACTTATTGATCGGGAATAATTTGTAATTTGTGTGAATTTGGCGATCGATCTCTTGCGCCAATGCTTCTGGCGTTTCAAATGCTTGGGTAATCACTTCACCAAAGCCAACATGCACTCGGCCTTTCTCACCGACAATACCTTGGACAATGCTTTCAATATCTTCAAATTCCCCTTTTTCATAACGCCCATGCGTCGCTTTTTCATATAACTCACACGCTTTGGCCATATCACACGGATCATTTTCATATGAAATCGCGACCGGGACAATTTTGAGCGATTGAATATACTGAGCAAACTCTATTTTCTGCTTGCGCCCTTCCACATGGAACATTTTCAAAATGGCCGGATCGGTAAAATCGTTGCCATCTTTTGCTCGCCCCTCTTTTTGCGCTATCCAGATAGAATTTCCAGTTTCAAGTGAGTGTTTAATGTAGGCAGATAAGGTACTGAGCGCTTTCATCATCTCACGCGGACCTTTAGCCGAGCGTTTCACAATAAAGCTCTTATTAAGACGCATCAGCTCTGTGGTACAAGGCTTTTTCAATAAGTTATCACCGATCGCAATACGCACAGTTTTGTGACCAGACGTATACAGGCCATAATTGACTAATGCTGGGTCCATCGCGATATCACGGTGGTTCGAAATAAATAAATAAGCCGTCTGTTTATCCAATTTATCGAGACCACTGAAGGTGACACCTTGTGTCGTTGATTCTAGCGTTTTCGTGAGGTATTTCTTCACTTCAAGTTGGATTGCTTCCACGGACGTGAGTTTGGCCCATTTAAACTTTAAGTATGCTTTTACAAAAGGGCTCAGCATCGATTTTAGCCAAGCAGATCGTTTGTCAAAACGATGTTGCAAAATAGCTGAGATAAATTCTTCATCATTGATTAAACGGCCAATAGCCGCTGGAATCTCATCGTCGTTGTAAGGACGGATATCTACATAAGGATCAGTTGTGGTGGTCATATATTCATACATCAAATAAAAAGCTGGCTCATTCTACGCATAGTTGACGTAGCTCGCAGCTACAGTCGTAACAGATTCACTAAGGTCAGACCAGAATAAGGTGATTTTAGTTCGCATATTTGGCATTTTCTGTGAGACAAGGTACTCTTAGCGCCCCAAAATCAGTGAGAAGTACCATGAACTACGCGATTCAATTTGAAGCCTTACTGTCTGCTAACTTAGTTGTCACCCCTCGCAAGAAAGTCATCAAACACAGTTTGATTCGAGTAATGAGCGGATTAGTACTGTGTAAACTTGGCAAACATGAATATTCAGTTGAAGCAAAGCAGAGTTTTTGGATCCCTTTTGACTGTTTATGCTCGCTGACTATTTTTCCTAATACGCAGTGGCAGCGTGTCGATTTTTCAGTACGTTTAACCGCCGATTTTTCCCATCAAGCGGGTTACGTCACCTTATCTGAACTGAGCCAAGCCGCTTGTGATCACCTGAGTCAATGTCAACCTAACGATGAAATCTATTCGCACCTTCTTCATGTACTAAAAAGTGAAGCCACGCATTTTAAACCCAAATTATCGTTAAACAACTTCAGCGAAAAGCTATCAGCGTGGCAACCACATCAAGTAAGTGAGCTACCAATTGAATGTCAAATAGCACTACGTGTTCGTGAGGCACAAAAGCGCAAACTGTCTGGCATCAAGCTGAACCAAATCGTCGATGAGCTTTTCCAAGGCAATGAAGGACAGTGCCAACAACTTGCGCTTTTAGTTCTCGGGCGAAATTTGTAATTTTTCGCTTAAAAATGGATTGTTTACTGGCTGAATGATTAATCCCTAACTATACATTTATTAATAATATTAATATTTATTGATGGAAGGGATTGCCATGAAATTCAGCCATAAGATCGTCGCGGCGTCATCTTTGCTGCTGTTGGTCACCGTTACTCTGCTGACGATACAACAATACTTCACCGTCCAAAAAGAAGTGAAGTCACTAGTAGAAGCGAGTGTAACTGAAATAGTGGATGGGGTTAGCAATACAGCTGGTGCAGAGATCAATAGCCGCAAGGCCATTGCCGCTTACGCCACCAGCATGTTGGAAGTCGACATTAACCGAGAAAGTATGTCTAAGGTCATCACAAGGCCGATTGTCAAACAAACTTTTTTACTGGCTGGGGTCGGTTTTGAGAGTGATGGCTCTTACATCAGTAATGATCCTACTTGGAACCCAGGCGCATCATGGAATCCACGCGTGCGCCCTTGGTATATTGATGCAAAAAATGCCGACAAACTGATTATTACTGCACCTTACGCCGACTCTGCCACTAATGAAATATTGGTGTCTATTGCTACCCCAGTTAAAGATAACGGCAAATTTATCGGCGCAATCTTCTACGATGTTAGCCTTGCTGGATTTTCGGAGTTGGTCAATACCGTCAAATTGTTTGATGCTGGCTATGTGTTTATTGTGTCATCCGATGGCACAACCATTGCGCACCCAAACGCTGACCTCAATGGTAAGCCAATGAAAGATTATTTAGGTAATGCCGTTATCGCCGAAGAACCTAAACAAGTGCTGATCGACAATAAACACTACACACTCGATTTTTCAAAAGTCCCTGGAGAGAACTGGTACGTTGGTATCCTTTTGGATGAAGAGATCACCTATGCGTCTTTAGCGACACTGCGCAACAGTTCGATAATCTATACGTTGATCGCTTTAGTGTTTAGTATTGCGATACTGCTTTTACTTATCCGTCTATTGATGAAGCCGCTGGGTGCGCTCAACGATGCAATACAGAACGTTGCCTCTGGTAGTGGTGACTTAACCCAACGCTTAGCCACCGACACGGATAAGGAATTCTCGGTATTAGCCGTCGGTTTCAATACATTTACTGAGACCTTACAACAGCAAATCACTCAGTCTAAAGCCATAGGTTCAGAAATTTTGCGCGGTTCGGAGATGACTTCTGTTGGGTTGCAAGAATCAGCCGAAGCGATGCGTGATCAACTGCATGAACTTGAGCAATTAGCCACGGCCATGCATGAGATGGCCACCACTTCTGGCGATGTCGCCAACAACGCGCAAGGCGCGGCATCGGCGGCAAAAGATGCTGATGATGCGACAGAATTTGGTACCAATGTTGTGACCCAAACCACGCAAGCGATCGATAATCTTTCGACGCGTATTGATGAAGCAGTAACAGAGGTAAGTGCACTAGAAAATGCGACATCCAACATTGAAACCATTTTGAAAGTAATCAACGACATTGCTGACCAGACCAACTTACTAGCACTAAACGCCGCAATTGAAGCGGCTCGAGCTGGAGAGTCAGGTCGAGGTTTTGCGGTTGTGGCTGACGAAGTTCGTACGCTAGCGCAAAGAACGCAGCAATCTACGACAGAAATCCGCACTATGATAGAGAAGTTGCAGTCGAGCGCTACTTCTGTTGCCAATGCGATGAATCAGAGTAAAACAACGGCAGCTGAGGCCGTCAGCCGTGCCGAAGAAGCGAATAACGCTCTGCTGAAAATCCGCGATGCTATTCAGCAAATTAGTGATATGAATATCCAAATAGCGTCAGCTGCCGAAGAACAAAGCTTAGTCGCAGAGGAGATTAACCACAATACGGTTAAGATCAAAGATCTTTCCGTTCAAGTTGCAGACGCCGCTGACAATGCCAATATCGCCATGCAAGCTCAAACCGAAAATATCAGAGAGCAAGATGCTATATTGAATAAATTCATCGTTTAATCCTCTACCGCAGCAACTGGGTAGACTCAGTAAAGGCGCTGATTACGCGCCTTTATTTTTCTAACGACTCACGTTTTATTCACCATCAGACATTTGATAGCCGACAAAGCATCGCGCTAGAGCGAGCGGCGATATCCATGACAATCTTTTGGTTATTGGGTTGATACTGCTGCTTTGTAAACAGCTCTAGCATTGGATTTGTCCAATCAATTTCAACACGCTGACTGCGTTGAGATTTATTCAAAACCACTATCCCTTCGTTACCGCGGCTGAACACTAACAGGTCATCACTCGCTTCTAGCGTTTCCATTGGCAATGCATGCATTTTATTATGAAAAGCAATACACGCCGACATTTGTGGCGAACACCATGCCTCTTGCCAGCGCGGAAGACCAGCATGGTTCATAATACCACTGGTGTTCAAATCGGTGTAAATTAATGGCACTCCCCCATCGCGACCAAGAATGTAGCTGTAGGCGATATTTTCTAAGGCTTCATCCATGACGAGGTCGGCAAACACAGCGTTGTTGGGGATATCATGCGTAATGGCAAACGTAATCGCTCGGTTGTTGGAAAGCGCCTGACCAAAACAATAAGGGTCAATCAGCCATTTCAGGCTACCTTTTGTTTGTAACGCATCGTACACCGTTTGAAATAGTGGAAAATCATAAGCACCCAACTTTGTTTCTTGCAGATAAGGCTCTAGAAAAAGTTGGTACTCTTCCTTGGTTGCACCGCCATCAGTAATGATCTCGCCAAAAATATGCATGCCTTGCGTAATGTCATCGGCCCATACTTTCTTCAAATGCTCAATAGACATATGCTTAGCAGCATCAATTCGAAATCCTTTGACTCCTAACGCTTTCAACGCCCTTAAATAAGCCTGTTGTTGTACAACCACGTGTTCATTATCACGCAACGTGGGTAGGCCCGGATCATGCGCCCCTCCAGTAATGCGGCCATTTTGCACTTGCCAACGATCCTTCCAATCTTTTATACCAAACGCTTCCACAAAGTCATCTTTATCAAAGAGTGGCTGGGTCAGATCACCAAAGAGGCGCAGCGCTTGGTACTCATCGCTTTTATTCTGGTAGGAAGCTAAGTCTTGTGTGCTCGGGTATTGTAAATCCAAACGCAATTTGGATTCGTTGGCCATATGGTTGAACACCACATCGGCATAAATTCGCAAGCCTAATGCGGTTAAGGTTTGAACCATTTGTTTAAAATCATGGGTATTGCCCAGTTGGTTATCAATGATGCGATAATCTTGCGGCTGGTAACGTTGCCACCATTTTGTACCTTGAGCGGTTTTGAACGATTTCATCGGCGGTGAAATCAACACCGTTTTATAACCCAGTTGGAAAATTTGCTCTGCACGCTCAGCGACTAAACGATACGGCCAATCAAAAGCATGCAAAATCACATCGGTTGGTTGAACATTTGTCATACGTCAATGTCCCTGTTCATCATGGTTAACTCACAAGTTGAAAGAGGCGAAACCTCACAATACGTCACTTGTTTCTCAAAGCGCAGTTTAATTCTCTGCATTTAACGTTTTTAGAGTATAGAGAGCGTTTCAGCAATTCCATCAGCCTTATTGCAATATTGTTTGTATGAGAGAAAAGGCGTAGAGCGATAAAAAAGCGCCTAGCTTTCCAAAAGGCTACACAACAAGTCACAGTTTATGTTGATAATCTCGCTATAATTAAGGTCAGTGAATTGCCAATCGCGGTAGGGAAGAAAATGAAAAAACTACGCATTGATATCGTGTCAGATGTTGTCTGCCCTTGGTGCATCATTGGCTATAAGCGGTTAGAGCAAGCGCTGCTGGCTCTCAGCGATACGATCGATGCAGACATCCATTGGCACCCTTTTGAACTCAACCCTGCTATGCCTATAGGTGGTGAACACCTACAGCAACATTTAGCCAAAAAATATGGCACGTCGATAGAAGCAAGTTTACAAGCACGCCAAACCCTCAGCGCCCTAGGGCAAGAAGTCGGCTTTCAATTCAATTTCAGTGACAACATGCGTATTTATAATACCCGTAAAGCGCATCAATTATTAATGTGGGCGAATAGCCAAGGAAAACAATTAGAGCTGGAAATGGCACTATTTCGTGCTTATTTCACTTTCGGGCAAGCCTTAGATGACGATGATGTCTTGCTCGACCTAGTACAGAGCCTTGGTTTAGACAGAGACATCTGCCGCGCAGTTTTAACTGATGAGTCGTGGGCGAAAACCGTTTCTGTCACAGAACAACAGTGGTTAGAGGCGGGAATTCAAGCGGTACCAGCCTTGATCATTGAGCAACGCCATCTTATCTCAGGCGCGCAAACGACAGAGATTCTTCAACAGGCACTCGAAGATATCGCGCAACAACTACCTATGACTCAATAACGTTTTCTGATAAGAAAGGGCAGCACTACTGTGTGCCCTAAATACTAATGTGTGCCCTAAATACTATTGTGTACTCTAAATAAACTTGTGTACTCTAAATAAACTTGTGTACTCTAAATAAACTTGTGCTCTAAATTAAATAAAGTGGGTTTGAATTAATGGACGGGAGTATCCGTTTCTGTAAAGAATTGCCCAAAATGCTTTTCCAGCACTTCTGCCGTCAGCTTGCCTTCCGCTTCTAGCTGCTTAAGCTCAGCCACAATCGCTTTTTGCTCTTCCAACGAAGGCAGTTTCACTTCAGGTTCACCCGCCACCTGTTGCGACAATTGTGCTAACTCTTTTTCGAAATCACTCATTTTACTTACCTAAACATAAACGTAATGGGGGAAGTGTACCGATTTCCCTCTCATGATTCTAGAGCTTAAAGCTACCCACCATTTTATCTAAACGACCTAATAGATGAGGTTTATGCTTAGGAGAGACTGACTCAAGGCCTCATCGCACCACTCCTTAACTAACTTATTTATTATTATGAATAATTGAATTAATTTATCTTTAGTGCTTAAAAAACCATCGAACTCACCATATGGATTAATTTTCATGGAACTTTTCGAATCAATAAATTACTAATTCAGCAAAACAGCAGGAGACCCATTCAATGCCATCGCACGCGTTTCAATCGCTACAACACTATTTAAATCAGCAAGTCATAGGCCAGACAGGTTTGGTTAAACAGTTATTAGTTGCACTTCTTGCTGATGGGCACATTTTGGTCGAGGGGCCTCCTGGCCTTGCAAAAACCCGTGCCGTGAAATCACTCGCCGATTGCATAGAAGGTGATTTTCATCGAATCCAATTTACGCCTGATCTGCTCCCCGCCGATTTAACCGGTACCGATATCTTCCGCCCTGAAACAGGTGAGTTCACCTTTCAAGCGGGCCCGATTTTTAACTCATTAGTATTGGCTGATGAAATCAACCGCGCTCCAGCCAAAGTACAAGCTGCGATGCTCGAGGCGATGGCCGAAAAACAGATCACGGCAGGTCGAAAAACCTACCCGTTACCTGAACTTTTTTTAGTGATGGCTACCCAAAACCCTATCGAGCAAGAGGGTACTTATCCTCTACCCGAAGCGCAGTTGGATCGTTTTTTATTGCATTTAAATGTTGATTATCCAGACGCTGAAAATGAACTCGCCATTTTACGTTTGAACCGCGGGGAAGCGCAGGGAATTGAGAAAGTCTCTCCGCCAACATTAAGCCAAAGCGATATTTTCAGTGCTCGACAAGCGGTGCTGAACATTCACATGGCCGAACCTATTGAGCAATATATTATTCGCCTGATCATGGCAACGCGTAAACCCGCAGACTACGATGCCACGTTGGCACAATGGTTAGAGATGGGCGTCAGCCCGCGAGCAACCATCGCGCTTGATCGATGCGCTCGCGCTCATGCATGGCTCAGTGGGCGTGATTTTGTCAGCCCTGAAGATGTTCAAGCGATGGTATTTCCGGTTTTGCGCCACCGGCTATTATTGAGCTACCAAGCACAGGCTGAGGGCGTACATCCCAACCAAGTTATCACTCACTTACTGTCACTGGTTGGTAGTGCTTAGCACTAAGACTAAGGTTTACTATGCAAGAGTCACTTCCACCGTTTAGTACGGGTGTCACACTTTCATTGGCTGAACTGTTGCCTTACAAGCAGCACGCTATTCGCTGGCTGCCACCTGCTAAAAGTTTATGGGCGCAAGTATTGGGGCAGCATCAGAGCAAGCAACTCGGCCGAGGAATGGACTTTGCTGAGGTCAGGCAATACCAAGCAGGAGATGATATTCGGACCATCGACTGGCGCGTTACTGCGCGTACGGGAAAGCCTCATACCAAACTGTTCAGTGAAGAACGAGAAAAACCCGTCATTCTTTACGTTGATCTGAGCCGCTCTATGCAGTTTGGATCGCAGTTAATGCTCAAATCAGTGCAAGCGGCGCACATGGCAAGCTTGCTCAGTTGGTTAAGCATTGCCAACAAGGACCGAGTGGGCGCGGTGATTGATACTGGTTCGACACTGGTTGAGTTAAAACCGACTAGCCGCCAAAAAGGGCCATTACAGCTGTTGCAACAGTTGGTGACACTACAAAACCAACAGCTGCTGGAGCTTGATAAAACGAAATCACACAGCATGCAGCGCGGCCTAACTGCGTTGAATCGTTTGTGCCCTAAAGGCAGTGAAGTGATTTTGATCAGTGACTTCGTCCATTTCAATGCCACATTACAACCAATACTCAACCAATTGCAACGACATAATCGTGTAAAAATGGTGCACATTTACGATCCATTAGAGCAAGGAGAGACCCAATTTCGCGGTGTAGAACGCGTAACCGATGACCAACAGACGAGCTGGCTCAACTTTTCGAAAAATAGTACGCGCTTAGGGTTAAAAAAAGCCTTTGAATCTCAAAAAGAAAAACTAAAATCATTGAGTCAAACTATGGCAATTTCTTATACCTCACTCTCTAGTGAGAAACCTTTGTTGCAACAACTATCCGGATATAAAGAATGAAGGAATCATCAATAGCTACACTTTTAGATTTAAGCGCGATGCAACTGCCTGAGCTACCCTCTTGGTTTCCCTTGGCTTGGGGATGGTGGGCAAGCGCGGCGGGCATACTGCTCTGTCTGCTGATTCTGGTGTTAGCCATTCGTTGGCGTCGTAAACGCTTAGCCCCGAAAAAAACGGCGCTGCGTTTACTCAACCCCCAATTTGGGCATTTAACTCCTTCTTCAGCGATTGAGCTACTTCGTCAAGCCGCGCTTTGTTACTACCCTCGTATGGAAATCGCACATCTTACCGGCAAAGAGTGGTACACCTTTTTAGATTCACAAATTTCTTACCCTCTTTTTGTTCCCAATGAAACATTGTGGCAGCAAGCGTTATACCAAAAGCAGAAAACAGAACATAGTCAAGAGCTGATTAATCACTGCTATCAATGGGTTAATGATGCTTTGCCGCCTAAAAAACGGAGATAGCTAGGCTTTGGCAAATATAGAGTTATTGTGGTGGTGGATGCTATGCCTGCTGCCACTCCCGCTGGTCGTTTATCGATTCTTACCACCAGCAAAAGAAAGGGCAGCGATTCACCTGCCCTACCTTCCTAAAGATAATCAGCGTCAAGCACCAAACCAGATCATCGCTAAAATCATTGCAAGCGTTATTTGGTGCTTAGTAGTGATCGCCGCCGCCCGCCCTGTGTGGTTTGGCGAACCGGTTATTGCTCAGCCCAAACACCGAGATCTGATGCTGGTGGTTGACCTCTCTTACTCCATGAGCCAAGAAGATATGCTGCTTGGCGATCAGTACATTGATCGTTTGAGCGCCGTTAAAAATGTGCTCTCTGATTTTATTGACAAGCGCGAAGGTGATCGCCTTGGGTTAGTCTTATTTGCCGATCACGCCTATCTACAAACGCCTCTGACTCTGGATAGAAACACCATTCGCCAGCAACTTAATCAAGCCGTCCTTAAGCTGATCGGCACCCAAACCTCCATTGGTGAAGGGATTGGGCTTGCGACCAAAACGTTTATCGATAGTGATGCCCCACAGCGGGTGATGATTTTACTCAGCGATGGCAGCAATACCGCTGGCGTGCTCGACCCAATCGAAGCGGCGAAAATTGCCCAAAAATACAATGCCACCATTTACACAGTCGGCGTTGGCGCTGGCGAAATGATGGTCAAAGAGTTTTTTATGACTCGAAAAATCAATACCGCGGAAGATTTAGATGAGAAGACGTTAACACAAATTGCGACCATGACCGGTGGCCAATATTTTCGCGCACGAAACAGCCAAGATCTCGCCAAAATATACGACACCATTAATCAATTAGAACCCATAAACCAAGCAAGCCAAACTTGGCGTCCACAAAGTGAATGGTTTGGTTATCCGTTGGCGATAGCGCTCGCGCTATCTATGCTCTTAGCGCTACTAAGGAGAAATCATGTCTGAGTTTGTTTTTCTTACACCTTGGTGGTTAACCGCACTATTCCCCTTAGCACTACTGCTGGGCTGGTTCACTCTGCGTGCCAAACGACACTCTTTGATAGCACCGCATCTGGCTAAGGCGATGGGTTTGAACGCTAAAAAACATAACGCGGCCATCGTAATCATCGGCATCAGTTGGCTGATCGCAGTACTGGCGCTGGCTGGTCCGAGTTTTGAATCTCAAACACGCCCCAGTTACAGCAATAGTAACGCGCGCGTATTAGTGATGGACATGTCACTATCGATGTACGCTACTGATATAAAACCCAACCGCTTAACGCAAGCGCGTTATAAAGCGCTCGACTTACTCACGCAATGGCAAGAAGGTAGCACAGGGCTTGTCGCCTATGCAGGTGATGCCTATACCGTTAGCCCATTAACCACCGACACCGCAACCCTAAGCAACTTAGTGCCCAATCTATCGCCCGATATTATGCCCTACCCCGGCGCAGATGCAGCTCGCGCGGTTCAATTAGCCATCGACATAATGAAAAATGCTGGCCTTGCACAAGGTGACATTGTGTTATTGACCGATGACATCGACTCACAAGAGCAAGCTCAGATTGAAACACAGCTTACCAATACGCGTTGGAAATTGGTGATCTTAGGCATTGGTACACAAGCGGGCGCGCCCATTACGCTCAGCGATGGCAGCTTACTGAAAAATGCACAAGGGCAGACCGTGGTGGCCAAGACCAACTTTGCCAATATGCAGTCGCTCGCACAGAATATAAATGGATTATTTACGCCAATCAGCTTAGACAATAGCGATGTCGCAATGATCGCTAAGCTAGACCAAAACGAACAACCACACAGTACAACCAAGAGTCAACAAATGGTGAAAGAGCGCGTTAACAATGGCTATTGGTTAGTGCTGCTCCTCATTATCCCGTGTTTGCTTTTGTTTCGCCGTGGCGTCGTTTTTTCTTTGTTACTGCTCTTCATCCCTACACTGCACAGCAATAGTGTACAGGCTTCACCTTGGCTAAATAGCAATCAACAAGCCAAAAAAGCGTTTGATGCAAAGGAGTATCAAGCGGCCAGTGAACAATTTACAGACTTAGAGTGGAAAGGCATCGCTCAATATCAGGCTGGGGAATATCATGCAGCGGTGGAGACCCTCTCTCAACTGCCACAAGACAGTGCGCGAGTGCAATACAACTTGGCCAACGCCTACGCGCAAAATGGAGAATTGGAAAAGGCCCAAACCTTGTATGAAGAGGTGTTAAAGCGCGACCCAAACCATAAAGATGCTCAGCATAATTTGGAAATCGTAAAAAAAGCGCAGCAACAGCAACAGCAACAGCAACAGCAACAGCAACAGCAACAGCAACAGCAACAGCAACAGCAACAGCAACAGCAACAGTCTGGTGAGCCTTCCGATCCAAATCAAGATCAAAATCGCTCAGAAAATAAAAATAATGCGCAGAATAAAAACGGCGAACAAACAGAAGATAAATCTGACAAACAAAGCGATAACTCACCGCAGAACGACGGCTCTCAGTCTTCACCTCAATCGGCACAAAGTAAAGATGAGCAAAGTGAGCGATCCAAGGCCAACACGGCGGATGAATCGCCTGCCTCTCAACAGCCGACTGAAGCGACTCAAACAAATGAATCAATGAACAACGAAGATGAGGTCAGTGACAAAGAAGCCTCTGAGCAGCAAACACAGAAGCAATCGCAACCGCAACCGCAAGGCGATAGCCAAACCGTTGACCCGCAACTTCGCAAGCTAGAACAAGTCGAAAGTGCACGAGACCCTAGCGGCTTACTCAAAGCACAATTGTTGCTACAAGCAAGACAACGGCAAGAAGACCAAGCACAACCTCAACAAAACAACAGCAAGAAGTGGTAAGTATGAAATCGATCAAGCGTTCATTTTGGGCTGCGATTATCAGCCTAGTTTCTGTTGCTCTACTGAGCTCGGCCGCTAACGCGGCTGCACTTTACGCCAGCGTCAGTAAAAATAAGGTCGCGAAAAATGAAGTATTCCAATTACGAATTGTCGCCGATGAAAAAGTATCGACCGATGCGATCGACTTTAAGGTGTTAGAAGGCGATTTTTTCCTCGGCCGCCCAAGTTTTGGTACTTCGGTGAACATCATCAATGGCGATCGCAGCACGCGCAGTGAATGGAATGTATCGTTGGCAGCCAACAAACTCGGTATACTGACCATTCCTAGTTTTAGCGTCAATGGCGCTACTACTCAACCGATCGCGATTCAAGTTATCGCTGATGGTGAAGCGCCCAAGCAATCTGACCTTGTTGAAATACAAGCTGATCTAGAACGTAGCAAACTCTACCCGAGTGAAAGCACTTTTCTCAATGCTCGCCTAATCATCAAAGCTGATCCAAGAAGGCTGCAAAATCCACAAATTACACCACCCGCTGTACAAGGATTAGAACTGACAACTGAGGGAGAAGCTAACCAGTACCAAAGCTTATTGGATGGGGTTGAAGTCACCGTTGTAGACCAAAAATTTAGAGTCACGGCCCAAGAGGCAGGAACTTTCACGTTATCCGGCCCTGCGTTTAAAGCTGGCCTCATCTATGGTAACAACCAAACGGGCAGCACCCGCTTGCTGCAAGTCGATATTCCGGCCAAAACCTTTTCGCTCACCGTACTGCCGAAACCAGATAGCTATCAAGGCACTTGGCTACCTACACCAAAACTAACACTCAACCAAACGTGGCGAGATGCCACAGGGCAGATCATCACCGCCGAGAGCTTTAAAACCAAAGTAGGTGAATCGTTGACTCGTGAATGGATTCTGACAGTGAAAGGCCTTACGCAGACGCAGTTGCCTAACCTCTCAGTGCAATATCCAGGCTCAATTCGGCTCTATGCTGAAAAGCCTCAGTTTAAAAGTTTAGAGAATGGCGATGTGCAAATGACGCTAAAACAAGTACTCATCCCCAAAACCGTCGGTAAGGTTGAGCTGGCGGATCTCACCGTCAGTTGGTGGGACACCAAAAATGAATCTCAGCAAAGCGCGCAAGCCAAAGGATTAACGCTAGAGGTTTCGCCAGGTGAATTACTCAACCCCTCCACTTCTGTGCTGACACCACCAACAGTACCAACCGTCACTGTTAAAGATGCAGGATACTGGCCCTACTTTACCGCATTTTTTGCACTGTTATGGATGGCGACTATGGTCGTTGCTTGGTCATTTCGTAACGCACCACAGACAGCAACACAAGAAACCGACGCTCATCATCAACCGCTTGAAGGCCACCCATATCAACAGTTAAAAGAAGCGGTACAAAGCCAAGATGGTGCCAAAATCAGCTATTACTTCACCCTCTGGCGCGATTCAGTCGTATTAAGTGATGAAGAGAAAACCGCACTAGATGCACAAGTCAACCAGCAACTTAAAACTTTGTACGCACCTCAGAAAAGTGATTGGGATGGCTCAGCGTTAAGCTCTATGATTGATGCCATTCAAAAAAAGCAAACTAAGCGCCAGCATAAAAAATTAGAATCTCTGGCAAAACTCTAACCGAAAATGGCTGTCGAAATCACAATCTCAAATCTAAGGTGTGTTGTTATATTCAAACGACTCACCGCTGCGACTTCAAGTCGTTTGAGGACTGTTGCCAACAAAAGGAAAACAAGGCATGCAAATAAAAAGTAGCGCTTCATTGATCATCGGTTTGAGTTTAATACTCGGGCTCGCAACCCTCGGTTACTTTGTGCAGCAAACGGCTGTGAAATATAAAGAGTATGAGCGCGTGGTAACCGTTAAAGGATTATCAGAGCGAGAATATCCCGCCGACACCGTTGTTTGGCCGATCCAATTTAGTGTGGCCGACAATGATTTACCCACCATGTTCAACACGATTGAAAAGCAGAACCAACTGGTGACCGCATTTTTAGCTCAACAAGGCATTGATGAAAAAAGTGTCTCGCTATCATCGCCAGCGGTGATCGACAAAAAGGCACAGCAGTATGGTGGAGAAAATTTAGTCGAGTTTCGTTATTTAGCGAACCAAACCATTACGGTGTACAGCAATCAAGTTGACCTAGTGCGCGAGGCCATTAATAAGCTCGGCAATTTAGGAAAACAAGGCATCGTTTTTAATCAAGATCCTTACAACAACCGCGTTGATTATTCATTTTCTGGACTCAATGAAATCAAACCCGACATGATTGAAGAAGCGACCAAACAAGCAAGAGAAGTCGCAGAGAAATTTGCCAAAGATTCGCAAAGCTCACTTGGCAAGATTAAACGCGCTTCACAGGGACAATTTAGTATTGTGGATCGTGATAACAATACTCCTTACATCAAAAAAGTACGCGTCGTTTCAACGGTTGAATATTACCTCTCAGACTGAATAATCTGCTGTTCTCATTATTCTTGCCATGACTCGCCGCGCCAACACTATAGATTTGGCGCGGCGACTTTATCACTTCGAGTATGGTGTTTTTGCTCAGAGTAACCAACCACTTGATTTCTGCCATTATCTTTTGCTTGGTAAAGTGCCTTATCCGCTTTGCTGTACATCTCCTCAAACTTAAGTTCACTGGGAAGGTACTGGGCAATAGTGTAGCCAATCGAAACACTTAAGCAGTCACCATCAGGGTTCTCACTATGTTCAATTTGCTCTCGTTCAATACTAAAGCGTATGCTTTCAGCCAACGCTTTCACTTCTGCTGCATCACGGTTGGCCACCAACAATATAAATTCTTCACCACCAATTCGGCAGAAGAGTTCATTCTCTGCCTGAGCATGTTGGTTGAGAATATGGCCAATACGAATCAAAGCAATATCCCCTTCCAAGTGACCATAGTAATTATTAAATAAACCAAAGTGATCAATATCAAGCAGAATTAAACCATAGCTTACGGTTTCCGTTTGTACTCTCGAACCGATGCGTTCCAATAAATGAGCTAACATCCGACGATTTCCAAGACGAGTTAATGGATCCATTTTGGCCATTAAATCCAGTTTGTTGTTCACTTTTTGTAACTCATAGGTACGGTTTCGCACCTCAATTTCTAAGTTCTCATTCAGTTCACTGATCGCCTGCTGAGCACTGGTGCGCATCAATACTTCGGTTAAATTCGAGGCGAACATGCGGATCACTTCTCGCAGTTGCGAGGTCAATGGTGAGCGACGAATCAAATTATCCGCCGCAATAAAAGCAATAGGCTCTTCATTACTGGTCAGCATGGTCAAGGCTGTCCAACCAAAACCAACAATGTTGCTGTCATGATAAATAGGGACTGACTCTTCAAACACCACCTCATTAGGGTTGGCTTTGGCCATATCAACAATCATATTATTGGTGGTCCGAGAACGAAAATAGGATTCATCCACGATATTGCCCTGGATATCGGTTCCCCACGTTCCTTGAATATACGAGCAGTGTTTATCGGTCAAAAATACTGCCATACGATCAATGCCCATGCGGTTAATCGCAAAACTGACCGCCGATTTGCACACTTCACTCACCGTCATACAACGTGACAATTCAACCATGCTCGCATGCAACATACGAACATTTTGCTCCTGACGCTTACGAATATAAATTTGCGCAAGCAATGAACCAAAAGATTCCAACATCTGCTTTTGGTATTCAGTAATGGGCTGGCGATTAATGTAGTTATCAATCGCGATCCAACCGATGGTTTCATTACCATCACGTAGGATCAGCATCCCATTCCATCCTTGCCCGACTACATTGCCCGCCGTGTATAGAGGGGCATCGTCGATCAGCACCAAACTTTTAGTATCATCAGAAAGACCGCTTAAATAACTTTCTTCTAGCTGGTGCAAATCGTATTGAGTATGGTGTTCATTTACCGTTTTTCCGCTTTCATCCGTACCATAAGTTCCGCTAAAACAACGTTTTTTCATATCAAGAACTAAAAAAGCGGCTCGATCAAATCCTAAGCGAGTTTTCGTGACATCAACGGCCGCTCTGTGCAGCGCATCCAAATTGTCTGGGTTAGCCAGTTCAATCGCTAATTGATGAACCAGCTTCATGTTATCAATGAACATTTCGCGCTGTTTAATTTCGTCCAAATACTTTGCTTCGCGGATATCTCTATTTTTGAACTCCTTTGCCGCTTCAGATTCCGCGCGAAGACATTGCCAACGAGCCGCAATCAGTTGCAAACAATCGAGCTCTCCGGATTCTGTTTTCGCATGAATGTTGACGTTATCAATTGCCTCAAGCAGCAAATAGGTTCTTAAATCCGGGTGGTTATCTAACATAAAAAGAGAAGACTCACCGCCCATCACACTACGGTAGTCCCAATTGCAGGTGTTGATCGCTAGTGGAATTAGGCCATCTGAGGTGTCAAATTGTGCGGCCCAATTCCAAAAGGTATTTGGATACTTTTGCAGAGCAGTTGGTAAGTTATACTCAAATAATGACTCATGGCGCTTATTTAATGTTGGTGCGTGAAAGATCCGCATTGATTTGGGAGAAATGAAACTTTGAAGAAAATCAAACGTCGCTTCCGCAAGCATACGGTGGTTACGAGCAGAAGAAATCTGTTTGAGCAAAGTACGAGAGAACATATAAGCGGCCTGACATTTTAATAATTTTCATTGCAAAATTACCCAAAAGATCATGTGCAATCAAACTCTTAAAAAGGTCACTGTTAAGTACGCCGCAAATTTGCACTCAATGTTTTTACATCCTAGAGTTAACCTACATTTTTGAGATTTTGTTTCCATTTATTACATGATTAGTCCTATTATTTTTAGTATTATCTTATTTATAAGACAGCATTAGCAGCTCGCTAGGTTCATTCTTCCGCTGCATAAAGGCACGCCGATTGAGATCGAGTAGTAAAAGTGGCACTTACGCTAAGGTGTGAGCGTGTGCATTAAAATAAATCACACAAACTTTGATTAGCGTAGATTTTTGGTTTTTAATATCGGAAAAGTATTTTTAATCAATGGTTGGAATTAACATGTCGTCAGATTTTTATGGTTCAAGTGCCAATTATGCTCGTAAAGAGAGCGGTTACCGAGAAAAAGCACTTAAACTTTACCCTTGGGTGTGTGGCAATTGCGCGCGTGAATTTGTCTATTCAAATTTACGAGAATTAACTGTGCATCACAAAGATCACGATCACACCAATAACCCTGAAGATGGCAGTAACTGGGAGCTTTTATGCCTCTATTGTCACGATCATGAGCACTCTAAATATTCAGACCACGACCGATTTGGCGCTGAGCCTGTTGCGAGACTAGACGATCATCAAAGCGCGACCTATAACCCCTTTGCCGATCTCGCCAAACTGATGAAAAAATAATGCAGCTAGCCACTAGATCACATACGCTTTAGTGGCTTAACCACGCTGTCTAAGCCTTCAATTTTCAACGCTAAGCAAAGTTGCAGCAAACGCCCCAGCTCCCCTTCAGGAAAGCCCTTTTTATCAAACCACAGCAAATACTCTTCTGGTAAGTCGATAAGCGCTCGTCCTGCATACCTACCAAACGGCATTGGCATACGCGCAAGTTTAATCAGGTTCTCTTTTTCTAACATTTTGTGCCTTACAGCTGGCCAAACCAAGTTTAGTTTGGCCAGTTTATGTTTCTTAGCTTCCTTTCGGTACTGTTTTTATACCAAAAATATGCTCAGATAAGCTTTACAGCCACTGAATTACTTACAACTGCCTTGATAATTCCAATACCAATAATTATCAAATGGATCGGCTCCCCAATTATCTTGAATTGCAGTAAATCGATGCCCGTAGTATTGAACTTGCATACCCGTAGGGTAGTAATAAGAAGGCGACCATTCGCTCAGAGTAGTACATAAATCTTGAGGTTCGGGTGGAGCGGGTAATAAACCTTCTGCAATCACAACAAGGTGAGTATCTACAGAACGGTCAGCGCCAGTAACTAATACATAAATATCCGTTCCTTTTATACCACTAAAACCACAATATTCGTCATTAGTCTGATTACGAGAAACGCAATCAAAGTCATTCACTGATGCAGGTCTATTAATCGCTACATAAAGATCAACGTTGCCATGACCATGGTATGTATAAACTGAGGCTTCATCTGTTGAAAGATTTTTCAGAACATAATGTTGTTCATTACCATAATTAGCATCGATGATTACTGGTTTATTACTCGATAATGTAACAATGTTAGGTTCTGGTTGTGGAGTAGGCTCTGGTTGGCTTGAACCACAGTTTTGTACTTGGATCCCAACTTGAGCAAAGGCACTGCTTACGGCAGAGCTTTCATAACCGAGTTTATGTGCTGCTTTGCAAACGCCATCTGCACCTTGCTGAAAGTTTGAATTTGGTCGCCAATACAGTCGATTCGCCGTTGCATAAGCAATGAAGGCTTGCTTAATATTCCAGCCATGGCTGGTTGCAAGATGGTAAAATGCTTTGTTGAAAATTCCTGAGCTATGGTGGACGTCTATACCTTGATAATACTGGTTAATATGATCAATCGAACTGCCGTCTCGACTTGGGCGAATGAAATAACGCATCGCGTCTGAATATTTCATCACGTGCTCACCCATCTTCCAGTTAAAGCTGCCATGAACATATTCACTTAATGCTGCGGCTGCAACATCAGAAAAGGATTCATTCATCCCGCCAGACATTCCACGATACTCTAAACCTGAATTTTGCTCAGTAAAGCCATGACTCACTTCATGTGCAATCACATCCCACGTCGCAAGTGGATACATTGATTGATTACCATCTCCAAAGGTCATCTGACGACCATCCCAGAAAGCGTTACCGTAGTTATAACCGTAATGAACACGCATAGTGAGTTTCTGCTGAATAGGTCGAGTATTGAGCCACTCCATATACATGTCAAAAACACGTTGGCCAAAGTAGTGAGCGTCATTCATTGGAGCATAAGCTCCGTTAACAGCCCGATGGTTGTTAACGTGACAATCAAATTGATGGACCCATCCACCATACTGTTGATTATTCATATTGAGCGTAACAACATTAGCGCTATCCATGCGGCAGTCTTTGCTAACCTGGAAACCACCATATTTTGTATTAGCACCAAAGTAGTAGCGGCCACTTTTTTGATTACCGCCTGGGCCCTCGGCTTCAATAAAAGTCAGCCCTTCCCACTCATCAAGTATTTGTCCTGATTTAGCATCGACTAAGGAGATTGGGCGAGATGGGGTCATTCCGTTCCTAGAGAGAAAATCGACTTTATAGACCAAATAAGCGGTTTGCTGATCATCTACCCAAATCATCAATTCAGTCTGTGCATCCTGCACACTTGTAGCAGCAATACCTTGTAGCTTTCCTTTGGCGGCATCGATTGCTTGGTCAACATTAATCATCGGTAAAGTTGAACCAATATCTGATTCAATCCCCGTTAAGACTTGACCATCAATTACCTTTGCAAAACCACGATTAGAAACATCTGTGACCACAAAATGACCGTAGACCGGAAGCCCATAATGGAGCTGCTGTTTACGAACGAGTGTTTCCTGTCCTACTCTAACGACATTCGCATCACGATAGCTAAGTGACCGAGAAGAAGCAGAGAATCCTTTTGTATTATTTTCGTTGATCACCTTTGAGAGATCGATTTGTGAATAGTCAATTAAATTGGCAGCCTGTACCGAAAATACGGCCGACAATAATATTAATATAATAATAGGCATAGCTTACCTTTGTCTTTTTATTGTGTATTTAAATGCATAATGCCCATCTATATTACGGATAACTCAACTCAACAATTAAGTGCAAATAGTTTGATATATGATATTGATTCAGAATAATTTTTTATCCCCTAAAATAATGTGATCTTATTTCCAAACCAACTAGAATTAAGGCAACTCGATACGCTCAAAAATACAAACAAAAACGAAACCACCACTCCCCTTATTACGAACAAATTGATCACTTTTATCTCACTACCCCATTGCTGCTATGATTTAGGAGTAAATAGTATTTCCTTGCTGATGACCTTCATTCCATATGGCGTACTTTCAAGAATACGTCGTTCGCCGTTTGATATGTATTCCTTAATAGTAAAAGAGTCACGCTCTTTTACTATTTCACTGAACTGCTCCAATAGCAGGCTTCCATCGTGACCTATTGCCTCAGCACTTGCCAAAAGCTTTTCATTACAACAAATTTCAATTCGGTGGATTATCTGCATACTGATTTACCTACGTTTATGCCTAGCTATAGTCTGCACTAGGCCAAGTTTGTGTGAACACTTCGCATTATGAACTTTCTGGCTCATGCTATGTTTTTATCTATAGACAAACTTTATCTTGCCCTCTATATTTGTCATAGGATATATAATTTTTGTCATAGGTCAATAATGATTGTAGGGAAAACAACAAACGACATTTTCGAGTCCATACGCTCAATGGTCCACTCTGGAGAGTTTAAATCTGGCGATCTTCTTCCTCCTTTGAGAGAGCTAGCACAACATTTAGATGTCAATCGAAATACGGTCGCGGCAGCATATAAAAAGTTAGTGGATGCAGGAATAGCGGTTAGCGAAGGCAGAAAAGGGACTTCGATACGAGAAAAAACTCACACTTTAACTCGTGAGGGTACTCCACCAGGTTTAGCCTTGCTCGATTTAAGTGGAGGAAATCCTTCCTCATTATTATTACCAAATCTACAGCTTGCTTTTCAACATATCGCATACACTCCAAGGCTATATGGTGCGGCGAGCTTAAGCGAAGATATTGAAAAATTTGCGCGCAATTGGATGAATAACGATATTCAAGTACCATTTGAGTTAAACGTAACAAATGGTGCTGTTGATGCCATTGAACGTGTCCTTTCCAGTTACTTAATTGCCGGTGATAAGGTCGCGGTCGAAGATCCCTGCTTTCTAGGAAGCATCAACACCTTATATACTAACCGCTATACCGCTGTTGGAATCCCTATCGATGAACACGGTCTATGTATCGACACGCTCTCACAGCAACTTAAAAACGGGATTCAAGCACTGATCATTACTCCTCGTGCCCACAACCCTACGGGATATGGGCTGAGCAAAACAAGAGCCGATCAAGTGCGCCAATTACTCTCATTGTATCCACATGTGCTCATCATCATTGATGACCATTTCTCGTTACTCTCAACACACAATTATCACCACATCGTTCCCTTAGAAAGTAAGCACTGGGCTTTGATACGTTCTTTGTCTAAATGCTTTGGGCCAGATATACGCTTAGCCATCGTTGCCAGTGATCACGAAACATCATCAAAACTGCAGCAACGGCTGAACTCAGGTACAAATTGGGTCAGCCATATTCTCCAAGATTTGGCTGTATATTTACTTCAATCAGAGGCTATTAGCGAATCGTTGGAACAAGCAAAAAACATCTATAAGCAGCGACGAGAAAAGCTTATCCATGCTTTACAAGCAAAAGGGTTAAGAGTCTCCAACCAGCATGACGGTTTAAATGTTTGGGTGCAACTCAACAATGAAAGCACTCCTGTAATCATGGCGCTGGCTAAACAAGGCTGGTTAGTGCGTGCAGGTGAAATCTTTGGTTTAAAGCAAGCAAGTTATGGACTGCGGATCACCGTCTCCGAGTTAAATGATGAAGTTATCGATAGCCTTGCAGCCACATTAAGTCAAAGTATCGAGTAGTCATTCATACGAAATGCTTGGCAAAACATGATATTTGAGACGCTAAATGTAACGATTTTACGCTGAAAAAATTCGCCAACTAGTAAGAGGATAATTTATGGGAAATATACAACCGATTGCGATTTATCGAGGGAAAGTGTCGGAAGAGCTTGGGTTTAGGACCGCAATGAATAAACAGCCAATATTCGGCCCTATCTTTCTCAGAGAGAATGGATTAGAAGGCGATGAAGTTGCGGAATTAAAATTCCATGGCGGCCCAGACCGCGCGTTACTTCACTACCCATCAGAACATTACCCCTATTGGCTGGCACGATTCTCTTTAGACGAAACCTGTCGCGCTCCAAGTATGGGTGAAAATATATCCACAATTGGAATGACAGAGGAAAATGTATTTATCGGCGACCGCTACCAGTGGGGAGAAGCCATCATTGAAGTAAGCCAACCACGATCACCATGCTATAAATTAAACCGTCGGTGGGGGACTGACTCATTTTCCGTAACAATGCAGGAGCTCAGTCTTTGCGGTTGGCTCTATCGAGTTATATCTCCTGGGCAGGTGAGTGCAGAAGACGCACTGATATTAATTGAACGACAAGCAAGCCCTATCTCAGTGAAAGATCTTTGTCGTCTTTATTTTGGCGACCCTCTTAATCGAGAAGGACTGAGGGCGATTCTAGCACAAACTAAACTATCAGAAAGTTGGACTCAGAAAGTTATCCAGCGTCTAGAAACACGTCAAGTAGAAAACTGGAATTTTCGCTTGTTAGGTCGACCATAATAGTTTTTCTTAAATCTTTACGAAGAGAATTCAATTTATTACGACGATTCTTGACTATTCACTGCTGAAAACATCACCGTTTAGGTTGCACTCATTATTAGAGCAGCGATTGCGTACTGCCTCTGTATTACCTATTTTCAAAGCTTACTTATTTACACAAAAACAGAATAAAGTATTGTAAAATTAAAATGTACGATGCTTTATCCTGACAATAAGCCGTGTTAGCATATAGGCTCGATAAATACTTCAATCAGCTATTGATATATTTTTTGAATGAGAATTTAGCTCCGCATACTTGCTGGCTCGTTAAATAGATTCTTTATCCGTATAGGTAATTAAATGAATTATAAATTTTTTAAACCTTTGGTCTTAGCCATGGTTTTTTCGCTGCCCACCATTCCCTCTTTTGCCAATCAAACTCCAAATAATAATTCGGCAATAGGCTCTGAATCGCCATTACTGTTTGACAAAGCTTGGCAATTTAATTTTGCACAAGACTATGGCCAGTTAGTACAAGCCATACCAGATCCTGTCACCATCGCTTCACGAGAAATTAAAGCGGCTTTGCTCAAACATGGTTATCATGATATCGATCCTGACACCGTTTTCTATAACCGCTTTAATGGGGCCATGAGCAGCTCGCGTAGTTACAATGGTTGGGCACATGATACCGCTCCAGTGCAGTCTTATACTTTAACTCAAGCCGTAATGCTCAATGTATTTAATGAATATCGAGACACCTCACCTGGTACAATCGATGTAGATACCGGCATCTACACTCAAGGAGCTGGACACTCTCGTTACGATGAACATAATGAGGTACGTTTACTCTCTTCTGCACTATGGGATATTGCTTACTATAACCTCGATATCCAATCCACTTACACTCAAGAGCTGAATCATTTTTGGCAGCAATATGGCAAGCGCTACACTCAATTAACGCAAGATAGTTATGCATTCTCGGCTTATCAGCAATATCGCTTAGGGTTACTGAGTCAAGCACAGTACCAATTAGCGACATCACTACTCAAAAAAAACCGTTCACGAGAAATTAATGTCTACCGCTTTGATATTTACGGCTATGACTCCACTGATACTCTACTGATTGAGCAACAAGGGAAAAATGCAGGACTTCTGTACATCCCAGGAGCACCGCAACCCTTTTTCCCTTATGCCAATGAACGCCAGCTAAAAAAACACCTTTATAAAAGCCTGCGGAATGCGAATAACCGCGCAACCTTAGCCAAACACTTCAGTCTCTATCTACGCCAAGATGGCACGACTTATTCAGGCATAGATACCGCTCTTAAAGGCTTTGCTAGTGGTAGTTGGAATGAAGACTATTTCATGATGAAACATCGCCCAATTTACGGCGATGTCTTCGCGCGGCTCACAGAACAAATCAAAGCTCGTCTGGTCAGTGATGCTGATACTATGATCAAATCCAATAGTGAAGCACAACGCGACTACTTACTTTCTGTTGCTTACAGCGTAATGACCCTATTCCCTATTGTTGATGTGATCGCACCAGAGCTAGGCATCCCGCTAGGTATTACCATCAGTAGTACTCAATTTGGTTTAAGCCTAGATAAAGCGGTCAATGGCGATACTCTTGCTGAACGTCTGCAAGGGACGCAAATGAGCGCGATAAACGCAGCTATTGTCGGTGCAACCACTCTCTTTCCGACTCTAGCCCAATATGGACGCACTCTTGAGCAGTCTGCAGATATAGCTATCGATTCATTGTCAAATAGTGTGGTGATTAATCACGGCTTCCCAGTAGAAGAACTGAATAATTTTGTCTCAATGCCAAAAATCATTACTCATCCACAAACGGGTGAGGAGTTACTTGGTGTTAAGCTTACTGACAGCGGTAGAGGCACCTTGCTACGAGCCGATGGCTTTGGCTATTACCGAGAAATTGATGCCGCTAGTGGACGTTTATTAAGTGATAAACGAGTTGTTAGAACCTTAGATCAAGAGACCGGTGAACCACAATGGCTTGAACACGGAGGGCTTAAAGGTGGCAATGATGAGCTAAGTAATGACGCACTTTCCGAACAAAACAGTAGCCGTAGCGAATTACCTGAAATTTTGCTCCCAGAAGATTTACCTAATCGCCCAGGGCTAGGTGGCTCTGGCTACGCTGATATGACTGGTGGCCGTAACTTAGAAGCACTAAAAGATTTCTGGGAATTAGAGCAGAAAGTTGACCCTTATGCCTATCTGACCGACGTTAAATCCTTGCATCGACTCAACCAAGAGGCTCAACACGAGATACTCAATGTCCCCTTCCTACACAGCTATCAGCCCGAATTAAAAGGGAGCCTTGTATTTAGAGGCGATACACGGCTGCCTGATGAACTTTTCCACTCTGGTTTTAACCGAAAACCGGGAGTGGTAGAGTATTTTGAACTCGATCACCACACCCGAGGCATTAGCGGTGTGATTTCGACAAGTTCCGAGCAGTCTATCGCCGTAAGCTACGCATTACATCAGCAACGTGGTTATGTCTATGCAGTAGAACTCAATCATGGTGGCAAAGCTGTAAATACCTCTGTACGAGGTGTTTCACTTCACGAAGTCGCAACACTTAATATTCCGCCAGAAGATATCATATTTGCTGTAGGCCCGTTTAACGGTGCTGATATTGGGTATCATGATTTGATCAGCAAGCCTAATTATCGTTATCGTAGTGCTGAATTGCTGATTAATCCTCATGCAACCGCAACACCTGAAGTGGCCACACAAGCATTCGAACGGTTAAAAAATACGCTTAAGTATGATTTAAGCCCTGAAATGTCATTTGCAGAGCGCTATGAAAACCGCGCCGACTTATTATGGCATGAAGATGAAGCGCCTTTATCTCCAGCAGAATCAAAGAGCGAATAGAGAAATAATTTAGGCACAATACTTCAATCAGTAAGGAGGGGCTTCCTCCTTACTTTTTCCACTAAATTACATGAATTATACACAAAGCGTTTAGCCAAACCTCAAATTGACAATACCTACCAAACTGTAAACTCGATGTTAAGATTTTTGGGCTCTGACATTGACCTGAATTTCAAGCCAGATTCAGAAGGTAACATTCTAATTCCAAAGATTCATGTATGATTAAGGAATAACGTATGAGAAAGCAACATGTCTCAGCAGCAGTACTTATTGCAATTACTATGTCTGGGTGTGGAGGCGAAAGTTCATCTAGAGGTGACAGCACAACTTCTGATAGCGCTAATAATCCTAGTCACTCTGATACGCTAGGCAGTCCCGGAAACTCCGATGATTCATTAAACACTACCTCGCAGCAGCCTGACATTAAAGCGCTCAGTAGCAACATGCTCTTTGCTATTGAAGGCTTTGTAGATAGCTCTGACCCCATCAGAAACTACTCATCTATTACCGTTAAAAATGAACTGCCAGCATTCAAAGGTGCTAATACTCAAAATGTCGATGTGGTTATCTCTTCACCCACTATCATCATCGATAACGGAAGCCGTTTTGTTGATGATTGGCACTGTTATGAGGCGGTTGGGTTAAGCGCACAAAGACAAAGTAATAAATTGCTTGTGGATGGAACGCTTACAGAATATCGATATGATATGAATAGTAACTCTTGTTCTAGTGAGCATCTTGGAACGTATGTGTTTAACCATGCTGTAATCGACAGTTCTTTGAAATTTGAAACCGTTGGCAGCGTCGTGAGTAAAGACGAGAATGGTGTTGAAGCGGACTTACCGACTTACGAATTTATTGCTAAAGCACATGAACAGCAGTCCAAAGAGCGGTTTGGTGATTCTTGGGCGTTATTACAACGAGACAAAATAAATGCCGCAGCCAAGGAAGTTGGAGAGTCAATCTTTGAGTTGAATGCTCCGTCAGGAAATATCAATTTGGATTTAAGTCAACTTACTAGTGACACTCTGATCGATTTCGCATCGCTCGATAAAAATCAAATATTGAATGGTTCAGTGTGGGGCATGCCTGGCCAAGGTGTTGCCGATGAAAAATGGTGCCGAATTGTGAATATTCCAGATGTTCTAAGCCAAGACAGCATTAAGTATCAATCTGTTATTTCGACAAACTGTGCAAGGTCGACACAGCGCTATTGTGATGCATTTGATTCATCATTTCCGAGTGGGAATTACCCTCCAGTTGCCCCTATCGCTTGGGACAATAACACCGCGAGTAATGCTCAGTTGAATTCAGACGAGCAGTATAAAAGAGGGGCTCAAGGTCACTTTATTGTGAATAGTTCAGGCCAGAATGTGTTTGTTCTTTCATCGAACTCAGTAGTCATCCCTATCTTTGGTTACACAAGCCCGCGAACGGATGGGAAAATTAACAATGCGGGTCTTAATAGCTGGGCAGGTCATGAAGGGCACTGCCAAAACATTATGAATAGCACATACACAAAGATGGGAATTGGCTCTAAAATCAGTAAGTCTGACTCATCGAAGGTGTCTTACTGGACGCAAGATTTCAATTAACTACAGACGTACCGTCTGATGATTTCTTCATTTACGAGGTGTTTCACTTCACGAAGTCGCAACACTTAATATTCCGCCAGAAGATATCATATTTGCTGTAGGCCCGTTTAACGGTGCTGATATTGGGTATCGTGATTTGATCAGCAAGCCCAATTATCGTTATCGTAGTGCTGAATTGCTGATTAATCCTCATGCAACCGCAACACCTGAAGTGGCCACACAAGCATTCGAACGGTTAAAAAATACGCTTAAGTATGATTTAAGCCCTGAAATTTCATTTGCAGAGCGCTATGAAAACCGCGCCGACTTATTATGGCATGAAGATGAAGCGCCTTTGTCTCCAGCAGAATCAAAGAGCGAATAGAGAAATAATTTAGGCACAATACTTCAATCAGTAAGGAGGGGCTTCCTCCTTACTTTTTCCACTAAAAACCGCTACAACCGAAGAGGCAACGCTTCAGAATGAAAAGCATCAGGATGCCTCAAAGATTTACCGCTCACCTAACACTTCAAAATCATCGCTAGCTAAACGAGCTTTCCCATCACTCTCCACTACCCAATGCTCTTTATGTATGACACCAAATGCTTTATTCATTTGCCACTCAGCCGTTAGTATATATCCATTTTGCCCAGCGGGTTCCCAGTAAACATTCGTATAAGAAACCTCCTTAAAACCTTGATCCATAATATCTTGCCAGAAAGCCTCAATGGCACTTTTACCTTCAAAAACTCCAAATGGGCGAGCATGCATTGTTGATGTGGAAATGTATTGATCTGCACAACCTTTAGCATCTTGCTGGTTAAATGCGCTTTGCCACGCTTCAATGCCTTGCTGGCAAGCGGCTAATACTGAGTTATTTACCATCGTTTTTATACCTCTAAGTGATATTGTCCGCTATAGATTACCGCTACTCATCTCCATGAAAAACAGCAATAATAGAAATTACTGTTTAGTAAAAAAGAACAATAATCATGAATAGATTAAGACAAATGTCCATTTTTGCTCATATCGTCGAAGCAGGCTCGGTATCCGCGGCAGCTGATAAACTCAATATTTCTAAGTCAGTGGTTAGCCAGCATTTAAAGCTCTTAGAAAAAGAGCTGGGTATGATCCTGATGAAAAGGACAACAAGACGGCAAATATTGACCGATGTCGGTGAACGTTTTTACCTAAAATGCAAGGAATTAAATATACTTGCCAATTGCGCTTGGGATATCGCTAGCGAATATCAACTTGAACCTCAGGGGCGCTTTCGTATTACAGCTCCCAATGCATTGATGGATAGTTTAGTGGTTCCCGTTATTGCTGATTTGATGAAGACCTATCCAAAGCTGAAACCAGAGCTAATTTGTGATGATCAGCACCTTGATTTAATAGCCCACGACATCGATATTGCCATCAGAATTGGGTCCTCACATGATAGTAATATTAAACAAAAACGCATTGGTGAGTTTAGGGATGTTCTATGCGGAGTATCAGAAAAGAAAAAGAATATCAATGAATTGCCATATATTGCTAATGTTTGGCAATCAGAGAAAATAATACACCAATTTCACCACACTAGCGGTACATCTTTTATTTATACTAAACATGCAAATTGTATTGCAAATTCATTTCATAGCTGCCTATCTTTGATTCGTTCCGGTGCTGGTATTGGTATTATTCCTGATTTTTATTTAACTGAAATGGAGCAAAATCTAGTGAACTTAATGCCCGAACACACTTTACCTCTCAACACCGTCTACACCTTAACTCCGTTCGCAAGCCACGTTCCCTCGATAGTCAAACTATGTATTCATAATTTAGAGCAGTGCTTGGCAAGCAAACTGTCTAAATAAATGCTTTGCTGCACTATTTAAGAAAGAAATTAATACATTAAAAGGCTACATAGTCTGGCCATCTTGAACGGTGGATAAAAATCTACCGCTCAAGCTAGATTTTTGATCGATATAATAGAGCATTGGAATATGGATGATCTGATACGCTTCAAAGACCTTTTCAGCCAAAATGCATGCAAGATTTACAGCAAACGTCTCACCCTGCTTTCTGAAACGCTTTTTATTTATTTCGACAAATAATCCGCCATGATTTTTTCGACATCAATACGGCTTAACCCGTCATTGAGAATATTTTTCCAACGCTCGCCTTCTGGATTGTTGGTAAAAGCAACATGCAGCGACTTTTCCACCAGCAATTTGCTGTTCATTTGTAAATTGGCTTTTATAGAATCAATCGCTGGCGTGTTTCCTAGCAAATAGTGGTAAACGTTGCTGTCAATCACCGCAAGTGGAATCCGTCCATGGCCGACTTTCGCAAGATTCTGACTGTCGCTGCTGACCGCTTCTGATTTTAACTCTCCAGTTGCGATCATTTGATCCAATTCTTCGGTGTTAACATAGCCCCGCACCACACCAATTTTATATGGTTTTAGATCAGGCAAACTCGCCCAAGTTACAGGGGTTGCACTATTTTCAACAAACCCAAGTGGACCTAAACCAATCGAGTTAGAAAAGAGAATATCTTTAGATTCAAATAAGTATTCTGGAAAATATCCTGCATACTGAGCATCATTAGTCGCTAAGTATACAGCCCTCTCCCAAGGATAAAATTCAACTTTCACTTCATGTCCCATGGCCTTAATCGCTGCCGAAACAACCGCAATCGACGCTCCATTTTGCGCGAGTTTAGGTGAAGAATAAGGCGGCCATTCAAGTGAGGTCAGCGTTAACACATCCGCTTTAGTGTAAAATGATGAAAATTGACTAACCAACACGAGTGAACAAGCAGCTACCGACAGTTTAAAACGTTGCATAATGAGTATCCTTACTAAGGTATTTCCATTTAGCATAGTTAAGCTTCGCCAATGTACGAAAATTTTTGCGAAAGGAAAAGATGAGAAAGATACAATAGCGCCCAGTAGCTCAGAAATAGCGATTAAACATCGTAATGAAAATAATAGTCGAAGGTGCAAAAAACCTTCGACTATTATTTATTGGATTAACGAGTTACTGCCAATCAAGGATAACTTTGCCAGACAGCCCGCTGCGCATAGCATAGAAGCCCGTTTGGAAGTCATCAATTTTGTAATGGTGAGTGATGATAGGCGTTATATCGAGGCCAGATTGGATCATTGAGTTACCATCAAATGATTCACAAAACAAATGCCGTAAGAATTATTATTTAGATCATAATAGGCTATAATGTCATGACTCAAATCGGTTGAATTACCAGTAGAGCTCTCGCTCGATAAACGTCCCTATAACTTTCTCATGCATCTCTTCTGATTTTGAAAAACTGATCGTTTCACGAACCAGTCGCTTTAATCTTGAACCTAATGTCAGATTGTTGCGCTCAATTCATTGAGTGAACCTTTTACCTACCATGCGCTTTTTTCTTGGTAACTCTTTCCTTTAGACACTGAAATCATCAGTGGAAAAAACTGATGTCGAACGGCTTTAGTAAAGCGAGTAATGCTCGCAACGCATCCCTATTACGTTTACCAAATGCGTGAGCAATAGCGTGTTTATAGCACGGCTCCCATGCATACCAAAACCAACGACGATTTTTCTTATTACCTACGAATGACCATTGTTCATCGACTTCACGCATGAGAGAGGTTTGCTCTATCGAAAGTTAAGCTATTGAGGTCAACTACACTTGCCTTGACGAGAGTTTAAAGTCCTCAATACCGTGTTGTACGCCACATTCAACGCTCAGACCGTCTCCCTAACGCTAAATCTATTCATGCCATATCTACAATTTTTTCTTTTACATCTGGCTTGCGAGCTTCATAGACATAATCGAGTTGAAAGCTCTTCTTACACTCGATACATCTGAAGCGAGGAAAGCCTGAATGTCCCTTTTCATGTTTACGGACGGATTCAGTTTTATCACAGAAATGACCTTAAATACTGACTGTAAGAATAGTAATAAATTTTCATAAAAAGTCTCGTGATATGGAACCTTGTTAATGATTAATATTACTTTTCTTAATCCGAGTTAAGTAAAAACTTAGTTAATCATTAATTTTTAGATAGGTAACATTATGGCAATCTCTTCTTTTTTTTCTTGCATTTTACCGAATTCATCCATATCTGAGAGTGAATTAAAAAAAATAGAAAAAATAGATATAAAATCAATTTCTAAAACTGATATTAATAGAATCAAAAAATCACTTTCAAGAAAGAAAACATCATTAGAAAAAAAAGGAAGAATAGTCATAATTTTAAATAAAAAAGGGCAATATAATGAGTGTGATAATCATATATTATCTAAATATAACTCTGAAAAAATAGTTGATTTAAGAGTTAATCAAGTAGTTGAGAGTGCTTTTAGTTCGATAATAGAGAATAAAAATAACCCATTGGTATCACCTACTAAAGAAGAAATTAAACAACACTTTGCCTGCTATGGCGTAGGTTTAATAGAACAAAAATTATTACTAAAAGAAATAGACTCAGAACAAGCAAAAAAACACATTAAAGAATTGCTAAAATGGATAAAAGCTAATAAAGCGTGTATTGGTAGATCTGGGCTTCAAGCAACGCTAAGAAGTGAAGTAGATAAAATGAAACTAGATCAAGGACAATTAAATGTTAACTTGAGGATGAGTGTGACTAATCAGATTAACAAGCAAGTTGAAAGTAAAATAAATGATCATTTATCTAGCTATGCTAAGAAGAAGTATGGTGGTGCTACCATTTTAACTGGAGAATCAATAGACAGTTGGATTTTAAATAATATTAACATATCCTAATAATCTAATCTTTCATTTATTAAATTATAATACATACACTTAATATATTTTTAGCTAGCCAGATTTATGGGGTAAACAAAAAATGAAGACATTTAATGTTGTAACAAATGGTAATGCAAATAATAGCCGAAGGGACAAAAAAACCTTCGACTATTATTTATTGGATTAGCGAGTTACTGCCAATCAAGGATAACTTTGCCAGAAAGCCCGCTGCGCATAGCATCGAAGCCCGTTTGGAAGTCATCAATTTTGTAATGGTGAGTGATGATAGGCGTTAGATCGAGGCCAGATTGAATCAGGCTCGCCATTTTATACCAAGTTTCGAACATTTCACGGCCATAGATACCTTTGATCACCAAACCTTTGAAGATCACTTGGTTCCAATCGATCGCCATATCTGAAGGTGGGATACCTAATAAAGCAATACGACCACCGTGATTCATGGTTTTCAGCATAGAACTAAAGGCACTCGGTACGCCTGACATTTCAAGGCCGACGTCAAAACCTTCCGTCATGCCAAGTTCACTCATGACCTCTTCTAACTTTTGTTTCGCAACATTCACGGCGCGTGTCACGCCCATTTTGCGCGCAAGTTCAAGGCGATATTCGTTGACATCGGTGATCACCACATGGCGCGCACCAACGTGTTTCGCCACTGAGGCCGCCATGATACCGATTGGACCAGCACCAGTGATCAGCACATCTTCACCGACTAAATCAAATGACAAGGCGGTGTGTACCGCGTTACCAAATGGGTCAAAAATCGAGGCTAGATCATCGGAAATACCATCTGGGATCTTGAAAGCATTAAACGCAGGGATAACTAAGTATTCAGAAAATGCACCAGTGCGGTTCACACCAACACCCACAGTATTACGACATAAGTGAGTACGACCACCACGGCAATTTCGACAATGGCCGCAAGTAATATGACCTTCGCCAGACACGCGATCACCTAATTCAAAACCGCGAACTTCTTGACCAATGCCAACCACTTCACCGACGTATTCATGCCCAACCACCATTGGTACTGGGATGGTTTTTTGTGACCACTCGTCCCAGTTATAGATGTGAACATCGGTGCCACAAATTGCGGTTTTCTTAATTTTAATCAGCAGATCGTTGTGACCAAGTTCAGGCATTGGCACTTCGGTCATCCAAATGCCTTGCTCTGGTTTGAGTTTGGATAATGCTTTAATTTTCATTTAATGAGCCCCATTTCTTGGCCAACAGCAATAAACGCATCAATGGCGTGGTCGAGTTGCTCGCGGCTATGCGCGGCTGACATTTGTGTACGAATACGAGCTTGGCCTTTTGGCACAACAGGGAACGAGAAACCAACAACATAAATGCCCTTAGCTAGTGCTCGTTCTGCAAACTCTGCTGCAACGATAGCATCGCCGAGCATAATCGGGATGATGGCGTGATCCGCGCCACCCATAGTGAACCCCGCGCCTTCCATACGAGTACGGAAATGCGCGGCGTTATCCCAAAGTTGGTCGCGAAGCGCAGCGCTTTCTGCCAGTAAATCCAGCACGCGAATCGATGCTGCAACAATCGCTGGCGCAACCGAATTAGAGAACAAATAAGGACGTGAACGTTGACGAAGCCAATCAATAACTTCTTTCTTGCCTGAAGTGTAACCGCCGGATGCGCCGCCCATGGCTTTACCAAGGGTACCGGTGATGATGTCGATGCGATCAATCACATCGTGGTATTCGTGTGTGCCGCGACCATTCGCGCCCATGAAGCCCACCGCGTGAGAATCATCCACCATCACTAAGGCGTTGTATTTATCCGCCAAGTCACAGATGGCAGGCAAGTTAGCCACTACACCGTCCATTGAGAATACACCATCCGTTACGATGAGCTTATTACGAGCGCCCGCCGCATCGGCTGCGATCAACTGCTGTTCTAACTCTTCCATGTTGTTGTTGGAGTAACGAAAACGCATTGCTTTACATAAACGCACACCATCAATGATTGAGGCATGGTTCAACGCGTCAGAGATAATCGCGTCTTCTTTATCTAAAATAGTTTCAAATAAACCGGTGTTTGCATCAAAACATGAGGTGTAAAGAATCGTATCTTCTTTCCCTAAAAATTGAGAGAGCTTCTGTTCCAGTTGCTTATGGATATCTTGCGTACCACAGATGAAACGCACAGAAGCCATACCAAAGCCGTGACTGTCCATGCCTTGCTTTGCCGCTTCAACCAGCGCAGGGTGATTAGCCAAACCAAGGTAGTTGTTGGCACAGAAGTTCAACACTTCTTCACCAGTAGAAATTTCGACCGCCGCTTGTTGTTGCGAGGTAATCACACGTTCAGATTTATACAGACCTTCCGCTTTGATTTCCTCAAGCTGGTTTTGGATCTGTTGATAAAATGCAGAAGACATTGCTACGTCCTTATTTTTATATAGCGCAATAGCTATGGTGTAGGGCAGCCTAAACGAAAATAGACCCTTCATTTACACTGTAAAATCGCTTAATGGTATTTTAGTTGATCCCATTTACGACTATTATCCCATGACATGGAAAACCATTAGTGAACTTCAGGCACAAATACAATTATGATCACGCATCGTCTTATCGCCCTGCTGCCTGATTTAGCGGCTTTCATTCTCGTCGTCAATGAAGGTAGCTTTACGGCAGCAGCTCAAAAGCTGGGGGTAACACCTTCGGCATTAAGTAAATTGATTACCCGTTTAGAACAAGCGCTATCAGTGAAGTTATTTGAGCGAACCACGCGCCAGCTCTTAATCACTCAGGCAGGAAAGCGCGTTTATGATCAAAGTCTGTTGATGGTCAACGCTGCGCAGCAAGCGGTTGAGCTTTCAACCTCTGACCACACCGAACCTGCAGGCGCACTCACTGTTGCGGCACCCGAAGCATTTTTGAACTCAGTTCTGCAACCCCTTGTGCTTCCTTTTCTAACTCAATACCCTGAAATTCAACTTAAGCTGAGAGCTGCAGATGGTGCGATCGATTTATTCAAACACAATATTGATGTGGCGTTTAAACTGACTGATAAGCCAGATGAAAACTTGGTACTGCGTGAAATTGGCAAAACCCACCTGGTGTTGTGCGCCAGCCCAGAATATATAGCGGCCAGAGGCACGCCCACCCACCCTATCGAATTAACGGCTCATGACTGCTTATACCTTGCAGAAACCGAGCGTGACCATCTCTGGGATTTTCATAAAGAAGATGAGTTCCATACAGTGGCCGTCTCAGGCCGTTATGCAGTGAACCACTCACAAATGCGTTTGAACGGCGTGAAAAATGGCTTAGGTATCGGCATCTTCCATGATTTTGTCATTCAGCAAGCGCTCGTTGAAGGCAGCGTCGTCCGGCTATTAGCCGATTGGACGATCAAAAGTAATTACTACGGCTCGATTGCCATGCAATATCCGCAAACCAAGTACATGCCAGCAAGGCTGCGGGTGTTCATTGATTACGTCACTGAACATTTGGTCAGCCAACTCAACAAATAAAGGGTAATCATGCTAAAACGAATCCACCACGCGGCAATTATTTGTTCAGACTACGCACGTTCCAAAGCGTTTTATACTCAGATCTTAGGGCTGCCTGTTATTGCTGAAAATTACCGCGCCGCTCGCGATTCATACAAGCTGGATCTTGCTCTGCCCGATGGCGGACAAATTGAGCTGTTCTCATTTCCAAATACACCACCAAGACCAAGCTTCCCTGAAGCTCAAGGGCTACGACATTTAGCGTTTGTGGTGGACAGTGTCAGTGAAGTCAAAGCGTATTTAGAGGAAAAAGGCGTCATCGTCGAGCCCATCCGCGTTGATGAGTTCACTGGTCACGAATACACATTTTTCGCCGACCCAGATGGTTTACCGTTAGAGCTTTATTCTGAATAGTGAAAAGAGGAAGGAATCAAGGCTATTTTCTAACGCCAGTACAACAGATTAAATAATGGTGCACAGTGGCCCAAACCCCCGCCGTATTGCCATGCGCGTTTATTACAGGCATAAGCGACACCAACACCCAACTGAGCGCGCTGGTGAGCAACATTATTCTGTTAAAACGGTTTAGGCGAATCATAGCAACACTCAATTTTTTCTTGTCGACACTCTATAACGCAATGATAAAAATAACAGTGCGGCAGTGCTAAAAACTTAACAAATGCCATCAAGTTCGCTACAAATCGTTACCTTAATGACGACGTTTCAAGATGCATATCAATGTGACTCCATTCACGCTTTGTCTATCAATCCACCCAAACTAGGAAATATTCCTAACTCAGTTAGGCCATGCCCTCAAGTCAATCGCCAAGCCGATTTTTACAATCACTCTATGATGCAGCCAGACGGTTGCTAGCCATTCGACTCTGGTGTGAATTGACTGACAGCAGAGATTTCTTTGACGTGATTTTCTAAGGATTTCACATGCTAAAACTTTTGCAACAGGTTAGGCTACCGACCCTCGATCTCCCCGTAGCAGAACGCCGTAAAATGTGGTTCAAACCATTTTTACAATCGTACCTTGTGGTGTTTATTGGCTACATGGCGATGTATTTAGTGCGCAAAAACTTCAACGTTGCACAAAACGATATGATATCAACCTACGGCTTGTCGATGACACAACTAGGGCTGATTGGACTTGGTTTTTCCATCACTTACGGGATTGGTAAGACAGTGGTCTCTTACTACGCCGATGGCAAAAACACGAAGCAATTCCTACCTTTTATGCTGATCCTTTCTGGTATTGCCATGCTTGGATTTAGCATGAGCATGGGCGGTTCAAGCGTCAGCATTTTCCTAATGGTTGCTTTTTATGCGCTAAGCGGTTTTTTCCAAAGTACCGGTGGGCCATCAAGCTACTCCACCATAACCAAATGGACGCCCAAAAATAAACGCGGCACCTACTTGGGTTTATGGAATATGTCGCACAATGTCGGCGGTGCATGTGCCGCAGGCGTAGCACTGTTTGGTGCCAACTATCTCTTTAATGGTCACGTGGTGGGCATGTTCGTATTCCCGTCAATCATCGCATTAGTGGTGGGTTTCATTGGTTTGCGTTACGGTAGTGATTCTCCAGAAGCCTACGGTTTAGGTACGGTCGAAGAGTTGTTTGATGAAGCGGTCAGCGAGGAAGATATTGCTGCGGAAGAAAACCAAATGACCAAACGTGAGATCTTTGTTGAATACATTTTGAAAAACAAAGTGATTTGGTTACTCTGCTTTGCCAACATCTTCCTCTACATCGTGCGTATTGGCATCGACCAGTGGTCGACTGTGTATGCCTATCAAGAACTTGGTTTGTCAAAAGAAGCAGCCATTTCAGGCTTCACTCTGTTTGAAGTGGGCGCATTAGTTGGCACTTTAATGTGGGGTTATCTGTCTGATCTTGCCAATGGCCGCCGAGCTTTGGTCGCCTGTGTATCATTGGGACTCATCATTGTTGCGCTCGAATTCTATCAGCACGCCACCAGCGAGTTTATGTATCTCGCGTCACTGTTCGTACTGGGTTTTCTTGTTTTTGGCCCACAATTACTGATTGGTGTTGCTGCGGTTGGCTTTGTGCCGAAAAAAGCGATCAGTGTCGCCGATGGCGTTAAGGGCACCTTTGCTTACTTAATTGGTGATAGCTTTGCCAAACTTGGCCTAGGTATGATCGCCGACGGTACACCAATTTTTGGCCTTACAGGCTGGAAGGGCACCTTTGCTGCACTCGATACTTCAGCGATGATCTGTATCGTGCTGCTGATTTTTGTCGCTATCGCTGAAGAGCGTAAGATCCGCCATGAGAAAAGACTAAAATTGGCCGCGGCCAACGCTTAACTCCCAGCAAAATCAAACGCGATATTCTCTTTTATGAGTGTGTCGCGTTTTATTGTGTCACCCCTTCCTTTTTGACGCGCTAGACTCCTCTACAATGGCATCCATAGCAAAGGGATATATTGCTTGTTTAATTGCCTCTGTGGCGTTAATTTAGGCTCCCTTTTTACTCAGGCAATATAAACAGCGGGGATTGTGATGATCAAAGTAGCACTAGTGGATGACCATATCGTGGTACGTTCAGGCTTTGCCCAACTCATGAACCTTGAAGACGACATCCAAGTGGTCGGCCAATTTAGCTCGGCGGCCGAAGCGCGCGCAGGGCTTCCCGGCACGGGGGCAAACGTCTGTATTCTTGATATTTCAATGCCTGATGAAAGCGGGCTGTCGCTGCTGCAAGATCTCCCCTCTGGGATAGCATGCATTATGCTGAGCGTTCACGATTCTGCGGCCATGGTCGAAAAAGCCTTGGAGGCTGGAGCAAGAGGCTACTTAAGCAAACGTTGTAGCCCAGATGAACTTATCCAAGCCGTACGAACCAGCGCCCACGGTGGTTGCTACTTAACACCCGATATTGCGCTTAAACTCACCTCTCCCAAGCGCGAGGCAAAGCTATTAGCACAGTTGACCAAACGTGAGCGGCAAATCAGTGAAATGCTGGCCGCCGGGCTGGATGTGAAAGCGGTCGCCAATAAGCTTGGGCTTAGCCACAAAACCATTCATGTCCATCGCGCTAATGCCATGGATAAGTTAGGCGTGAGCAATAACGTGGCCTTAGCGAAATATTTTTCTGACTCATTCTAATGCCACGCTATTTTATTACGTCACTCTGCGCTTGGTTTCTACTCTCTTGCAGTTGGTTTTGCTTGTGGGTTATCGCCTATTATTTTGTCAACGATCCGGAACTGGCGATCTTCTTCTTTCCTTTTGCTCTGCGTTTAGGCACTGCGCTGCACAGTCCACAACGTTACTGGCCCGCTATTTATGGTGCAGAATGGGGGCTGACGATTGCGCTCGCCATGCTAATGGAACAACCTCAATGGCTGACAGTACTCGCCGCCAGTATCGCAACGCTGCCATTAAACCTGCTCGCCCAGCGCTACTACCGGGGAAGTCAGTGGCGTCGCTTTATTGTGATGGGCGGGTTGATCCTCGCCAGTGCCATCATTAATACGCTGGCCACCACCTACCACGGCCATGCCGCGTCAATGGTGATGTTAGTCAGCATCACAGCTGGCTTAATGATTGTGCCAAGCTGCTATTTAATCTGGAATTATCTTTTCCAAAGCACTTGGGTTCCACTGACGGCGAACTTAGTCTCTCGCCATATCGAATTTCGCACGCGTCACGTCTTACTCTATTCTTTGACATTTATTTTAAGCATTGCACTGCAAATCGGTTTACCTGATGAACTTCGGCGTTTTGCTCCATTTTGTTTAGCCATTCCGATCATTTTGCTCGCGTTTCGCTACGGCTGGCAAGGTGCATTGCTCGGCACGTTGCTCAATAGCATTGCCTTGATCGCGGCGCGCAGTGGTGTCTCTAATATGGAAGTCACGGATCTCCTGCTCTCTCTTTCAGCACAAAGTTTAACCGGCATTTTGCTGGGAATGGGTGTACAGCGTCAAAGAGATCTCAATACCAAGCTGCGCCAACAGCTTGATCGTAACCAAAATTTGTCCCGCCAATTAGTCAAAGCAGAAGAATCTGTTCGGCGCGATATTGCTCGCGAGCTGCACGATGAGATCGGTCAAAACATTACCGCTATCCGTACTCAAGCCAGCATTATTCAACGCGTCGAATCTCAGCCCGTCACCAGCCATTGTGCTAAAACCATTGAGTCTCTCTCTTTAAATGTTTACGACACAACTAAAAGTTTGCTGACCCGTTTACGCCCCAAAACCTTGGATGATTTAGGCCTAGTCGAAGCACTGGATCAACTGCTGCGTGACCTTGAATTTGAGACGCACGGCATTCAAACCCAAGTGGTTTGGACGGGGAATTCAACCGCTCAACTGCAAAAACTGAGTGATGCCACCAAAGTGACCCTTTATCGATTGTGCCAAGAGGCGCTCAATAACGCCTTAAAATACGCGGAAGCTAGCCACATTGTGATTGAGTTTTCGTTGGCAAGTGATGTCACACTGCGCATCCGCGACGATGGCATCGGTTTCAAAGCACAAGCGCAGCTGAACGGCTTTGGTTTACGGGGGATGCGTGAGCGAGTCGAGGCATTGGGTGGCCACTTTCAGATTATTAGCCACTGTCAGTCTACAACAGCCAACCACGATCTAAGCGAGAATGGCACTCAGCTTACCATCACACTGCCCCACTTATAATCGTGGAATTATAAAGCACTATGATAAATTTTCTACGCTCTCAACCACCGAAACCGCTTCTTGCATCAGCGCAGGAGGTTAACCAGCAGTACCGTTATTGGCGCTTTCACATCATGATGGCGATGTATGTCGGTTATGCGCTTTTCTACTTCACGCGTAAAAGTTTGAATTACGCCATGCCCGCGATGATTGCTGACCTCGGTTTAGATAAGAGTGATATTGGCATCATGGGCACGTTGTTTTACATCACCTATGGTATCTCAAAATTTCTGTCTGGAATTTTGTCGGACCGCTCCAACCCGCGCTATTTTATGGGCTTAGGGTTAATGGCAACCGGTTTTATCAATATTCTGTTTGGCTTTTCAAGCTCAATCAGTATGTTCATCTTACTCTGGATTCTTAACGCTTGGTTTCAAGGTTGGGGATGGCCTTCTTGCTCTAAACTCCTGACCACTTGGTATTCGCGCTCTGAACGTGGTTTTTGGTGGGCGTTATGGAATACCGCTCATAACGTGGGTGGCGCATTGATCCCATTACTGGTTGGCTTTCTCACTTTCCATTTTAGTTGGCGTGAAGGTTTTATTGTGCCGGGCTGTTTAGCCGTTGTTGGCGGGTTTTTCTTATGTTGGCGATTGCGTGATAAACCAATGACCCAAGGTTTACCCAGCGTTGGTCAATGGCGTAATGACGCCCTTGAACTGGCACAAGAAAATGAAGGCCTCGGCCTTAGCACCAAACAGATCTTGCACAAATATGTGCTAGGAAATAAGTACATCTGGTTGCTCGCCTTGAGCTATGTGCTGGTCTACATAGTGCGTACTGCCATCAATGATTGGGGAAATATCTACCTTACCGAGCAACAAGGCTATGATTTGATCACGGCTAATGGCGCACTTTCTCTGTTTGAAGTCGGTGGATTTATTGGATCGTTAGTCGCAGGCTGGGGCTCAGACAAACTGTTTGGCGGCAACCGTGGACCAATGAACCTGATTTTTTCAATGGGCATTTTTCTTTCGGTGGCAGCGCTGTGGCTGATGCCGTTAACGGGGTTTGTATTCCAAGCCGCTGGCTTTTTTACGATTGGCTTTTTTGTCTTTGGCCCACAAATGTTAATTGGTATGGCCGCCGCGGAGTGTTCTCACAAAGATTCGGCTGGTGCAGCAACTGGGTTTGTGGGGTTATTTGCGTATATGGGCGCAGCGCTCGCCGGTTACCCGTTAGCCATTATTGTCGAGCAATTCGAATGGCGAGGTTTTTTTGTCACCATTTCTGTTTGCGCCGCTGTGATCGGCTTACTACTGCTGCCTTTCTTACAAGCTCAGTTTTCAGGCAGTGACCACCCCACGAACCATTGAACGTTATAGCCAATCCAACGTTATCGTGAGAGGGCCACAAAGCTGATTAACCAAATAAGCGCTTCCAGATACTTGGGTTACGCTGCTCGTGGTATTCAACACGCAGTTCGTCTACCGTGCGCAGCGTTTGTTGAGCTTGCTCTAAATTTCCTTGCTCAAGATCCACTTCGATTTTATCTAATGCCACGGAAAGCTTATTAAACCCTTCTAAATAGAGATCTTGCTTCTCCGGTGGATAATTTCCCAGTTTTGACTCTTCAACCAACTGACTTAATCTATTAATGGGTGCTTGCATTGTTTCAACGCTGGTCGCTTCTGCCGCTTGTTTAAATTCAAGCTTCATTTGTTTCATGTTCTGTTTTAAGTCAACATTAGCCGCCGACACGCTAGCCGCAAATAATGCGCAAGCTGTTAATATCATTATTTTTTTCATAATTATTTCTTTTTATTCTGGCAAGAAGTACCAAGTTTAATGGATCTCAAGATAAAAGAGGGACAAATTTTTGTCATTTTTTATGACCTCTTTACGGCTTATAGTGTTTGATATTCTGCGATCGCTTTTCGCCCGCGCAGTGCTAAAAAGGCCAGAAACTGCTCGACACTGTGCGTAATCACTTTCTCAGCAGCAATACCAACGTTCTCAAGCAGTTCACTGGCCAGTTGAAGTTGGCCGATATCTTGACAAAAATGGGCATCGCTGCCAGTGGTAACATAAGCACCATGTGCTTTCGCCACTTTAGCAATCTGATAACAGCGATCGACACTCCCTACCCTGCTGTGTCCTTTTAAGGTGCTGTTATTAATTTCTATTGCGACGTGATACTGGGCAGCGCAAGCGATCACTTCATCAAAATCAAAATCGAAATTAGGGTTGCCTAAATGTCCTAGCGCATCCACTCGTCCACCTTTAATCACATTGATTAACGCTTCGGTATGCGCCGCTTTATCGGCAGGCTGAAATACGGGCTCATGAAAACTGGCGATCACCCAATCTAAGTTTTGGTCAACGGAAGGGTGTACATCAATCTCGCCAGCACGATTCATGATGTTGGACTCAATGCCTCGGATAATGGCAACACCCTCTAAAAAGCGCGGCAAAATACGTTGATTGGAGAAGAACCAATAATGCGGCGCTCCGGGCATCGACTGTGCATGATCGGTTGTGCAAAACATTGCCAATCCATTTTCTTTAGCTGAGCGCGCATTTTCGATTAGCGTGCTGTAAGCGTGGCCACTTGCATAAGTGTGAGTATGAGTATCAACGACAAGATTCATTTTAGTTATTCCATTGCAACAGCGTTGCTTGAGTGTAACAGCCCAACTGATATCACTTCAATCTAAGGGCGATATATTCACCGTATCGGCACTTTCTGACCGGATGAAAACGCATCGATGTGAAATGGTTTTTTGCAACTTACCCACATTGAACAATACTTAGCAATGTCATCCAATTCGGAGTTGGTTATGAAACGACGTCGTTATTCACTGAGCATTCACATTACGAGTCTCTTTTTAGTGCTCGTCATGGTGATCGGCATTGTATTGATTGGCATAAGTTATCACCATAGTCAGCAACTACTGACGGTCAGCGCACAAGGATTAAGTAGCGAAAACAGTAAAAAACTGGAATCAGCATTTAAACAAAGTGCCGCACCTATCTTGACCACACTCGATTTTTTAGCTTTTAGTAACGTAATTGACCAACCGGATAAAGTCATCTCTGACCCACGCCAACTCGCCACCATTTGGCTAACCTTCCAACGTAACCCGCAGTTGGTCGCGCTCTATTATTGTGACGAAGCCGGAGCTTGTACTACGTTTCGCTCGCTGAGCTTTAATAAAGCCAAACAGCGTTTTAATGCCCCCGCGCAAGCTCAGCTATTAGCGCATTACACTCAAGTGGATGGCACCAACCGCTTTATCTATCTAGACCAGAACCTTGAAAGCCTGCTCGATAAAGAGGATAACAACAATAAATTTGATCCCCGCGTGCGTCCTTGGTTCACCTCGGCGAGTCAAGATGGCGCGATACGCTTAACGGAACCTTATTTCTTTTTCTTCCTACAAACGAGCGGCGTCACACTGTCACGTAGATCAGTCGATGGAAAGAGTGTGCTTGGCGCTGATTTCACGCTTGACTCACTGTCAAAACAGATGAGTACGATAGGTTTTTCTAACAGTGCTCAACTCATTCTATTCGATAATCAATTTAGACCACTGGCCCAGCACAACACCAACTTCGATCTACAGCAAGATCCCTCACAGATTGCACAGCAGCTGCAGCAAAGTACTTTTGCACCAATATTGAATCGGGTCAGCAGCCAAACTTTGTACGAAACGCTCAATATGAATGGCACAACGTGGTCGGTGACGTTAACGCCAGTAGCTTTAAACGACAATGTCCGCTTGTTGCTGGCAGAAGCGGTACCACAAGATGATTTGATCGCAGATTTACTCTCGATGCGAGATAAGCAGATTTTTGTCGCGTTAATCATGCTCGCTATCGCTTTCGCAGTGGTTGGTTTTGTGGCACAAAGGCTTGCCAGCCCTTTAGGTAACCTAGTGCAATTGACCGACAACATCACGCGCTTTGAATTTAAAAAGACACGCTATCCAAAAAGCAGGATTCGCGAAGTTGCCAATTTAACCCAATCGATAGAGCTCATGGAGCATACACTGCACGACTTGCTGCGACTATTACGCGAAACCGCCAGCAACCAAGAATTCGGTGTGTTGGCCAAAACGATTACCCATCAAAGTTATTTGATCACTCGAGCTGAAACTATTTTGCTCTACACTTATGCTAGCGAAAACAACCAATTTATCACCGCAGCAAACCACGCCATCATTCCGTTTAAGCTCGACATTAATCAATTGTCTGAAGAGATGCCTTGGCTAGTCTCCGAACTGCGTAAAGGCCAAACGGTTCACTTATCTAAAACCGATAATTCGATGCGCAAACATAAAGATGAGCTGTACAATTCTGATCTTTACCTTTTCCCGCTGCTCAACCGAGATAAGCAGTTGGTTGGCGTATTAAATCTAGGCTACGAACGAGCCATCACTCTTGATCAGCAAGACAAACATGCATTTTTAAGAGAGCTGCTCAGTTTTGCCGAAATTGCTAAAGACAATATCGACAAAATGCAGCGCCAAAAGGAGATGCTCAACTCGTTTATTGAATTGATTGCATCGGCCATTGATACCAAATCCCCTTATACGGGTGGCCATTGTCAACGAGTTCCTGAATTAACCAAAATGATCACCAAAGCGGCTGAAAACGATCACACCTATTTCCCACAATTTTCCATGACTAACGAAGAGTGGGAAGAGCTCACGCTCGCCGCTTGGCTGCATGATTGTGGCAAAGTAACCACGCCTGAATATGTGATTGATAAAGCGACTAAATTAGAAACAATCTATGACAGAATTCACGAAATTAGAATGCGTTTTGAGCTGCTCAAATGCCAAGCCGAAACGGACTACTGGCAAGGTGTTGCGCAGGGCAAGAACGAGCCAGAGCTCAAGCAGCAATTACTGGAAAACCAACAAATCCTCGATGAGGAATTTGCTTTCGTCGCGCAATGCAATATTGGCAGCGAATTCATGAATGATGATGACATAACCCGCTTAGAGCAAATTGCTCAAAAAGAGTGGAAACGAACTTTGGATGATCAACTCGGTACTTCTTGGATAGAGAACCAACGTGCCGGAGAGGCAAAATCATTGCCCACTATGGAGCGCTTACTGGATGATAAACCCGTACATCAGTTGCACTGGGTAAACGGTTGTCGTCCACAAGATCTGTGGCAGGAAAGCTTTATTTTACAACCAGGAGAACTACGTTATAACCGAGGTGAGCTCTATAATTTGTCCATTCGCCGTGGCACGCTCACTAACGAAGAACGCTTTATGATTAATGATCACATTGTGCAAACCATCATGATGCTCAAGCGGTTGCCTTATCCTGAACATATGAAAAACGTTCCTGATATTGCAGGAAGCCACCACGAACGAATGGATGGCGAGGGTTATCCAAGAGGTTTAAGTGAAGAGCAGCTTTCGATCCCCGCTCGGGTCATGGCAATAGCCGATGTATTTGAAGCACTCACCTCCAGCGACCGCCCTTATAAAAAGGCCAAAACGCTCAGTGAATCGATCGCGATCATGACCACCATGGCCACTACAGGCCATATTGATCCGAAGCTTTACTTACTCTTTTTAGAAAAAGAGATTTATCAAGACTATGCGGATCTTTTTTTACACTCCGATCAGCACAGCCCAATTGATAAAGAAGCACAGATAAAAAAAGTCAAAATGAGTTTGAAAAAGACTTTTTAAAGACCGCGAATATCTAACTCATTCTGGATCAGCACAATGCACTGCGAGGCAAACAGCATTCGAGGCCCAAGGCTGATTTTCTGTGTATTAAGGCGCTTTAAGCTGTTCCAACTTTTTTTCGGCATCGGGATGTGGTCAGTAAGTAAAAAGCAGCTGTCGTCAGAAAATTGATGCTCACGGACACTCTCGCCTTTTTTATCCAGTAAATACAAATGGTAACTATCCGAAAGGCGCTGCACCAACTTTTCAAAACTGATGGTTTCAACCGTGAGCCCTTGCTCGACCTCTCGGGTTTGCTCTTTGCCCATACCCATAGAAACATCTAAGGCGTGGCCTATTTTAGTCAGTAAGGCTTGCTCGTGAAAACCACCGATATTATGCAACTGGCTCGACTCAAAACATAAAGTCCGCGAGAAATCTTGCGTACTTTCCAGCACCAAATAGACCACCACGTCATCACGATGCGACTGCGCGGTAAAAATAGCGTTCATGAGTACGTGGGCCAAAATTTCAGTGTGAGCTTCTTGCCCAACAGAGGCTAAAAAAGTCTGTTTATCCGTGGAAGCGGCGCGGGCCCTTACAACAAAAGATCTCATGTGACTGACTCAATTCGTTCAATAAAGCACGAACTCTATCACAATCTCCATCCACTGGAATAGTCATCCGCTGGTGACACTACGGTTCAAGTGTCAGCGCGGCTCTGCTTTTCGGTAACCCCAACGAAATAAGGGTGGTCAGCAGCAGAAAGCCAAACGAAACCCACAAGCACGCCGCTAAACCCCACAGTTGGAAAACCCATCCGGAAAGCACCGTACCGATTAAGCGCCCCATAGCGTTTGCCATGTAGTAAAAGCCAACATCAAGCGATACGCCATCACCTTTGGCATAGCTAACGATTAAATAGGAATGCAGCGATGAGTTAATCGCAAAGACAGCGCCGAAAAGCAGTAATCCCGCGATAATCACGACTTCCGGATGCCACTGAACTTGAATGCTGTAGGCGATAAAACCGGTAATCAGCGCCAATAGCGCCGCCCAACCGAGCGCAGAGCGCCCATCCGGCACTTGATCTGAAGCGCTGCCCGTTATTTTAGGAGCAAACCCTTGGATGACACCGTAGCCAATCACCCACAGCGCTAAAAAGCCGCCCACGGCACTGTGATCCCAACCAAAAACGCTGCCGAGATAAATGGGCAAAGCAATCACAAACCAAACGTCTCGCGCGCCAAATAAAAATAGGCGAGCCGCTGATAAAATGTTCACGCTGCGCGATTTGGAGAAAATCTCTGAAAATTTCGGTTTGGTTTTGGCTTTGCCAATATCCGCTTTTAAGCTGAGTAAACTGCCGATAAAAACCAACAGCAATACTACCGCCATAGCCGCTACCGTATATTGAAAACCGATCCAAGAGAGCAAGACGCCACCGAGAAAAAAGCCAGCCCCTTTTAGAGCGTTTTTTGAACCCGTAAGAATGGCTATCCATTTGTAGAGTGCGCCTTGTGCGTTGTCAGGGACCAACGTTTTGATCGCACTTTTTGCACTCATTTTATTGAGATCTTTTGCGATGCCCGATAACGCCTGCGCCGCCATCACCCAAGGAATGGTTAACCATGCCGCAGGTACAGCAAGCATCAAGAGCGCGAATATTTGCATGCCAAGGCCAATATTCATGGTGCGATTCAGCCCTAAGCGCGCACCAAGCCAACCGCCAATCAGGTTCGTCACCACACCAAAAAATTCATAAAAGAGAAACAAAGACGCAATCGCTAAGGTCGAATAACCCAAATCATAAAAATACAACACCACTAACATGCGCAGCGCGCCGTCAGTGACGGTAAAATTCCAATAATTAAAAGTCACTAGCATGTACTGGCGAACGTTTTGGTTGAGTTGAGACAGCATAATCACTCTCTTTGCAAAAGAGCCGCCTAAGGCAGCTCTTTGGGACTGTTATTGATTAACAAATTGTTTGATGTACTCAACTTGTACATCTTTGGTAAACGCACCCGGTCTTAATGATTGAACTTGAGTAATAATGTTTTGCAGTTCCCAACCTTTCTCCAGCAATAAATGAGCAGCAAGTAAACCAGTACGACCCGATCCACCCATGCAATGCATGGCAATCTTATCTCCCTTGGCAAGCGCCTGATGCAGTGATGGGGAGATACTTTGCCAATGCGTTTGAAACTGATGGTCGGGCGCGCAATCATCTTCAATTGGGGCGTGAAACCATTGCAGCCCCGCTTGCTCAACCACTTTAGGTAAGTCGCCAACACCTTTCTCTTGCATCTCTTCATGACTTAGAGCCGTCACCACAACGGTAACACCTTGAGATTTCAGTTGTTCAATACTCTCAACCAGAGGAAGATCTTTTGTACCCGGGCAAGGCGTCAATACCAAACCAGCGCTGTTTTCTGCAACGGACAGTTCCCATGTAGGATGTGTCATTTCTTTGCTCCTTTATGCCAAACCGACTTTGCGTACTAATTCTGCGGTACGGGTTGCGTAACCCATTTCGTTATCGTACCAAGCGTAAATTTTCACCATGCGCTTTCCCACCACCATGGTCGAGAGTGCATCGACAATCGTTGAGCGTTGATCGCCTTTATAATCAATCGATACCAATGGCCGCGCTTCAAAACCGAGAATGCCTTTGAGCTCATTTTCTGAAGCCGCTTTCAGTAGCGCGTTAACTTCTTCCGCGCTGGTATCGCGTTTCACATCAAAAATAATGTCGGTTAACGACGCATTGGCCAGCGGCACACGCACCGCGTGACCGTTAATTTTGTCTTTCAGATCGGGGAAAATTTCCACAATCGCTGTCGCAGAACCTGTTGTGGTAGGGATAAGGCTCATACCACATGCGCGGGCGCGGCGTAGATCTTTATGCGGTGCATCCAAAATGGTTTGCGTATTGGTCAGGTCATGAATGGTCGTAAACGATGAGTGTTCAATACCCAGTTGCTCATGAATCACTTTGACGATAGGCGCAATGCAGTTGGTGGTACAAGAAGCGGCCGTAACAATCTGATGTATTTGTGGATCAAAGATGTGGTCATTGACCCCAACCACGATATTAGCAATCCCCGCTTCTTTCACTGGAGCTGATACCACAACACGTTTGACACCTTGTGCTAAATACTGATTCAAAAACTCAGACTTGCGGTGTTTTCCCGTGGCTTCGATGACCACATCACAACCAGACCAATCGACGTCACTGATCGCTTTTTGTTGTGAGGTACGAATAACCTTACCGTTGGCAATGATCGCATTACCGTCGCTTGTCACTTCGTGATGCCAACGGCCTTGTATTGAATCAAATTCGAGCAAATGAGCCAAGGTCGCCGCGTCACCCGCAACGTCGTTAATCTGCACAAATTCGATCTCAGGCCAATCAAATGAGGCTCTTAATGCTAAACGACCGATGCGGCCAAACCCGTTAATTCCGACTTTAATAGACATTTTTATTTCCTTTTATCCCTTCTAAATACAACAAGCTGGGCGAGATTTCATCTCTGCTAGCCTTTGCATATCCTGTTGGTATTCTTGTTTCAGGCAACTGGAGTCCACAAGCCCTTGAATTTGTTTTTTCATCCATCCGGGCAGTTGGTCCGAGAGCCGATAAAACACCCATTGTCCTTGCCTTGTATCGACCACCACGCCACTTGAACGAAGTAGAGCCAGATGGCGAGAAATTTTGGGTTGGCTTTCATCAAGAGCTTCGGATAACTCGCCAACGCACACTTTCTCTTCACGAGAAATCATCAATAAACAACGCACTCGAGTTTCATCGGACAGCAATTTAAAAAACTGATGAGGTAACATTTTATTAATCTCTGTATATGCGGATGTTCATATATATCATATAAAAAGAAATCGCTGTCAATATAAAAGTTACCGCTAAATAAAAGTTACCGCTGGCTTTAGCTTTAGAGCAATTTTAAAGCGAAAAGTAAAATAGCTGATGGCATGCTGCAGAGTTTTTATTGCATTTTGATTACAATCGATTTCTCAATAGGCCTATTTTTGATACCTCGACGTCTATCATATTATCAACCTCCTTTACTGACATACTCTATCAAGTCAACGTGTGAAGCAGAAATAGATAAAATTTCGAATTTATTCACAAATATTTCACGCCGTTAAATATTCAACCACCCCATAGCTACTGGACAATAAAATATAAATTACTGATTTTTAATAAAAAACCCCTCATATAAAACAAAAGAAATCTGCTTGGTCATAAATTTGTCATATAAAAACTATTTTACTGTCACATTGCCCAATCAAAATTCATCTCAGCTAAACAATACAAAGCTGCTTACGGAAGGCTTTTCAAAAATAGTCTACGGTTATGAAATTTAATGAGGGAAATATTATGAAGTTCGGACGCAATGCGCTTTTGCTTGCTTCAACCATAGCAACCGCTATCTCTGCCCCAGCAATGGCACGTAATACGATCCAAATCGCTGGCTCTTCAACCGTTTTACCATTTTCTTCTATCGTTGCAGAAGAGTTTGGTCAAACCTTCCCACAATTCAGCACGCCAGTGGTTGGTTCAGGTGGTTCAAGTGGCGGTTTACGTCAGTTCTGCCAAGGTGTCGGGGTGAATACTATCGACATCGCGAACGCATCACGCGCCATCAAATCATCTGAAGTGGAAAGCTGCCGTACCAATGGTGTAACAGAAATCATTGAAGTCAAAGTCGGCTACGACGGCATCGTGTTTGCTTCTCGTTCTGACAGCGGTTCTTTTGCACTTAAGCCAGAGCATGTATTTAAAGCGGGTGCCGCACAAATTCCACAAAACGGAAAAATGGTTTCAAACCCTTATACCAACTGGAAGCAAATTGACGCATCCTTGCCTGACCAAGAGATCTTGCTAGTGATCCCTGGCTCTAACCACGGTACACGTGAAGTGTACGAAGAGAAAGTCGTTCATCCAGGTTGTGAAACATTTGCCGAAGTCAAAGCGTTGGACAAGAAAGCCAAAGGCAATTTCTGTAACGCGATTCGCACCGATGGCCGCGTAGTTGAAGTCGCTGGCGATTATACCGAAACCCTAGCTCGTCTTGATGCTCAGAAAAATGCGCTTGGTGTATTTGGCCTGAGCTTCTACGACCAAAACCGTGACCGCTTGAAAGTCGCGACTGTTAACGACGTAACCCCAAGCTTAGAGACGATTGGTAACGGACAATACCCAGTATCCCGTCCACTATTCTTCTACATCAAAAAAGCTCACGTTGGTGTAGTACCTGGATTATCAGAGTACGCTCAGTTTTTTGTGAGCGAACAAATGGGTGCAACGGGTAGCCCACTTGAAACGGCAGGTCTTATCCCAATGGATGATAAAGAGCGCGCTCAAGTGTCTCAAAATATTAAAAATCGCAAAGTCCTTTAAGGCTCTCTGATTAGCTTGGGCCGACATTTTTCGGCCCAAGCTAACGCTTTAATAAGGTAAGAATAACAATGAATAATCTGATGCTGATGGTTGTACTACTGGCGGTAATGACACTGGCTTACCACTTAGGGCTGACGCGCAGTAAAAAAGTGGCATCAACCAATACTGGGGCTCAGCGCTTACATTCTCGGCCTGTTTACCACGGTATGCTAACTCTGCTTTGGTGTGCAGTTCCTGCACTGCTCATCTGGATAATGTGGAGTCTATCTTCTCCCATACTGATTCAGCAAATGGTGGTTGATAGCCTTCCTACGGATCTGCAACCAACGGCAGCTGAAAGCACTCACGTGCTGATGAATAAACTGCATAATATCGCCAGCGGTTTCGCTGTACTCGATAGTTTTTCTCCTCAAGAAATTACCGCCGCAGACTACTTAAAGCAGTTAGAACAACGCAGTGATTTATTACTCTCGGGTTTGATGGCAACCGTTGCCGCTGCTGGCATAGTATTCAGTACACGTCAAATTCGTCCTGATCTTCGCGCGCGTAACAAAGTAGAAACCGCACTGCACATATTACTGATTCTATGCTCTGGTGTGGCGATTTTAACCACAGTAGGTATTGTCCTTTCTATGGTTGGAGAAGCGTTACGTTTCTTTAGTTTTGTTAGCCCGAGTGAATTTTTCTTCGGCACCACATGGAACCCTCGCTTTTCAACCGTTGGAACAGAGAACCAAACCGGCTTTGGTATGTTGCCATTACTGGCAGGAACCTTTTTAATTGCCTTGATTGCCTTAATCGTCGCTATTCCTATTGGCCTGATGTGCGCTATTTATCTGGCTGAATATGCGCCAAGTCGCGTTCGTTCAGTAGCCAAACCGATTATTGAAGTGCTGGCGGGTATTCCTACCATCGTTTATGGTTTTTTCGCTTTGATTACCGTCGGCCCATTTTTAACCGAACTGGGTCAGTGGCTCCATATTGATATTCGTGCCACTTCAGCTCTCACTGCTGGGATTGTGATGGGCTTAATGGTCATTCCTTTTATTTCCTCTTTGTCCGACGACATTCTTACTCAAGTACCAAAAGCACTGCGAGATGGCTCGTTAGGACTGGGCGCGACTAAGTCAGAAACCATTCGTAAAGTGGTACTACCTGCCGCTCTACCCGGTATTACGGGGGCTGTACTACTCGCGGCCAGTCGCGCGATAGGTGAAACCATGATTGTAGTCCTTGCTGCCGGAAACAGTCCAGTGCTGACCGCCAATCCATTCGAAGCAGTCTCAACCATGACGGTTACGATCGTTAACCAATTAACGGGAGACACTGATTTTGCTAGCCCACAGTCATTAGTCGCGTTTGCACTTGGTCTGACCCTATTTGTGATCACTTTGGTTCTTAATGTGATCGCACTCGTTATCGTGCGTAAGTACCGTGAACAGTATGAGTAACGCTATGGACAACAGTATGAATACCTCCAGCCTTTCAAATGATGACGCTTTAGCCCGGCGTAACGAAACAAAGCAGCGCATTGCTCGCTCGCTGAAAAAACGTCACAACAGTGAACGCCGCTTTAAAGCCTTTGGCATTGCTGCCGTTGCTCTAGCGTTAAGCTTTGTGGCGATATTATTCACCTCGATTCTTTCTAAAGGCATTCCTGCATTTTGGCAAGCCACCGTGACATTGGATGTCTACTTTGACCCTGATGTGGTGAAAATTGATCCTAAACCCATTCAGCAAAATGATGAGAGCCCTGCACAATTCAGGCAACGCATGCTGACATGGCAAAGCAGTGTTGGCATGGTTAATTTCAACCGTATTATTGTCAACAGTTTGGCTAATGAAATCCCTGAAGCGACTCGCTACCAGCGTGATGCGATCAAATTGATCACCAGCGGCGAGCGTTTTGCTCTACGCGATATGATAGTCAATGACCCTTCACTGGTCGGCCAAACCTTACGTCTTGATTTACTGGCCGAAGCCAACGTCGATGTGTGGTTGAAAGGCAACATCGACCGTGACCTACCCGACTCTCGTCAGCAGTTAAGTGCTCGTACTCGCGCTTGGGCTGATGAATTGGCTGAGCGTGGCATTATCCAAAACAAATTCAGTACAGCGCTGTTTATGAACGTCGATTCTCGCAGCTCATTAGCTTCGGCTGGCCTTGCTGGGGCGTTTATGGGCTCGGTATTTATGATGCTCATTGTTATGGTATTGGCGGTACCGATTGGCGTCGCTTCCGCGATTTACCTAGAAGAATTTGCCCCAAAAAACAAGTTCACCGATTTGATTGAAGTGAACATCAACAACTTGGCGGCGGTTCCTTCGATTGTTTTTGGTTTACTGGGCGCTTCAGTGTTTATTTTGTGGTTTAAGCTGCCGCTCTCTGCGCCATTTGTCGGTGGTTTGGTGCTAACGCTTATGACGTTGCCGACGGTCATCATCGCCACGCGTTCGACGTTAAAAGCGATCCCTCCCTCGATTCGGCAAGCAGCACTGGGTATCGGTGCATCGAAAACGCAAGCGGTATTTCATCACGTATTGCCTTTGGCATTACCCGGTATTTTGACTGGGGCCATTTTAGGTATCGCGCAAGCATTGGGTGAGACAGCACCACTTCTTTTGATCGGCATGAGCTCGTTTGTGGCTAGTGTGCCTGCGACACCGCTCGATCAATCAACCGCGCTACCAGTGCAAATTTTCCTCTGGCAAGGTAACGAACTGCGTAACTTTTTTGAAGCAAGAACGTCTGCTGCAATCACCGTATTGTTAGCATTAATGATTAGCTTAAATGCGTTGGCGATTTGGTTGCGCCGACGCTTTGAAACTCGGTGGTAATAAAGATGATAAGTGAAGCTATTATGAACAAACACACCCTTGTGACACCACAGGTAAAGAGCACAGCTAAAGAAGCGGCCCAAGCCACACAGATTAAAATGGCCGCTCGTGATGTGAAAGTTTTCTATGGTGAGACTGAGGCGCTACACGGCATCAATATGGATATCATTGAGCATGAAGTGGTCGCCTTTATTGGCCCTTCAGGTTGCGGTAAATCGACTTTTTTACGCTGTCTAAATCGCATGAATGACACCATCGACACGGCTCGTGTTGAAGGTTCAGTTACCTTAGATGGGCAAGACATCTATCACCCAAGTTTGGATGTGGTCCAACTGCGAGCACAAGTGGGCATGGTGTTCCAAAAACCGAATCCGTTCCCAAAATCGATTTATGAAAATATCGCCTACGGTCCGAAATTACATGGTTTAGTCAACAATAAATCCGACTTAGACGAAATCGTCGAAACCAGTTTACGTCGTGCTGGTTTGTGGAAAGAAGTCAAAGATCGCTTATCAGCGCCAGGGACAGGGTTGTCTGGTGGTCAGCAGCAGCGTTTGTGTATTGCACGGGCGATTGCAGTAAATCCAGAAGTCATCTTAATGGATGAACCTTGTTCGGCGCTTGACCCTATTGCGACTTCGATCATTGAAGATTTAATCGATGAGCTCAAAGGCAGCTACACCATTGCGATGGTGACACACAACATGCAACAAGCGGCGCGCGTTTCCGATAAAACCGCTTTTTTCCACTTGGGTAACCTCGTTGAACTGAGTGAAACCCGTGAGCTGTTCACTAACCCTCGTGATAGCCGTACTGAAGATTACATTACTGGCCGTTTCGGTTAACGATCGTTTTTTAGGAGAACTTTATGACAACTCATGGTGTCGATGGGCACACCTCTCATAGCTACAATAGCGAAATGCGTTCTATTGTGGATAGCGTGGTGAATATGGGTGATTTAGTCATCGTACAAGTGCGAGACGCACTCGATGCGTTTATGACAGGCAATACCGAACAAGCCAAGCAAGTAATTGAAAACGATCATAATATCAATTTGTTAGAGCTGGCTATTGATCAACGCTGCATTGATATTTTAGTCAAACGCCAACCCGCAGCACGTGATTTACGTGCGGTGTTTTCGATCATGAAAGCGATCATGGATCTGGAACGAATTGGCGATCAATCTAAACGTATCGCTCATGCGGTGTTACGTTTAAAGGAACACCATCCGGGTAACAAAGACTATTTTGAGGGCATTGAACTACAAGAAGATGCATTTGAAAAAATCAATGCTAACGTGATCAATATGCTGCAAAAATCGATGAACGCTTTTCACGATCTCAATGCGCACGATGCGCTAGAAGCAGCCATGTTGGATAAGCAAATCGACAACAGCTACGGCGATATTTTGCGTCAAAATGATAAAGATATGCTGGTACAAGGTACTGACTATCAAACCATTTTGGAAATCACTTGGATTGGTCGCGCCGTCGAACGGATTGGCGATCACGCGCGCAACGTTTGTGAGTACACGATCTATTTTGTCACTGGCTTAGACGTACGCCACCAAAAAGATCAAGCCATTGCCGATCTTTTAGCGAGTCAGAAAACCCGTTCGTAGTGATATTGCTCATTGGTAAAAAGGCTGCAAATTCGCAGCCTTTGATTTTTTTCGGAAAGCCAACCCGGTGTTTAAACCAGTTACGCCCCCCATTCTGCCTTAAGCATTATGCGGTTTATCACTAGGATGAATGGCATAGTATTTCTTTTTCATGCGCAGCGCGACGTTGACCAAGGCAATCAACACCGGCACTTCAACCAAGGGCCCAATCACACCCGCAAATGCTTGATCGGAATTTAGACCGAACACGGCAATGGAGACCGCAATCGCCAGTTCAAAATTGTTGCCTGATGAGGTAAAAGCAATTGAGGCATTTTGATCGTAAGGAATGCCCAGTTTTTTACCAATGAAAAAGCTGACAAAAAACATCACTAAGAAATAAATCACCAAAGGTATCGCAACGCGTATCACGTCCATCGGCAGCTCAATGATCATCTCGCCTTTCAGGCTGAACATCAAAACTATCGTCGCTAGTAGTGCCACCAGCGTAATCGGTGAAATACGCGGAATAAACTCCTCGTTGTACCATTGCTCACCTTTCGCGGCCACCAACCATTTGCGGCTCAAAAAGCCAGCTAAAAATGGGATGCCTAAATAAATCAGTACACTTTCGGCGATATCGAGAATGGTAATATCAACTACAAAGCTCTCTAGCCCAAAATATGGCGGCAAAACAGTAATAAATAGCCACGCCATAAAGCTGTAGGTGACGATTTGGAATGCGCTATTGAGCGCCACCAGCGCTGCGCCGTACTCTTTGTTCCCGCCGCTGATATCATTCCACACCAATACCATCGCGATGCAGCGCGCCAGGCCAATTAAGATCAGTCCGACCATATAACCGGGGTAATCACGTAAGAAAATGATCGCCAATGCAAACATTAAGATAGGCCCAACAATCCAGTTCATCACTAAAGAGAGTGTGATGGCGCGTTTATCACGAGTCACTTCACCTAGCAGGCTGTAATTCACTTTTGCCAGCGGTGGATACATCATCAAAATCAAACCGATCGCCAGCGGAATATTGGTCGAACCGACCGACATGCTCTCATTCCACTGCGCCACTTGCGGAAAGAAGACACCGATCGCCACCCCGAACCCCATCGCAAGAAAAATCCACAAGGTTAGATAGCGATCAAGAAAACTCATTTTTTCGGCTGCAGAGGCTTCTGCGCAGACAGGTAATTCACTCATACATCACATCTCTCGGTAAGTCTAAAAGGGAGCCGCGCACAACTTTCTACTTACAGCCATGGCGAAATAGCAACGCTAAAATTTCATTCATTTTGACAAGATGGGTGAGCAATACGCGTTAGCTCTTGCGCAATCAATGCAGCATTGTGGCTCAGCGTGATGTCCAATATCTGCACCATCCAACTTTCCAGCTCAGGATTAATTTGGTAGTACACCCACTTGCCGCGCCGCTCATCAATCACTAATTCATTTTTTCTCAGTTCTGCTAAATGGCGTGACACCTTAGGCTGGCTTAATTGCAACGCATTCATTAAATCACACACGCACAACTGCCCTTGATGCTTCATCAACAGAAGCGATTTAAGCCTCGTCTCTTCAGACAAGCATTTATAAAAAGATAAACTGCAGCACATAAAAACACATATGAAATATCGAATATGTTCAAGTGTAAGAAGTAAAAGAATAAAAGTCAAACACCAGAACTATCCTCGCGTACGACGGGCAGCGCTTGAAAAGCAGCGTGATAACGGGAGAAATCCACGACTGCAATACAAATAGTGATCGTTTGGTTGACCTACACCACATCAATGATTAGGATCACATTTTTAAAATCAACCAAGAGATGTTGCGAATGCTGCTTACGCCGCCCTAGATTGACCCTTACCTCTCACAACTCACCTTTTTATTTCATTTTTTAGAGATTAAGTATGCTACAAAATATTAAGCGCGATTGGTTTTCCAATGTGCGAGGGGATGCTCTAGCTGGCACTGTCGTTGCGTTAGCATTGATTCCTGAGGCGATTGCCTTTTCTATTATCGCGGGTGTTGACCCTAAAATCGGCCTTTACGCTTCATTCAGTATTGCCGTGATCATTTCAATTGTCGGTGGACGTCCCGGCATGATCTCAGCAGCCACTGGTGCAATGGCACTCTTGATGGTCACTTTAGTCAAAGAGCATGGCTTGCAATATCTACTGGCAGCCACTGTTTTGACCGGGGTTCTACAAATACTGGCCGGTTACCTCAAACTGGGCGATTTGATGCGTTTTGTATCACGTTCGGTCGTGACGGGGTTTGTTAACGCGCTGGCGATTCTGATTTTTATGGCGCAATTACCAGAGCTGACCAATGTAACATGGCATGTTTATGCCATGACACTCGGTGGGCTGGCGATTATCTACCTATTCCCCTACGTTCCTGTGGTTGGCAAATTGCTACCTTCGCCATTAGTGTGCATTATCGCCTTAACTCTGATTGCTATCAGCTTTGGCATGGATATTCGCACTGTGGGCGATATGGGTGAATTACCTGATACTTTACCGATATTTTTATGGCCAGATGTTCCGCTCAACCTTGAAACCTTATGGATTATATTTCCTTATTCAGCCGGATTGGCCGTTGTCGGTTTATTAGAATCAATGATGACAGCAACCATTGTTGACGATTTAACCGATACCAGCAGTGATAAAAATCGCGAATGTAAAGGCCAAGGTATTGCCAATATTGCCACCGGCTTTCTTGGCGGCATGGCTGGTTGTGCGATGATTGGTCAATCGATCATCAACATTAAATCCGGTGGACGCGGCAGACTCTCTACTTTTTGCGCCGGTATTCTACTGATCATCATGGTGGTGTTTTTAAGTGATTGGCTCAAGCTCATCCCGATGGCGGCTTTAGTCGCGGTAATGATCATGGTTTCCATTGGGACCTTCTCTTGGAGTTCGGTAAAGGATCTCAAAACTCACCCACTTTCTACCAGCATTGTGATGATCGCGACCGTCGTTGTTGTGGTTGCAACCCATAACTTAGCGATCGGTGTCGGTGTCGGTGTGCTGCTTGCTTCTCTTTTCTTTGCTAACAAAATTGGCCGCTTCATGGTGGTTAAAAGTGAACTCTCTGAAAATGGAGAAGAGCGTACCTATTGTGTTGTTGGGCAAGTCTTCTTTGCTTCGTCAGATCAATTTATGAACGCGTTTGACTTCAAAGAGGTCTTAGAGCGTGTCACTATCGACCTCTCTGCAGCGCACTTTTGGGATATTACTTCGGTTTCTTCGCTAGATCGTGCTGTTATCAAATTCCGACGCGAAGGGACCGATGTAAACATCATCGGTATGAATGAAGCAACAGCAACGATTGTCGATAAATTCGGCGTGCATGGTAAGCCAGAAGAAGTTGAAAAGCTGATGGGCGGACATTAAGGAACAGATTATGACCAATATTATTGCTTGCATCGATGGATCGATTTATTCACAGTCGGTCGCCAATTTAAGCGTGTGGGCCGCCAAAAGCTTACACGCACCGTTAACCTTATTGCACGTACTTGATAAGGCGGCCAATCAAACCGAAAGTGAGCTGTCTGGTAACATCGGTTTAGGCAGCCGAGAGCAACTATTGAAAGAGCTGGTTGAACTAGACGAAAAGCGTTCTAAGCTGGCCTTAAGGCACGGTAAAGCGTTACTCAATGAGCTAGAAACCAAAGCCCATGAACAAGGTTTACAAGATGTGCATAAACTGCAAAAGCACGGCAACCTGCTGGACACTTTGCTTGATCTTGAAAACGAAATTCGTGTATTGGTGGTCGGTAAATCAGGTGAAGTGCACCAAAACGACGCCATGGCTGTTGGATCTCAATTAGAGAGTATCGTGCGTACAATGAAGTCGCACACCTTAGTGGCAACGGGTGATTTTACACCACCACAAAGCTATCTATTGGCTTTTGATGGTAGCGAAATCAGTCAAAAATTAGTAGATAAAGCCATTAAAACGCCGCTGCTGAAAGGGCTAGAGTGCCATTTGGTGATGGTGGAAGATAACCACGATAAAGCGATCGCGTTTAAAGCTGCCGCCGAAAAATTGTGTGAACACGGTGTTCACGTCGTTGAAGCGTGCTTATCTGGCGAAGTTCATAAGGCGATTCTTCACTACCAACAACAAAACCAACTGGGCATGATCGTCATGGGCGCGTTTGGGCACTCTAAACTTCGTCAGTTCTTCGTTGGCAGTAACACCACTCGGATCTTAGCCGAATCAAGCGTGCCGATGTTGTTGATACGTTAATAATTGATAAATCAATTACATAGATAAAGCCTTCTGCGGAAGGCTTTTATTATAAAACGCTGTTGTGGAGGGTAAGTGCAAGTAGTAAACTTGCCGCGGATATGCAACGGGCACTAAAGACATTAGGTACAAATAAAGTCGCGGTTACCGACACTGAGTGACGTGACGCCAACTACTCTCCTAAATCAAAGTCCCATTTACTAGTGCCTATCTAATAAATAAATAAAAAATAATTAAATAAATAAACCTCGGCTAGGTTAACTCAATGAAAATAATACCATCTTTAGGCTCACAGCTGGCAACCAGCCTGCCTATCGAAAAAAAACAGCGGGCTCTGATAGAGTTCGTCATCAATACTTATCAACCACAGCAACGAGCTGATCTTTTTCGCGCGGTGACAGATTGCCGTAAAAACCAATTACTCAACCTATTTCCTGAACATCACAATAAAAGTTTCTCAATACTGTTTGAATTGATGGACTACCGAGATCTCATCCAGCGCTATCCGAATACATTAGATGAAGAAATAGCACATCTTGAGCAAGCCGTCAGCGAGTGTTATTCGCATTGGCTAGATTTCTGGTGTGAATGCGAAATTGCGGCTATAAAAACACTATTCCCTATCGAAGCGGATGCTCCTCCTCGTATCGAACTACCACTTAAAGACTGTGCTTACCGTGGTTTTTTGATCGACCAGATAGAACATTCTGAACTTTGGGTCACAACGCCCAGTCACCCGCAAAAAATGCCGATTAAAGATGCGATCACCTTAAGCAATCTTGAGCTATTTATTAAAGGCGAAAAGTGGTACGAGATGCTGCCTTTATTGTCCTTATCACAAAAGGGTAAGCACTTTGTTTTACTCAAGCATCCTGATAACGAAGCATCTCCCACACTGGTCGCTTCAATGTTGGTAAAAGATTGGTCAGTAAATCAGACTTGGCTCAGCTATGCGCCACAGTTCAGTAATGAGCAGTGGCTGTTCTGTTTACCCGATCATGGCTACCATGCCTTGATGGAATTACAACTTTTCAAACCAGCATTGTCGAAATGCGACTCTCTCCCAAAATTCGATCAGCAATTTCGGCGACAATTGACTGACACGCGAGCAGTCTGTGAAGTGCTGCGTTTCACCGTCAGTGGCAACGCTCAGCAAAAGCTCTACTTCCTCTACCTTGCTCAAAAAAAGTTCATGCATGTAATGCATCAGCTAGGATACAAACTTGGTTTATTCGCTACTGCTCAATCTTTCATGCTTAATTTTTATCAAGCTGTTGACCCGAAAGCGTATTTCCATTGTGGAAATTGCGATCTGAATAGCGACGGAGTAAAAACTTATCGTGGTTTCTGGAATTTCGAATCGATGGACCGCGTCTTCAGGGATGCCGATTTTCGTGACTATAAACATGCGGTTTCTCAAAGTAGAAAATACCATTTAATCAAAAGGGAAGAGTATGCTTGATTTCAGCTTAGAGCCAATTCTCTATCCTAAAGCGATAACGCTTATCGTAGCAGTAGCCATGGTGCTCGTTTGGCTAACCTACTATTGCTATCGTCTTAAGCAAAAAAATGAAATGATCTGGGGTACACGCCATGTCGCCTATATTGCTTATTCTCTTTTTATCATTGCATGGATAGGGAGTAATGCGTATTTCCATACTGATTGGCTAGCCGAACTTGGCGCAGATAGAGCTATATTTATGGCCAAATTTGCCAACGTCGTATCATCCTTTGCATTTGCTTTTGCTTACTATTTTTCATGTCAGCTCTCTGCCGAGCAAAGAGGAGGCAGAATATACCTTTGGCAACAATTGTTTTTCATTGCCATAGTGATGTATTTTTTGGTCATTAATTTACAGCCTAACCTTACGGTCCGACATGTTGATATCGCTGGGCCGAGCAAGTTTGTCATTGAGTTTGGGCCACACACTCCATACTTTTTTAGTGCTCTACTTTGCGCCATGATAATGACACTGTTCAACTTGATCTCAATGCGAGCCAATAGCAGTAAGTTAACACTGGCCAAAACCAACTATATGATTGCAGGTATCCTGGTATACATGCTTTCAACGCTCATACTCCAAGTCGGAATTACCTTTTTCTTTCAAGATTTTTCACTCACTTGGCTGCCTCCGGCACTCTCCATTAGCGAAATGATGTTTGTCGGCTATGCTCTTATCACTTCACGCTTCTACAGTGTGAAATACCTTGCTTACTTGTGCCTCAATACCGCGTTAGTGTGTGGGGTTTTATTCATACCGCTCGGCGCGATCTTCATCCCTCTCACCGACAGCAACCAATGGCTGGTTGCAATACCACTCTGTGCGCTGATTGGAATTACTTGGAATCCACTCTACAAACGCTTAAGCCGTTACGCCTCTTTACTCATTTACGGCAATCAGCAGACTCCTGTAGAGCAAATACTCGCTTTGGAAGACGATTTCAAGCGTTCAATTGATGATGCGATGCGCCGCTTAAGCCAATTATTATACATCGCCGATGATAAGCTGCAGTTCGTTAATAGTAACTATAACGAAACCGTCTACGAACGTTACCTTTCATCCAAACAAACCGCACTGGTGTTTGATGAATTGTTTGAAAAATTAGACAACAAAACCGCGGCAAAAAACTCGATCAAAGCCCTTTATGACAAAATGAGCTCAAACAATACGGCCTTGGTCATGCCACTGTTTGGGCACAGCAAATTGGTCACACATTTATTGATCTCGCCACACAAAATCAATAATCAGATGTTTTCTAATGAAGAAATCGCTGCACTTCAAACCTTGCTAACCCGAATACAAAGTATTATTGAAGCGGATAGACGTGTCTGCCAAAGTCGCGCATTAGCTAATTCAATTGCGCATGAAATGCGTAACCCGCTCGCTCAAGTACAATTGCATTTTGAAATTTTAAAGCAACATATTGATAATCAAGCGCCCGCACAACAAATTAAACAGGATATTGAGAACGGCCAAGCAGCGATTCAACGTGGGCGGCAGTTGATTGATATTATCTTGCGCGAGGTCAGTGATAGTTCACCTGAACACGAACCGATTACGATGACGTCGATCCACAAAGCCGTTGATCAGGCGGTCAGTCAATATGGCTTTGAGAATGAGAAAGTAATTGAGCGAATTCATTTACCACAACAAGATGACTTCGTAGCAAAACTCAATGAAACCTTATTCAACTTTGTTATTTTCAACTTGATTCGTAACGCAATTTATTATTTTGATTCCTACCCAAATAGCCAAATTGAGATCACAACTCAAATCGGTACTTATGAAAATATTTTAATCTTCAGAGATACAGGCCCGGGGATTGACGACGTCATTTCTTATAAGATTTTCGATGACTTCTTCTCTTATCAAAAAAGCGGAGGCAGCGGTCTGGGGCTCGGCTATTGCCAGCGTGTCATGCGCTCCTTTGGCGGCCGAGTTGAATGCAAATCGAAACTGGGGGAGTTTACGGAATTCCACTTATACTTTCCTATGGTACCCAATGCCCCCCAAGCCGACTCGCTTCGTACTCCTGATTTCAAAGGTTGGCAACAGCCTAAAACGAATACAGAGCAAAGAACCGTTGATGATATACAACCCATCGATCAGCCATTTCTAATCAATAACAAAGCACCCACAGTACTCATCGTTGACGATAAAGAAGTACAGCGCTCACTAGTTCAAATGTATCTGAACCAACTTGGCGTTAACAACTTGCAGGCAAACAACGGTGAAAATGCAGTAGAAATCTTTAAAGCGAATTGCATCGATTTGATTTTGATGGATATTCAAATGCCAGTGATGAATGGTTTTGAAGCCAGCCAAATCATTAAGGCACATTCTCCGCAGATTCCGATCATTGCGCTGTCAGGTGAATCTGGCGAACGTGAGCTAGAAATGATTAGCAAGCTGATGGACGGTCGCTTAGAGAAACCAACGTCATTAAATGCGTTACGGCAAGTAATCAGCCATTGGTTAAATAAAGACGTGGTACTCAATGCTCATACAGCAAAGAGTGGAACGGTTACTTGACGCGGTTGAAGACATCAACATTGAGATAAAAACTCAGCCAGTACCCAAACCATTTCGGTGCTGGCTGACAATTTTAAAACCGCGTAATCTATTATAAACAGCATACTACCTGCTCTCGACAAGCCTTGATCTCACCGACCTCAAGTGGTTCTAGCTGAATATCTAATGAAACCATGCAAGTTATAAATGCAATAATTACATATGCATTCGGTTGCAAATCTCATTTCATTAACGACAGGGTTGAGCACCGCACCTTTTCAGTCTATTGTTTGTATCGAACGACAGGTTCAACTTGAACACCTTTGCTTGCACACTTTTAGCCGCCTACTTTGGCGGCTTTTTTCTTACTAGGTAATTATTTTCTCTTTAGCAGTGCAATACACTCTTCATAGTGGGGGGCATTATGGATGTCCCACAACTGTTTCGCAGCATAATGGGCAAAATCATCATCGGCGGGTAAGCTTTTTTTACGCTGATTTTTGATCTTGAGGTAGATAGCCTGCATCTCTTTCTGCTGATCTCTGGAGATAGAGCGCGAATTGGCACACATATCCGCCAATCCTTCGTAAGCATAGGCATTCACTTCAGCCATATTGATCTTGGCGAAAGTCAAGGTAGGAGAAAGCAATACAACTCCTATCAGGGTATTGAATTTACTTGGCATTTCTTCCCCTCAAAAATGATACTTCTATCCATAGTATAGAAGACGACAGAGATTGAGGACGAACATGGTTCCTTAATTTGTTCGATCTTGAAGCATAGTCACGTCAGTCCACTACTCAATTCAGACCCCTAATCATGAAAAATCACTTCCAAATTGAGCAGACGGTAATCATAAAACGCCACAAAATAACTTTCAGTTTTATAAAACGAATAATAATAACGATGAGAGATCTCGATAGAACTCATGACTTCTTTGCGTGGCACGCTTTTCATTACACAGACGAAACACTAGGGGCAAATCCGACCCACGCATTTTTGAATGGTATCTAAAATGAATCGTGTTGATTTAAAACCAAACTCCACATCCATACGCTTACCGAAACGTTGCCTAAGCCATCAGTCAAGCGTGCCGACTCCGCGACAACCGCTTGCCTGTCAATCTTTTGGGGGATGCCTTGGCTGCAATATACATACGCTATCGGGATATGGTGGCTGTACCTCGTATGAACCGACCACTCACTCTGAACGATACTGCCTACGTTTACTGACCGTAATTAAAGGCGAGCAGCTCATTTGGTACAGTCATGATAATGAGCCCATCAGTTTACACAACGGAAAAAGTGTACTGATTTTCTCAGTTAATACCTTTAACGATGTATTCATTAGTGAAACAGAGAGTTACGTCGAGATTGCCGATATGCGCTTTGACTGCCAACTTCTCGCGACTATTTACCAGCAAATGAGTGAGAGTTTGCGTGACAATGGTATTAATCCTTTAACGGAAAAACGCCGTTTTGTCTTTGATACCAGTGTTGAAATTCAGCAATTTATTAACCAGTTGCAAACTGGCTTAACCAACCAAACGGGTGCCGGTAGCTTGTATGCCGTCTCACAGGCTTATCAATGTTTGGCCAAACTACTCAGCCAGCTTGAGATGATAAAAAGCAACAAAAAAGACAGTGAGTGCTCATCCCTTTCCAGTCGAACCTTAAATCGGATACGCAAAGCACACTCGATGATTGCTTCAGAACCAGAAAAAAATTGGAGCTTAAACGAGCTTTGTCGACAAGTAGGCACGAATGAAACCAGCTTTAAACGCGGTTTTAAAGTGCTTTTTAATACGACATTTTCCAAACTTCTTCAACACACACGAATGAAAATAGCAGCTGAATCATTAGAGCAGACCGATCGTCCGATTATCGACATCGCTTATCAAGTGGGATATGCCAGCCCTTCTCACTTTAGCAAACTATTCAAACAACACTTTGGGCAGAACCCTCTACAATATCGGAAACATCGTCAACGTCCCTAAAATATCGATAAATAAAGCTTAAACCAGTCAAGGTTTCTCTTTCCTAACAGAACAGCAGTCGTGCTGGTGAAGTCATCTTGTGCCTTTTTTATGCGCATTTTGTTGAATACGCTTTTTTGTTGAACAGTTGAATAGCCATCATCAATCACTCCCTAGACAGATAATCATGATAATGATAACTTTTCTCATAAAACCAATCGGACGTGATTTCACTATGCCTTACTATCGAGTTCCATTTAATTTGGATTTACTGGAAGAGTCCATGCAAACCAATGGCAATATCGTTTTTAAGCATGAACATTGCGAATTTTCGTTACGTTGCTGTGTGATCAATGATGACATGGTGATGAGCCAATTTAAGGGAAGGTTTGAAACACCTACCCAACTCGATACAGCCGATAAAACCGAATACGACAGTGTGGCGATCATGCTGAATTTAGGGAATGCGGTTTACTATCAAATTAATGGCTTAAATACGGCAAAGATTTTTCCGGCCAACACTATTGCTCTTTGTTATTCCGATACACGTCATGGCTTCTGTCGCTATCAGCCGCAAATCACTCAGTTATTTGCACTGCAAGTCCCAAGACTTCTATTGCTTGAGTACATCAACGTCATGCAAATAAGTGAGCCACTAGCAGATAAGTTAGGACGTCGAGAGCCGTTTTTCCTAATCAGAACAGCTTCTGCTGCGTTGCAATTTATGGCCGTAAAACTTTCAGAGACCCATAATCAAAACAGCGCGATTCAACGCCAGCTTTGCTACTCATTCATCAGCGATGCAGCCCGATATCTAGTCTGCGATGACAGCACTCAACAACAAGGCGATAATCACAATCTCCTAGAAAAAGCGATGGGGATTCTTGATAGTGAGTACACTTTGCCACCCACCATTACCGAACTGGCTCGACGAATTGGAACCAATGAGACCTCTCTCAAACAGGGGTTTCGAAAAGAACTAAATACCACCATTCATCAGTACATCACTCAGCAAAGAATGACAAAAGCGGCTGAACTACTCAGCGCAGAAATCTACACTATTTCGCATATTGCTCATGAGGTGGGTTACTCCAATCATGGACATTTTTCCGCCGCTTTTAAAAAAGAATTCGGTTGTACGCCATCCAAATACCTAGCATAACAGGGTGCTCTCACGCCTAAAAAGATGGTCCAAAAAGCGTCATAAGCCATACGGCGATCCTCTATTTCTGGCCCAACACCACCAGCTATCACTTTGACAGTTATTTGTTTGAAACTCATCTAAAACAAAACCAGAAAATAAAATAAAAACCAACAAAATTAAATACTTAATTTTAATTAAGTTCAAAAGTAGACGACCCGCTCTATTCAAGCTTGTTTAAAATAACAATCATAAACGTCGATTCACGCTCTTTTTATGCCTTATTCAGTTAGCAGGTAAAAGACAGAATCGGCACTATAAGTTCAATATGGATACCACAGGAAACAGATTCGATGCATAGGAACAGCCTTAAACTTTCACCATTAACTTTAGCGATGACCTTAACTATGTTCACTTCAACCGCTTTCGCACTCGAAAGTGGCCATGATGTCATGGTGGTAGAATCGAGCAAGCAGTCGACCCTTCTTGAACAGATGGACAGTTCGGTCTTGATTAAAACAGGAGAAGAGCTTGAGCAAGCCGGAGTCGATCAAGTTCAAGACTTGGAGAAAGTGTTCCCGGGTCTATTGATCCAAACTCGCGGTAATCGTACTTATGCCAACACGACGATTCGTGGCATAAGTTCACCGGATTATTATTCCCCCACTATTAGCTTGTATGTTGATGGTGTGTTGCAAGATAGCGCCTTTTTAACTCAACCACTGGTTAATGTTGAGCGCGTCGAACTGCTAAGAGGCCCGCAAGGCACTTTGTACGGTGGTAATGCTCAAGGTGGTATTATCAATATCATCACCAAAAAAACCGTTGGACAGAACACAACCGTTGCTAGCGCGAGCTACAGTAACCTCAATGAGCAACTCAATGCTTCGGCAGCTCTCTCACTCAATGACTCGCTTTCCGCCGATGTTGCACTGCGCGTAATCAAAGACAATGGCAACATTGAACACCTACCGAGTCAGCAGAAAGATGCTAATAATAGTCAACAATTCAGTGGGTTAGCTCGCTTACACTATTTACCACACAACTCGCCGTTCACTCTGACCTTATCAGTCGCCAATAGCAATCTGGATAGCCATGAAGAGTGGTATCTCACCCAAGCTGAATTTGACCAAAAAATGACGAGCCAAGCGATCCCTCAGCTCAAACGTATCGTTAACAGCTATGCGCTGCAAATGGGTTACGATTTAGGTGAGACTCAATTGACCAGTGTTACGGCTTATCAAAACCGTAACATCTATCGTCAGTTTATTGGAGGAACTTGGCAAGAAGACCAAAATACTTTTAGCCAAGAGCTACGTGCCAATACGCAAGTCAGCGATGCTTTATCTACGCTACTTGGCGCTTATTTTGAACAGCGCGACTTCGATGCAAAACTTGGCGTAGGCTCTCAAGTCACCAATCAGGTTGAAGCAACTCAATACGCTCTGTTTGGTCAAGCCATTTATGCGCTCCATGAACAGATTGACCTCACTTTAGGGCTGCGTGCCACTCACCTTTCGACTCGTGCGGATTACAGCGGTAATCCGTCTTGGATGATTGATGCTTACGCGCAAAATAAATCAGAAAACACCCTATCCCCCAAAGCCGCTTTAGGTTGGCAAATCACGCCGGACTCTCGGGTTTTTACTTCTATATCAAGTGGTTATAGACCCGGAGGCTTCAGTTTAAAGCCACTCAATAGCGACGATAAAAATGGCTACAGCGCTGAGAAATCCCTCAATGGAGAGTTGGGCTGGCGTACTCGCTTAGCTAACAATATGGTTGATCTGAGTGGGGCTCTGTATTGGATAAAAACGGATGATATTCATATTTATACTGGGAATCCTGGTAGCCAAGTGCTGCGCAATTTAGGGGAAGCGCAAAGCCGAGGCTTAGAGCTGCAGCTCGCTTTCTATCCCACGGATGATTTAACCCTGAATCTAGGCGGCACTTTCGGTGAGTCAAGCTTCAAATCGGGGAATCACGATATTGAGGGGAACACACTACCCTACGCACCCAAGACAACACTGGTGGCCGGAATAGACTATGTATTACCGCAAGCTTGGTTTAATGGTGCTGTCTCCCTTTCCTCGAATGCTCGCTATACCTCAAGCGTCTTTTTCGATGAAAAAAACACCTTGTCACAAGCGGGTTACACCTTAGTCGACTTAGCCATTCAGTACCAAGTAAACCCACACCTTTCGATGCGCCTGTTTAGCAATAATGTGACCGACCAAGAATACAAAACCTATTCATTCGCAATGCCAAACTCCAGCGTCGCCTTGAGTAACTACGGGGTCGGCCGTGAAGTCGGACTTAACATCAAACTTGAGTGGTAATAGGATGAGTTTTCAAACAGCCAAACATTCCACGCTAAGCCAAGCTTCCTTGCTCAGTCTGTTAGCGGGGGTTTACACCACCCAAAGCCTGATTGGCATGTTCACACTGCAGGGTCTCCCTGCAGTGCTGCGTTCAGAAGGCGTCTCTACCTCTCAAATTGGTCTTTTTTACTTAGCTATGCTGCCGTGGGCCCTGAAATTTCTTTGGGCACCGTATGTGGAGAGCATTCGACAACAGGGCATCACTTTGACCCGTCACGCTTACCTGATTGGCTTGGCGCAAACAGGTATGCTGCTGGTTTTAGGAGCCTTCTCATTTAACGCCGTGATCAGTGACCAAACGCTGTTATTTGTTGGTGTACTCACGTTGGCTTTACTTTCAACCTTTGCTGATATCACCACGGATGGCTTAGCGGTTGATGTGTTACCTGCCGATCAAAGACGTTTTGGCAATGTGATGCAAGTGGGTGGTGCTTATCTGGGCGCCGTGTTTGGTGGCGGCTTATTCATTTACCTTACTGCCAGTGTCAGTTGGCAAAATGCCATTCTACTGCTGATGGCGTTGCTCCTTTTCATGTCGCTACCAACTGCCTCTTTATTTGGCAAACTGAAAACAGCACAAAACCTTCATCGTGAGCACCGCCCCTCCCTGAAATCAGCCCTTACTAACCCCAAGGTAACTTTGGGGTTAGGATTAGTCGCGCTTTGCCAGTTAGGCACTCGGGGGGTGCAATCCATGATGATGCCCTTTTTATACGATCACGGTATTGAACTGGAGGCACTTGGTCTGTTGGTTGCTGGTGGCGGTATTATCACCGCATTTATCGGGATTGGGCTAAGTGGTTGGTTGATGAAAAAAGTGAGCGCCATCAGCATTGTTCTCTTTTGTCTTGGGTTGGAGGCGTTGATATATAGTGGATTCACTTTCTATGCAGCACACATTATACCGCTCACCTACGGTCTAGAGGGGCTCTATGTACTCAATACGGTTCTGGTTGCCGCCAAATTTGTTGCGCTGTATACCCTAATGATGGAATGGTCCTATGGTCATCAAGCAGGCGTTGATTTCTCTCTTTTCCAATCGATGGATATGCTGATCGCGATACTGATGGCGATGCTGTGTGGCTGGGTGATTGCTCAATTTGGTTACCAAGTTCATTACCTGCTGACATTCGCCGTTACCCTCTGCGCCCTGCTGACACTCTATCAATTTCACGCCTACCAGCTAAGGCTAGGCAATAAGGATATTTGCCATGTCTCTGAACACGCTTAATTTCTAAACTTCGCCCGCGGTAACGCGGGCTATTCCATCCACTTTCTGCATGATGGCACGGTTCATCAGGCGGGAGCGTTTTGCCTAAAATTTGCCGGGGTATGATGTCTTATGTCAGAACAACACCTGATTTTATCCACTTTTCGAGAGGCCATTTGCCAATCATTAGGCCTCGCCTTTGACACGATCAGTACAACAGACAATCTGTTTGAGTTGGGTGTCGATTCGATGCTGATGATGCGCATGGTAAGCCAATGCCGCCGAGCCGGATGTAAACTCACCTTAAAAGAAATATACCAAAATCCAACATTGGCACAAATTGGTGAGCTGATTCAAAGCAAGCTCGCGGGTAATCTCACAGGTAATACTGGCGCGGTCCGTGAACAACGCCAACCCGACTTGTTACCCACCATGATAGAGGGCATACCCTTTGCCATGACCCCGGTACAACTGGCTTATTATATTGGCCGTGATCCGCAACAAGCCTTAGGTGGCAATGGTTGTCATCTGTATCAGGAGTTTAATGGTCTCGGTATTGAAATCTCCGCGCTTGAACAGGCACTGAATCAATTACGTCTGCGCCATCCCATGCTCTGTGTGCATTTCCACAATGATGGTACTCAATGCTGGAAAGCGCCTAGCGCCTCATACCATATTACGGTGCACGACTTACGCCATTTAACCGATGATGGCGCTGAACAAGCCATGCTCACACTTCGTGAACAATTGAGTCATCAAATGTTGGATGTAGAACATGGGCAAACCTTCGATTTTCAAATTGCCTTACTCACTCATGAGCGGCAGCGTCTGTATGTCAGCATTGATCTGCTGGTAATGGATGCTTCCAGCTTTAGCTTGTTCTTCAATGAACTCTCGCTACTCTTGCAAAACAAAACCTTGCCTACTCATACTTCCGATTATGATTTTTGCAGTTATTTGCAGCAGGAACAGCAAGAGTTTGCCGCGCAAAAGAAGGCGGCTAATGCTTTTTGGCAAACGCAATCGTCTCTGCTGCCGCCTGCGCCCAACTTACCCTTAGTGCAGGACCCATCCTTAGTTAAAAAACCAACTTTCCATCGGCGTAAACATTGGTTAAATCCAACTCAGTGGCAACAACTGCAAACGCTCTGTGCCGCCAATCAAGTCACACCGACTATGACTCTTGCCACTTTGTTTGCCGCAGTATTGTCACGTTGGAGTGGGCAAAGCCAGTTGTTGCTCAATCTAACCTTATTTGACTGTCACCCATTTAACCAGCATGTCCAGCAGATGCTCGCGGACTTTACTAACATTCTGCTCTTACCAACCGAGATTAACCAAGCCAGTCTGGCTGAGCTTTGCCAAACCCAGCAACAGCGTTTTGCCGAGATTTATGAACACCGTTTTGTGTCTGGCGTTGAGGTGTTGCGTGAGTTAAAACGCCATGGTAGCCATCCTTACGGAGCCCCTATCGTATTCACCAGTAATCTTCACCATTCACTATTTGGTGATGATACCCATAGCCCACTGGGTGAACTCGGTTGGGGAATTTCACAAACTCCACAAGTGTGGCTCGATTTTGTCGCGTTTAAGCAAGGTGACGGTATTGCACTGCAATGGGATGGGGTGGATGAACTGTTTGCGCAAGGTCTGCTGGATACGCTGTTTAGCGCCTTTATTCAGTTGGTTGAGCATACACTACAAGGACAAGCAGCATGGCGGTCACCGTTACCAGACTTGCTTCCAACCAGCCAACGCCAAATCCGGGCTGAACGTAATCAGACCTCTAGTGAGCCGCCTCAGGGTTTACTGCATCAGCGAATTTTTGAGCAAGCGCAAGCCAACCCAAGCAACACCGCCCTTATCACTGCGGAACAAATGCTAAGTTATAACGATCTGGTAAGCCAAGCCAAACGGCTAGCCCAGACACTGCTCAACGCTGGAATGCAAAATGGTGAGCATGTCGCCATCAGTATGGAAAAAGGGGTTGGACAAATCGTTGCCGTCTTGGCTATTTTGCACGCCGGTGGTGTTTATGTCCCCATTGCCCCTAACCAGCCTCTTAGCCGTCGTCAAGCGATTGAAGAGAGTGCTAATGTACGCATTGTGCTGCGCTGTGAGACCTGCGCGCAAAAGTTTGCATGGAGCTCAGCCACTCACATTGATTGGCAAACCCATGGCGATATTGCTCTTGAGACATCGCCATACTCACGTCAACCCGAGCAAGCGGCTTATATTATCTACACTTCCGGCTCAACCGGGACACCGAAAGGGGTGGTGGTCTCCCACCAATCGGCGCTCAATACTTGTCTTGATATAAACCAACGTCATCGTGTTTGCCATACCGATCGAATATTCGCCGTTGCTGCACTGCATTTTGACCTCTCGGTTTATGACATTTTCGGCGTGTTATCGGCCGGCGGAGCCTTAGTGCTACCTAAAGAGCAGCAAACTCGTGATCCTATGGCTTGGAATTCACTGGTCGCGCAGCATAGTGTCACGCTTTGGAATAGCGTGCCTGCACTGTTCGACATGTTCCTCACTTTTTGCGAGGGGATGAAATTCAACACACCGCAACAACTGAGAACAGTGATGCTCTCTGGTGACTGGATTGATCTCTCGCTACCCGGCCGCTACCGCTCTTTCCGTCCGCTCGGTACCTTCAGTGCCATGGGCGGCGCAACGGAGGCGGCGATTTGGTCAAACGAATATCTGGTTAATCACGTTCAACCGCACTGGCGATCCATCCCTTATGGCTACCCATTGACCAATCAAGCTTATCGAGTGGTGGATGAGGCTGGCCGAGACTGCCCTGATTGGGTGCAAGGTGAACTTTGGATTGGGGGTCTTGGGGTGGCTCAAGGTTACTGGAATGATGAAGCGCGCACAGCAGCACAATTTGTTCATGCTGTTTGTCTAGATAGCCATCAAATCCAACGTTGGTATCGTACAGGAGATATGGGCTGTTATTGGCCTGACGGCACTCTTGAGTTCCTTGGCCGCAAGGATAATCAAGTCAAAGTGGGCGGCCATCGCATTGAGCTGGGAGAAATTGATGCAGCCTTGAATCGTATTCAAGGTGTGCGTCATGGCGTCACTCTGGCCACTGAGCTCGCCGGCAGCCGAGATAAACAACTGGAATGTGTGGTGGTGCTCGAAGGAACCACGCTCTGCTCGCAATTAAAATCCGACCCACGGCTGCCACAAGATTATGCAACGCTTTTCGAAATGCAGCCTAATACCGACATTGAGGACACCGGATCTCAGGTTGCGAATTTCTTATCTTGGCATTTACTACAGACGCTGCCTAGTAGCCTGCAAGCTCAACCTTTAGCCAAACTCGCCCAATCTTATGGTGTCTGTGCACCCTATTTAGAACTCTTTAAGCAGTGGTGGCAACTACTGTGCTCTAGAGGTTACGCCACCACCGAGCAACAAGGCGCTGAACACTATTATCAGCTCGTTTCTCAATCTAGTGCACAACCACAGACCAGCGCACTTTGCACAAATTTTTCTCAAGTCAGCCCACTGCTGCAACAAATCATCACCGGCCAAGCAGACCCTTCTGTGATACTGGAGACAGAACTTGCGCCTGAGGTGATGCTCTTCAAAACGCCAGCGTTTCAAGCCTTGCTGTCAAACACAATCAAGGCGATATCGAGCTTGGCAGAGCAACTGTGCAGACCAATCGTCTTGATTGAAACCGAAGCGCGCAGTGGCTTGTTGGCACAGCATATCTGCTCTGCGCTCGGTCCTGAAAAGTTGTATTACTATGCCTTAGACTCTTCATTAAGCTTCACCCAACGTGCCGCACAACGTTTACAACGTTTTAGCCATGTCACAATCCAACATGGTTCACTGACTCATCTGGATACACTTGTTGGGCAAGCTGACGTAGTGCTACTCAATAATGTGTTGCACCGCCAAACCAACCCTATTGACTATTTGCAACACAGCACCCGATTACTCAAGCCGGAAGCCATGCTGTTGGTCAATGAGATGGCAAGCTTACCTGAAGCCAGTTTGATCAGTGCTCAGGTTTTACAACAGGCCCCGACTCTTTTATCGGACCAGCAGCTCGCAACCCACTTTGAACTCGCCAAACTGTACTTACAACATGAGGCACTGGCCACAGAGCAACGACTTTATGTGCTCAGAAATCAACGTGTCTTGCTCAGCCCTGATAGCAGCCAATTATCCGCCAAACTCAGTTCACTACTACCGGCTTATATGGTGCCTAAACGCTTTACCTTTGTTGAATCTCTGCCACTCACGACAAATGGCAAAGTCGATAGAAAAGCGTTAATGGAATCCACTCGTGATACCAGCCATCAGCAAGAACAATCTCAACCCGTACGGACCACCAAAGAGCAAATCGTCGCTCAAGTCTGGCAGGCGTTATTTCATCGCTCAGATTTACAAGCTGACAGTGATTTCTTCCTGATCGGAGGGGATAGTTTACTGGCAACGCGTTGTATGGGGGAATTACGCAAACAGGGTTACCAGGCGGATTTAACCGCTCTGTTTAGCCATCCCACTTTGTCACAATTCGCCGCCAGTTTAATTGAAATGACGGCTGATGAATCAAGCCCGCTTGCTCCTTTAGTCGCACAGCCCAGCCGGCGTTTTCTGCCTTTCCCAATGACGGAAGTGCAGCAAGCCTATTGGGTTGGTCGTCAATCTGGGTTTGCACTTGGAGAAATAAGCTCTCAATTCTTTATTGAGTTTCGAGCTGAACAACTGGATGTTGAGCGCTTTAACCAAGCGATGAATCGCTTAATCCAGCGCCACGATATGCTCCGTGCCGTAGTGCGTGATCATCAACAGCAGGTTTTGATTCAGGTTCCTGCTTTTACGCTGACTTGTCATTTATTGGATGATATTGATGGTTTTCAAGCCAATGCCCTGCGTGATGCATTAGCCCATCAGGTAAAAAATAGTGCGCTATGGCCGCTGTTTACGGTTGAGGCGGTTAGCGCTTCCCACGGCGAGGCGCGCATTTTTGTCAATCTCGATAATATGATGCTCGATGGCTTGAGCATGCAGATCTTCTTTTCTGAGCTGCAAGCGCTCTATCACAATCCCGATCTTGTTTTAGAAGAGCTTGCGATCACCTTTAGAGATTATGTTGAATGGCAGCAACAAGCGGTCACCGAGCAAACACGTTCAACGGCGAAAAAATATTGGCTGCAGCGCTTGGCCGATCTGCCTGCGCCCCCGGCTTTGCCTCTGCAAAGTGATCCAAACCAGATTCACAAGCCTAAGTTTATTCGTGCCGCAGGCTCACTGTCTCCACAAGAGTGGCAAGCTTTGAAAAAGCTGGCCGCCAGACACCAAGTCACACCATCGGCTCTCTTGATCAATGCATATGCCAGTGTACTCTCCGCTTGGAGCGATCAGCAAGCACTCACCCTCAACCTCACTTTATTTGATAGACCTGATGTCCATCCAAATATTGGGCAGATCATGGGCGATTTCACCACCCTACTGCTGCTCGCATGGCATCCTGATCAGCATTGGCTCGCGAGCCTACAGCGTCTACAACACCAGCTGGTCAACGATCTCAAACACAGCCAAGTTTCTGCGGTGTGGGTGATGCGTGAATTGGCTCGTCAGCAGCAGCGTACCAGCGCCACTATGCCTGTGGTGTTTACCAGCGCCTTGGGCACTTCTGAGCGCGATTTCCTCTCTGATTCGGGTTGGCTTAAACCGGTAGGAGGTCTATCACAAACCCCTCAGGTATGGTTGGATCACCAAGTCTATGAGTCTTCAGGACAACTCTGCCTCAACTGGGATGCCGTCGGGGAATTATTGCCTCAGCCCTTACTGGAAAAGATGTTCAGCCAGTACCTCACTCTGTTGCAAACGCTGGCGACTCAACCAGAGGCTTGGTCACGGCCATTAAACTTGCTGGTGCCCGCACCGCAAGGGGTAAGTCGATTGATTCCCAGCCCAAGCAAGCTTGACAACTACGAAGCGATCTTGCCCCCAGTCGGCGGCGACCCGGTAACCATTTTGACCATTCGCGAACAGTTTCAGCAGATTGTGAATGTACCGATCAGCGAAAGAGAAAACTTCTTTGATGCGGGGGCTAACTCTTTGCAACTGGTTCAACTACACGCCGCCTTACATTCACTGGCGATGCCGCTATCGGTTACCGACCTTTTTGCCTACCCCTCTCCAGCTTTACTTGCTGCTTGGTTATCGAAGGCGGAAAAGGTCGATAGCTCAAACGAAACATTGAAAAGTAGGCAACAAAGAGTGAGCGATCGAAAAGCCAACCGTCGTCAACGAGCCACGTCATCCCCCCATATCGCTTGACGTGAACAGAATCTATCAAATGCACAACAGGGTGGCGAAACTGACCACCCTGCAACTGAATTACGAGGATAACCATGAACACTCTCGACCCTTGCTTTGGCAACAGTGACCCAATCGCCGTCATCGGACTGGCTTGCCGCTTTCCGAAAGCACCGAATGCGGAGCAATTTTGGCACAACTTAGTGAATGGTATTTCTGGGCAAAGCTATTTTTCGGAACAAGAGCTACAAACGGCTGGAATAACCACTTCGCTCTCCGCGCAAGAGAACTTCGTGCCAAGCGGTGCCATTATTGATAATCCAGACTACTTTGATGCAAGCTTGTTTGGTTATTCGCCCACTGAAGCTCTCTCTATTGATCCCCAACAGCGGCTATTTTTACAGATAGTTTGGCATGCGCTTGAAGATGCAGGGTATGCACCAAACGCCATTCAATCGAAAACTGGTGTCTTCGGCTCGATTCGTACCAGTACCTACCCCTCTTTTGCCGACTTTGATGTCACTCAAGTTGGCCAAGTCAAGGGGCTACAAGCCTTATTGGGTAACGATAAAGATTACCTTGCCACGCGAGTCGCCCATAAATTTAACTTAACGGGTCCTGCGTTTACTGTTCAAACGGCTTGTTCTAGCTCTTTGGTCGCCTGCCACCTCGCCTGCGAAAGTCTGCGTTCGGGGGAATGCGATATGGCGATTGCGGGTGGTGTCGCGGTGTCATTTCCTCAAAGCTCAGGCTACTTGTACCAACCCGGTATGATCTTTTCTCCAGATGGGTTGTGTCGCCCGTTTGATATTGATGCCAATGGTACTTTTGGTGGTCACGGGCTAGGCTGTGTGGTGCTCAAACGCTGGGAGGATGCGCGACGCGATGGTGATACTATTCTGGCGTTGTTACGTGGTAGTGCTATCAACAACGATGGTCAGGATAAAGTGGGGTTTACCGCTCCCTCGGTAAAAGGCCAAGCACAAGTGCTATCCGATGCCCTGCATTTGGCTGATGTATTACCCGATGAAGTGGAGATGATCGAGGCTCATGGTACAGGCACTAAACTCGGTGACCCTATCGAAGTGCGAGCCATCAAACAAGCTTATCAACGCAGCATTGAAGCAAAACCCTGCTTTTTGGGTTCAGTAAAAAGCGGACTCGGGCATCTGGACACAGCGGCAGGTATCGCCTCTTTAATCAAGACGGTGTTATCGGTATCGCGCCGCAAAATTCCGGCCTCACTCAACCTTTCTCAAGCTAACCCGGCTCTAGAGCTTACAGGTTCTGGTTTCCAGCTTACGACCGCGACCATTGATTGGCCGAGCGAAACTCGCACTGCAGCGGTCTCTTCCTTTGGTATCGGTGGTACCAACTGCCATATGATTGTGCAGTCGGCCCCTGAGCTGGCGGATCCTACGCCCCTCAATCCTCGATCCGAAAATGCAAAACTACTGATCTCCGCCAATAGTGAAACCTCGCTGCGCAAACTGGCCGGTGAATATGCCACACACTTAGAGCTGCCAACACACCACAGTGATATTGCTTACTCCGCCATGTTAAAGCGAGCATTAGATCTCCCCTATCGACTGGCGATTGATTGCAATTCTGTGGCAATTCAGGCCCTACGTGATTTCGCGCTAACAGGGCAAGCTGGCCGTGATTTACATGTTGGCCAGCCTTCAGCAACAGGCAAGGTACTGTGGTGCTTTACTGGCCAAGGCAGCCAATGGGCCAATATGGGGCAAGAGTTATATCACCGCAGCGCCGCATTTCGTGACAGCATCGAACTGAGCCAACAATATGCGCTCGGCAGCTTAGAAATACGGCTTACTGATGCGTTATTCGGTCACCGCACAGAATTACTCCAACGTACCGACTACGCACAATTAGCGATTGTCGCTTTTGAAATCGCGATGGCCGCTCACTGGCAAAGTAAAGGGTTTAGGCCAGATATGGTGATGGGCCATTCGGTAGGTGAATTTGCCGCTTGTGTGGTGTCAGGATACCTCACTCACCAACAAGCGATTGCGCTTGTTAGCGAACGAGGACGGCTGATGCACTTATGTGCGCAACGCCAAGCGGGCTCCATGTTGGCGATTTTCGCTAAGCCAAACACATTAGAGACGATACCGGCTTTGCGCGCACTCGATCTGGCCGCGCATAATGGCGCGCAGCATTGGGTATATTCCGGCCATCAACGGGATGTCGACAACGCGATACTGGAACTTGATAAGCATGCCATTCGTTATAAAAAGTTAGACGTATCCTGCGCCGCACATTCACGCCTATTGGATGAAATGCTAGCGTCGTTTCATGAGTTTGCGGCTCCCATAACCGCAAAGCAAGGTACCATACCTCTCATTTCTAGTGTCACAGGACAGGTCGCCGATGATGCGGCATCGTTCAACGCTGAGTATTGGACCCGTCATGTCCGTGATACTGTACAGTTCCAGCGTGCAATAGAGTCGGCCTTAGCCAAGCAGGCTAAGCTGTTGGTCGAAATGGGGCCAAGTGCGCACCTCACAGCCATGGGGCAACGTGAAACATGGTCAACAGATTGTGTATGGCTAGGCACTTCTCACCCTAGCATCCCCACACAGCGTTTAGAAACTGAACTCTTAGCCGCTCTTTTTATCGCGGGCTGCAATAATAAGTGGCCAGCGCTATTCGCGCTGCAAGGTCAACCTTGTCGATTGCCTCTTTATGTGTTCGATGAACAGAGATATTGGTATCAAACCCCCGATGTCAAAACAATCGAAACTGCACTGCCTAAGCAAACCTTGAGTGTACCGCCACCCACCACAATCGCGGCTCTCTATCCGATGCTGCGCTGTTGTGTGATCCGCGATTTGGTTCACTCTTGTACGGCTCAGCCTCGTTTTACTCTACGCGATCTGATCCGTGGGGGGCGTTTGCTACCAAAACATCGAAATCTGATCACAACACTTTTAAACTCTTTACTTGAACACGGCTACTTGCAACAAGCGCATAAGTGTTATCAATTCACTGCCGTGCCTTTGCCAGCAACAGACGTGGTTGCACAATGGCTGCGTGATGCTTTGGCCACCAATCAAGAGCCAGCGACAGTGCCATTGAGCGATATCCGAGCCTTGTGCGAGGCTCCGGTGCGTCTTAAACAAGTATTACGTTGTTATCACACTTCACCACTGCAACTTAAAAAACAAGTGGCAGAAATAAAACAGCGTTTGCTCAGTCCACTGACTCCTTCTATTCAGCCAAACCTAGCAATACCATTCAGCAATCAAACGCAGTTGCTCTATGTAGACTGGGTAATGACACCAACAGAAACAGACTGGCATCAACTCATCACCCTGCATATGCCGAGTTTCGTACAAGAAGAGCGTAGCGACTGGTTGATTGTTGCAGCGCCATCTCTTGACCCTAAAACAATAACGCAACTGATTGCACACAGAACAACTCAACTCTGGGGACAAGTCCAATACCAATTAAGAGGATGCTTAACTTCAGGAGAATGGGCTTGGATCGGTCAGATTCAAACCCCAAACTTTGATGATTCTCAACCACACGCGCTGTTACCAAGCCCCCATCAGCGCTATGAGTGGCAATGGCTGCCAGTCGCCGCGAGCCAAGCTAGGCTCAACGTCAGTGAGTCTGATCTCCAACAAGCACTACAGCGTCAAGGAGAGATTTACCGTGTCAATGAGACTGTCAGCCTGTTCGTATTGCCTGATGGTGAGCTTGTCGAGTGTGCTGAAAAAGTCATCCAATCACTAAGCGCTGATTTTACAACGCTGTATGTTTTGAGCTCACAAGCCATGGCGACAGATGCAACGCAAAGTGTTACTGCCGAGAAAGTGGCACTGATGTCTCTGCTGCGAGTTGCTCGCGCGGAACACAAACATCAAGGTATCTATCTACTTGATATTGAGCCGTCCTTTGAGAATGATCACCATCAAGCCCAGATTCTGAGTCAGTCTTTAAACTCTGCTCCTTTCCATCTAGCGACTGAGATAGCTTATCGCAACCACAGCTACTGGATACCTCAACTGGTGCACGCCAAAACCGTGCCCGACCTCATCCCTTCCTCTTGGTTTACGACTTCAGGTTGGCATCTTGTCACTGGAGGTATGGGGGGCATAGGCCGGCACATCATTAAATGGCTAGCACAATCCGGTGCCCGCCATATTGCGGTGATTGGGCGACGAGAACCCAGCGATTGGCCTGAGTTTTGCCAAACTATAGCCAGATTCGGCTGTCAGGTGATGACCTTGCTTTGCGATGTGAGCCAAGAAGGGGAGCTGCAACGAATGCTTAATGACTGGCCGCGGACTTTACCTATCATAGGTGCGTTTCATGCTGCGGGAACATCGCTAACAGGCCTTATCAATCAATGGGATCCTCAGCAATCTGCCCTACTTATTCAAACCAAATGCCACGCTTTTGTCGCACTACACCAGTGGCTTGAAGCACAAGAAGCCCAATATTTACTGGGTTTATCCTCCGCAGCTTCACTAGGTGCGGTTGGACAAGGTGCTTATGCGTTAGCCAATGCCTTCTTAGATGGCTATGCTCTCGCCCAACAGGGCAGCAGCCGTTGCCGCGTGATGAGTATTGGATGGGGAGCTTGGGATAGCATCGGAATGACCGCCGATTCAGCGCTTCTCGATACACTGGCCAAAGAAGGTATGCATACCTTAAACGTACAAGAAGGTTTGTGGCAGATCAGTCAGAGTCTGCTCAGTAGCGCTCCTTTCGTACTGGCAATGAATATCGAACCTCAGCATGCTAATTTCCAGCCTTATCTTGACCCATTGAACACGGCAATAGATACAGTAGATGCAGTAGATGCAGTGGATTGCTTGGCATCACCCGAGCCGCTAACGCATCCCACAGTGAGCGATGTAGGTCAATGGCTGACGGAACGACTTCGTTACCAATTGGGTATGAGTGACGATACACCAATCCGAGTCGATCAAGATTTACTGCAATTAGGCTTAGACTCTCTGCAATTTCTTGAGCTTAGTGCGGTTATTCAAAAACAGTTCGCAGTCAAGATCGATGCCGAACAAGCCTACCAAAACTTAACCATTTCAGGTTTGGTGGAAGCGATCGCCCGTGTCCCTGCTGCACCAGAATCAGATTCAATGCTCACACACTTTGTGAACGATCCTCACAACCGCTATACCCCCTTCCCACTCACGCCTATTCAACACGCGTATTGGATTGGTCGTGAACCCTGGGTTCAATATGGCGGTATTGCCTGTCACGTCGTCTTTGAGTGGGATAAGGATCTTACCGAGTTTAACCCACAACAATTTGCAGCCGCTTGGAATGCCTTAATCAAGCGTCACGACATGCTGCGCATGACAGTCAATCATGCAGGAGAACAAGTTGTTCACGCTGAGGTTGACTATTTTCCGATTGTAGAGAGAGACTTACGTTCACTCTCAGAAGAAGCACAACACGTTGAGCTTGAGCAAATACGCCAACAAATGCGTCATCAGGTACGGGCTGCGGATGTCTGGCCACTCTTTGATGTCCAACTCAGCCGTTTATCTGAGCACAAAGTGCGTTTGCACCTAAACCTCGACTTACTGCAGTTTGATGTACAAAGCTTCAAAATCATGATGGATGATTTAGCCACCGCCTATCAAGGCAAAGACTTGGAGCCTCTGCCGATCACTTTCCGTGACTACGTGATGCATGAACAAACCTTACGCCATACCGCCGAGTGGCAAAACTCATGGCACTACTGGCAACAAACGATCCCAACTCTGCCTAAAGCGCCTCAGTTGCCACTGAACCCGGATTATCAACACCATGCTCCGGAATTTATTACCTTAGAAGGCCGCCTTAGCGACTCTGAATGGCAAACGCTAAAATCGGTTTGGCAACAATGGGGGGTAACCCCTTCAGCTGGCCTGCTGACCCTATTTGCGCATACCTTGGCCAATTGGACTGCAAGCCCTGATTTTACGTTGAACATGACGTTCTTTAATCGTCAACCTTTTCATGAGGCCGTCCAAGATCTGATTGGTGACTTCACCTCAGTCCTTCTAATGGATTTCCAACACGACTCCAGCACCGATTTGAAACAGCGTATCTTGCAAACCCAAAGCAAACTTTGGCAACGCTTAGGCCATAGTCAAGTCAATGGGGTTGAGGTGATCCGCGAACTAGCCAAACACTGGAAATCCTCCGGTCAGCTCAGTGAGCAAGAAGCGGTACTGCCGTTAACTCCGGTGGTATTTACTAGCATGCTGGGAATGTCGATGGATGGCATGGATATCGAACAAGCCATGACCCATTTACTGGGGGATCCGGTTTATGTTCTGAGTCAAACCCCACAAGTCTGGCTTGATCATCAAATCATGGAAATTGAAGGTAATTTGGCGTTCAACTGGTATTGCATGGCCGGCGTACTGGCGCCAGATCTGTTGGAAAACTTATTCAACCAATATCTAAGCTTACTGCAGCAGTGTGCGGCAGACCCGCAGTTTTTCGAGCGATCATTGACTCAACCAGAGCCTCTGCACCCCCTTCTGCCGCCTGATCACGTCATCGCCGAATCCACCCTTGATTGGCACAACATATCTCTGCCCGAAATTTCACCACAGATTGTACAAGAGGTGACGCAAGCGTGGGCGCAGCTTGAGCATCGTGCACTGCGTGGGATCTGGACAACCTTACGCAATCACCAGTTATTTACCTCGCCGGAGCAAGCCTATCGCGCACCACAAATTATTCAACAACTTAAAGTAACCGATAAACATCATAAGCTTATCCAACTTTGGTTAGATCAGTTATGCCGAGAGGGCGTGCTGACGGAGAAGGATGGAGAGTATCGCTTCCAAGACGATTTCCCCAAAGCACCGGGGTTACCTTTGCCTCAACAAGCTTGGTGTCAGCGTTTGGATACCTATCTTGAGGATTGCCTCAAGCAACACCCGGCTTTGTTGAATGGTCGCCACTCTGCACTCGAGTTGCTATTTTCTGACCCGGCGATCACCGATAGCCTCTACCGTTGTAATCCATCACTGCAAATATTGAATTTAAGTGCCGCGCGTGCCATTTATGCCCTTGGCCAACAGCAGGCGCAAGGTTTGAATATACTTGAAGTCGGGGCTGGCACTGCAGCGACCACTCGAGAGGTATTAAGCCTCGCCTCTTCAACGATTCGCCACTATCAGTTTACCGATGTGTCTCGTCTGTTCCTTCATGAAGCACGCGAACTATTGTCTGAATACCCACAGGTAAGCTATGGGTTATTTGATATTAATCAGCCCATTGATGAAGCACTAAAAATGGATGGTGGATATCAGGTTATTTTGGCCGTCAATGTTCTGCACGATGCCATCGATCTCGCAAAATGTTTACAAGGTCTCCGCGCTCTTCTGGCCGATGATGGCTATTTGATTTTGATTGAGGCGACCGATCAACACAGCCCAATGCAGTTGGCGACGGTTGGGTTTATTGAAGGAATCAACGCATTCAACGATTTTCGCCAATCCACTGGAAGTGGCATGCTGACACAACCTGCTTGGCTTGCCCTGCTGGCGGAACAAGGTTTAGAGCCACAGTTGAGCTATCCCAACAGTGAGGTATCGGCATTACGTCAGCATCTGATAGTAACCCAAAAACGTCCACAACATAGTCCGCAGACCTTAGGTCAGTCTGAGTCCTATCAGCAACAAATAGAACAAATAGAACAAATAGAACAAATAGAACAAATAGAACAAATAAAAAGTATATGGCAAACGTTTTTACATGGTGAGATTAACCACGACACCGATTTTTTCCTTGCCGGTGGTGATAGTTTAATGGCAACAAAGATGATCGTGGCACTACAACATGCGGGAATCAAACAAGCGAGCTTACAATCCTTGTTTGAGCATCCGAAATTCCAAGACTTCTGTTGCCAATTTGAGAGTGCCCCGTCTACTGCAACGACAACCGTTGAAACGGACATTATTGAGCCAAACACCACTCTTGAATCCCAAGATAATACAACACAACAGAAAAATGGCGTTTGCGTTCGACATTACCCACTCACGCCGCTACAAAATGCCTACTGGCTTGGTGAAAATGCCCTGTTTTCCTTGGGAAATGGGGTTGCCCATTTCTATGCAGAGCTTGAAATTAAGCATCTTGATCGTCTGAGACTCACCCAAGCATGGAATCGCCTGGTGCAATTACACGACCAGTTACGCGGTGAAATCGATGCAGGTCAATATCATATTCATCGCCAAGTACCAGAGTATCAACCACAGTTTCTCGACTTAAGCTCATGGGATGAACCACAAAAAACACGCTGGATTGATGAGGCAAGGACGCAGATCGCCGCCCACGGTGTAGCGACAGATCAATGGCCTCTGTTTGATATCAGCATCCTGCAGGTAGACGGCGAAACCTCTTTGGTACATTTGGTACTCGATTTGGTCGTGGCTGATGGCAAAAGCCTCAATACTCTATTTCAACAATGGTTTGCACTGTATGACGATCTGAGTATCGAATTGGCAGTGCCAACGATGAGTATCGACAACTATCTCCTTGAGCTTGAACAGCTCAAACAGTCTGAGCCTTACCAACAAGCTCAAGCTTACTGGCTTGACCGAGTACCGACACTACCAGAAGCTCCAGCACTGCCGTTAGCGGATAAACGCTCAGAGCATTTAGCACAAAGTGTACTTACTTACCACCTCAGTGCCGAACAGTGGAGTCAGATCCAAGCCGTCTCATTTGCCCATAATTTATTGCCGTCAATGAGTATGCTGTCCACATTTTGCCTTGTGATCAGTCATTGGAGTGCCCAGAAGCATTTTGCGATCAATATACTGCACAGTAACCGTCCAGCTATGCTGCCTCAATCCGTCGACGTCATTGGTAACCTTTCAACCACATCCATGCTTGAAGTAAGAACCCAACCCGGTTCATTACTCGCGTTTGTTGAGCAAATTCAACAGCAGATGGCCGATGATATGGCACATTCCTTATTTGATGGTCAATCAGTGTTAACTGAAAAAAACCGCCATAATCATAATCTCAATGCGGGTATGCCAGTGGTGTTTAACGACACCTTATCGGTTGGGCAACATAGACCATTACCTTATTGCAAGCTCAATGCCTTTGGTGCACAAACCCCCCATGTTTACCTTGACAGTATGTTGATTCCGTCACCATGCGGCGGCGTTATCATCAAATGGACGATTCAAGAAAACTACTTAAAAAGCGGTGTCTTTGAAGCCATGTTTGCCGCTTATACCCACACGTTAGAAACGCTTACAAACCGAGACTGGCAACAACCTCTCGCCCTAGCACTCCCCTCTGCACAGCAGCAGAAGCGTGATCAAGTCAATGCGACACAAGGTGAAGTCAAACTGGTTTTAGACAACCAAACTACGGCTTGTGTGGCGACATTGTGCGATTTAGTAAGGCTCGGTGTGGAACAGCACCCACAGCGAATTGCGATTGAGCAAGGCGAACTAGAACTGACTTATCAAACACTTTGGTTTTCCGCTCAGCACTTAGCTGCGCAGCTTATCGAACAGCAAGATGATGCACCATTAGTGGCGGTTGTGATGAACAAAGGATGGCAACAGGTAGTCGCTGTTCTCGCCATTCTGTTGGCAGGGAAAGCTTATATGCCCATTGATGGCGCTTATCCTGAACCTCGTATCCAAGCTCTGCTTAAACAAGGAGCAGTCTCAACCATTATCAGCGATAGCTCTGAGCCTTGCCGCACCGATGACTATCGAGTTCTATTCCCTGCGTTAATGACAGAAGCCCAAGCGCATTTTATCCCAGTGGCAAACCAACCGACCGATCTGGCTTACGTCATTTTCACCTCTGGCTCCACAGACCAACCTAAAGGGGTAATGATGGAGCATGGTGCCGTAGTCAATACCCTGCTCGATATTAACCAGCGTATTGCACTCGATCATCGTGACCGAGTATTGGCGATTTCCTCTCTCAATTTTGATCTCTCTGTGTTTGATATTTTCTCCACCCTAAGCTGTGGGGCAAGATTGGTAATACCACAGACATCGCCAAGTCAAGATCCTGAAGCACTGGTGCATTTAGCTCAGCAGTCAGCGATTACGGTGTGGAATAGTGTGCCCGCCTTCGCACAGTTATTGGTAGATTTACTAGAAAATCGATCAAATCCGCTGCCCCATTTACGTCAAATCATGATGAGTGGCGACTGGATACCCGTCAACTTACCAGACCGACTGAATACCCTTACGCCTCAGGCTAAATTGCTCAGCTTAGGTGGTGCTACCGAGGCCGCCATTTGGTCTATCTGCTATCCGATTGAGAAAAGCTATGCCACACATACCAGTATTCCCTATGGAAAACCGCTCACTCATCAACAATTTTATGTGCTCGATGAACAACTCAATCCTTGTGCAGATTGGGTTACGGGAGAGCTTTACATTGGTGGACGTGGTCTCGCTCGCGGCTATTGGCATGATCAAGAAAAGACCGACTTCGCTTTTATCAAACATCCAACTCTTGGCCAACGCTTGTATAAAACGGGGGATTTAGGCCGCTATTTACCGGATGGTAACATTGAGTTTCTGGGCAGAAACGATCACCAAGTCAAAATTAACGGTTATCGTATTGAGCTTGGTGAAGTGGAAAATGCTCTACGTCAATGTGCACTCAACGCGAGCGGAATAGACATCCTAGATGCCATCGTTCAGCCAGACAGAACGGCACAAAATGGTGCACGTTTAGTGGCTTATATTCAGTACGCCCCCCACAGTCGACGTGATAATCAGGCTTTACTGGATCATGCTCGCCGACTGTTGCCCCAGTACTTATGTCCAAGCCAGATCATAACCTTAGAGCACCTTCCATTGACGGCTAACGGTAAGGTGGATCGTTCTGCACTACCGCGCCCAGATGCCCATATTGCCGCAGAACAATTACGCATGCCGCACTCACAGCAGGAACAACTTCTGGCTCAGATCTGGTCTGAATGCCTTAATTTTGCACCGATTCCGGCCAATCAAAGCTTTTTCGACCTAGGCGGAAATTCATTGATCGCCGTGCGCTTACTTAACCAAATCAATCACCGTTTAAACCTTGCTCTCAGCGCAGGGCAGTTACAAACCCATGATACGGTTGAGCGCCTCGCCACCTTGCTGACAGAGCAAACTCAACTGCTCCATCATGCACCGGTAAAACTCTCATCAAATGGCAGTAACCGAAACCGTACACTCTTTATTGTGCATCCGATTGGCGGACACTTATTGAGCTATCAAGCATTAGCTAAAGAGCTCAACCAGATCACTTTGTATGGACTTGCCTACCCAGATCGGCACGATAAATCTGCGCCAAAAACCGACATTGTGGCTTTAGCCGCACACTATCTATCTATGATTCGCCACGTACAGCCAACTGGCCCTTACCAGCTGGCAGGTTGGTCATTTGGGGGAGTAGTGGCTTTTGAAATGGCTCGACAACTCATGGAACAGGGCGAAGAGGTCAGCCACTGCATCTTGATTGATAGTTATAAACCAAGCCAAAACCCAAATCAGCGATTAACCGAGGCGTCGATCCGCCAATACTTCTACGCAGATTGTATTGGCCGATTCCCGGCGCTGAAAGAGCATGTGATTTCGAACTTCGAATCAGAGACGCAATTTTGCGCAGAGCTTGCCAAGGCATTTTTAGAGACGGGATCAGGCTTATTAGACAGTGCAAGTTTTGCTGAGTTGCTAGCAATCTATCAGCAAAACTTGCGTGCCATGCTCGACTATCAGCCACCTTATTTGGAGACGCTCCCCGTCACACTTTATAGCGCACAAAACCATTCACAGCTTGATTTTATGCGCTACCAACATCCTGAGATGGCAAAACGCCGCTGCCATGGTTGGAGTGATTGCTGTCATCCCATCATTCATCGCATGCAGGGAGATCACTACACCCTACTACAACAACCTCATGTGAAAACACTGGCGCACGAGATCTCTACTTTGCTCGGTCACCCTTCACATTCATTAAATTCGTTCCACCAACAAAACGTAAAAGAGCTAGAAAATGAAGAGTCGTAAGAAAGTCATTATCGTTGGGGCTAAATTTGGTGAACTGTACCTAAATGCCTTTATCGAATCTCATCCAGATCTAGAACTGGCAGGGATTCTGTCCCAAGGTAGCCTGCGTTCAAAGAATCTGGCCACTGCCTTTGGTGTACCACTGTATGAAAAGGTGTCACAGTTGCCTCAGGATATTGCTATTGCCTGCGTGGTGGTTCGCGCCTCCGTTATCGGTGGGGGCGGTAACGTATTGGTCGAAGAGCTGCTCAAACGTCATATTCATGTTTTGCAAGAGCATCCCGTGTCGGCGAAAGAATTACAACGGCATCATGCGCTTGCAGAGCAATGTGGAGTCCAATACCGAGTCAACAGTTTCTATAGTTCGTCTCAAGCAGGGCAAACCATGATTTCAAGCGCACAGCAAGTCTCATTGCAAATGCGCCAGCCCGCCAGCTACGGCAATATTACGACAAGTCGACAGTTGCTTTACTCAACATTGGATTTACTGCTGTTGGCATTAGGCCGCGATGGCAAAATTCAACCTATAAAATTAGGCAAACAACACCGTTTTGATCTGATTAGTCTTCAATCTCCTCACGGTGATTATCTGTTGCAGTTACAAAACTATCTGGACCCACAAGATCCAGATATGCATAGCCTCGCCATGCATCGTCTTATGTTAGGGTGGGAAGCTGGCTATCTTTCGATGGTCGATAGCTATGGCCCGATACATTGGACACCAGCGCTTCATGCCGAAAAGCACCAGAATAACCAGCAAAGCCTGTATCAGATAGTCAGCCTCGCTGAAGGAGACTATCTCAATCAACCGACTACGCAGACACTTTACGACCAACCTTGTCTCGTTAAAGATCTGTTTGAAGAATTCGGACCTGAAGGGGTATGCAACACTTTAGAGCAGTTTTGCCGTTTAATTGATGGGCAAGACGCCGCGCCATTATTGCTGATCTGTCACCAACTCAAGGTTGCTCAACTGTGGGAAGACATTCTCACATTATGTGGACAACCCCAAGAAAGGACCATGACTCCACCACCACCAATTTCATTTCGATTCAATCGCGCAATGACCAAAGAGGTGGAGATATGAATCAGGTGTTCAAAACACTTTATCAGAGTGGTGCCCAACCTCGTGAAATATTGATTATTTGTCCTTTTGCTGGAGGCAGTTTAAGTGCATTTAAAACATGGATGTCACTTGACTGCAATGCACTAGCAAAAGAAACACTGGTACTGCTGGCCACTTACCCTGGCAGAGATCATCGAATGCGAGAACGCCCCCTCACGAGTATTGAAGCAATAGCAGAGGATGTTGCTGAAGGATTGAGGACTTGGATAGCGGATCAAACCTTCACTAAAGAGACTCGAATAATACTCTGTGGACATAGCATGGGGGCACAAGTGGCCTATGAAGTATGTCATCGATTTGAGAGCAGTTTTGGAGCCCTATCACCGATCAAATATCTGATCCTTTCTGCCTGCCATGCCCCGCATTTAAGCAGTCGAAGACGATTGAGCCAACTCAATGATGATGACTTTATTGACCAACTGATCGCGATTGGCAGCGGCAGTCCGATACTCAAGCAGCATCCTGAACTACTCCCGCTGTTTCTACCCATGTTGAGAGCGGATTTTTTAGCCACAGAGTGCTACTACCAACAAGTTAACTACCACCAACAAGTTAACTACCACCAACAAGTTACAGCATCGAAATGCCTACAGCACACCCCATGCACACTCGTGTTTGGCGAACATGACCCTGAAGCTTGGGAGTCCGAAGTCGCTGCATGGCAACCATGGTTGATGCCAATCGGTGAGAAACCAACACTGATAGCTATATCAGGCGATCACTTTTACATCACGGCGACCCCTGAGCACTTTCTTAACAAGGTTACCGTGCATATACCCACAAGAGTGGAGCATCGCCCTACACCACCAATGAACCACCCCCACTTTTCTGGAGAACAACATGGCTAACATTCACACAGCACAATTGAACTCTTCGGTATTAGAACATCAATGTCATCCACTCCAACTCGTTGCCGAACTGACCTCGGCCTCTTTCTGTCATGAATATCTGGTCTATGAGCATGAGAATGAATGGGCGATCGGCATCAATAAACGACTGCAATTAACCGTCAACCATAGAAGCGAAGTTTGTGACTTTGAAGGAAAAGTCGCACAGGTAAACCCTCATCATCTGTGTCAATATATTCATCGCGCAACCCAAACTCTGAGTGGAGAGGACTGGCGACTCTTCGGCCGCGCTGATTTTGAATTCAGTCGCTTTGCTCACGATTTACCGCAGCAAGAGTGTCAACATCCACTGCTGGAACTGTTTGTAGCCGAAACCGAATTACGCGTTACGACCACTCACGTTATCGTTCGTACCTTTGAAAGCTCACTACTTACGCAAATTCAAGCCATCATTACCCGGGTATCATGCTTACCTGCGCCATTGCCTCTGCAAGGTAAACCCTGCTCTCAACAGGATATTGTTGATGGCCTTGAAGTGAAACATCACTATCAGCAGGCGGTCGATTTAGCGGTCAATGAAATCAAGACCAACCAATACAAGAAAGTGATTTTGTCTCGGCCAGCAATACTGCCCTTCAATCTCGACATAACCAAAAGCTTTATTAACGGTAGAATGAACAACACACCTGCTCGCTCTTTCATGCTCAAGCTCAATAACGTGCAAGCATTTGGTTTTTCACCAGAAACTGTCTTAGAAGTCGATGAGCGAGGGACCTTGAGCACCCAACCGTTGGCCGGAACACGCTTATTGCCGCAAGATAAAACCGACGCAGCAAGGCTAAAGAACGAACTGCTTAACGATCCTAAAGAAATTGCCGAACATGCCGCTTCCGTCAAGCTGGCTATCGAAGAGCTCGAACAGGTTTGTGATCCCTCAAGCGTCCATGTATCCGAATTTATGACCGTATCAGAAAGAGGTAGCGTGCAACATTTAGCATCACGAGTAAAAGGTCAGCTCGCCACAGACAAATCCGCATGGGATGCCTTCCGAGTCCTCTTTCCTTCCATCACAGCCTCTGGCATTCCTAAACGTGAGGCGATTGCCGCGATTGCTCGTTTTGAGAAACAACCCAGAAAACTGTACAGCGGTAGCGTATTCATTACAGACCGCAATGGATTTTTCGATGCGGCTTTGGTGTTAAGGGCTGGATACAAAACAGGTTCTGTTTCTATGCTTCAAGCCGGAGCTGGCATCATCAGTTTGTCTAATCCTCAGCGAGAATGGGAAGAAACCTGCGAAAAAATGGCCTGCGTACTCGACCATTTAGTACTTGAACCAGCCTACACGCTAAATCAATCGTCTCTAGTCAGTGAGGAAGTTGCATGAAGAACCACATGATAACGTCAGATTTACTGCAAGGTTTTAGCACCTACCGAGCGGATCAAGCAGCACTGTATCAGCAAGCAGGACTTTGGGAATATGCACCGCTTTGGTCCCTATTAAGTCAAGGTGCTGAGCAATACGGTGATCGGATCGCAGTGATTGATGACGAAGGTCAACTTACCTATCGAGAGCTCTTAGACGCGGCGGATGGGATCGCGCATCGTTTAATGACCGATGGAATGCAAGTGGGTGAGCGCGTAGTGATCCAACTCTCTAACACTTATCGCTTTCCCATCGTTCTGTTTGCCACTCTACGAGCAGGTTTAGTACCTATTTTGGCGCTGCCTGCTCATGGGCTTTCTGAAATCAAACACTTGGCTCAGCTCGGCGATGCCAAAGCGTATATTAGTGAAAAAATTCAAGGTGCGGCGTTGGCAAATAACTTAATAGCCAACTGCCAAGGCTTACAGCAGGTTTATCTGTTTGGTGAGCACGGTAACCACCATTCTCTTAATAATATTCAGCTTCACTCACCACTGGTACCTCCTGCCATTAATCCAGACCACCCTGCTCTATTTCTGGTATCTGGTGGCACGACAGGACTGCCCAAGCTTATCCCTCGCACCCACAACGATTACCTGTTCAATATTCGTTGTTGCTGTCAGGCAAGTGAGATAAATGAGCGGGATGTTTATCTTGCCGTACTGCCAGCTGCACACAATTTCACACTCGGCTGCCCGGGCTTTTTAGGGGTGCTCGCCAAAGGTGGAAAGGTCGTGTTTACCCAACACGCGGGGCCAGACCACTGTTTTGGGTTGATTGAACAGCACCAAATCAGCGCCACCGCTTTGGTGCCATCCTTAGCTCAATTATGGACAGAAGCCACACAATGGGAAGAGAGCGATCTTTCAAGCCTACGCTTAATGCAAGTTGGAGGCTCGAAACTCGCCTACAGCGATGCTTTAGACCTCCAAAAAGCTTTCCCTAATGCCCTACAACAAGTATTTGGTATGGCGGAAGGCCTTATCTGTTGCACTCGCTTGGGCGATCATCCTGAAATTATTGCGTCTCGACAAGGTCGTCCAGTCTGCGCACTCGATGAAATTCGAGTGGTCGACCCTCAAGGCCATTCTGTTGGCGAGGGGGAAGAAGGCGAATTGCTGACCCGAGGCCCCTACACCTTGCGTGGTTACTACCGAGCGAATGAACACAATCAGAGAGCTTTCACTCTGGACGGTTTTTATTGCAGTGGTGATAAAGTGCGCATGGATAGCGACCAATATCTCACCGTGACCGGGCGGATTAAAGATGTGGTCAACCGAGCTGGGGAATGCATTGCTACGGATGAAATTGAAGAGCATTTATTAGCTCACCCTCAAGTAGCGCAGGTCGCCGTGGTTGCAGTACCCGACCCTTATTTAGGCGAGCGGATCGGTGTCGCACTCATCTCCAAAGACTCAACATTGACATTACAAGCACTCCGTCAGTTTTTAAAAGAGCGTAATCTCGCCTCATTTAAGCTTCCAGATGAACTGCACATACTCAGCCATCTACCCAAAACCGCCGTCGGAAAAATAGATAAAAAAGCGATTTTAGGCCCCAGTGGGAAACCGTGGATGCTGGATATTCAGACTGGCTATAGCGTTGCTACTTGAAGCCCAAGTCATTGGGGGGAAGAGCCATTTCCCATTCAAAAATCCGAAACCGAGACCACGGTTTCGGATTTTGATTCACATACGATCAAATAGCATTTTGCTGTGGCTTAACTTGGGCCTCTTCATAAGTCAGATGACTCTCAATCCAGGCCGGAGAGCACTTTGGTTCACGCTCTTCTGCCTTCATCGTTTTATAAAGACCAATCATATATAGGATAAGAATCACAGAGAATGGGAGCCCGGCGAGTACTACCACTGTCTGCATTGCAGCAAAATTGCCTGCAAAGAGTAAACCGATCGTCACAACGGTGATCGCGGACGACCAAAAGATACGCAGCCAATGGGGGGCATCTTGATCCAAATCTCCCCCACGACGAGAAAGGTTAGCAAGCATCACTGTGCCTGAATCTGCCGGCGTCAAGAAAAGTACGAATCCGACAAAAACCGACATCCCAATAACGATTTTCGCCCATGGATAAAATTCTAATAGCAGATAAATCGACATAGAGGGCTGCTCGATGGCTGCTTGAGCAAGCGCTGTTGCATTGTGATTGAGTACCAAATCCATTGCACTATTACCAAATACAGAGAGCCACATCAGCGTAAAGGCAAGTGGTATAAATAACACACCAAATATAAGCTCACGCACGGTTCGCCCACGTGAAATCCGCGCAATGAACATACCAACAAAAGGTGCCCACGATATCCACCATCCCCAGTAAAAAAACGTCCATAAGCCAAGCCATTCAATATTTTGACCCGGCACCGCATCCGTGTAGGCGTAGAGATCGAATGTCTTCAAAATTAAGCCATTCGCATAATCGCCAAGGTTTTGTACAAAACGGTTAAGAAGTTCAAGAGTCGGCCCACAAAATAACACGAACAAAAGTAACGAACTGAATAACAGGATGTTTAGGTTTGAAAGACGTCGGATCCCCTTCTCGACTCCTGAAATAGCGGCCAACGTAGCCACTAAACTCATGACCAACAAGACGATAAGGAGCGTGCTTTGTGAATGAGGTATGCCCAAAAGATACTCTACTCCAGAGGTGACTTGTAACGCACCGATCCCTAAATTGGTCACAAGGCCGACCAAAGTAACGAAAATGCCAAAGCAATCAACCGCATGGCCTGCCATTCCTTTGACTCGTTTTTCACCTAAAATCGGCAGTAATGCCGAGCGCAGCGCTAAAGGCTGTTGATGACGATAAGCAAAATACCCAACGGACAACCCAACCAAAGCATAAATCGCCCAGCCGTGGATCCCCCAGTGTAGGAAAATTAACTGTATAGCTTGCCGTGCGGCTTGCGCGGAACCTGCCACGCCTTCTGGTGGATGATACAGATGGTTAATCGGTTCAGACGCTGCGAAATAGAGTAATGAAATACCAATCCCGGATGAAAAAAGCATTCCCGCCCAAGCCGCATAACTAAAATCCGGTTTTTCATGATCAGCACCGAGTTTTAATTGGCCAAATCTAGAGAAAGCGATCCAACACACAAAAAAAAGATAGGCACCGATGGCAAGCATGTAGTACCAGCCGAAGCTCTGTGATAGCCAAGTCTGGACTTGGCCAAGCCATATGCCCGCCGCGTCAGGAAAACTGACGAGTGTTGCTGTCAGCAACAAAATAAGAGAAGTGGAACCATAAAAGACGATGGGGTTTATCCTCGCCTCCGCTGGCTTAGTCAATGGTGTACTCATGCAAACGTTGCCCCTATGGCAATAAATTTATATTAATCCGACACGTAACCATGTAGCCGCATCGTGACGCCTATTGTGGTGGAGCTTTGTCACAACCTTGGGGATCGTTCGACAAGGCTCCCTATTTTGATCTGATCAATACATGTCTTTTCGACGAGTCGTAGCCTAGCCTCAACCTCCAAAGGTTAATTGATAGTTATATTTGTTATTAATCGGTTATAAAATATTACCAAAAAGTTAATTGAACATTCAATTAAAAAAAAATAGACTGGTTTACGGTCACTTAATTCACCATCCATTCGAAGGATGGGCTTTGGGAAAGGAGGAAGAAATGCCAAAAGTAGGGATGCAACCCATTCGTCGAGCACAATTGATCCAAGCGACATTGTTAGCCGTTGATCAGGTGGGTATTAATGACGCGAGTATCGCGCTTATCGCGCGATTAGCAGGTGTTTCTAGTGGCATCATTAGCCATTATTTCCAAGGTAAAAATGGTCTATTGGACGCCACGATGCGCCACTTAATGTCAGCGCTAAGAACTGCGGTGAAAGAGCGGCAACAATCAATGAATGACGATTCGGCACAAGCTCAAATACGAGCCATTATTGAGGGTAACTTTGATGCCACTCAGGTTAACGAAGCTGCGATGAAAACTTGGCTAGCTTTCTGGGCAAGCAGCATGCATCAACCCTCATTACGTCGGTTACAAACGATTAATGATCGCCGTCTCTATTCAAATCTGTACTATCAATTTCGCAGAGTCTTACCTGTTAGCGCCGCCAAAACCTCAGCACGTGGGCTCGCGGCACTGATCGATGGTTTATGGCTTCGCGGTGCATTAACGGGGACCCAATTTGATACCGAACAAGCTCTGCTGATTGCCTACAGCTATGTGCAACAACAGTTGGCGAATCCCTCCCTTAGCACACCCAATTCCCCCCAGTAAAAGAGGATTTACACCATGGCTTTATTCCCTGAACAGCTACTTTACATTGGTGGTCGCTATGTACAGGCGAGCAGCGCAAACACATTTGACACCATAAATCCGGCCAATGGAGAAGTATTAGCCAGGGTACAACACGCGTCGAAAGAGGATGTCGATCGCGCCGTACAGAGCTCGGTGGAAGGTCAGCGAATTTGGGCGGCGATGAGCCCAATGGAGCGTTCGCGTATCTTACGTCGTGCCGTTGACCTGCTTCGTGAACGAAATGATCAACTGGCTGAACTAGAAACGCTAGATACGGGTAAGGCTCTTTCTGAAACACTTACCGTCGATATCGTCACCGGTGCCGATGTCTTGGAATATTACGCTGGCCTTATCCCCGCCATCGAAGGTGAGCAAATCCCATTACGTGACAGCAGTTTTGTCTATACCCGTAGAGAGCCATTAGGTGTCGTGGCGGGTATCGGCGCATGGAATTATCCTATCCAAATTGCTTTGTGGAAATCAGCACCTGCACTAGCCGCCGGCAATGCAATGATTTTCAAACCCAGCGAAGTCACCCCACTGAGTGTTTTTAAATTAGCTGAGATTTACACTGAAGCTGGTCTGCCTGATGGCGTGTTTAACGTGTTAACCGGTTATGGTCATGAGGTTGGCCATTGGCTTACGGAACATCCCACTATAGAGAAAATATCATTCACTGGTGGTACGACAACAGGGAAGAAAGTAATGGCTACGGCTTGCGGCTCTTCGCTGAAGGAAGTCACCATGGAGCTAGGAGGTAAATCGCCGCTGATCATCTGCGACGATGCAGACCTTGATCGTGCTGCTGACATCGCCATGATGGCGAATTTCTTCAGCTCAGGTCAAGTCTGTACCAACGGCACGCGTGTTTTTATTCCTCGGTACTTACAAGCTCAATTTGAGGCGAAAATTGTCGAACGGGTAGCGCGTATTCGCCTAGGCCACCCGCAACACATGCAAACCAACTTCGGCCCACTGGTTAGCTTCGCTCACCTTGAACGCGTGCTCGGATACATTGAATCGGGCAAAGCTCAGCATGCTCGGCTGTTAGTCGGCGGCTACCGAGTCACCGAGGGTGAGTTCAGCCAAGGTGCCTACGTTGCTCCTACAGTGTTTACCGATTGCCATGACGAGATGAAGATCGTGCAAGAAGAAATCTTCGGTCCCGTCATGAGCATTTTGGCTTATGAGAATGAGCAAGAAGTGATCCAACGAGCCAACAAAACGCTCTATGGTTTAGCCGCAGGAGTGGTAACCCATGACTTGGCTCGCGCTCATCGGATTATTCATCAACTTGAAGCGGGTATTTGCTGGATCAACACTTGGGGTGAATCTCCAGCTCAAATGCCTGTAGGCGGCTATAAGCAATCCGGAATCGGCCGAGAAAATGGTCTGAGTACGCTTACGCACTACACCAAGCTTAAGTCGATACAAGTAGAGCTTGGCGATTATAGTTCTATTTTTTAACCCAGATTCGGCCTCTCACTCATGAATAAGGAGTCCTACATGTCTCAAGAATACGATTACATTATCATTGGTGCTGGCTCTGCTGGTAACGTGTTAGCTACACGCCTAACCGAGGAGAGTGACGTTAGTGTGCTACTACTGGAAGCTGGTGGACCAGACTACCGCCTTGATTTTCGCACCCAAATGCCAGCGGCATTAGCGTACCCATTACAGGGAAGACGCTACAACTGGGCCTATTTAACCGATCCAGAACCACATATGAATTATCGAAGAATGGAGTGTGGTCGAGGTAAAGGGCTTGGTGGTTCATCGCTTATCAATGGTATGTGTTACATACGTGGTAATGCGATGGATTTTGATGGCTGGGCTAAACTCAAAGGCTTAGCCGATTGGAGCTACCTTGACTGCCTGCCCTACTTTCGAAAGGCAGAATGTCGTGATATTGGAGCCAATGATTATCATGGCCATGAGGGGCCTGTTCATGTCACTACCCCAAAAGCCAATAATAATCCTCTTTTTCAAGCGATGGTAATGGCTGGAACCGAAGCAGGATTCCCTCTCACCGATGACCTGAACGGCTATCAACAAGAAGGCTTTGGTCCTATGGACCGTTCGGTTACACCGCAAGGTCGTCGCTCTAGTACAGCGAGAGGCTATCTCGACCAAGCTAAGCATCGCCCTAACTTAACAATTGTGACTCATGCTTTAGCTGACAAAATCTTATTCGATGGCAAACAAGCTATAGGCATCCGCTATCTAGTAGAAAATAACCCGAACTGCCTTGAGGCACGAGCTAAACGTGAAGTATTAGTTTGTTCTGGCGCTATTGCTTCACCCCAATTGTTACAACGCTCGGGTGTGGGTCCAGCCGCTTTACTCAAAAATCTGGATATTCCTCTCGTGCATGATTTACCCGGTGTCGGGCAGAATCTTCAAGATCATTTAGAGATGTACCTGCAATATTCTTGTACACAACCCGTCTCCCTTTATCCTTCACTGCAATGGTGGAATCAACCTCAAATTGGGGCTGAATGGTTATTGAAAGGTACCGGTATTGGCGCCAGTAACCACTTTGAAGCTGGCGGCTTTATTCGTACTAGGGATTCATTTGCATGGCCCAACATTCAGTTCCATTTTTTACCGGTGGCCATTAATTACAACGGTAGTAACGCCGTTAAAGAGCACGGTTTCCAAGCGCATGTCGGCTCAATGCGATCCCCAAGTCGCGGCCGGATCGAACTGCTATCTCGAGATCCTCGTCAACATCCAAGTATTTTGTTTAATTACATGTCCACAGAACAAGATTGGCAAGAATTTCGTGATGCGATTCGTATTACTCGTGAAATCATCAACCAGCCCGCGCTCGATAAATACCGAGGCCGAGAATTGAGTCCGGGGATCAATTACCAGAGTGATGCAGAACTGGATGCATTCATTCGCCAACACGCTGAAACAGCCTTTCATCCTTCTTGCTCTTGTAAAATGGGCGAGGATGATATGGCGGTCGTCGATGGAGAAGGCAGAGTCCATGGAGTTCAAAAACTTCGCGTGGTAGATGCTTCGATTATGCCGATTATTATCACCGGGAACCTCAATGCTACCACCATCATGATAGCCGAAAAGATTGCCGATAAAATTCGTGGCCGCGCCCCATTACCACGCAGTACTGCAGCCTACTACCAAGCTAGCGGAGCCCCCACCAGAACAGCTCCAATCCGAGCCGTAGTTGGCGAACCGTCGATCATTGGCGCGTAGCTTTTGGCTACCATCCGTTTTCGAATGCAGTAAAGCCGCTAATTGTTGATATAACCAAACAACTTGAAATCGCAGGCTAGCGGCAAATAAGTGAGTCCCCAATCACAGCAATAGACCATGTGATTGGGGCGAAAAAACTCAGCCAAGATGGCGGTAGCTTCACATCGTTAGGGATAAGCCGAGCACATATCTTGGCTCCATTTAAGAACCATTTTCCATTAAGCCATTTCGCTCTTTTTACAGCGTTGTGGTTTATAGAGTTGTGGGTTGGCTGTTGTAACCTCCTGTTGATACTGCTCAACCTTGCGCAATTGCCCTGCCTCCATCAAATAAACAGTATCAGCTTGCTGAATAGTCTCCAAGCGATGCGCTACGGAAATCACCGTTTTCCCTTCGCAAAGAATCTCAAGCGCTTGCAACACTTGGGCCTGAGTTTGGCTATCCAGTGCGGAGGTAAATTCATCAAGCAGTAAGATAGGCGCATCATGCAATAGCGCTCGCGCAATCGACAAACGCTGCCGCTCCCCGCCAGAGATTTGGTTACCATTTTCGCCAATCCGCGAATCTAGTCCGTGCGGCAACTTAGCCACTAACTCACTCAAACCCGCCGCCTCTACTGCCTCGCACAACACTTGCTCACTCGCTTCGGGTTTGGCCAATAGCAAGTTATCACGTAGGCTACCGCCAAGGAGCTGAACCTCTTGCGTGACATAGGCGATATGTCGATACCAGTGCTCAGTACCTATTTCATCCAAGGTTTTTCCTCCCATAGTTAAGCAACCTTGTGTGGGGATATGAAACACAGCCAACACATCGAGTAAACTACTTTTACCTGAACCACTTTTGCCCACCAGCACAATATGCTCACCCTCCGCCACCTCAAGGTTAACCCCATTGAGTACTGGCTGGTCGTCTAAGCAAAGATGAATATCCTTGAGTGATAAATCAAAAGTACTAGGTTCTACTCCCTGTGAGGTTTGTTGCGGCAACTGGGAAAGCCGATGTAAACGTGATGCTGCTTTTAACATATAACGGAGTAAGGCTGCATACACCGTCATCCGCGCTAGTGGACGAATAGAGACCACGGTGACAACCACAGCAACCAAAAATTGTGAGTGATTCAACCAATCGAGATCCACCAACCACGCAGCCAAAACTAAATTGAGCACGAGGCCAAGCTCTAAGATCAGCGTTGCTAACAATACACCACTTCCGCCAAGCCACTCTAATCCTAGTCCCTGATCTTTTTGCTTTTCAATCTGCTGGCAGAGTGGGTCCGCCAATCGCCCACTCTGTCCAAAGCTGCGCAGCATCGGCAAACAGTCTAGGTATTCGAGCAACAAGTTACTACTTTGCACATTGGTATGATGTGTGTGGTCTGCCTGATGGCTAAATCTCCGTTCTACGAGCACTAATACGCTAAACGCTAACCCAAAAATCAGCACTAGAGTCACGGCTAACCAAGGCTGAATCAGTGCAAGTACAATCGTCATGACGATCGGTGTTACCCAAGTTGCGACAAACTCGGTCAACAGGTGACTGAAAATATCTTCAAACTGTTTGAGATCAGAAGTGAGTAACTTTACTTTTTCACCTAAGCGTTTACCACGCAAAGCCGCCAAGGGTTGAAGACGGATATCGGTCAATAACTGATGACGTAATTGATGGGTGATTTCATAGGCACCAAGAAAACTGAGCTTGGTACTCTGGCCTACTATCCACTGCGCTAAGATCAACGACAGCGCTATCAATAACATGACAGTGAACGGTAATGACTCGGAAGAGAGCAGAAAGGTAAATAACATAATCCAGACCAGTAGCCCAGTCAGCTCAGTAGCGACTTTGCCCAGTAAACCAAACCAAAAGTGCTGTGTCTTTGCACCACTATGTTCAATTAAGCGCCTCAGACTATTCATCAGCTTTCTCCTCTAGTTGACCGTTCAACAGTACCAAGCGGCGATCAACCTGCTGAATCTGACTGGCACGGTGGCTAATGATCAGTTGAATCTGAGCTGGTGCATAATGGCGTAACGCCTCAAAAACGCTCTGCTCTGAAAGCGCATCCAAATGGGCCGTTGCCTCATCCAAAATTAGGATCGGTGCTTTAGTGACAGCGGCGCGGATAATCGCCAAACGCTGCATTTCACCACCACTGAACAATCGGCACGCTTCTCCAATTGGGCAATCGAGCTGCTGAGGTAGGCTTTGCACTAACGGTTTAAGCCCAAACCAAGTCAGTAATTGCCAGATTTCATGCTCTTCAACGTGACGTTTCGTTAAGATTAAATTATCGCGTAAGGATCCAGAAAAAAAGACCACTCGCTGATCAACCGAGGCGAGATAATGACTACGGCTCTCATCGTCAATATCGGTTATTGGCTGACCATTGATGTACCAAGCACCCGAAGTAGGCTCCAACTCACCGAGTAACGACGCAAGTAGTGTGCTTTTCCCAACCCCAGACGCTCCCTCAATCGTTATGCGTTGTCCGGGATACGCTTTCAAATTCGCCTGTTGCAATACGGCAACCTTTGGGTCGCGAGCCACAACAAGGTCACGGCACTCAAGAAGCATCAAAGACGAGGGGTAATGGAAAGGATGAGACTCAGGCTCACCGCATAAGGGAAGGATTCTGTCTATGGCGATGAACGATTGCTGAATTTGCGCAAATACTTGCGTTAAGTCTAACCACGGTTTAAGCAATCCCACACTCACGCATGCCACCATCACCAAATCAATGAGGGTTAATTGGCCCGTATTGGCGAGCATGATGGCAACAGGCAACACCAAGATCAGCGAAATTTGTGCCAGCGTGACAAATGTCACCCAAGCGCTAACCATCGTTTGAGTGTATCCCGTCACAATCTTATGATGAGATTGTAAGGTTCGGCTGAGTTCAAGGTAGGAATCCGCATCAACTGCAAACAGTTTCATTACACCTATAGTGCGCAGAAATTCCATTTGTGCTTGATGCAGATGAGCGACGATTTGATTATATTTCTGCTGTCTTTCAGCAAATCCACGCATCATCCAAATTTGTGCAGTCATTGCCAACGGCAGTGGCATTAAAGCAATCAGGGCGAGTCGCCAATCAATATAGAATAAAAATCCCACCATAAACAGGGGCATCAGAAGTCCGTTGATGATATCCGTACCATGGTGAGCAATCAGCGGCTCAAGACTCTGGCATTCATCGGTGATACGCTTTTCAATATCGCCCCGACTCAAGCTGCGCAGTTTATCCATTCTCATCTTGGCTAACGCACGCACTAAGTGTTGCCTTACTTTCTGAATAATGTGATAGGCCGCTAAATGTGCTTGCCATACTGCTAATGCATAAAAGGCGTAGCGACCCATTACCGTCAAACACATCATTAGAAAATAAGCTGTCGCCGATTCGTTATGGTAAATCGCAGTGACGGCTAAATAGAGAAAAATCCAAGAGATAAGCTCAAAGACACTGCATAGAATAGCACTGGTTATCGATAAGGTGACGCGATTTCGCTCACTGAACAACAAGCTTTTCAGCGCCGTCATCCGGCTCATGTGATGCGAGAGCAACATAATAAAGCTCCATAAATGGAGGCTATTTTTGCTGAATATGCATGCCATCGCTAACGCAATTAGGTATAAAATCGTCGCGTTTAGTCGTAACTAGCCCACCACTCAGCAATCGGTATTAGTATATTAGTGGCCACATTCATTAATCCTCAATTGCTCAATATCGTATCAGCATCGCACTAGGTGGCCGTACATCAGTAACCAACCAATTTAAGCGCACCTTATCGTCAAGTGGTATAGATTACGTTTGGTTGTATAAATCAAAACCAACCGAATCAAATAGAATATATAGGTAATCTTATTGATTGAAACAAAATCATTTGTATAAAAAAGAGCCGCAAAAGCGGCTCTGATTAATTATGGTTGTTGATACAACCATAAGATGATATTCGTATTTTCCTATATTTCATATAGTTAACCAAAATACAACCATATATTGATATCGATTAAAACAACCATATGTTGATATTTTTGTGAATCATCCACTTCAGCCAAACTTCATCAGTAAGAAAGTTACTTTCACGCTCCACTTCTGCGAAAGGTAACTAACAACCTATGAACTATGAATCAATCGCTAAATACGTCATTCACAATACTCCCTATCTCTGAACCACGATATAGCTATCATGATCAGCGGATTTTACACTAAAGTTCCATTTACTTGCCTCAGTCGCTTCATAATTCACATCATCAAAATCGAAACGTTCACGTGAATAAACTCTTCGATTTGTCCAGTAGCCCATACCTTGATCGAAGATTAGTTTTACGATTGAATTGTCAGAAAGATGTATAACCATAGATCGACCATGCGGCATATTACGTGGTTCACAAACCTCACTATACACCGCCAAGTTAAATTGTCGTCCTAGAGTGTTAATAAACTCAGGTAACGAACCATCATCGTAAAAGTTATCTGCCACGCAATATGGACTACGCCCTCTATGATCCTGTTTTGGCTCTGCCGTCATGACTTCAGCGGTAAAACTGCCAATCGCACGTTTTAAACTGGCCAACACGTTGACGATAAGGTGAGCACTGATTGGGCTCACAATGTATTTATCGAAATATTCAATTTTTTCGACATTATCATGAAGCTGCTCTTTTAAGCCTTCTACATTAGTAAATAAGAATTCAACAAACTCTTTGCCAAAAGACTGAACATTGACATCCAATTGCTCATCAATGTTCTCGATGATAGTGACACCGCTATTATTAAGCTCTGAAGCTCTCGATAGTGACTGTAGATCAAAACTTCTCAACATGATCTTTGACTCAAAGTATGAGCTTTTAACTAGGCAGCTATGTTTGGAGTTCCCCCAACCAGCGTTAGCTGATAATTGAGAATTATCGTTGGTTGCGTACCAAATAGTCCGGTTGTTCTTATAGAGACTCATCAATGGGAACGCTGAATTCTCCAAACTTTTTTCAAATTCTGCAATATACCATTCTACGTCTGAGGTCGTCCGCTTTTGAATTTCCCATGCCAAATCCGAGTCGATCGATTGAGCGACATTTTCTGTCAGCATAATACGAACTCGTTGCTGCTTGTTCAGCATACTTAGCATAAGCAAACGAACAGGCCAATCCGACCAACTCCAGTTAGTATCGGATATATAGAAATCGATACCAGATACTACATTGATGTTACGATGAATCACTTGCTGTGCATTCAACAGTTCTGCCTGAGATCGATGACCGAAGAATTGCATCTCTTTTGGAAGAGAAAGCTTCTCAATAAATTGCGAACTGACCAGTTCTTCAATCAAGTAATTTCGATTTAACACTTTTACTTGATGTTGTGTATCGTAGTCCAACAAACAAGCGTGGCAGGCCGACTCACACTTTTGAGTACATGACTCTAAATAGCCGATAACACGTCCCATCAACGTATTAAATAACTCAGGGATAGACGTAGAAAAGCCAGCTCCTTGAGTTGCCAAATCATACATAAATAAACTCGTTACAGAATCGCCATCTTCTGTTTTTCTTGAGCGAATCGATAACCCAATCTCCTGCGTAGTGATCCCTTTTTCGAGGCACAATAACTGACGCAAAGCGGCACCTAAGGTATACATCCACTTCTCATCGTTAATCCAAACGCCTGATCTAGGATGCTTAAGCTGGAGCTCAAACATACCTGTCGTTTGTGGGTAACCAAGTATAAATGGCACAACAACTTGATTATCAGTTCCTGAAACTTTGCTTTGTTTGATGCTCCATGGTCTACTAGAACTCTCACATTTCAGCGAATCGCTAACCTTTGTACCTTGCAAACGTCGATGACTTTTAGCAATCTGCGGAGTGCCTTGCTGAGTAATTTTATTACCTTTTTTCTCAATAGCCAGAGCCTCCGCTTTCCCACAGCACCAACACAGAGCATACCCCCCTCCATTACCATCATTGTAATGAAAGATGCTTCCAGACTCGGAGATTCTAAAACGACCTAAACTAGTATCAGACAACATCTGCCAATCTGTATCATTAATAGAAATCTTTCCTTCTTTGTAAGGTGCATAATGCGGCTGAGCGTAATTGTTATTAAGAGGCTTGTTATAATCGACGATAAAACCCGAAGGGACAATAAACTCATTCCAAACTAGGTGAGAGTGACCACAAGCGTTGCATCGGTGTTTTTTTCTATCAACCGTATATGACTCCACACCAATGTTAGAGCAATTCTTACATTCCCATTGATATTTTAAGAGCTGATCTTCTTTGATTTCGTTCTCGCCAAATGGCATCTTCCAGTTTAGTTGCAAGCCTTGTGATTGATATACTGCACCATTAACCACAATGTCAGCACCAGGTGCGTATTCTCGCAAAGCTACATCAAGGCTTCGACTTGGGTAAGAATGTTTAATATAAGCATCTTCTCGTCTTTCATTTCTGTTATTTGTCACTAGTGTTACAACTCCCGTAGGAAAGCCATATCCAGGCAAAAAATTAGTTGCCGAAAGCTCTGATAACAAATAGTTCTTTTCAAAACGCTTTAACTGACGCTCTAATTTTCGTTTAGCACCGAAATCATCAACTCCTCCTTGCGCACAACTTATCTGATTTGACAGCGCTTCGTGCTGCGATAACCAACTCGTCATCGAAGACTCCATTGCCGCGACAGTTCTTTCAATTAATGCTTTAGATGAATAACCAGAAAAAGCACTATCAAATTTAAGAGCGTTTAAGCCTTTAATAACAAATTCATCATCGTTCACATCGGTTAAACACCAATCAATAAAGCCTTGAGCTTTGGACTGTGCAGCCTCTTCCTTGAAGAATTTGGCAGCCTGCATCTTCACCAAATCATTGGTCTTTTTAAGGATATCAGACAGATAACTGGCTAATAGGAATGCATTTACGTGTCTCTGCACAATAGTGGGGCTATCTAAAGCCACTTTGGGCACACTGATGGGTGTGATAAACGGCCATTTAGGCTCTGCAAACACTCTTTCACCATGAGGGGTCGCTTTACAGAATGTAAGTGCTAACGCAGTTGATTCTTTACGGCGACCTGCTCGCCCAGCCCTTTGCAAGTAGTTAGCGGGCCCCGGAGGTACATTGTTCATGGCAACCATGCTTAGCGAGCCAATATCAACCCCCATCTCCATCGTAGTAGAACAACTTAAAACGTTTAGATGATCTTTTTTAAATGCCTTTTCAAATGCTTGTAAGCTCGATGAACTTTGCTGTGCTGAGTGTTCACAAGCTCTAATCAGGGGTATCCCTTTGATTACACCATCATGAACATCAGACCAAGTACCATCATTTTTATATCGTACGATCTCTTTGTCATTTTCCAACCAATGATTCAATGCTTGCTTCGTTTCATCATCGTAAAACTGAATATCAGGTATCGATATATCGAAAGGTCCATTTAGACATTCAACATCTCTTCGTACAGAGCCTGTTTTGGTATAAGGAGACAGTCCCCGAAAAGTCGTATCTAACCATCGTTGAGTTACAGGACATACCCAAGCTTTGGTAATATGTTCAAACTTAATCTTTTCATTAAAGGCAAGATGATAACCTGTTACTTCGTTACCTGTTTTTCTTTCAATACGAGTATGAGAAACCAATAAATTAAGTTTTTGGGTCAGTGTTTTCCAAGCAAACTCGAGAATTGGATTCAGCAACCCCTCTTGCTCTTTAGCATCAATCTCCTTAGCTATCTCAATTAATCGAACCAATCGATGTTGACTACCATTGTTCACTTTGGGCCATTTTCTATAAACCTTCTTCTCGAATTCCTCAATAGGTTCAAAGTCCGAAGGCTTCAATAGGCGCGGCATGATTTTCGCCCCCATCCAATCACACTGGTAAGGCTGCATATCAACGAAGGTATTTTCTCGGACATAGAAATCGAGACAAATTTTAAGATAATCTTTCCAATCTTGAAGACCGAAACCAAGCTGCTGCCATTCGGGGCATAGGTCGTCGCTGATCAGGTTTTCAATATCAGGGTAACAGAGTTTAACTAACCCCATTGATTCAAGGTTGTTTGCCGTCTTAGCTCGACGAGAGAACTCTCTCAGTAAGAAGAGATGTGCTAACTCTTTTGCTTCACCTAACTTTTCCGATCTTAGACTATATTCGCCTGGCAGTTTCTCTTGCACTTTCTCTTTTGCTTCATCTTCAAGCTCATTGAGAAACTCACCAGAAAGGAGTTGAATAGTTGGCTCTTTCGCTAACAAATCTTTGGCCTCAGACCAATCTAAAAGTGAAGGAGTTAACATCGCGCCATAACTAGGGACTGTTCTTGCAATCATTTCACTAGACAAACCTGCATTTTTTAACGTCTGCACTGCAAGTTCTTCTTCGACTGTTAAAATCGAATTGCTCTGTTTTTTTGTCAATACCTGACGATATATCCATCCTCTAGCCCAATTGCGTTCGGAATCAAGCTGCATTTTTGCTGAAAAACGTGCCGTACCTTGTCGACTGTCTGTAAACGTTATCAATCGTTTACCTTTCATATCGTAAGGATTGTCGCTTGGGATGTGGCGAAGCATTGCTGGCACTAAAGATCCCATTAAGAAAGGAGATCCAAGAATTGCACGCTTAAATGTTGTATTAGGTGTCTTTTCAACTTTATTACAGCAAGCGCATCGAACTCCATCTAAACGGTCACTCTGGTTGTAAAAAACAGCTAACGTGTTTTCTTGCCATGAGTCGTGGATGCGGTTCGAAGAGCGTTCGATGTATGCTGTGGTGCAGCCCAGCTTATCAAAGTGATTACCTTTCGCTAAAGATTTGCCGAATAATTGAACATTAGCTTCAAACTCAGTTTCCAAGAGCTCTTCTTCATCTTGCTCGCCTGAATCTTCAACTTCATCAGCGTAATCATCAAGTAGATCAACTTCCCTACCTTCAAGGTACTTAATACCAGCTTCCGCCGTTGTTTTTACTGCTGTAAGACTTGGCGTACCGTAGTCAATACAATGAGTAAGTTCAAACACTGGGGCACCGCAGTCACCATCGCAATGTCGCTTTTCTTGAGTGTATACCTTGCCAAACTCCCACCCAGTTTCCAAAGCTGTTCCCTTTTTGTTGCAACACTCAGGATCAGCACAAGCCCATAACCCTCTTTGAGCTCGATGGAATATGTGAGCTCGAACCGGCAAAAAGGCTTGCTCACGCTTTTCATCACCGTTAGGGTAAGCAGTAGTAGCAAGATCTATGAGTTCTAGAGCCTTTTTCTGATCATGAATCTCGATAACATCCTTTTCTGGCCACACAACCTTAACAATTTCGCCAAGAGACAACGGCATTTCCGTCAAGATAGTTCGTAATTTAAGTAATGTCGGATATTGTGAAAGGTAATCGTATAAATCCCCCGATGAAAGTGTCCTCGCTTTATCCATTTGGAATGAGGTCTGAGAGAAAGGTTTTTTAATTGGCGGGATGAGACGATGACCATTCACAACCACAACTTGTTCTGTTCTCACACCAGCAAGCTTCGCTAAAAATTCTTGTAATTTTTCATTGGTCTTATCTTGGTCTGCTTTATCACCAATCGTTGCAGACGTAGCCACAAAACGAACATTTTCCGGTTCAACACCAAAGGCATGCATTACTCGTCTTAACAGCAATGAAATTTCCGCCGCTTGAGAGCCAACATAGGTATGTGCCTCATCCAGAACAATCCATTTCAGTTTACCTTTTGATTTCTCGATTAAGGGGCGGTCTTTCTGACGAACAAGCATATATTCCAGCATTGTGGCATTGGTTACCAATATAGGCGGAGGTGTTTTCCAGATATCTTTACGATAAAAAAGTTGTTCTGGTGCCTTGTTTTGACCTTTAGATTTTTTATTGTTATCTGATTCAGACTCAGGAGTCTCTCCGTTATACAGACTAAATTTCACTTTTCCGGCAAATCCGCGAGTCCAAGCGCTCAAACGCTCTCGTTGAGAGTTAATCAAAGCATTTAACGGATACAAGAATATAGCCTGTGTACCGACTAGATCATCAGTGGATTTGCTTGCTTGCTTGGCCAAGTCATTTAAAAGAGGAACTAAGAAGCACTCGGTTTTACCTGAGCCCGTTCCCGAAGTTACAACAACTGATTTTGTTGTATCAGACGTTAGATGGCTCCATGCTTCATACTGGTGAGCATACGGAGGGCGGTCTATCGGCCAAGTATAGTCTTCTTGAATATCTTCAAAGCAACGGTCCTCAGTAATACCTCTGCGCACATATTCTTCTCTCTCATCGTCACTTTCTGGGAATGGCATCGGAGGAGACACAAGATTATTCACCAAGCTAGGCGCGATCATTCCTTGCTGCTGAAGACCACTTAAATTGTATTTTTTATCCGCAGGCCGCCAACCAAAAGTGGCTTCAAATACAGGTTGAGCAAAAAAATCATTTCCTCTGCCAAATTGGGGCTTAAACTCTTCACGCAAAAAAGCGCGCAAAGACGGGTTGTTTAGACGAAGTCTATTGATGACTGCTTGAGAAGTAACCGAAGTTAAATCTTCGTATAGGGCAGAAAAATTAATACTCTTAGGTTGTCTCATTTTATTCATCCATAGACTCTAACTTATATAATGTGGTTGCTTTTACAGCACATGCCATAGAGGCTTGCAACCATTGCCGATCAAATTGTTGCAAGCGTGACAATGCAAAGTTGAGCAGTAGTTGCTCACTGTCATCGAGTACCTTAAAAGCTTGAACATTATCCGATTTAAAAGCATTCATATTATTGAAAGCAACTTTGATTGGTAGATCTAATACAACCGCTCGGTGATCTGCCTTTTCTGATTCAAGGGAAGGTGGTTGAACAAAACCTTTTAACGTCCCTGGCAAAAGCTCACGGCTAAACGTAGTGTTCAGTAGCTCACGCAAACGAAAATCATTAGTCTTATTTTGAACATTGCGTAATAGCTTTCCCTGATGTCGCAAAAATAATTTACTTTTTTCTCCATAGAAATTATCAACAACTGTTCCTTCTCCTTCCCATATTGAAGAGAGAAGCCATTCAGGTTCAATATCAAACAGTTCATATAGGCAAAATTCAGCTACAGTTTTAAAGTATTCCCCTTTGCTCATTAATGGTTCAAGCTTGGAAAAAAACAATCCTTTCTTGGCTTCCTTATATTGCTTATCACTAAACACACTGCTCAGAGGTTTCAAACTATCTAAAGCACTCAAAAGATTATGTTCAATAGCATGCTTCCACGTTGAGACCGATAAGCTGAGCCATTCAAAAGGCATTTTGCTCGCCATTTGCCACACATTTTCAAAGTGTCTAGGGTCACTTTGTTTTAAAAGTAGTAAAGCTAAAGCCTTTGGAGAATACAATAAGCGATTTATAACATGAAATGTGTTTGGCTCTGCATAATCAAGGGCTTCCACAAAACCTTGTACCACCTGCCAATCATCATGATATATGTCGTTCGCCAAAACCTCTAAGATTCTGTCAATATCAGAAAAGTCGTAACCATAAGTAGAACTATTAAACTTCAAATCTCTTATTGCATTGGACAACTCCTGACCATCACATGAAAATGATGGCAACACCATTTCATGATTTAAGACTTCCGCATAGCTTGATATTTCTATTTTCGGCCTTGAAATAATTACAGCTCTAGGCTGAATTCTGTTCTCTAAAGAGGAATAAAGAAACCAAGGTCCATATTCAGAAGTGGACGGAAGTGAAAAAATTAAATCATTATATGGGTTGGCGTACCTTTCTAACTCAATATGCTCTCGATTTAAATCCCACATTGGGGCAGCATACATCTTTATGCCTTCGCGATTCTTATGACTACGAGAATTAACAAGCTTCACACCGACAAGTTCATCATCCACTATAAAGTTCTTAACATGATGCTTGTAGCATTCGACTTTAGGTACCACAGACTCTAACTCTTCATCACCAAAGAACCTAAAAGTAACCACATCCCGTAAGTCGCTCGATTGGTTAAACAGTAATTGCGCAAGCTTAGCTAACACACTGCTGCTCACAATTTGGCTTCCACCACCCTCTAGCTCAATAGTTTGTGAAACAAAAGCCTCATGATTTCTATTTTTTATAAGGACTGCCGACACGTTTACAAACCTCTTTCTAGAATCAGGAGGCAGCTGAATTTTTAATTTATGGCTATATAAATCATCTAACGTCAAAACTGTCTTAGTATGTACAAATGGACGTCCTTCAGGTGTTAATAAACAGACACCACTCTGCTCTGTAGGTAACTCAAACGTAATTTTATTATTTATCAAACTGTGCCAACAGATTACGGGGTTTATAACATCTGACATTTTACGAGGTAGCTGTATTTCACCTAAATAAAGCTCCTCATACTTATCAACCGCCCTTAGCCAATTCGATTGTTCTTCAATCAAACCAACGTCAATATCGTTACCAAATCCAAGGACTTTAAGCTCTAGTTCACCCTGTTCATAGCTAATGACATCAAAACCCGAACCTTCCGGTAACAAAGCACATTTAGACTGCCACTTCAACTCGCCATCTTTTTGCCAACTGATGGTGCCAAGACCATGTTCTAACGAACTGCCCGTCAAAGCCTCGACTCGTTCTGAGTTTTCCGCCTGCCAATATAACTCAGAACGAGACACACACACCTTCTCACCTAAACCTTCACGGTAGTAGATATTAGGAACACCTTTGTACACATGCTTTGACGAAATCGCTTCAATACAACGATCACCATCGAACCAACAGTGTAGATCACCTGCTTCTTCAGCTAGCGTTGTGATCGTGAACTTACCAGAAAGAACTTGGGCATAAGCTTGCCCCGCTAATCGGTATACCGTTTGTCCTAACGCCCCGAGTTTCCCAACGACTTCAACTGTCGACAAGACGTTTGCAGGTTCTAGCTGTCCTGCAAACACCACCAAAACGTTCTCATGAGCAACTTTCGTATTACCTTGACCAAGAAAATGATAACGCTCCCCCGACTGCGAGAAGACCCATGGTAAATCTGGGTTGAGCTCTTCTCCCCTATAATAGGTATTCTCACAGATCTTGTTACCATCACTCCAAAGTTCAAAGCTGATTTCAGACGCCGCATCACCATTAAAGAAACGAGTTTCATTTGGGACCACTTGCCATCGCTTCGCTCCAACACCTTTTAAATTAAAGGATGCAGATCGAGAACGTTCACCGGACTCTGTCTGTGTATATAAATCAAAAAATATGGGTAAGTTTGGGCACCCAATACATCTCATTAAATCTTCGGGATGTATCGTATGGTTAATATGAGTTTCGGCAACAAGTTGCCAACTATTGACTCCTTTTTCAATATATCGAGAAATTCTGACCGGGTTTTGCTCTCGCTTGATCAAGGCTGCTGTTCGACGAAGAAGCTTTTGCATTAACTCATACGCTTCTTTATCACACAATAAGAATGGCAGCTGATTACGCCAATTAGGACATTTAATATCAAGCGCTAAAACAGGATCAGATTCTGAGTATAAATGATACTTATCTCGTAATTTGAGCAGACAATTAATCAGCTCAGCAGCAAGCTGTGCAAACGGCTTTTGACGCAAAGTAACCGGTAGATCATCCATCGCTTTTAAGGCGATGTCTTCTGCTGTTGCTGTATGATGAAATTGGGAGTATTGCTGAATAACAGCATTTAAATAATTGGGAACAGGTCCATTGTTCAACCCAACAAGTCCAGCCCTAGGGAAACCTCCCTGGCAATATAGCGTCGCAAAGTACTGATCTCTATTTTCAGTGCTATAAACATCAACTCCCCAACCAGCCAAACCATTATCTATCGATTGATAGATAGAAGGCATAAGCGTAGTACTATGTTTGATGTCAATATTTTCTAACACTGGAGGCCAACGCAATCGTTCACCTTGATAGTTGCGCTGCAACCACGTTGAGATATACAGAGTAAATAGTCGATCAAATTCATTGGCTTTATCACTACCACGACAACTGTAATAATTGAGAATTGTCTTAGGGTCTTTTCCTCGAAAAAGATGCTGAAAAAGAACTCTCAGTTCTAGTAGCTCAGTATCCGTTACTTTTAATGCCCATAAAGGTAAACCATGGATGTTAGTTCGTTTACCTTCGAATGTTTTCAACCAAGATTTAATATTTCCTAGAGGAGTTCTTTTGATTACATCCATCATAAATACCTAATAATACGCAGCATACCAAAAATCATATCCCAGCCATGCACTGCATACTTTGTGTACGTGATTCTTTAAAATCAGAATTTTTGACAGTTAAAGTTTTTGTCTTGAGTCTTTTTATTTTTATAAATCTGATAGTGTTGCATCAGTTACGGGCACTAGCTCTCTAAAGAACCTGATGCACTTATTCAACTCTTCACGCTTGACGATATGAGCTTCATTTTTGTCAGTTTGGGCACGATGAACAGCCTCACCTCGCTTTTTTAGCCATCTGTTTAATTGCGTACGAGCATCATCCGCGGTGTGGACGTTACCCCACACCCAAGCTTCAGTAACATCAATGCCAAAGAATTCTTCGAACAAAGCTTTTGTTTTCTGAGATCCAGGATTGTTGAAGTACTTGAGGTGCTCCTCAAGCCGATTTTCTACTATTCGCCCAAGTTGAGACCCCTTAACGACTCCATACTTTGCATCAACAAGCTCTTTTGCTATGTCTTCTACATAGGTTTCCCAAGCAGTAAGGGTCATTATCAAAGTAGCTCTCTTGAGTACCTCTGGAGGTTGGGAGTTGGAATTACATCCGTTTAATTGATCGTAGCACTCTAATAATTGCTCTGTAAGCGCATCATAAACACCGCATTCTAATCAACCTCAGTCCGCCATAAGATCAAATCTCCAACCTCAAGGAGATCTGAAATGGCAAAACGACGCACCAACCAAGAATGGCAAACCTTGTTTGAAAAATACCAATCCAGTCAACTATCCCAGCGTGTTTTCTGCGAGCGCCATAGTCTGAGTCTTTCGACCTTTTATGCAAAGCGTCAACAATTGCAGTGCTTTGGGCAATCTCAAACTGGTGGCTTTATCAAAGCTGAAGTCGTTGAAAAAACGACTCGCTACCAAGTAACTCAAACACCCGTCGCCAACATGACATTATTTATTAATGACGCTGAACTCAGCATTCCACAGGGTACACCTGCCTCGTATCTGGCAGAGTTAATCGGAGCACTGTCATGAAACGAATGTTGAGCGCCCCGAATGTTTACCTGTATCGAGAGTTCGTGGACTTTAGAAAATCCATCAATGGCCTAGCGGCGATTATCGAGTCCGAAACCGATTTGCCGCTAGGTACAGGCGCACTTTTCCTGTTTACCAATAAACAACGCGACAAAGTCAAAGTGTTGTACTGGGATAAAACGGGCTTCGCCCTGTGGTACAAACGGCTCGAAAAAGCCAAATTCAAATGGCCCACTCAAGAGAAAAAACAGGTCTACACCCTGACTCAATTTGACTTAGATAGACTGTTATCTGGCTTCACGATAATCGGCCATAAACCGATAAAAATAGACAATTTTACAATGAGTTAATCTCGATAAAAGTCAGTTATACCAAGCCTTGACGTGGTGTTTTTAGTATAATCAATGCCATGAAAAAGACGCCCGATATTAACCCAGAAAGCCAAGACATCGCCGAGCTTCAAGCTATGGTGAAAGCGTTGATGTCGGAGAAAAAAGAGTGGCAACAAGAGCGCCAATCCTTAATTGAACAGTTTAAACTGGCCCTTGACCGTCAATTCGCCAAACGCTCGGAAGCGTTAAAGCCTTATAATGAAGCGCAAGGTGACCTCTTCAATGAAGCGGAATGTGAAGCGGCGAAAGCGGAAGATGAGGTTATCACCACCACAACGACGACCATTAAACGTCGTGGTAAACGTCAACCGCTGCCTAAAGACTTACCGCGTGAAACACTCGTACTTGACCTAGATGAGCACGACAAGCAGTGCTCATGCTGCCAACACGCTCTGCATAAAATCGGCGAAGACCGCAGTGAAAAGCTGGAGTTCACGCCCGCCGTCCTAAAAGTATTGGAAGTCGTTCGCCCGAAATACGCCTGTCGTCAGTGTGAACAACAGGCTGAAAAAAGCCACATTCACCAACAACCCGCACCGATAAGTATCATCCCCAAAAGCTTCGCTACCGAAAGTCTGCTTGCCAACATTATTTTAGGCAAATATCAGTATGCGCTTCCGCTGTATCGTCAGGAAACCTTGTTCACCCAATCAGGTATCGAGTTATCGAGAACGACCATGGCCAGGTGGGTAATCCAGGTGAGTGAAAAGTTCAAACCGCTTTATCAGGCACTGAAGGCTCACTTACTCGAACAAGTGGTGGTTCAGGCCGATGAAACGCCGCTCAATGTGCTCAAGGAAGACAAGCAATGTTACATGTGGTTGTACTGCTCGGGAGCCGACTCCCCTGAAGCTAAACTCCCTGACATGAAAAATATCGTCTTGTTCGACTATCAAAACAGTCGCGCGAGAGTGTGCCCCGTGAACTTCTTGGGTGATTACTCAGGCTATCTGCAAAGTGATGGTTACGCGGCTTATGATGGATTAAGCAACGTCACTAATGTCGGTTGCTTCGCTCATGCACGTCGTAAGTTCATGGAAGCGAAGAAGCTTCAGGGCAAGGGTAAAACAGGTAAAGCGGATGTGGCGTTAGCCAAAATCCAAAAGTTGTACGCACTTGAATCTCGATTAAAACTGGCTTCGGTTGAAGAGCGTTGGGCAGAAAGACAAGCGCAGGCTAAACCGATGTTGGATGACTTCTATGACTGGTTAACCACGCAGAAAGTCATCGAATCGAGTCCTCTTGGTAAAGCGATCAAGTACACCTTGGGTCAGTGGCCTAAGCTGATACGCTATGTTGAAGATGGGCATTTATCTATCGACAACAACCGAGCGGAACGCGCAATCAAATCGCTGGTCATTGGCAGAAAAAATTGGTTATTCTCGACGAATCCGCTTGGTGCTGATGCGAGTGCTTTGCTGTATAGCATCATCGAGACGGCGAAAGCGAACGGACTGATACTCTACGATTACATGGTCAAATGTATGAAAGAACTGGCAAAGCCAGAGCCTGATATCAACTCACTGCTTCCTTGGAACTTCTCATACTAAAACGCCCCGTGGGATCATGGGGCGCATACATTGCTCTGCGTCTGAGATCGCGTACTCAAAATTGGCTTTCGCTTCTGACATCCTTTGTCCTAGTTATCATGATATATGCATACAATGGAATTTATCATATCTAGGGTTAAATCATGATAATTAGCTTCGAGAAAATTGAGTTACTTCAATAAGCTAGTTACTTTTGGCTGCTAATTGCGTTAAAAGCAGATTGGCATCACCAACAAACGACTAACGTTTTAAATCAATCCACTCCAAGATGTAATGCATCGGATCACAAATTTTGCTCATTGATGTGTAGTAAGAGCTACCTATTTGAATACCGTGGAGTTGTAGCCCCTGCTTCTCTCTTCGATTACTAATTTTCCTACTCAGCCCTGACGATACTGGAAATTCACCATCACTCACTAACAAAATATCTGCTTTGTACCACTCTTCTGAATCACATTTTTCTAGAGCTTTGTTGAGTGGCCCTTCTACATCTGTACCACCTCCAAAAGACATCGTCAGAAAGTTTAGTAGGTCATTAAACCCTGAAGTATCTAACGTAAGGTCAAGTTCACTAACCTCATCCTTACTCCCAAAGAGATAAACGTAGCAACGCCGCTTTTCTTTGTAGGCCACTTTCAAGCATTCCAAAACGATCGCTTTGGCAATGTTTTCTGGTAACCCCTTCATGGAGCCGGAAGTATCCAGACAAATCACCATCGGTCCTCGAATGTTATTGCTTTTATTACCCTGCTTTTCACTAACAAACTCTTGCTCTAGCTTCTCTTCTGTTTCCAGGACCTCGGTCCCTTCCACTGAATAAGAAAGTAAAGCATGCTCTGCTCGCTTGGCGTGCCACAGTTTTTTTAGTACAGGGTTAGTTAACAGTGAGGCTTCTTGGGGCAACATTCTAGAAATCGAATCAGAGCGAGTAATGCCTTTAGTTTCCATAGGAACAAGAGACGTCGTCACATACTTCTCATGCCTGGAAGCGGCACTCATTTTGATCACTATTTCTTCAAGAACTGAGCCATTTGCTTGCTCATCACGCCCTAAGTCTCGAATCAAGCTTTGTAACTTGGGAAGCTTTTTAACAAGCTTGTTTAACCGAACAATATCGAGCCAACCATGGCTTTGGAAAACGCCTTTTGATAAGTCAAAGCCTAAACCTGTGATCAGCCCAAGTTCAGTAAATACCTCTTCTAGTTGCGACCATACCGCTAGCCTCTCTTGCCATACATTAGGCAAAATCTCGATGCCAGTCTCATTAGAAAGCAATTCCTGCCATATTTGCTCTGAGGCAGTCGCGGCAATTCTTGCTCGCTGTGCGTTAGTCAGAAACAGAGATTTGGCCTGTTTAGGCTTTTTCTTCTCTAAAGCTTGCTTGATTTGATTTAATGCTTCTTCTTCCAACTGCTTAAGCAGGTCCGTAACTAACGGCGATGCTTTAGATTGAAGCTTATCTATCGTAGTTAGAATGTCAGAAAGCAGTGCATCTGTGACCTCTTCACTCTGCAAGCAGTATCGAGTCAATCCTGTTTCTTCTACCGCTTTGCAAATCGCATTCGTCAATGGTTGAGACGCTAAGGGAAACAAACTCGTCGGATTCTCTCCCGTTAGAAGTTGATTTCTAGAATTAACTAAAGACTCACACCGCTCCGCTAATTCGCCGACAGAGCTCGTAATAACCGCCGGAAGAAATTTTTCCGGCACATTATCGAGGCATGTAAATTGACTATCCATGTTAAATAGCGGAGAGCCAATCTGGTACGATTCTCTAATCACACAGCTCTCCTTCCACAGGATCATCAGAAGAAACTAGCTCTGCAATTTCAATACTTGGGTCTTCCTCCAAAGGCAAACGACCAAACCCATCAACAAGTTTATTAGCTCTGTTTAACAGCTTTTCAGCCTGTTTGAGTGACTCATTGAGTGAGCCGACAATTTCTGGTAACAAACTGCAATCTAACCAAAGGTGACTATTGAAGTATTCTGCAACAGTCTGCAATTCTTGCTTCACAGTAGCAATGTACTGCTCAATGTTATTCACTATTTCTTGAACGCTTGTTACCCGGCTCTCGATATGAGCATGTGAAAATCGAGCACTACCAATCAATGGATTGTTCTCCACTTTTTCCATCCAAGGTTCGTTACGACCATAATCGCTGTGCGTAGTTTTACTTCCCTGATAGTCTTTATAGAGCAATCTACCATTTTTATCCGTGGCTTGACGTTCACTAGACTTTTTAGTCGTTTCATTACCATCACAATCGATGTAGAGTAGTTTTCCTTGAGCATCTTTTTTATGCGGGCTGTTTTCTTCTGCTAACCTATTATCCCATACACTCATAACTTGTAATAGGCGTGATGGTGGTGTTTTCCCATCAACAGTCACCAATCGTTTATAAAGCTCTTGCAGGCCTTCAAATTGCTCTGGTTGTTCCCATAAACAATGTGGAAGAATCCATGTGTCGTAAATACTGGTTTCATTAAAGCCTGAAGTGAAAGCTGACACTTTCATTAATTTCGCCAACTTACGCCAACGGCGATCAGATACGTAAATCTCTTGTGACACTAAGTAATTACGAAATTCTTTACATGCTTCTCTCGTTGCTACAGTCAACTCAACTTTCTCAGCTAGGCGCTGTACCTCATTTAGATCTTCAACCTTCAAACGTACATTGAGTTCTGGGTCGAACCCCTCTAATGCTCCACAAAGTAATGCATCAAACGACTCTGTGGATACAGGCGACACATAAGAACGCAAAATAAATCTATCGTATAAAGCGCTGAGCTCTTCCCCTTCCGGTAGCTCGTTACTTGCTGCTACAACAGAGATCAAAGGAACATTGACCCTTCTATTGCCATTATCGAACTGGCGTTCATTCAATAGGGTTAGTAGGCTGTTTAGAATGGCGCTATTTGCTTTAAAAATCTCATCGATAAAGGCAACCGAAGCTTCAGGCAAATATCCACTAGTAAGCCTGTTATAACGATCCTCTTCCAACGCTTTTATCGAAAGCGGTCCAAACAGCTCTTCTGGAACAGAAAAACGCGTCACTAATCGTTCAAAGTAATTAGCCTCAACAAAGACATTTTTCAATCGCTTTGCCAATTCACTTTTAGCGGTTCCTGGTGGTCCTACAAGTAATACATGTTCACCAGAAAGTGCTGCTAACATCATTAGTCGGACTTGCTGCTCCCTTTCCAATAAGCCATCGCTCATCTGAGCCATTAGTGCTTGGAACTTGCCTTTTCTATTCATCGTTGTTGCACATACTGTTGTTGTCACAATAAATTCCTTTTCTAATTTTGTTGCCAAGTGAAACACGTCATAAACTCACAGCAATTGCCGTTGTTACGAGTCTGTTCCCTGCATTTCTTGCTGCGATGGAAAAGCCTGCGATCGCTACCACAAACACCCACAAAGATTGATAACTTACTTCTGAAAGATACTCGCCCAAGAATTGCTTCGCGGCCAGCAATGCAAAGGCACTGACAAAAGATACAGCCGCGGCATCGCGATACAGCAAATAAGCTCGGTGAGTTGAAGCCACTTCGTCCTGCTTATTGGATGAGCGATAAAACTCTTTGTACCAATAACTGTTCTGCTCTCTATTATTTTGCTTCAACAATTCAAACTCGGACACGCGGGCCTTAAGGAGCGCAGTGTCAATACGTCGATCTTTCTCTGATAACTGTATAAAGCGATGCCCTGGTAACACATTGTTCCATCGCCAAAATACCAAGACGCTCTTGAGGTCAGGAGGCATGAGGTGGCTAAGCCACCCCGAAACCGCACCTATTGCTAACATCGCACCACTCGTGTCTTTTAGTATATCTACATAACTGATATCAAAAGCACTTTGATTTACAAGTGATATCACTGTTAGCTGAAGAACCATCAGTACTGAGAGCGGGATAATGTTATTAGTTTTCATAGAGATTCTCGCCATTATGCCACCTCTTCTTCATAGTCGAAGTGATATGGCTCAGGGTTCATACTATTCCACCCATCACGGCCAGGTGCATTGTAATGGTGACAAATACTGGAACCTCTCGTCGCTAGTGCTTTGACACCTCGGTGAGTGAAAGCATTCATCACCGCTTTCCGTGGGTGCTTAGGCTCGCCATTTTTCGCCGTAGAGGCAATCGCCGTAATGTTCCGAGATGAGCCTTGTCTGATGGGCTCTCCAACTAAACGATTTAGAACGGTCGTCCCAATATTGCGCTTACTTCCATGATGCGGGATCTGCATAAATCGAAGGTCTACTCCGCTCATACACTGCTCAATTTGATCTGCCGCGTGTTCCAAAGCCTGAATGCCCGCATCACCAGTAAATAGGGAGCGTCGGCCATCGACGACCAATTGAGTGATAACGCTTGAGTTGTTCTTCGCCGATGTTACCCCTTCATCATCAATCTGGTCTTCGCCCCAAGTAGCAAAAAAACGACGAATAGATGCGGCCGCTTTTTCAAAAAAACTTTCTAAAGCATTTGTTGCAATGGCTTTTTCCGGCATGCCATCGAAATCAGGAATGAGGGATTCGTAGTATTCGACAGAAGGACCGAGAACCTTGATACCACCGCCTGTATCCGTTAAACCAGTAAAAGGTTCACGTACACTGATCCCTTTCGACTCAGCTAACTTAACCAGCGACCACGCTTTTTCGAGGTTTTGCTTAAGACGTTCCCCTAAGCTGTTGTCCGTTACGCGTCCATCTTTGAAGTTATCAGCAAGTCCTTGGTTATGTAGCCAAGGCTGATGAATCCAAAGTTCTTTTACTTCGAGTTCATTGAGGACGGTTTCCAAACCGTTAATATGGTCTTGATCAGCGTGAGTATTAATGACCAAGTCCACTTTAGAAGTGCCAAAACAAGTGGTGATGTGATCAATAATCTTTGAACCTGTGCTTTGAAAGCCACCGTCAATCACAACAACAGTTTGCTCGTCACGTGGACCGTGTAGATTCCCGTAGCGAAGTGCTATCGCATCGCCACTCTTAGACTCTTCACCAACACCTAAAAAATCTATTTCGTAACCCATAACTTTTTCCTTTTTCTATGAAAGTTATGAGTTACTAATCAACTAGCATGCCAAATTATAACCTTTTGTTTTTATTAAAATTAAGTTAGAGCGTAACGACACAACCCGTAACCATATTTACCTGTGGTAAATTTTATTACCTTCAGATAAATCAAAAAATCAAACTAGCGCCTAAACAGAACTACATTACTCGTATCATCAGAAGGTGGGTTTTCTTTAGTAATTTGTTGGACATAGTCAAGCAATCGCTCGATTGGGATGAAGCGGTGCTTCTTGTTGTTCACCTTAATGCTTTTAGTTTGGCAATTGATATATACCCGTTCAACTTGAAGATGCAGGTTTCAATATCTGAAAATTATCCGTAATTCTGGATACAAGTGTGCCTGCAACTTCTGGTAGCATCACATCGAAAAACGTTTTGATAGCCGAGGTGAATGTTGCTTTCGAGGAGAAATAAACATTGTTCCTCACATGCTCATTCATTACTTTCCAAAGCCGCTCTATTGGATTTAAGTTGGGACTGTATGGCGGCAGGTAATGAAGCTCTATATTGAGCACTTTGGCCGCATTTCTCACCAGCTCTGACCGATGATAGGCGGCACCATCAAGAACGATATGAACCGTCTGCTCTAGGGGGTAATGTTCTTTCTTGAGCTTCCAAAAGAAGCGAACAATGCTCTCACTATCTATCGTCTCATAAGTATCGGTGATCGTTGCGCTAATGTCTTTCAGTGGTAGAGCACCGATTAAATTCACTCGAGTACGACTACCTGTCGTTTCAATAAGCTTATCCTGACCCTTACGGATCCAGCCATAGCTGAGCTTTGTTGATTGAGTCGGATGAACGGCATCCATGAAAAGCACAGGCGCGTCGTTAAACTTAAGAGTATCGTTGTAATACTCGATAAATGTTTGCTGCTCTTCAGGTTTTAATTTGTGTGGTACACCTTTGGGCTTTTTGTATGAAAAACCGTGGTGATGTAACCACTTATTCATGCCTGCAACCGTGTGGCGAACGCCGAATTCAGCCTCGACGTAAGTAACGATTTGATGGGTATGAAAATAGGTTTTTTCAGTCAAATGCTCGATGAGCTGCATAGTCTGCGTCTCAGAAAGTCGACTCTGGCTACCACTATTCTCAGGCTTGAGCTTTTCAGAGAGCACATAATCACTGAGGCGACGAGCAACCGTCGATTCATGAATACGGAGAGCTTGAGAAATCATAGCCTGACTCCAACCTTCAGACGCGAGTAAAACCGCTTTGATGCGGTCACGCACTCGACCATCACGGGTTGAATCGTGCATCTCTTCGAGTTGTTGTTTCTGTTGAGAAGTCAGTATTATTTTCATGATGCGTAGCATGATCCTGATTTTATGAGAAATCAAGCATCTTCAATGATCACGGGTATAGACAGTATGAAAATCTTATCGGCCGAGAACAAAAGCGAATGATGCTGCGCTCAAAATCAAAATGATAACAAGCAGCACATTCTAAAAAAGATTCTACTGTAACTCTTTCTCCCATATTAGCACTGACGTAACCGTGTATGTTTTTCCCACGTGATTTAGTTAAGTTTCGAGCAGGCGTAGCAAATGCACTTTCAAGTGCAATCAGGGTGACAGTAGAAGGGGAAGGTAGATCGGACATAATATTGCCTCTTCACGATTTTGTCGTAAACTTACCTAAGTCTCGACTATGAAGAGGCAATATCAAATTATGGTTGTTTCAACATTTTCCGAAGAGTTGGAAGTTTACTCTTTACCGTAAACGTTGTTCTCTTGCTCTTGAACACGGATAAATGTGGTGCGCTTTGTGAGCTCTTTTAACTTAGCTGCACCGACATAAGTACAGGTTGAACGTACACCGCCAAGGATGTCTGAAATCGTTTCATGAACACTGCCACGGAAAGGTAGCAATACGGTTTTGCCTTCCGCTGCGCGGTATTTTGCAACGCCGCCAGAGTGCTTCGCCATTGCAGACTGTGACGACATGCCGTAGAACTTCATGTAGCTCACGCCCTCTTTTTCAAACACTTCGCCGCCAGATTCTTCATGGCCTGCTAGCATGCCACCAAGCATGACAAAATCAGCGCCACCACCAAAGGCTTTAGAAACGTCACCTGCGCATGTGCAGCCACCATCACCAATGATACACCCGCCTAATCCATGCGCCGCATCGGCACATTCAATAATGGCTGAAAGCTGAGGATAACCAACACCTGTTTTCACGCGAGTGGTACAAACCGAGCCCGGGCCGATACCAACTTTTACGATATCCGCACCCGCTAGAATAAGCTCTTCGCACATGTCTCCGGTGACAACATTACCAGCTGAGATCACTTTATCTGGAAATTGCGCACGCACGCGTTGTACGTAATCGACCAAGTGCTCAGAGTAGCCGTTAGCAATATCAACACAAATGAAAATCAGATCGTCACTAAGCGCCATGATATCTTTGGTTTTTTGAAAATCAGCATCAGATGTGCCAGTTGAAACCATCACATGCTTAAGTGTTGATGCATCGGCGTTTTTAACAAACTCAGCCCAATCAGCTACTGAGTAATGTTTATGAACCGCTGTCATTACCTCATGTTCAGCAAGTGATTTTGCCATAGCAAAACTGCCTACCGAGTCCATATTCGCCGCAATAACAGGCACGCCGGACCATTGACGCCCACTATGCTTGAATGTAAAATCGCGGGTTAAATTTACTTGAGAACGGCTTTTTAGTGTTGAACGCTTAGGGCGAAACAGGACATCTTTAAAACCTAACTTAAGTTCTTGTTCGATACGCATTATGTAATTCCTTGATTAATTGACCATTTGTGTCTTTTTTGCAGAGTGCGTAGTACCTTCGTTGGCAGACGTCAGTACATTTTGGACACAAAAAAACCGGAGCGTTGGCAGACGCTCCGGTTTTCAGCATTATAGGCCCGGATTTCTTATCGGCAAGTCTGATATTTGCATTTTTTTTGTGGTACTATCTCGAAACTTTCATATCCGACACTTCTCAAGTTTATCTCTCTCAAATACTCATCGTGTAAATTTTTATTTTTCAATACGTTATTAAAGAACCCATCATTTTAGCAAAATCTTTCATACAATAAGCAAACGTTACCTTGTTCAGCATTGCGCCGAAAATGTGATGAAAATCACACTCACAAAAGAGGTGACTCAGACATTTCTATCGGCGACTTTTACAGATTGTGGTGAATTTTTATCATTAATCCGTCCGTTTTCGATTTTAGTGACATCACCCCGCAACTCCTACCATCCCAAAGACATAGTTATTTTGTGGTTTATTTTCTGTGATATTAAGCGTATTTATAGGTGAAAACTATAAGTCTGATTAGGAAGATAATATGATCAACATTGCATTTTTTAGCGCAAAATCTTACGACGCGAGCTCTTTTTCGAAAATTAATGATGAGACACTCTTCTCGTTACACTTTCACGATTTTCGACTCACCCCAGCCACAGCCAAAATGGCCCAAGGATGCGCTGTGGTGTGCGCTTTTGTGAATGACGATTTAAGTCGCCCAGTATTGAGCCAATTGTATAAAAATGGGACGAGGCTTATCGCAATGCGCTGCGCAGGGTTTGATAAAGTTGATCTTGATGCCGCAAAAGAGCTGGGAATTCAAGTGGTGCGAGTGCCCGCATATTCACCAGAATCGGTGGCAGAGCACACAGTAGGAATGATGATGTGTTTGAACCGCCGCTTTCACAAGGCGTACCAGCGCACCCGAGACGCTAATTTCTCACTAGAAGGGTTGGTCGGGTTTAACTTCTTCGGTAAAACCGCGGGAGTTGTTGGCACAGGAAAAATTGGTATCGCCACAATGCGCATTTTAAAAGGGTTAGGAATGAAAGTACTGTGCTTCGACCCTTATCAGAACCCTCTGGCGATTGAACTCGGTGCCACTTACTGCAGCCTTGAGGAAATTTACCAACAAAGTGATGTGATTACGCTTCACTGCCCAATGTCGCCAGAGAACTACCATTTACTCAACAGCCACGCATTTTCCCAAATGAAAGATGGCGTGATGATTGTAAACACCAGCCGAGGTGAATTGCTCGATTCAGTTGCAGCAATTGAAGCACTGAAACAAGGTCGTATCGGCGCTCTTGGTTTAGATGTTTACGACAATGAAAAAGATCTTTTCTTCCAAGATAAGTCGAATGATGTGATTGTCGATGATGTATTCAGACGCCTATCAGCTTGCCACAATGTACTGTTTACAGGTCATCAAGCCTTTTTGACTGAAGATGCGCTACACAATATCGCTCAGACAACTTTGGATAACATTCGTGCCTTTATAAACAATCAGCGTTGCGGAAATGAGCTTGTAACGCTTAATTAATTGAACCCATCACTAATATGAAGCCTCCTTAATAAAATATTAAAAAGGAGGCTTCAAAATACTCGACATTTTTATTCTATGTGTGTGTCCGCAAAGAGGCCAACGCCTCAGATGTGGCATCCTGTATCGATAAAAACAGTGAGTTTATTTTACCCGTCGTGGTTCGCATCGGGTTTAAAGTAATGCTTTGGTACATGTAGTCGGCTTGCTGAGTAATAGGGCGAACATTACGACATTTGAAGAGATATGGGCGCTGCTGCCAAGTAATAAAACTACGACAGCCTAAGTCATACACAGGTTTGGTTTTGAGCTTAAACCACTCTTGGGGGATTTCAGGAAACAGTTCAAAAATGGTTTTGCCAATTGCATCATGTCCTTGAATACCACTGTGGTGTGTCATAAATCCATTCCAGACTTGTACTTCATAGTCACGATTAATCACGACAAGCCCCATATCGACATTCTGCACCATATCCACCATCCAGTGGAACTGTTCAAATTCTGCAGGGAGATTCATCGTTAAAAATCCTCCATTAAGTACGATAATTTATTGTCTAGCAACGGAAGAGACTCATCCACAAACATAAAGAGCAAGTCACAGCGGATCGTTGTTTGATCAATGTTATAGCTTACTTCAAATGTCATTGTCTTTTTAAATGAACCGGCTGTTGAGTTAATGATGGAGTCAATCGAAATATGTTGTCCAAGCAGCACTGGAGAGCTTTGAAAAAAGCGCACCTCCGATTGCTCGCCTAATCCATTCAGAAAAGAGCCAACTAAAATATTGGATACATCCATCAACAGCTCTAATTCTTCAAGCTCTTCGCTGTCTGCTGGTACTTTCATTAATTTTTTGAGGTCAGAAACACTTGAATCACTCAAGAGCACGAGTGCTTCACCTGCAATACCTTCACCGCTAAAACCTTGACATACGCCCGACACTTGATCATTTTCTGCCAAGTCTCGCAGTGCCATATGTAGTTCACTCACTTCAAAAATATTCACGTTAGGCAAAGGTAAATGAACAAATACATCAAAGTGCCGCGCTAGAGCATCTGCCGCTCGACCAATCGAAACGTTCGCAACTTCCATATAGATGTCACGACGCTTTAAAATCGGTAATTCAACCGAAATAGGTGTAACGATATGAGGTTGTGTTGGTGGTTCGACCAGCTCTTTCAGCACACGATTCAAGGCTTCTTTATCGATCGGCTTTTGAATAAAAGCTCGAGCCCCGAGGGCCATTACCCGTTCTTTCGCTTTTGGCTGTATATCCCCGGAAACCACAACGACAGGAATAGACATTCCTCTACGCTGTATTTCTTCTAACGTACCGTAACCATCCAATTCTGGCATGGTCAAATCGAGGAACATCAATTTAAAATCATGTTCTTCAAGATTTTTAATCCCATCTAAACCATGAACTGCGAAAGTAATATCGGCGTTTAGCGAGGCGGGAAGTGAACGAGCCATCTGCTTTCGAGCCAGTGCAGAGTCATCACAGATGAGTACGGGGAAAGACATGTAATCACCTTCTATTTATTTAATTTGATAAATAGAGTGTATACCTAAACGTTAGATAGATGCGAGTTGTGGAAAAATTTAATTGATATCGCCGTAGAAGAAAAGCCAACACGTGTGAATAGTATTGTCATTAAAAAACCACCCTATTCAGACCAAACTTACAGTGCAGGCCAAAACGTCAACAAAGTAATACGCAACACAATAGCTACAACAATCAGCGCCACTCCTAAGCGGTACCACTTATATTCCTCAATTGACATCGGAATACGACGATAAAACATCGTTATCACACCTTTCCAGTCATGACTGCGTTTACTGTACCGCACAATACTCATCAAAATAAAAATAATACCGAGTAGTAAGATGCCTTTCTCTGCCCAAAATAACCCAATTATCATTGACTTCCCTTTTCAATTATCCTGTGAAGCGCTTTTAACACACTAGCTATAACCGCGATCAATGCCGCTAAAAACTCAATACAAAATCAACGTGAGGCCTCTATTTAGTTTATTTCGGCTCTGATAATTTTTTATCTTTAAAACTGAACCATAGATAGGTCACAACAATAGAGAAAAATAGGTATGAGAGTGCAAAAATAAATGGTGAAGTCATTAACTCAGCAGACAAACTCCACATCACTCCTACAACGGTAATGGTCAACTTAGCCAGTAAACCACAGATCAAAAGCACAAGTGCTAATGCGGGGGCTTTTGTGCTTCTAAAGGCAAACCAATAACAGCTTCCTACTGCTAATGACGAGATGTACAATCCAAGCAGAAAAGAGTGAAAGTGCTCTGCTGAGGCCAATCCGGCGACAATGGACACAACGAAAATAATTAACAGTTTCAGTTTCATTTTATACCTCTCAGTAGGTAACTCTTCCTCAGTCAACAATCAACCCCTCTAGCAATCTTCTTACACTTCTAATCTGCGAGTAGAAGAAGATACAAATCAAATCAGTGTGTACTGAAAGTAAACAACTTTTATTTCCATACTCGGCACACATTATGGACCAATCGCAAGGACGAAAGGAAGCGTGAATATAGTAACGGGAACATACGCCACAAAACTCATATTTATTTAGCCTAAGTAAACAAAACATACACTATCAATACATTGAAGTATCACTCATAATTAACATAATTTTGCTATGAGTTGCGATAAGTATCGATACCGATAAAGACTAACACACCCATTTTCGAGCTCGGCACTCTGAACAAGAGATAAATATTTAGTTATTTTAAAAAACCTAAACAATCTCAGTCACCAAGCTAACAATGATGTTAATTTCAAGCCTCAGCACAAGAAAATGCAACATAGAGCATAAAACCCAACTATTTTAAAAAAGTTTTTCGAGTTTTATCGAGTTATGATTGACAAGATAAAAGTTTGAACTAGACTTTGCACTAGCTAGAAAGCAGTTCTTTGTATACACATACGTCTCGTTGGATTACTTGTAACTCCCCCGTCGTGTCGTACGCAATAGCAATCTACTTTTCCACGCTATCCGCGCCGTATTCGGCTGTAAAACTTTTTTTGATTTTGGGTATTAAAATGGCTAACACAGTTACTGGTACAGTAAAATGGTTCAACGAAACTAAAGGTTTCGGCTTCATTCAACAAGAAAACGGTCCAGACGTATTCGCACACTTCAGCCAAATTAAAGGTGACGGTTTCCGCACTCTTGCTGAAGGTCAAAAGGTAGAGTTTGAAGTAGCTCAAGGCCAAAAAGGCCCTCAAGCTGAAAACATCCGCCTAGTATAATTTTTTACTAAGTATTCTAATAGCCAGCAATTTGCTGGCTATTTTCGTTTTACTTCTTGGCACTCTTCCAATGGCTCTGAAACCGACAATCTATAAGTTCCGTATTGCGCTGACGGATACTAATCGCGATCATTATGACTCTTTAAATCTCACCATTGCTCAGCATCCTTCAGAAAGCAACGAACGAATGATGGCGCGCATTTTAGCGTTTTGTCTTAATGCATCAGCCGATCTGACGTTCACGAAAGGGCTTTCTTCGATTGAAGAACCTGATCTCTGGCTAAAATCATTAGATGATCAAATTCAACTTTGGGTTGAGGTCGGTGAACCCGACACTGAGCGCGTTAAAAAAGCCACACGACTTGCCAAACAGGTGAAAGTCTACAGCTTTAACACCAAATCACAGGTTTGGTGGGAACAAAATAAAGGAAAATTCGCTCACCTTAATGCCGATATATTTCGCTTTGATGCTACAGCGATTGAAAAACTCTCCGCATCATTGAGCCGAGGTATGGATATTTCAGTGATGATCAGTGGATCGTCAATTTTTATTGATAGCGATAGCCATTCCGATGAAATTACTTGGCAAGCACTACAAATAAAAAGTGAGCACTAATTCCCAGCCCACTTTTGAGTATCTATACCCAAACCACTGAAGTTGCAGGTAGACGGCAAGTGAGTTCATCCCCATGAGCATAGATAAACTATGTGATTGAGGTGAGCGAACGTAGCTAACACCGCAGCAGCTTCAAGTGGGAAGAGTGTAGGCCCTTAAAAGAGCCTAGATTAAGATAGCGCTTTATACTTTATAAATAGGCGTGCGGGCCAAAGACTTCGTAGTGGATACGCTCTCTTGTTACGCCAAGCAATTCAAGCTGTTCAACAATGAACTGCATAAAACCAACGGGGCCACAGATATAAAAATCCCCCTGTGTTAGCGGCAGTTGCTCGCAAACTTCATGCAAGATCATAGAACCTTGCTTGGCTGCTGTTTGCTCACTTTCCAGATACCAGACCACTTGCTGCCATGATGGATGCACCGCCATTAATGTCGCTGTTTCATCAATAAAAGAGTGTTGTGATAAATTGTTGCAAGCATGCAGATATGTCACCTCTTTTTTTCCTACTGACGCAAGCTGTTGCAACATGGCTTGCATCGGTGTTGCCCCAATACCAGCAGAGATGAGTACAACGGGAGCAAGCTTCTCAACATAGAAAAAATCACCTGCTGGCGCATAAAGTTTCACTCGACTGCCTTTTTCAACATAATCATGTAAATGATTAGAAACTGTCCCAGGATGTTCAGTATCCACGCCTTCACGTTTCACAGAAATGCGATAGTTTTTTCCATTGGGTTTTTGCGACAAGGAATATTGACGAATTTCACTGTATGACGCGCCTTCCGGCTTGAGCTCAATCCCAATATACTGACCTACCTGATAATCTAATACTGCTTTGCCATCAGCAGGCTCAAAGATAAAACTAGTGACCAACTCAGACTCTTTCACTTTATCTTGCACTACAAACTCACGCGCGTTTTCCCAACCGCCGATCGCCTGCTTACGCTGTAAGTACAACTCGCCTTCTCTATCAATAAAGACTTGCGCTAAAAAGAGATAGGCCGCCGTCCATGCTGCTTCAACGTCAGGAGTAAAAGCATCGGCAGCAAGCTCTCGCAACGTTTCAATAAGGTGATGACCGACGATTTGATAGTGCTCTGGCTGAATGTTAAAGCTGGTGTGCTTTTGGGCAATACGTTCCACTGCACTGGTTAACGCGGCGAGATTTTCAATATTTTTCGCATACGCAGCAATCGCCTCAAACAGTGCAACGCCCTGACGGCCAGTATGTTGATGGGTCATATTAAAAATATCTTTTAGCTCAGGATTGTGAGTAAACATTCTGTGATAGAAATGAGCCGTGAGTGCTGGCCCGGCAGATTCAAGCAAAGGAATGGTACTTTTGACAATGGCGATGTGTTGATTATTGAGCATATTGAGCTTTCTCCTCAGATTTTATAAATGGCGAATTAGATTCGCTCTGATACTGAAGTTTATATAGCACAAAGCATACCAAAATTAATCTATTGATTTTTAAATAAAAAATAAAAAATCATTAAATGATCAGGTCAAAATAACACTTCAAAAAATGTCATTATGACACTACAATATCCAAAAACATCACCTGAGTGCTTACCATGCAAGATTTTTCCATCTCTACCTTGATTGAAATGACCATAGGACTCGCAAGTGGTTTGAATGATCAAGATAGGTTCAATCGCCTGCTTGATGCGATTCGTAAAACCATTCAATGCGACTGTGTGATGCTGCTTTCACGCCAAGGTGATTTGTTAATCCCCCTTGCGATGCAAGGCTTGACTCGCGATACCTTAGGCAGGCGCTTTTTAATTGATGAACATCCGCGCTTTAGTGAGATTTGCCACGCTGGTGGACCGGTCATTTTCGATGCAAATTCACCACTGCCGGATCCTTTCGATGGTTTATTGATGGACCATGATGGCAACCTTCCCATGCACTCTTGTATGGGCCTACCCCTTTTGTTTGGTGACAAACTGCTCGGTATCTTGACGCTTGATAGCCTTAATCCCAACATGTTTGAGCATATTCCAAAACGCAGCCTAGAAGCCTTGTCGGCAATCGCGGCCTCTACCTTGAAGATGGCACTGACCTTTTCTCAACTTGAAGCACAGGCCAAACAATCCCAGCAACGCTTAGAAGAGCTGAATGAAGAAGCATGGGACAGAGAAGGTGGAGAGATCATCGGTTCAAGTGCGTCGATGCTGACCATGAAAGCCGATTTGGAAGTAGTCGCCCCTTCTAATTTCAACATCTTAATCTATGGTGAAACGGGGGTCGGTAAAGAGCTGGTCGCACGAACACTGCACCAACTATCAGCGCGTAAACGCCAACCCCTTATCTATGTCAACTGCGCCGCAATTCCTGAAAACTTGGTCGAAAGTGAACTGTTTGGGCATGTCAAAGGCGCTTTTACTGGCGCAGAACGGCACCGCTTAGGCAAGTTTGCATTAGCCGACGGTGGAACCTTATTTCTCGATGAGATCGGTGAACTGCCACTGGCTGCCCAAAGCAAGATTTTACGCGCATTGCAGAACAATGAAATTCAGCCCGTAGGACAGGATCATGTCCAAACTATTGATGTACGAATATTGGCAGCGACAAATCGAGATTTAAAGCAAGAGGTGGAAGCGGGAAGATTCCGAGCTGATCTTTACCATCGACTCAGCGTATACCCTGTTCATATCCCTCCGCTAAGAGAGCGAAATGGTGACGTTACCTTGTTGGCAGGTTATTTTTTAGAGCAAGCGCGTCGCAAGCTCGGTATCACGCAGCTCAAAATCGATCCCAACGCACTGGCTGGGTTACTCAACTACTCATGGCCCGGTAATGTTCGCGAATTAGAACACGTGATCAACCGCGCAGCGCTGAAAGCACGAGCCAGACAAGGCTTACAAGCGTTGATCACCGTCAACAGCTACGACATAGGGGAGTTAGATTTCAGCCTACCTCTGGTTAACACGCCAAGCACGTTGAGCGACAAAGAGGTCACAGCGAAGGTGTGGCAACGTGGGCTGCGAGAAGCAACGGATGAATATCAGCGTAAATTGATCAGTGAAGCATTGACCCAATCCGATTTCAATTGGGCAAAAGCGGGAAGATTATTGCAAGTGGATCGCGCGAATCTTACTCGGCTTTCAAAACGCTTAGGGATTTCGGTGAAAAAAACACACGCAATTGAGCGTTAATCTCACTGTCATCACTAATATATCTTTTCTCACCCAGAGAGTCATTAGAGGTAAGACGCTCACCATACTGTGTGAGCGCTCATTATTCGGCGGTTAGCTACCCACTTCACTCGGCAGCACTTCTGTTGCAACTAAAGCGCGTGGAAATGCGTTTTCATACGCTTGCATAAAGTCTTGGCGGATCAGTTGCTCTAAATGGTTGGCCCGCTCTGTTGGGCAAAAAATCATGAAATGCACGATCTGTTCTCCTGCGGCTGCGCTGCTGATCTGAATGTGCGGCTCAGCACTAGGCAAATCTACACCCGCATGTTTTTCAATCATGCTGTTATAACGCCTTGCAACATCGATAAAATGGGCAAAGTGTCTCTCTATCTTTTCATGCATAATCGGCAATAAAGGGTACAAATTTACAAATTCAGGCACTACTATCGAAAAATTATGAAACACATAACGCTTCATAAAGTTAAGGTTTTTCACCGGAAATGAGAAGAACATACTGTTTGGCAAGGTCGCGGTTTTTCCTGTGTAGTGATATTGACCATGATTCAAATCGATTTCTTGGATCACGGTTGCCATCAAGTTATGTTCGATCACTTCACCGCTCAGTTTTCCGACTTCAATCCAATCCCCGATACGAAATGAGCGAGAGCTCGCTCGCTGAATTGAGCCGGTAAAACACAAGATGATCTCTTTTGATGCAACTACAATGGCGACCGCTATCGCAGTCACTGACAGTGCAAATTCGTTGATCTCCGATTGCCACACTATAAATAGGATGATCAAAGTAAAGGCAAAGGCGCCATTCTTGGTGCGTGACATCCATTTCCGCTGCTTTTCGGTAATCAGTGCCACATCGCCACGAATTTGAGAAAGCACAACTCGCCGCGTCAAAATAATCAACGTCATGATTAAAATACTAAACACCAATTTATGAGTGATAAGAAAGTCCCACACCGCGACCACTTTCTCCATATCAATCCCCTTCTTTTGTTTTTATATGATAAGCAGCAACACACCTACGGCGACTAGAAAGGCACCCATTAACAACGTGTTTGAAAGGTATTGTAACTGAGTGAATAGTTAACGTCGGCATAAGGCGCAATTATTATGCGCCCTGTCATAGCTTTGGGAGAGAAACTCCTCTTTAGATTGGCGAAAGGGAAGGTTTATTATCAGTGTTGATTGGCCAATACTATCTTTTGGGCCAGTTTTAAAATCAGGTTCATCGCTTGTTCCATCCCTCCGATGGCAATGAACTCATGAATACCATGGGAATTATAACCACCAGTAAAAATATGAGGGCATGACAGCCCGAAAAATGAAAGCCTTACGCCATCCGTACTAACATTCACACTATAGTTTGCCTAGCACATCTTTTGTGGTATCTCAGAAACAGGACAATCGACATTCGATGACAGCTTTGCCATAGCATAGTCATGCTCATCAGAAATAGAATTCATTATAAATCAGAACATAGAAGTGACTGACAAACAGATCATTCGGTAAATGGATCAAAAATGCCCACCGCAGTGAGCATTAAGATAAGCAAACAGTGCGTTAAAGCAGAATGAAAATGCCCGCTAGGCATGCACTCATTAAGTTAGCTAGCGTACCTGCAATCACCGCTTTAATACCTAAATTCGCGACTTCTGCACGGCGTTCAGGAGCGATAACCCCGATAGAGCCTAATTGGATCGCGATAGAACCAATATTGGCAAAGCCGCACAGAGCAAAAGTAATGATAACTTGGGTGTGTTCCGACAACAGCGCTTTGTGGTCAACAAAATCAATGAAAGCCACAAATTCGTTCATCACCACTTTTTGCCCAATGTAAGAGCCCGCCATCAAGACTTCATGGCTTGGTACACCAATCAACCAAGCCAGTGGTGAAAATAAATAACCGAACAGCAGTTGTAAGGTAATGCCGTTCAGACCCAATAACTCACCGAAACTTTCAAGCCCAGTGTTAACCATCGCAATCACGCTCACAAATGCAACCAGCATTGTACCGACGGCCACCGCCACTTTCATGCCATTCATCGCCCCGCTCGCCAGTGCGTCAATCACATTACTTTCTTGCGCTTTATCCATCTCAATATTGGTTTGATCAAGTGGAACATCGCGCTCTGGTACGATGATTTTTGCCATCATCAAACTGCCGGGGGCCGCCATAAAACTGGCTGCAATAAGGTATTTAAGCTCAACACCTAGGCCGGCATAGCCACCCAACACACTACCTGCGACAGAGGCCATACCTCCGGCCATGACGGCAAACAGTTCTGAACGCGTCATGCGCGACAAAAAGGGACGCACAAGCAGTGGAGATTCACCTTGTGAAAGGAAAATGTTACCCGTAGCGACCAGTGATTCAGCTTTGCTCGTACCTAAAAATTTTTGAATACCACCACCGATAAACTCGATGACTTTTTGCATGATACCAAGGTAATAAAGGGCAGAGATAAGAGCGCTGAAGAAAATGATAATAGGCAGAACACGAACAGCAAAAATAAATCCGGAATCGGCTAAATCACCGAATAGGAAACGGATACCTGCATCGGCGAAACCTAGCAAACTAGACACACCGCCGCTGATGCTGGCTAGTGCGCTTTGTCCCCATGGGAAATAGAGCACCAGCGCGGCAAAACCAACTTGCAGCAATAAAGCACGTGATACGGTTTTCCAATTGATGAAAGATCGATTTTCAGAGAGCAGGTAGGCGCAAGCGATCAGCGCTAAAATGCCGACGAGGCCAAAAAGAATATTCATTGTATTTACCTAGTTTGAAATTTGGAAATAAGGGTAGAACCAAAAAACTTGGCAAAGGAAGAATCATTGTCCTTTTGCACAACAAAAGCATGACAAAAAGAGGGGTATGCGAACATATTGTTCATCTAAGATCACCTTATACAAGCAGAGGAACTTAGCTGGTCCAGTCCTTGGGGTCATTCACATTTCCGTGTGACGGCTTGTATGGGTTGAGCACCGGCTCATAACCGGGCGGAAAGTATAGCGAACAAAATGAGAGTTTCATCACATATTTTTACGCAAACGTTCAAGCGCTCATTTATTCGACAGTTATTCTAAAAAAACATCAAACACAGGCAAGATTGGATGGAAAATAAACAAAAAAAATATGGAATTTTCATCACAAATTTAAACTAATTTAACTACATAAAAACGAATAATTGGTATTTCTGCACTTTGCCAACTAGCTTTAAGAGAGTCACTTTGAAGAGACTGAAACGGTTTCGAATAAAAATCACTAGCAACGTCACGCCTCTTGCGGTCAACACTGACCCAAGAGGCATTTTTATTGGACAAAGTCACTGTAGTGCAACAGCGTGAGGCGAAAACTAGTTTACCACCTCAATATCGGTTTCAGGAATACAACAACACGCTAAAGCGAAACCAAGATGACGTTCATGCTCAGGCAGTGCTGGCACGTCAGGTTGATGCACTTTGCCCGACTGCACAGTCACCTTGCACGCGCCACAGAACCCTGCTCGGCAACTGCTGGCAATCGCAATGCCAGCGGCTTCGGCTTGATCTAATAAGGTCGTTTGGTTATTACCCTCAAATACATGGCCATTGACGCTCAGTTGTAACGTTTTCAGCTCAGCTGCGCCGGTGTGCGCCACACCAAATGCTTCTTGGTGGTAAGATTCTTCCGCAAGCCCTTTTTTCAACAATAAGCTTTTTGCTTTCTGCATAAAACCATCAGGCCCACACACAAACACTTGGCGAGCAGTCACATGTTGGATTTGCTTAAGATGGGATAAAGAGAGCCGACCTTTCAGCCCCAACCAATCGATGGGAGCTTGAGTCAGCGAAATGAAGACTTTCAACCCCGGATGCTGCTTAAGCGCTTCAAGTTCAACACGGCAAGGAATATCGTCAACGCTGCGGCATTGATGATAAAAGACCACATCTTGAATTTGTTGATTATCGGCAAGATAGCGCAACATCGATAACATAGGCGTCACGCCACTTCCAGCCGACAACAGTAACAACGGTTGTTGGTGCTGAGTCGACAGATGAAACGAGCCATCCGGTGATTGCGTGGTCAATGTACTTCCTACCTGCAAGTGATCAAGAAGCCAGTTAGAGACTCTACCGCCATCAATGCGTTTGACTGAAATCGCTAACCGACCCGGACGCGATGGGCTAGATGACAAAGTGTAGCGGCGCGCCACGTTCTCGCCATCGATCACAACTTCGATTGGTAGGTGCTGCCCAGGTTGATAATTGGGCATTTCCCCCTTTTTCGGCTCTAGCCAGAACGTGACAAAATCACGCGCAATCGCTTCACGCTCAACACAGGTCATCACATGGTGACTCATGCCCAAATCTCGATAAAACTCTTTCTCTTTGTACTCAAGCACCTCAACGCTGTCGCCAACTCGAATCATCCCCTCATTTTTTGCGACTAAATTTTGCCCAAAAAACACACCGCCTCTTTCGTTAGCGCGAAATTGTGACAAGGTTCTTAGCGGCTCTTTGGTTGGACGAAAAGCCCCTTTATTCACATCAACAGTAGTGAGAATACAGCGTTCACAAGGTTTTACTGCTTCAAATTCGACCTCACCAATTCGGATCCGCTTCCAGCTATCTTCAGCGAAAGGCTCATCGGTTCGTACCACTAGATTGGTACGAAATTGATCCATACTGTGCACTTCAGGGCTGCGGCGATTAAGTTCATCAAGTGAAGCTTGGCTGATGACCAGCACGGGATAGCCATCAGCAAAACTGACATTGTGACCCACTTTTTCACGCATTCGGTTTGATTGCTCTCCGGTAAACAGCAACTCAACACGCTGGCCTAACACTTGGCTAAACCAATCATCCGCTTCATCGGTTGTGGTGTAAGCGGTAAAGTTGTCATCCCACACTTGCGCTGGGGAAGGTTGCATTTTGAAATCTGCATAACGCAGTTTTAATGGAGATTGGTTCGCCGCCGTGAAGATCAAACCATCCGCAACCAGTATTGAATTCACCTTAACCATCTTTGGATACTTACGTGCAGTGACCATTGAACCATCAGCTAACGCGATCATAAAGCGCCGATCAAAAGCCAGCCCCTGTTTTTCAACCCAAGCGGTGGACTGCGAGAGGCCACCTATCGATTTGACTGGGTAGACGTTAATTTGTGAGAGTTGAGCTGACGACATGGCCTAACCTTATGCTTTTTTGAAGGTATTTTTATAACGCGATGATAATCGAAATCGCCAAAGCTGGCTAACCCTATGGAAAATAAAAGGATGAAATTCACCCCTGTTTCCTCTATCATCCTGTCGCTTAAACGTAAGCGATTGCGCGCACATTAAAAGCGAAGCCCGTTTAAGCTCCAATCAATTTATTTTCCGGTGGGAGCAACCAATGAAAACATTAACGATTACTCGTCCAGACGACTGGCATGTTCACTTACGTGATGGTGATGTGCTGGCCGATACAGTACGAGACATCAGTCGCTACAACGGCCGCGCACTGATCATGCCCAATACGGTCCCGCCGATCACCACCACAGAATTAGCATTAGCGTACCAACAGCGCATCATGGCGCAAAAACCACGTGATTCTTTCAAGCCACTCATGGCGCTTTATCTCACCGATAACACGACACCTGATGAGATCCGCAAAGCCAAAGCTTCTGGCACTGTCGTGGCAGCCAAACTTTATCCGGCTGGGGCGACCACCAATTCAGATTCTGGCGTAACCTGCGCTCAAAATATTTACCCTGTATTGGAAGCAATGCAAGAGGTTGGCATGCTGCTGCTGATTCATGGCGAAGTAACCGCTCACGATGTGGATATTTTTGACCGAGAAAAAGCCTTCCTCGATACCGTGCTTGCTCCTATTGTTAATGATTTCCCAAATCTGAAAATAGTGTTAGAACACATCACCACCGCCGATGCTGCCGAGTTTGTAAAAAATGCGAACCAGAATGTAGCGGCAACGATCACGGCGCACCATCTACTTTATAACCGCAATCACATGCTCGCTGGTGGTATTCGCCCTCATTTTTACTGTTTGCCAATCCTTAAGCGCAACACCCACCAGCTTGCGCTGATTCAGGCAGCGACATCGGGCAATAAGAAATTTTTCTTGGGTACTGATTCTGCGCCTCATGCCAAAGGCAAAAAAGAAGCCGCTTGCGGCTGCGCTGGATCGTACACAGCGCACGCAGCCTTGGAGTTATACGCAGAGGTGTTTGAGCAAGTTGGTAAAATTGGCAACCTTGAAGCGTTTGCCAGTCACAATGGCCCTGATTTTTACGGCCTACCCCGTAATAACGACACCGTTACTTTGGTCAAAGAAGAGTGGCTAGTTGCTGAAAGTATGCCATTTGGCTCAGATATTGTGGTGCCGATCCGCGCCGGCGAAACGGTCGCGTGGGCAGTAAAATAGCCCATTAATGCATCAAAAAGGGAAGCCGCGGCTTCCCTCTCTTTATCATTTTTTCACCACACAGCGCTTATCTCGACTTAGGCTGACGCTCTAACAGCACCATCACTTCGCTATGATCGGTATGTGGAAACATATCAAACCATTGCAGTTTTTTGGGTAAGTAGCCCACCATACCTTGTATATCAGTGATTAGCGTTTGCGGGTTACAGCTTGAGTAAATGATGTGTTTGGGTGATAAAGCCACCAATCGCTCAACTAATTCAGCTCCTAAACCACGACGCGGAGGGTTGACTAGCACCAGCTCAGGCGCGATTGATTGAGCCTGTGAGAATTGGGCAGAATCCAGCGCAGCAAAATCTAAATTGGTAATGCCCATCGTCTTGGCAGAGCGTTTAGCACTGGCAATCGCTTCTGGTTCAATTTCAATGCCTGTGACTGCCGTAGTTGAACTGGCACAATGTAGGGCAAAACCGCCCACGCCACAAAACAGATCCCACATATAGCTTGGGTTTATCTCTCTCACCCAATCACGCGCCGCCGCGTACAACTGCTTAGCTACATGCGGGTTGGTTTGGAAAAAACTTTTCGGGCGGATAACCATAGGCACCTGATTAAACTGCTCAATCAAATACTCACTCTCGGTTAAAAAAATCTCTTCTTCACCTTCTAGGCGCGCCATGTGGATGGGTTGAAGGTTAACTGAGACGACGCGAATGGTTGGAAACTGCGCCTGAAGCCGCGCGAGGTTTTGCTCAACTCGGCCTAAAGCTTCGCGGCTTCTCAGTACGAAACGCAGCATAAACTCACCTGAATATTCGCTGCGTGTGAGCAATATGTATTTGAGTTCGCCTTTCTTCTTGGTTTTATTATAGGGGGGAATGCCCGAGCTGCGGATCCAATCTTGTAGATAAGTTAATAGCGTTTGTGTCTCTTGTGGGTAGAGGCCACATTGCACCAAGGACACGGGCGTTGATTGCCCATCAACCATAGATTCAACACCCAAAATCGGTGCATGGGCCGCGCCAAGAGCCACCATTTTCGCTTTGTTACGAAAACCCGTCTCTTCACTTATGACAGGTTCTAGCCACTGCTGTGGCATCTGCGTTGAAAACAGCGCTTTTAGTGCCAAATCTTTGCGCTTCACCTGCTCTGAATAAGAAACCGCGCAATGAGTACAAGAACGGCACAGCTGTTGATCAAAAAACGCACACTGCATAATGGGAACTGCCAAAAACGAAAAGCGCTAGTCTATTCGTCTGCGGGCAAATCACCATTCAATATGGTTATCTTCACCATAGAAAAAATTAATGCGACGGTTTCAATATCATCTAGCAATGTTAATAAGCTTGCCCCTGCCATCATTTTCCCCATTCGCTATTTTGAAGAGCAAAACTGTAACACCAACCATAGCAAGCAATAAACAAGTGTAATGAAAAGTTTCATCTCTCTATTGCTAGCTATACCCAAACAACTTGGAGTTGCAGGTAGGCGGCAAGTGAGTGAGTCCCCATGAGCATAGGCAAACTATGTGATTGGGGTGAACGAACGTAGCCAACACCGCTGCGGCTTCAAGTAGGAAGGGTATATATGCTCTTGTATCAAGGTAAGAGTGTTGCATCAGGTTAATCTGCGCATTAAGCTTTCGGTCCATTACACCGAGATTTGAAGGAATGTCATGCAGCACTCTCACTATTACCCTATAGGTACTCCCGGACAAAAATGGACGCAAACCGAACGCGAAGCGTGGCTCGCACAAACGACGATTAAACGAGAATATCAGCAAGAAGTCGTGCCGAAGATTAACGCTTTGGCAACGGATTTTGAGGTAGAGCAATACGGTGCATTATCAATAAACAAAGATCGCTACCCACTATTTGCCTTAAAAAGTCGCTCATGGAACCCTGACAAACCAACGGTGTTGATCACAGGTGGTGTACACGGTTACGAAACCAGCGGAGTGCACGGCGCGTTGCAGTTTTTAGCGACTCAAGCACAGCAGTATCAATCTCATTTCAACATTGCCGTTGCCCCGTGCGTAAGCCCTTGGGGCTATGAAACGATCAATCGTTGGAACCCATCAGCGCTTGACCCTAATCGCTCATTTTACGCCAATAGCCCAGCCGAAGAGTCGGCAAGCTTAATGCGCTGGGTCACAAGCTTAGGTGACGTGTTGGTGCATATTGATTTACATGAAACTACAGACAGTGATGAAAGCGAGTTTCGCCCTGCACTCGCAGCGCGCGATGGCATTGGATATGAAGCCGATACAATTCCCGATGGGTTTTATACTGTCGGCGATACGGAAAATCCGCAGCCAGAATTCCAAGCAGCCATTATTGAATCGGTACGCAAAGTCACGCACATTGCACCAGCCGATAGTAAAGGCGAGATCATCGGCTCTCCCATCACTCAAGAGGGAGTAATTAATTACTCAATGAAAGCATTAGGGTTATGCGGTGGCATCACAAATTGCTACTTTGGCACCACCACCGAAGTGTACCCAGATAGCCCAAAAGTCACAGCGCAAGAGTGTAATGACGCACAAGTCGCCGCCATTGTTGGTGCTTTGGACTACGTGTGCCGCTAAAACGATAAAGTACCGAACCACCTATGTCATGGATTCATGAGTAATAGGCGTTGTAAAAATTACCAAATTAAGTCTAAGGCACTTCTTTATAGTTTGATCAGGACGAAGTGCCTACATACGCTTAAGCAATATTATAACAAGCGATTTTTATACTGTTCCGGCGTTTGGCCGGAGTATTTTTTAAACATGGTAATAAAAGGACTGGCTTGGTTGTAGCCAAGAGTTAATGCTACCTCTTTCACTGAATGCCCTGTGCGCAGTAAATCCATGGAATAGAGATAGCGTACTCTTAATCGCCATTCGGTAAAACTCATCCCTAGTTCCGTTTGGCAATGACGCGCTAATGTTCGCTCTGTGGTATGTACTTTTTCAGCCCACAAAGCCAATGTCGTATCATCGGTCGGGTTTTCTTCTACCGCCGCTAAAATCGGGGCTAAATATTTGTGATTAGTGGAAGGCAAAAAATGATGCTGCGTTTCCTGAGTTGCCAATTGATCGAGCAATACTTGTACTAGACGTTTATCTTGCGCGTTTTGAGCCACACTGATTTCACGCGCCCGAAAATCCTCAATGATGGCAGAAACGATGGGCGTCACTTTTATCAAACTGGTGTGCTTGGGAAAACCATGGGTGAGAGCCCGATCAATATTGAGCGAACAATATTCAATTGGCTTACGATTATAGCTGCAGTGTTTCACCCCCGCAGGAACCCAAATCGCTAGATGAGGCGGTGCAAGAAATCGCGTTTCTTGCGCTTCCATTTCCAAAATCCCGCCGGAAATTAACTGTACTTGACCCCATGCATGACTGTGCGTTCGCGTTTCTGTGTTTGATAAAAACGCGTCGAAATTCATAAAAACATCTGATGGTGCACTATCAATCGATAATGAAGGGTGAAGATTTCTGGTCGCTTTTTTCAAACTTGTCTTCCTATCGCTCGCAATGTCGTTTTGGAGATATATGTAATTATAGAGACCTGCCACACTATACTCCAAAGCACAATTTGCGACGAGGCTCACATGGTATATCTTCTCCCACTGTTCACGGTTCTGATTTGGGGTGGCAACTCTATCATCAACAAGCTCGCCGCAGAAACCATTGAACCCAGTGCGATGAGTTTTTATCGCTGGTTTACCGCAATGTTATTGCTGACACCTTTTTGCTTACCTACTGTTCTTCGTCAATGGCCAACCATCAAACCTTATTTAACTAAACTGGCTTTTTTGGCGATGTTAGGCATGGTACTCAATCAGTCTCTTGGTTATTACGCAGGGCTAACGACTACCGCATCAAATATGTCGTTAATCACTTCGCTGGTACCACTGCTCAGTGTATTCATTAGTGTTCCCCTGCTCCGCAAGCGTATTTCGGCTTTGAGCATCGTTGGGGGGATCCGCTTTGTCGCACCGATTCACGTAGGGAACCTTGTTGAAGTCAGCGCAAAAGTCATTTATACCGGAACAAGCTCAATGCATATCGCCATTGATGTACAGGCAAGCGATCCAAAAGAGTTGAAAAACCAACTGACTACCCATTGTATTGTCATCATGGTGGCTGTCGATGAGCAAGGCAAGCCAACCCCCATCCCAGAATGGGTACCACAAACGGCAGAAGATATTGCCCTACGCCAATCAGCGATACGCTTAATGAACATGCGTAAAGAGATAGGGGAAGAGATGGAAGCTCACGTTAAGTACTTAAAATAACCACCCATGATGCGCTCAGTTGTCATTTTTTCTTCATCTTTATCTGCTTAAATCGAGCTCTCTGACATTTTGCATCGATGGTAGGAAAAGACTTTGACTCTCAAAGAGATTACCTTGAGTGAATCGACGTTAGTCGACCCAAAGTCAATTGAGTATCACTGGGTCCGAACGCTTTACGTTGAAGGTTACCAACCCCAAGAAATTAACCACTATATCCGCGCCTGTTTTGGTGGAGATGACACCTTTGCGGATCTGTTTCGCCGCGTTGCGCTGCAGCAAGAGAGCTTGTATGTCCTTTTACAATACTTAGGCTGCGCCCCTTCTAGCCGTGAGTTCTAACTTTTTAGCCTTCCTTTACGACGTTACACAAAGATTTCAGATGTGAGTCGCATCCAAACATCATTTCACTTTTGAGACATTCAATTCATCATATAATGCATGCGCGTTACCAATAGCACCCTTTAATACAGATATAAAAAAACCCAAGCAAAGCTCGGGTCTTGGTTACAAAAACTGTTAGTTTGTTGGATAGTAAGGAAATAAAGCTAACAGCCAGCTATGCGTAACGCCAGATTTGCATATTACTTAACTGATCGGCGGCCAAACCAAATACGTTAAGCTAATACAATATGGGCGACCTCACGGTCGCCCTATCGTTATTATCCTTTCACACCGCCAGCCGTAAGTCCTCCGACTAACCAGCGCTGTGCAAGCAAAAATACGACAGTGATAGGTAAAGCAGACAACACTGCTGCTGCTGCAAAATCTCCCCACAAATAGTTCTGAGGATAAAGATACTGCTGCATACCCACCGCTAATGTATATGAGTTTACATCAGAAAGTAGCAAAGATGCCACTGGTACTTCACCAACCACCCCAATAAACGAGAGAATAAACACAACCGCAAGAATCGGCACAGAGAGTGGTAGCAGCACCAGTCTAAAGGCTTGCCATGGTGTAGCGCCATCTAAAGCAGCCGCTTCTTCTAATGAGTTATCTATCGTTTCAAAATAGCCTTTGATCGTCCATACGTGCAGTGCGATACCGCCTAAGTAAGAGAAAATCAAACCACCATGCGTATTTAAGCCCAAAAATGGGATGTATTGACCTAACTTGTCAAACAGCGCATACATCGCAACCAGTGCCAGTACCGCTGGGAACATTTGAAAAATCATCATCGCTTTTAGGATGGTGTCTTTACCTTTAAAACGCATGCGCGCAAAGGCATAAGCAGACGTTGTCGATAGTGCCACAATGAGCACTGAAGTAATGCCTGCTACTTTCACTGAATTCCATAACCAAGTCAGAACCGGAAATGGCGGCGGTGTAACAGAGCCATCAGCGTTAGTGACAGCAAAACCTAATGCCAATTTCCAGTGTTCTAAAGATGGGTTATCTGGGATCAAGCTGCCCGTGGCAAAGTTCCCTTCACGAAATGAAATCGCAATGACCATCAATAGTGGAAAAATGATCAGCGATAAAAATGCCCACAGAGCAACATGAGTCGCCCATAAGCGATATTTGAGAGATTGACCTTGTACCATCGCCATAACGATTACTCCTTAATTCTGTGACAGCTTAGTGAAACGTAAGTTGAGTAGCGCTAAACCACCGACCAGTAGGAAGATCAAAGTTGCGATGGCACTAGCCAAACCGAAGTCTTGACCACCAGCTCCTTCAAACGCAATACGATAGGTATAGCTTACGAGTAAATCGGTGTAACCGGCAGGCTCTGAGGTGCCAATCATATTTGGGCCACCTTGTGTCAGAAGCTGAATCATCACAAAGTTGTTGAAGTTAAATGCAAAGCTCGCGATAAGTAGCGGAGTCATTGGTTTGATCATTAGCGGCAAGGTGATACGGGTGAAGTTGTGTAAAAAACCTGCACCATCAATCGCCGATGCTTCATATAAATCCTCTGGAATCGCTTTCAAAAGACCCATACACAAAATCATCATGTAAGGAAAACCAAGCCAAGTATTGACGATCAACACCATACTTTTAGCGAGAAAGGGGTCTGAGAACCAGCTAGGACTAATGCCAAAAATACTGTTGAGTACCATATTGATCTCACCAAAGCTTTGGTTGAACAAGCCTTTGAAGATCAAAATAGAAATAAAGGCAGGAACAGCATAAGGCAGGATTAATAGCACTCGGTAAACGGCGCGACCTTTAAGCTCTTCCCATTGCACAACACTAGCCAACACTAACCCTATCATAAGAGTGAAAATCACGGTTAAGGTTGAGAAAACGACCGTCCAGATAAAGATATTGATGAAAGGCTCTTTAATACCGTCATCTTTCCATACACGCTCAAAATTATGTGTACCAATTTTCACCACAAAACCAGGCGATACTGTCGCACCGATAAACTGACCACTTTCGTCCACTGGTTGATAAAAGCCAACATCCATATTCGGCCGTAGCATTTCACCCGTTTGATTATTGACCAGCGTTTCGCCATCATCTTGCATGGTGTACAGCGGCGATACGGCGGCAAACTTGCGTAAGCCACTCATGCGTACATCTTCACCACTAGGGAAATGCAGATCAATTGAGCTCAACGTAGCACGGTGATTAATAATGGTTTTAATCGGCTCTTTGGTGCCCTCAATACCCTCAATAGGTTGAAGATCCATATCGGTCACCGATAAGCCATTTAAGGAAAATACGTCGGTAGCGAGCGTCTGCTCCCCATCTTCGATTGCAATTCGATAGCCACTTTCCGTTTTGTATAGAGTGAAAGGATAGCTTTCCCCGCCCTGATAAGTTCGATCCAACAGTACGGTTTGTGCACGTTCTAAAGAGAGTTGGTTTTTAGCACTGTAGTTAGTAAAAGCCAGACCAACGGTGTAGGCCAAAGGAAAGAGGATGAATAAGATCATTCCCGCGATACCCGGATAAATATAGCGGTGTGCGTAAGTATGTTTACTGCCGAAAATATAAAGGGCCAGAGCGGTAAGAATGAGAGTAAGCAGCGCAAAGGCGAGCTCACCGCGAGAATACATAAGAATAGTGGCGTAACCGTTAACGATACCAACCGTACCTAATAATGCCCATTTAATGAGCACATTTTTACTGGAAGGAAGTGCCGTTTCGGGTGCTGACAAAGCATCTGTACCTTGAACTGACTGCATAGAAGAACCTGCTAGCGATATAAACGTAAAATGAAGGAGAGGTTACCCTCTCCTTAAGGGCTTGACCAAAACCGAATTATTTAGTCATTTGTTTTTCTGCATCAGCCAGTGCGGCATCGACAGTTTGGCGGCCATCTACAATATTGATAATTGCACTTTTCGCGCTGCCCCAAAATGCATTCATCTGAGGGATATTCGGCATAATTTCGCCATTCATTGCGTTATCCATTGTCGCGGCGATGCGTGTATCTGCATCAAGCTCGCGTTGGAAAGAGTTAAGAGCCACCGCGCCAAGAGGTTTGTCATTATTGACCATGCGCAGACCATCATTGGTGAGTAAGTAGTTTTCGATAAACTCAATCGCAAGATCTTTATTTGGAGAAGCAGTGCTGATACCTGCCGTCAATACGCCTACAAACGGCTTGGAAGATTGCCCGTTAAATTTCGGTAATGTCGTCACTCCGTAATTAATACCTGATTTTTCAATGTTGCCCCAAGCCCACGGACCGTTGATCGTCATTGCCGTTTTGCCCTGGTTAAACGCCGCTTCAGAAACAGAGTAATCCATATCCGGAGAGATCACGCCTTTGTCCACCAAACCTTTCACGAAATTCATCGCATCTTTTACGCCTTTATTCGCGATACCCGCATCTTTCACATCATAACCATCAATCGTGTATTTGAATGCGTAGCCGCTATCAGCCGCCATAAGAGGCCATGTGAAATACGGTTCTTTCAAGTTCCACATGATGGCCGTTTTGCCCTCTTTCTTCAGTTTGGCGTTCAACGCTTCCACTTCTTCCCAGCTTTTCGGTGGGTTTGGCACAAGATCTTTGTTATAGATGAGCGACAAGGATTCTACCGCGACTGGGTAGCCGATGATTTTACCGTTGTATTTCACCGCATCCCAGGCAAAATCCACGATACCCTCTTGAATCGCTTTTGAAGGTTTAATTTCAGCCAGCAAGCCAGCTTCTGCATAACCACCAAAACGGTCATGAGCCCAGAACACAATATCAGGTCCATCACCCGTTGCTGCGGTTTGTGGGAATTTATCTTGAAGTGCGTCAGGGTGAGCCACGGTCACTTTGATACCCGTGTCCGCCTCAAATTTCTTACCCACTTCAGCCAAACCGTTATAGCCTTTATCACCATTAATCCAAATGGTGAGTTGTCCTTCTTCAATAGCAGCATGTGCACCAAACGAACCAAGAGCAACTAGAGTACTTAGCGCGACTGTGCTTAGGGCGTTTTTCATGTTCATATCCTTTTTATTTTTGTGTTGTAGGGCTTACCAAGAGGTTTCGCCGTATTTCGTCATATATCATCAGAGAAAACCTGACTTGACTCATCCTCCTACGCCCTACGCCCTCGATATTATGGACTATTTTCGTGATCATCATCGCTCAAGGTTAGAGAGCTCAATCACAAAAAAATACCTTTTTGTGACATGCTTCCTCTTAACAGACATTAATTATTTGAACTGGATCTAACTCAGCCCTTACACCCCTCCTCCATCACATCCATCGCTACTCCCCCCTATAAAAAACTCAATTAGGAGGATGTGTCAAACACAAACACAACACAAAATACAGTCATCCCAGAGTGGATAGTAAGAGCCCTTTCCAGTAACTCATCGTTTACTGGCTTACATCGCTAGATTGGTTTGCTGTCATAAATGAGCGTTCGTGGTAATTGATTTTATAACGGGGGAGACGCTCAATGTGCAGGGGAAGTAAACTAAATCATTGGCATGGATGGGTGATGCTTTCTTCAGATTCCCTTAATTTGAAGACATCACCCTTTTTCTTACGTTATTAACCACCTTACCCAATTCCTGCTGTCATTGCCTGCAAGAAAACTCATATAATGATGGGCAGTGATTTATAAAAAATATTGATCGAGGACGAGCTCTATGGCGAGTGTCACGTTAAAAAATGTATGTAAAGCATACGGTGATGTATTAATTTCTAAAAATGTCGACTTAGAAATTCAAGAAGGCGAATTTGTCGTCTTTGTCGGCCCGTCAGGTTGTGGGAAATCCACCCTACTGCGTTGCATCGCAGGCCTAGAAGATATCACCTCGGGTGACTTGTTTATTGGCGACAAGCGAATGAATGATGTTGAACCCTCTAAACGTGGCGTAGGCATGGTATTTCAATCCTATGCGCTCTACCCGCACCTTAATCTTTTCGACAACATGTCTTTTGGCCTAAAGTTGGCCAAAGCCGATAAAAAGGAGATCGAGCAACGTGTTGAGCACGCCGCCGATATTCTCCAGCTCAGCCATTTGCTTGAACGTCAACCTAAGTCTCTTTCAGGTGGCCAACGTCAGCGTGTCGCGATTGGGCGTACTTTAGTCTCACAACCGAATGTCTTTTTGCTTGATGAGCCACTGTCTAACCTAGATGCAGCGCTGCGCGTACAGATGCGTTCAGAGATAACCAAACTGCAACGCAAATTAGGCTGTACTATGATTTACGTTACCCATGACCAAGTCGAAGCAATGACAATGGCTGACAAAATCGTGGTCTTAGATGCCGGGTTCGTATCACAAGTAGGTAAACCACTTGAGTTGTATCATTACCCAGAAAACCGTTTCGTCGCAGGTTTCATCGGCTCTCCTAAAATGAACTTCATGAGCGTATTCATCGAAGATGTTGAAGCCGAACGTGTGAAAGTTCAACTCTCTAATGGAACCTCATTTTGGATTTTGGTCGATGGCACCACGATCACTCGCGGCGAGCGTATGTCATTAGGTGTGCGTCCAGAGCACTTACTGAGCGCTGAAGATGGTGATGCAAAAATTGAAGGCAAGGTGATGATGGTTGAGAAACTCGGCAATGAAACTCAAGTTTACATGAACTTAAAAGGCTCTGATTCTGATGTAATTTACCGCCAGCCTGATACCTTGGGCGTTGAAACGGGTGATACACTGACAATTGGTATTCCAGGACATCGCTGCCACCTATTCCACAGCGACGGACGCGCATGCCGCCGCCTTTACAAAGAAAAAGGCATCGAAGCAGAATAAAGAGAAATTCAATTAAGAAAATAAGACAGCCCCTGTGATAGGGGCTGTCTTATTTAAAAGTAAATGAAATTTAATTAAACTCTTCAATACCAATATTATCTTTTGCCCATAATAATGCCTGAAGTCTATTCTTAGCATTTATCTTTTTAAATACATTATGTAAATGTGTTTTTACTGTATTTTCACTTACAAACAACTCATCTGCAATTTGCATATTAGATGAACCACACCCAAGTAACTTAATTATTTGCTGTTCTCTTTTTGTTAATTTAGTATAGGCTTGAGAGGTAATAGATGAATTACCTGCACGATAATGCTGTATATATTCCTGAGCCAGTTTACGATTAAACCACATTTCATCATCGAGCACTTTTTCCATGCCCTTAACTAAAGATTCAAGCTGGTCATTAGTATAAAATACACCTACTAGGCTCTGCCATTTAAAGAGCATTTTAGGTTCAATCTCTAGCGGACAATTTATAAGCACTTCTTTTGCATCAGGGCAGGATAAGCGTTTAAATGCTGAGTAATCAGCAAAATTATTTTCATCAACGCGAGCATAGTCGATGATAACCAATTGAATTTTATAGGATGATAGACTGTTATCATTCATCCACGTATCGCAAAGCGGAGAGATATCAATACTAATCGGCAACTTTGACTCTAGCGAATCTTTAAGTAAGCGAGACTGCATACAAACATCAGAAAGCAATCGAACATTAATTTTTTTTTCTTCACTCATTTTAAACTCCTAGATCATACCGCTCACTTGCTAAAACTAACGTTAAGCGACTATAAGTCAATATCTCAAAATAACCCGAACCCATTTTAATAAAAAACCTGTAGAATAAACCCATTTAATTCATAAAGTTATTGCCAATTCTTATTTGTGAGAACAAATGACGGTTTTATTTATAGTGAGGCATTCTGTGAAATGTAATAGAAGAAATTAAGATAAAGAATTGAAAGTAAGCACTCATACACAAAACGTGCACAACGACGATTCACTTAAATTATCGCTTTAAAACAGCCTCGACGAGTAAACGAAATCGGCTAGGTACGATATAATACTTTCACGATATGCCAGCCAAACTTGGTTTTCACCAGATGGGGTGTCAATACCTCACCGGTGAAACAGACTTTATCAAACTGAGGTACCATCTGCCCCTGACGAAACTCACCCAGATCGCCCCCTTTTTTACCAGAAGGGCAGGTAGAATATTTTCTGGCTAATGTTTGAAATTTCGCTCCCTTTTTTAACTGAACGATAATATCTTCAGCTTGTTCTTTATGCTTCACTAAAATGTGAAGAGCCGCTGCCGTTCTTGCCATCATTTTTCTCAATAAATTTGCTACTACAAATAGTGTAACGGATGCTTTTCAAGAGTCCAGTCCCAATCTAAGAGTGCAAAAGGTCAATAAACATACAGTTATAGTGTTTATTTGCATTTAACGCATTGCCGTCAGTAAGAGATCGTTTAGTATTAGGCATAAGAAACGACGTTGAGTAAGGTGTTATGGCTAAAACCCCCAGTAAGGCAAACCAATCCCAAGGCATGTTGATGTTCACATTGAACACTCAAAAACAGCTTTTTGCTATCGGGACTCTGAAAGTACGAGAGATTGTCCCTTACATGCCAATGACACAAATTCCTTATTCTCATCACCATGTGATCGGAACCATTACTATCCGTAACTTGACGGTACCTGTTATTGATATGGCTGCGGCCATTGGCTTTAGAGCAATTCAACCTAGTGAATATAAACAATGCTATTTAATCGTGACGGACTGCCTGCGAACTGTAGTTGCGTTTATGGTGCGTAGCATTGAGAAAATTATTGAGTGTGACTGGCGATCAATCGAGTCTTCACCGGCAGTCGCGGGAAAAGACGTTTTTGTCACTGGCATAACCCGCTATCAAAAACAGATTGTGCAGTTACTTGATGTCGAATTATTACTTTCAAAAATTTATCCACAGTATGAATCAACTAAGATCCCGATGCTGACTGATATTGAACGTGAGCGACTAAAAGCACTGCGTATTTTACTGGTAGATGATTCATCTATTGCACGTAAACAATTGTCGGATGCCTTAGACAGTATTAACATCCCTTACCAAATCTGTAAAAATGGGCTTGATGCAATTGAGCTGATGCGTCAAGACGCTCAACATCAACATGCGATCGATTTGCTAGTCAGTGATATTGAAATGCCGGGGCTCGATGGGTATGAACTTGCCTTTGAGGTCCAAAATGATCCAATGCTGAGCCATGCCTATTGTATTCTTCACACCTCGCTTTCCAGTGAGATCTGTTTGGATAGAGCTCACCAAGTCGGAGCCCACGAAGCTTTGGAAAAATTTAACGCTACGGAATTGATAGAAGCGATGCTGCGTGGCGCAAAAAAACTAGAACAACATTAAGGATACCGCTTAATCAAGTTTGGCTTGCACAAATAGAGCCTGAAGCGCTTCTCTATCTGATTTTTTCAATTTACTCACCACAAGCTGATAAGAGCGCCCACACAATTCCTCTAACATCATCTGGTCAACATCTCCGTTTAGCTTAACGGAGATCCAGTGCTTTTTATTCATATGATAACCAGGGCGAATAGCGGAAAAGGCACTGGTCAGAACTTCACCATCTTCAGGAGTGCACTTCAATGTTACAAACGGCTCTTCTCTCGACTGAGACTCTTCTCTCGACTGAAAAGTATAGGCAAACATTTTACCGCGAATTTTGAAAACAAACGCGTCAGGACCAAACGGATAACTACTTTCTACCTGAGGGAAAATATCCAAAAACGATTCAATATCATGCATCTTCATCTATTACTCCTTGATTCAGTAACCAACTTATTTTAATCATTCAAGGATTCAATATATAACCCTCCTACCATGTCTGTCTATTGTGTTTGATCAACATCAAGAATCGGTTGTTTACCGTAAATAAAAATTCAACTTCAAACTTTAGTTGCATTTTTTTAGCGCATAACTTTGGGATATCCGCTAATCTTAGCGGTATGAATATCTGTGACTGCCTATTAATTTTACGATAATGACTAGCGACGACTTTAAGAGATCTACAGCCAACTTAAAAAAAGCAGTACCGTTGATGATGAAAAATCATGTGGCGGCGACACCTGCTAACTATGCACTTTGGTATACCTACGTCGACAATGCCATACCTCAGCTTAATCAAGAACTCGATTCTGTATTAGAAAACTTTGGTCTTTGTCCTCCCGCGGCAAGCTCTCAACTCTATAGCAACTATGTCGCATCGCGCTCTGAAACCAGTTTAAGCACGCTACGCAACAATATTGAAGTGTTAGTCAATGAAGTCGCAAGTTCAATGTCAGATACCCTAACCGATACCAGCGAATTTGCCAGAGTGATTGATAAAAGTTTTAGTGAATTAGAACGAGTCGAAAACGATGATTTATCGATCGAAGAGGTGATGAAAGTGGTTCGCCAATTGGTCACTGAATCGCGAGATATTCGCCATTCAACTCAGTTTTTAAATGGTCAACTCAATAGTGCCAGTAAAGAAATTCATCGACTGAAAGAACAGCTTGCCGAGGTACAAAAGGAAGCGCTATTTGATGGATTGTCCGGTTTATATAATCGCCGTTCATTCAATGATGATCTCTTTACCTTGATGAGCGCACAGCAACCTATGAGCCTGATTTTATTAGATATTGATCACTTCAAATCTTTTAATGACAACTACGGCCACTTATTTGGTGACACTGTTATCAAAGGGATCGCTAAAAAGCTTCAAAGTAGCTGTCGAGATGGCATTACTGCCTACCGATTTGGCGGTGAAGAGTTCGTTTTAATTGTTCCAAATAAAACACTGCGCATTGCCAGACAGTTTGCAGAATCACTGCGTCGTTCGATAGAAAAAATGAGCGTGAAAGATCGCCGTTCAGGAAACCAAGTTGGTAATATTACCGCCTCTTTTGGTGTGACAGAATTACAATTAGGTGATACACCCGAATCTTTGATAGAAAGAACCGATAAACTGCTCTATGAGGCAAAACAGTTAGGCCGCAACCGTGTTATGCCGCTTTAATCGCTTCAACCTTATGGGTAGCTAAAAAGCAACAACAATTTCCATAAACCTCGATTTATGGATAGAAAAGTAAAAGGGGCACCACGCCCCATTTAATCCCAATATCTATCAACCTAAGAAAGGTTAAAACTGTAGTTTAAGTAATAGTCTTCGCCATCTTTTGCGGTGTACTCCTTATCTTCACTACAAGCTTGAGGTTTACCCTTTTCATCACCTTTGACTAAGCTGATCCAATGGCGCATTGCGGCGCTGGGCGTTTCTTCCACAGATTGGGTAAATGTGGTACAAGTTTCCAACTGAATGTCATTAATCTCTACCAGCTCAACGCGCCCAGTCCCCTTAGTACAGCCTAATACCACTTCGACATGGCTACCACTTCCATCACGGAACAAGATAGAACATGGCGACGCCTTTTCACCATTGAAGGCAACAAAATGTTTTGGATGCTTCAAACCACTATGACGCCCATCCTTAAAATAAGCCAACACATGGCGGTAATCGATCACATAACTGGTCACATCTTGATGAGAGCCCGTCGCCAAAGGGAACAATCTATCGAGTAGTTGCTTTGCTCTACTCTGCTTTTCATTTTGTTGATTAGCGCTGATCGTCTCGACGGCGAAGACGGCTTCAGCGATAAAGGGTTTATCTAGTTTTTGGATTTCTGTTTTATCGAATGTCAGCATATTCATCGTCTTTTCCTTATAGGTAACTCAATATTTTGTGTTCTAGAGCAATTATTCCAAACTTGCGTTTAACCTTTGTGCAAATTTGTGACCTTGCTTACTTGGTAGATTAACCAATTTTTTACTACAATTTCACAACAAAAATTTTACAGTGTGAATTTTACAAAATGGCCTTATCAAAAAGCTTAGTTCGTCAGTCACATTTCTTAGGGACAAAAGTCAGAAACTTAAGAAAACGTAATCACCTAACGATGGAAGACTTATCGGCACGCTGTATTCGCATTAACCCAGAATATGCCCCCTCCGTTTCATACCTTTCGATGATTGAGCGTGGAAAACGGGTGCCTAGTATTGATATGTTGGAGGTTATTGCCCAAGTATTCCAAAAAGATCCCGCTTGGTTTTTAGATGATGAACCAGGTCAAACGGATATCACTCCTGACAAGGGTAACAGAGGTGGGATCAGCGGTATGGCTCTTGAGCCTAGCTTTTTATTCTCAAATGACATTTTACAAATCGCGATCCCAGAGATGCTTTCGCAAACTGGGATTACTGGCAAACAGTTTGCTCACTTATTAATTCGCGCCCACCAAGAAAGTTTACAAAATCATTTTCCAGATCTTGAGCGGGCAGCAGAAGAAGTGGGTTTAAAACGCTTAAACTTAGCTGTTGAAGATCTTATCGACATAGCCAAAAGCCTTGGTTTGGCTATCCGATGGGTAACGAGAACCCCGCAAGATGTTGTTGATGAGCTCGGTGTTAGCGCCAAACAACTAATTACCTCTTTTTTTGAACCACCATGCACGATCTACCTCAATGAAATTCTCCGTGAGTATCCAACTCGCCTAAAGTACGACCTCGCGGTGTATATTGGCCACAATATTCTGCATAGCAAAGAAGGGCTAAAAAGCGTTTTAACGGTCGGTCACACAAATAGTTGGGAAGAGACTTCTGATACCACCGCCACCTGTGAACTCAACTCCCAAGATATCCTTCAAGCATGGCGAGATTTTGAATCGAGTTTTTTTGCAGGCGCACTGCTGTGCCCCAAAGTGCCTTATCGGCAACTTCTTGATCGCAACGGCTACGAAATCGATGTACATTTGAAAGCAGGAGTTTCTCCTTCTGTTGCGATGAGGCGCATGACGGTCGTATCACCCTATCCGCATTGGCATTATTTCGATGCTTATGGTGAAGGCAAACTAAAAGCGGTTTATCGTGGCAATGGGATCCCTCTACCATGGGGGAATATGCGTAAAGTGAATGACCCTTGCCAACATTGGGCCGTATTTAGACGCCTTTCAGAACCGCAAAGTGGAAGCTCTGCGCAAATTTCGATTTTGAATGTAGGTGATGAACCGAGAATATATTGCTGTGAATCCGTCAATATGATCGATCCAGCGGGCAATAATCGAGTGCTATGCGCTGGAATAGATTTGAATCCAGCCATCAATGCCCAAGGAGGGAATGCTCACTCTATTGCTGAGGAGCTCAAAGCGTTATGCGTCAGTAACGGCGGAAGCTCTCTTATTCCAAGACACATCAAAAAAGATCTTACCACTATTGCTAAAATTCTCAATATTAATTGGATTGAACGTGGAATTGAAAATAATGCGCGTTTAATCTGCTCACGCGGTGCTGTTTGCCCAAGAAAGCCAAGCTGCTATGAGAAATGTGCTGGCTAGTGCTGAGCATAAAAATAAAAAAAAGCCAATCACAAAAAATATGATTGGCTATTAATAAGTGTGAACAAAAATAAGGTTCACTAACAACGTCAGTTGGCTAGGTGACCCTCGGCTTAGAAGGGTCGATTAGTATATAGCAGAATCCATGCCAACTTTAAAACTGCCAAAAAACGCCATATCTGTCTACTTTATGAGCGGTTTCATTACAACCTGTCGCATAATAAATTTGCATTTTGCAATTAAATTTCAAAATGCAAACCTGAATAAACAATTTAGCACTACTGCTGCCTCTTTTCTTGATACATCCGCTCATCAGCCAGTTTCAACATGTCATCCACATTATCAAATTCTGGGCTGAATACAGCTGCACCTATACTGACATGGAGGTTAATCAAGTGCTGCTCATAAATGACTGGTGTATTGCATAACGCACTTTTTATTTTGAGACTGATCCGCTCAATATCATCGTTACTCGATACTCGCGACAGCAAGACCAAAAACTCATCACCGCCAATGCGTGCAACTACATCCGAAGAACGCAATACGCTTTTCACTCGCTCCGCACAAGCAATCAACACCTTGTCACCGGCCGCATGACCATAGGTGTCATTAATCGATTTGAACTTATCAATATCAATGTTAAGGATCACAAAACCAGCCGATTGCTCCATTTTAATCGCTTGTTCAAAATATCGCTCAAGCGTATACATGAAGTACCGACGGTTAGGAAGCTGGGTTAATTCATCATGAAGTGCTCTTTGATTGGCAATAGAGTACAAGCGATAAATTGTAATAAACGCTGCGACTAACAAGACTAAGATTGGATAACCCACCAACCGTACAATATGAACTTGATACCAAGGTACTTGACCTAAAATATCGCTTTTCTGAGCAACGGCAATTTCCCAGCCACCATAAGGAAAATGAATACTCTCCTTTGCAAAGGCTTTCACAAACACCTCGTGCTCGCCAAAAAACACTTCGCCCTCCGAGCCTCTACTGTCTACTCCACGTATCGCCAAATTAAAGCGGTGAGTGAAATGTTCAACTCCGGTAGCAAGCAACAGGGAGTCCAAATCAATGACCACACCACACACTCCCCAATATTGCTGATTATTCGGTGGGTCAGTGAATATAGGAATACGTGCCAAAAGGCCTCTGCCACCTTGGATTAGGTCCACTGGACCTGCGATGAAGATTTCTTGGATCTCTCTCGCTTTTACAATGGCATTCCATTGTTCAGGAATGGTGCGATAGTCGAGGCCTATCGCTTGATGATTCCCAGCTAATGGGTAGATGTAACGAATCACATCACCAGGCGCAAGCCCAATAACGCGTAGGTGTTTACCTTCACGTAAAATATTAGCGGCAATTTTTTCCCAATCTTCAAATTGAGAGTGGGCGTTAATCGCAATTAAACTGGTTAATCCATTTGCTACATAGATATCTGACAAAATGGCCGCTTCTAACTGAGCTCGAATAATCGAAAGCTCTTCTTTTGCTCTAGTTTGAAGATTATCTCGGATAAAACTTCGTTGATTGAAATTGATGATTTCGATCAACCCTCCGCAAAAAATGATGAAGGCAACGAGAAGCAAATTGACAGACCACTGTTTGCCTGAGATATGTCTCATGCAACTCCCCCTTACTTAGCCTGTAGCGATGACTACATATGTATGGTTTCACTTGCTCTATTTAGAATAGTGCTTCTTACTTAAGATTAACGTAACCAACGAGAGAACACTCAAATTAATTACATATTTGTTGATAAAATCAAATAAAATCTTATCCTTTTGATAACATGACAAGATTCTAATTCATCGATTTGCATAGAGTAAAAAGTGCGATCAGCTAAACGAATTATCCTAACGACGACTCAAAGTGGTCATTTTACGCACATCTTACATATCACCAACAATAATAAAACTATGGAATGCTAGTATTATTGTGAATGTTAGCTTAGAGGTGTGTTTTCATCATGTTATTAAAAAAGAGTGGCCTATTTCTGGGATTAGCTATTGGATTATGGTTGCCTGCCTCTGGCTATGCAGAGCCAGCGTCAACAACGAATAACACTTTTTCTGAATCTGCGGAGCTTATTCGTCAAACCTATGAAGAGCAACTTTTCACATTGCCGGCATTCAAAGAGGGGCACTATGGGTTACGGATGTATCGCCAAACTCTAGACCCTAAATATTCAGCAGCGGTGTGGAGTGATCTTGCTCGCGTGGCGAGCCGACTTAATCAATTTTCCGCAGAAGTTTCAACTGCTGAACAGGTTTTTCTCTACTCTGAGCAACGTTTGGCTGGATACCTCGATGACGAAGATGAACGCAGCCAATTACGCTATATCGCCACTAAACATATGCCAGAATACCTCTACTTAGGCGTCGACCTATTAGGCTCTATGGCCCGTGCCAACGAATATGGTTTGAAACATAAAGAAGATCAGCTTTTGCGCCAAGTGATCCGCCGTTATGATTTTACTAAGTACGCCACTGATGAAGAAATGATTAAAGCGTGGGCTGCACAACTTGCTAACCAAGTCTATTGGTTACGCCAGTTAGGTGAGCAAGATGTCGTACAACCATTCATTGATAGCTTTAGGAAAACATACCCAGATTCTGCTGATAAAGCACTCTCCGCGCAACAATATGGCAATAAGCTGTATGGCATGACACACATTATTTTTGCCGATTCAGAATACTATCAAAATCCCATTAAGGAGCAGCAGCATCGATGGATATTCGACTACTTTCGCAATAACATCGATACCATTTTGCTCAGAGCGAAGGAAGATGTAGTTGCTGAAGTTGGGATCACTTTTCTACTCGCAGGTTTAGAAAAGGATCCTGTTGTACAAAAAACTCGTCTCGCAATTCAAAAGGCGATTGATAAAGAGAAAGGAATGATTCCATCTACCTCAGGTGTGTTTGACCTTGCCGATGGAGAGCACCGTAATGTACTTGCCATTATGTTACTTGACTGGCAGAAAACCAACCAAGCACCCACAGTGAAAAATAATCCTAAGGTGTTTTCTAGTCTACCTTATGGGCTAATTATTCAGTAGCAATAAACGGCGCGATCTGCGAGCCAGAGTATACCAGACGGTAGGCTTTGGCTCGAAAAATTTGAGTATTATTGCCGTGGCAGAAACGGACAGCATGGCAGATGCAGCAAAACACCTTAATGTTAGTCATTCAGCCATCAGTCAATCAATAAAAGCATTAGAGAACCAGCTAAACCAGCCGCTATTCAATCCCGTTGGGCGTCACGTCGTACTTAATAATGCTGGCCAAAAATACTACCGGAGAATTGCGCCTGCTTTGGAGCAAATCGTTGAAGCAACTGAAACAAGAGAGTATCTTAGTGTTGCGAAGCTCGATCAAAAAAGAATTTACGATGTAACTAAATTTACGATGTAACTACAGGACAGCTTAGATTTTTTTGCTATATCCACATTTTTTTATATTCATTTTTTATAAAAAAAATAATAGCTTATTTGGACAGCGTTAAAATAATCGACAAAACATGCTGATAATACAATAAGTTATAAGACCATTAATCACCGATTATTAATAGCCTGATGACTTAACGAAAACGCAAAATGATTAGCCATTGTATTTTTTAACTTACGCCATGCACTTCGTCCGCAAAACTCTGTTATGTATTCTAGACTTAACTCGGTATCTAATACTTTAGGATAGCATCGAGATCGAGTATGACTGAACTGGTAGGTAGACATTTAGAAGAGATGGCCAATATGCGAGCGTCACGCAAGCGTAGGGTAGTTGCCTTATGCTCGTTTGTGTCTGTACTACTTTTCGCCTTTTATGGCATTCTTCATTTTCTTGAACAGCAATATTATCTGAGCACTTTTAATTTATTATGCTTGATCGCCATTGCCTCTAATTACCTTTATTTTTACCATCGCTCTGATAACACCTCCTATGCCGATTTATTTCTCAGTGCTATCTTGCTGACAAAAGGGGTCATATTACTACTATATGGACAGCATATGGTCGGTAATGTGTTGTGGTTGTTTCCAATTATTGCCGCCGTGATCTTCATTAATGACTTTCGAATAGGGTTAGTTTTTAGCTGCAGTTTCTTTATGCTAATTGGCGTCTCAGTACAACTCTCCGGAGTCGACATTCTTCCTCAATATCTACCTATAGATCGGTTTTTTCTCAGTCTCATCGCACTCTGTTGCATGTGCCATATTTCCTCTTACTACTACAACAAAGCGGTTTGCTATATCCAGCATCTTTATCAAGAAGGAATTGAAGACCTTGCCTACACCGACCAATTAACTGGTCTCGCCAATCGCTGGAGTTTCGAAACTTGGGCACGAGAAAAGCTCTCCCAGCAGACTGATAAAAAGACCATCACCGCACTCGTTTTTCTAGACATTGATAATTTCAAGTCCATTAATGACAGCTACGGCCATGAGGTCGGGGATCGAGTCTTACAATATTTCGCCAATCGTTTAAAAAACAACGTCCGAAATAAAGACCGAAAGACCGATAAACACGATTACTCCATCGCGAGGTTTGCCGGAGATGAGTTCGTGCTACTGCTTTACGATATCAAAACGGTTAAGGATTTGGACGGTGTTCTCAACCGGATTTGTTATCTATTTGAGGATAAATATCAAGGGTCAGAAATGATCAATAACCTCACTGTCAGCATCGGCGCTGCTTTGTTTCCTTCCGATGCTGATAACTTAGCCGAGCTGACTCGGTGCGCAGACAAAGCGATGTACGCAGCAAAGCACAACGGCAAAAATCAATATCAGTATTACCAACATCTTTCACTTGACCATACTGCAGCCTCTCCTGCAATCCAACCAACTCATTTCGCAACGGTGACATCAATAAAGAAAGCTAGCGAGCCATATACATAATCCACAAACCTACTGCACATACCACCACCATCCATGCGGCGTAGCGTGCTGTATTAGGTTTGTTTGGTTTAGGATGAATCACTGGCCTCATTGCCGCGCGCTTTGCTGCTTCAACAATGGAGACGTCTTTATCACTGAGCGGTCCAAGCGTATCGCGATTTTTCTGCGCTTGATTAGCCACCTTGGTAAATCGATGCATCTGATCAAGCGTAAAATCCTCTTTGGGATCATAATGCGTATTCTGATCTTTATGTTTGGGTAACATCGACATTGAGCATCCTCCTTGTGATCTGACTTACTGTAATTATAGCCTTCCTCACAATATGTTCTAATTTCTCGACAAAGACCTTCAAAACACAGCGCTCTTCTTTATCAGCACCTTGTCTTAGACTGATGTTATACCGACAAGGAGAATGATTATGCTAACGCAACGTGAAATAAAACAGATAATCCCCGCGCAACCCACTTCGGATGGAGGTGGCGTAAAAATTAGCCGCGTTGCTGGCTTTAATAACGCTAATTTTTCACCATTTTTAATGCTCGATGAATTTAAATCTGATCAAAAAGCCGACTATATTGGTGGATTCCCTCCTCATCCACACCGAGGAATCGAAACGCTCACTTATATGCTAAATGGGCATTTCCAACATCAAGATCACATGGGTAATGTCGGTGAATTACGCTCTGGTGGTGCCCAATGGATGGCAGCAGGAAGAGGTGTTATTCACAGCGAAATGCCAATCATGACTGAAGGTCAGTTGCACGGTTTTCAGATTTGGATCAATCAGCCTACTAGCCAAAAAATGGCGCCAGCGCAATACCACGACTTTCAACCCGAAACCATTACCGAATACCACTCTCAAGAGGCTGGCCTACTGAGAGTACTTGCGGGTGATGTCACTTGTGGCAACCAGAGAGTAACTGGCCCATTAACAAAAACGGGCGTTAAATTGAGTGTGGCCGACTGGCAAGCAACACCGGGTAGCCAATTAGAGATCGTCACTCCGAATCACTTTAATGTCATGGCATTTATCTACAAAGGCAATGTACAGCTAGGCAGTAAAGTGTTGGAGCAAGGCGAGCTAGCGTTGCTCTCAAAAGGTGAGTTCTTAACATTAAAAGCCAATGATATGAGCGGAGTCTTGTTGCTAATGGGGCAACCCATTGATGAACCTGTCGTGCATTATGGGCCGTTTGTAATGAACTCATTTTCGGAGATAGAACAAGCAATTAGAGACTACAATTCAGGTGTGTTTGAACAGTATTAATCATGAGATAACCATCCGACTGATCTTAAGTGCCACTTTAGTTGACCAGTACCGTTCTCAGAAAGTTTGTCTATACTCAGGTAGTATATTTGACGAGAGGCACGAAATATGTGGGTATTGACTAGAAATATTCTCATTTCATTGGCAGCAGTGCTGGTTAGCTCAACACTTTTTGCTAACACCCTGAAGGCTGATTTTAGGCATCGACCACCAGAAATGGTGATTAGTCCAGATGGTCAAAAAATCAGTGGCCCATTAAAAGAAGTCATTGAAGAAGCAGCCAAAAACATAGGCTTCGATATCGAGTGGCGAAACATTCCATTTCCTCGCAGCCTTGCTACTTTAGAAAATGGTACTGTTGACATTGTTCCACGTGTTATACGAACAGCAGAAAGAGAAGCATTTGTTCACTTTATCGGCCCTATAAGTGAGCAAACACGGAATATTGTTTTTGTCACGCGCAGTGATGGGCCAACAATCAGCAATTATCAAGATTTACGAGAGCTGGATGTCGGTGTGAAAAGAGGTACCGCTTATTTCGAAACGTTTGATCAAGACAAAGAGATAAATAGAACGGTTGTTAATGATGACTTCAACCTAGCAAGAATGCTAGAGGCAAAGAGAATAGATACCGTTGTCGTATTGGATTTAGCTGCGCTAGAAGTGGAATTAAAAACAATTAATTTTAGTGACTACCGAGTAGCGACCTACTACTATCCAAACACTATCGGCAACTATTACGCTATGCCTAAAAGCCATCCACAAGCGGATGCACTACAAAACGCTCTATCTGGAATGGTAAAAAGTGGAAGGATAGAGGCCATCTATGCAAAATTTGGCTTAACAGCTCAATAAGATATCAGCTCAATAAGATATAGGGCTTTTAAGCCCTATATAAGTTACAAATATTCGCACAAATAAGCTGTTGCTTCGACAACTTTCAAATCAAAGGACGAATTCTCAGCGACTTCAAAAGATTCCTTCGCTTTAAATGTAGACCAGTGCTCATCCCCTAAACGCTTTATCGTTAACGAACCTTTGATGACTGTCATACGCTCAGAAGCCGCCGTACCAAAGGTGTATTCACCAGGTTCCATGACACCCACCGAACTATCACCACTTTGGTGAGCGAAACCTAAAGACTTTACGTCACCATCGAAGTATGTGTTTTCTTTGATCATTTCTCTTCCTTGTAAAATAAGCCACCAAGATACGGTGAATAACACGTTTATAAGCCGTTTTATCTGAAATCGTAAAAATACACAAGCGGCAATTGGGATTAACCAAATAGTGAAACTCGACCTATACTGATCGGTAAGTCAACAAAATTCATGATGCAATGTTCAACTTACCATCCATTAGTGCTAGTTTTGGAAAAAAGATCATATTTTCCAGTATGACATTTGCTAAACCACACGACATACCTCAGTCTCCTACTTCGTTTTAATAGTCAGTCTGACCGATGGCAATCGTTGATGGTTTAGGTTACGGAATGAGAATGACAGTTAAGGGTTTCACGCATGCAAATAAAGCCTCTTCAGGTCACCCGATGAAGAAAGCTTGGGTATTAAAAAGTCTTTTTTGGGTAGTGCTGCTTGCTATCGCGACAGGGTTCGCCTCATTACTCTCGGTGAGCTATCGAGAGTATACAAGCCCCAAAAATGTCTATGGTTCATGGACCGAAATCGGCACACCCAGCTATAGCACTGAGGTTCTAACTCTCAATTCAAATGGCGTGTTTCGAAATAATCGCTTAGTCAGTACTCAGTTTGAATATGATGGGGATAAAATTGTGATTAACACTGGTAGTGGCGTGACCATTTACCAACTTGCTGGGACAACAAACTCCCCTCAACTCAAGCGCATTGAACCTGCTATGCCTTTACAGCGCTTTATCAAACAAGGTTATGAAAGCACAGTAGCAAACGATGAAAACGGCGACCCAAGTAAAAATCGTCGTTCAGCACTATCTGAGCATTTTTCACAACCATAGTACGAGTATGATGCTGCACTGATTGGCCAACTTAAATAGAAAAGCTCCCATCAAAGGGAGCATTTGGAAGAAGATGATGCCATATTCTTAACGCGCGCGACGAGCCTCTACGGCACCAGCCAACTCGCGCAGTGCCACTTCTGTATCATCCCAACCAATACACGCATCTGTAATCGACTGACCATAGGTGGCCGCACAGCCATCTATAAGATCCTGACGTCCTTCAACGAGATGAGACTCAATCATCACCCCAAAAATAGCATGCTCACCGGATGCGATCTGCTCGCTCACATCTTGTGATACCACAAGTTGACGCTGGTACTGTTTAGAGCTGTTTGCATGGCTAAAATCAATCATCACTTTCTGTGGTAAACCAGATGATTCAAGCTCTTGCTTAATGATACCAACATGTTGAGCTCCGTAGTTTGGCTCTTTACCACCACGCAGAATAATATGACAATCTGGATTGCCTGCCGTTTGAATGATGGCAGAATGGCCATACTTAGTGACCGACAAAAAATGGTGCGATGCACTGGCAGAGCGAATGGCATCGGAAGCGATTTTGATATTACCATCCGTACCATTTTTGAAACCGACAGGGCAAGAAAGCCCAGATGCGAGCTCACGGTGAACTTGAGATTCTGTTGTACGAGCACCAATAGCCCCCCAACTGATAAGGTCAGCCACATACTGCGGTGTGATCATATCCAAAAATTCGCTCGCTGTTGGCATCCCCATATCGGTCAGATCAAGCAGCAGCTTACGCGCCATGCGTAAACCATCATTAATTTTATAGGTATCGTTCAGATATGGGTCGTTAATGAGCCCTTTCCATCCAACGGTAGTACGAGGTTTTTCAAAATAGACACGCATGACAATTTCAAGGCGATCACCTAGCTCATCGCGCAACACTTTAAGACGTTTTCCATATTCAACAGCTGCTTGAGGATCATGAATTGAACATGGTCCAATGATCACCAATAAGCGATCATCTTTATCTTGTAGAATATTATGAATGGCTTCTCGAGCCTGAAATGTGGTTGAAGAAGCAACTTCTGTTGCCGGAAACTTTTCTAGAACCGCAACAGGAGGTAATAACTCTTTAACTCGTTTAATTTTTACATCATCAGTCTGAAACATTGCTTACTTCTTCCTTATTCTTTTCTACTGCCTACCGAACAACGGACAGGTTGGATCTATACGCAGCCTTGCTTTCGGCTCTCCCCTGTAACTTATCTACTAAAAACCACAACTTCAATCATTATTTTCAACAAAAGGCAATATTGGCCACTTTTTTACAAAATTACCATTGCGTAAAAAAATAGTTACACCTTTATGCTGGAACCCACAAATTAACGCTAATATGAGCTTCGTAGGTGCATTATCTCGTTGATATTGTTAAGGTAGGTGGTAACAAAATAACAACAAGATATTCAGCCATGAATGCGATAGAGTTTGAAAAAGTAAACAAGTGGTACAATAATTTTCACGCTTTGAAAGACATTACTCTTCAGGTTCGTCGAGGGGAAATCTTAGTCGTTTGTGGCCCTTCAGGCTCAGGGAAATCAACATTAATCCGAACAGTCAATGGGTTAGAAGCTATCACCGCGGGCAAGATCACCCTGAAATCCAACCATTTCGACATCACACAGCCTGCGGGAAAAATCGGTATGGTTTTCCAGCATTTCAACCTTTTCCCTCACTTGACGGTGATTGAAAACCTTATTTTAGCTCCAATTCGTACACTGAAATTGAGTAAGCAAGCCGCAAGACAAAGAGCGAGCCATTTTTTACAGCGAGTGAATATTCTTGACCAAGCTGACAAATATCCGGTGCAATTATCTGGCGGTCAGCAACAGCGTGTTGCCATTGCACGCTCACTCTGTATGCAACCAGACATTTTGCTGTTTGATGAACCCACTTCGGCCCTTGACCCAGAAACGATTCAAGAAGTACTGGATGTGATGGTTGACCTTGCTCAAGATGGCATCACCATGATGTGCGTCACTCATGAAATGGGTTTTGCCCGAAAAGTAGCGGATCGCGTCATTTTTATGGATGAAGGGAGAATTCTCGAGATCGCTACGCCGGAAGAGATATTTCGTCAGCCAAAACACCCAAGAACTCAACAGTTTCTCAACCAAATATTGAGCCATTGATGATAAAAGTACTGATAAAACCGATCTTCTCCGCTCTAGTACAGATAGTTCTACTGCTTGCAGGGATGGTATGGCTACTTGATTCCGGCGCACATGCTATGGGTTACCAGTGGCAATGGCATCGTGTGCCTGATTTCATCGCTTTTTACGACGAGGGTGAATGGTGGCCCGCGGAACTGCTCGAAGGGTTAGCCGTCACGGTGAAAATCTCAACGGTCAGTCTATTTTTTACGCTGGTCATTGGCTTAACAACCGCTTTGTTGAAGCTTTCCAATTCCGTGATAGGGCGTTGGCTGGCCAATATTTATATTGAGCTTATCCGCAATACGCCGCTACTGGTACAGATATACCTGCTCTATTTTGTGTTTGGCCCAGTGCTGGGTTTAGATCGCTTCTCTACCGCCATTTTAGCTTTGGCACTGTTTCAAGGCGCTTATACTGCCGAAGTGTTTCGTGGTGGTTTAAACAGCATTCCGAAGGGACAGTTTGAAGCGGCACGAACATTAGGGCTTTCTCGTTTTTATACCTATGTTGATGTGATCTTACCGCAACTTATCCAACGTACATTACCTCCACTGACCAATGAAGTCGTGTCATTAATTAAAAACTCGTCTATCGTCAGTGTGATGGCTATTTTTGACTTAACCACTCAAGGTAGAAATATTGTCTCAGAAACGGCGATGCCATTTGAAATATGGTTTACCGTCGCTGCAATTTATTTACTGTTAACTCTGTCTTTATCAGGGTTTTCAGCATGGTTAGAACACAAACTCGGGTCGCAATGGCGCGCTCAATAATCATCCTTAAAGGAGAACATAATGCAGCAATCTGCAACAAAAGCGTGGCAACGCGCAAGGTTGAAGGCTATCGCCGCTCTATCACTCGGGTTAACTATGTTACTAGGGATAACCATTTCCATACCCGCCTTTGCCAGTGAAACGCCTAGCCTTGATAAAATCACTGAACGAGGCACATTGCGTGTGGGTATGTCTACGTTTGTGCCTTGGGCAATGCGCGACAAGCAAGGCGACCTGATTGGCTTTGAAATTGATGTTGCCAAACGTCTTGCTGAAGATTCAGGTTGGAAAGTGGAATTTGTACCTACCGCGTGGGATGGCATTATTCCAGCACTCTTAGCACAAAAATTTGATGTTATTATCGGCGGCATGTCTATCACGCCAGAACGCTCGAAAAGCGTCCTGTTCACTGCTCCCTATTCACATTCAGGAGTACAACTTGCCGCTAATCAGTCTCTCGCTAAAGGATTTTCTACAATAGAAGACTTCAATTCTCGTCGAGTGACTATCGCAGCGCGACGCGGAGCATTTACCGTTCAAGTCGCTCGTGAAACCTTCCCCAAAGCCAAAATTCTGCAATTTGATGACGATGCACAAGCCTTTCAAGAAGTATTAAACGGCCAAGCACACGCCGTGATTGCGTCAAGCCCTAAACCTGAGCATGAAACAGTGAAACACAGTGACAAACTGTTCATTCCTTTTAATGAACGGTTGTCCAAAGGAAACGAAGCATTCGCCGTTCGCTTAGGTGAAGAGGACAAAAAAGCCTTTTTTGATCAATGGATTATTGAACGAACCAATGACGGCTGGTTGAGTGAACGCTACGAATATTGGTTCTCAACACTAGATTGGCAAAACCAAATCGTCTCAGGGCAATAGCCTGAGGGGCGGATGTGAATAGAACAAAAACCGTACTGTATGAAAAACGGAGCCTTAAACCATGGCTACGATTATCGCTCAATAAGCTCGATTATGCGTTACTCGTAGCACTGTTAGGCTTTGTTATTTGGTTAACGCACCGAGCCGAGCTTGGGGTGAATTATAATTGGCGTTGGCAAGAAGCTTTTGCTCTGATTTTCACTCCCACCAGCAATGGCGACATCCCTTATTTCTTTCAAGGTTTGGTCGCCACTTTGCGCTTAAGTGTCTGGGCGATGGTGCTGGCCCTTGTGTTAGGCACACTGCTTGGCGTAGCACGCCACTCTCAGTTTTCGTGGTTCAGAATTCCGGCTAACGCTTTTGTGCAATTAGTTAGGAACATTCCGCCGCTGGTTTTCGTGTTCATTTTTTATTTTTTTGTCTCCAATCAAGTGATCCCGTTGTTGGGCCTAGAAAACCTACTACGGGAACACCATGATCCAACCAATGCCATTCAGCATTGGCTGTTTGGTCCTTCTCATCTATGGGAAAATTTGTTCTCTGGAATTGTGTGTATTGGGATGCTTTCATCGGCCTACATCGCTGAAGTTGTTCGTTCAGGGTTGGCCGGAATCGCTCAAGGTCAATGGGAAGCAGCGCACTCTTTAGGGCTGTCTCGATGGGTAAAATACCGATACGTCATTGCCCCTCAAGTATTGGCGGCGATCACGCCGGCTTTAGCTGGGCAAGCAATTTCTTTGGTCAAAGATTCTTCGATTGTATCGCTAATTTCAATTCAAGAAATGACGTTTGTTGGCACAGAAATCGCTAACTCTTCTGGGCTTATTTTTGAAATATGGTTGTTAGTGGGCGGTGCATACTTAGGTTTATGTTTAAGCCTCTCTTTACTGTTTAGGCGGCTCGAGCTACGCAGTTTACGCCATCTCTCGCTTCATCACTCTAACTAGATAACAAGGAATTTGTCAGCGTCAGTTGCGCAACCAATCAAAGAGAAGCAACACGTGATGAGAAACAGAATAAGAACGATGTTTAGCGATTGCGCCCCCATTATTGAGAATGAATATCAGTTAGAATCAATTCAACATGAATGTAAGAAGGTGAAACCATGATGCAACACGTTTCCGAATGGTTAGAAAAAGATCCCGATCCTAAAACTCGCCAAGAACTACAAGCACTAGTCGATCAGCATCAGTTAGATGAGATAAAAGCTCGCTTTCAATCACGTCTTGAGTTTGGCACCGCTGGTTTACGCGGCATGGTGGGATGCGGCCCTAATCGTATGAACCGTCTGGTAATTCAAGAAACGGCGACGGGTTTAGGACACTATCTCATTCAGCAAGTCAGCAATGCCAAAATACGTGGTGTAGTGATTGGCTATGATGGCCGACCAGATTCTCAGCAATTTGCACACGATACCGCCTCAGTACTCGCCGCGCTGGGGATCAAAGTGTATCTCACGCATAAAGTGGCACCGACCCCTGTAGTCGCTTTTGGGGTAAAACACTTTAATGCCGCCGCCGCCGTCGTAGTCACCGCCAGTCACAACCCACCCGAATACAATGGCTTTAAGGTGTACTGGGAAAATGGTGCACAGATTATCCCACCTCACGATTCAGGTATTGCAGCAGAAATCGACTTAGCGGCAACGCGAGCTATTTCTCTGATGCCGTTAGACAACGCGCACCAACAAGGCCTTTTGCAATGGCTAACAGAAGAGTATTACCAAACTTACCGCCGTACCCTCAATCAAAGCCCAGTGTTGAACCACCACACTGATCCGCAATGCCTTACCATTGCGTATACCGCGATGCATGGTGTCGGCGCTGAGATGGCTGAAACTTTGCTGCATGACGCTGGGTTTACCCATGTCATCAGTGTGAAAGAACAGCGCGAACCAGATGGCCGTTTCCCGACCGTCAACTTCCCGAACCCTGAAGAGCCGGGGGCGATGGATATGGTTATCGCGTTAGCTCATGCCCAAAATGCACAACTGGCCTGCGCCAACGACCCAGATGCCGACCGATTTGCCGTTGCCGTACAACGAGCGGATGGTCAGTACCAAATGCTGACTGGCGATCAAGTTGGTACACTATTTGGGGACTATTTGCTCTCCAAAACCGATGCCTCAAAGCAGTTGGTTGGCAACACCATCGTCTCATCCAGTTTACTCGGTAATATTGCGCAGGCGAAAGGTGCAAAATACTACCAAACCTTGACTGGCTTTAAATGGTTAACCAACGTGGCGATGCAACAACAAAGCGATGAACAGCAGTTCTTATTCGCCTATGAAGAAGCATTGGGTTACACCATAGGGCAAACCGTTTGGGATAAAGATGGCCTTTCGGCCATGGTGGCATTTGCACAACTAGCGGCCGAATTATACAGCCAAGGTAAGACTATTTGGGATCAACTCGAAACTATTTACCGCCAGCACGGTTTTTACATTAATGCACAACGTAGCATTAAGTTAGACCCTAACTCACCGCCGATCGGTGATAAGCTTCGCGCCACACCGCCAACGGAAATCGCCGGTCGAAAAGTGCTCATGACCGACGATCTCAAATCACTAACACGTTATATTGCCGATGGAACAACGCAAGCGATTCAACTTCCTGCTAGCGATGTATTGACCTATCACTTGGAAGGCGGAGCGAGAGTGATTGTGCGCCCGTCGGGCACTGAGCCTAAATTGAAATGCTATTACGAGGTCGTCGGAGCCTTCGAAGCAGAAGAAGATTTCGCCAGCGCCGAGAAAAAAGCTGACGAGCAAATGGCGATGCTCATCGCAGAACACCAACACAGCTTGTAGCACTCATTGCTGGATAAGCACAACGAAATAACAGGCCGTCTTCAGTTCATTGTTGGCGGCATTTTTATTTCATCTGTTTAGGTGAACAATGCCTGCGACTACGACACTCTTTTCCCTCCAGTGGATAACAGTTATATGCGCAATTTTGTACAATCGCTTGACCCAACCTTGTGGCTTGATAAATTCATCACTTCCAGTAAAGGAATTACTATGGATAGCACACTATTGAAGCACATACATTTAGAACCTCGACGTCGTCTCTTTGGCAAATCAATTTATTGTGCTAGCCATTCAATCTCGATTAAGGTCTGCTCTCCACATTTAAGACGCCCTAAAAAGAGATCGCCACAATGTACTTCTCCAACGCCTTGTGGCGTTCCGGTCATCACAACATCACCATCACGCAGCGATGTGTAAGATTTCAGCTCTTCTAAAATGGTGGCGGGTGAATAGATCATTTGGTTGACACCGCCGCACTGAACCCGAACACAGTTGATGAATAGCTCTAACTGCAACTTATTGATGTCGAGACCATGCAGTGGCACAAATCGGCTAAGTACTGCTGAACCATCAAATGCTTTCGCCCGCTCCCAAGGTAAACCTTTTGCTTTAAGCTGAGATTGCAGTACCCGCTTAGTCAGATCTAACCCCAAACCAACCGCGCTGTATTGACCTTTTTTGATCAAAAAACAAATTTCAGCTTCATAGTGAAGCGTCTCTTGGTGAAACGAGGATAGAGTGGTTGTAATGCTCGTATTGGGTTTATTAAACACCACCATTTGTTCTGGCATTGTGTTATTAAGCTCTTGAATATGTTCAATATAGTTCCGACCAACACACAACACTTTAGACGGGGTTATCTTCTGTTTATCCAAACGAACCGAATACATATACTCTTCCTTGAGACGACTAAGGTCGTCGAGTTTACCTCATCTACAGCGCGAGTGAATGGATTTGCACCGTCATTAGATAAAAGTAAGATCTTCGACTCAAAATTCATGGCACCTTGATGACTTTGAGCATCGACACACAACATTCTCTTTAATAAATCGTCAATAAAAACAACATGCAAACATCATAAATCAGTAATTAAACATTCATTTAAAACATCTACTTTACTCACATCAAAACCGTTCGAGCACTGAAGCTCATTGATCATGGATAAGGTAAATAAAATGAAAAAAGCAACAATCGCAACCGCAATTCTTACAGCATTGGTATCAGGTTCTTCTTTTGCTGCGACCGTTTACAAAGCGGATGGAAATGAGCTTAAAGTTGGTGGACGTGCAGAATTTCGTGGCGATTTCGGTGGTGATGACAAAGGCAAAGAAATTGAAGGCACGATGAAAAACAAAAGCCGTGCGCGTTTGAACATTACAGGTTCAACAGAAATCTCTGACTCTTTGAAAGGTTTTGCAACCTATGAAGCAGAGCAAACGGTTAATTCCTCCGCCAGCAACGATAAGAACTCTGATTTCAACCAACGTTACCTATTTGCAGGTTTACAAGCTGATTTTGGTGCTATCTCTGTAGGCCGCCAAGATACCGCTGGCGTGCAAATCTCTCAAATGTCAGACATCGGTACTTATACTGGTGCTCAAAAAGAGTTCATTAACGCGGGTAACGAGCAAATCAACAACACCTTCCTCTACGCAGGTACATTTGATGCCCTTAATGTGAAAGCAAGCTTTATTGCAGGCGAAGAAAAAGACACCGATGGCTTTGGTCTTTCTGCAATTTATAACTTACCTATCGGGCTTGGTTTAGGCTTGGGCTACGCAAGCAACGATAATGGCACAGGCCAAGGTGCGGCGAATCAAATTATTACTGGGGTGAATTACACGTTGGACGATTTGTACTTAGGCCTGACCTATACACAAGGGGATTTGGACGATAAAGCGAAGAGCGAATTCAACGGGATTGAATTTGCTGCGCAATACAAAATCACAAGTAACTTCCGCTTGATTGGTGTGTATCAAAAAACGGAAAATGAAACTGCAAACGTCACAACGACGAAAAGTGATTTTGCTGAGTTGACGGGGCGTTATGATTTCAATAAATCAATCTACACTTACGTTGCCTACAAAATGAACAACCTAGATAAAACAGACCTCGGCACTGCGTATGATGCAAAAGACTCTATTCGCCTAGGCCTACGTTACAACTTCTAATTTTAATTATACAAACACATATACTCCCTAAGGATTTTGTCCTTTTGGCCAGGCACTCGCTTGGCCTTTTTTATTTGCCGGCATTGCACCACAATAAAACACATTGCACTAGGCTAGACCATGTTTAACAGAGCCAACAATATAAGTTCACTATTTTTCAATAAGTTAAAGGTGGCACATAACCTGCTATGTAATAAGTACAAATGCATGGCAGCGTTTGTGCTTCTTTTCAGTGCTAAGGCAGAGCACTGACCGTTCATGTTCTTTCGCCCCCTTTTTAGGGGGCTTTTTTTATCCCATCACCACAGTCCATACGCAAAATGTTTGGCGTTTCAGACAAGCGGAAATCAGCAGGGATAACACTTGCTCAAATTTATTGAACCACTCTATTCATTTCAGAGATTGGTTTAACGCTGATAAGTCAGTATGATTCAACGACTTTTTCTATAACCCTCTTCTCTATGACCAAAATACTTCACCACCCGATCCAAGGGGCAAGTTGGATGCTGATCGCAGGCCTCGCTTTTGCGATAGTCAATAGCCTTGCTCAAATCGCCAGTATCAATTATGGCCTGCCATCTACCACGGTGGCGCTGGTTCAATATGCCATCGCGTTAGTCGTTATTTTGCCGTATTTATCAAGGTTAGGGATCCGCTACTCGCTACGCACCGAGCATTTAAGCATGCATATTTTCCGTGTGTTTTTATCTGTGATTGGCATACAGCTCTGGTTATGGGCACTCGCCTATCCCGTACCCATTTGGCAAGGTATTGCACTGCTGATGACCTCTCCTCTTTTTGCCACGATTGGCTCAGGTCTTTTTTTAAAAGAGAAAGTGGCTACAGCGCGCTGGGGAGCAACATTAACTGGCTTTGTCGGGGCGATGATCATCCTTGAACCTTGGGCTGACGATTTCAACTGGGCATCGTTGCTGCCTGTTGGCGCGGCATTTTTTTGGGCTTGTTACTCTTTGATGGTGAAAAAACTGTCTGCCCATGACTCACCGTCTACTATGGTGGTCTACCTTTTGGTACTGATCACACCGTTCAATCTACTGCTCGCTTTACCAGATTGGCAAACACCTCAAGGAAGCACTCTATGGCTCATATTGCTTTTTGCGGGTGCGATGACAGCACTGGCTCAATGGGCGATAGTTAAAGCCTATGCGGTGGCAGATGCGTCTTTTGTGCAACCTTTTGATCACGCGAAGCTGCCACTGAATGTTTTGGCGGGTTGGTTAGTGTTTGGCTGGGCACCACCCGGGCGATTATGGCTTGGCGCTGCCATCATTATCGCTTCAGTGGCCTTTATTACTCACTGGGAAACAAAAAAATCTTCGCGTTGAAATAAAAAGTCACTCCACTCTTTCCTATTCTCTAAGCAATGCTTCTTGAGGAAAACACGATGGCAAAACCGATAAAAATCACACTATACCGATGGGCTGGAAGTTGGGGTCCATTTAAAGTCACCATCCCTTGCGGCGAGTGTACTCTCACCAAAGACATTTTGACTGACACCTTCAATAATGAACTGGAGGGCATTCCCATCGAGTTAGAAGTCAAAGACTGGCTATCGTACTGGTGGGAACCCTTGAAACTTGGCGCATGGCACGCCCCAATATTGGTCGTTGAAGGTAAAGTGATCAGCCAAGGAGAAGCGTTAAATCGAGGTGTTTTGGTTCAATCGGTGATCAAAGAGTGGGCACAACGTGACGAGTTAACTGGCAATATTGTGTATGGAAAAGCCACTTGCCCATACTGCGTCAAAGCAAAAAAATTGCTGGATGAAGCGGGAATTCAATACACCTATCATGATGTCGTCAAAGAAAGTGCGGCGCTGTACCGGATGATCCCAGAAGTTAAAGCCATCATCGGTCAAAAAACGCCCGTCACCGTGCCACAAATTTGGCTAGAAAGCCGCTATATCGGCGGGTGTGATAAATTGGAAGATTGGCTAACCAAAAAAAGTCAGTAGTGCCCCCCCCCTGAGTATCTGGTTACTTTAGAAGAAAAAGTACTGACGCCTCAGAAACCGCCGACTCTTTAGTCAGTAATGGTATACGGGCTCTTTGTGGACGAATGGTGGACGAATGGTGGACGAATTTGCACAGCCATTTTTACCCGAGTAAATAAAGCAAAGCCCCAGCTTGTTACCAAGCTAGGGCTTTTTAATTCTTAGGCATTCACTATTTGCTGAATTTCTTCACTAGCGTTTTAATGAAAGACTTTTTCTTTGCTTGTGGTTTGCCATGCATTGCATCATACATCGCTTTTTTTGCGATCAGTTGACCAACGTAAGCACCACCTAATTCATAACCCATGAATCACCTCAACATGTAATTTATTTACCTGACAAGGTGTATATTAGTCCAAAAAAGAACAAAAACAAGATTTGAGTCACAAAATTAAGTAATTAATTTTCAGTTAACCGCGTTTAGGCTGCTTATAGGTTTTACCGGCAGCCAAGTAAGTCTCTTTCTGCTTAACTTCAAACATGGTTTCAAAAAACCAAGCAACAAACTTAATAACGTCATCGCCTTCATTCATAATGTGTTCGACAAACTCTTCTTCTTCACCTTGCTCATTTTCTTGCAACACGACGTGGTAAATGCGTTGCTCTCCATCCACTTCGGCTAAAGCGAACTGGCCCACTAACGATAAGGCTGCTTCAGCAATATCTTGATCTTCAAATACTTTCAGCATGTCTAACGCTTGAGGAAGTGTTTTTTGCTCGCACAAGCTTTTGACTAATGCTTGAAATTCATCTTGTTGCATTGATTTTTCCGTCGAATTAATGTCACCGAGATTATACCTCAAATTATTTCTCTTGTGCCGACATGTACGATGCAAATGCACAACTAGACTTAAACCGCTTCAAACCGGAAGGGCATAAGCAGCATCAAGCGAATTTGCTTTGATGTAAACGATAGGAAGAACACAACACCAGAAACATAGCGCAACTGGTGGCTAAATAGAACCAGCCTAGCGACATCTGACTCGTGATCCATCTTTCCACCAAGTATCCCCCTAAGAATCCAGCTAAACACATTTGAATAGAGCCGGATAAAGCCGCCACGGAGCCCGCTTGAGTTTTGTGTGGCCCGAGCAGCATGCTGGTGGATAATGGAAATGAGATACCTTGCGCAACCGTTAACCAAGTAAATCCCCACACTAAATTGAACACGCTCATCGGTGTTATCAGTAACCAAACACCAGCAAAAGCCATAATGACAATCGCCAAAGCAAGTAAACGTTGGGATGAAAAACGATCATTGAGTAAGTTAACGGCAACACTGCCTATCATCAAACCCGCGGAAGGGACGATCATTACGGTTCCATAATCGGCGGCCGTTAACCCCAACTTGTTTTGCAAGAGAAAAGGCAGCACCGACAGAGTTACTAAGCTAGATAAATAGCTGATCCAGTTGTAACTGGCACTGGTCAGCACTTGGGAATTTGTCAAGAGTAGCAAGTAGTTATGCAATACGGCCTTCGGTTGAAACCGATGTTTCGCGTATGGCAACGTTTCTGGCAATATCCACCAACCTAAAATAAAAATGGTACAGATATACACTAATACGAACACAAACACGGACTGCCAACTGAAATGAAAGGCAAGCCACCCACCGAGTACGGGGGCAATAATGGGCATAATTGAGGCAGTGATGGCGATGTAAGAAAGCGCCTTTGTTAATTGCAGACCATCATAACTGTCACGCAGCACACTGCGGCCAAGAACAGAAGCACTTCCCGCGCCAAGACCTTGCAGTAGGCGACCAGCAGCCAACGCATGAAAATTATCCGAAAAACAGACACACAATACTGTACCGGCCAAATAGATCCCCTGCCCGAGTAAAAATGTCGGGCGTCTACCAACCGCATCAGACAATGGCCCGTAAAAAAGCTGTGACATTCCAAACGCCACTAAAAAGAGCGTGACGAGCCATTGAATACTGGCTTGGTCAACCATTAAGTCTCGGCTGATCAGCGGCAGTGCAGGTAAATAGATGCTCACCCCAACTTGGCCCGTGGCAATGATCATCATCGCCAATAACATCGGCGTCTTTTTAAATGGTGTGCTAGCGAGAGTTTTCATGGATTGCTAAGTGAGCTCTTATCGTCGGTAGATGTGGTGTCAAAATACGTTTTCAGTATATATTGGCAACTCAGATTTGATAATAAAGCACTCAGGAAATGAATTAGTTCCAATGAGGAATGAGTAGGGTAACGATGGATTGGATACAAAATGTTAAAACATACATGCGAGTGGTTGAAGAAGGCAGCTTTAACGGCGCGGCACGTAAGCTCAATACCACCAGCTCAGCCATCAGTAAACGAGTACATTGGCTGGAAGAGAAAATTGGCGTGCAGTTACTTAAGCGCACCACACGAACGGTGACACAAACCGAAGCGGGTGCTCTCTTTTATGAGCGAGCAAAAGCACAACTTGAAAGTTGGCAATCGGTGGTTGATGAAACACGATCTGTCAGCCAAACTCCCGCTGGCCTGCTAAAAATTGGGGCGACACTCTCTGTGGGCTCAAAATTTTTGGTGCAGTATTTAGATGAATTTCTACAGCGCTACCCTGACATTCGAATCCAACTGACCACAACAACTCCGGGGCAATTGCCCGAACTTCACCTTGATTTATTCATCAGCCGAGAAATTGACCAACTCAACTCCCTCAGTTTTAAAGCCTCACCCCTATTTGAACATAGGGCCGGCTTTTATGCTTCTCCTAACTATATTGAAAAATATGGTATGCCCAAATCCGCCGAACAGCTTCAACAGCACAATGTCTTGATTTGGGGAGAACACACAACGCGCGAATTAAAAACCTCCACGGGCAAACGCCTATCCGTATCGGGTAATTTCGCGACAACCAATCCAGAAGCACTTTTCTATGCAGGCAAAAATGGCATGGGAGTGATTGTCACCAACGATGTGATGGTCAAAGAAGAGCTACGTTTGGGCAATTTGGTACGTTTGCTACCCGATATCACCGTTGATCAAGCAACGGTTTACGCTTATTACCCTAAACTTGATTATCAACACACTCGAACTCATTTATTTCTCAAATACTTAAAAGAAAAATTAACGAATGAAGCTAAGTAATCAAATTAGTATTACGGATATTTTGATCACAAAATGGGGCACAAGAAACAATCTATCCTAGAAAAAAGTCTCCATAAAACTCTGTAACCAAGCCACTGAATAAACAATATTTTATTTTTTACGTCTCAAGTCCCCATCATTGCGAGTGGCAAAAATGCGCAATATCGACCATAGTCACTAAGTGCATATTCTAAAAAAACAGAGTACGACATATGACTATAACATCATTGGCTAGGGATGCAGTTAGTCTAAACACCATAAACAAGCTCATGCAACTCGATGGTCCTGAGTTACACGACAGAGCTACTTTGGTGCTGCATACACATTTTCAAACCTGCTGTACATGCATTGTCGAGGTCGACAATTTACATTACAGGGCTCATGCCTTATCCCATGCTGGCAAATCGCCAGACGACAGCGATACAGGTTATCCGCTTAGGGGAACACCATATGAACAAGTATGGAAATCAAAACAGGAATACTGTCTCTTCGCGTCACACGTGATGAGCCTATTTCCCAATGACAAGTTTCTGATTGAAAATAAGATTGACGCTTATATCGGTATTCCCTTACGCGCCCAAAATGGCGAGGTGATAGGAATTCTCGTGTCTACTTTCTATTCGTCCATCGAGGATGAGGAATCCGTGATTGGCTATCACCAGCTCATTGCTAACATAGTCGTACACAGTTTGCGCAATAAATGGCTAACTGAACGCTCTGATAAATTGGTGAATCAACTTAACTATGAAGTTTCTCACGACAATCTAACCGATTTAATGAATCGCAGTTATCTAGCTGACAAATTAGAACGTTTGGTTGAAACGACAGATAAGCCTTTTACTCTTGCTTATTTAGATATTGATAATTTCAAAGCGCTCAATGATTCACATGGTCACTACATTGGCGATCAAATCATTAAATTTGTAGCTAATACTATCATTCAAAACGTTTCGGAAGAGCATTTAGCATTTAGAATTGCAGGGGATGAATTCGCGTTTATAACTTTTTCTAACGATCCACTGCAAATCTGTCGCAACATATTGGATAAACTGGATGTGGGTTATATCGACGCATCACATCATATTAAAATTAGCTTAAGTATCGGCATCTCTAAAAAAAATCAAGAAGCCATTACGACCGATCAACTGATTCTCAACGCCTGTTTAGCGCTCAAAGAGTGCAAGCAAACTCGCAACAGTAATATCCGTTGTTATGATACCCATTTGAGTAACCAGTACCATCGCCAAACTCGAATAACTGAAGCACTACGCAGTGAACTCAGTAAACCAACCAGTAGAAATAGTGAAATATTCGTAGTGGCGCAGCCAATCGTCAGTCGTGATCAGAATGAGTGGAATTATTTTGAGATCCTCACTCGCTGGAATAGCGAAACTCTAGGTAGCATTTCACCAATTGAGTTTATCAATACCGCAGAACAATCAGGTTTAATTGTGGAGTTGGGAGAACGTATTGTTGAACTAGCCTGTCTAGCAAAAGTTGAATTAGAGGAGGGCTTAGGATACAAGGTAAGATTAGGACTTAACTGCTCGGCGCATGAACTTACCAACTCCAATCGTTATCTTGAACACTTAATGCAAACCCTTGATCGATACAACTTTAAACCAAATGAGTTTACGATTGAACTCACTGAAACCGTGCTGCTTTCACAAACCAGTGAAGTAAGATACATCTTAGATAAGCTCAGACTGCTTGGTTTTATGATTGCGCTTGATGACTTTGGTACTGGCTATTCAAGCTTAAATTACATCCACAGCTATCCCATCGATTGTATTAAAATTGATGCCACTTTTATCAAAAACATGCTGTGTAGTGAAACTGCGGAGAGCGTAGTTTGGCTCATTATCCAACTTGCAAATCAACTTAAAGTCGATCTTGTTGCTGAAGGGGTAGAGAGCCAAGAGGCACTTGAAAAACTCTATGCTATGGGATGTGGGCAGATCCAAGGCTACTACTTTTCAAAACCCGAAACACCGCTCTCTATCGTGACTCATTGGAACAATATCAATCATGTACGGCGTGCATAAAAAGCCCCCTCAATTTAAAAATCAGGGGGCTATCGGGCTTATTATGCTAACTCATTAAGAATCTTGGTCAGCCAAAGCTCCACTAGTGGCATAACGCAACTCTTGTTGTTTAAGCATAGAATCGAGTTCATTGCGCCTTGCAACAAAGCCCGCCATCTCTTTTTTAGGCACTGAATTTGCCATTGGAATATTAGCCGTCATGGCATTCACCGCGCGATCTCGAATCATCAGCTCATAATGCAGATGAGGCCCTGACACACGACCTGATTGTCCTGATAAACCGATCCGATCACCCCGTGATACTTTCTGACCTTTACGCACTAAAATTTTACTCAAATGCAAATAGCGTGTTTTGTAAGTACTGCCATGCTGGATCACTACATAATTACCCGCATAAGGGTGGTTGCGCGTCATGATCACCGTGCCATCGCCAGTAGAAAATACAGGTGTACCAACTGGCACACCAAAGTCAGTACCATTATGCGGTGCAACTCTTTTTGTCACTGGATGCAAGCGATGCGCATCAAAATTAGAGGTAATACGTTTGTTTGTCGTAGGATAACGCTGAAATGCACGCTGCAGGCTATCGCCATTCTTGTCATAGTACTGCCCATCACGGTGTAAATAAGCAGAAACGTCTTTACCTCGACTATAGATTTTAATCGCTTGGATTTCACGGTTACCCGTCAACTTTTCACCGACAAATTGACGAGATTGAACCACTTCAAATCGGTCACCAACCCTAAGATCACGGGAGAAGTTGAGCTTATCTTTAAGTAAAGAGACGATCTGCTCTATCTCGGCGCTGCCTAATCCTATCGAATTGACCGACTGAGAAAAGCTGCCTTGGATCTCACCAACCATAGCAAACTCTTTCCATATACCCGGTATTTTAACATCTTGAAACTCATAGGTACCATCTTCTAGGCGTGAATACACCGCACGCTCGACTAGGCTAAATTCCAACTCCATTTTGGAAAGCGCATTTCCGTCTTGCGCTTTCCAAAACCTAAGGATGTTGCCAGGCTTCAACGTATCTAATGCGAGATAGTTTAAATCGGTTTCCATAATCTTCATCAAATCTTGATAACCGAAACCAAGTTGATTAAAGATGGTGCTTAAATTGTCACCAGGTTTTATCTCATATTCAAAATCTGGAAGGTTTTTCACATCAACAGTGTCAGACAAAATCGACTGAACAATTTGAGTGTCAGTAATAGAGAGCTCAATTTGGCGCTGTAAGGAGCTATCCTGAATAGATGAGGAAAACGCGATGGCCGCGACAATCGGCAGGCCAATAACCGACGCTTTCTTTGGAAGTGAAAGCTCAGAAAAGCGCAGAATGAGAGAACGAGAAAGCACTATCTACCCTGTTGATTAAGTCAAAAGAGCCTCAAGATTAAGACTTTCTGTTTCAAAAGTCACCTATCTCGTGTAATTCTAGGGTCAAAAAGGCACCGAAGTGCCTTACAATAAATCAACGATTACCAGTAAAAATGAGTGCTGCCCTAGTCATGCTGCACACTTTAGCAAGGCTTATCAATAACCTATTGATAAGTCGTCACTAGGCTATTTTCCTCTCCAAAACCATTGGCAATGTACTGGTCAGCACTAGGGTCATTAACCCATTGTTGGTCATCCAACAAGTAACGAAATTGAAATTCAGCATCTTTAGGTAAACGGGTTTTAAATTTAAAACTATTACTTTTCGCTACCTTTTTCATTGGTTCTGGTTGCCAGTCAAGAAAATCCGCCACTATCGCAACATGGCCAGCAGTCTCTGGAGCATCCAGTTCAAAGGTCACTTCGACTTCTTCTTTTGTTTTAAAAAAACGTTTATTGATCATCACAAACTCCATCTCTGTATAAAAACATCCTACCTAGTGAATCATAAGAAAATAGACTCACATCCACAACTCTAAATAGTAAAAATTCCGCCGCCGAACCATTATATTTATAGCCTCTGTGGAATATTCCCCCTCTTTACAGCATTTTAAATGAGCGTAGAATTCACCGCGCTTTCTACGAACCCCCTATTTTCAATAAGGTTATCAATTATGTTTGCCATATATGAATCCTATAAAGCCGGTCTGTTACGACCAAAACAGTGGTTAAATAATATCAGTGCAGGTTTGATTGTAGGGGTCGTTGCTCTGCCACTGGCGATGGCATTTGCTATTGCTTCTGGCGTAAAACCGGAGCAAGGGATATACACCGCCATTATTGCAGGCATTATCGTTTCACTGTTTGGCGGTTCGCGAGTACAGATAGCCGGTCCAACGGGCGCTTTCATCGTGATACTCGCTGGAATTGTTAGCCAGTACGGGGTCAGCGGGTTGCAGATAGCCACTATGATGGCGGGTGTGATTCTATTGGTTCTGGGGGCAGCAAAACTCGGTAGCATTATCCACTATATTCCTGACCCCGTAATCGTCGGCTTTACCAGTGGTATTGGTGTCATCATCTGGGTTGGGCAATGGCAAGAGTTCTTCGGTCTTCCCAAGATCGAAGGTGAGCATTTTCATCAAAAATTAGTGTCTATTTTCCATGCCTTTCCGCAGATGGATTGCGCTACAACAAGCCTTGCGTTGTTTTCGCTCACGCTGGTTATCTTCGGTCCTAAGATCCCGAAGCTCTCGAAAGTACCAGGGCCGCTGCTTGCTCTCGTCACCGTTACCGTGTTGCAATATTTTGTTGGCTTTGAAGGGATCCGCACGATTGGATCGGCTTTTGGAGGCATACCTCAAGGCCTGCCAGAGTTTTCGCTTCCAGAAGTTAGCTTCTCTCAAATTATTCTATTGATTGGTCCTGCTTTTGCGATTGCCATGCTGGGCGCGATTGAATCATTGCTTTCGGCGGTGGTCGCCGATGGTATGGCGGGCACCAAACATAACTCAAACCAAGAATTAGTCGGCCAAGGTATCGCTAATATCGTGGCTCCACTGTTCGGTGGCATTGCAGCGACAGGCGCCATTGCACGTACTGCAACCAATATACGCAACGGGGGGACAAGCCCACTTTCGGGCGTGGTGCACTCGCTCACTCTGGTCATTATCCTTATTGCACTTGCACCATTAGCCGTCAATATTCCACTGGCAGTACTCAGTGCGATTTTGTTCGTCGTAGCATGGAACATGAGTGAAGTTCCCCACTTTATTAAATTGGTTAAACGCGCACCTAAAGCCGATGTGGTTATTTTGTTGCTAACCTTTGGATTAACCGTGTTTGCTGACTTAGTTGTCGCCGTCAATATCGGGGTGATCATCGCTACCCTTCACTTTGTAAAACGTATGGCATCTAGCGTTGAAGTGAAAGCCAGTACACATCATGAACTCAGTGCTGAGCTGCTTCGTCATGGGCAAACTCAGTTACCAAGAGAGCTCGCCGTTTACGCCTTAGAAGGCCCATTTTTCTTTGCTGCGGCTGAAACCTTTGAGCGTGTGATGAGCAGCATTCAAGAGCAGCCAGAAATTTTAATTATTCGCCTTAAATGGGTTCCATTTATGGACATTACTGGCCTGCAATCCATTGAGGAAATGATCGAAAACTTCCATAAAAAGAATGTGCAAGTGTTGATCTCTGGTGCAAATACCCGTGTGGCAATGAAACTGAAAAAAGCGGGGATTGTTGATTTGGTCGGTGAAGATAATTTCTTTAGTCAATTCGATGATGCGCTTAGTGTTAGCTTACAACGTTTGAGTATCAGTTCAGCTCAATAAAGCTCATTGGACCTATACATTTTTGGCCTTTAGCCTGCGGTTAAAGGCCTTTGACTGACCCGTCCCTCTTACCTTAACCACCCAATTTTCCGCAGCCCTCCTTAAGTCTTTGTAAAACGGACGCCTCAATCAATAACAGAGTATTAACCAATGCAACAACAACAAAACAAATGACCGTGTTATCTGAGAATGACAGCTCTTTTATTTGAATACTTAACCTTTGTTAATGAATAGTATTGCAAGCCATTTTAAAAATAGATATTCTTGCCTGCAATGACTAAATAGAGCTATTTAGTGCATTTTTATGCCACCAGTTGGTGGCTATTGACCCGCAGTAATACGAGACACAACATGCAAGATAACGCTCAAACTATTGAAGCTCCTGTAGCACCAACACAAAGTAGCTTTTGGATGTTTTTCATCCCTTCGTTAATTGGTCTATTTTTGTTTATGGCGCCAATTAGCTACCAAGGTGACTTAACCATTCCAGTTGCCGTCCTTGCTAAATCTATTCAAGCTATTTTGGGCGATTACCTTGTTGCAATAGTGACAGTGATCATCGCCTTTATGTCTGCAGCTTCCATTTTATGTAAAATTTTTCAACCTGCATTCATTACAAAGAGTCCTTTCTTAAATGGGCTTTTTAATCCATCCGTGCTTTGGTTAGCCGTCCGTGTATTTGGTGGTATCGCCGTCATCATGACGTTTTTCCAAATCGGCCCTAAGGCTATCTGGGAAGAAAATACTGGCGGTATGGTTCTTGAGGGTTTATTACCCACTTTATTTTCTGTATTTATTTTTGCCGGGCTTTTGCTGCCTTTACTGCTTAACTTCGGGCTGCTAGAGCTATTTGGTAGCTTATTAAGCAGAATCATGCGTCCAGTTTTTAACCTTCCAGGCCGTAGTGCAATTGACTGTATGGCTTCTTGGTTAGGTGATGGCACTGTTGGTATCTTACTAACCAGTAAACAGTACGAAAACAAATTTTATACTCAACGTGAAGCTGCTATTGTTGGTACAACATTTTCTGCCGTATCAATTACCTTCAGCTTAGTCGTTATTGCACAAGTGAAACTAGAACATCTGTTCTTGCCTTTTTATGGCACCATTTGCCTTGCAGGCTTTGTAGCGGCGATCATCATTCCTCGCCTGCCACCATTAAGTTTCAAAAAGAATACTTACATTGATGGGACATCTCCTGCTAAAGATGCAGATGCAGTTCCAAATGGTCACACGTCTTTCTCATGGGGTATGGAATTAGCGCTAGCAAAGGCAAGCCAAGTCAAATCTGCAAAAGCTATTTTCGCTGAAGGTATCCGTAACGCTGTTGATATGGTGTTTGGCGTATTACCTATCGTGATGGGTTTGGGTACTATGGCTTTGATTATTGCAGAATACACCTCTGTATTTTCTGTATTGGGCCAACCATTTATTCCTTTTTTAGAATTACTTGGCGTACCTGAGGCTGTTCAAGCATCTCAAACCATTGTGGTCGGTTTTGCAGATATGTTTATTCCCGCGATTCTTGCGGCTTCGATTGATAATGAAATGACACGTTTCGTGATTGCGGCCATGTCCGTGACTCAGTTGATCTATATGTCTGAAGTAGGTGCATTAATGTTAGGCAGCAAAATTCCTGTCAACATACTTGAGCTGTTTGTCATATTTATTCTGCGTACACTCATTACACTGCCAGTGATAGCGGGTGTAGCACATCTCATTTTTTAGTAAACAATGTGGCAGTAACCGCACTAATAACACATCAATATGCAAGTCCCCACTTATGTGGGGATTTTTCGCTCTAAACTAAAGATTGATTCGACCAAATTAATAGGAATATAAATAGAAAATAATTTCATTGATTAAATTATCACCTTATACTTTTGGCCTATGCTTAATGAAAGATGTCGAAAGTAAATAAGGTTTTTTATGATGAAATGGCTCACCGCTTTACCCCTTATTTTTTTCAGTTTATTTGCTCATACGGCGAGCTTGACCATTACCCTACCAAACCAAGAAAGGGTCACTTATTCTCTTGCGCAATTGGCTGAAAATTTGCCTCGTGAAACCTTTACGACCTCACTTCCTTGGCTTCTCCAAGAAAACCGTTTTACTGGGTTTAAAGTTACTGATTTAATTACATATTTGAAGGTAGGACAAGTATCGTCAGTGTCATTTTTGGCTATTGATGACTACGCCGCTAATATTTCGATTGAAGACTTAACTCGCTATGAGCCCATTATTGCTTATCATATGAATGGCAATGAAATGAAGATAAGAAACAAGGGACCATTTTGGCTTATCTATAATTTAGGTAAATATCCAAAGCTACTAAATAATACGATCTATCATAACCAGATGGTTTGGCAATTAAAAAACTTAATAATTCTCGATAAATAATGAAAGTCACAACACACTGCACTTTACACCCATTACTATACCGCGCCAAGAGACTACTGATTGTTCTGTCTGCGTGCCTTATCGTCGCCAATTTATACATAATTTCAACTACGCGCTCCTTAGCTAATTCCTATACAGATCAACAAAACTACGCTACTTGGTACTTATTCCAACTCACTAAAGAGTATTCTGAACTAGTGGCTTCGGCTCCTTATTACTTAGATTCACAGGAGAAGAGATCGCACACTTGGCTGCAGTATGAGCTGATTTGGAGCCGTTTTGATTTAATTCTAACCAGCCATGAATCAGATAATTTTATGAGTCGAGTTGATTCTCAGCACTTTTTTAAGAACAACTTCGATGATTTCAAAATATTAGAAAGCTTATTGCTAGCCGTTAAAGATCAAAAGTCATTGGCTGTATTTGAAAAACATGCTCGCTTGATTTACGACCGGGTTATCGGCTATGTAAACCAAAACTTTCAACTGCAAAGCCCTATCTATCTCGAGCAAAAAGAAAAAGCAAATAGGCTGACACAGGTACAATTTCTGCTGATGTTCTTAATGCTGGGTTGCATTGGCTTAGTCAGCTATATTTTTCATAAAGAAGCGGTTGCTCAACGTACCTTAGCGTTAACTGACCCTTTAACTGGTCTTGCAAACCGCCTTGCTATGTTTGAAAAACTGCATCATATTTCTGTCAATAAACCCTTTTCTCTCTTTCTCCTCGACTTAAACGACTTTAAACCAATCAATGACCAAAATGGCCATAAAGCAGGAGACAGTGTGCTACAGCAAGTAGCCTTTCGCTTAACTCATTCAATTCCAACGTTCGATTATTCAGTATTTCGAATGGGAGGGGATGAGTTTGCTCTGATCATCCATAGTATTGACACGATGGAACTGAGCATCATGCAACGCAATATTAAAGCGTGTTTTAAAGAGAAGTTCTTCGTGGATAATGGAGTGGGAGCAAAGCTCTCAACCAGTATAGGTGTTGCCTCTTTTCCTAAAGATTCGGCCAATATTAATCAATTAATACATATTGCGGATAAGAATATGTATGCCATGAAGTTCCTACAAAAAAGCCCCTCTGTATGAGCAAAGTTACCATCGCTTTATAGTTATAATGAGTTCGTCATTATTTCAGGTTAGTTGCTGCAATAAGTGACTAGCCAAAATCGCCATTGACATATCCCATGGTTCTACCATCTTTAGGATTGTTGAAAATGACTTGTGTATCATTGTGTTCAACCAATTCCCCCATTAAGAAAAACGCCGTGCGGTCAGAAATACGACCCGCTTGCTGCATTGAGTGCGTGACAATAACGAGGGTGTAATTCTTTTTCAGCTCTTCCATTAATTGTTCAATTTTATGCGTTGCAATCGGGTCAAGAGCGGATGATAACCATTTCTCTAGCAAATGGGATCTTAACCATCAGCTTCGCTTACAACACAAAATAAGCACGTACTTTAAAAAATTGCTGACTAACCACTTGTATTGCAACAAAGTCGGCATAAGATGAATGCCTTAGTTCAATGAAGGTTTGCTATGAACAATCAATTATCATTAAGAGCGTTAGAGCGCGGTGACTTACGCTTTATCCATGATCTCAATAACAACCGCAACATTATGTCTTACTGGTTTGAAGAGCCTTATGAGTCTTTTGATGAGTTGGAAGAGCTGTACAACAAGCACATTCACGATAACGCCGAGCGTCGGTTTGTGGTTGAGAATCGAGATAAAGCACTGATCGGGCTCGTTGAATTAATTGAAATTGATTATATTCACCGCAGCGGTGAGTTTCAGATCATCATCACGCCGGAGCACCAAGGAAAAGGGTTTGCACAAACCTTAATCAACAAAGCATTAGACTACTCTTTCACCATTTTGAACCTACACAAAATCTATCTGCATGTGTCGACGGAAAACGACAAAGCCATCCATTTGTATCAAAAAGCTGGCTTTGTTGAGGAAGGACACTTAGTTGAAGAATTCTTCATTAATGGCCAATATCGTGACGTAAAGCGCATGTACATTTTGCAAAACGCGTATCTTAATAAGCCCACCTAATACCATCGAAGCGAGCAAGGGCGTGGTTACACAAAAGCCACGCTGACTTATTAGCTTTGCGTTAACTGGCAATATCGAGCTTGTTGCCTGTCACACCATTCACGCGAAACCACCCAGCGATGCTGAAACGCTCAGCGTTGGTAGGTTGTACTTCATGCGGAAAACGTTCTGATAAAAAGACCAGTAAACGCCCAGCTATCGGCGCAACCGTCGCGAGATACTGATCTTGAATATCATAAATAACCAACTCACCTGCATCAGCGGCACACCATTGATCATTCATATAAAATACCGTTGTCAGCTTTCGACTAGCATTGCCGATAAAGGCATCAAGATGTTTTTGATAAAACGCCCCTATTTCATATTTGGCAAAATGAGCTTCGTATTCAAACAGCCCAAGGAAAAAGTGGCGGTTAACCTCTTGCCGAATTTGCTCCATACGTTGCAAATAGTCTTGCACAGGCAGGCCCATGCTGTCTTCAATCCACTGAATTTTATCGTTGCGTATTTCAACCTCTAATTGCAAGGCATCGTGCCTGCCAATTCGCGCCACTTGTAACTGCGGTGGCGTACAAGCTCGTAGGTTTTGGGTTTGATCTGGTGTTAAAAAGTCATCCCATATGTACCAACCTTGATCGGCAATTGCGTCCATCAATTTATCTAACGACATTTTCACACTACATATAACAAAAGTGCTGTGGTTATATCGATAGCAAGCCATAACAACAAATCGGTGTTTCGATGCTTAAGACAAGGCGAATTTGTGGAGGCGGAGAAGTTGGCAAGAAAAGACTAGAAACAAACACCGTGGTTGTTGGACAAACTCGTGGTTATTAAGCAACCTATTGTTTAATAACCTAGCCCTAGCATAACGAAGGGGCACAGACTCGTACCCCTTTAAATTTAATCAATAAAGTTGGTTAATCCAGTCTTAACGTTACACCACTGTAGTTACTATAGCCTTTGAGCATCACATGGTAGGTGGTTCCTGGTGTTGCAGAAATTGTGCACTGTTCATTGTTACCCGATTCGTAAGGGCGGCAATCCCACGAAGAAGTGGTTGGTTTACTGCCGGCTTTGACATACAAATCAGCATCACCTGAGCCCAAACTGATCGAAACTTTAGCGCTGGTTGAGCTTGTGACCGTAAAGGTATAGAAGGCTGCGGAGCCTCGCGCACCTTGTAACGCAACAATAGGTTTACCTTTTTCAAGTACATTACCTACAGGAGGCACTACGCCACAGCTGGCATTTACGCCCACTTGGTTAAAGGCATCAACCACATCCGCTTTGTTATAACCTAAGTCTTGTGCCGCTTTTGCGACGCCACATCCACCTTGGTCAAAGGTACTGTTTGCTGTCCAATATAACTGGTTAGCTACGGTGAACACTTCAAAACCTTTACGAACCGACCAATTGGCTTTGTTGGCTAGCAAATAATACGCGCGATTAAACACACCACTTGAATAGTGAACATTTAATCCATTGTAGTATTGAGAAGCGTGATCGATAGACCGGCCATCTTTTGATGGTTGGTCAAAGTAGCGTAAACCACCCGAAGACTTAAATATGTCACTGCCAACAATCCAGTCAACGCTGCCTTTCATATAAAATTCAGCCGCTTCCCCAGCAATATCAGAGAACGCTTCATTCATCCCGCCAGACATATTTTTGTAAACAAGCCCTGAGTTCTGCTCGGTAAAACCGTGGCTCACTTCATGCGCGCTGACGTTAATATCCACTAATGGATAAAATGTATTTTGGCCATCACCAAAAGTCATGGACGATCCGTTCCAGAAGGCGTTTTCATAATTGCTGCCGTAATGAACACGCATGGTTAGCTGAAAGGTTAATGGTGTGGTATTCATCCAGTCTTTGTACATATCGAACACCACCTTACCAAAGTAGTGTGCGTCATTAAGCGGAGAGTAAGCACCATTCACCGTTTTGTAATCGTTGTAATTACTCGCATCAGTACATGGATAGCTGAATGTTGAACCGCCGGATGTTGCATGCTTCATATCCACCGTTTTTACGGCGCTGTTCACCATGCTACAAGTGGTGCCGACTTTATTGATCAAGAACGTGGGGAAATCCGTTCCATATTGATAAAAACCGGTCTTTTGATTCCCACCAGGCCCTGTGCCCGTCGCCTCTGCGTGGTTTAACCCTTCCCATGTTTCTAACACCTCACCCGACATTGCATCAATGAAGAAAAACGGTCGTGCAGGTTCATTGGTTGCAACAAAGAAATCGACTAAGTAAACCATCTGAGCTGTTTGGTTTTCATCCAAGCGCACCATCAATTTAGCCTGTTCATTCTCTATGGTGAGGTCGCCCGCAAGCAGTGATGGATTCTGCTGTTGATAATGAGCCAATGCAATATTCATCGCTTTCTTTTGTTCAACTTGCGGTGAAATACTCGTCATATCGGCATCAATTTGCTGCGCCATCATGCCATAAACTAGATCGATACCTTTCTCAGTCTGCGTTGCGACGACTGACGTATTGAAGACCGGTAAACCATGATACATCTGTTGGTAACGGACTTTGACTTTACCATTAGGTAGAGTGATACTTTTTACTGCTTGGAAACCATTTTGTGTTGGCACAATACTGCGAGCCTGCATGGATAAAGCTTGTTCTAATAGAGTTGGGTCATCAACTTGCACCATTTTTGCGGCCGATACAGGCAGTGCTGCTGCGATAGAGGCGGCGAGGAATAGCCACTTTATTTGACGTTGTACTTTTTTCATTTCTCAATCCTAGAGAGTTATTATTAGCATCCGCTGACGACTTACATCCAATCAACCACCAGCGACGTGACTGCGAATGGTTCGCTTATTAAAAGTGATTCAAGAAGGCCAACCTTGCCAGCAGCACGAAAAAATAGTGCAAAACGAGCGTCAAATAAAATGGTCACAAAAAAGACAGTAGCCCAAATTACTTGGATATTTTCGGGAAAATGTTACATAAATGTTAAACATTTAGGCGTAAATGATAGTTATGCGTACATTTAAAAGAACACACAATTATCAATATATTTTTTACTTGAAATTGAAAAAGGCAGCGTTCGCTGCCTTCTAATGATCACATTACTACCACTAAAACTTATAACCAGCGCCTGTCATAAATACCCGAGGGTCTAGGCATAAAAACACACAGTCATGTAATGCGTTTTTTATGTGCATCACACCTAGCCTAACGTTGAAATGGCTTTATTATTTATGGTTAAAAACTGACAATATTGGTAAGAAATAGTAATAGCGTTTTATTGTCAGAAAATATCATCATAATTTATCACGCACCTAACAGAGCTTGACGGACTCCTCACACCACAATTGTTAATATGAACTCCTCAGATCAACCCTTTCTGCTTTTCTAAAAACAAAGGACAACTCAATGAAACGATTTCTTTTACCTCTATTTGGTTTGCTCGCGTTAGCGGGGTGTGATCAACAAACGCAAACAGAAAGTACTAAGGCTCTAGAGCCCACCGCCGTGGTGGCGGAAACAGATGCCGTACCGTCACCCATCTGTGCAAGCGAGTTGATGCCGGGAGGTTGGCAAGCGACAGAAATTACCGACGAAGCTAAAGAAGCGTTGAAGAGCGCTTTAGCACAAATGGAGAGCAATGCACAATTAAAAGACATTATCGATGTCCGTTCACAAGTGGTTAACGGGGTGAATTATGCCATTGAGTTTGAAATGGCGGATGGCAGCATTTGGAATGCGATAATCTATCGCAGTTTAGAAGGTGATTACTCGTTAACCCAACCAGCAAAACAAGGCAAATTGTGTGAATAACCTCATCTCATAAGCCATTATTAAACCAGAGTTAGAGAGTAAAAAGAGGCCATGGCCTCTTTTTACTACTCGATACTATAGCTATTTAATACTATCGCCATACACCCCATTCACCCGTAGTTCCGGGCTCTTCATTTTTTGTCCACCACTGTGCGGTCCAAGTTTGCTGCTTGTGCATAACGACATCACCGGACGTATAAATTTTAGTCGCATTCCAAGCATTATCGGGAACAGGTGGCTGTGGCGTTTCCTCTTTTAGCAAAGAAAGCTGATAACTGTAAGTCGCGTTTGGAGCAAATACACGGTTAGCATACACATTCTGGCTATCGTACATATAGTGATTCATTTCTTGGTGCCAAATACCAATAAACCACTCCCCTTTTTTCACTTGGTTAAACTGACCTGCCATTTCCGCTGGCCACGTTGCTGTATTATTGGCTGAAATCGCTAAGCTGATATCGGTCGTTTCATTGCCATTGGCATCGAAGGTACGCAAACGAACCGTATCGCCAGATTCAACAGGACCAAAACCTTGTGAAAGATAACCACCAAGATCGCTGAGATTCTGCGCAGGTTCTGATGGGTCTGTCGGATCCGTTGGGTTTGAGCCACCACCGCTAAAACTAATATCACTGCAGTTATAAAAACCTTCGCCCGCGGCATCAATACGTTGCCAGCGAGTATAGAGTACAGCATCACCACTTCTATCGGCGGGCAGGGTAATCTTGATGCGATATTTTTTATCCGTCCCTACCGTTACATTCCCTTTGGTATCAATAAGATCCAGATCATCCCAAGTTAATGGGGCCTCACCAATATAAGTCGGTTTAGAGAGATAAAACTCCCAATAAGAGGGGTTATGTGGCGCGGTAGCATTAAAGACTAATTCGATTTGTTGATTGGCGTCTAAATTCACGGCCGTTTTTTGCCAATGAGGTGAAGCAACATCTAACCCTGCTTTGGCATCGCTGCCTGCGGAGCACAGCAAGCCGTCGCGAACAACAGCTTGAACATGAGTCATGTCACGATAATTTGCTACATTGGCCGCCACTTCATTGCGTTGTACAAAAGGATAAGCTCCGGACTGATCAAAAGCCGCTTGGCATGCTGCATTAGGGATCGCATTACTCCAAAAACCACCATCTAGGTAACAGGTGTTTTGCCGTGCGCTCGGAAATTCAACCCAGCCATGAGCTTGTACATGAGTAGAAAGCAAAGCGCTCAATGAAAACAAACCCAACACACTGACTTTATTAAAATTATTCATCATTATTCCTTTTTGCATTATTAACATCAATGCCACAGAACTTCACTCCGTAACACATGGATTGCTAATCAAAGCTAACAAGAATTATCAATAGACAGTGTCAAATCTAGGTACGAATACTGGACTATTTGCTTATTTTGCCACCCTCTTTCCAATCAAATAGGGTATGGAGCATTGAACTCACCGTGGGTTTCGAGTGACTTCATGTTTTAACAATTTTTGCCAATTTTCCTTATCTGCGATTCAATTGATGGCAAAACAACCAAAAACAAACATCTCGCGAACAAAAATGAAAAGGATTACATCTCAAATTAATGGTACTAACATTAAGAAAATGAAAACTAATTATTTGTTTTCCTGCGTAAATTAATTCACCTGTAACATTTGTCACAGAAATACATTCTATTGCACACGACAATGCGGCCCTCTTTCGAACGAAATATTTTTTTATCGTTCGAGCTTTAGAACCATCGCACTACATTAATAGTAATGGGGTCAACTATGTTGTTTGATATCTTTAAACCAAAGGCGCATATAGAAAGGCTATCTTCTGATCGCCTCGATAGCACTTATAGCCGCTTACGCTGGCAGTTATTCATCAGTATTTTTGTCGGCTATGCAGGCTACTACCTTGTTCGTAAGAACTTTAGTTTGGCGATGCCTTATTTGATTGAGCAAGGTTTTAGCCGTGGTGATCTTGGGGTAGCTCTTGCCGCTGTGTCGATTGCTTATGGCTTGTCTAAGTTCTTAATGGGCAACGTATCTGACCGCTCTAACCCACGCTACTTTTTGAGTGCAGGTCTTTTAATGTCTGCATTAGTGATGTTCTGTTTCGGTTTTATGCCGTGGGCAACAGGCAGCATTACCGCAATGTTTATTTTGCTGTTCTTAAACGGTTGGTTCCAAGGTATGGGCTGGCCTGCGTGTGGCCGTACCATGGTTCACTGGTGGTCACGTAAAGAGCGGGGGGAAATTGTTTCGGTATGGAACGTAGCCCACAACGTCGGCGGTGGCTTAATTGGTCCCCTTTTCTTGTTTGGTCTTTGGGCATTTAACGATGACTGGCGCGCCGCATTTTACGTTCCTGCTTTTTTTGCGACCTTAGTTGCCATTTTCATTTGGATGACACTGCGCGATACGCCGCAATCTTGTGGTTTACCACCCATTGAAGAGTACAAAAACGACTATCCAGACGACTACGACAAATCTCATGAAACCGAGATGACCGCTAAAGAAATCTTCTTCAAATACGTTTTCTCAAACAAGCTATTATGGTCTATCGCTATTGCCAACGCCTTTGTATACCTCATTCGTTATGGCGTATTGGACTGGGCTCCTGTTTATTTGAAAGAGGCCAAAGAGTTCACCGTTAATAAATCTTCTTGGGCGTACTTCTTGTATGAGTGGGCAGGTATTCCGGGCACGCTATTGTGTGGTTGGATATCCGATAAAGTATTCAAAGGCCGTCGTGCCCCTGCGGGCATCTTATTCATGGTTCTTGTTACCTTTGCGGTACTGATTTACTGGTTCAACCCTGCGGGTAACCCAGGCATCGATATGGCAGCTCTTGTTGCAATTGGTTTCTTAATTTATGGCCCAGTAATGCTAATTGGTTTATACGCCCTGGAACTGGCTCCGAAAAAAGCAGCAGGTACCGCAGCAGGTTTAACAGGTTTGTTTGGTTATCTCGGCGGCGCAGTAGCGGCAAATGCGGTATTGGGTTACACCGTTGACCACTTTGGTTGGGATGGCGGCTTTATGATCCTAGTCGCTTCGTGCGGTATTTCTATCCTTTGTCTGCTGTATGCCTACGTTGGCGAGCGTGCTCACCATAAAGAAAAAGACAGACTTGCGGAAGAAAAAGCGTCAACGCTATCATAAATCTGACACCTAAATGTGTTGAATTTGCGTTACGCACTGTTCACTTTGAATCAAAACTCTCCCCCTGCACCGTCAGGGGGAATTTTTAAGGATAACAATATGAAACTGATACCATTCGCACTTTCCATGGCTACTTTAGCCAGCTCGGCGTGGGTTCAAGCAGAACCATTGGTGATAGCCCATCGCGGCGCTTCCGGTTATCTGCCTGAACATACCCTGGAAGCCAAAGCGCTTGCTTACGGCATGAAGCCTGATTTTATTGAACAAGATGTCGTGATGACCAAGGATGACCAATTGGTGGTTCTACACGATCACTACCTTGACCGCGTCACTGATGTTGCCGAGCGTTTCCCTGACCGCGCACGTGGTGATGGTCGCTACTACGCCATCGATTTTACGCTGGCAGAGATCAAAAGCCTGCGTGTAACTGAAGGTTTTAATATCGATGAAAAAGGCAATAAAACTGCCGGTTTCCCCAACCGTTTCCCTCTTTGGAAATCAGACTTCACCGTCCCAACCTTAGCGGAAGAGATCGAGCTGATCCAAGGGCTGAACAAAACGCTCGGTTACGATATTGGTATTTATCCAGAAATCAAAGCGCCTTGGTTCCACCGCCATGAAGGGAAAGACATCAGTAAAGCGGTGCTGAAAATGCTGAAGGAATATGGTTACGACAGTCAAGAGTCGAACGTTTACTTGCAATGTTTTGATCCTATCGAGCTAAAACGCATTAATGATGAACTGCTTCCAGCAATGAACATGGACCTCAAGCTGGTTCAATTGATCGCCTACACCGATTGGAATGAGACAATGGTCTATGATGGCGGCCAAGCACAACCATACAGCTATGATTGGATGTTCGAAGCAAACGGCATGCAACAAGTCGCCACCTACGCCGATGGAATTGGCCCGTGGAAACCTATGTTGGTTGACGATGCTTCAACCAAAGAAAACATCATCATCAAGCCGTTGATGAAAGCCGCTAAGGCCTCAGGGTTAATCGTTCACCCTTATACCTTCCGCGCAGAACCCGATCGCATTGCACCTTATGCAGACAGCTTTGAAGGTATGCTCGATGTGTTCTACAACACTGTCAAAGTGGATGGTTTATTTACCGATTTCCCAGACAAAGCCGTCACATTTTTACATCAGAAATAGATATCCTTTGATTGATAAATTTCACTTAATCTCATCCCCTGCATTTTAATGTGGGGGATTATTTTTTAATGCAAAGTGCTTTCACCATCTTCGCTACTTGCTTATTTAAGTTGCTGGCTTCCCATACTAAGGCTATCTGACTGCTAAAGGGCATTCCCTCCAAGCTAGCAATGGTGGCAGAATCATCAATATGCTCTGCTAACGATTTGGGGACAATCGCAATGCCAAAACCAGCTTGAGCCATTGCCACTGTTGAGCGTAGTTGCGGTGCAAAGAATCGTTCATCGATGCGGATACCGACATCATCAAACAGTGCACTCATCGTATCGTGCAAGGCGGGGCCAGTTTCTCGAGGAAACAGTAATACATGCTCATTTTTTAATTGCTGAAGTGTAAGATGGTGCTGTTCAGAAAGTGGATGCCCGATAGGAATAACCGCGACAAAAGGTTCTTCACATAAGATAACTTGCTTTAAAGGCTTACTGGCATAGCAAGGTAGACGCATAAAAGCGAGATCCAGTTGTTTAGATTTCAGTTGATCTACTAATTCAGGCATAGACAGCTCAACAGCGATTAAATTTACAACGGGAAATCCGTCCCTGAGCTCTCTAACTCGTGATAATATTTCAGTACTCGCCGCGACCGACGTCGCAAACCCCATTCTTACTTCAATATTTTCTCCACGAGCTAACTGTTTAACTCTGGCTTTTGCACGCTCGACATCTTTCAAAATGCTTAATGCATCCATATAAAACATTTGTCCGACTTCGGTTAACTCGACACCTCTCGGTAAGCGCTTGAACAATGGCGTGCCGAGCTCATGCTCCAATTTCTTTATCTGCTGACTCAACGGTGGTTGAGCAATGCCTAACACTTCAGCCGCTCGTGTAAAATGGCGAGTTTGTGCCACCGCCACAAAATACTTGAGATAGCGAAACTCCATATCTTTTCCATATAAAAACAAATCTTATTTATATTGGATTTAGCCACGTGGAGAAGTCAATCTAAATATACACTTTATTGCATAAATGGTTATTCTCATGCGTGGATTCTACACTCCGCTTTGTGCGTGTTCGCTCGATGTAGCAAAAGAGTTTGCTGAATATCATCATGTAACGGGGAATGGAGAGATTTACCAAACTTCGCTGATGAGTGCATTGATTGCCGGCGTTTATGAAGGCGCAACAACGGTTGAGCAACTGCTGCAACATGGCGATTTTGGTTTGGGCACATTCAATCAATTAGACGGTGAGCTCATTGCGTTTGATAAAGAGGTTTTTCAATTAAAAGCCGATGGTTCGGCCAACCCAGCACATTTAGCGCAGCAAACCCCCTTCGCCGTCATGACTTTTTTTACTCCTGATGTCGAAGTTCCTATCACCTCCAAAATGTCTCGTGATGAGGTCCATCATCTGATTGATGAACTAGTACCCAGTGACAATATCTTCTGCGCGGTACGCCTTGACGGTTTATATCAGTTTGTCAGAACGCGTACCGTGCCGCGCCAAACTCGCCCATTTCGCCCAATGTTGGATGTTGTAAAAGAGCAGCCCACATTTAATTTCACCTTCAAACAAGGCGTTATCGCCGGTTTTAGAAGCCCACAATACACCACAGGTATTAACGTGCCCGGGTATCACGAACATTTCATTACCGAAGATAGAAAAGGTGGCGGCCACATACAGGACTACTCTATTTCGTCCGGATTTTTGCAAATTGGCAAGGTATCACGCTTGGTGATTGATACACCGACCTCGCTAGATTTTCTTAAAGCTAACCTAGCGCCCAATGACATCCGAGCCGCAATTGAAAAAGCAGAAAAATAATGCTGAACAGGAGAAAAAATACCAGTTTGAATTGAAAAAACAGCCAGACAGTACCACCACTTCGTCAAGAAGTGACAACGTCAGTAAAAATGATAAGGGTATAAAAATGAATACAAAACCTACCAATAGAAATGGCGCTCAATTAATCGCTCAACAGCTGGAATCTTTGGGTATCCGCTATATTTTTGGCATTCCAGGAGCCAAAATTGATCGATTATTTGACGCCATTGAAGATACTAATATTCAAATGATCCCAGTACGCCATGAAGCCAATGCCGCCTTTATGGCAGGCGTCATCGGCCGCTTAACTGGCAAAGCAGGAGTCACCATGGTGACCTCAGGCCCCGGTTGTGGCAACTTGGTTTCAGGAGTCGCCACTGCCAATTCAGAAGGGGACCCGCTGGTCGCCATTGGCGGCGCAGTCAAACGAGCAGACCAACAAAAGCAAACGCACCAGAGTATGGATACCGTCAGTATTTTCCGCTCTATCACAAAATCCAGTGCAGAAATTCAACATGTTGATGCGGCCAGCGAAGTGATGGCAAATGCCTTTCGCACCGCAGAATCGGGCCGGCCGGGGGCGTGTTTTGTTAGCATTCCCCAAGATGTGTTATCCGATCACACACTCACCGATATCATTGTTCCGTCACGCAACGTTCATTCAAGCCAAGCCAACCCAGAAGCGATCGAAGAAGCCATTAACCGCATCGAACGTTCACACCGCTGCGTCGTATTACTTGGCTTACACGCCAGTCGCACTGAAAATGCTCAAGCGATTAGCCGTTTTTTACGAGCAACTCAATTGCCCGTGGTAGGAACCTATCAAGCGGCGGGCGCGGTTGATATTAACTATTATCACCATTTCGCAGGCCGAGTGGGCTTGTTTAACAATCAGCCCGGAGATGTACTGCTGCAAGATGCCGACCTGATTGTCACTATCGGCTTTAACCCCATAGAGTACGACCCCGAGCTTTGGAATATCAAACAGTGCCCGATCATTCACTTAGATATTGAAGTGGCCGAATATCAGCTTAATTACCAACCTTGTGTGGAAGTTATCGGTAATATCGCTCAATCATTGGATAGCATGATCGACTCTGTGACAAAACTTGCACGTCTTTCTCCCAAAGCCTTATCGATTTTAGAGGAAGTGACACAACGGCGGCAGATAATAAAATCCTACCCTAATCGCCAATCTCAACAAGGTTTTCATCCATTAACCTTAATTAAAGCGATGCAATCCATTATTACCCAAGACACCACTTTGTGTCTGGATATGGGCAGTTTTCATATCTGGATTGCACGCTATCTATGCTGTTTTCGCGCCCGTCAAATGTTGATCTCAAATGGTCAACAAACCATGGGGGTTGCCCTACCTTGGGCTATTGGCGCTAATCTGCTCAAACCCAGTACCAAAGTGGTCTCTGTTTCTGGTGATGGCGGCTTTATGCAATCAAGCATGGAGCTAGAAACTGCCGTCCGCCTAAAATGCAACATTGTACATATCATCTGGGTCGATAACGCCTACAACATGGTCGAGATACAAGAGATGACAAAATATCAACGCCCTTCTGGTGTCAGATTTGGCCCGATAGACTTTAAAGCTTATGCCGAATCATTTGGCGCGCAAGGCTTTGCCGTGACCGAACGTCATCAACTGATGCCTATGCTGCATCAAGCCATGGAAACTCAAGGACCTGCTGTCATTGCGATCCCCGTTGATTACAGTGACAACTACAAGTTGATGCTACCCAGAACACAAGAAAATCGAGATCCTATTTTTGAGCATGTAGAAGGAGAAATGATATGAATGGTTTAACCCATAAAGTCGCTTTAGTCACGGGGGCCGCAAACGGCATCGGCTTTGCGATAGCTCAGCGTTTATATGATGAAGGGGCCAATGTGGTACTGGCCGACTGGAATGAAGAGCAGCTCGCGACCGCCATCGAAGCTTTTGACTCAACACGCGTCGCGGCGCAAGTAATTGACGTATCCGACCCTAAAAAAGTAAAAGCCATGATCGATAACGCCGTATCGCGCTTCGGTAAGCTCGACATTTTAGTCAACAATGCGGGCATCCACATCCCCGGCTCCGTCTTAGAAAGCAGCGTTGAAGATTGGAAGAAAATATCAGCGGTGAATATTGATGGCGTAGTGTATTGCTCTAAATTTGCCTTACCTGAACTGCTAAAAACGCAGGGGACCATAGTCAACACCGCTTCAGTCTCTGGCTTAGGTGGCGACTGGGGTGCCGCATTTTACTGCGCCAGTAAAGGCGCGGTAGTCAACCTCACTCGCGCCATGGCGCTAGACCACGGTGCCGCTGGCGTGCGAATTAACGCCGTGTGCCCAAGCTTAGTTAAAACCAATATGACCAATGGTTGGTCGCAAGAGATTAGAGATAAATTTAACGAGCGCATCGCTCTAGGACGCGCCGCAGAACCGAGCGAAATTGCCGCCGCAGTGGCCTTTTTAGCCAGCGACGATGCATCGTTTATTAATGGTGTCAATTTACCCGTCGATGGTGGCGCTACCGCTTCCGACGGCCAACCTAAAATCGTTTAACCACGAAAATTCAGCCAGTACCTAAACCATTTTCCGTGCTGGCTGACATTTTAAAACCGCATAATTCAAAACAAGCCCCATAAACCTTTCAGCCCTAAACGGCCTCCTTTTCCACAATTAGTACGACTCCAGCAAACTTGGTTTCTCGATATTTATTGCAAGATCGTGTAGACACGTTTAGGAAAAAGACAAGACCTGCCCCTGATGTTTCGAGCACCTTTAGTGTGCTACAATAATATAGAAGATAAACCTAGTATCATCGATTTTTACAACAAAGTCAGTTATACTACTTTTTAATTACATACATAGTAGAGATATTTATGTTTAATGCTTCTGATAGTAACTTTCATGATTTGTATAATTTATTTATGAAATCTTTTCCTGGTTTTTTATCTATTCGAGATGAAGATCATAGATTAGTTTATTTAAATGAAACTTTTAAAAATTGGATCAAGAAATATACTAATGTCGATGTGATAGGTCTTACAAATGAAGAGATAGCAAAAGATCTGGATTCAAATGTAGCTGATGTTTTTCAAGAGTGTCATGATTTGACGATAAGTTTCCTATACGACTCCGATACTAACAATAAAATCATTAAATTCATCGAAGAAGGAAATACGTTATACTTTGATGTTATGAAGTTTAAGTGTGAGTATCAAGGTAAAGCTTACATATTCACTCAAGGCAAAGATATTACAACATTATATAATGAAACAAAAAACTATGAAATACAAGCAGTTACTGATGAGTTAACTGGCTTGCACAACAGGAAAATATTTAATCGTTTAGATTTCAAGGAATCAGATTTATTTATTTACGTTGATTTAAACAATTTTAAAATAATAAACGACAAGTTCGGTCATTTAGTAGGCGACCAAATCTTAGTTAAATTTTCAAATCTATTGAGAGAGTCATTTAGGAAAAATCAAGACCATATAATCAGATTGGGTGGAGATGAATTTTTGATTATAGTTGATATGTATGAAAATGAATTTAATTTCGATGAAGAGGTTAAACGAGTAAGGGCGAAGTTTAATCAAGTTTTTAGTGATTATGCCGATTTAGGGTTTTCTTATGGCTATCATCAATATTCAATAAATCTTGAACATACTTTAAATCTTGTGGATAAACTAATGTATCAAGACAAAGAAAAAAAACGTACCATGTAAATTAGGTAACCATTCTCCAGTAACCCATTGACACAAAAAGTGTGATTTAACGTAATTGATCCAACATTCTTTATTGAGTGATCATTTCTAGCCGTCATGTTTAATGCATAAAAAAGAAAAAATCTAAATACGATTATTGAGTTTATACATTCCGTTAATAACGATGGTTGGTTCGCTCCTACCAGACCTTCGAGCGATGCCAGTTCCATCGCTTACCGTCGCCACTGACAACTCAAAATTTCTGTCAGCGTGTATGGCCAAAGAGCGCCAGTTAGAAAACTCGAAAGGCGCCTACCATCACGCAGTGAATTGTCCATCATCATTCCATCCGGGGTAACGCCCAACAACTCCGGCGACACCATTTCTCTATTTGATGAATACGAACAACCGTTGGACTCTGTTAGTAGCTACTCATCTTGTAAAGAAGGCATTTAAATCACTTTTAAGGAAGAATACACCACGTTACATCCCGCTTTGGTACACGAAAATCACTCAAAAATAGTGTGAAATAGTCAAATAGCGGGCGCGGATGTGCTCTATCAGCAAGCGGACTTTATTCGGGGGTTGGCGAGTAAAGGGATACACGGCATATATACCCAATTTTTTGCCCACTTGTTCCGGGAAAATATCCACTAGCTGGCCGTTACGGAAATCATGATAAACCAAACAGCGCGGTACATAAGCAATGCCGTGGCCGCCTAAAGCCGCTTTTCTCAATGCCGTGGCGTTATCCGTAGAAAAGCAGCCCGACACTGTAACAATGTAGTTTCCTTTGCGACCTTTAAATTCCCACTCGCTCGCGCCTGTGGTTTGGTAGGCATATTGAAAGCAGTTGTGGTTGACTAAATCTTCCGGTTTTAACGGTTTTCCATTTTTCGCAATATAAGAGGGAGAAGCGCACACAACCCACTGTGAGTCTAAAATATGCCGCGCAATTAGGCTTGAATCTTCCAAGTAACCAGTGCGGATCACTAGGTCAAAACCTCCTTCCACTAAATCAACAAAACGGTTATCAAGCGACATGTCGACCGTTAAGCCGGGGTGTAAATTGCAAAATTCCGCAACCGCGTCGGCCAAAATTAGATCGCCTGATATGGTGGGTACCGACATTTTGATGTGGCCGCTGACATTTTCACCAAAGCCAGACACAGCGTTTACCGCTTCTTGAGTGGCGAGCTTCACATTTTTCGCACCCTGTAACAGTGCCTTGCCCGCCTCGGTTAGAGTTAATTTACGCGTTGTTCGATATAATAACTGTACGCCTAACTCTTCTTCTAAACGCGCCATTCTTTTACTAACTACCGAATTTGTAAGGCTATTCTGTTCTGCTACTTTACTAAAACTTCCCAGTTCCATCACTTGTGAAAACAATATTAGGTCGTCTGCTCGCATCTTATTATGTCAATTTTGGAATTAATTATTTTCATTATTTCCCTATATCCACAAAAAATAAAGGAGTAAATTCACCACAAATTAACAAAAGCATCACAAATATAATAAGTTAGCTACTCGACGTGACCGAAAAGTCTTTAGTACCTACAGGATGTTAGCTCTTCAACTACGCTACTATTTTAAAGAGAACGAAGAGCACACTTTACGAGGAAGTATCCAATGAACGAAACCTTACTGGCACTAGTGGCCTTCTCCCCCATTGTGGTGGCAGCGATTCTTTTAGTCGGCCTCAACTGGCCTGCGAGAAAGGCGATGCCCGTGGCCTTTGCATTAACTGTGGCCATCGCCCTCACCTTTTGGGATATGTCGGCGAACCGTGTGCTCGCTTCTGTTTTGCAAGGGTTCGGTATCACGATTTCCGTACTCTGGATTGTGTTTGGCGCAATCTTCCTACTCAACACCTTAAAACACACTGGTGCTATCACCACCATTCGTAACGGTTTTACGGATGTTTCGGCTGATCGCCGTGTGCAAGCCATTATCATTGCGTGGTGTTTTGGCTCTTTTATTGAAGGCGCTTCTGGTTTTGGTACACCGGCAGCTATCGCGGCTCCGTTGCTGGTTGCGATTGGCTTTCCCGCGTTGGCTGCCGTATTGATGGGGATGATGATCCAATCCACTCCTGTCTCTTTCGGCGCAGTGGGTACGCCCATTATTGTTGGGGTAAACAAGGGGTTAGATACGCACAACATCACCGAAACGCTGATCAGCAACGGTTCAAGTTGGGATGTGTATTTACAGCAAATCACCGCCAGTGTCGCCATCACCCATGCGATAGTCGGTACATTGATGCCAGTATTAATGGCGATGATGTTGACGCGCTTTTTCGGTAAAAACAAAAGCTGGACCGAAGGGTTAGATATTTTGCCTTTTGCGATTTTCTCTGGCTTGGCTTTTACTGTGCCTTACGCGCTAACGGGCGTCTTTCTTGGCCCAGAATTTCCCTCATTAATCGGTGGCTTGATCAGCTTGGCACTGGTTGTCACGGCCGCGAAAAAAGGCTTTTTAGTACCAAAATCACAATGGGATTTTCCAGAAGAAAAATCGTGGCCCGCAGAGTGGTTAGGCTCATTAAAAATTGATATTGAAGAGATCAAAGCTAAACCGATGGGCCTTGCATTGGCTTGGACTCCCTATGTTCTACTCGCGGTTATCCTTGTGGCAAGCCGTGTGAGCAGCGAATTTAAGTCACTGCTGGCTGGAGTGAGCCTATCCTTTAACAACATTCTGGCTGAAACAGGCATCAGCACGGCCATTCAACCGCTTTATCTTCCCGGTGGCATCTTGGTTTTTGTCGCGTTACTGGCAGTAATATTGCAGTCACGCAGTGCCACACCGCTCATCAAAGCATTCGGTGAATCAAGCAAAACGCTGATCGGCGCGGGTTTTGTGTTGGTATTCACTATCCCTATGGTGCGCATTTTTATTAATTCTGGCGTCAATGGCGCAGAGCTTGCGAGTATGCCTGTCACTACCGCCAATTTTGCCGCGGGTTTAGTCGGTGATGCCTTCCCCGCATTAAGTGCCACCGTTGGCGCACTTGGGGCGTTCATCGCAGGCTCAAATACGGTGTCGAACATGATGTTCAGCCAGTTCCAGTTTGAAGTGGCGCAAACACTCTCTATCTCCAGTGTGATGATCATTGCGCTACAAGCTGTTGGCGCAGCGGCGGGCAATATGATTGCGATTCACAACGTCGTCGCGGCATCAGCAACGGTCGGTTTATTGGGCCAAGAAGGAGCCACGCTGCGCAAAACCATTATCCCGACTTTCTACTACCTTGTGATGACTGGCCTTATCGGTTTAGTGGTGATTTACGGCTTTAATATGACCGACGTACTAATGACCCAGCAACCCTAAGTTTGGTGATGTGATTTGGTATCAACTTGGTTTTTATAACCATTAATCTTGTGTAATAAATGCAGAGCTCGCTAGGCGGCGGCTCTGCACAAATTAGGATTCAATCTATGATTATTTCAGCCTCCACCGACTATCGCGCTGCCGCGAAAGCGAAATTGCCTCCTTTTCTGTTTCATTATATTGATGGTGGCTCATACGGTGAGCACACGCTCACACGCAATACTGCGGATTTGGCCGACATCGCACTGCGCCAACGCGTGCTTAATGACATGTCAGAGCTCAGTTTAGAAACACAACTGTTTGGCGAACAGCTTGCAATGCCGATTGCTCTTGCCCCTGTTGGTTTAACTGGTATGTACGCACGGCGCGGCGAAGTGCAAGCGGCGCGCGCGGCTGAAAATAAAGGCATTCCTTTTACACTGTCCACCGTATCGGTTTGCCCAATCGAAGAAGTATCAGCGGCACTGGCTCGACCAATTTGGTTTCAACTCTACGTGCTTAAAGATCGCGGCTTTATGAAAAATGTGTTGGAGCGCGCCAAAGCCGCGGGGGTAAAAAACCTCGTGTTTACCGTGGATATGCCCGTTCCCGGCGCGCGTTACCGCGATATGCATTCTGGCATGAGCGGCCCTAATGCGGCGATGCGCCGAGTGTTTCAAGCGATGAAACACCCAAGCTGGGCGTGGGATGTCGGCTTGCTCGGTAAACCACACGATTTAGGCAATATTTCTGCCTACCGTGGCACGCCGACTAAATTGGAAGACTACATTGGTTGGCTTGGTGAGAATTTTGATCCTTCCATTTCATGGAAAGATTTAGAGTGGATCCGCGACTTTTGGGACGGCCCGATGATCATTAAAGGTATTCTAGACACAGAAGATGCCAAAGACGCGGTGCGATTTGGCGCTGATGGCATTATCGTATCCAACCACGGTGGTCGCCAGCTTGATGGGGTATTGTCAACCGCCAAAGCCTTACCTGCGATTGCTGATGCGGTGAAGGGCGACCTGAAAATTCTGGTCGATTCTGGAATTCGCACTGGGCTTGATGTGGTGCGCATGCTGGCGCTGGGCGCGGACTGCACGCTGCTGGGTCGCTCGTTTGTTTATGCATTGGCGGCGCAAGGTCAAAGCGGCGTTGAGAACTTGCTCGATTTGTATGAAAAAGAGATGCGCGTTGCCATGACCTTAACCGGAGCGAAAACCATTGCCGATTTGTCACGAGACTCGTTAGTCAAACTTTAATCTCATGATGACAAACCAACGGTAGCCGCACGTTAACCTATCCACAACCTCAATTTAAAATGGGAAACAATGATGGCCAGCACTCTTTCAGACGCCACCTATCGTCAACTGGAAACGCAACTCGCTACACGCATCGACTCTGAGCGCATCATCACGCAGCAGGCAAAACGCCTTGCTTATGGCACTGATGCCAGTTTCTATCGCTTGGTGCCGAAAATTGTGCTGCGCTTACAAAGCCTTGATGAGGTCATTTTTGCCATTAAAAGCTGCCGCGAGCTTGGCGTTCACTGCACGTTTCGCGCTGCTGGCACCAGTTTATCTGGTCAGGCAGTTTCTGATTCGGTCTTGATCGCCTTAACCGATGACTGGCGCGGCCATCGCATTCACGATGAGGGCAAAAAAATCACCCTACAACCGGGGGTCATCGGAGCCGATGCCAACAAATACCTTGCCCCTTTTCAACGCAAGATCGGCCCAGATCCAGCCTCAATCAACACCTGCAAAATTGGTGGAATCGCCGCCAATAACGCCAGTGGTATGTGCTGCGGCACTGCGCAAAATTCTTACCGCACTGTCGATAGTATGAAGATCGTCTTCGCAGACGGTTCCGTGCTCGACACCGCAAACCCAGAAAGCATCGCTGCATTCAAAATCGCTAAACCCGAATTGCTTGAAGGTATTGCTCAACTTCATGCACAAACGGCGCAAAATCACACACTATCAAAGCTTATTCACCACAAATATCGCCTAAAAAACACCACTGGCTATGCCCTAAATGCTCTCGTTGATTACTCTGATCCGATTGAAATCATTGAACATTTGATGATTGGGTCGGAAGGCACACTCGGTTTTATTGCCGACATCACCTACAACACCGTCATTGAGCACGCGCACAAAGCCTCAGCGCTGCTTGTCTTTGCTGATATTGAGCAGGCTAGCCAAGCGGTTACGACCCTGTCCAAAACCCCAGTTGCGGCAGTCGAAATGATGGATGGACGCGCGATGCGCTCTGTCGCTGACAAAGCTGGCATGCCCGCATTTATTGCGCAATTGGATCTAGAAGCCGCTGCGCTGCTAATTGAGTCTCACGCCAGCGATCACGCGGCCCTTCATTCGCAATGCAGCGCCGTGATGGCAGCACTAAGCGATTACCAGATCATCGAATCCGTACCATTCACCTCTGATGCCAAAACGGTGGCAACCTTATGGGGCATTCGCAAAGGGATGTTCCCTGCCGTGGGCGCGGTGCGCGAAGTGGGGACAACCGTCATCATTGAAGATGTGGCGTTTCCGGTAGAAAGCCTTGCTAATGGTGTGCGCGACTTGCAGGCTCTGTTTGATCACTACCACTATCACGAAGCCATCATCTTCGGCCACGCTCTGGAAGGCAACTTGCATTTTGTCTTTACACAAGGCTTTGATAGCCAAAGCGAGATCGACCGCTACGGCGCATTTATGGATGACGTGGCCGAGCTAGTGGCCGTGAAATATCAAGGCTCACTCAAAGCCGAGCACGGCACGGGCCGTAACATGGCACCGTATGTGGAATTGGAATGGGGCAAAGACGGTTACACCTTAATGCAACAAATCAAAACCCTGTTTGACCCACAAGGCTTGCTCAACCCCGGCGTTATAATCAACGATGATCCGCGTTCCCACTTAGCCAACCTAAAGCCAATGCCAGCAGCTGATGCCTTGGTCGATCGCTGCATCGAATGCGGGTTTTGCGAACCTGTTTGTCCGTCTCGCACACTATCACTCTCGCCCCGTCAACGAATCGTCTTGTACCGCGAGCTGCAACGTCGACGCGCGCAAGGTGAAACGGTAGAAGCTTCTGAGCTTGAAAAAGTCTTTGAATACCAAGGATTAGACACCTGCGCCGCAACTGGCTTATGCGCTGAGCGCTGCCCTGTTGGCATCAACACTGGTGATTTAGTGAAAAAGCTGCGCACCGCGAAATACCAAAAATTCATCCCCATTGCTACATGGACGGCGGATCACTTTGCCGCCACCACAGCCGTGGCTAAAATCGGCCTCAGTGCCAACCAATTGGCGAGCAAATGGCTGGGCGAGAAGTTAGTCGGCGGCGCAACCAACGGCTTGCGTAAACTCAGCAAAGGCAAAACGCCTATTTGGTATCCACAACTGCCGCAAGCCAATCATCAGAACTTAGCCATTGCAGTAGAAAACCTGCCGCGCCGTGAGAAAAAAGTCGTCTATCTGCCCTCTTGTGCAAGCCGAAATATGGGCCAACAAAACAGCGCGGGCGATCAGCGGCCATTAACCGAAGTGACCTTATCGCTGCTTAACAAAGCAGGATATGAGGTGATCCTACCTAACGAGCTCAACAGCCAATGTTGTGGTATGCCCTATGACAGCAAGGGAATGAATGAGCTTGCGCAGTCAAAAGCGCAGCAGTTAGAAGCCGCGTTATGGCAAGCTAGCCAACAAGGGCGATATCCGGTATTGATGGATACCAGCCCGTGTGCAAAACGCAGTATTGAACAATTTACCAAACCACTGGAGATCTTAGAACCCGTCGGTTTTGTCAATAGGTATCTGTTGGATTCTTTAGCGATCAAAGCCAAAGAAGAGACTGTGATGCTGCATATCACCTGCAGTGCGCGCAAAATGGGGTTAGAAGCCGATATGCTCAAATTGACCCAAACCTGCGTCAGCACGGTGATTGTGCCAGAGCATATTCAATGCTGCGGCTGGGCGGGCGATAAAGGCTTTACCACGCCAGAACTGAATGCGGCGGCCGTTCATCCGCTCAAAGAGCAAGTCCCTGCTCACTGCGAACGCGGATTCAGTAATAGCCGTACCTGTGAAATTGGCCTGTCGCACCACAGCGGCATTCCATATCAATCCATTTTGTATTTGGTTGATGAAGTGTCTAAACCGCTTTGACCATAAAGATCGATAGAGAATATCGTTTTGCAAGATATCGGTTTCCAAAAAATTGGAGTTACAGGTAGGGTCTAAGTGAAGAAAGCCCCAATCACATAGATGTACTATGTGATTGGGGTGAACGAACGTAGCCAACCCCGCTGCAGCTGACTTAGAGAACCTTCGAAAGATGAGGAAGCAAGGCATCAATATTAGTAATTAGGTCAAATTGAGCAAATTTTTGCTTTAACGATATTTCAGATTGAGCCGCTGAAGCTCTTGCCATATAACGAGTTTTGAGAAGGCTAGAGACCCGCTGCCAATTCTGTAAATAAGCATGCGACATGATCAAATATTGGAAAAGAACATCCTGCTGAGCATGACTGCCTCCCAACTGATAATAATGATGTTGAACTTCCCCTATACATTCTATCGCTCGATGATATTGCGCAGAGTGATAGGCGGAAATACCTTTCATTACCATAGCCGCAACTGAAAATTCGACCTGTTGACCAACCAGTGGTTGCTGGCTAATGTGTTCAATACTCAAATCCAGTTTGCGATTATTTTCCGTACGCGCCAAAACCATTGCATTGTGGACTTCAGTGAACATAATGGTGCTATCTTGGCTGTTCTGATTAACGCTATCAACCAAACCACTCCAACGATTTCCAACATCGACACCTAAAAACTCAAGTCTAATCAACAGTGAAGCTGCATTCTGTATATCTAAATAAAGCGAGGATTCGGAGGGATAGATCTGCTTATCAAACAGTGAAAGCGCGTCATCGACACGTCCTTGCTCAAGGTAAAACAAGGCAAGATGCCACCATAAATGACCTCGAAATGCATTATGCTGGTAGAATGTTGATGCGCTTTTCTCAAGAAAATCAATCCCCTCTTTAGGCCTTCCTTGCATCTCATAAAGATGGGCAAGCGTATGTTTAGCGATCAAGTCTGCGCTATTCAATTGCAAGGTTTGACGCGCAAAAGCTTCCGATATTTCATACTCTCCGGCTTCTTCGAGAGCGAAAGCATGACTGGCAGCAAACATCCAAAATCCGGGCACATGACTATCCCAATATGGCAAAATTTGTTTGGAAACATGTAAAGCCCGAGCTTTTTGACCAAACCAGAATAGTTGTCCTAATAATTGCCGATAAGCGATAATATCCAGTGGCCAAACACTTAGGATCTGCTGCCAAGTATTCATTGCCCCTTTCAAATTACCACCACTCCATTGTTTGAGTGCTTGGATATGTAAAGACTCCCGCTGAGTAGAACCAAAAGACAAACTTTCAATGTGTGACACCCTAGCCGCAATATTCGCTAGAGTAGAGCGCCGCCCATCACTCGCTTCAATATAGGCTTTAAAAACCCATCCCAAGGTAAACGCAGGATATTTTTCTAATAAACTATTTAAATACTGAGCGCCTTCTGGCAAAAAAGTTAACGTCTGTTCAACGACTCGCTCGAACTGATTGACGCCATCTGCGTCTATTCCTGTCATGACCAAGTTTCTTAAATCTCTTATCATTACGCACATTACCTATTAGTAGATAGTTAAACTTATCCAAATAATGCCCACAGAATGTGGGCAAACTATTCACTTTATGTTTTTAAACAGGGCTGCTACTTCTTTAACATTGCCATGTAACTTTCTTTAACTGAACGAATGTAATCCGCATCTTTAAACTTTGATAGCAACATACTGCCCTCTAAAGAAACAAAATAGAGTCTTGAGAAACGAGTAGCATCAATAAGAGAGATAAATTCGTCACTCTTCACGCCTTGTTCAATAACTGATTGAATCCATTTCTCATTCAGTTCAACAAATTGATTCAATTCCCCCCCAACTTCGTTTGAAAGAGAATAAAAATCAGAGGCATACATGCCACACAAACAGAGTTTATCTTGCTCTCTGACGGCAATAAAAATATCAGCCAGGGCGCGAAGCTTCTCTTCTGCACTGGAATATTTCTGCTCTATCTCAGAAAGCGCCATTTTATAGCGCTCAAGATAACGTTGGAAAACGGTTCTCGCCAAATCTTGTTTCGTTTTGAAATGGTAATGAATACTGGCTGTTTTAATACCTAACTCATTTTGTATATCACGAAAACTAAAACCATTGAAACCACGACGCTGTATATAGCTTTCAGCAAGATCGGCGATCTTATTTGCCGTTGAACTAAGCTCTTTCATCGTTATCCACCCTTTTCATTTTTTAGCACCATACCACAGGTTAAAACTCCAATCTACCTATGAATAGGTCATCTATACCCAAACAACTTGGAGTTGCAGCTAGGCGGCCAGTGAGTGAGTCCCCATGAGTATAGGCAAATGATGTGATTGGGGTGAACGAACGCAGCCAGCACCGCTGCGGCTTCAAGTAGGAAGGGGATATTTATCACAACATGCCTTCTGCACACATTGTAAATAAACTTGGTTGAGCTTGTCTAAGCTGAACTTATCACTCCTCTACAACATTTCTTAAAAAAATAAAAATAAAATTCAATTTAATATCAATGATTTACCAAAAACACCAAAAAAACTACCTATCAGAAGGTAGATAAATGATTGACTTACAATTCCAATGAATTTAGAGTGGCAACCACTGACCGAGAGCACTAATACGATGCTCTTTTTTTAAAACCCCAAAAACTATCTACTGATAGGTAAGGAAATTAACAATGAAAACAGGTAACCAACAAAAACGAGTTCTTTTAATCATGTCTTCTGTCGATACACTCGGCATTAGTGGTAAACAAACCGGAACTTGGTTTACTGAACTTGCCGCGCCTTATTACATCCTAACTGAAGCAGGACATGAAGTGGTCTTCGCCTCACCTGAAGGTGGTGAAGCACCTATCGATTTACTCAGTATGAAAGCACCTTATACGACCCAATACACTGAACGTTTCTTCAACGACCCTATTGCTATGTTTGCGGCTCGACACACTCGTAAACTGCGTGAAGTGGATTACAACACTTTTGATGCCGTATTCTTACCTGGTGGTTATGGACTACTCACCGACTTAGCCTCTGATCAATATACGCTTAAGTTGATCAAAGATTTCTATGAAAGCGATCGTCCCGTCGCCATGGTCTGTCATGCACCCGCAATCTTGCGCGACATTAAGCTCTCAAATGGTCAATACCTCGTTAATGGAAAGGCGTTGACTGGCTTTAAAAATGCTGAAGATGAGGAAGTCGAACTTCTTAAACATCTTCTGTTTTCTCTGGAAGATGAATTACAGCTCAGAGGTGCTATCTACAAGAGCAAAGCAAACTGGGAACCTAATGTTGTGATCGACGGAATGTTAATGACAGGTCAAAGCCCAGCATCTGCGGATCCGTTAGCAGAAGCCTTGTCTGAAGTATTGAATAAATAAGATGGATTTTAAGCCGTCCTCGTGACGGCTTTTTCACCCCTCTGTACAGCACAATCTTCAGTCAAGCGATATCAGCATTAATCAAGATTGAACCCACTCTCCCATTTATATTATGAGGTACAAAATGGATCATAAACAGATTGCTATCATAGGCGGCGGGCTCAGTGGCTTATACGCAGCAACTTTGCTAGAAGCACAAGGCATCACCGACTACGTTCTTCTTGAAGCGAGGGAAAGATTGGGTGGCCGAATTGAGGATTTCTCACTAAAAAACGGCTCTAAAGACGAGCAATTTGACCTCGGTCCGACTTGGTTCTGGCCAGAGATCCAACCACAACTCAATACGTTAGTTGAAGAGTTAGGTTTACAGAAATTCCCTCAATATGACCAAGGTAAAATCAGAATAGAACGCGCACCTAATGAAAAACCAGTAAGTATCCGAGGTTTTACTAGCTCACCACAATCTATGCGCTTAAAAGGGGGGATGGGAACATTAATGAGATCGCTTCATTCACGCCTCAATAACACCAGTATTCTGCTTGGAAACAAAGTTCATTCGATCACCAAATATGACCACAATATTGAAATTCGTTACCAAGATGTTAACCAAGCGGGCACGATACAATCACTTACCGCTGATCACGTATTTTTGGCGCTTTCTCCTCGTCTAGCGGTAGAAAGTATCAACTTCATTCCAAACTTACCAACCGACGTATTTGAGCAATGGCAAAAAACGGCAACTTGGATGGCTCCGCACGCCAAATACATCGCAGTATATGACCATCCTTTTTGGCGTAAAGAAGGGCTCTCAGGCGATGCACGAAGTGCTTATGGGCCTATGGTTGAAATTCATGACGCAACAACGTCAGAAGGTCGAGCCGCACTCTTTGGTTTTATCGGTATACCGCCTAATGCTCGGCAAGCAGTAGGCGATGAACAAATGAAAGTGCTCTGTAGAGCACAAATGAAACGTTTATTTGGAGACCAAGCCGCCAAGCCTTATGCCGACATAATTAAAGATTGGGCAAAAGATCCTCTAACGAGCACTGATTTAGATCTCAATGCACTGAATGAGCATCATCATACTCCAGAAATAGGGGTGAAAAGTGGGCCATGGCACCATCATCTTACGGGAATTGCGAGTGAATGGTCGGTTCAATTTCCTGGGTATATCGCAGGAGCAATTGAAGCAGCAAATGCCGGGGTTGAACATTATGTAACCCGCATCAATCTTCAGTCATAATACGCATTGGAGGGGTTTTGTCTCTTTATCTCACATACCAAGAGTGTGTAAATACGCTTTGGGGCTTAAACCAAACTGACTGCGAAAGCGTTGATTAAATCGCTGTTCCGATTGGTAGCCGCAACACTGTGCCAATATCGCTATATTTCGTTGGCCACTTTGCATTAAGTTCAGCGCGTGATTCACACGCACTTCAGCCAAAACCTCACGGTAACCGGTGCCATGTTGCTTTAAGCGTCGAATTAAGGTCGCGCGGCTCATGGCAAAGTGCGTTGCTACCCGCTCAAGTGGATGTTCTTCTTCTGGTGACTGGGCGAGGTAGTTTCTCAGCTTCTGCTCAAAGGGTAGAGAATTACTCTCAAAGAGCCAATGCAGTACACCTTGCTCAGCCAATTGTTGGTATAACACCATCAGTAGATAGGCTTGGGTTTCTTGGCTGATTAACGAAAGATCGAACGAGGCGAGCGCATTGAGCGAACTTTTCAGTGAGGGGCTGGTTGAAATCACAGGCCACATAACTGGGCGATCATGACTTGCGCTTAACGCAAGCATCGCCTCGGTCGGGCGGTAGGTGAAACTGAACAGCCTTGAAGAGAAGTAACCGTGTTCTGGTAAATTTTCGAAACTGAGCGAAGCTGAGGCCTCACACAATAATAACGAAGCGCTCGATAGATTAATCGCCTCTTCCTTATGAAACAGTTTTTTACTGCCAGATTGGATCTGAATCAAGCTTGGAGAGTGAATCCTCACATTTCTCAGCCTTTGTTGCTGAGCGGCTCGAAAGGTGGTGACTTGGTATTGGTGATTCATCACTCCCCCATGAATTAGCGTGTATAGGTTGCGGTCAGCGTCGCTTTTTCTAACGCCAAACTATTGAGGGTAAAACCAACCACCGCAGGTGACACATCGGCTGTTAAATTGAGTTTTTCCGTCGGGAGAGCCCATACCGTAAACTGGTAACGGTGCATTCCGTGCCCTTCTGGCGGACAAGCACCACCAAAACCAACACTGCCATAATCGATACGTGTTTCTATTGCACCGAGTTTTTTGACTTCAACCCCACGTGATAGCTCACTCACTGTCGCTGGAATATCCAGCGCAATCCAATGCCAAAAGCCACTTCCTGTCGGAGCATCTGGATCAAAAGCCGTAATAGCAAAACTTTTGGTTCCTTGTGGTACATCGGTCCAAATTAAGTGTGGCGAAAGATTCTCTCCAGAACAACCCCAGCCTGAAAACTCAAAGGTTTTTGCCATCGGGTGGCCTTCTTGGATATCACGGCTGCTGAGTTGCAAAGCATTGGCCATCCCTGCAAATAATAAGCTGGTGGTTAACGTCGTGGTGACGATGGCCGAGCTAAAAATCGTCGAGTTCATTGTTTTCTCCTATGAATAAGTTCATGAACAAGTCTAGCAGCATCACCCATGCAAAATCTGACAAAAAGTATCATTTTGACGCTTTAAAAATTAAAAAGTGATACTTTTTGTTAATCCCATTCTTCTGCTATCATCGAGATACTACTGGGGGGAGGACTACTATTAATAATATGACGCACAATTAAGTTTACACACATATCGAGACTGTTTTTGAGCCAATACTCTCATAGGCTCATAGGCTTTATGAGGCATTTATTGCCACATAGAGGAGATAAAAGTCAGCAAAATCTGGCCTCAGGTTGCACCATTTTTTGATAACCACTTGCAAGTCGCTGGTGGTTGGTCATAGCTTAAAACTCTTGGTTCATTTTTAGCAGGCTGTTGAGTAATACTGCTTCTTCGTTTGCATCCAAGTATCTCGTCAGATCTTTCACTAACTCCACATGCAACTGATTATGCTGGCGATGAATTTTCTGACCTTCCGCGGTTAAAGTCACGACAATCGATCTTCTGTCATCTGGGTGCGCGCCGCGTTCAATCAACTTGGCATTCACTAACTTCTCTATTTGAACGGTGAGCGTACCGGTTGTGATACCGAGTTTTTGCGCTAACTCTTTCATTCTCATCGCGCCATGAATACCTAACACCTCGATGGTGTGGATCTGCGCCAGAGAATAGCCAGTTTCTCGCACCACAGATTGCTCCCATGAGGACATCTTGTCGTAAAATTCCGTTAATTGTTGATTCAGTTTTTCGATATTACTCATCATGCCATCGGGTGAACTTCAAGGGTAAGGTGGTGGATTTTATCAAACTTCGCCAGTATTTGTTTATATTCTGCCACGGTTTTATCAACATGAGATTCTAAGATAATCGCAGCTGAGTAGTGATGAGCACTGATTTTCCAAATATGGAGATCTTTAATCACCGCAAATGCGGCTAGCTCTTCTTCAATTAAACGTCGATAGGGTTGCTCGATGCTTTCATCTAATAAAATGGGGCTAGTCTGCTTGATAAGTCCTATTGTCCACTTAGCAATCACGGCAGCGCCGACGATGCCTACAACAGAATCTAACCAGTTCCAGCCATAATATTTTCCAAACAAGAGCGCCACAATCGCCAAAAGAGAAGTCAAGGCATCGGCAAGAACATGCAAATAGGCCGCTCGTAAATTGTGATCGTGATGGTCATGGTCATGGTCATGATGATGGTCATGGTCATGGTCACCATGATGATGATGGTGATGGTGATGGTTATCATGCAACAATAGCATGCTCACTACATTCACCAGCAAGCCAATGATGGCGACAATAATCGCTTCATTAAATTGAATCGCTTCGGGATTGAATAAACGATGAACCGATTCCACCACCATCAGCAACGCCACAATACCTAATGCAATCGCACTGGTGTAGCCTCCCAACACACTCACTTTACCGGTACCAAATGAGAACTTCTCACTGTGTGCATGCTTTCTAGCATAACGGTAAGCAAACAGCGTAATGCAGAAAGCGGCCGCATGAGTTCCCATATGCCAACCATCGGCAAGCAGAGCCATCGAACCGAAAATAGTACCAGCAATGATCTCCGCTACCATGGTGACAAGCGTGAGCAAAAGAACGTAAAACGTGCGTTTCTCATTTTGGTCTGCGCTAGCGATAAAGTTATGACGATGCTCGGTAGTAAACTGCAAAATTCCACTCACTTAGTTTGATAATCAAAATATTTGATTTGAATTTAATTTGATCATCAAACATTGTCAACAAACTCTGTCTATTGGTACCGAAACCATTGGGAAATAAGCTAAGTGGAAAGTAGAGGTAGGAAGAGGGAACAAAAGCCCTCCTCCGTTGAGAAGGAGAGCCGGAAGGAATTACCACATCAAATCATCAGGGACTACGAAATCCGCGTACGGATCATCTTCAGCAGGTAGAGATTCATCGGCGGTTTTATTTTCGATAATACTCTCTTCATCACGCATGAAGATTTTATCCGCTACCACACCCGGGATGACAGCATAGCCCTCTTCATAACGCGCGATAGCGAGAATGCCTTTGCTCAGTTGGTCGCGAACCAGTGAATCGACATAAAGTGACTTCACCAACTTACCATCAACAAAGTTGTATTTGATTTCACCGTGTTTTAGATCCAGCTTATTCATCTCAATCAATTGTTTTACTTGAGCGCGAATTTCTTTGCTCAACAACTGCTCTTTTTGCTGTTTATTCAGTGCCTTGTCGCGCTCTTGTTGCTCGACTTTATTCGCTTCTACTGCCGCTTTCACTTCACGTGCTTGCACGCGCGATTTTTTAGAGCTCTTTTTCGCTTTGCTGAGTTTTTTGGCGTTCACTAAACCCGCTTTTAGCATTTGCTCTTGTAGAGATAAGGTTGCCATGATCAATCCAAGTCAGTTATTTGCTGGTGAGTTTAACGGTTCATGGCGAGTGAATAAAGAGCGCTTGGTTATCTTATTCATCCTAACGAGCAAAAAATGCTTTTCTAAACTGATAACGCTGCTTTACCGCGTAGCACTGTGATCAAGGTGGCACTGTGATCAAGTAAGATGATAAAAAACAGAAACACGATTGAAAAATTGATCGATATTTTTCCTTTTACTGCAAATTTTAGCGTTATACTGCCCGCCCCAAATTGTGAGAGGATTTTTTGTGGAACGTGAAATGTCAGTGATCATTGGTTTGTGTAACCCTAAAAGCCCAACCAACGTAGGTGGTGTGATGCGCGCTGCGGGCTGCTACCAAGCGTGCGCGGTTCGCTACAGTGGTGAGCGTTATGATCGCGCAGTGAAATTTCAAACCGACACAAAAAACATTCAAAGTAAAATCCCGCTCACCGCGATGGTAGAGATCACAGAGGACTTGCCAAGTGAGATGAAAATCGTCTGTGTTGAATTGGCAGAAGGAGCCACACCACTGCCCGAGTTTATACACCCGGAAAAAGCGCTGTATGTGTTTGGCCCTGAAGATGGATCTATTCCACAAGAGATAGTCAATCAAGCCAGTGAAGTCGTATATGTACCCACGGTTGGTTGTATGAATCTGGCCGCGAGCGTCAATGTGCTGCTGTATGATCGATTGGCAAAATCCAAGCTCGATATTGACCACAGCCAACGTATTCTCGATAGCCGAGATGTGAAAAATCGTTTGAAGTTTAAACGTGCTGATCAACCAGCCACTTAAGGCTGCAATCGAAGCCAATGAAACAAGCGAACGTTCTTCACTCAATAGAGCCTAACGCTCACTTATTTCATTGGCAGTCATAACGGTTAACTCTCGCTAGCGAATATCCAACTGTTTAAGAACCGATGGGTAACCCCAACCATCTTCGCCAACTTTAACTTCGTCTCCCGTTAGATAGTGATAAAGAGTGGGCGCAAGTGAGCCATTTTCGACTGAACCGAGCAGCGTTGCTTGATTGACAATCGGACTCCCCAAAAACCGATAAAAGCATCTTTTTCTAACAGGCGCTAAACCATGATCGCCAGCCATGCCATAACGTGGGGTTACTCCCGCGTCTTGATAGGTTGCTTATTTGCGCTAGCCAGTAATCGAGGCGGTTTAGTTCCCCAGTTGGCATGATGACATCATCGCTAAATGGGCCGCTAAAATGAGCAAAATGATCCGACCATGGATTATAAATCAGCGTATAGTCGGGCATTCCTTTCCGTTCTTTTTGTGCAGATACACGAGATGAATGTGAGGATTTAGTGGTAAACCTTGGTTCTCAAGGACAGTTAGTCAGCCAATTTAGAAAGTTATAGTTGTCATCCTTCCAAGTAAGCCCTCTTATTAGGGGCTTGCCAAAAATCCACGGCGTTAACATGGCATTATTATCATTAGTGAGTAACTTTAAACTTGTTTTTCTTGGACAAGGCTACATATTAAATTCTTACCCATATTACTGAGCCAAATCATGCCAACCACCGCCCTATTTTCTCCACCTTCACTCACGCGACAACTCCTGCAAATGACTTGGCCGATGATGTTTGGTGTGCTGTCCCTCATGAGCTTCCAACTGGTCGATAGTGCGTTTATCGGCCAACTTGGCGTGTTACCCCTTGCCGCGCAAGGGTTTACATTACCCATTCAGATGATCATTATTGGCCTTCAGGTTGGGCTTGGCATTGCGACCACAGCGGTGATTGCTCGCGCATTGGGTGCGGGCCAAATTCGCTACGCGAAGCAGCTTGGTGGGTTGGTCGTCGCTATTGGCAGCATTGGGGTTGCTCTGTTTTCAGTGATTATCTATTTACTGCGTCATCCCATCTTAGCGCTACTCAGCGCTCCTGAATCTGTGTATCAGATCGTCGACAGCTACTGGATTTATTGGTTAGTCAGTGCTTGGGTGGGCGCGGTGCTGTACTTTTTATACAGCCTGTGTCGAGCCAATGGCAATACCATGTTGCCGGGTACTATGATGATGGTCACCAGCATTTTAAACCTGATTTTAGACCCTATTTTTATCTTCACTTTTGATTTGGGTATTGAAGGCGCAGCGCTGGCGACCATTCTAGCCTTTGGAATTGGCGTATTCGTGGTTGCGCCCAAGGTGTCGAAAAAACACTGGATGCTGTTTGATTGGTCAGATTTAGATGTAGGGAAAAGTATTCGCTCTATCAGCCATATCATGGGGCCAGCCATGATAAGCCAGCTTCTTCCACCGCTTTCTTCGATGCTAGCAACCAAACTATTGGCCAGTTTCGGTACCGCAGCCGTTGCAGCATGGGCATTAGGCTCTCGTTTTGAGTTTTTTGCGATGGTCGCAATATTGGCATTAACCATGTCAATGCCACCAATGGTGGGCCGTTTGCTTGGCGCAGGGAAATTGCAAGACATTCGAAAATTGGTTCGTATTGCGTGCCAATTTATTCTTGGGTTTCAGCTCATCATCGCCGTGGTGACCTATCTATTATCCGGCCACCTTGCCGCGCTGATGACCAGTGAACAAAGTGTCGAATCCATTTTGCACTGGCACTTAATGATTGTGCCAATCAGTTTAGGGCCGCTTGGTATCTGCATGTTAATGGTCTCGGTTTCTAATGCGTTGGCAAAATCATACACCGCCTTAACCATTTCCGCGCTACGCCTGTTTGTGTTCTTCTTGCCCTGTTTATGGGTTGGCGCTCAAATAGCGGCGCTGCATGGCCTGTTTATCGGGGCGTTGCTCGGTAACATCCTCGCAGGCCTTGCCGCGTGGGCGATGTACCAGCGTGCACTTCGACAAGTTGAAGAGAAAGTCAGCTCTTTAGTATGATGAGCGAAGAACCGAACCTTTAGGAAATGAGTCGAATTTAAAAGTTAATTACGGTTGTCAGCACTAACCCTGCGACAATTTGCGCTGCATTGACGGCACTGGTGCGTACAATCACTTGTGGAAGATCGTAAAAATAAGCATCTATCAAAAAAACGCTAACCTTTTCTATTGGTTATATATTCGTTGGTTCATAAAAAAACCGCATAACCTGTTGAGTTATGCGGTTAATACTGGGGAATATTAGCCGATTTACAGTTTGAAGAAGGCAAGCTGCTCTTTTTGCTTCTCGGCTAATTGTGATAGCTCAGCACTGGCGCTGGCGCTCTGGCTGATACCCGTTACGTTTTGATTTACAAGCTCAGACATATTAACCACGTTACGGTTAATATCTTGCGTGACTTGCGACTGCTCTTCTGCGGCGGTCGCCACTTGGGTATTTGAATCATTGATGTCCGAAACCGATTCCGTTATCCCGATAAGCGCATCGTTTACTCGTTGCGTTAACTCACTGTTGCGCGCAAGCATCTCAATACTGGTTTGCATACTATCATTTGCAAGAATCGATTGGCTTTGCAGCTCTTCAATGATAACTCGGATCTCTTTAGTTGAACTCTCAGTACGTGCAGCAAGCATGCGGACTTCATCAGCAACGACCGCAAAACCACGACCAGTCTCACCTGCGCGCGCCGCTTCAATAGCCGCATTCAGTGCCAATAAGTTGGTTTGTTCAGAGACACCTCGGATCACTTCAACGACATCGTTGATCTGCTCTGATTGCTCTTTTAGACGCAAAACTACGCTCGCAGCATGATTCAACGCTTCTGACATTTGTAAGCTCGCTTGGGCGCTCTCTTTAAAAATAGATAAGCCTGATTTAGCAAGTTCATCCGCTTCGCGAGCGGTTGAGTCGGCGGCTGTCGCATTATCACTTACGTTATTTGCTGTACTGGCGAGTTCGTTCAACGCTGAAGCGACTTGTTCAATTTCACACAACTCTTGTTGTGCATTTGACTCTGCTTGCGTCATCACCGCAGCCAGCTCGGTTGAGGCTGACGCCACTTCTTCACTAATGCGATTCAGATGGTCAACGGTAGCATGTAACTGAGAGGCCGTCGTATTGACATCGTTACTCAGCATTGCAACCTCGTTTTTACCATCAACGTCTGAACGAATGGTTAAATTGCCTTGCGCTAATTCACGCATCACCGCTTGCAACTTCTGAATTGGAGCTACAATCATATTTGAGAGGATCCAAGCCACCACAAGAGATAACGCAAGCACAGACAGCACAGTAATCATCGCGGTGTTCATTGCGCTCTGTTCATGTGCTGCAATTTTATCCAATGCTTGATCTGCTTGCTGCTTAACTTTGCTACTCAGGTCAGAAACAGCGCTGAGCATATCAGCGCCTGTTTCTCTAAACTCAGAAATGTATGACATGTATTCAGTTTCAGATACAGCGCCCTGATCATAACGTTCCAAGAATGCCAACATTTGGTTTGAAAGAGTTGCATATTCATCCACTCGGCTAAGAATATGAGAAGCACCACCTTGATATACTGACTCTTTTTGCAAATTTTTCAGTTGTGTGGCAATGGCATTTCTAGTTTGTTTTAAGTGGAGTGGAAGCTCTTTCCGATAGCGTGGATCAATAATCGAATACAGTGCATTAATGCGCATCAAGTTAATATCATCGACTACAAATACGGACAATGTCTCCTCATTTTCTTGAACGACACTTCTCACAGCCGTGGCCTCAACCTGATCATGCTGTAAATTATTTTTTGTAATCCACAGAGCGGTAGTTAAGGCAAATGTAGTAATTAAAACAGGGAACAATACCTGTAGACGAATAGGTAAATTTTTCATTGAAAATTGCATACATATCTCAAGTGGTGAATATGGGGCTGGTGAGCATGGTTAAATGTTGAGCAACCTTAAACCATGAACATTGATACTTGAAATGAAAAATAATGAAATTATCAGTAAAATATAAACCATTAACTAACAACGAATTAAAAAACTGGTTTTACATTTATTTATATTTTAATCATTAAAGATTATTGTGGGATAAGTTAAAGCATTCCTTTCAACCTGAAACTGCAGCGTACTGGTAGTTTTATCTCTCATCACAAGCATCAAAATATATGCTCAGAACGATTAATTCACTAGCCCCAATCTGCAGTTTCAAGTTGTATGGATATTATCCGTCAATCTTATTTTCTAAGTGCATTCAGTTTGGCTTGGGCTAAACCGAAGATGGTATCAACTGGGTAGCTGCCATCTTCTGTTGCTTCGCCTGCGGGTTTGCCAGTAAAGAGCTCAACCGCTTCAGTGACATGTTCAATAGCCCAGATATTGAACTCCCCTTTCTCGACCGCTTTAACAACGTCAGCGCGTAACATCAGATTGTGCATGTTTGAACGAGGAATGATGACACCTTGCTGGCTGGTGCGCCCTTTGATTGCACACACATCAAAGAAACCTTCAATTTTCTCATTCACACCACCAATCGGCTGCGATTCACCAAATTGGTTCATCGAACCTGTGATCGCAATATCTTGGCGATTAGGCCGCTTGGAAAACGCAGACACAATCGCACAAAATTCGGCCATGCTGGCACTATCACCATCCACACCACCGTAAGATTGCTCAAATGTAATGGTCGTGGTGAGCGGTACGCGCGCCGTACGGCCAAATACCGAAGAGAGATACGCGGATAAAATCATCACACCTTTAGAGTGGATGCTGCCACCCAGATCGACACTGCGCTCGATATCGATAATGTCACCATCACCATAGGAAGTGGTGGCGGTAATACGGTTTGGCGCACCAAACATATGATCGCTGGTGCTCAATACCGACAGCGCATTCACCTGCCCGACCGCCATACCTTGCGTTTGGATTAGCGTTGTACCGTTAACATACGACTCCATCACACTGTCTTGCAGGCGGCTCACTCGCATCTCTTGGTTGCTGAGCGCCTCTTCGACATGATTTTGGCGGATCATGTTTGAATTCGCCTGCTTCGCCACATAGTTAGATTCGCGTAACAAATTGGCAATATGCGCCGAATGAAGTGACAGTTTGCCTTGATCGCCCGTTGTACGTGAACTGTGTTCAATGATGCGTGCAATCGCTTTACGGTCGCAATGCAGCATATTGTTGTCGTGCACTATGCTCGAAATAAAACGCGCGTAATGTAGCTCGGTATCGGGCGTACGTTTCATCTCATCTTCAAAATCGGCCGTTACTCGGAACAATTCGCTAAATTCAGGATCGTAATGAGTCAGCAGCTGATAGGTGTGGTAATCACCAAATAAGATAATTTTCACATTTAGCGGGATAGGCTCTGGGTCAAGTGAAACCGTCCCTGTGAGCGTGACCTCTTTTTCCAAAGAGGTAAAACTCATTTGACGTGAACGCAACGCACGCTTTAAACCGTCCCAAACATAGGGCTGTTCAAGCACTTTCACCGCATCCATCAACAGCACACCACCATTGGCTTTATGTAAACTACCCGCTCGAATCAACGAAAAATCGGTAAATACTGTGCCTTTAAAAGTCGCCGTTTCGATATAACCAAATAGAGAGTGGTAGTTCGGGTTCTCTTCTACCACGATCGGTAGCTTGTCTGAAGGCTGGCTGACCAGCACATTGACTTTGTAGCGACGCGGTAGACGCTTATCTAAAGAAGCTGTCGCGACTTCGCCTTGCTCACTGTCTTCATCTAAGAAAATGTCCGCATTATCGACGATGTCTTTTTGTAACTCCGTGAGATAGGTTTTGATGTCTGGGTAGCCAGAATAATCTTGCTTAAGCTGCTTAATAAAGTGAGTAATGACACCAAGCGTTACTTCATCATTGAGCTTTTTGATCTTCTCACTGTAGGAGTCTTCCCATTCGGTCAGTTGACGTACCATATTGCGTAGGCTGATTTCTAGCTCATCAATGGTATGGCTAAAGTGCTCTTGCTCTTTTTTAGACAAGGCGTCAAAGGACTCTTCGGTGTGCATCTCTTCACCGTTCATCGCAACAAATTGATAGTCGCCTTGAGTGGTGATGGTTAAGCTAATCCCTTTATCTTTGGCTTCTTTGCTGATGCTATCCAATTCACTTTGCTGTTTTTGTGCCATCTGATTTTTCAGTTTATCGGCACGAGCAAAGTAAATCTCGTTATCAAAAGCTAACGGGATCGCATTGACCAACTTATTCATTAACTTTTCAATGTCTTGCTTGAGTTTAACCCCAATACCCGAAGGCAGCTTTAGCACTTTTGGAGTTCGAATATCGCTGAAATTGGCCACATAGCACCAATCAAACAACGCCTCGACATCATGCTGATGGCGGTTTAAATAACGCAAAATCATCGTACGCTTGCCCAACCCATTGCGGCCAATCGCGTAGATGTTGTAACCCTTCTCTTTGATCGACATTGCAAATTCGACCGCTTTTTGCGCCCGTTCTTGGCCCACAATCTCATCAACTGGGTCTAATTCCTTAGTTGATTTACAAGCAAGTTTTTCTAACTGGGCAACGTGGTAGAGCTGCTCTGCATTCAATCGTTGAATCGCCATCACTCCGCTCCTTAGCTTTTGGATTCTTGTTGTAGTTTGACCTAAGTGTAGAAGCAATTCATTTATATTTTAGCGAGTTACACCTTATTCGCGTTTAACCGAACAAATAATAAACAATCATCACACTTAGAATTGCAAATAACAATTATTTGCATTTGATAATAAATTGCATTTAAATAAGTAAACGTCGTCATTCTGGAGAATTGAGTATGGACTTACAACAGTGCTGGGCAAGCTATCTCAAGGCTGAACAACTATTAGCGCAAGGGCATTGGCCACAAGCACACCGTTTGCTTGAAGATGTACTGCATCATATGCCAAGCCATATTCAATCAGCGCTAAACTGTGGGCAAACAAAACCTTGCCAGTTGGTGTGCTTGATCTCTGGGCTATGTGATGCCGCTGTTTCCCAATCTGAAATTTTCAATCGCTTGGGTCAGCATAAACAAGCCTTTGATGTCTTAAATCAATCTTATGCTCTGCTGCAATTTACTGCGATTGAGCCCAATGCCTTGGTTAACCGCCTTGCCAACGTACTCACCAAACAAAGCGATGACTTGCTCAGACATATGGGTGCTTTTTGTTCAGCGCAACGCAGTGCGACTTGGATGCTGGAATTCGAACACGTACAAAAAGCGCATCACTATTTCAGCCAACTCAAACGTTATAACCAAGTACAAGCGCAAGTTCCGTCGTCAAACTGTCATTGTTCAACTGAATAATCACCATAGAGTTACCATTCCGGATAAGACTGACCACCTAGCATCATTCACAGCCGCTATAAGTAACGTGCTGCAGTCAAGGGATGAGACTTAAGCAGAACCTAACCTCTCACCCTGAAAATGTATCGAGATGGCATGAGAATTTAATCGATTGCGTTATCAATAGTTGATGTATGTCAAATTGTCGTAGACAATACGCACCCGAGTCTAGGGGCGATCCCTAGACTGCGTTCTGCACTTTTGGAGGAGCGCATTGGTTTTAACTATCGACATTATAGTTAGAGCCTATTTTCTATTTTTGCATGACGCTGCTACCGTTGGCGCATGCTAAATACCTCGTTTTTAAGGGAAAGATGATGGTAATACCTGAAAACAGCAGTATTGTGATTTTTGGTGCTTCAGGCGACTTAACCTATCGCAAGCTTATACCTGCTCTGTATCACTTGTTCGCCAGTGATCAACTGCCGAAATCCTTTGCTATTCTGGGTGTCAGCCGAACCCAATACAGCGATGAGTCATACCGTGAAAAATTAAAGCGCTCTCTTCAGGAAATGGAAAAGACCGTCCCAGATATTCTCGACGCCTTTTGCGAGCACTTGCATTATCAAGCGATCAATACTTCAGATGTTGCAGAATACGCGCAGCTCGCCACGCGTCTTGACTCTTTGGCTGAGCAATACCAATTCACGCAACGCAACACTCTGTTCTATCTCGCGACGCCGCCGAGCCTTTATGGCGTCATCCCGGCCAATCTCGCAGCGCATGGATTAAATAGCGAAGCGCAAGGTTGGAAGCGTTTGATCATCGAAAAACCGTTTGGTTATGATCTTGCATCGGCTCAAAGCCTTGATATCGAAATTCATCGCCATTTCCAAGAACACCAGATCTACCGTATCGACCATTATTTAGGCAAAGAGACGGTACAAAACCTGTTGGTTTTCCGTTTTGCTAACGGGATGTTCGAACCTTTGTGGAACCGCAATTTCATTGACTATGTCGAAATTACAGGCGCAGAATTTTTGGGCGTCGAAGAACGCGGTGGCTATTACGACGGTTCTGGTGCGGTGCGTGATATGTTCCAAAACCATTTACTGCAAGTGTTAGCTATGGTTAGCATGGAACCACCAGCCGCCATTAATGCTGATTCAATTCGTAACGAAGTCAATAAAGTGCTGCAAAGCCTGCAACCGCTTTCTGATGATGACCTACGCCACAACCTCGTACTGGGGCAATATACGGAATCAGAAGTGCGTGGCCAGTTTTTACCCAGTTACCGTGATGAACATGGTGTGGCAGCAGGATCGCGCACTGAAACCTATGTCGGTTTGAAAATGTTTATCAATAACTGGCGCTGGAATGGCGTGCCATTTTATGTGCGTTCAGGTAAACGTTTACCAACGCGCGTCACCGAAGTGGTCATTCACTTTAAGCGTACGCCACACCCTGTTTTTGGGCAAAATGCCCCTGAAAACAAGCTCATCATCCGCATTCAGCCCGATGAAGGCATTCAAATGAGCTTTGGTTTGAAGGAACCAGGTGCGGGCTTTAAAGCCAAAGAAGTCTCCATGAACTTCCATTACACATCACTGGAAGAAACCAAGATGTTGACCGCTTATGAACGGCTTCTTTTGGATGCGCTCAACGGTGATGCAACTTTATTTGCACGTACCGATGCCGTAGAAGCGTGTTGGAAGTTCGTACAACCTATTTTGGATTTCAAACAAGACCCTCAATCGCTGTTTGGCTATGCCTGTGGCACGTGGGGACCAAAAGAGTCCGATTTGCTGCTACACAATGATGGCCGCGCGTGGCGCTTCCCGTGTAAAAACTTGACCGATACGGATTACTGCGAATTATGATCAATCATAAAATATTTCAAACCCCAGAACAGGTGGTTGAAACGCTTGCCAATGAAATGCAACGCTATAGCGAGCAAGGTCAGCCGGTTCATATCTCCCTTTCCGGTGGCAGCACACCCAAAATGCTGTTCAAATTATTGGCCAGTGAACCTTATGCACAGGTGATTGCATGGCAAAACCTGCATTTCTGGTGGGGTGATGAACGCTGTGTTGCTCCTGAGGATGCCGAAAGCAACTTTGGTGAAGCCAATACACTGCTGTTTAGCCAAGTGAACATTCCACCTCAAAATATTCACCGTATTCGCGGCGAAGATGATCCACAAACCGAAGCTAAGCGCTTTGCCGATGAGATGGCAAAAGTCATTCCATCCGTCAACGGTACTCCTGTTTTTGATTGGATTTTGCTCGGTGTTGGCGCAGATGGCCATACGGCGTCCCTGTTCCCTAATGTGACCGACTACGAGGATGAGAATTTATCTTTAGTGGCAACGCATCCGGAATCAGGCCAACTTCGTGTCTCTAAAACAGCTAAAGTGTTGGAAGCTGCAAAACGTATTAGTTACCTCGTTCTTGGCGCAGGTAAAGCCGAGATCGTACACGAAATTCACACCACGAAAGCCGAGGATCTTCCTTATCCGGCTGCCAAAGTTAAATCAACAACTGGCGAAACAGAGTGGTTTTTAGATTCAGATGCCGCAACAAAGATTGCGTGAAGGAGAGAAATAAATGAAAGGTGATATCGGTGTAATCGGCCTAGCAGTGATGGGCCAAAACCTTATCCTAAATATGAACGACCACGGTTTTAAAGTGGTGGCTCACAACCGTACCGCGGCAAAAGTCGATGAGTTCCTAGCAGGTCCAGCGAAAGACACCAATATTGTTGGTGCTTATTCACTGCAAGAGTTAGTCGACAAACTGGCGACACCTCGCAAAGTGATGCTGATGGTGCGTGCGGGCCAAGTCGTGGATGATTTCATCGACCAACTGGTTCCGTTACTCGATAAAGGCGACATCATTATCGATGGCGGTAACACGAACTTCCCAGACACCAACCGCCGTGTTGCAGCACTGCGTGAAAAAGGTATTCACTTTATCGGTACAGGCGTTTCTGGTGGCGAAGAAGGGGCACGTTTTGGCCCATCTATCATGCCAGGTGGCGCACCTGAAGCTTGGCAAGCCGTGAAGCCAATTTTCCAAGGTATCTCAGCAAAAACCGAAGCTGGTGAACCTTGCTGTGATTGGGTGGGTAACGACGGCGCGGGTCACTTCGTTAAAATGGTACACAACGGTATCGAATATGGCGATATGCAGCTAATTACCGAAGCTTATCAGTTTATGAAAGACGGCTTGGGTTTAAACCATGATGAAATGCAAAAAGTGTTTGCTGATTGGAACAAGACCGAGCTCGATAGTTACCTAGTGGAAATCACCGCTGATATCTTAGGCTACAAAGACGAAGATGGTGAAGCTCTGGTTGAGAAAATCCTCGATACTGCTGGCCAAAAAGGCACAGGGAAATGGACGGGCATTAACGCACTCGATATGGGTATTCCGCTGACGCTGATCACTGAGTCAGTTTTCTCTCGTTGCCTTTCAGCATTGAAAGATCAGCGCGTTGCTGCCGAAGCACTGTTTGGTAAGAGCAATATGCAAATCGAAGGTGATAAACAAGAGTGGGTTGACGCACTTCGTCAAGCGCTACTTGCGTCTAAGATCATCTCTTACGCACAAGGCTTTATGCTAATGCGCCAAGCGTCTAACGAAAATGGTTGGAATCTTAACTACGGTAACGTGGCATTGATGTGGCGTGGTGGTTGTATCATCCGCTCCGCATTCCTGAGCAACATTCGTGATGCGTTCGAAGCTAACCCAGAAATCGCCTTCTTAGGTTCAGATGCCTACTTCAAGGGCATTTTGGATAACTGCCTAGCGGCTTGGCGTAAAGTAGCGGCCAAATCAATGGAAGTCGGCATTCCAATGCCATGTATGACCTCCGCGCTCACTTTCTTAGATGGCTACACCACCGCTCGCTTACCGGCTAATTTACTGCAAGCCCAACGTGATTACTTTGGTGCTCACACTTATGAGCGTACTGATCGTCCACGTGGTGAATTCTTCCACACAAACTGGACCGGTACAGGCGGCGATACAGCGTCTACCACTTACGACGTATAGAAAATTTGGCTTATGATGAAAAAAGGACTAGCTAAGCCCCCTCATCTACGCCTATAATTTGACCGTCATGGAGGATGTTAACTAGGTTAACATCCTCTATTTTTTTGTTTCCAAAACTATATGAGATCCAAAGATGACCATCAATAAGTTCTATGTATTTGTCCCACAGGCTGTGGAAGAAGACACTCATAGGGAAAATGAAGTTCAATCTGCTATGGAAGCTCAACGTCAGGCATTAGTGCAACAAGCGCAGAAACAAGGCGCAGTAGCATAATCCATAAGCAGAGTGTGGCAACACGCTCTGCTTATCACTCCTCTCTACCTCATCTATAGGCATATCGTTTGCCAATCATGATTCACGAAATACTCTTTCTGACATTCAATCAAAGCTTGTACTGCTAGCGATAAACCTCTGCCATTTAACTGTAGCTATAGCACGAACGCGTTAAGCGAATTCTATATCCAAAAACTCTCGTTTGTTGGTTAATTTATTCCTCATTAGTTCAAATTAAGAAACAATGATGTTAATTATTAGCTATATATCCGAACAAGTCTAATTCGTATGATAGCTCCCGAACCGATAACAACTCTTTGGATAAATAATCATGAAAAAACTGACTCTACTTACCGCAACCACACTCATCAGCAGCGCCGCGTTTGCAGCACAACAACCTTTGACACTTGACGTCTACAACGCAGATGGTAATAGTTTTCATGTCAACTCCACTTTGGTTTATGGCGAAACAGAAGCGATGGTGGTTGACACTGGCTTTACCAAAGCAGACGCTCTCCGTATTGCGGCAAAAGTACTCGACTCTGGCAAAAACTTAACCACGATCTTTATTAGCCAAGCTGACCCTGATTACTACTTCGGCGCTGAAGTGCTGCATGACATGTTTCCGCAAGCGAAAGTACTTACGACTCCTGGCGTACGTGCAACGATTGAAGAGAAACTGGAAGGTAAACTGGCATTTTGGGCTCCAAAAATGGGCGCAAATGCCCCTGTAAAACCAATACTACCAACGGCTTATAATGGCAAAACATTAACCATTGATGGGCAAACTATTGAAATTCGCGATGCGGATGGAGAATTAGCGCATCGTCCTTATTTATGGATACCAGCCAATAAAGCAATTTTAGGTAACGTCGCGGTATACGGAAATGTTCATTTATGGATGGCCGATGCACAAAGTGATGCGAGCCGCCAAGCTTGGGCGCAACAACTTGATCAAATGAAAGCACTCAAACCAAACGTAGTGATCCCGGGGCATATGACTTCTGGTACAGCGCTTGATGCTTCTTCAATTGAATTTGCACAACAATATCTTATGGATTTTGCTAAAGCGAAAGCAAACAGCAAAGACAGCGCTCAGTTAATTCAAACCATGCAAAACCTTTACCCTAATGCTGGCCTACCAATGGCTTTAGAAATTGGTGCCAAAGTTCACATGGGTGAGATGAAATGGTAAACGTCCACTATATTTTCGACCCAATGTGTGGCTGGTGTTACGGAGCAACCTCTCTCATTCAACAGTTGAATGAAATGGGCGGAGTAAAACTGCACCTTCATCCGGGTGGAATGATCGAGCGATCGCCTCTTTCAGATGGTTTTCGCCAGCATGTACTGCAAGCTGATCAGCGTATTGCTCAGCAAACAGGAGCCGTATTTGGGGAAGGTTACATCGCCAAAATCAAAAGTGGTGAAACCGTGATATTGGACTCATACGTTACTGCTCAAGCCATTATTGCAGCGCAATTACTCGGTGTATCGCCAAGTGTTATGCTCAAAAGCATTCAACAAGCGCATTACCAGCAAGGTTTGCCTGTGGCCGATACTGACACATTGGCACTGTTAGCCCAATCGCTTGACCTAGAGCCAAATCAATGGGAACAAGCGATGGAGCAAGCCAAAGCTCAGTTACCAGAGCAGTTAGAGCAGACGCAAAGCTTAATGGCGCAATATCAGCTTTCTGGTTTTCCCTCGATTGTGTATGAAGCAGAGGGGCAATGGCGAACCGTATCTGTTAGCCATTTCTATAATCGACCACAACAATGGGCTGATTTCTGGAAAAAGATGACTCAGTAGTTAGTGCCTCATCCCTCTCTTGACTAAAGAGAGGGATTTTTCCATCTACTTGTTCATCATTTTGATGCTTTTACGCACCGCTAAAGTCGGCTCTAATTGAACAATTTGCGGTTCGAGCGCTTCGTTTTCTAAACGGGCAAGCAAGGTGTCAACTGCCGCTTTACCTAAACGATATTTGGGTTGATGGATAGTGGTTAGAGCTGGCGACATAAAACGGGCGATGTGAATATCGTCATACCCCATCAGCGAAAGATCTTCAGGAATGCGGATCCCTTTTTCATTAGCTGCATTAATCACCCCCATTGCCATCATGTCATTAGAGACAAAAATCGCACTCGGTAATGGTCCTTTGGCTAACATTTTATTGAACGCTTCGTAGCCACCTTCACATTCAAAATCGGATTCCACAATCCAATTGGGGTGAATGTCCAAACCTGCTTCCAAGACAGCGCGCTTATAGCCTTCATAACGCATTTGAGCTTGATGACGAATCAATGGCCCGGTAATGCAACCGATTTCTTTATGACCGCACTCAATCAAATAGTTCGCCGCAATATAACCACCACGTAAAGAGTTATCTTGTATTTTATCGCTAGGAAAGAGCATTGGGCCCCAATCCATCACCACGACAGGGATATCTGGGTAACGTTCAAAAACGTCAATCCGCTCACCTTCTAAGGTGGAACACATCAAAAGTAAGCCATCAACGCGCTTTTGCAGTAGCGTGTTGATAGAGGCTTGCATTCGCTGGCTATCCCCTTCGGTATTACACAAAATAAGGTTATAACCTTTGTGGTAGCAACTGCGCTCTACCCCTTTGACCACTTCGCCAAAAAAAGGGTTCGTCGAAGTGGTCACTAACATACCAATGGTACGCGTTCGGTTCATTTTGAGACTGCGAGCCAATGCTGACGGGGCATAGTTCAGATCTTGCGCGGCTTTATTGACACGCACAGCGATTTCATCGCTCACATAGCGAGATTTATTAATGACATGGCTGACGGTAGACGTGGATACGCCGGCTAATCTTGCAATATCTTTCATTGTCGCCATGTCTGTTTTTCCTATTGATGCTGAGCGAGAAACGCGTCCACTTCTATTCGGGTGGGTATTGAGGTTTGCGCGCCAAAACGGGTAACAGAAATGGCTGCCGCAGCATGCGCAAATTTAATGGCTGATTCTAAAGGCATATCTTCCAAAAGACCCGTTACTAAAGCACCGTTAAACGTATCACCTGCCGCGGTGGTGTCTGTCACATCGACTTTAAAACCAGCAATCAGTTGACCACGCCCATTTTGGCTTAGCCAAACGCCTTTTGCACCTAAGGTGATCAAGACGATTTCAATCCCTTTTTTATGCAGTTCATTGGCCGCTAACTGCGCCGTGTGATCATCATCAACCGTGATCCCCGTTAAGCGCTGCGCTTCCGTTTCGTTTGGTGTGATCACATCGACACATTCTAGCAGAGTATCAGGCAGATCTCGGGCAGGCGCTGGGTTTAAAATCACATTGGTACGATTTTGTTTGGCGATTTGCGCAGCTTTAATAATGCCATCGATTGGCGTCTCTAATTGCATCAATAAATATTTGGCCGCGCCAATGGCGGCTAAATCCGCTTCAATAGCATCAGCCGTCAGCTTGTCATTCGCCTCTGCCGAAATACAGATGCTGTTTTCTCCGCTGTCCGAGACTTGGATCATCGCGATGCCCGTCGGACAATTGGGCTGCATTTTAACTCCCGCAATGTTGATACCATCGAGCTTAAAATTCTCACGAGTATTGATACCGAATGCGTCGTCACCCACGCAGGCAATAAAACCGATGTCCGCTTTTAATCGCGCAGCCGCTACAGCTTGGTTGGCCCCTTTACCACCGGGAATAACTTGATAATGACGCCCATGCAGCGTCTCACCCGGGCGAGGAAATGAAGGCACTTGCAAAACATGGTCAGCGTTAACACTGCCTAATACCACTAACTGATTCATAATTTGTCCTTTGTTCATGAGTGAACATGTTTGAAATAGAGCTGGAGAGGTTTGGCTTTTGTGGCTTCACCTGAAAAAACAAACCTATCGAGCCTGATTACTGGTTATTGATAGCTGAGGGGTTATAGAAGAGGTAGCTCTCTACGAGCCAGTAAAGAGCTACCTGCCAGTAAAGAGCTACCTACAGCAAAGATTATTTGCTGATGATTTTTAGAGGAACCGGAATGTACTCATCCACTTGTTCGCCTTTTAGCATTTTATCGGCCGTTTCAATGCCAAGTGCACCGATCATGTCTGGTTGCTGAGCAACAGTCGCAGCAAGTTGGCCGCGTTCTACCGCAGCGATACCATCGTCGGTACCATCAAAACCGATGATCATCACCTCTTTGCCTGATGCTTGAACGGCGCGAAGTGCACCCAATGCCATTTCATCATTTTGGGCAAATACAGCTTGAACATCTGGGTTTGCCGCTAGCAGGTTTTCCATTACATTCAAACCTTTAGTGCGGTCAAAATCAGCAGGCTGGCTAGCAAGCAGTTCCATTTCACTGCCTTTCACCGCGTTCATGAAACCTTCTCCACGCTCACGAGCGGCCGATGTGCCGGCAATCCCTTCCAGTTGAATGACTTTGGCTTTTGCACCGATTTTTTCGACGATAAAGTGACCGGCCATTTCACCACCGACTACGTTATCAGAAGCGATGTGGCTCACAACATCACCACGGCTTGCACCGCGATCCAGTGTCAACACTGGCACTTTAGCGCGGTTGGCCATACGAATGGCGTTAGAGACGGCATCAGAATCGGTTGGGTTGATCAAAATCGCTTTAACGCCACGAACGGTTAGGTCTTCTACGTTTGATAGCTCTTTGCTTGGATCATTTTGTGAATCCAAGACGATCAGGTTGTAGCCTAGCTCTTTCGCTTTTGCTTCTGCGCCATCTTTCATGGTGACAAAAAATGGGTTGTTCAGAGTGGATAGTACAATCGCCATGGTGTCTTGCGCATGCGCAGCCACAGAGACAGTGGTGGAAAGTAGAGCAGCAGAGATTAAAGTTGCAAGTTTTTTCATCTTTATAGTCCTTTTTGTAGGGGCCGTTTTAAAGCTAATATGGCTCGCTTTAAAACGGAGGTTTTCTATCGTGTTACTTATTTTTGTTATCCACGAGTACCGCGAGCAAAATAACCACGGCTTTCGCAATCATTTGGTAGTAAGAAGAGACATCAAGCAGGTTCAGCGCGTTATTAAGAAAGCCGATGATCAGCGCCCCAATTAACGTGCCCATAATGCGTCCTTTACCCCCCATCAAGCTGGTACCACCAAGTACAACGGCAGCGATGGCATCCAGCTCATAACCCATACCAGCAGTCGGTTGCGCAGAAGAGAGGCGAGACGTGACGATGATGCCAGCCAGCGCAGCCAATAGACCACAGATGGCGTACACACCAATTTTCACGCGATCCACATTAATACCTGACAATCGAGTTGCAGACTCATTGCCACCGAGCGCGTAAACATAGCGGCCAAAACGTGTATGGTTGAGTAAGTACCAAACCGCAGCAAAGACCACCACCATCATCCACACCGGAACAGGAATACCCAACGCGTAACCTGTACCAAACCAAGCAAAAGCGTCTGCAGTATCGGTAAAACCTGTCGAAATTGGACGCCCATCGGTATAAACCATGGTCACACCACGCAATAAGGTCATGGTGACTAAGGTGGCAATAAACGCTTGCACTTTACCTTTGGCGATAATGATGCCGCTAATCGCACCCAGTGCCGCACCAGCAAGTAACGCTGTAGGGACTGCGATAATGACCGGAATCTCAAGACCAATCATGGTTGCAGCAAAAGCGCCGCACAACGCCAGTACCGAGCCAACACTCAAATCGATACCTGCCGTTAGAATAACCAAGGTCATCCCCACAGCGATAATGGCGTTGACTGAGGTTTGGCGCAAAATGTTCAGTATGTTGTCAACCGTGAAGAAATTGGGGTTTAAAAAAGAGACAACGACCACTAAAAAAAGCAAAGCAATCAGTGATTTTTGCTCAATGAGCCACTCTTTACTGATCCATTTTCTGCGGTTAGTTTGGGTTGAATTACTCATGCTGTTACTGCTCATGCTGCTTCCTCATTGATCTTTTTGCCTACCGCACAGGCGAGTAGAATCTCTTGGTTGGCTTGTTTGGCACTGAATTCGCCGCTGATTCGACCTTCATGCATCACCAAAATTCGGTCACTCATCCCTAGCACTTCTGGCATCTCTGACGAAACCAAAATAATGCTCATCCCTTCGGCTTTAAATTGGTTAATCAATTGGTAAATCTCTTTTTTGGCTCCCACGTCAACCCCGCGTGTGGGTTCATCCAAAATCAAAACTTTGGGACGTGTCATCAACCCTTTCGCAATCGCTACTTTTTGCTGATTGCCACCGGACAAATTACCAATGATTTGATCACGAGATGGCGTTTTGATGTTGAATAGGCGAATAAAATCTTCCACTGCGATGACTTCATCACTGTGTTGAATCTGTACACCTTTGCTAAATTTATTCAACGCACACAGTGACATGTTCTCTTTCACCGACAGGCCAAGAACCAAACCGTCCCCTTTGCGATCTTCTGAAATATACGCGATACCGTTTGCAAGGCCATCTTGTGGGCTGACTGGGTTGATGGTTTTGTTCTCAAGGTTAATCACGCCTCGCTCACTGGGCAGCGCGCCGTAAATCACTTTCATTAATTCAGTGCGCCCTGCGCCCATCAAACCCGAAACACCGAGGATTTCACCTCGTTTGAGCGTAAAATTAATGTCATGCACACCTGAGCCCGTGAGGCCTATCACTTCAAGGCAAGTGTCGCCGTGCTTTACCTCAATACGTGGGTACTGTTCTTCTAATTTCCGGCCGACCATCATCTCAATCAGGCCATCTTCATTGGTGTCAGACACTTTGCACTGGCCAATGAATTTGCCATCACGTAACACGGTAATATCGTCACAAATTTCAAAAATTTCTTTCAACCGATGTGAGATATAAACAATGCCGCAACCTTGTTCACGCAGCTCGTTAATCACATTAAATAACGATTCAGTTTCGGTATCCGTCAGCGCATCCGTCGGTTCATCCATGATGATCACTTTCGACTCAAATGAGAGCGCTTTTGCAATCTCAACCATCTGTTGCTCACCAAGGCTTAAGTCACCCAACAAGGTCTTGGAGCTGTGTTTAACATTTAAGCGAGCCAGTAGTTTGTCGGCTGCTTGGTACATTTCATTCCATAAAATTCGCCCCATCGCACCGGTTATCTCTCTGCCTAGAAAAATGTTTTCAGCAATAGTTAATTCCGGAATCAAATTCAACTCTTGGTGAATAATGCTGATGCCCGCTTGTTGTGAATCTCGTGGGCCTTTAAAGGCGGCTGGTTTTCCTTGGTAAGTGATAGAACCCGCATCCAATGAATAGATACCCGTCAACACTTTCATTAAGGTTGATTTACCCGCGCCGTTTTCGCCCATCAACGCCATCACGCGGCCGGGGTAAACATTGAGGCTAGCTTTATCGAGCGCTTTCACGCCGGGGAACGCTTTTTCAATCTCACTGAGCGCTAAAATTGCTTGAGTCATAGTGGATCCTCAATCGCGGCTTAAAACACGACGCCTGCTTGAAAAATAACATTCGCATACGGCGTGCATTCGCCAGTTCTTACCACGGCGCGGCTGCGCATAGTGCGCTCTTTAAAATCGTGATGAGAGAGGTAAGTGACAGCAATCGTTTTCTCGCATAACTCCTCTTCCGCTTTCAGCTCAGCCAGCAGCGCTTTGTGATGCTCAGGGCTTACTTGTGTAAACTCTTCAGCAATGATCACACCTTCAATTTGAGATTCAGAAAGAATCACGCGGACCGTGTCAAGAAAACCGGGAATACCGTGAGTTAATGCTAAATCAATACGCTGCACTTCATCGGGAATAGGCAAACCTGCATCACAAATTGTGATTTCGTCGGTATGCCCTAAAGTAGCCACCAAGTAAGAGAGTTCCGAGTTTAATAGGGTACTTTTTTTCATTGTTATACCTTCACGTTAGGCTTTATGTTTCGCTTTCTGACACCTTTCTATCACTCTTGAATCGTTCAAGAAAATCTCATCGAAACGTTTCGATGAATCCTAGCGTAGCAAAAATAATTTGCACGATGCGAAAATAGGTAATGTGATTTTGATCGTTGATTAGTGAGCTGAGGAGTAAAAAAGAGTGAGGATCATCACTGAGTGATTTGTCATTAGATGCCCATTTTTAGCATAGGATTAACACTGAGACCGTGATTTTCGGTATAGTCACTCCGAACAAAAATCGCATCCATTTGGAACTCAAACATGAAAAAAATAGCCTTGGTATTGTTTACTGCATTCTCACTCGCCGCCTGCTCAGAAGTGGGCAGCGAAGCATGGTGTCAAGATATGAAAGAGAAACCAAAAGGCGAATGGAACGCCGGGCAGGCGGTGGATTATGCAAAGCACTGTGTCTTCCAATCACAAATTGGCAGCGACGCGTGGTGTGAAGATATGAAAGACAAGCCAAAAGGTGATTGGACAGCGAATGAGGCTGGCGACTTCGCTAAGCATTGTATTTTTTAGGATTAGTTTAAATAAAGAGCCTAGCTATGTTGGCTCTTTATTCTATTTAAAACAACAGTCAATATCTAACCGTAGGGCTCATCACATTCTATTTTTTGATCTTCGGTAAAAATACGACAGCTCATTGAATACCAGAGTGTATCGTATGAAAAACTAACATCGCTCTTTGATACACTTTTTAAAGTAATATAAAAACCTTGCTTATCACTATTCGACAAGTTTTCATTCTCGTTAATAAAACAATACTCATAATGCTTTCCATTAGTAACGACATTCAGACAAGGCTTGCCTATTGGTATATAGGCAACATTACCTCCAGTTTTACCTGTCTGATTATCGTAAAACTTAATTAACGTTCTTAACTCATTACTTGGTGGAATCGGAAATGCCCCAGCATAGAATGAACAAGATAATAAAAAAGTACAGTGAAATATTAGGTTATAAGTGGTCATATCTTATTGTCTTCCTGTTTGACGAGACATTACGCCAAGAAAAACACACGAATGGCAATTAATTTCTAACAAGCTCACCAGCTGTATAAGTATAACAAGTGTCATTGTAAATCATTGAATCATAAGCACTCTCACCAGAAATGCATAACCTTGAGCTTTCCTTGCTGAAACTTAAAGAAAAGTCTTCCAGCTCTGAGTCGGCAATATAGTTATCAGGAAGATCGATAAATAATTTGGATTGAGAATCGTAAATGTTTGCACATATAGCCCCACCACCACAAGCATATGAAAAGACGTAATCATCAGTATTGAAATTGGGGCCTAGTTCATAGACTTGATAGAAACTATTTTTAAAAACCTCAGAATAACCCTGCCCTTCTAAGAGACTATTTATGTTTGCACATGCCACTGAACTAAATAAAAAAACACTGTATATAAAAACTAAAAATAGCTTCATCACTTCATATCCTGCTTAGATTTAATTAATACTTTTTTCATCTTTTCGGTTGATAAATGCGCTTTATTCAAACCATCACCTGAATAATATGACTCACCACCGACTGCAACGCGGCCTTTACTAATTGCTTTACCTTTTTCAACTCCTGCTGATGCAAATTCTTTAGCCCAAGCATACATCGCATCTTCTACGGAGCCAGTTGACTCCAAAAATGCAGCAATTTGAGGTCTTTTAACTCTAATCAAATAATCATTAAATATTTGATCTTGTGTATGTTTATCAAAAATAGACGTAGTATCAATTGATAGTGTAAGAACTGCATCCTTTAAAGTACTTGGAATTAATTGAAACCGTCCAGCAGCGAATACCTCTCTGGATTTCTGCTTTGCTAGAACTTCACTTACAGTCATTTTATTAAGCATTGTATTGTAGAAAGATTTCAAACCACCTTGTGTTCTGTTATAAGCAGAATAATCATTTTTTGATTCAACGCTACCAAGTAAGATACCAAACTTACTATCAGCCCAGTTTACGCTTTTCAACGGAGTTGTCTTCCACCCATCCATCAACGCTTCATCTAAACCTAACAATGTCCCTTGGCCAACAATACCATCAACGGGGCCAATGCTGTACGACGGATGCGTTTGATGGCTGGGTTGATAACTTTTTTGGAACTGCTCAATGGCCGTTTTGGTTTTATTACCGAAATCACCATCGGCTTGCAAATCAAATTTCATTTTGACTAACGCTTGCTGAATCAAGCTCACTTCTTTGCCATTGTTGCCTTTTCTGAAAGCGCTGGCTTGTTTCTTCGCTAATTTTTCCAGCTCTTCTGAAGCTTTCAACACATCCGATTGTAGCAGTGACGCTTTATCTTCGTTTTGTGCATCCTCTTTTTGGCTCTCTTCCTGAGCGCTCTTTTCTGCCACCTTAGATTCTGACTGCTTTTGTGATGATGCAGATGATTTCTGCGCAGCGGATTGTATTGCGGCAGCCTCAAAATGAGTGATCACATTCGCTTGGCCGCTTTGCATGGTCGCGCTAATAGCACTCGCTTGTAATTCGGCCGGAGCTTTCATATCAAGTAGTGGGGTTGCCAGCATGGCGGATTGCCCACCATAAGCGCTACCGCTACCAGCACTTCCGCCAGCATTAAGGTTAATCGCAGGACCAACGATGTGCACGCCACCGGCATCCACTTTGACAAAGCTGCCACCCGCTTTTAAAGTCACTTCAGCCCCAGCTTCTACAACGATTTTAGCTCCCGCTTTAAGGCTTATTTCGCGCCCTGTTTGTATCGCGGTCAGTTTGGCCACTTTATGCTGTAATGACCCGCTAATCTCTACACTGCTATCTTGGGTTATGTTATCGCGGCTTTCGCCCTCCACCGTGAGGTGATGGTTATGTTTAACGTGCGTGAATTGGTCGTTATCCACCGTGAGGTGCTGGTCGTGCTTGATGTGCGCCGTGGCATCATTGAGCACCAAGGCGTCTAAGTCTTTTTGCGCGTGTAGGTAGATTTTCTCTTGCGCTGCTTGGTCTTCAAAGCTCAGCTCGTTAAACCCTTGCCCTTGGTGCGTTTCACTGCGCAGCACGGTTTTGGTTTTGTTATCCGGCAGTATGTACGGCGCTTTGTTGGTCGCATGGTAGGTACGGCCTGTCACTATCGGTTGGTCTGGGTCGCCGTTGAGAAACGAGACGATGACTTCATGACCAATGCGCGGAATGGCTATCATGCCATATTGGCTGCCAGCCCAACCTTGTGAGACGCGCACCCAGCATGAGCTGTGCTCATCGCCGTTGGAATATCTGTCCCACGGGAAATGCAGTTTGACGCGGCCATGTTCGTCACAGAAGATTTCTTCGCCGTCAGGGCCCACGACTAACGCCATGCAAGGGCCATCCACTTGAGGTTTGGCTTGCGGTGTCGCACGCCACGTCACATCGGCAGGAATGAGCGTGAATTGGTTGCTGTACGTGGTCGCGCCACTGCCGCCCTCTTCTTCCAATGCTTGTGGTTGACGCCCCTGATGATGCACTTGCACCACAACCCAGTCGCGATTCGCGCTGTCGTCAAGATGCTCTTGTAAGTCGAACTTTGTGCCCGCTTGCAGGCCAGGATGGTTACTTTTTCCGCTCGCGGTTCGCGCTTCTCGTCGTAAGTACTCTAAGCGAATTTGATTAAAGGCTTTGCCGCTGACGTCGTCTTTAAAGCGACCCGGTGCATCAAAGTGCTCGTAGGTCGCTTGCTGGTAATCCATCTCGCGCCCTTGCGCTTGCTGAGCAAACGAGTAGCTCGGCTTTTTAAAGCTGTAATCTTGCAGCGCGCTGTGGCTCACTTCGGTTTGGCTGTGTTGCGTTAATTGCGACACATAAGGACTCTCCATCACGCCACCTGCAAGGGTGTTGTAAGGGATAGGCGTTTCTCGCTTTATCAGGCTTTGGCTGTCGTCACTGAAAAAGAGGGTGTGTTTCCCCTCTTCGTGAATGAAGTGATACACCAAGCCCTCTTCGGCGGCTAAGCGGTGCAAGAAGTCGATATCCGTCTCACGGTACTGCACGCAGAATTCACGCTGAGCACACTCACGCTTCAGCGAGAAGGCGTAGTCGTTAATGCCCATTTCTTGCAGTACGATGGAGAGGATTTCGGGAACGGTTTTGAGCTGGAAAATACGGCTGTTTTGGCGCAGTGATAGCCGCTCTAATGCTGGAACTAAGCTCAGTGAGTAAAAGGTGTGATGATGGCCAATATCGCCTTTACTGAACTGGCGCACAATGCCGTGCACGCGCTGCACGACAAGGCCATCACGCAACATCTCAAGCTGAGCGGTTTTGTCCACCAGCTCCAACGCCGTTAAACCAGATTGGCGACTGGCCAGTTTTATCTCATAGCGAAAACCGTAGCAGCGCTGGCCCGCCTGCGCGCTATCAGACAGCGATTCCACGCCTTGGTATTCACGCACCACTAACGTGTCGTCTGCCAAACCCTCCACGGTGAGCCTAAAACTTAACCTTGCCATCTTTTTCCCTTCCACTCTTTTATCGCAAAATGACACTAGTACAGCAAGTGCAGTGCCAGATATTTTTCTTTGGTATTCATGAGCTTATAAACAGCTCGATTGACAAAGGCAACAAACTGCCTGATATGAGCAAAAAGTTGCCCTTCAATAACCAATTGTTGCTCAGCTTATTGAGTCTGAGTTTCCTGATTATGTGTCACAGTCAAATGCTCAAACTGCTTGTCGAGCTCGGCCATTTTCCAGCTCAAATTATTAAGCCGCTGCTTCAGAATCATAAACTCCTGTTCAGCCTGTACAACATCACCTTTTTTGAGCAACTCTTCGACATATGCAGCTCTCCCGTAAATAGGAGACAAACTAATAGCGAACTCCTCCAACGATTTGGTTTGTCTTTGCAGTTCGGTTAATTTTCCTTTTTGCGCGAGCAGCGCGATGTTGGCCATCTTGGTTCGCGTTTCACTAAAACGCTCCATAAAGCGCTCAGTTTGTTGCAGAGCTTCACGCTTAGCATCGGCAAACGCTTGATCCACCTCCAGCACTGATTCGGTTTGGGGATAGAGTTGCAATAACGCATCCAACACTTGCTGGGCTTCAACACGAGCCGATTCAAAAGAGCGCGCCATTTTTTGCTCAATCGCCTCTCGGTACAATGGCACAATCTCATTTGACAACTGTTCAAGCTTGGCTGGCGAGTTGGCCTGTTGAAACGCATTGACCTGCTCTGGCGTATGTAAAGCAGGTAACCTTAGGTTGGTTGCATAAGATATTGAGTTGAAAAACGGCAAATAAGTGACGGCTCCATACACCATCACAACACCAAGAACACCGGATATAAAAGCGGCCACATGCGTAACACGTGAGCGCTTTTGATTACGCACCTGCTCAACCTGTTCCGTTTGAGTATGGCGCTTTAGCAGCGAATGATATTGCGTTTCTAAACGATCAATATGTTCAAAAATAGCAAAACCTACTCCTTCGAAATCAACCAAATAGTCCGGCTGTTGCAGCTCTAAAATGGCATGCATACGCTCACAAAAGCGCTCACAACGGTATAAATCACGCAGCGCTTCATGATTCGGACGCAGATCTTTTAACTCCCGCACTACACGAGCATTAACCCAATCGAGCACTTCCTTGCGCATTTTCGCCGATTTTACGTCCGGTTTTGGCAAATTACTTAAGCAGCAGCACAACAGTTCAACACCATTGGCGTATCCCGCTAAGCCCTGCATTTTTAAACAGGCTACGGTGTAATAACCGCACAGCAAAAGGTCAATCCCCGGGCCTTTTGCTAATGTTTCACAAGCAACTTTCACCACAGCCCAGTCTGGACCACCTGATAATGGGTTGTTACGACGATTGATCTCATCTCTCACCTTTTGGTAGGCATCAATGTGACGAACAGCAGCAGCATCATCTATCAAATGAAAACGAGCGTGGTCGATAAATACAATATTGGACATGACTACAGCGTCCTAAGTGAGTTGAGGAGCGATGACCAATCGCTCCTCACTATTATTTTAGTAAAGGGTTTTCGAGAGTTTGAATGACTTAAATAACCGCTCGGTGAATGGGTTAATATCTGCCTCTGAATTGAGTCGATAAATCATCTCACCATCGTCAACTGCAAACTTAAAGTCAACCGACGTGGAACTAGCACCCACCACATCACCTTGTTCAAGCAAGCGGAAAAATGCCCACGGACCTTGGATATTAATACTTCGTGGCGACATATTATTTTTAGTCGGCACTAACGTTACTTTAGAGATCGCAGAATCACGCAGCGTATTTGGCCAAATCAACTCGACACTGTCTCTTGGGCCGTGACTGTAAGCGAGATATTGACCATCAACATTCAGCACACTGCGGCGTTTGTTGTTGCTCAAGCGTAGTGGTTCAACCGAGAAACTAACGTCTAAGACCCCTTTGCGGTTAAAGAAAGCTTGCTGAATTTTCTTCGCCTGCTTGAGCTGTTCTAGAACGTCTTTGCGAATAATAGACTGCGCATTATCATCGTCATTGACCGCAATGTTTTCTTCCACAAACATTCTTAACTGATTGTTGTAGAAGTTATCCAATGTACCTTTAGGCGCAAAAAACGCTTCGAAATCAGACAAAGAGCTATCTTTGTTAGAAGAGGCATTGAATGGATAGCGACCAGCCAATTTCTCTTCGAAGGTTTTGTAAACATCATCATGCCAACGAACTTCAAGGTGCTTAATCGCTTCTTGTTTGACAACATACCAACTTTCATCCGCCAGTTTAGACACCATAGTATCAAGCGGTTTAGGCAAACCTGATGCAATACGTTTCACCGTGTAAATTGGATCAGCGTTCACTAATTTTACGCGTGCTTTGGTGGCATCAAGCGCAGCCATACCAACATCTGGCGCTTCTTGAATCGATTTGAGGTAATTTTGTAACTCTTCCACCGCCACTAACACTTCATTGATGTACGCAGGCTTGTCTCCTACTGGCTTGAGCATGGCGTTTAGTTCAGCAAAGGGCGCATCAATCTGCGAAGCAACTTTGTATTTTGGATTTTTTAACAGCTCTTTTTGCGCGGCTTCATCTTTAGGCACGCTGGCATACATTTGAGTATTGCTTTCTAAAGTGCGAAGCAAACGCTGCATCGGTTCAATGTTGCCAGTAAAGTTTTCTAATACTGACACCGCGTCATTGATGTCGCTAAAATACTTAACGCTGATTTCATTAAGAGCCGCACGCCAGGTATTGGTGTAGTCCGCCACATACAAGCTGCGGATTTTGTTACGAAGGTCGTGCTTATCCGCTTCGCTAAATTGAGCCGATTTAGATTGCCCTAGTACCCAACTGTCGATCAAGGCCAGCTCAGAAACGGATTCTGATTGCGGCATGAAGTAATCTTCAAACCCTTTTTTGGTAAGCATTTGCGGAATATACAGCGAGCTGCTGTTGACCACTCGCTCTTCAAAAACCACATCAAAGACGGGGCCAATCAAGTTGCGTAAATTGATCGAGGGACCAAGAACCGTTTGTGCATTCAACTTCAAATTACGGTAAACACGTTGATCGTTAGGCATAGAACCAAGATCAGACTGCACTTTCGCCACCACCTGATCATAAGGCTTCATCACCGACTCTGCATTGCGATTACCGCGCGCGCGATCACCCGCTAAATCCGTGTGTAACATGGCGTAGTCTAAATGCCCCAGTAGTTCTTCTTGGATCACGCGTTGCCCAGCGAACTCTTGCTGCCAGTATTTGGAGAAATAATCGAGTACATAATCCTTATAGCGGCCGCTTTTATCTACCATCATGCGATAGACGCGCAGCACGGCCAGCTTCTCTTCATCTGTTTTGGCTTGGTTAAGCTGCACAACGACATCAGCCATTAGTAGAGGTAAAAATCGGTTTTCCAATAAATTCAAATAGGTCGCTTCAACCATTGGACCAATCGTGTGGCCTTGGTACAAACCAAAATCGGAAATGTACTGTGGTTTATCACGGAAGAAACCAAACTCCAATGTCGCTTCACGAATTTTATTGAGCGGCACGAGAACATCTTGCTGAGAGGCTAAATAAAGATTAGAGGGGAACTCGTTTTTGTACTCGTTCACTTTCGCTAACACCGCATCAGAGTGCTTCACGTTGCTAAGGTAATAGCGATGCCAAGTGCCGACTAATAACACAGTTGCAATAGAACAAGCCACTACCGATAAACCAATCAAACGGCGTTTTTGCTTCGCAACACGAAAGTTATCTGAGGCAAGCCCAGCTTCAGGATAAATGATGTTATTAAACAGTTTTTGTGTGAAATAAACCGTCGAGTTTTTGGCTTGCTGCGCTTTGTTGATGGCATGATCTAGCCCATAGCGGCGCGAAGCAGCATCATCAAACGCATTGGTAGGTACACCTTGTTGATACACAGAAGTGAAATAGGCACCACGCACCAAAGCCGAAGTAGAGAACTGATCACTGGCCAATGCATCGTTGAAAAATTGTAATAAGATCTCTTTTAAACCGGAGATTTGACGCGTGAAGCTATAAATAGCATTACGCTCTTCGAGATCCATAGGTACAGAAACCGCATGCGGCAACACATCATTAATGCGCTCAACAAACTGACTGTAGTCTTTTGAAAACTCGTTGAGCCAGTTATCCAAGTCATCAATAGAGTCGAGTGAAAAGGTAAAGCCCAGCACATCCTCACGCTGACTGCGCGAATAATGCTTAAAGAAAGGTTCAAAACCGTGTAATAAATCCAATTTCGTCAATGCAATATAGACAGGCAGACGCGTGGATAACGTCTCCATTAGTTCACGTAAACGAGCACGTAATAAATTGGCGTAAGCTTTACGCTCAGTTGCAGTTGCGGTTGCTAAATGAGAAACGTCTAACGCTAGTACAATACCGTTGAGTGGACGGCGGCTACGCGTTCTCTCCAACCAATTAACAAAATGAAGCCACAAACGGCGCTCCATCGCACCATCATTATCATTGCTGTGGTTACCTTGTGTCAGTAGCTCTCCATCAGGATCAATCAGTACCGATTCATCACCAATCCACCAATCAAACGAATACGGGTTTTCACTTTTTTGGCCCGAAGCTCGCATTACCGAAGAAAAAACAAAGTTTTGACCAGAGCGATTGATGAGGCTAGTTTTACCCGCATTTTCCAAACCGAGTACTAAATACCATGGCAGCGCATAAAGATAATTACGTTTATTGAGGTTCTCTTTCATGCTGACCATCACTTGGTTCAGCTCAACCTCTTGGCGCTCTTCATAGGCTTTAATTGGATCTTGGCGAAGCTGCTCTTCACGTTTTTGCTCGGCTTTAAAGCCTTGCAATTTTCGCCACTGCCACACGCCCCACACGGCCAATGCACCTAAAGTAAACAAGCTGCTGGCCACCGCGCGAGCGGTTATCGACTCAAGCGGCTTATTACCCGCAATCTCTAGCCAAGGGCCAGCCCACCAAATCGCAACATTCAATAGAATGAACGTGCTAAATAGCAAAATAGGCATCGCCGCGGCGATGCCCGGTGTTAACTTTCTTGCGATCCCAACAATAAATTTCCACATGGGTTTGTGTCCTTCGTTTACTCTGACGTTGTGTATTGTTCTAATTGCTCAACTAATGAGGGTTCCCAATCGGTAACGCTCATGGTGCTAACCTGAGCATGTAACGTTTGGTACTGTTCTTTCGCCATCGCATCTAAATTATTGCTATTTAATAAATCAGCCGATAATAACCGCCAATAGAATTTATCTCTTGGCTCACTGGCGCTGACCAGGCCATCGTTGAGCATAGAGAGCGCCACCGCAATGCCTCCCTCTTTCGCTAAGCTAAACGCCTCTTTGCGTTTGTCTTGCCAATCGCCTGCTACTTGGCCTTGTGCGCTACTTTGCTGCTGGCTGAGTAGCCACTCTTTTACGCTCGCATTGACAAAAGGCTCGCCTCCTTTGAATTTCAACTCGAGCAGCGCAGGTAGACGTGCCACAAACTGCTGGCTTTCACTCAAAATGGCTTCACTCCACGCCTTTTGGCCTAAGCTTTGCGCGATTTGATAGCTCATCAGTTGCCCTTCAAACCAGTAAGGTGCCATGGTCAAACTCTGCTCTACCTTGCGCCATAAGGCTAAATCTGGGCTACGCATTTGGTCGTGATACTCTTTGATTCGTTCTTGCGCCATCGCCCGTAACAGTGTTTCACCGCTGACGTCGTGCTCAGGTAATGAGGTAATACTTGACCACACGGCAAAACGCCTGACTCGTATTGCCAAGGCAATGCCGAACTCTTGTTCAGACAAAAACTCAGCTACCTTTAGTAAGGTCTGCTTAGTGGCTTTGTCACTTGAACTGTCAACTGAGATGGCGCTCTGCGTGGTTGTTTTACGTTCAACTACTGGAGCCTCTTGCACATGTTGGCTCGCTTGCTCACGTTCTGTGGCACGGCGCAGTTGGGCTTGAACTTTAGCCACCAAACTTTCAACGCTCTCAGACATCAGCCCCACCTGAGTGGTTGCTTGTTGTAACGCCTCCATTGCAGCGTTCAACTCATCACGATCTTGTCCATCAAATTGTGCGAAATCTAACTTATCAATCACCAAAGCTAACCGCTGCACGATCTGGCTGAAGAATTTGCGGCGCGGTAAACTGCCTCTTTTGCCTGGCGCTGGGAAGCAATCTTCCCAATACAGAGACATAAAGTCGCTCAGCAGCTGCAACGAAGTGGTGAAACGTGGCGGTGTGACTTGGTTATGCAAACACTGCAACAAGTAGATCAATAATTTGAGATCTTTACTTTTTTCACTGAGCAGTTTGAGCGTACTGTGTTCGACTTCATCCCATTGCACGCTAGCGTGGGAGAGTGACCCCACTTTCATCATTTGATCTTCAACAAAATCAAACAGTGGCTCATCAATCAGCCGCTCACCCACAGGGTTATCGGCTTGAATAGGCTGAGTAATACAGCGGCGATAATCGGTTAACTCCATTGACACTCCTTACCAACCACAACGTGTTTTTAGTGCTATCAACGACTGCGAAAGCTCACCAGCATCAAACTGCAACCCATCAACAAAAGGAGAGTTTGAACGCAGCACCAGGCGCTTTTCTCGCGCCATCGCTTTCATCATATCAATCGCTGGCATGCCGCGACCTGAGGAAAAGAGCAAACCTAAATCGTCACTACGCCAAGATTGTGCCTGCATATTGGCAATCGAAACTTGGATGCGAGGGTCATCAATCGCGCTAGGAAACGCCAATTCCACTCGACTCAAATTGTCGATACAGCTCATCAGCAGAACAGGTTTAGCGTTATCGTCAAACTTTGTATTTTGATTTAACGCAACCAAAGTAATCCACGCATTCCCTTTATCATCGTCGCCCTCAACGGTTAAGTGACTTGCTTCCCCGTCTTGATACTGGCTGAGGCTATCAAAGGCGCGTTGCCAAGATAGCGGCACATTGGGCGTTGCCGCTTGAGGCATCACCACGTCAGAAGGCGTTTTGAATAGATGATCAAAACAGCTCAGTCGCTCTAACCGAGACGTGAGCGTGGTGCATTGCTCTGCTTGTGCTACAAGGTCATTTTCCGCATTTACCATCGGGAAATGCAGCATGGTAGAGAGGCAAACAGTAAGCCTAAACAGCCGTTTATTCATGGTGTTTTAATCTCCAACTTTTGGCATTTGTAGGCCAAAGTTCGCTTGGGAATACCGAGGCTTTTGGCCGCTTTAGCCCTGTCACCAGCAAAATATTGGAGGCGCTCACGGATAATACGAGACTCAAATTCATTCACCGCTTGTTTGAGATCATCCACTACGCGGCTAACGCTTGACTCGGTTTTTGCGGCCTTATGATCATGTCGTTCGGCCTCAGGCTGCTGAGCGGGTTTAGTGCAGGCTAAACGTTGTGTAAAGCAAGCCTCCTCCACCTGTGTACCATCGAGTGTTTGCGCACAACCAAATTCAATAAGGTGCTTGAGTTCACGTACGTTACCGGGAAAGTCATAACGCTTTAGGCAATCAATCGCTTTATAGTGCACACCCCGAATGTTGGTTGCATGCTGCTGATTGAAGCTGCGCACAAAATGTTGGCTAAGCCGTTCAATATCATCCATCCTTGCCGCTAGGCGTGGCAAAGTAATCGGGTACTGAAATAAGCGGTAATAAAGATCCTGACGAAACGACTTATTACGCACTTGTTCAAGGAGGTTGACGTGCGTTGCTGAAACCAAACGAAAATCAGAAGACTGCTCTTTTTTACCGCCAATTGGCCGAAAAGAGCGAGATTCTAATACCCGTAGTAATTTCGCTTGCAGACTCAGCGGCATATCACCGATTTCATCCAAAAACAGGGTTCCGCCATCGGCTTGCGCAATCAACCCTTGTTTATCACTATCCGCACCGGAAAACGCCCCTTTGCAATAGCCGAACAATTCACTTTCCAATAAGTTTTCAGGAATAGCTGCGCAGTTAATAGCAACAAATGGCGCTTGTTTGCGGGGCGAGAGTTGGTGCACCGCTTGCGCGACCAACTCTTTACCTGTGCCTGTTTCACCTTGCACCATCACTGAAAGCTGCGATGGCGCGGCGTTGATGATCTGCTCTCTTAATTTTTTCATTGCCAAACTGTTGCCAATCAAGGTTCCAGAGAGGCTCGCAATTAATGAGCGACGAGCGTTATCACGCTGAGCGTCAGACAAGGATTCTGATAAATTTTGGCGATTTTGTTCTTCTCGTTGCATCTCATTAAGCAGCGACCACTGATGGCAAAAAACATCCACATACTTGATAAAATCGAGCTGTTCAAATAAACCTTCCAAGGTATGATTTTCGCCAATCAACAACAAAATAGACTGAACTTGTGTATCACCATTCGGTAACGGATGTACCACCACGCTATCTAACATGCCGACACTGCCAGTGAGTTGGCTAAACAGGCGGTTAGATTGCCAAAAAACCAATTCATCAGCGGTTAAATGCATCGATTTGGCCGATTGCAATACATGGGCAAACGGACAATCAAAATCGGTGACCGACCAGCTTAAATTCAGCGGGTTATCCTGTGGCACTAAGGTACGGCCGTCTGAACTGGGAACCAGTAACAAGCAGGTATCGAGCCTTAGCTCTCGGCGCAGCGTTTCTACAAACAATGCGGCCAATTGGCTAGGCTTTCTCGCGACAACAAGCTCGGTTGCGTAAGCTAACCAGTGACTCATGATCACTCAACCTCTCCAATAAACTCACCCTCTTCCGCCGCTAAATAGATGCGTTGCACTGGTTGTTTATCAGCCAATTTATTTAACAAAGCTAATGAAATCGGTGGTAGTAATTGACCTTCGATGATCGCTTCCAGCATACGAGCCCCATTTTCAGAGCGCGTGGCACGGCTTAAGATCTCTTCGATCAAGCTATCTTCAATCACCACGTCAGCGGCATAACGCTGTTTAAAGAGTTGCTCAAGGCGGGTTAACTTGCCACGCACAATCTGCTCTAGCACTTCTTTGCTGAGCGGTAGATACGGGATAATCTCCATACGAGCCAGTAAGGCGGGTTTGAAGAAAGCCGCCAGTTCTGGGTAAAGCTGCTCATCAAGCAACTGAGGCTGCTGCGCGTAATCGACTATGGTTTGGTAACCTAAATTCGAGGTGAGGAAGAAGACGATGTTTTGGCAGTCGATCACTCGACCTTCACCATCGGCCAGCTCACCTTTATCAAAGGCTTGGTAGAAAATATTGAGCACTTCTGGGTGCGCTTTTTCAACTTCGTCTAACAGCACCACAGAGTACGGCATTTTACGAATCGCTTCGGTAAGAATGCCACCCTCACCATAACCAACATAACCCGGAGGCGAGCCAATCAGGCGTGAAACGGTATGCTTTTCTTGATATTCCGACATGTTGATAGTAGTTAAAAATTGTTTACCACCATAAAGTTGTTGCGCCAGTTGCACCACAGTTTCGGTTTTACCAACGCCACTTGGACCCACGAGTAGGAAGGAACCTTTGGGACGCCCCGGACGGCGCAAATCCGCGCGCGCCGTTAATAAGTTACGGTGAACACGTTCAATCGCAGTATCTTGCCCTTTGATTGCCTCACCTAAAATAGCCGTTAGGTGGGTGATTTTATGCAGCTCATCGCTGTTCATTTGATCAACAGGCACCCCCGTCCAATCCGCAATTACTTCCGCGATTTGCTGTGCATCGACTTGTGGATGCATGAGGCGATCATTATGAGGGATCTCTTCTAACGCTTGATATTGTGCCTGTAGTTGAGCAAGTAATGCATCACGCTCAGCTTGAGTGTCCTCATCACGAGCCTCTGCACCATCTAAAAGCTGCTCACGCAGAGTAATAATGCGCTCAATGATCGCTTTTTGCTCTTGCCAGCTTTGAGTCAAGGCCGCTTTTTCAGCTTCATCGGCCACTTCTTGGCTACACAGCTCATCCAAGCGATGCGAATCAACCACTTGACCTAAATATTGAGCACGCTCAAGCATATCAATTTCAAGTTGACGTTGATGGCAAGCGGTCTCTAGTTGCGCTAAGCGCTTCGGCGGTGTGGTGATATTAATTGCAATACGCGCGCAAGCAGTATCCAACACATCAATCGCTTTATCCGGCAGTTGTCTACCTGAAATGTAACGCGCTGAAAGCTCGGCGGCGGCTTTCAATGCATCATCGGTAATCAATACGTTATGGGCTTTTTCGTAAACACGATTCAAGCCGCGCAGAATATCTACTGCTTGACTGATGCTCGGCTCTTCTAATTTCACTAACTGGAAACGACGAGTCAGCGCCGGATCTTTTTCAAAATACTTTTTGTACTCTTTCCATGTGGTGGCCGCGATGGTACTGAGCTCGCCTCGCGCAAGAGCTGGCTTGAGCAAGTTGGCCGCATCACTGCCACCCTCTTGGTTGCCTGAGCCAATTAAAGTATGCGCTTCATCGATAAATAAAATGATCGGTTTAGGCGAGGTTTTGATCGCATCAATCACGCCTTTAAGACGTTTTTCAAATTCACCTTTGACTGAAGCACCCGCTTGCAACAAGCCGAGATCGAGTGAGCACAACTCTACATTTTGCAACTGTGTCGGCACATTGCCCGCAACGACGCGCAATGCAAGCCCTTCAATCATGGCGCTTTTACCAACACCAGCATCTCCAACTACGATGGGGTTGTTTTTACGACGACGACACAAAATGTCGATCATCAAATTGAGTTCGTTTTCACGGCACAATACTGGGTCGAGTTCGCCATTACGTGCTTGCGCCGTAACATTGGTGCAGTATTTATGCAGTGGCGAAGATGACGCAGCGTCCAGCGCGGCAGGAGCTTGAGAACCCGCTTTGCTTTTTGCAACCGCCGACTCGGAAGAGTCTTGCAGCAGCGTATCAAACCCTTTGTTTAGGCTCTCTTTGTTGATGTGTTCAAAAAGACGGATTAGTTTAATTGGTAGATAACGATCAGCGCGCATCAACGCGGCTAAAAACACCACACCTGAACGAAGCTGATTCTGATTCAGCTCAGTGGTAGAAAGCAACCAAGCTTCCTGCAATAGCTCAACCAACAGTGGCGAGAATGCTGGATAGGTATCTAACACTTGTTCACGAGCGTAACTGGCACTGATGGCTTGCTTTACGGTTTCCACATCTAAATTAGCGTGCTTAGCAATGACACGGACATCGGAAAGTGGGTTCTCTAGCAACACATGCAAGAAGTGCTCATAGGTCACTTCTGGGTGCTGACGTTCAATACATAGTGAGGCGGCTTGCTCTAGGGCTAACTTACTCTGTCCATTAAGTTTTGAAATTAATGTGGGTAATTCAATACGGATCACTACAATCACCTAGCCTTTTATAATTAGAGTATTTGGTTCAATTGGTTTAAGACATCTGCCGATTGGCTGTGCAGTAAATAGGAATAGCCTAAAAATACACCGACCCAAATAACGACAAAACCAAGCAATACGGACCAAACTGGTACCTGTCTGCTTAACTTATATTTTGATTTCACCACATGATCTGTAGCTGATGTCAGTTCTTTCGGCTCGTTTTCATCCAGCGAACTGATGGTGTCATGTAAACGACTGATCACCTTTTCACGCTCATTGTGACCGCTTTCCATCACACGATATTTACCTTCAAAACCTAACACTAGGCATTGATAGATAAACTCTAGCAACGCGCGGTAACGTTTAGGTTCACCCTCTAGTCGACTTAAGATGGTAAAGACTTTTTCGCCGCCCCAAGTCTCATTGTGAAAGCGGGACAGCATTGAATGCTCAGCCCATACGCTAGATGCACCCCACTCGGTTCCCATAACGGCTTCATCCAAAAACGCACACAGAATGTAGCGATAAGCCATCAAAATCGCGTGCTCAAACCCTTGCTCGGCCAGCTCGATTTCAATTGCTTTAATCTCTTCCACTGTCTGTTTGTAAATCAGCTCAATGTTGTCGCACTCGGACAAACTGCGTACGCGCAGCGACAAACCAAACAGAGGGGTAGCAGCATCAATCAAAATATTCGGGTTATCACCACGCAGTTGAAACCAGTAATCTTGGTCATGGTTGATCTGCTCGACGCTGTCAAAAAGCAGACCGCTGTATTGGGTGTTTTTTTTATCAATGGCCATTATCAGCTCCTAATCGCCCAGAATTGCAGGTCAAGATCTTCAAACGCACCCGCCACGTGGAAAGCAAAACCACTTGAGTGGCCTAACATTGACCATGCCGAGCTGGTTTTATCCAATTGGTAATAGGTATAACCGGCGTGGTAAGGCAACTGCCTTGGCGCAACTGGCAACGGTGTAATTGGAATGCCCGGTAATTGCAGTGAAATGAGTTCGCGGATTTTCTCCACTGACGATACTTTTGTCTGCTGAGTAAAGAGCCGACGCAGTTCATCTAATGGCATACGTGCTTTCACCGCGATGATGAATTCTGCGCTTTCAACCAGTTGAGGGTCGTGGATTGGGGCAACCATCAGGCCGTACTTACGTTTATCCAACTGAATCGAGACCGCTCTAGGCTCAAGCACGATACTTAGGCTCTGTCTTAAATTGCGGATCAGCGGCCCAAAAGAGTGGGTCGGCATTTCATGGTTGTAGCTCGGGATGCTCGGTGGTAAACGACTTTCATCGGTAAATGTAGCCAACTCACCACATACGCATGACAGGCACTCAAATAAACGTTCCGGGTGCAAGCTGCGTAGCTCTGCCAAGTGTTGCATCTGGGGTTGTAGACGATTCAGGGCTTGCAACAGCATAAAATCAGACACATCCGCGACCCCACCTTGAGAGGGAGAACTGATACGTTGAGCAATGTTTTTGGCACGCTCGCGCATTAACCCGGATATTTCGTTAATGAAACGGTGCAAAGCCGCATTGCTCGCCACATTAAGATGGCACGGAATAAAGTCCGGATCGAGCACGACACTGCCATCAGGACGTTTTTCTAAAATACGAGCGATCGCAATTGAGGCATAAGAGCTTCTGTCTTCTTTTTCAAGCATCAACTGCACACGAACAGGTGAGACATCTAGCGTCGTGGTGTCACCGCGCACGGTATGCACATCGCGCACTTCTAAACGATTGCTTAAGTAACGCCCGGTTCCACGCTCTTCGGGCCAGTTAATCTCCATTAACGATTCACTGCGAAGTGGCACCGCTAAATAGACCAATTGGTTTGCAAGCGAAGCATCGGCAATCTCGAGCGCATCTGGCAACACATCTTCCTGAGGAATACGGAAAACGGTTCCATCAGGCATAATGCCGACCGCACGTTCGATCGCGATACGACCAAAAGAGAGATATTCAGGGTTAAGTGATAACTCTGATACTCCGTAAAGATAGCCACTGACTGATGAGATGCGTTCATCAATATGATATTCAAAATAGCGTTGCTGCTGCTGGAAATGCTGCGGTTTAATGAATAGACCTTCATTCCAAATGACACGATTACGCGCAAACATCTTGTTATTCCACCCTTTCCAGTTTTACATCGTAGTCTTTGAAATACATCAAAAGATGGTATTCCCTACCTTTGTTAAGCACTTTGACGGCCTTTTTCCATTCACTCAGCTCAGGTTCAGCAAAATGCGCCATGACCCCAATGTAGTTCGTGCCTTCATCAATCTCGAACGCGTTCACAAACTTAAACTGGCCTGGTGTCATTACATAATCGTAATTGGCGATAAAATTGCTGCGTAACGCTTTTTTGTAGTCTGCTTTTACTTGGTCATAATCGGCAGACATAAACATCGAATCATCTTTGAGCTCAAACACTTGAACCTCTATCGGCGACGCTTCACCCCAAATATTAGGGTTAGTACCTTCATCACTAACGAGGCTGAACGTTACCTTGGTCGGCTGTGTGGCTGGCTCATACTTTTCTGATGAGCTACAGGCGGTTAATACCGTCAGTAGCATCAGCAGGACAAAAGACCGCTTGTTCACCGTTATAGCTCCAGCTGTTTTTCACGAATTTTCTTGTCGTAAGACTGCTCGAAAATTTCCCAAAACAGTTTCTCAAATCCTTTTTGGCGATTAGAAGTGAGCTCTTGGTAATAGTGGCAATACATCTCCCACGCCCAAGAATCTGAAGAGTGATTCTGTGCATCACTATTGCGCTTGTAGTGTTGGAAACGACGCAGTAGCACTTGAGGAGAAAAGGCATTAAGAATCTGATTTAGGGCTTCACTCGTGGCGTGCTGCATTGCTTCGTTATGGTCGCGCACATTTTTTAGGCTTTCGGCAATCGCCGCAGGGGCGGACAAGTGCACCACACTTTTATCAGCATCATACAGAGTACGAATGGTTTCTTGGTATGATAGCCCCAAGCGAAGTGGGTTATCTTCAATCGGTTGCAAGTTACGATTCATCATACCAAAACGCCCTTCACTCACTTGCTGGTGAAGTTCAAGCAAACCTTGCACACACGCTTGCAACGATTGCCCAAGCTCTTCTGAAAGCATGTGCATTTTCGCCATATCGTGGCTATTGCCAACGTCAACACCTAGCCCGGTGAGCATGGGGCCGGTCAATAAGTGTGAAGCATTGTTTGACGAGCTGCTGTGCTGCTCTGAGTGAGGCTGGTAGCTTTTCGCCACTTCTTCCTCAAGTAGATCTAATACTTTATCATCCATCGCTAAGCCCTCAGGTGCGTTGTAAATGCTGTTGTTAATGTTCAAATGAGTCGGTGGTTGCGCAGTCTCATGGTGCTCAACAGCCGGAATAGGTGGCAAATCGGTGGAGGTTTTGCCAAAACCGAGAATTTTCTTTAATCGAATCGATGACGTCATCTCATACTCGCTGTCTGCTTGAGGTGTAAACTGCAATTGCGACTGTTGGCTATCGTATTCAGGCACTAATGAATATTGTGCTTGTGCGAGCGGTTTTTCCGTCTCCTCAAGCAACGACTCTTCTTGTTTAATGCCTTGCAACAAATCATCTAAAGCGGCGATAGGGTCCATTGAACTCGGCTCTGGTTCATCCTCGTCGCGGCTGATATCATCCAATGGACCATCTTTGAGTAGATCGAGCCCCTCTTTAGCAAACAGCTGATCCAAAGAGCCATTAATCAGAGAATCGTCTTCACCCACTTGACCAAAAATGACACGAATTTGGTAAGGGCCAATGGACACTTCATCTTTATGCTCCAACTTAGCCGAAGCACCTTGTCCTAACGGCTTATGGGAACCATTAACATAGGTATTACCAACCAGATCTTGAATGCAAAACGCACCATCAATCACACGGATGGCACAGTGATGATTTTGAATTTTCCCTTTACCGTCACGAAGCTGCCAATGCGCATCACTTGCAGAGCCAATCACACCGCCTTGCACATTAAACATCGCTTGTGCGGATAATCCTGATTCCAGTAGTTGCACATTCGTCACTACCATTGAAAGCATTCGCTTCTTCTGCATATCGCTATTGCCTTACTTGTATAAGCACGCTTTTGTCCGCCAAATCGCGCCCTAAAAATGATGACCAACCCAAAGCGACACCACTGTCATGGCATAAACTCATCACCGGAGCCTCGCTCTCGTGCATGGTCAGCTCAAGGTCGTAAGCCATCTGCTCTCGTAAAATAAACTCCACCAACTTACACAGCGGTTGATGTTCTTTGCCTGATGGCAAAAAATCGGCAAATCGTTCTCGAGTTAAGTTTTTGATACAGATAACAAACTTACCATTACAGTCCATTACTGACTCACCCAACATGCTGTTGATCCCAAGCTCACCATTCTGCTTACCTAAGCAAAACTGCTGATAAGGCTCAATCCGAACTTTGCGGCGAACCCACTGGCGAATACTAACCTCTTGCAGATCAAAGCAGTGTGCTATGATGCCAGACACCACTTGCGGTGAACGACTTCGGCCAGCCAAAGTGCCCGCATAAGCCAACATCTTGCACCAATTTATCGGTGTTTCGCCGCGCAAGTCCGCATCACCCAAACCGACTAAAGCGAACAGCTGTGATGAAAATTGATCCTGCGCACCCGCTTGAAAACGGACGTAATAGCGATACTTTCGCCATACGCGATACACAAGGTTAATCAACCGGTTATTAAAAAAATCTAAAAAAGGCCGCTTGAAACCACCGGGATCTTCTTCAACCAATTGCTGCAAAATAAAACCAGGCAACGGTGACTGCGCACCCGTTAATCCAAAAAAATTGGTTTGCAAAATCAGGCGCTCATCTGCAAGCTCACGCAAATCCGTCACATCCGCTGGTGCAAAACCTAAACTGGGGTTGGCACTGAATACCAATTGGCATGTCCGCTCCCAATCTTCTGATTCAGGATTAAGCGCATTAAGTTTTTGCAGCAGTTCCACCAACTGGTAGAAGTTGTACGTTCGTACATCGCTTGGCAAACCCAGTAGAGGCTCCGGCACAGTCGCCGCAGCCATCTCTAGATCAATGGCTGCATTCCTGTCTGTGATCCCCATGTGTACTTCTCTTGATTGGACGCATTAATAACAATCAGCTCATGAAACGAATTGATGCTGGCATAGAGGGCAAAAAAGTGACTAAGCACAGTGCCAAAGAGGTAAAGCTCCCCTTCTGAACCAAAGCAGTTTTGATCAATATGGATGGTTGATTGCAGCCCTCGTACGGGCAACCCACGCAATATTTTATCCACGGGGTGCGACTCAATTTTTTGGATCCCTTCAAGACGCAAACGCGCAACACGCTCCGCCTGGCGATCCACCAAGGCTCTGAAATCGTAAGCTCGCAACACACTACTTAAGGCATCTTTGGACAGCAGCGATAAATAATTCAGCGATAAGTTAGAAATCAATACCCACAATAGGCTGCCATCCAGTACTGGGCGCAGAGATTGTGAAGGCACGGTAATATTGCTGAAAGTGGCAAAGGGGGGTGAGCTGTCTGTCGGCTCACAAATGTCACCGACCCCCAGTTCCAGAGGCAATAAGCGATTGGTGCAGGTAAGTTTGAGCGAGATGGCTTCATCGACATGCATCGATTGCGTTTCATCTCCGCGAATGAAAGAGATGAAATTATCAAATCCATCACCACGGATGCTGTCTTTTACTCGCGTGCGGTAGTAGAGCGCTTCACGATTTCGCACTCGTTCCACTTCGTGCTGAAAACTTTCAAATGCTGAATAAACACGTTTTTCACCACGAATCCGTTGGCTAGCTTGAGTTTTATCTTGCCAACCGTATACACCGTCAACGCTGAACACTTCATAGTGAGAAGGGTAACGGCTAGAAGGAACGATACGGTATTCAGAGCGCCTGCCCGTTAAATCGATCGGATCGGCATCATGTTCAAACAAGTTAATGACAGGGGTGCAGTACAGTTGGAAATTATCCTGGCGCACTCGAACATCGGCAGGTAAGGTTTTTGAAAAGCTGATTTTCAATTTGAACGCACCGTGCACCGATTTCGGCACTACGCTAGCTAAACGCGTAATATCAAAGAAGTGAAATGCTTCAGGAAACGATAAATACTCCTGCAAAATTCGATAGCCTTCGTACACATTTGACGGATAAGGCAAAAGTGACTGCTCACTATCAAATCCAACCGTTTTAAAACTATGGCGAGGCAGAGTAAATTCAACTCCTGCCACTTCAACACAAACCTTATCAAGATAATGGTTGAGCCATAAATAGAGCATTTGCGAGCTGTATTTGTCACCGCCTAAGTAGAAGCGTAGATCATCAAGATGCGCATCACCGACGCTTATCTCACCCAACATATTAAGCGACACTTCGATGATGGTCGCTTCTCTCGTATGTTGCGCAGTGACGTCAGTACATTTCAGTGGGTAAATCTGCACGTCACGACAGGTTCTAAAGTGGCATTTGGTGCCGAAAACAGGCTTGCTATCGAGCTGAGTGCCACGAGCGATTGGCTGCTTATCACTGACACTTTTATCTGGAGTGAAGGAGACAATGCTCATGCTTGGCACAGGCCGTAAGTAGTTTGGCCATAACATGTTGATGATGGAATGGGTTAGTTCTGGAAATTCATCTTCAACTTTTTCGCGCAGGCGAGCCGTTAGAAAGGCGAAACCTTCCAGTAAACGTTCGACATCAGGATCCGTCGTTCTGCCGTGCAAGAAGCGAGAGAGTTGAGGATGAATTTCAGTGAAATGCTTTCCCTGTTCCTTAAGGAAAGCAAGCTCTTCTCTGAAGTACTTATCTTGAGCCATAATTTTCTAATACACTCGGTACTTTCGGTTTTGATCCAGTAACAGGTTAAACTGCACTTTCTCATGTAACGCATCACTGTTTATTTCGGCCACAATGTGGAAGCGCAGCATCAAAGGGCTAAACGCGTCTGACTCGGATCGAATCACAATATTTCGTAAGCGGGGCTCATAAGCGTCTAAGCAGCTTTGTATCGCAAGCTTAATCCGCAACGATAAGTCTAAGGTTTCTAACGTTGCATCGTTAAAATCCACTAAACCTAACGTTGGCGCACTTTGCGCCTCACCCATGCGGGTATTCAAAATATTGGAAACATTGCGTTTGATTGATTGGAGCACATCCCATGCATTTGGTCCTTGGGTCAAAGACATAGGTTTGGTGCCAGCTTCTAAACGTTCAAAGAAGCCGACACCAAATGCACTCTCTTCAGGTGCAATATAAGTCATTGTTATGCTTGATCTAATCGACCAACCAATGACAGTTCAAAGTTCGCACCCATGTACTTAAAGTGAGGACGAACAGAGAGAGAGACCTGATACCAACCTGGTTCACCTTCAACATCCATGACTTCGATTTTTGCAGCACGAAGAGGACGACGGCTACGTACGTCTGCTGGTGGATTTTCTTGGTCAGCCACGTACTGTTTGATCCAACCATTAAGCTCGCGCTCAAGATCTTGACGCTCTTTCCAAGCACCAATTTGTTCACGCTGTAGCACTTTGACGTAATGTGCAAGGCGGTTGATGATCATCATATATGGCAGTTGCGTACCCAACTTGTAGTTGGTTTCCGCTTCTTTGCCTTCTTTAGTATTAGGGAATATTTTTGGCTTTTGGATCGAGTTTGCAGAGAAGAATGCGGCGTTATCACTGCCTTTACGCATGGTTAAAGCAATGAAGCCTTCTTCTGCTAATTCAAACTCTTTACGGTCAGTCACCAACACTTCCGTCGGGATCTTACTTTGCAGTGCACCCATCGATTCAAACACGTGCACTGGCAGATCTTCAACCGCACCGCCACTTTGTGGACCAATGATGTTTGGACACCAACGGTACTTGGCAAAGCTATCCGTTAGACGAGTAGCGAAAGCAAACGCGGTGTTACCCCATAGATAGTGTTCGTGTGAAGCGCTGACACTTTCCACATAATTAAATGATTTAATTGGGTTTTCCGTTGGATCATAAGGTACGCGCAATAAGAAACGAGGCGCAGTCAAGCCAAGGTAACGAGCATCTTCTGATTCACGTAAAGAACGCCATTTAGTGTATTTAGGGCTTTCAAATGTTGACTTAAGATCCTTGATATTTGGTAGCTCTTCAAAAGAATCGATACCAAAAAACTCAGGGCCTACACTAGAAATGAATGGAGCATGAGCCATCGCACCAAGTGCACCCATGTATTGAAGTAGCTTCATGTCAGGGGTTGATGGCGTGAAAGCAAAGTTACCGATGATAGCGCCCGTCGGCTCACCACCAAATTGGCCATAGCCAGAAGAATAAACGTGCTTATACAGACCGGATTGCGTCGTTTCTGGTGCAAATTCAAAGTCTTCAAGCAGCTCATCTTTCGTTACATGCAACAAATCAACTTTGTTGTTTTCACGAAAATCAGTACGGTCAATAAACAGTTTCAAACCACGCCATGACGATTCCATCTGCTGGAAACGCTCTTCGTGCAAAATCTCATCCATTTGAGCACTGATTTTCTTATCAAGCTCAACCAGCATTTGGTCAACGAGTGATTTGTTAACAGGCTCTTCTGTTTGATTCGAACCGATGAGATTCTCAATAAACGCAGCAACCCCTTTCTTCGCAACATCATAGCCTTCTTCAGTCGGTGCAATGCGCGTTTGTGCCATGATTTCATCAAGTAAGCTGCCTTGGGTGGCACTTTGTCTCTCTAAGACGGCTTCAGTAGTAGACATCAATTTCGTTCCTAAATTTGATTAAATAAACAGTTGGGTTGATCAAGCCTTATGCTTGAGGCTCTTCTTCTTTGCCGCTCACTAGGCTTAGCTCAGATAGAAGTTTTTCACGCGATTCTTCCGAATTTAGTAGCTCTTGTAGACGCTCTCTAAACGCGGGAATATTGCCCAAAGGACCTTTTAAGGCCACAAGAGCTTGGCGTAGCTCAACCAATTTATTTAATTCTGGAACTTGTGCTGCCACTGAATCCGGTTCGAAGTCAGCAAGAGATTTGAAACTAAGCTCAACAGGAAGCTCAGCATTTTCATCGCCACTCAGTTTATTGCGCACTGTAGTGGTCAGTTTCAACTCGCTTTCACGCATAACCGCTTCAAAGTTGTTCTTATCCACTGAAACGGTCTGCCTCTCTTCAAGTGGTGTCTCTTCGGTATGGCCTTTAAAATCACCCACCACCAAAGTTTTTAGTGGTAATTCAACTTCAGCCTGTGCATCTCCCGTTGCTGGAATATACTTAATATTAATCCGCTCTTTAGGAGCTACACTTCCTTCTTTAGACATATTACGTCTCCAATACCTATGCCAATCATTGTCAAAATTACGGACAGAGCGTAGCTAAACTTGTTACCACTTACTCAGGCCGAAGGTTACATAACGTTGTAAAAATTAAAGTTAAATCTATTGGACTTAAGTTCTAATAAAACTCAAGTCTCTTAATATTTATTATCTGGTAGATTTTAATGAGACTTTAAACAATAAAGCTCATTAATTAGCATTAGCTTTTAAATTCTTCCCTAAATTACCCCATCGGATTTATTGATACTTTTCGTGAGGATTTATATTTCTCGGCACATTCTATTCATATAGGAGCATTTTAAATATAAAAAATCACAAAAATATGATCTTCACCCCAAAAAATATGCCGTTTCTAATACTGTATAATTTAACTAATTAATATCCCAAAAGACATCATGATAATAAAAATTCAGATTATTCTTATAGTTAATAAATATATCATTAGCTTGAAGCTTTTCCTCATCACTCATCTTACCAGCTAGGCTTTCTTCCTCTAATTGTAACGTAGAGTAGAGTGATTGCATGCGCTCAGTGCCAGCGTAAGTGAGGTACAAGTCTAAATAGGCTTTCGCTTTAATTCTGTCTTGGATGACAAATTGATAAGAGGCACTGTCACCCAGCAGGATCTTAATAATCGTAGCTAAAGAAGTAATATCACCTTGCTCTAATGCCATCAATCGCCATTGATAAGCTTCTTTAAAGCGGCCTTTGCTTTCCAAAATATCAATGTAAAATCTCATTGCGGGAATATAGTTTGTTTTCGCTGCGGCGAGATAGAGCTCTCTGACTTTTGTCTCTCTTTCTCCAGGCATTAAAAACAGACCGCTACCAGCTTGAACTTGCTTTGCTTTATCCATCAATGCCCGTGGGTGATTAAAGCTGACCGCTTTATCGAGATAGTGGCTATACATCTCGTTATCCATACCTTTGTAAAACTGAGCAAGCTCGTAAGTGGCTTGTGCAGGCTCATCTCGTCCTAAACGAATCAAACTATCGTAATACTGGCTTTTCCAATACTGCACATCGCGATCTCTTAACCACTTAGCATCGGTATAAAGATGTTTCATGGCGCGACGATTGCCTAGCTCTGCGGCTTTAAGTAAGTACTCGCGCGCTTCAGGAGGGGTTCTGATGGTCGTTTTGTAGTTCGAAAGTTCCATCGCATAGAGAAAAGCAGCATCTGGGTTATCACTATCTGCTGCATACTTAAGATAGGGCCTCGACTCCATATTTTTGTATTGCGCTCGAAGCAGCCGTCCGGTAGCAAACGCTTTTTCTGGAGACATATCTCCCACTTCATACGCATCAATGGCTTGATAGTTTTCTTGCTCCGCTTCCGCGCGCACCGCCGTTGAAGAAAATGGCAAAAATATTGCTAAGATCACACACGTTTTAACCCACATAGATATGACATCCACCAATTAAAACACGATCAAAATCGTGGATATTGCTGATTATAGTGGTGTGCTTGTCATCTATTTTTACCGTTACTGATCCTGCAATAATAGGTTCTTGCGGAAACCCGTCGTGACATATATCGATATTAACCGCTACATTCCGATTGCTCATTATATTTCCTTCAATCACTAATCATTTATCCATAGACACGTAAGCAAAAATCATTCCTTTAACCACTCCTGCTTTAGAATGAAAACCCATATAACATCGGGCAATAACTTGCCCGGTCGAGCAGAAAACTGCCCACCCAGGCATAATATTGCCTACTTGATTATTAATATTCAGTGCTTAGCTACTTAAAAATAATCCTTTAAACAAGCTCACTTATGGCTCAAAACTCACCAACAATACACTCACAAAACAATAACCTTACGTTAACAACTCATTGTTAATTAATATTGATAGCTCAGTTTAAACTTTTATACGTTCTATACCCAAACAACTTGGAGTTGCAGGTAGGCGGCAAGTGAGTGAGTCCCCATGGGCATAGGCAAACTATGTGATTGGGGTGAACGAACGTAGCCAACACCGCTGCAGCTTCAAGTAGGAAGGGTATATATAATATTCATAAATAAATGTATGGCATATCATTATAAAATCACTGGCTAACACTAGATTAATTTGGATACACAAAGACAGCTACGAGGAAAGCCTCTTTTTAATAAACGTATGCTCAACACACTGGCATTCCTAGATCAAACCAGTACAATTCTGCGTTCTCCACCACCATCCACTGCGAGCCAGAGAAAATGCCAGCACCAGCGCCCTGTTTTACTGCCTTTAAAAAACCTATTGAAGGCTACTCTCTGCCTGAGCGCTTTACTTTCCCATTTTGTTACGAGCCGCATCCGCTAAGCGAATTAGCGGCAAGTCAGCTGCAACAACACCTGCTGAACCAGCAGAATTGGCAACATAATTTTGGGCTCGATAATCACGGCGTGCTAAATCAGCATCCGGAAGCTATCGGGAAAATGTTTGGCGTGTTAGTGGTGCGTAAACAAAGTGGAGAGCTAGGGTACCTGTCTGCATTCTCGGGGAAGTTAGCTGAGCAAAACCTGCTGCCGCATTTTGTGCCGCCTATATTTGACATGCTCACTAACGATGGTTTTTTCTTGGGAGGCAGCGTGCCGATCAATCAAATTAATCAGCAGGTTGAACAATTGGAGTGCGATCCGCAGCGTGCGCTACTTCAGCGGCAATGGACCACCGCCCATCAGCAGGCACAAGATGAATTAGAAGCGCATCGCCAGCTGATGATTCAAGGTCGTGAACAGCGTAAACAGCAACGCATCCTTGCCGAGCAATCAAATGATGCCCAACAATTGCGCGAAACCTTGGATTGTCTCGCCAAACAAAGTGTGGCTGAAAAAGCGTCCCTCAAGCAATTAAAACGAAAGTGGGACGTCAACCTCAACGAACTACAAGCGCAAATAGACGCATTTCAAGAACAGATTGATGCATTAAAAGAGCAGCGTAAAAATCTCTCTAATACGTTACAGCAACGACTTTTTTCTCACTATCGATTTCTCAATCAATACGGCACTGAAAAATCTCTGGGGGAGATTTTCCGTCTTACGGCTAACCCTGTTCCACCAGCAGGATCTGGAGAATGCGCCGCACCAAAATTGCTGCACTACGCGTTTCAACATCAGATGACACCGATTTCACTCGCCGAATTCTGGTGGGGAGCGTCACCAAAATCTGAAATTCGTCAACACAAGAAATTCTATCCTGCTTGTCAAAACAAGTGCCAACCGATTTTGGCTCACATGCTTGATGGACTGAAGCTCGATGATAACCCGCTATTGCATAACCCAGCGCAAGGCAAAGAGATCGACATCATCTATCAGGATGAAGCCATTGTTGTCGTCAACAAACCTGCCGAGTTTCTATCCGTTCCCGGAGTCAACATTCAGGACTCGGTTTACACTCGTCTGCAACAAACGTTTAGCTCAGATGAAGGGCTTTTTGTGATCCACCGCCTCGATATGTCTACTTCAGGTTTATTGGTGTTTGCTCTCACCCGCCGAGCCAATAAAAGCCTGCAGAAGCAATTTATTACTCGCGGCGTTGAAAAACGCTACCTTGCCTTACTCGCTGGTGAATTACAGCAATCGCATGGTGACATTCGCTTACCGCTGCGGGGCGATTTAGATGACAGGCCGCGTCAATTGGTCTGTTTTGAGCATGGCAAACCCGCAGACACTCACTGGCAATTAATTGAATGCCGAGATGGATTCAGTAAAGTCTACCTCTACCCCAAAACAGGACGAACCCACCAATTGCGCGTGCATTGCGCTCATGTGGAAGGACTCAACCTGCCCATCGTTGGCGACGATCTTTATGGCACGAAAGGAGCGCGTTTACATCTACATGCTGAGTCGCTGAGCTTTGATCACCCTTATACCAAGCAAAGGATGACATTCATGGTGGATGCCGAGTTTTGATCGACATTCCGCTTTAGTGACATTGAGGTGACAAATCCTGACTTAGCACAGCTATAATTTCGTGAATGCGAACCTTTTTCTAAGTGCTTAACGTTGAGAACACGGCTGCTGTACCTTTTGATCACACTCACCGCAGTGCTAGGACAATCAAACCTAGCACACGGGCAAGAGCAAACGCTGCAAGGTCGTTGGCAGCATTTTCTACGCCAAGCCGAATCGCTATCGGCTGCGCGAGCCTTGCCATTACAAAGCATTAACTCATACCCTGTCGATCTTCTGCTCAGCGCCAGCGCCTATCCTGATTTTTCCCGTTATTCATGGCAAACCATAACCGAGCTCAAAGCGATAGCCTCACAGTGCGCACTGTCGCCCGGTTTATCAAAAACCTTGGCATCACGCCCTGAATTGCAAAAAGCAGCGTCGTTTGAACTCGCTTTATGCCAAGGCGATGAATTGCCCATCCGTTGGTTTAAGACTGCTCCGTTTCTGCATCCTGCAGGCGGGAGCTACGCAGAGCGATACTTAGCTTTTTCTACTCATAACATAACCGCCGAGCTACAGCCCTACACGACTCTCTCTGACCCTCAGCATCCGCTGTACACCTTTTTTACCGATTTAGAAACGGCAGGGCGAGATGCCTTGGTCAGCGGTTATCGCGCTTATATTGACCATCAACAACGGCTATGGATCAGTGGCGATTTCGGTATTCGCGTACTGAGCGCATTGCAATGGAAAAAAGTCGCGCTCGATCAGCAATTGGTATTGTCGGCCATCACAGCGGCTACTCAAAGTTGCCAATTACGCTACAGTAATCTGTGTGTCTCTAGCCAAGAAAAACCCAATATTTCACTGTGGTTATCAGTCATATTACTGCTGTTGCTCGCAGCAACGCTGAGTAGGACGCTCTGGTTACGCCGCCAACAAGCCAAAGAAAAACGCTTTATTTTACAGTTGCTGACGCATGAACTACGCACCCCTATCACCAGTCTTGGCTTGACCGTTGAGCAGTTTCGCCAGCAATTTGATACTCTGCCAGAGCTGGCCCAAGATACATTCGGCCGCTTACTGGCCGATCACCAACGTTTAGCTCAGCTTGCTCAGACCAGTAAAGGATTTTTGAGTAGCGACCCAAATGAGCCGTTTCAATGTCAAACCGCTTATCTCTCAGATTGGTTAGATCACTGCGTAGCGAAACACGAACTCAGCTATGAACTGACACAAGATATCGAGCTCACACTGCCGTATTACTGGCTTGGGATCTGTTTGGATAACTTGATCCGTAATGCCAAGCAGCATGGTCAAGGGACAATCTCAATAACGGCCAGCGTGACTGACACTCAACTGCGGCTTTGCGTCAGCGATGAAGGCGAGTTTCCCTCTCGTCTAAAACGGCTATTTTCCCGTTCTCGCACAGTTTCCAATATGGGGATTGGACTCCGTCTTGTGAGCCATTTGATGCTTAAAATGGGCGGCAAACTGACTTGTAAAGCCCACCCCACTCGCTGCCAATTGGAATTGCCATTATGAACACACTGTTATTGGTCGAAGATGATCCCCTACTCGGGCAAGGTTTGCATGATTACTTACTACAGCAAGGTTTTGATTGTTTGTGGGTACAGCAGCTCTCACAAGTCAAAAAAGCATGGTTTCGCGCCGATTTGGTGATTTTAGATAGGCAACTGGCTCAAGGAGACAGCTTGGATCATCTGCCTCAATGGCTAATGACCAAAGCCGTGCCAGTGATCATCCTGACGGCCAAAATCGAGGTTGAGCAAAAAATAGCAGGTCTGATGGCGGGGGCGAAAGACTACGTCACCAAGCCATTTTCGCAACAAGAATTACTGGCGCGAATTCAAGCGCAACTGCGACCATTAGGAGAAAGTTTGCTTTCCTACGCTGACATTGCCATTGATCTCTCAAAGCGCAGCGTTACCTTAGGTGAGCAGTTGATGACGCTAAAACCGAAACAGTTTCAGCTATTACTGCTGCTGGTTCAAAACCAAGGACGTGTTTTTCACCGTGATGAACTACTCAATAAAGTGTGGGGCTACCAAGCCTTTCCCTCAACTCGGACCGTCGATAACCATGTTTTACAGCTGAGGCAGCAGTTACCCTCACTCAATATCGAAACCGTTCGTGGCGTTGGGTACCGTTTAGTCGAGGTGTCCAATGCGTAACCTTTGGCTGTTTGCACTGTTCGTCGTTAGTCCAAGCCACGCCGTGAGTGATGATTGGTTTATGGCCACACCACTGCAATCAACCTATCGCGCTTTAGCGAACCATCAGCCACAGCTTGCCTGGCAAGAGTTGGTCCTCGCACTCAATAACCAAACCATTGCCACGCCACACTGGGCAAGCGTCAAAAATACCATTATTGAACAAACCCAATGTGGCCAACAGTTCTTAAGCGATGTGGTACCAAATACGGCGCTGATCAACGTCTCGATACAAAAAAAAACCAACGTGATGCAGCAAGGTTACCAGTTCAAATTATCAATGGAGGGAGCGAAGCTGCCTAGCCTGGTTGAACTTCTTGGCCCTGACAATAGCTTGATCATCTCACAGAGCCAAGTAACGTCATCAGCCCCTTATATAGAATTAGAAAGCCCAGAGCTGCTCTTTGCTCCCCAAGATGGCGTTTATCGACTGACACTCGACAAACAGCACTATTGGTTAGTTCTTACCATGCCTTTTGGCTCCACATGGTTGCAATCCGCCTCTCCCAACGGTGGCTACCCACTAGCGCTTGAGTCCCCCACTGCATTGACAAATTGCCCCCCAACAAGCCTTGCTTGGCAATGGTTTGACGACCAATTTCAGTTAATCAAGCAGCAAGATATGGTGGCAATAAGTAATACTCAGCAATTATTGGACAAACCAAGCTCATCCCCCAGCTCGGCTAAATGGCTCAGTACTCTGATCAAAACTATCGAGTATCAAGGAACAATCAAAGTGGAATATGTACAACGTTTGACTCTGCCAAAGCAGGCTCAATGAAGACATCAGGGTGACAATTGATTTGTCGATTTCTTATGTAATCAGCATACCGAGACACACTGGAAATGACAAACCATGTATAAACCACTTTGTTCTTTATTGATCACTTGTACACCACTTTTGGCGTTGGCTAGCCAATCACAACCGGCGTCAATTACACTGCATAATCAAAACCAAACCGTGCAAATAGAGCCACAAAATTTTGCTATTGATTGGCAGAAAAATGCCCAGCTAACCATTAACCAAGGCCAGCTAACCGTTAACGGCCAGCCACAGCAAGTCAGCCAACTGCAACAAGATAATCAACATCACGCCTCTTGGCTGCTTGTTCCTAGCCAGTTAAAGGTTGAGGCCAATTTACAACAAACATTGAAGCTGTCGATTACCGCGAGCGCTGAGAGTAAGATCTCTCGTGCTAAACCGTTAACCGTGCAGTGGTTTGAACTGCCGGAGCAGCAAAGCAAAACGCTCATTCTTCCTTTTAGTGAAGGGATGCGGGTTCCAACCGATAATCCACAGTGGGTTAACTATCTGACAAGCGAGCATTCTGCCAGCAATACCACCCAAGATCTCAAAATGCCATTTTGGAGTGTGGAAGCAAGCGATGAGCAGTACGTGAGCTACCAACTCAATACCGCCACCAACAACAAACTCAATTTTAATGCCAAGCAAAACAAGTTAGACATGCAAGCCACGCACGCTTTTACTGTACTCAACAAAGATGAGCCTTTTGAGGTGGAAATCTCTATTGGCAACTCGCCGTTAGATGGCGCAAAACGTTATCGTCAGTGGCGAAAAGAGAATGGACTATCGCAAACGCTCGAACAGAAAGCGCAGCAAAATCCGGCCATAAAAGAGCTTATCGGCGCAAGCCATGTCTATCTGTTTGGTAGAGACTTACTCTCTGAGCAAGATGTTAGCGACTTCTGGGCATTGAAAGCTTGGTATTTTGAGCAGCCGCAGTGGACAGCGTCAAACGAAGCACTCAAAGAGCTTAAGCCGCTCATCAAGGGCAAAGATTTCTTAAGCCGCTATCATAAACGTTTGCTGATTGAAGAGGTGAATAATGGGCTGAACTCTTGGATCAAAGAGTCGCCCTCAAATAACGAGGCTGGAATCGCCAGCCAATACCAAGCCGCTCAGGCACGAAAAGCATGGCTCGCAGAGCAGAAACTACCGTTTCTACGTGATGCCAGCACTTGGGGACAAGGGCTATCGACATCCATGATTGACGCACTCAGCTCAGCTGGTTTGCAACACTTATGGTTAGGTTTGGATAATTGGATGCCCGCCTTTTACCAGCCACAAGTGGTTGACCAAGCAAAACAAGCTGGCTACTTAGTTGGGGTGTACGACTCCTACAACACCGCCATTGAAAAAGGCATCAACGATGGTTGGCTTACCGCGCAGCTACCGGATTCGATGCGTGAGCAATGTGCGATAGAAAACGCCGACGGTAAACAACAGAAAGGATTTCGTGGCAACGGCTTTTACCTTAACCCTGCCTGCCAATTAGGATTTGCGCAGCAACGCATTGAGGCGATTTTAAAATATGGCCGCTTTAACAGCCTGTTTCTTGATGTGGATGGGACCGGAATGGCCCGTGAAGATTACTCATACCAAGAGGGCCAAGGAATGAAAGAAAGCGCGATGCTGGAGGCATTCAATCAACGCATGCGCTGGATAGCCAATGAACAGAATGTGGTTCTCGGCTCTGAAGATGGTAACAGCCTGACGGCACAAGGGCTCGCCTTTGCTCATGGTTTAGAAACGGTAGGATTTGGCTGGACAGATCCGGATATGAAAACTAACCGTCAATCGCCTTATTTTCTTGGGGCATGGTTTCCAGACAATAAACCCGATTTTTTCTTCAAACCCGCACAAGTCAAAGAGCCGTACAAAACACTGTTATTTGCACCGCAATACCGTATTCCTCTCTATCAGGCCGTGTTCCATGATGAGGTGATCAGCAGTCACCACTGGCACAGCGACAGCGTGAAGTTTTCCAATGTGCAAGCGGAGCGAGATTTAATCGCCATGCTGTATAACACCCCAGCGATGATTCACCTTAGCCGTGATGAAGCGACGCCTAACAGCGCTCGAGTCAACGCATTACGCCGCTATCAACAAGGGTTTACACCAATCCATGAAGTAGTGTGGAACCAACCTTTAGTCGATTTTAAATGGCTTGATGAACAAGGGATGGTACAACAAACAACCTTTGGTGATGGCAGTAAAATTACCGCCAATTTCTCTACGCAGCCATATAAAAAAGAGGATAAGGAAATAGTTCCAGCCTTGACTATTCAAGCTGAACTCAGCAATGGGCAAAACATCATTTGGCCATCGGATACGCTAAAGACAGAAAAATAGTCTCATCGCTCACTCATTAAAAGATAAATAATAGTGCGACACTTCAAGGAGGAAGTGTCCATTTCTATCATTCAGCAACCATAGCCAGTAGCACAAAGACAATATGGGCAAATAAAACTAGACGACTGGTCTAATTTCAATTATAGTGCCGTCCATGAATACAAAAACCCATGATACTCGCCAACACATCCTTGAGGTCGGTTACCAACTTGTCGTAACCAAAGGCTTCACCAGCGTAGGCTTGTCTGAATTATTAAAAACCGCTGATGTGCCCAAAGGCTCTTTCTATCACTACTTTAAGTCAAAAGAGCAATTTGGCGAGGCACTGATTACGGACTATTTTCAGCACTATTTAGTGCGGATTAATGCCCTTTTTAACCAAGAAGAAGGAAACGCCTACCAACACTTGATGCATTATTGGCAATGTTGGTATGAGCAGAGCAATGGTTTATGTAACGCACAGCGCTGCTTGGTGGTGAAATTAAGCGCTGAAGTTTCAGACTTGTCTGATGCGATGCGTATTGCTTTACTTAAAGGTGCAGATAGCATTATTGAGGCGGTCGGAAAATGTATCCAGCAAGGGATCGACGACGGCTCCATTCACGTACAACACAGCCAGCAAACCGCAGAATTGCTTTATAACCTTTGGCTCGGCGCAAGTTTGCTCAGTAAACTGCGTCAAGATAACCAAGGGCTTGCACAAGCGCTTACGAGCACCGAACACATTTTGCAAGGCCAGTGCCCTAGTTAAGATTCACCCGCTATTTCGATAGCGGTTTTTTTGAAATCCATACTAGACGACTGGTCTAATTTAAAATAATAAAGGACTCTCCAATGACTGAACAAACTAACCGCCGCATTGTACTCGCTTCACGCCCTGTCGGTGCACCAACGCCTGCTAACTTTCGCTTAGAACATGCGCCTAAACCAACACCGGCCGCTGGTGAAGTACTGCTGCGTAGTGTTTATCTTTCACTTGACCCCTACATGCGCGGCCGCATGAGTGATGCTAAATCGTACGCCGATCCTGTCGCAATTGATGATGTCATGGTAGGCGGGACCGTGTGTCAAGTGGAAGTATCAAACCACCCAAAATTTGAGCAAGGTGAGTGGGTACTCGCTTATACCGGATGGCAGGATTACGCTATTTCTAACGGCGAAGGTTTACTCAAACTCGGTAAAAATCCAACCTCACCCTCATACGCACTAGGCATCATGGGAATGCCCGGTTTTACCGCTTATATGGGTTTGCTAGACATCGGCCAGCCGAAGCAAGGTGAAACGGTGGTAGTCGCCGCAGCTACTGGCCCAGTAGGGGCAACGGTTGGTCAAATTGCTAAAATCAAAGGCTGCCATGTGGTGGGCATTGCTGGCGGTGAAGAAAAATGTCGTTACGCTAAAGAAGTATTAGGTTTTGATGAATGTATTGATCACAAAGCTGACGATTTTGCAGAGCAATTGGCTAAAACATGTGCTCAAGGGATTGACGTTTACTACGAAAATGTCGGTGGCAAAGTCTTTGATGCGGTTTTACCTCTGCTTAACACAGCAGCGCGAGTTCCGCTGTGTGGCTTGATTTCTCAATACAATGCAACGTCGCTGCCTGAAGGACCTGATCGTCTCTCTATGCTGATGGGCACCTTGCTTACCAAACGAATCCGCATGCAAGGTTTCATTATTTTTGATGACTACGGCCATCGCTATAACGAATTTGCTACTGACATGACTCAATGGCTAAGCGAAGGGAAAGTGAAATACCGCGAGCAACTGATTGACGGTTTAGAAAACGCACCACAAGCCTTTATTGGTCTATTGGAAGGCAAAAACTTTGGCAAACTGGTTATCCAAATCAACCAACCACTTTAATAAGGACCGCATAATGATCAAACTTCACCATCTAAATAAATCACGCTCTAAGCGCATTATCTGGTTACTTGAAGAGCTAGGGGTTGAGTATCAAGTAGTTCCATATCAACGTGATAGTGTGACCTTTCTGGCACCGCCCGAACTAAAAAGCGTGCATCCGTTAGGTAAGTCACCTGTGATTGAAGACAATGGTTTGGTGATTGCTGAATCTGGCGCCATTACCGATTACCTGATAGAAAAATACGGCCAACACTTTGCGCCTCAGCGTGGCAGCGTGGAATATGTGCAATACCAGCAATGGCTCCACTTTGCAGAAAGCTCTGCCATATTGCCGCTGCTATTAAAAATGTTTGTTGCCAAAGATGGCTGTCAAACCAATTTCCTTGGTGGCTATGCAGAAAGCGAAACGGCCAAAGTGATGAGTTATTTTGACCAGTGTTTAGCGGGTAAACGCTACTTAGTGGCCGACCAACTCACTGGCGCTGATTTCATGATGTCATTCATTGCTGAAATATTGCTGACCAACGGAGCGATTACTCACTTCCCGAATATTGAACGTTACTTAGAGCAGCTCGCCACTCACCCTGCTTATCTAAAATCGAACCAAATCGAAGCGCAATACGCCTAACCTTAGGTTCCTGATGACGCCACTTCGACGATAACGAAGTGGCGTTTTTATTTCCATTATGGAAATGACTACTTGATGTATTATCAATAGTGAAAAGTAACCAAGCACATTAGGATTAAACCACAATAATATAAGGGTTTAATTCATGAGCCATTCACTCGATACACAACAACGCTTTCAAGCCATCGTCACTGACGCACACCTCTCGCCTAAACAAAAGTCACACTTCCTTGCGCTAGAGGCCGAAGCAAGCTTGCCCTATCTGAAACTCTCTCCTGAGTTAGCTCGTGCAATGGAACAAGACATTATCTGCGATATGTTTGAAGGCCATGCCCCTTTTAAACCACGTTACGTGTTGCCTGACTACGCCAAATTTTTAGCACAAGGCAGTGAGTATTTAGAGCTTTCGCCTGCCAGTAATTTTGATGAAGCACTCAATATGCTGACCATTTTGTACCATCACGTGCCTTCAGTGACCTCTATTCCTGTCTATTTGGGGCAATTGGATAGCGTGTTATTACCCTATGTGGGCGAACTGAGCGAAGTGGCGATTTATCAAAAATTGAAGCTGTTTTGGATCATGCTTGATCGCACTCTGCCCGATGCTTTCATGCACGCCAACATCGGCCCGAGCGACAATATTATTTGTCGGACTATTTTACGTGTCGATGCTGAACTGAAACAGATCGCTCCCAACCTTACCTTCATGTATGACCCTTCCATCACTCCTGACGATTTACTGCGCCAAGCGACCGATAATATCTGTCAATGCAGTAAACCGCACATCGCCAACTATCCGATTCATGCTACCGCCTATGGCGAGCAAGGTTTTGGTATTGTCAGTTGCTACAACTCACTTCCTTTAGCGGGAGGCTGCAATACTTTAGTCAGAATGAATTTAAAAGAGGCCGCGGAAAAAGCCAGTGACCGCCAAACATTTTTAGATCAGATTCTACCCACTTACAGCCAATATATGATTGAGCTGATGGATGTTCGAGCTGCTCATCTGCACCAACAATCTCATTTTTTTGAAGGCTTTCTGACTCAAGAAGGTTTGATTGAAGAATCTCGTTTCGCACCGATGTTTGGCATTTATGGCATGGCTGAAGCCGTTAATCTATTACTGGAAAAGGAGCAGAGTAACGCTCGTTATGGTCATGATGATATCGCCAACCAATTAGGCATCGCCATTTCCGCCAAGCTGGCCAACATTGTACAAAACTCACCAGTCAAATATGGCTTCAACGACCGTGCTTTGCTGCACGCGCAAGGTGGTATTAGCCTTGATCTTGATGTCACTCCGGGCGTGCGCATCCCTTATGGCACCGAACCCAACCCGATTGAATATGTACAAGCAACGGCTGGACATCATCAATATTACACCTCTGGTATCAGCGATATTTTAACTCTGGATGAAACCATAAAGGCCAACCCAGAGGCGATGTTCAACCTATGTAAAGGAGCCCTCCACTCTGGCTATCGCGAATTTACTGCCAACGTGGCTTCGAACGATTTAGTTCGCATTACGGGTTACATGGTGAAATTGTCTGAAATAGTGCAATTTGAGCAGCGCGGATCACGCACCAACACCACGTTTCTTGGGGCAGAAGCGGCCAAAAACACGGCCGTGCTCAAGCGAAAAGCACGCGTGGTTAGCCATGAAATGCAACCGGCTTATCAGCCAAACTCTGTCAGCCAAACTCTGTCAGCCAAACTCTGTCAGCTAAACTAATGGTCAGCTAAACTAATGGTAAGTGGAAAACAGCCGCTCCGAGCAAAAGTCAGCCGAGTGCTGACTTTCTCCTGCGTTGATGGCCCGGGCAACCGACTGGTCATTTTTATGCAAGGTTGTAACTTCAATTGCTTGTCTTGCCATAACCCACATACGATTCGTCACTGTCACCATTGCGGTGATTGTGTGCCAACCTGCCCATCGCAAGCACTGCGCCTCAATGCTGACCAGCAAGTCGAATGGCTAGCGGAGAAATGCACTCACTGCGATCGCTGCATTGAGCACTGCATACACCAATCAAACCCCAAAATTCATCACTACAGTGTTGAACAACTTGTGGAACTTATCCGCCGAAATCATTATTTCTTAGCCGGTATTACCATTTCAGGGGGGGAAGCAACCCTACAACTTCCGTTTATCATCGCTCTTTTCAAAGCCATCAAACACGATGAAGAATTGAAACATCTCAGCTGTTTTATTGATAGTAATGGCTCACTATCAGAATCGGGATGGGACAAAATCTCGCCCTATTTGGATGGCGCGATGATCGATTTAAAAGCTTGGCAAGAGGAGACGCATCGGTGGCTAACCGGACGCAGTAACCATAGAGTGATACGCACTATTTTCCACCTCGCTACACTGAATAGACTGCACGAAGTGCGATTGCTGCATATACCGGACAAAAGTGATTTAGAGACTGAAATTACCGAAGTAGCGCATCTGATTAACCAGTTGCCTGCGAACGTCAACATTCGGCTAAGCGCCTTCCAACATCACGGTGTGGTCGGCAAGGCCTTAACTTGGCAGCCATGCAGTGAAGGTGCAATGCTGCAATTTCATCAAAAACTGGCCGCTCAAGTACAGCGAACTATTTACCTGCCGACACTCTACGCCTAGCGTCGAAAACCACCATACCCATAGGCTACCTATTAGATTAATAACCCTTACCATTTTGCCTAATGCATAACGCTCACCTATGCTTATCCAAACAGGCACCAACCGTTTAACAAAAGGCCGAACACTCGCTCTCATCACGTAAAAAGGAAAGCATCATGATTGAATGGGATTTCTTACATCTTTTCGATACTCAAGAGCTCTTTATCTTTTATTAACGAGAATCAATATTATTAACGAGAGCTAACCTCATTTTAAATAGTAGCCGCAATTTCACCTTCAATATCCTTTTGCGGCTCTTTTTGTACTGGCGGAACTTGTCCTTCTTCTACAGCGTGTTGGTAACATCCACTCAGCTTAATGGCTAAATACATGTCTGCACGGATGACAATGCCACCATCCCCAGTTGAAATCCCGGCAATTTTGCACCATTTTTTCAGGCTACGCTTACGCCCCGCCAACACTAAGCGAATACCACGTTTTTTCAGAATGCTTTGCACGTCCGATAACATCGCCATGACGCTTAAGTCTAAATGAGTAAAACTCGACACTGCATCAATAATTACGCACCCTACACTTAAGCCCGCCGATTCAGTGTGAAATAAAATTCGACGTTTAAAGTAAGGCGCATTGAAATAAGTCAGCGGAGAGTTGAAACGATAAATCACCAAACCCGGTATTGGTTTCGCCTTCGCTGACGTATCAATCGTGCGAATCGTTCCTTTATCATCCAGACCTAATGTTTGATCACTTGGCCGCATCACGGTGCGTAAGAACTGAAACAGACCCAGTAATACCGCAAGAGTGATGCCGGGGATAACGCCAATAACCAATACGGCGATGAAGGTTAAGCTTGCCAAATAAAAGGCGTCTTTATCACGCTTGTGTAAACTCCAAATCCCTTTCAGATCCAACAACGAGATAGACGCGATAATCAACACCACCCCTAATGCAGCAATCGGAATGTATTGCAGTGGCTGATATGCCACTATCGCGACAAAGCCGATCACAATCGCTGCAATAATCGAAACTAATTGCGATTTTCCACCATTAGCGTCATTCACCGCTGTGCGTGAATCCGCTCCACTGATGGCAAAGCCTTGTGAAAATGCAGAGGCAATATTGGCGAATCCAAGCGCACGAAACTCTTTATCGGCATCAATATCGTAGCCATTTTTTGCTGCAAAACTGCGCGCAGTAAGCATCATACTAACAAAGCTCACCATCGCTAAGTTCAGAGCAGGCATGACTAATTCACGACTCACTCCTAAATCAAATTGAGGCGTTTGAAAGACAGGTAATCCACCTTGAATAATACCAACCACTTTAATACCAAGATTCTCAGCCCCCACAAACCACACCCAACAAGCGGCTACAATAATAGCCAACATTGCTGCTGGCCAATTGGGTCTGACACGCTTACACAGAAAATAAACGATTGTTGTCAGCATACTAATAAATAAGGTTTGCCAGTGTAGGTCAATCAGTAGAGATGGCGCTTCTATGATACGTTCAAGTAGATATCGTTGCTCATATTTCAAGCCAAATACCTTGGCAAATTGGCCCACAATGATGGTTAAAGCAACGCCGTTTAATAGCCCAAGTAAAATAGGGCGAGAGAGAAAATCAGCCAAAATACCGAGTTTAAAACGACTCGCCAGCAAGCACCACATCCCCGTCATCGCCGTCATTGTCATGACCAACTGCCAGTGTTTGAGAGGATCGCCCATCGCCAGTGGGGTAACCACTGCCGCAATCACCGCGCAAGTTGCCGCGTCTGGCCCTAATATCAACTGCCTAGACGTGCCAAAAATTGCGTACACCAACATGGGTAATACACAAGAATATAAACCGACAATCGCGCTGACTCCGGTAAGCTGCGCGTACGCAATCGCGACGGGTAGTGCAACCGCCACCACAGAGAGTGCCGCACGCATATCATCCATTAACCAGCGAGTTTCGTAGCCTTTAAGTTGGTGTAAACCCGGCATCCACTGCTGTACAAATGCACTATTCAAGTCGCTTCCCTCCTTACTACATTGTCACGACACGCTTTATCTAAGCATAACTCATTGCTAATAAACTAGCGCTTATAATTGGCTGATTTTATTGAAGTATGAGAAAAAGAAAAAGTGCAGGAAAAAGATCGCCTCCATAGGTCGACTTATGTGAAAATAACCCACTCCATTTCACTCGCCTAAAGTTGTACTTATGAAATTTCAAGCTGCCATTTTTGATATGGATGGACTGTTACTCGACACCGAACGTGTCTGTCTTACGATATTCGAACAAGCTTGCGACGCGGTTGGCGTCCCATTTTTAAAAGAGGTTTATCTCTCGGCTATTGGTTGCAATGCGGCAGGCATTGAACAAGCACTGCGCGCAGGCTACGGGCCAGAATTGGACTATCCGGTATTGCATACGGAGTGGCGTAAACGTTACGATGCCGTGGTGAAACATCAAGCGATCCCAGTGAAAGAAGGGGTTATCGAATTATTACAATGGTTAAAAACTAATCGTATTCCTACTGCTGTCGCAACATCAACCCAAAAAGACGTGGCACAAATTAAGCTGCATCTTTCAGGCCTTGATCAATACTTTGATTCATTCACAACCGGTTGTGAAGTGACACATGGCAAGCCCGATCCTGAGATTTATCTACTCGCTGCGCAACGTCTTGGCGCTGAACCGAGCCAATGTCTAGCCTTTGAAGATTCTAATAACGGCGTGCGATCCGCCGTGAGTGCGAATATGATCACCTACCAAATTCCTGATCTCGTCGAACCCAGTGAAGAGGTTTTGGCGCTTGGACACCAAGTGGTCCCCTCGCTACATCACGTTTTAACAGCCCTGAAAAACAGTAATTGATCGGTTTTTATATCCTCACTGATTGGAGGTGACTGATAAAGTAACGTGATAGGTGTGAACGAACCCTGCTATTTCGTTCGGCAATGAGAGTATGGTTATGGCTTATAACTACGATTGGTATATAAGTGAGTTATTTTATAGATGAAAAATAATGGCACTCCATTGCCATCTGATCACGTCATGGTATTAATCACGGCTTCTTTTTTCCGTTGTCTGGTATTGATAGTCAACCTTAACAATCGAGCGGTATTCAACAACACCGGGTTTCTTGGCAAAAGATTGAACCATAACTTCAGTATCATTAATCTTTAAACTTCTAGGTAAAACACTGCCTTCCCAAACCGACAATTCATTTGCTAATTTGTTAGCGGGCAGCACCTGTAGCTGCTCGATTTTATCAAATCCTGCGGTGTAAGCTTGCTCTTGGCTAGTGTAGACACCCACATTTAGCGAGCGCTCTTTGTGATTAGTATCGATAGCTGCAAACGCACCAGCGCTGAGAGAAAGAGCTGTAATTCCAAGGATAATATTTTTCATGGTTTTTCCTTTTTGATTTCGAAAGCTGTAGTTAATTTCTAAAATTAATCTATGTTGTCTTACTGAGAGGTACCCATACTATCAATGGTTTTGTAAAGAATCCGTCAAGCAGGGTAAAGCCTTCGAAAACGTATGATGAGGTTTCTTGACATAAACTGACTTACGCAGCCTTTTCTTGATACGATTAGCTTCACCACAGTGCTGTTCTAGTGTATTACGAAAGCCATTAACGACAATCGCAAGGCCACTTACCCCCATTTTTTTGCTTAATGGCTTGTTTTCTGTTGAAACTGCTTCACGCTGCGTTTTTGAGCACTGCGGCGGTTAGCTTGCTTATCGCGCGGTTTGCGCTTCGGTTCACCGCTGGTCGGTTGGTCTGTCACTGGAAAATCGCTCAATGCCTGCAGCGGTAAAGCGCGCTGCGTTAAGCTGCGGATAGCCTCCAGCGCTTGGCTTTCACCATGGCAGACCAGCGAAATCGCCACACCACCTTGACCAGCACGCGCTGTGCGGCCAACGCGGTGAATATAAACTGGCGCACTAGGCGGTAAATCAAAATTGATCACCACTGGCAGCGCGTCAATGTGAATACCACGCGCCAGTAAATCGGTGGCCACCAGTACATCCACTTGATTCGCTTTGAAATCGGCTAACGTTTGCTCGCGAATGACTTGATCTTTTTCACCATGCAAAGCCGCCGCACGAATACCCGCTTTGAGTAATTTTTTCGCGACCGCGTCAGCACTATCACGAGCGCTAATGAACACTAATACTTGCTGCCCAGCCCGCTGCTTAATCAGAGCAATTAATGCTTGTGCTTTACTGCCCTTATTCACGAGGTAGAGCTGCTCTTCAATTTCTTCCACCACTTGATTGGCTTGATTCGCCTCTATCTTTACCGGGTTACTTAACACGGCCAATGCCATCTGTTCGAGATCGGCGGCGAGTGTGGCGGAAAACAGCAACGTTTGTTTGGTTTGGGGCATAAAACTGAGCAGGCGTTGTACATCCGGCCAAAACCCCATCTCTAACAGTCGGTCAGCTTCATCTAACACCACACAGTGCATCGACTCCAATGAGATCAGTTGCTGTATGAGTAAATCAAGCAAGCGGCCCGGTGTCGCGACGATTAAATGCGGTAATTTGGCCAACTGCGCAAGCTGCTCTTCTTGGGCCACTCCCCCGCATAAAGTGCATAAGCTAATGCCCATTTTGCTTGCCACAGCACTCAGCTCTTGGCTGACTTGTTGTGCTAATTCACGGGTAGGAACAATAACAACCAATTGAATTTCAAGAGTATTAATTTCAATTTGTTGCAGTAAAGGCAAGCCATAAGCTAACGTTTTACCACTGCCCGTCTGCGCGAAGGCAAGCACATCTTGCCCAGAAAGTACGGCTGGAATAGCCAATTGTTGGATTTTGGTCGCCGTGTGTCGCGACGCAGGCAGCGCAGCCATCAAAGGGACGCTTAAGTTAAGCTTAGAAAAATTCATAAACGACTAGCAGGGTGAAAAAGGTTGCGCCGAGTCTAAAGCTATTCATTCTCCATCACAACTGTCGATACGGATCAGTACTGAATCTGGCCGCCAGTACTCAAATTCGCAATCCATGATCTCGCCATCTTGTTTGTAATTAACTCGACAAATTTTCATTACAGATTGGCCAGCAGCCAAGTTAAGCGCTTTTGCCACATGAAGAGGCGCAGCCGTAGGAATCACCTCAAAACGAGAACGCGTAGTGATGTAACCGTATTTTTGCTGATAGAGATGCGTTAACGAAGCGGTTAAATTTTCCTCTAATATCTTTGGAAACCACTGCGCAATCAGGCAGTTTTCGACAAACAGTACCGCTCGCCCGTCAATCGAACGCAACCGTTCAATAATATGAATGGGCGTAATTCGGTCAATATCCATCGCTCTTGCATACTCACGAGAAGCCATCACGCTGCGTACCGCAACTAGCTTAGTTTCAGCGATTCGGTGCTGCTCGCGGATCATCTGGTGGAAGTGGCAACGCGATAGCGGGTTATAATGAATTCGCGCCGGAGAGACAAACCAGCCACGCCGCTCTTCTCGGTAAATCAACCCTTCCGTTTCCAGTGAAACCAAAGCGTCTTTAATTGTAATGCGGGTTGTATTAAACAATTCACTCAATTCACGTTCAGACGGCAGTTTTTGCCTGTCATCAAGCATTCCACTACAAATTTGCTCACGAAGGGTGTTTTTAATATTGCCAAGTTGGGTCTTTTCTAAAGGAGCATTTGCCACTGGCAAAGGGCTGCGAAATCTCATGTGTGACCTAGTCCAATAGTATACAGAGTGAATAAACGTCTTTTAGACTACTTAAGGCAGATAACAGATTTATGACAGACTAATTGATTGAATTTGAAATAAAAGTGCAATAGAAAATCATCAAAAATGTCAAATAACTACACCGAAAACGTCACAGTTCTTCCCTAGGATAAAAATCGAACTTACTGACCTAGTCCAGAAGGATAGCGACAATGAAAACCTTATTTACCCGCGCAACGACTGCCACAGCACTTGCGCTGACTCTTTCAACTTCGGCTTTTGCTAAAGAGGCTGATTTACAATCTTTGATCAACGCAGCGAAACAAGAAGGCCAAGTGTACAGTGTTGGTATGCCCGGCAGTTGGGCTAACTGGCAAGACACGTGGAGCGATTTAGGTAAGATTTATGGCCTAAAACACCAAGATACGGATATGAGCTCAGCGCAAGAAATTGCCAAGTTTGAAGCCGAAAAGAAAAATGCGACCGCCGATATCGGTGATGTTGGCTTTGCATTTGCTCGCGTGGCGGTGAAAAAAGGCGTAACTCAAGCGTACAAACCGAGCACTTGGAATGAGATCCCAGACTGGGCCAAAGATAAAGATGGCCACTGGGCTCTGGCTTATACGGGCACCATTTCATTTATCTCGAACAATAATCTAGTCAAGAATGCGCCAAAAACGTGGAACGATTTGCTCAAAGGCGATTACAAAATCAGTATTGGTAATGTCGGTGTTGCCGCGCAAGCAAATAATGCCGTACTAGCCGCTGCTTTTGCTCATGGTGGCAGTGAAAAGAACCTCGATCCGGCAATCGAATTTTTTGCCAAACTCGCCAAGCAAGGTCGCTTATCATTTACAGACCCAAGTATCGCTAACCTCGAAAAAGGTGAAGTTGAAGTGGCCGTATTGTGGGATTTCAACGCCCTAAGTTACCGTGACCAAATTGACCGTAACCGCTTTAGCGTTAACATTCCGCAAGATGGTTCTGTGATTTCCGGCTACACCACCATCATCAATAAATACGCCAAAAACCCAAACGCGGCCAAGCTAGCACGTGAATACATCTTTAGCGATCAAGGCCAGATCAACCTTGCACAAGGCTATGCTCGCCCGATCCGCAGCAACGTTGCACTGCCTGCTGCGGTACAAAGCAAATTGATTGCTAACGATCAATACCAGAACGTGAGCCCAATTAGCGACTTTAATGCTTGGGAAAAATCAGCTCGCCAATTGCCACGTCAATGGCAAGAAAATGTCATTATCCACCAGCAGTAAGAGGTAACCATGAACAATAAGGTGATCCTTGTTGTTCTTGATGGACTCAATTATTCCGTAGCCCGTGATTGCATGGGCTACTTAAACGGCTTAATTGAGCAGCAAAGAGCAACCTTATACTCTCTACAATGTGAATTGCCTTCGTTATCGCGTCCTTTGTATGAATGTCTACTCACTGGCGTAAAGCCTGTCGAAAGCGGTATTGTTCATAACCACATTGTGCGCCTTTCACATCATCAATCCATCTTCAGTTTGGCAAAAGAGCAAGGGCTGACAACAGCCGCAGCGGCGTATCATTGGGTCAGCGAGCTCTATAACCGCGCGCCTTTTGATGCAACGCGCGATCGTTTTACCTGTGATAAAACACTCAATATTCAGCATGGCTGTTTTTATCACTGGGATCACTATCCCGATGAAGCACTGTTTTTAGACGCCGAACACTTAAGGCGAACTCATCAGCCTGATTTTTTATTGATCCATCCAATGAATATCGATAATGCTGGGCATAAGTTTGGTCTTGATTCAGGACAGTATCGTAATAGTGCACGCATGGCCGATGCGCTGTTATCTCACTTTTTAGAAAGCTGGCTAAACGATGGCTACCAAGTGATGGTGACCAGCGATCACGGTATGAACAATGACAAGTCACACGGCGGAATATTAACCGAAGAGCGCAACGTTCCGCTGTTTGTATTGGGCGATCAATTTTCGCACCAAGCTTGTGAGATCAAACAAACTGAGCTCTGCGGCCTGTGCTGCCAACTGCTTAATCTTGATCACAATAAGCCCTTTTCTGCGGAGTGCTTAGCATGATCAGTAGCCAAGTTATTAGCAAGCCTAGCGCCGTGCTGAGCCAATCAACACACTGGGCACGCAAACTCAAACCTGCGTTATGGCTTGCTCCTTTTGCGCTGTTTTTCTACTTATTTCAGCTCGCCCCCATGCTGTGGGTTCTGTTCAACAGCTTTATCTCTGACGATCAATGGTCACTAGACCATTATCGCGAAATCTTCAGCTCATCCTTTATTTTGCAAGGGTTGGGCAACAGTTTGTGGCTCGCCATATGGTCCAGCGTCGCGGGCCTTACGATTGCGGCAATGTTGGTCGCCTCCTTACGCCGAGTCGATGGCAAGCTGCGCGATGGTGTGATCGCCTTTACCAATATGAGCAGTAATTTTGCTGGCGTCCCTTTGGCATTCGCTTTCATTATTATTCTTGGGGTCAACGGCGCACTGACTTTGCTGCTAAAGCAATACGGTTTGATTGAAGAGTTCAACCTGTATGGCAAATGGGGGCTGCTGGCGATGTATATCTACTTTCAGATCCCTCTTGGCGTGCTGCTGCTCTATCCTGCATTTGATGCGCTCAGTGATGACTGGCAAGCGGCGGCGTCTACTCTGGGCGCCAACGGATGGCAATATTGGCAGAAAATCGCCTTGCCCGTGCTTTCACCAGCCCTACTCGGCACCTTGATTATCCTGATCGCCAATGCGATGGGCGCGTATGCCAGCGTCTACGCACTCACATCCGGCAACTACAACGTCATTACGGTACGCATTGCCAGTTTAGTGGCGGGAGATCTGTTCTTAGAGCCCAATTTGGCCGCCGCCATTTCCGTGGTATTGATGCTAATTTTAGCCTTCATTACTGTGATCAATCAGTGGCTAATTGCGAAAAGCTATAGCGCAAGGAACACCCATGCAAAACGCTAATCCTACCCTTGATAAAATCACCTTTCATAAAAGTGTGGTCTATTCCATCGTGGGAGTGATGTTGCTGCCCATTTTAGCCACCTTGGTTTATTCCTTTTCTTCACGCTGGGGCGCAACGATTTTACCCGATGGCTTCACCTTTGACTGGTATCTCAAACTGCTGACCGACCCTCGCTTTCTCGATGCATTTGGCCGCTCATTGCTGATTGGCATCGCTTCTCTGACACTCAGCGCAGTTTTGATTATTCCGGCGATCTTCGTGGTGTTTTACTATTTCCCTCGTCTCGATAAAGTGATGAACCTGCTGATTTTAATCCCTTTTGCAGTGCCGCCTGTGGTCTCTTCAGTTGGATTACTGCAACTGTACGCCGATAGCCAATTTCCAATTGTGGGTACACCTTGGATTTTGATTGGCACTTATTTCACCATTGCGCTGCCGTTTATGTACCGTGCAATTGCCAACAGTTTTGAGGCGATCCATCTACACGATCTCATGGATGCCGCGCACCTGCTCGGCGCAAGCACCAGCCGTGCTTTTTTACTGATCGTACTGCCAAACATTAGAAAAGGGTTGATGGCTTCGCTGTTTCTATCCTTCTCTTTTCTACTTGGCGAGTTTGTATTTGCGAACATTTTGGTCGGCACGCGCTATGAAACCTTGCAGATTTATCTCTACAACATGCGTCAGACTAGTGGTCACTTCACCTCCGCGTTAGTGATGACTTACTTCCTATTTATCTTTTTACTGACTTGGCTCGCCAGTCGTTTTAGCCGAGGATCCACTCAATGAATGCCACGACCCACACAACCTCTCGCTCTGATTACGTCCACGTCGCCAACCTCACCAAACGTTTTGGCAACAATACCGTTTTTGAAGGGATTGAATTTTCCATTGAGCAAGGGGAATTTGTCACGCTACTTGGCCCGAGCGGCTGCGGAAAATCGACCTTATTGCGCAGTTTGGCTGGCTTAAATCCCGTCGATGACGGCGAAATTTGGGTCAACGGTGAAAACATCACTAACCAAACACCACAGCAACGTGGCATTGGCATGGTGTTTCAATCCTACGCTCTGTTTCCGAATATGACGGTGGCTGAAAACATCGCCTTTGGCCTCAAAATGCAAGGGCAAGACAGGGCTTACATCAAGCGTGAAGTGCAAAAAGTGGTCGAACTGGTTTCGCTGATAGGGAAAGAAAAACACTATCCCAACCAGCTCTCGGGTGGGCAGCGCCAACGCGTCGCTTTAGCTCGCGCCTTAGTGGTCAAACCGCGTATTTTGCTACTTGATGAGCCCCTTTCAGCACTGGATGCCAAAATTCGCAAACACTTGCGCCAGCAGATCCGTGATATTCAAAAAGAGCTCAATCTCACCACCGTATTTGTAACCCATGATCAAGAAGAGGCGATGATTCTCTCTGATCGTATTTTTTTAATGCACCAAGGTGAAATCGTTCAGCAAGGCTCCCCAGAAAGCATTTATACTCAGCCAGCCAATGAGTTTGTGGCCGGTTTTATGGGCCATTACAATTTAGTAGAGGCGGCCACCGCCAAGCAGTTGTTTAATATAGACACGGCTTGGAAAGTGGCTATTCGTCCCGAATCCATCTACGTCAAGGAAGCTGGGCGGAGCTATGGTGCCCATGTTTCTGCGCCGCAACATGGCACCATCAAGCATCACCAATTACTGGGTAACGTGATTCGCTACCATGTGGATGTGCGAGGCTGCGAGCTCACGGTCGATTTACTCAATCGTTCGTCAGAGCGATTATTTGCCACTGGCAGTCAGCTAGAATTACTGTTTAACCTTAACGAAATACAACCTGTGAGAGCCTAAATAGATGCCAACACCTCTATACGTTTTTGATATGGACGACACATTGATTGACGGCGACTGCGCAATGATTTGGAGCGAATATTTGGCCGATAAGGGCATAGCGAGCGACCCGGATTTTGTCGCGCAAGATAGGCTGATCATGTCACGCTATGCCAGCGGTGAAATGGACATGGAAGATTACCTCGATTTTGCGATGCAACCGTTGCTCACCCTGCCCACAGAGCAAGTCCAGCGCTTGGCAGACGATTGTGTCGCTACACGCATCGTACCTAGGCTATTTCCTCAAGCCAAAGCACTCATTAAACAGTTAACGGACGAGCGTATCCAAATGCTCATTATTTCGGCGTCGGTCAGTTTTTTGGTTAAAGCTGTCGCCCGTAAAATCGGCGTTGCAGAGGCGATGGGTATCGATATGGTTATAGAAAACAACCATTACACCACGCATATTTTGGGAACGCCCAGTTATCGAGAAGGAAAAGTCACTCGCTTACATGAATGGCTAGCTGAGCGCCCACAATACGTGGGTCAAGTGCATTTTTTCACTGACTCGATCAATGATTTACCTTTGTGTCTACATGCCGATTTCACCTATTTGGTCAACCCATGCACGCGCCTCATCCACTACGCTCAGCCCCAACAATGGCCGATATTAAAGTGGGGCTAATCACATCCTCTACTTTTGATTAATTTTGCCGCTTGAGGCGCTGGCGGTAAACTTCTAGTATGAAGACAATAAGTTAACAGACTCTCTCGCCCACGACCCACTTTATGCGCATGATCCGCGGGATTGTGTTGCACGGTGCTAACCTCATGGATCTATGGCGAAATGCGTTATGGATGTTGAGCTTTACCGTTGGTGGGATTATCGTCGCGTCTTTGAGATTTAAGAAATCCCTTGACTAACGCCATTCACATTTGAAGGCTCATTTTTAAGCCAAAAGAAGGAAACTAACATGGTAAAGTCACTGATGACCAAAGCGTTATTGTGCGTAGGCCTGATCTCAAATACCTCCGATGCATTGGCATCGGAGCGCTCAACGATAGCATGGCAATGGATTGAAAATGGCGCGCTTTTAGTCGATGTTCGAACCGCAGCAGAATTCGCAGCTGGCCATATTGAAGGTGCGTTAAACTACCCACTTGATACTGTTAGCCGTGCTTTTTCTCACATCGATAAACAACAACCGATTGTGGTTTACTGCCGCAGCGGCAATCGTTCAGGCCAAGCTATGGCCTATTTACTCGAGCAAGGGTTCACTCAAGTACATAACGGCGGCGGTTTAGAGGAAATGCTCATTCATCCTTCGACAATAAAGCCGCTCAATTGATGTTAGCCTACTCACATTCACGTTATCGCTCTGTTTGTTCTTAATTGGCTCTCAAAGCGCAACAGAAAGACAGCGCTTGTTATTCGGCAGCAATGATCGATTTTTTGATTGGAACGTAGAAGATGTTCGATAACCAATCTTAACGGTATACAGCATGCAAACGTACAAAACCTTACGCTTGATCCTAGGCGATCAGCTCAATATCAAGCACTCTTGGTTTAACAAAACGGATGATTCCATACTGTACGTGGTAGCTGAACTTAAACAAGAAACAGGTTATGTAAAACATCACATTCAAAAAATCTGCGCCTTTTTTGCCGCGATGGAAGCTTTTGCCGAATTATTGCAAAGTGAGGGACACCAGGTTCTCTACTTGACCCTTGATGAAACTGCCGATTATTTTCAGCTACCACCATTGATTAGTGATCTGTGTCATCAGATCAACGCAGAATACTTTCACTATCAGCGACCTGATGAATACCGAGTTTGGCAACAGTTGCAGGAGTTAAACCTCTCTCATGCACAAGTGACTTGTTTTGATACTGAACACTTTTTATTGCCTTTTGACGAGATCACTCAGCATTTTAACACCAATAAAACCACTATTATGGAGCCGTTTTATCGCAAAATGCGTAAGCGATTCGGTATTCTTCTGCAAGATGATCATCAAACGCCTTTGGGTGGGCGTTGGAATTTTGATCACCAAAATCGCAATAAGCTCAGCGTGCAAGACATAGAAAACCTACCCAAACCACTTAGCTTTCAAAACGATGTCAGTGCAGTTTATAACCGTTTACAGCATCATAATATTCACGTTTTCGGCCTGTATACTCCTTCATTGTTATGGCCGATTAACCGCTCACAAGCGCTGTCATTACTGGCCCACTTTTGTCAGTACGGCTTGCCGCTGTTTGGTCGCTTTCAAGATGCAATGACGGCAAAGAGCCCACATCGTTGGAGCCTTTACCATAGCCGGCTCTCTTTTGCACTCAACTGCAAACTACTATCGCCTGCAGAAGTCATTCAAAGTGCACTGATGCGATTTGAGAATGACAATACGATGGATTTAGCACAAATCGAAGGATTCATTAGGCAAATTTTGGGCTGGCGTGAGTACATTCGAGGCATTTATTGGGCGAACATGCCCCAATACGCCAAGCACAATGCCCTTGACGCTCAACGACCTCTTCCTCACTATTATTGGACAGGGGATACTCGTATGCATTGTGTTAAACAAGCCGTAACTCAATCATTGGAGTTTTCCTACGCACACCATATCCAACGTTTGATGATCACGGGTAATTTTGCACTCCTATCCGGTTGCAAGCCGGATGAGGTGGACGGCTGGTACTTAGGTATTTACATTGATGCATTGCAATGGGTAGAAATGCCCAATACCCGAGGTATGGCTCTGTTTGCTGATGGGGGAATTGTTGCCACCAAGCCTTATGCCGCAAGCGGCTCTTACATCAATAAAATGAGTGATTACTGCAAAGATTGTCACTACCAAGTAAAGAGCCGTAGTGGTCTAAATTCATGTCCATTTAATAGTTTATATTGGCAGTTCATGCTCACTCATCGTGAACGGTTAGCCAAAAATCCAAGGATAGGCATGATTTATAAAAATTGGGATAACACTGAAAACGCCACTCAACAAGCAATCTTAGATCAAGCTCAATACTATCTACACCATATTGAAGAGCTGTAGTTCGCCAGCTTACTGGTCACGTTTTGAACCATAACATCAGCCTCTAATTTTGTGGATCCATCAAACCACGAAATGCTTTGGCATAAGTTTCAACTGTTCAATACGGCCCAACATGGCTGTTTCCACCTCGGCTAACCACTCATAACGTTTAGTATATAGACGGCGTTTATTGCGATTTAGCGTCTCAACACCTTTACGGTTTGGCGTGGTTGGCAAACGGTACAAATATTTGCTCATTTTCTCTGCTTCGTACTCTGTCCACAGTTCATCGTAATCAAAGCTTACTGATTTGCGCTTTGAGCCAATATAACGCAACGCTTGATACATATGGCCGCGGTTAGAAATCGCATACAGGTTTTCAACCCCTAAGATACGCGCTAGCGTCATGATCATTTCAACCATCAGTGCTTTAGTTCTTAAGCCGTGAGTCGTGCGCGTCAAATCTTTAATGATTTGATTACGATCGGTCACACCCGCTCTTTGGCAGACCAATTGACGCAGAGATAAGGTTTTAATGGTTTTTCCAAAAACTGTGGGCATTGCTTCAATACCTCCGCTAACTCGGAGCACGAAAACAGCCTCAGCATACTTTTTAGAGCATAGGCATTGGTCACGCCCCATAAACAAAAACGGATATTCTTCCTGATTTTAGACCAGCCTTTGGTATTGGGGTAAATCGTTTCGGAGAGTTCAGACAGGCTAAACAGGTAGTCGAGTTTATTTTCAATTATCATAGTATGGACCAGAATTTCAGCAGCTAGGACAGCCTCAAACATTGGGGAGTCGCTCATTGAAAATAATGTACAGTGTTTCATTGAGGGGAGCTGTCCTGAGTTTGTATGAAAATGTCAGCCTTCGTCATTAGCTATTTACTTAGCGCGCTAACTAAATTATATTACTTAGCACGCTAAGTAATATGTGACTCGTTATGATTGAAAATACGCACACCCTGAAAGAATTATCACTCGCTGAGCAGTTTGCTCGTCTCTCACGCTTATGGAAAATGGTGGCGGACCGAGAACTCTCACCCTTGGGCCTTACCCATCCTCGTTGGACCGCATTGTGGAAATTACAGCGTCTCGGTGACAACGTCAGTCAAAAAACCTTAGCCGAAGCGTTAGAAATAGAACTGGCTTCTTTGATGCGAACTTTAAAGCAGCTCGAAGAACAATCGCTGATCGAACGTCACTGCTGTCACAACGATAAGCGCGCTCGAATCGTCAGTTTGACGAGTAACGGGCGTGCTCTTATCAAGCAGATGGAAACCCGTATTTTGCAAGTTCGCCAAAACTTACTGGGTAATATTGACGATCAACAATTGCACCAACTGACTCTTACGCTCGAACAAATCTCACACAACGCTCTAGATACGCTCAGCAAACCGATAGCAACACCTTCAAAGGAACAATAATTACTTATGACACCTGATCAAAAATTTGCACTTTGGATCAAATATTCCATCGTCGCTTTTGTGGCGCTCTTTGCCTATTTTTTGGTGGCCGATTTGGCTATGCCTTTAACACCGCAAGCTATGGCAACGCGGACTGTGACCAAAATATCTCCCCGAGTTAATGGTCAAATCAGTGATGTTTTTGTCACTAATAATCAAACCGTACACAAGGGTGAAGTACTTTTCACCATCGACCCACAACCCTATCAACTGGCGGTAGAGCAGGCCCAACTCAATTATGAACGTGCGGTACAAGGTAACGCTCAATTGGATGCATCGATTGCTGCGGCAGAAGCTAATGTTACGGCAAGCCGTATCGTTGCCGCTCAAAAGTTGCGCGAAGCTAACCGATTAAACACTCTGTTTGCACGCAATGGGACTTCTCAACAACTTAAAGACGATGCACAAAGTGGCGCTACCGCCGCGAAAGCCAATTTGGTTGCAGCGCAAGCTCACCTGCAAGAATTGCACGTTAGTCGAGGTAATAGTGACGAAAGTAACGTCAGCATCCGCGCCGCTTTGAACCAATTGGCGCAGGCCAAGCTAAACCTTGCCTACACACAAACGCTAGCTGAGCAAGATGGCGTCATTACCAACTTACAGCTTGAAACGGGCACCTACGCCGCAGCAGGTACGCCGTTAGTTGCGTTGGTAGCGACGGATGTAGACGTGATTGCTGATTTTAGAGAAAAAAGCTTACGCCATTTCCCAGACAATAGCCGCGCCCTAGTTGCTTTTGATAGCAAACCCGGCGAAGTCTTTACCGCGCGTATTCGTAGCCTGGATGCTGGGGTAAGTACTGGTCAGTTTGATGCGAATGGGCGTTTAGCCACTCCAACAGAATCTAATCGCTGGGTGCGTGATGCACAACGCATGCGTGTGCACCTTTCGCTCGATGAAACGATGTCAACATTGCCTTCCGGTGCTCGTGCGACGGTACAGTTGCTACCAGAAAGTGGCCCGTTTGCTTGGCTGGCAAAAATGCAAATTCAGTTTCTGAGCACTCTGCACTACGTCTATTAAGCGGAGTAAAAAATGCGACTTTGGGATCATCCATTATCTGAAAATGACTTTCGCCAATGCGTCAGAATAGCAACAGGTGCGACGCTTGGTTTTACCTTTTGTAAACTACTGGGTTGGAACTACGGGGTATTTTTTACCGTAACACCGATGCTGTTACTGGGCATGGTGCCCGTCATGAATGCGCACGCCGCAAAGCAACTGCTCGCTTCCGCCGTCGTTTGTGGCTTAGAAGTAGCCATTCTCGGGGGGCTGTTTGGCGCTCATCCGGCACTGATGACGATGATCGCTTTTGTACTGTTTCTCTACAAATTTGCTTGTATGTCGAAAGGCAGCTTATTCTTATTTGGAGCGAACAGCGTATTGAGCTTGAGCATCATGCTGCACTTTGCAAGCTACCCCACAACTGATCTTAACGATCTGATTACCAGCAACTTTATCGCGAATTTGCTTTCGGTAATGGTCGCTTATCTGGTGACATTCTGTATTCCCGGCGCACAGAAAAGGCAACCTCCCGCTCATGCAAGCGTGGCCAAAGAGTCACACCGTATGCGTCATGAAGCGCTCATGGGCGCAACCATTGCCACACTCTCTTTCGTTGTGTTTCAAATATTCGATCTGCAAGATTCAATGTCCGCGCAAGCCACAACCTTGTTGCTACTTTTCCCGATGCATTGGAACGGAGCGCTAGGCTACGCACGCAAACGCGCGATGGGTACTCTGCTTGGTGTCACTTTCGGTATTGCGGTCCAACTGCTGCTCTACGATTGGTCAGGTCAGCTTTTATTTGTTATTCCGCTGCTGTGGATAGGTGCGATGCTCTTTAGCTACTGGCATGTAAAAGAATCCAGCGGTTCAGGGGTCGGCTTTGGCTCATTGACTACCTTAGGGATCTTGTTTGGTCAATATTTGACGCCGGGCAATGATTTAGTTTTCAGTGCCCTGTACCGAGTCAGCAGTATTTTGTTTGCCATTGTCGCCACATTATTGGTGACCTATTTCGTCCATCGCTTGCTAAATCAATTCAAAGCCACCCAATTTGGCAAATAATATCCAAAAAATGAACAACGCTTTCATTCCCAACGCTAAGCAAAGTGCTAGATAAATATTGTTCAAATTTTTCGAACTTAACCATCAAACAAGGTCAGTTATCTCAGGTTACGAATCACTCTACACTGGCTCCAACAGCTAGGAAGCCGCTGAGCACCTACTACCTTTTAATGAATCTGAGGACACTTTAATGAAAGCACTATTGAAACAACTAACCACATCAACTTCTGGATTTTCTGCGCTTGCGCTTCGTTTCCCAATTGGCATCATTTTTATGGCGCACGGTGCGCAGAAACTCTTTGGCTGGTTTGGAGGATATGGATTAGAAGGCACAGGTCAATGGATGGCTTCAATTGGCTTAAATCCAGGTGTGCTGATGGCATTTTTAGCGGGTAGTGGTGAATTTTTTGGGGGCCTATTTATTTTACTTGGCTTACTAACTCGCCCTGCCGCCTTAGTTCTTTCTATTACGATGATCGTCGCTATCGCTTCTGTGCACTTAGGTAACGGCTTATTCATGGCTAATAACGGTTATGAGTTTGGCCTTGCGCTGCTTGCGGCCAGTGCATCCTTGGTTTTCTCTGGTGCTGGCAAATTGGCACTTGATAACTGGTTAAATAAAAAACTCGCATAATCTATGCCTAAGGCCGGCATACTGTTTTATCGAAGGAGGCGAAGCCTCCTTCAAACGTTAAGATTTTCAGTCGATAACATTCAACTTAGTATCACTTTCCTTCCTTTCTCCATTTATATGGCATGCCATTCCTTTTTGTGCTACACAAAAGTGCCGTTGAGACCCTATTCATATAAAGCAACCTTAATGGATAAATATGCAACCAAACGAGCTTAAAATTGAATAAAAACTAGCGAATTACCATTATATGAGAATAGTGACACTTGTTAACAAAAAGAACTCATATACTGCCAAATGACAAAAAATAAAAATTTAAAGCCAAAAATTGGTTATTAAAACGTAAAAGATGGGCAGTTTTAAGTGATAAAGATCACAGCAATTAACCGTTAACATTATTTTACTTTTTGATTTGCACTCAGCCCTGCTAACCTGCGGCACGCTTTGAAATGATGTCGAAGTGCATAAAATAAAGGAGTGTTCACAATGAATACCAAAAAACCGATGTCGCTTACCGGCCGTGTTATTTTAGGTATGGTAGCGGGTATTTTGACTGGCTTTGCCATTCGAGTCCTATTTGCTGAAAACGGATTTGTTGACGCCTATATCGTTAACGGCTTATTCGATGTTGGTGGAAAAATCTTTATCGCCAGCTTAAAAATGTTAGTTGTACCCCTCGTGTTTGTTTCTCTCGTTTGTGGTACGAGCTCACTGAAAGATCTCACTACGCTTGGCCGAATGGGCGGTAAAACCCTAGCCTTTTACATCGCGACCACCGCGATTGCCATCACACTGGCACTGACAATGGGCACAATATTCCAACCCGGCTCAGGTGCCGATTTAACCGCAGCAAGCTCATTCCAATCTGCGCAAGCCCCTTCTTTGGGCCAAGTGTTTATTGATATGTTCCCGACCAACCCAATCAGCGCGATGGCAGAAGGCAAAACACTGCAGGTCATCGTCTTTGCCGTACTATTTGGCATAGCCATCAGTGCCGCGGGTAAACCGGGCGAGCGCATTGCGGGCGTTTTTAATGACTTGAACGAAGTGATTATGAAACTGGTCGCTTTGTTGATGAACCTTGCTCCATACGGCGTATTTTTCCTGATGGCGAAACTGTTCACAAGCCTTGGTTTAAGTGCAATTTTGAACCTCGCAGAATACTTCGTAGTACTGACGGTTACCTTGCTGCTACACGGTTTTGTCACCTATAGTTTGATGTTGAAAGGCTTTACTGGTTTAAGTCCAATCACCTTCTTCCGTAAAATGGAAGATGCAATTATGTTCGCTTTCTCTACAGCCTCTTCCAATGCGACTATACCCGTCACCATGGAAACGGCTAAAAACCGCTTAGGGGTTGATAACAAGATAGCCTCTTTCACCATTCCGCTAGGCGCGACCGTTAATATGGATGGCACGGCGATCATGCAAGGCGTTGCGACGGCATTTATTGCCCAAGCATTCAATATTGATCTAACTATGGGTGACTACGTGATGGTTATCCTCACGGCAACACTTGCTTCTGTTGGTACAGCAGGCGTTCCGGGAGTTGGCCTTGTCATGCTAGCGATGGTGCTAAACCAAGTCGGCTTGCCACTAGAAGGTATTGCTTTGATTATGGGTGTTGACCGCTTACTAGATATGATCCGTACCGCAGTCAATATTACTGGTGATAGCTGTGTGACTCTTATTGTGGCGAAAACAGAAGGCGCGTTAGATGAAGCTCGCTTTAATGATCCACAAGCTGGCGTGAAAGAAGAAGAAGTCCATTTAGCAAAAGCTCAAGCCTAACCTTTCTTCACTTATACTCATCAAAATCAAAACCCTGTTGTCATTGCTACAGGGTTTTTCTTTAACCAATTTGCTTCGCAATATAATGACATAGCGCCTCTGCCAGCTGGTGTGAGGCCAAGTTGGCTTCGCCACTTCTGAAGCCAGCTTTCCGCTGTTTATCACGCCAATCCAATCGTCAATCATGGCGCTAGTTGCGTAACAAGAGCAAAATTACGAGTACAAAATACCAATGCTAAATCTGGGCGCTGTGTGATAACCGGAAGATACGCCTTTTGTGCGATTCACCTAGACCAATAATGCCAATTTTCATCATCAAATCTCTTTTCGTTAGATGAAGACTAGGCTAACACAAGAAGATAAAAAAGGGAGGTGTAGAACTCAGTGAAAAGGCAATCCTTGCCTGTCTGGGATGAGGCTAAAATGGGCTCTCTTTGTTCAGTTCATTGCAAATTTCGACAATCGCCAATGAGAGCCCGGATTTGATGATTTGTTGCTGACGCTGCAGTTGAAGCTGGTAAAAATCCAGTTCAATGTCGCCATCCGGTTCCAATACTTCCAACTGCACCATGCCCATTTTGGCCACCAAATGGAGCTTTTTTATCGGCACCAAAATTTTCGGGTCGGTGAACTCGTATTCAGCACCATCACTGTTAAGTTGATTACGCAGTTTGATGATATCTTCAATATCGTGGTAAACATCATCAGGTAATACCCCAAGGCCAAACAGCAGTTTTAGCCTGACAGACAAGTTGCCGAGTGGTCCCGAATCTTGCAATAGAGGGCCAACCACTGATTGGACAGCGAAGTTATCTTTGCGAAAAATGCGTTGCATTAATGCGTCAATCGCCTCATTGAACACTTCAACCGTTGTAATAAAGAATCCGCGCACCGAATGGGCACTATTCAGTCGTTCAATTATATCACTTTCGTTAATTCTATCGGCCATACGCTGTACTAATTGTTGTTATAAACGGAGGGCATTAGCGCCCTCCAAAGTATTTATGTGGTTAAAGCTGTTTGTAGATCGCTTCAATTTGCTTAACCTGCTCGCTCTGCTCATCTAACCCTGTGTAATGGGCCAGTGTTTTACATACGCCATATTGGTTCAATGATGTTTGAAGCTCGACCGCTTGAGGATCGCTATCGTTGGTATATTTAAGGGCCGCCGCAATCCCTTTCAATAGCGTTTTGTTGTCAACTCCGTACTCGATTGTACCGAGTAATGGCTTGATTAATCTATCATTGGGGCCTAATTTTCGTATTGGCTGACGACCAACGCGATCCACTTCATCCACCAAATATGGGTTGGCAAAGCGGCTCAATATTTTTTCGATATAAGCGGCGTGCAATTCACGGTCAAAATCGTAACGACGAACGAGTACTTCACCGCTTTCGTGCATGGCTTGCTTCACTTGCTGACGAATTGCAGGATCTTCAATCGCTTCACGAATTGTCTTATGACCACTCACACAACCCAAATAGGCGGTAATGCAGTGCCCAGTATTTAAGGTGAAGAGTTTACGCTCAACAAAAGCCATCAGATTATTGGTTTTTTCCATCCCTTCAATGTTAGGAATCTCACCTTTAAATTGCTGTTCATCAACAATCCATTCACTGAAACTTTCAACCGTCACGGCCAATGGGTCATCGTTCGCGGCTTCGACAGGTGGCACAATGCGATCCACCGCGGAATCGACAAAACCAATTAACTCATCGGTTTTAGCATGCAACGATGGGTCTAGATGTTTATACACTTCGCCTTTCAGGTGTGTTGTACCGCGCACCATGTTTTCACAAGCGATCACATTGAGTGGCTGTTCATTACCCACTTCAAATCTTTTGGTGATGCCTTTGGCGATCGTTTTCGCAATGATATCAAGCACTGCAGGGCCGACAGCTGTAGTGACCAAATACGTTTTTACAATGCGATCAATCACATCATCACTGGCTGAATTCACCGCAGTGACATGAGTGACAGTATCAATTTTGCACTCAGAACCCACTACCTTTACTTTGTATTCTTGACGATGACTCAATTGATCGACCAAAGGTTCATTGACATCGGCAAAAGTCACTTCAATATCTGCATCGGCCAATAATTTACCAATAAAACCACGACCAATGTTACCCGCGCCAAAATGTACTGCATTTTTCATAATCTTACCTACCAAAAACTTATCTAAAAGAGAAAAGAGCGCTTAATACTTCAATTGAGGTGAGGTCAGCAGTATAGGGGAACAGCCGACCTCGTTTTGCCTCAGGAGCAAAAGCGTTACGCTGCTTGGTTACCCGATAGGATGGCCAAGATATCGCTCACGTCTGTCGTTGAGGTGAGCTTCTCGATAGCATCAGGCTCATCGAGTGCGTTGGTAATGGTGGTAATAACTTGAATATGTTCATCATTTTTGGCAGCAATACCGATAACCAGTTTCGCCACGCCATCTTGGTCGTCCGTAAACTGCACACCAGCAGGATATTGGCAAATCACAATACCCGTTTTAATCACGCGGTCTTTGGCGGCGACGGTACCATGAGGAACGGCAATCGATTCTCCAAGATAAGTGGAGACCATTTTCTCACGTTCAAACATGGCATCAACATATTCAGGCTCCGCGTAGCCAAGCTCAACTAACTTATTGCCCGCGAAACGAATGGCTTCTTCTTTATTGGCGGCATGCAAACCTAAGTGAATGTTTTCTTTTTGGATTTGAAAAACGGACGGTTTTTGAATTTCAAAGCTGTCGTCATTCGCAGCGAGGATGGATACTTTAACTACATCGCTATCATTCGCCGCCTTAGGGCGTTGAGCTGCCAAAAGTTGAGTCACAAGCTGGTTGTACATTTCACTGTCTAAAAAGTTGCTCAGTGAAATATGCTGTGCACTGGGTGCATGTGTGCGTGCGCGGCCAGTCAGGTCTTTATGAGTAATCACGATTTCTGCGTTCTCCGGCAAACTATTGATGGCAAGGTTAGTGACATGAATCGCTAAGCCCGCATCTTTGATTTTTTTACGCAGCATGCTTGCGCCCATTGCGCTTGAACCCATACCCGCATCGCAAGCGACAATAATGCTTTTCACGTTGGCTAAATCAATATTGCTTTTTTGAGAAGCCGTCGTCACATTGCCCTTTGCGCTCGATTTCATCTCTTTCATTTGTGATGTGGCTTTTTCTAACGCCGCTTCATCACCTTCTTCTTCGGTGCTACTTTGTGATTTCATCAATAATGACGCAACGGTAAAGGATACGCCTGCCGCACCAAATATTGAGCATAATACGCCGACAATCGACCCTTTCTGTGTCATCAGTAGTACAGCAAAGATAGAGCCAGGAGACGCTGGAGAAACAATACCTGCATTGAAGAGAGTCAAAATGAACACCCCTGTCATGCCACCAGCAATCGCTGCAAGAATCAGACGTGGGTTCATCAGTATGTATGGAAAATAAATCTCATGGATGCCGCCGAAGAAGTGAATGATGGAAGCGCCACCAGCCGTTTGACGCGCTGTACCTTTACCAAACACCATGTAAGCCAATAAAATACCGAGACCAGGGCCAGGGTTTGCTTCAATTAAGAAGAAGATTGACTGCCCCATTTCACTGGCTTGTTGAATACCTAACGGTGAGAAAATACCGTGATTAATCGCGTTGTTAAGGAACAAGATCTTCGCGGGTTCAACAAAAATAGAGGTGAGTGGTAAAAGGTGTGCTGAAACTAGGAAGTTTACGCCTGCGGCTAAACCACCGGAGAGCACTTTGACAAATGGCCCAATGAGGTAAAACGCCAAGATTGCGCCAAGCATACCGATAATGCCTGCCGAGAAGTTGTTTACCAACATCTCAAAACCGCTTTTTACTTTACCTTCAACACGTTGGTCAAAGGTTTTGATCGCCCAACCACCCATAGGGCCAACCATCATGGCTCCCATGAACATTGGGATGTCGGTTCCGACAATCACACCCATTGTGGTGATGGCACCGACAACAGCGCCACGTTCTCCACCAACCAATTTACCACCGGTGTAACCAATCAGCAGTGGTAATAAGTAGGTAATCATCGGCCCAACCATAGAGGCTAACGTTTCATTCGGTAGCCAACCTGTTGGGATAAATAGTGCGGTTATAAAGCCCCACGCGATAAACGCGCCAATGTTTGGCATAACCATGTTAGATAAGAAGCGACCAAAATTTTGTATCTTGATCTTTGCATCTGGTGATATCATGTGGATTCCCCGTTCGATGTTCTGATGAATATTGTTGTTGTAACGGTTCTGCGAAAAACCGTTGATTGCTTAGTACCCAATCAATTTACCACACAATTTCATTCTGGAACTGACGACGGGATTTTCGTGATCAGCCCCTCAGAAATCCTAGTTTACAAATCATTTCTTCGTGATCATGGTCATTAAATTGACATGTAAATTTACAACAAAAAACACAGACCCACCTTGTCAATAGATTTTAAATGATCAATGCCACACTTCTTACATTTAAACTTTCGAAGAAAAGTTGATTTAAATCACAATTTAACTCTAATTATTAAAAACTAAAGAGCCGAAAGTGATAAAAATCACATTTGCATCTTTATTTCACCAATCAAAATAAATCCACCACTTCCATATTGTCTATTCTGTAACTTATATACACAAAACCATATTAATATTAGCTCATACATTGATATGGCATTTTTTACTAACAGCATCGGGATGTTTCCTCTAAAAGCAGGCCAAGGATACGCTCCAATTCACAAACCGAGCAATTAAGAGGTGAGGCGAGCATAACCTTACAACGCAAAATGTTTTGACCCTGAGCATTCCCTGTTAGAATCGGCTGTACTGTTAACCATAGACGCTGTGAACGAATTCATGAAAGAAAGAGTGGTTGTTTCCGTTTCATCCATCCATGGGACGAAGCACTTTCATCTCGGTAAATGGTTCCGACATTTTTTAAAAGGTTTTGGCTATGTGCTGGTTGCCAGCATTGTCGCCACTGGCGGCGCTATCTATTACCTTCTTGATGAAGTTGATTTTGCTAAACTCAAGCAACAAGAGTTAGAGAGCCAGTCGATGTCTCTGACCGAAGAAGTCACCTCTTTAAAGGAGCTAAAAAACAGCTTAGAGAATGACCTGCTAGAGCGAGAAGAAAAGATGCAGATTGTTTCTGACAGATTGGGCGACCTTGAAAAAGTATTGGGTATGGATGAAAGCGGAGCGGAATTAGAATCACGTTTAGACACCGCCGCTATCACTTCCTCAGTTAGAATGGTGATGCTGACCCAAATACCTAGCGGTGCACCTGTGCATAATGCGAGAATTTCGTCAGGATACGGTGAACGTATTCATCCTGTCACGGGCAATGTTAAAATTCACCGCGGGCAAGATTTTGCGGTCAACATCGGCACACCAATCTATGCCCCAGCCGATGGCGTTGCCGAAGTCACTCGCGCCAGTGATAAAGGATCAGGCAATTTTTTACGCTTACAGCACTCTTATGGATTTACCAGCTCCTATTCTCATTTGCAAAAATTTGCCGTGAAAGGGGGCGATTTTGTACAGAAAGGCGACTTAATTGCTTATTCTGGAAACAGTGGGTTATCTTCTGGCCCACATTTACACTATGAAATTCGATTTGTCGGCCGTTCATTAGATCCAAGACCTTTTGTTGATTGGGGCGTGAATGATTTTGAAACGATATTTAGTAAGGTAAGAGGTATCCGATGGGAATCTTTAGTAAACAAAGTCGAGCTAAGAGTCAGCACTCAGCTACAACTCTCATCGCAAAAGGCTGTTCCATTAGTGGGGAACTCAGGTTAGAAAGCGATATTCAAATTGACGGGTCGGTAGAAGGTCAATTGCACGTTGATAAAACCATCGTCATTAGTGAAACAGGCACGGTTAATGGTGAGCTGTACGCAGGCCACATCATCATTAATGGCGAGTTCCAAGGCACATGTCACGCGACTAAAATTGAAATTTTAAGCAAAGGGAGCGTCACAGGGTCTATTTATAGCGACGACTTGAGCATTGAACAAGGTGGGCGCTTTAATGGAGTAACCTACCCTGCCCCGGAGAAACAAGTAGTTGAATTAAAAGAAGCGAAAATCGCTGCTGAAGGTTAATTTAACTACCGATTTCGTTCGCACTTCCCCATTTGATCGAAAGTCCCATTTGCTACAAAGTGTAAAAAGGCCTGCTGATGTTAGCAGGCCTTTTGTTTATGAATGTCCTTTCCCAACTGGGAGAGACTTAGAAACCTTCTATATTTTTTGCTTCTAATTCCGCAAAATATTTTACGGTTTTCACTTTTAGTTCTTGAGTCGATGGTTCATCACATACAATCACTGATTTCGCGTGAAGTTGTAGTGCAGAGACAGTCCACAGGTGGTTGACGCTTCCTTCCACGGCCGCTTGCAAAGCTAGCGCCTTATTGTGGCCAGTAACCAAAATCATGATCTCTTCTGAATCTAGCAGTGTGCCTACACCAATCGTTAGCGCGTATTTAGGAACTTGGTTGATATCACCATCAAAAAAGCGAGAGTTTGCAATGCGTGTATCTTCTGTCAGTGTCTTAATGCGAGTGCGTGACGAAAGTGAAGAAGCAGGCTCGTTAAACGCGATGTGCCCATCATTACCCACACCGCCCATAAATAGATTAATGCGGCCGTATGATTTAATTTTGTCTTCATAGCGCTTACATTCTGCATCAACATCTGGTGCGTTGCCATTCAGTAAGTTGATGTTTTCTTCTTGAATATCAACATGATTGAAGAAATTGTTATACATAAATGAGCGATATGACTCCGGATGATTTTCAGGAATACCAATGTATTCATCCATATTAAATGTCACGACATGTTTAAAGCTCACCTCGCCCGCTTTATGCATTTCAATCAGTGCATTATAAGTCGTCAATGGTGTACCACCAGTAGGTAAACCCAATACAAAAGGACGGTCTGCCGTTGGATTGAATGCGTTGATACGTTTTACGATGTGTGCTGCTGCCCACTTGCCGACTTGTGCAGCCTGTTTTAACGGGATAAGTCTCATGATTGGCCCCTAGTTATTGGATATTATGGTGTAATGGAACATTAATTCGCATTATAAAATAAGTGTTAGGTAACTGCCATTGTTTTAGGTCAAGTTTTCGCTCTTTCTTCAAATCCCAACCAGAAATGCGCTTAAATTTGTAGCAATCTCTACAGGTAAGCTTAACCAATGCGTCATACTCTATAACAAAATGAGATAAAAATTCATCTATAAAATTAAGTAAAGTTTGAGTCGCTATCACTCCACTATCTGGCGAAGCGTGCATTCATTACTCATACTTGGAGTAACAAGCAAAAAAGGAGCAAATACCATGAAAAACGAACTTGATCCGGCAAAAATTCTCCATGCTTATGAAACTGTAATGGCACGTGGTACACCGACTGAGTTCGGCAAAATCTATGAAGGTATCGAAGCTTTTTCAGACTATGATGGTTATAACATTTATATGCGAGGAAATGGTGTGGAGTTAAAAGTTGGCTTTCACAATACCTACCATCTCGATTATGACCAAGAGCATCAACGCGACAGCTTTTTGAAAAAAGTGGCTACCTTGGTTAAATAACCGAGTTTGACAGGTACCGTGTTAACTAAGTAATAGTATCTGCAAAGTAATAGTCTCAGCAAATTCATAACACCGTGTTATCAGATGAAGATAGTCGCAACAAAGACGAACCGAGACAGAATTTCAGCCTTATTAAGTCAATAAGGCTGAAGAGTGAGATGAAAAAGCCAGTCAAATTCGGGCTTGAGATCCTGCACTGGAGATGCAGATTAATCTTCTTCCGTTAAGCTAACTTCTTCGTCATTATAATCATCACCACCTTCCGGCTTGTTACGACCGTTTAAGGTATGGAAACGCTTACGTCCGCGAGCAAGCTGAGTGTACTTTAACCAAACACGCTCCAACTTAGATTTTGCTTTAACTGGGTTTTCGATCGCTTTAACAAAATGCGCTTCTTCGGCATTCTCTGGCGTGATTTCACCCGACTCAAGACCAAGCATGGTATCACCATAAATGGCGAGAAGTTCTTCTTCTGCAAGAGTAAAATCACCAGACTTAGCAAAGCCTCGTGGAAACTTTATATTGTCGTAAAAACGTTTTTTTCCGTGACGGAATTCAGTCTCAGACATATCAACCTCATGTGAATGGCGCTACTACCATGTAGCAATAGATCAGGCGAAAATTAGGCGTAAATCTCCGAAAAGAAAAACAAAAATTTTTTATCGTCATAATTGCACTTACTTGTTAATCTGATGGGGTAATTTCAGAGGATTTAATATGGATGTAAAAGTTTTTCGCACCTTTCTCGAACTCGCCAAAGTACGCCATTTTGGGCGAGCAGCTGAAAACCTTTATTTGACCCAAGCCGCCGTCAGCGCACGCATCAAGCAATTAGAAAATTATTTTGATGCTCAACTGTTTACGCGTGATCGCAACAATATAAAGCTCACATCGGCAGGAGAACGACTCGTTGGCTATGCCGAAGTGATGGTGGCTACTTTGCAACAAGCTAAATTTGAGCTCTCTTTGGAAAATGGTCGAGCTTTGCAACTGACCATAGGGGGGACTCCCAACGTTTGGGATGCTCATCTACAAAACTGTTTAAGCGTTGTGACTGATGCTTTTAGCGGTTATGGCTTTATGGCGGAAGTCATGGGACGCGAGCAGCTCAACCGCAGCCTACTGGAGCGTACCTTAGATATGGCGTTTGCCTTTGACCCAATTAAAGCTGAAGAGCTAAACTGCAAAAAAGTCGCAGACTTAGTACTGGTGTTGGTTTCGACGCGTCCTGACACACTGGAAACCGCCTTTGATAATAAATACGTGTACGTCGATTGGGGAAGCCGTTTCGCCTCCGAGCATGCTGAGCGACATCCGAAGACGCCGACCCCCTATTTGCGCACCTCGACCGCTCGTATCGCACTTGATTTCATTTTAGAAAAAGGGGGAAGCGCTTACCTTCCTACCTCACTTGTTGAACCTTTTATCCACTCTGGCCAATTGTATCGAATTGACAATGTGGAAGATTGGCAGCGCCCCATCTTCCTCAGCTACCGAAAAAACAGCTCATCGATAGAAGCCATTATGCAAGTGGAAAAGTTAGTCAAAAACATCAACCCTAGTAGTGCTTACTCATTACAACAAGCGGGCGAGGTCATTCTCGACTGACCGAACAAATTCATAACGCTGTAGCGGGTATTGAATACAGCGTTATGAATATCCTTTTTCAAGAGAAGCCGCAGGAAAATCATTCAGCTCTCTGCCTATTTTCTATAATAGGCTTTGCTTGTGGGTTCAATGTTAGCTGACCACGACAAAGCGCTAGTCTCTTTATCGATGTCACAGCTTGGCTTTCACTAAAAGATATTCGTAAACTACGCTAGGTTAAGATGCCGATTGCTTTCTAAACACTGATTTGGTGGTTAAGAAGGCCTTAAGCCATTTTCCTGAGCTGAACGCAGACAAGGTTTCACCTTGGGGAAGTTACGCCACCTTTCACTGTTGGAATTACTAATATGAATAGCTTCACCCACTATCACAGCCCCTTAGGAATCATGACATTGCAAGCCTGCGAGCAGGGTTTATTGGGGGCTTGGTTTGAAACCGAAACCACCATGCCAACAGAGTTAGGGGTAAAATCCGAACACTGTACTATACTCATCAATACTATCAAACAGTTAGATGAGTACTTTTCCGGGAAACGGACTATATTTACTTTACCTTTAGCGGCAAAAGGCACCGAGTTCCAACAATCTGTGTGGCAAGCATTATGCAAGATACCTTATGGCGAAACTTGGAACTACCAACAGATTGCAGAGGCGATCGGTAACCCCAAAGCCGTAAGGGCTGTCGGCTTGGCCAATGGTAGAAATCCAATTTCGATCATCGTTCCTTGCCATAGAGTGATCGGAAAAAGTGGTAAACTCACTGGCTATGCGGGAGGAATAAACCGTAAAGCAAGCTTATTAGAACTTGAGCGAACAACAACAGAGGTTGCAGCAACATGATAAGATCTACGGCAAAATCAATCAGTATTCTCGTCCTTACAGCCACTTTGCAAGGCTGTTTTCAAGATGACCTTGAACGTTGGTTAAACCGTGAAACTTATGAGTTCAAAGGGACTTATGACAACCAGTTCAATGATGACTTATTGATTTTCGAAGAAGGTGTTGTACGTGCTGAATCTGAAACTCAGCACTGGTCTCGCGCTTACAGCGTGGATGGTAATCAACTGACGATCCAGCTACGCAATAGCTCGAAAGAAAAACGGGAAGATATTGTGATGGTGATCCATGGTAAAGGAGAAGTGCTCACATGCAGTGTCTGCGCCATGTATAAATTGAGTAACGTGTGGGCAAAAACAGGTTATGTGGAAGCCAAACCGTCTGGAGTAGACAACGCGAGCCAATGACTCGCGTTGATACTGTTACCAAGTACGCTCACCCATATTCACTTGCGCACTTAATTCAAGGTCTTCTTTACCTGGAAGCGCTGGATAAGCTGTAACCATTTTAGATACCACTTGTGCCGAGTCTTTTGAGGTTGAAATAGCCTGTTCGAATTTCTCCAAGTATATCTTAGTAAATTTTACGGCTTCGACACCCTGCGGTATATCAGCAAAATAATGTCCAGGAATGACTTTCTTTGGCTTAAGCATCTGCATTTTCTCTAAAGCTTGAACCCACTCACCACGCGCTTTCGGAGTTTGACTATCAGCCGTCCAAACATGCATACCAGAGACAACCGCTACACCACCGACAATCGTTTTCTCAGAAGGCACCCATAAGTAAGCTTGATGTGTATTAAGCTCTTTCACTTCGATCTTATCACCTTCTAATGAAAACTCGTGATGGTCAAAAATCTTAGGGACAATAATTTTATTTGGCGCACTCTCTCCTAGTATCGGGCCCCAAAACTGTAGCTTAGCGTCTTTCGTCGACTTGATATGCTCAACAATCGCTTGGCTTGCTAAAACATCAACGTTAGGAAACGCCGCAACCAACGGTTCTAGACCAAAATAATAATCAGGATCACCAGCGCTAATATAGATGGCCTTAAGTTCTTTACCTGACTGCTTAATCATGTCCACTAAAGCTTGGCCATCTTTTGTACCAAACTGAGCATCAATTAAAATCGCTTGTTTCTCACCACTAATCAGTGTTGAGCTGACTGGAAAGACTCCATTTTCTCCTGGGTTGTAGGTTTGAAACGTCAATGCGGCTAAGCTTGAGAAAGAAGTGCTTGCTAGCAAAAAACCCGTTATCAACGGTTTTGAAATTGTCATTGTGTTTACCTTTCATTCATTGTTCGAAGTAATAACATCTTATTGTTTTTTATTTAGAACAAATAGATCCAATAATGAACTTCACTGATTCAATTTAAGATACTAATAAAAACATTATTCACTCAAATCACTCTGTTTTTTAAAAACGATCTCATGCACTCACACTGTCATTTATTAAAAATTCAAGTAAGGTAGGGATATCAATCTGTTGGATCGATTTCAAGAGGGATAGGAGAGAACGATGGTAGAAAAACATTCAACCTCGGCACTGGCTAAATTGCGTAATACCGACGCTAAACAACTATTCAGTAACCTCCAAAAAGCAGGGTACATTAACCGCTTCGACAACAAGTGGGTATTAACAGAACTGGGAGCAAAATTTGGCGGCGAATACGCCCAGCACACGCAATATGGCCAATTTATTGTCTGGCCGGAAAACTTGCTCGTCGACACACAAGCCACCAGCGGGAAAACGTTAAGTGCCACTCAGCTTGGCGATCATTTCAGGCTCAACCCAAAAAAAATAAATCAACTATTGAGTGAGTTAGGCTGGATATCTAAAACAGAAAAAGGTTGGCAAGTAACGGAGGCTGGGCTCAGAGCTGGCGCCCAGCAACGTGAAGATAAATCTTCTGAGCAATTCTTTGTTGTTTGGCATGATACGGTGACTCGCCATAAACGTCTGAAACAGTCCATCGTCGAATTTTTAGGGCAAGAGGCTCACAGCCAATCGACCGATAAATCATTGTCTCACTTTCGCCAAAAATTTGAGGCAAAACATCGCACCTTAGACGGCCACTATGTTCGCTCAACCGGCGAATTACTGATCGATAATTGGCTCTATCTGGCAGGCGTCGTCCACGCTTATGAGCGTCAGTTGCCGATAGAAGCTGATGTGATGTGCGATTTTTATCTGCCAGCAGGAAAAGTGTATTTGCAATATTGGGGTTCAGATAGTGGCGCGACCGACGAAAAAACTCGCTTACACACACAAGCGATTTACCACGATCACGGCTTTGCTCTGATTAATATTCACCCGCAAGACATTGCCCATTTAGATGACATTCTGCCCAGAAAACTGCGAGAGTTTGGGATTAAAGCGTATTAATCGCCTTGGAAAAATGCCCCCTTCCCCTCGTCACTGAGAGAGAAAAACGAGAGGAAAGGAGCAAAAAACCAAACCTATATTAGCGATAAGAAGAATAGCGAGCTCTAGCCGCCTCTTCTTTCGGCACGATGGTTTTACCAATCGGAGCCAAAGAAATAACCGCGAGTTTCAAATGCTGTAGTGCGAAAGGAATGCCAATAATGGTAATAAAACACGCCACCGCCGATAAAATATGACCAACGGCTAACCAAAAACCAGCGAAAATAAACCAAATCACATTGCCGATTAAGCCAAATGGGCTGGTACCAATATCTTGCTGATTGGTCAATTCATCACGGGAAATCGCCTCTTGCCCAAAAGGAAAAAACGAAAAGTTACCGATAACAAAGCAAGCACGCCCCCATGGAATGCCAATAATGCTGATAAAGGCAAGGAGACCAAAAAACCACCAAGCGAGCCCCATAAACACTCCGCCCAGTAAAAACCAAATAATATTGCCGATTGTTCTCATCACTGTTACTCCGTATAAAATAGACCCATAAACCCTTTCAGTATCATTGCATGACCTGAACGGAAGATTAACGCTAGGCTAAACCATGCCATACCGCCGTAACGCCGCTTATCGTACAAAGCAGCAACGCAGCGAAACGGATGCTATCTTTGGGCAGTGATTGCGTGGTCATCATCGCCAACTTATAACCCAACCAAGCTGAGGGGATAAGCGGAATCGTTATCCATAAATGATGCAACGTCAGAAAACCTGCCGGTATTTGAATGATCAAAGAGATGATCGAGCTAAACACAAAAAATGCCGAAAGATTGCCACGCAACTGATTCGCTTCTTGATGCTGTAGGATCAACGCCATCGGCGGTCCACCAATCGCGGAACTGGTGCCAAAGAAGCCGGAGAAAAAACCCGCAATACCCATTTTTATCGGGGTCGGTTCGATGCGATACGGCAATAAACTAACCGCCACGGCAAATAACACCAATAAACCAAGCCATAACGCCAGTACATCCGTCGAGACTAAAACCAGAAGGATACCGCCCGCAATTGAACCGGGAACGCGACCAATCAGCGCCATTTTTAAACCGCCGAGCTCAATGTTCGAGCGATGCTTTAAGGCGTTCAAGATAGAAATAAACAGCGCCACGATACAAATGGGGGCAGGAACGTAATCGGCGGAGATCAAAAACAGCAAGGGTGCTGCGACGATCGCTAAACCAAAACCAATCGCCGTTTGCACAAATGAACCCAAGAAAATAAGAAACATGGCGATAAGCGCCGTACTACTGAACATTTCCATTAAAATGCCTATAAGCGAAACAAAGAAAAGTAATGCCCATAGAGAGCATTACTTCGTTCACGTTATCAGCAATTTTCGATCCTGAGAATAGCCAAATGGATCTATCGGTCTGGTATCAGTAAGCAACACCAATGCGTTGACGAGGGTGAGCGGCACTTTCTAACTCATCAATCATCGCAAGGGCATAATCACTGACTGAGATTTTGCTGTTACCTTCAGCATCAGACAATAGAGCGTCACCGCCCACACGGTAAGCACCTTGTTTCTCACCCGGAAAAATCTCAGCGGCCGGGCTAACAAATGTCCAATTAACCTTGCTTGTACTCGCACGGAAGAGATCCAACGCTTCGCCTTGCGCTAATGCTTCCCCTTTGTACTCTTCAGGGAAACCTTCTACGGTCACCAATTTGATACCGGGAGCGACTTCCAATGAACCCGCACCACCAACCCACAGTAGGCGATCCACACCCACTTGCGGTAGATCCGACAGCAGTTTTTGCGCCGTAGCCGCAACAATATCGTGGTTGCCAGCTGCACGTCCACCGATAGAAGCGATCACGACATCAACACCAGCTAACGCTGCGCTAATTTTTGACAAAGGCTGTTGTAAGTCAAATAGTTGAACGCTAACACCTTCAGCATCGACTTTGCTTGAATCACGCACTAACGCGATCACCTCGTGGCCCCGTGCTTTTGCTTCATTGACAATGTGACTACCAATCCAACCTGATGCGCCTAATACTGCAATTTTCATAATTTATTTCCTCATTCGGTTTCTGTTTCTCGACAACAATTGTAGTCTAGTAGTTAAACGAAGGAGGAAAAACACCCAAAAATGATGTAGATTGTATCAATATTCGTATCTAATAAAGGCCTACCATGGACAGACTAACCGCCATGCGCAGTTTTATCGAAGTGGCAAATACTGCCAGTTTTACCAAAGCCGCAGACAACTTGAGCTTAAGTCGATTACAAGTGTCACGTCATGTCCAAGAAGTTGAGGATTGGTTAAAGCAGAGGTTACTGCACCGCACGACACGCAAAGTCAGCCTAACCACCGCCGGTGAAGAGGCTTTAATCCGTTGCGAACAAATTTTGCACCAAACTGCCGAACTTGAAACACGAGCGTTGGAACAGTCACAACTCTTAAACGGTACCATTCGCATTGCCGCGCCGATAGGCCTTGCTCAAAACATGTTATTGGCCGTTGTTGAAGACTTCACGCAACGACACCCCAATGTGTTAATTGACATTGTCGCTTCAGATCGCCTTTCACAACTGGTCGATGAACGCGTGGATATTGCCCTGCGTTTTACCCAACAGCCGGATGATACGCTCATCGCTCGCCGTTTAATGAGCGTCGGCACCGTCATATGTGCTTCCCCCAGCTATCTCAACCAACACCCTCCTATCAATACACCCAGTGACTTAACCCAGCACAACTGCTTTGTGCACATGAATAATAACAAGTGGGATCTGGTTAAAGACAATGAACAGCTCTCTGTCACCGTGAATGGCAACATCCGCGCTAATGATATGGAAATTTTATGCCGTGCTGCCCTACATCACAAAGGCCTCGTACGGCTACCATGCGATCTTGCAAATGTCTTTATCGCCTCAGGAACACTAGTGCGCGTTTTGCCAGAGTTTCACAGCCCAAGCAGCGCACTGTGGGCTGTGTATCTTTCTCGTAGCTATCAAACCCCATTAGTTCGCCAATTCATTGATTTCATCGCTCAAAGTTGGAAAAACGATCTCATCGCTTAGCGTTAAGTCATTCTAGCTAATAATTTAGTCAATATTATTAGCTAGATTAAACATAGTGTTAATGCCAAAAATGAAATTATCTATAATTAATATTGTAAATAATCTCATTTATCTCACAGAGATACTACCTACCTATTAAAAAGTTAAGTAAAAATAAAAATATATTTTTACTTACACTAAAACAATCAACAATAAATGTTGATAAGTCACTTAATACTATTAGTAAAAATAACCAGCATCGTTGAAATCATCATTTAACCCTGAAATAAAAATTTCATCAAGTAAATGAGCGTTTATTATCCCTTTCAATATCTCACGAAAAAACATGATTACGCTAGCAAATTAAGCGATTAATAAATAACAAAAATGAAATTAAACTTAAGCTCTATCCATGAATGTCATTATAAAATTATTTTATTTACATACTGATATGTACATATTAGTTATGCAACCTTGATTAACTGAAATCACTAACTATATTTAGCCACATAAAGATTATAAACATGTAAATATCAACACTAATATCAATAAGATTTAATAGATATAACCAAAAAACCATTTGAAATGGTTAAATCAGTACAATGATATTCTGTGGCTCCATAAATAAACATCAGTAGGTATTGAATGAAAAAAATAGAAATACTTATCGTGGTTGATTGTGCCGGAGCATTAACAACCAAGAGCTTGATGAATAACGTTTACTTAATTGATAGTAACCAATGGCTTGGTTCTTGGGATGAAGGAACGTGCCAACTCCACACGGTATCTCAAGATGGTCAGTTTATTTGCTGGCGTAGCTGCGCCATTTCGCCAGATGACGAAGTCAATATAACGGGATTCTCTGGCGACATGATTGATCAAAAAGCTTGCTTACCAAGCCCTGTTAATGACGCGTGGGAAGGCAGAGTTCAGACTCGCGGGGATACTGGGCGTTATCTATATACCATTTCTCTTTCAATAAACGGAATAACAATGAATTTTTCACCTTATCTCGAAGTTCAATAACTCCATCTATTCAATAACTCCATCTAAATAAGGAACATTGTATGAAAAAAGTAGAAATACTCATGGTCGTAGATGCAGCAGCAGCGCTTGCAAGTCGAGATCTGCAAAGTAACATTTATCTCATTGATACAAATAAATATATGGGCTCGGGTAATGAAGGCCAAGCTGAGTTAAAAACAGCCTGTAAAGACGGCCAATTATTATGCTGGCGAGTTGTCGCTATTTCACCAGACAATGAAGTTGATATTGTCGAGTTTAATGGGCAAATGATAAATGACAGAGTTTGTATACCCACTAAGCAAGGACTAAGCGGTGATGAATTCTGGGAAGGCCGAGTTGAAGCGCAAGGACAAGCTAGCACACAACAATACAATGCGACCTTGTCTATTGATGGTGCAAGATTAACGTTTGATCCTTTCCTCGTTATTTCACTGTAGAGGGCGAACTCATGTTAAGCCCAAATGTTGATACCGCATTAAATATGCTGACCGACGTATATACTGATTTTTTAGGTATTAGTAACTACGATGCAACGTGCAACTCTCTCTTTATTGGCCATGTAGCAAAAGATCCAAACTGGCTCGTAGAAGTTCGAAGCAGGACTGAGATCTTAAGAGCGGTAATGAATGAGTTTATGCAACAAAAGCCTAAAATTTTTGCGCAAATTATTACATCGTTTATTAATTATCAAACCACGTTCGATGCCTGCGCACAAAACAGTAAGGCGATAACAAGTACGAAGCAATGGATTGAATGCTTACAATTATTGCAAAAAACGTTAAAGCAAAATATCACGTTAACAAATGAAGCTCAGCAAGTTTTCACGAAATCTTACAGCCAAGCGAAAAATGCAGAGGAGCTGCTCGCATCCAGCATTCAAGATGGCTGGAATGAACTTGCGAGCGAAGAACAAGCAATGGTACGCATTGCAACAGAGATAGGCTCTCTATCGCAATCCATTGCCAGTTTAGGAGCCAATGTCACGGCGGCCCAATTAAGAGCAGGAAAAGCTTACATACAAAGTATGGTCACTATTTCCTACGGTGTCGTAATGGGAGCAACGACGTCTGTGCCATTCCTTTCCTTTGCTGGTGCGCTATTCACGGTTGGTTACAGTGCATACAGCACAATATCGAGCGCGAAAGAGGTACAACAAGATTTAGACAAACTCACTCAATTACAAACACTAGCCAGTGAAGAAGCACAAGCGGCTGCCATTACTAAAGCCATTATTCAAACCCTCAGCAACATGAGCGAAGAATTCCTAAAGATTGATGATAACTTGCCAGCACTTTCATTGTTATGGCAAGACGAATTAGACAAGGTAAACGAACTGATCAACGCCTTACAAAGCGGTTCAGACCCTGCCCTATTGACTGATTTGCAAACCATCAAGATTGCTTCAGCCTCATGGAAAACCATTTCAGAATTTGTGCAACTCATTAGTTTACCGCCAAACATTGGAAAACCCGTTTTAGTCAACACACTAAATAACACCATTCAAGAACAGTAAAGGAGATACACAATGTCACAACAAGTTACTCAGTTGAACCCAACACAGCAAACCACTCAATCTGCATTTTTGGCAACCACAGTCATCACAGCGCAGTGCCATGCCATTTTAAATACACAATTTACGCCACCTACGGTAAAACCAGATTGGTTTGATGACCTGAGTAAAAAATTAGACTCAGCAAAACTGGTTGCTAAGCAATGGATTGATGATTTAGGACCAAAAGTATCAGCATCGATTCCCTCCAGCGTAATTAATTTTGACGCCACTTTCCAAGCATCAATCGATGCCATTCATGAGTTGTATAAAGCGGATCCAACAGCAAGTGGCAAAGACAATACAACGGTTCAGCAAGCTTCACAGATTATGACCGCCCTATCTTCTCAAGTCAGCGGTATCGAAGCCACAGTCAAAGGGATGAATAAGGAACTCTCTGATTGGGGTGTTAAAATGCAAGCGGCACATGATGACTTAGTCAATGGTGCGACCAATATTCAAAAAACAATTATTGATTTACAAACAGATATTGAAAGCATGAATAACGCAATAGACAACAATCGTGCAGCCATTGAGAAACTGAATAAAGATCTAGTCTATGCACAAGTTGCGGTTGGTGTTGGCATCTTTATGCTCGTCGCAGGCGTTGCGCTTACCGTCGCAACCGCTGGCACCGCAGCTGTAGTCTCCGGCGGTATCGCCGCCGTTGGCGCGGCATCGATTATTGCTGGTGGTGTTACGTGGGGCGTATTACAAAATCAAATTGATGATGACTACGACAGCATCGCGCAAGAACAAAAGCAAAAAGCTGAAGATCAACAACAGATTATCGCTTTACAGGGGCTTTCCAATGCCAGTAGCGCCGTCGTTTCAGCGATTGAAACATCGACATCAGTATTATCTGATTTTGAAACAACGTGGACTGTCTTTGGCAACGAGTTAGATGATGTAGCAACCAAGCTTAATAATGGTGCATCCATGCAGAGCATTATTATGGAAAAAGTGATGTCTGACGCAGCGAAAAACGAATGGGATGATGCGGTTGAACTTGCTAAACAGCTAGCTAGCGCAAAAATAGCTATCGAAACGAAAGAGTTAGCACCTGCAGTAAAACAAGCAGCTTAAACATTACTAAAGGGGGTTACGCCCCCTTTTATTCTTTTTCGAGGACCATCATGAATCAATCAGCCAGCGAGCAACTTCAAACCGACATTCCTGCATCTATTAGCGCTATGGTGTTACTAAATTCTGCATGCCAAGGCGTTGTTGAAACTTATATTGATCAAGGCAATGCAGAACATTGGTATGCTCAGGTAGAACAAAATTTAAATGCGGTGCAAAAACTGGTACGGCAATGGCGTTTGAGTGGTAATTTGTATTTTTCAAATGACATTATGGACAGTGTTCTTTCCATTGCGAATATATTCAAAGATTCTAATGTTCAAATTTTAACGTTATTTAAAGCACTAGAAACCCGTTTTGACACCGCTCAACTACAGCAGCTCACTTCATTAATCTTAACATTACAAAATTCGATTCAAAGTCTTACATCAAATATAAAACGTTATGATGAGGGATTGAATGCTTGGGCTCGCCAAGTGGAAGATGCTCATAACACATTGCAACAAACTATTGCACAGATCCAGCAAGAAGAAGTTTCCATCCAAGCAGAAATTATCGCCACCAACGCCCAAATTGATCTAATGAAACAGCAGATAGCAGCATTTAAAACCGCTATTGCGAACGCTCAATCGCAGCGTAAGAAAGGGATATTTGAAACGATTTTTGGCGTGGTGCTTGCTCCGTTTACACTGGGAGGTTCTTTGATATTGGCAGGGTTTGGTGTTAGCTCTATTGTAGAAGCACAAAGTGAAATATCTAGCCTGCAAAGCGATATCCAATCATCTTTAAATACCATCAACCACGATCAACAAACGCTCTCTCAAGATCAACAACAAATCGCGTCTCTCAATGCCCTATTGCTAAGTGTCGATCAAGTTAACAACGATTGTGCGGCGATCAGCCGATCATTAGATACACTACAAACCACAGTGCTCAGTTTATACAATGAAACCAACAACGTCGTTTCTAACCTTACCAAAGCACAAGATTCACAAGCGGTCATTCTGGAGCAAGTTTGGTACCAATCAGCTTACAATGAGTGGCAAGATATTCTGGAGGTAGCATCAACGCTCAATAATGCACAACCTCAAATAACAAAAGCTCAAATCAAGTAATTGATTTGGCTCCAGTGACGGAGCCAATGGCGGATTTAATTGAGCAAGTTATAAAGCAATGCCGATACCGCCAATAACCCTATCGCCATGACAAAAGGTGTACTCATCTGCTGTTGATACTTCGCCAGCGATGGCACTTTGAATACAGCAATCATCGGCATAATAAACAGAATCATAGCGATCACGGGGCCTGAAAACGCTTCCATCATACCCAGAATGCTGGGGTTGAGTATCGCGACAATCCAAATCGTGACAAACAAAATCGCAATGGTGAGTCGCCCTGCGAGACGCAATGACAGGCCAAAGTTTTTACACAACAGCCCCGTAAGGCTTTCTCGCGCACCAAGGAAATGCCCTAAAAAGGAGGAGGTAATGGCAATAAACGCCACTAAAGGGCCTAGAGTGGCGATAAAGGGATTATCTGTAACATTGGCAAGGTAAGTCAGCACTGAAATATTTTGCACTTTTGCTTCTTGCAATGCCTCTGGTGATAAAGCCAATACGCAAGAGAACACGAACAGCAAGACAAACAGAATTAATACAAGACTGGTGTAACGCAGAATCTGCTCTGATTTTTTATCCGCTAGCGCGCCATAATGACGACGTTGAACATTGGCAAAACTTGAGATCGCCGCTGCGTGGCTAAAAGAAAACACCACGACAGGAATGGCTAGCCACACTGTGTGTAAGAAATCACTCGTTTGCGGCAATACTAATGACGGCACTGACCAATACGGGATCAAATAGAGCGAGAGAAATAATAAAATAGCCGCCAATGGATAAACCATAACAGCAAAAGCGCGCAACATGATCTTCTCACCACCCAGCATAATGGCAATTAACGCAAAGACTAAGCCACCAGAAAGTAGCACCCGAGGGGGAGCGACCATCTGCGCTTGATTAACCAAAAAGCTATCAACCGTGTTAGTTAGACCGACACCGTAAATCAGTAAGATTGGGAAAATAGAGAGGAAATACAGCAAAGAGATCAAGCGACCAGCGCTTTGGCCAAAGTGTTCTTCAACAACGTCGGTAAAATCGGCATTAGGACGGCGCGATGAAAGAACAAAACGCGCAAGACCACGATGAGAGAGATAAGTCATCGGAAAAGCGAGTAAGACCATTAACACTAATGGCCAGAAACCACCTAACCCAATGTTGATTGGTAAAAATAGAATACCAGCCCCAACCGCCGTACCAAATAAACTGAGTAGCCAATAGGTATCGTGTTTAGTCCAATTAGAAATCTGAACATGACTAAAATGAGCCATTTCCTTAGTGTCTTTCACTGATTTTTCACTTATATAAAAATAATAATGTCGCGAATCCTACTCCTATTAACCATTATGATCATTTTGAGACCTTGGTCATAATCACTATAATAAAAGGATTTAGCTTGGATTGAAAACCATGAGAACACCAAATTAACAGCATATTAAACTGGTTTTATGTAACTTTATTGAAACTAAAAACCAAATTTTAAGATTTTTCAGTAAATGTAATTAGTTGACGATTTATCCAGCCCAGTCACGCACAGCAAACAAAAATGAAGGACATTTGTCCTCCCTAATCGGTAGGCGATCATGATTTTATAGAATCGTTTTTCGAAAAGAGGCACACAGATAGACACTGTAGGTATGCAGGGCCAGAAGAGAAATAGGAATCGATTTATAGGTTTACAGTGTAAATGGCCCTAAATAGGGCCAATTGAGTCTATCTCTGAGCTGTGATATTTATGAATTAACGGCTTTGATAAGGATAGAAGTATCCATTCTTCCCTCACCTTGCTCAGACAAGGCTTGGTAAGCATGATAAGTTTTTTCTGTCATCGGCAATTTGAGATCGTTTCGTTGCGCTTCATCCAAACAAAAACCCAAGTCTTTTATCATCCAATCAATGGCAAAGCCGTAATCAAATTTGCCCATTGACATGTTGACGGCGCGATTTTCCATCTGCCATGAACCTGCCGCTCCATTTTTCAAACAATCAACCAAAACGCCAATATCTAACCCTGATTTTTCCGCTAAGACCAACCCTTCCGACAGGCCATTTAATACCCCAGCAATGCAAATTTGATTGACCATTTTTGCGCGTTGTCCTTGCCCTGCTTTCCCCATCAGCACCGATGACTTGCCATAAGCACGAAATACGGGTTGCAGCTGCTCAAACAGTTCGGCATCTCCACCACACATAATGGTTAGCACACCATTTTCAGCCCCTGCTTGGCCACCAGAAACAGGAGCATCCATAAAGCGAATCCCCGCTTTATGAGCCACAGCCGCCAGCTCTTCGGCTAACAGTGCCGATGTGGTGGTGTGATCAACCAAAATTGCGCCGCGTTTCATCGCCCCTATCGCGCCGCCGTCACTGGTCGTTATGCTGCGGACATCATCATTATTGCCAACGCAGGTTAAAACCACGTCGGCATCTTGCACGCACTCTGCGACGGTTTGCGCTGCATGCCCATGATGGTGCTGCGCCCACTGCTGTGCTTTAGCTTGAGTGCGGTTGTAGACGCTAACCTCAAATCCTGCATTTCTTAAATGCCCAGCCATTGGGTATCCCATGACTCCTAATCCAATAAAACTGACTTTCATTAATTTCTCCTTTTATTATTACCCAGCAACCCAAACGGACGAGCATACGCAACTGAGTGTAAGCTGTATGTATCCTTGCGTTATTCTCTATGAATAAGACCACGGTTAGCAATGCACAGATAAAAAAAAGCCGAGTCAATCACTCGGCTTCTCATTAATTCGCTCTATTACAGCTCAGCGTTATGGTAAACCTGCTGTACATCATCACAGTCATCTAGCATGTCGAGGAACTTCTGGAATTTCTCCGCCTCTTCACCCGTAACCGGTGTGTGTGTTTGTGGAACGAACGTAATTTCTTCGACATCGATAGTCAAATCAGGGAATTGATTATTGAGCGATGTTTTCACTTTGAAGAATTCAGTGTTAGGTGCAAATACAGTGATCACACCCTCTTCCAGTTCAACATCCGTCACATCGACATCATCCATCATCAGTGCTTCAAGGATAGAATCTTCATCATCCCCTTTGAACTGAAATACCGCTTGGTGATCAAACATGTGTGATACGGTACCTGGAGTACCAATTTTCGCCCCCGTTTTAACAAAGCATTGACGCACATCTTGGAACGTACGGTTGCCATTATCTGTTAAGCAGTCAACGATAACACTTGCGCCGCCAGGGCCAAAACCTTCGTAACGAGCAGGTTGGTAGTCTTCACCACCACCACCACTGGCTTTATCTAGCGCTTTATCAATAACGTGGCCTGGAACTTGGTCTTTCTTCGCTTTTGTGATCAGGTGGCGTAAAGACAAGTTCATGTCTGGGTCCGAACCACCATTTTTCGCACACATGTAAATTTCTTTACCGTATTTGGAATAGACTTTAATTTTTGCGCCTTGAGTTTTCGCCATTGAGGCTTTGCGCACTTCAAAACTTCTTCCCATAGGGATGATCTCTCTAATTCAATTTAATGCGAGGGATTTTAGCAAAAAGTGGGATCATTTCAATTTTCCACTTAGCAAAGACATGAATGCTACGCAACACCCATCACTCTTTTGTATTTGTTCACCGATTGTACAAACCACTCTTTTTCGGCCTCACTGGCAATTTTAGACTGCTGCTGAGTGATCGCTTCAGGCCCTGCTTTTCCTTGCTTGAGTTTCCAAACAAGAAAGGAAGCTTGTTTATCGAGCTCTACTTTGTTTTTCTCTTCAGTGGCAAGTAAAGATAGGTTGAAGGACATGAGTTAGCCTAGATCGGTAAATACGTGGCACGAAATATAGCATAGGACATGGGAAAATTAAGAGCATAAATGTGCAATTTATCGGAATGAAATCAAGAAAATTGGAAAATATAAAGGGTGGCTATGCGCCACCCTTGGGGGATCAATGGTGAGAACTCGTCAGTGAAGTATGCCTAACTCCTTCGCTTCCTCAATAGTTAAACCACTTTCCCGAATCTCTCTTAATGCTTCAATACGACGACGAGCTTCGGCTGATTTAAGGTTTTTAACTGGTTTTTGTGTTTCTACTTCTTCCGTGAAGTCCCACTTATTTGCAATATCAGTCATTTCGTCATGGTCAATAGAATTTATGGACATCGTTACCTCCGAACAAACCACGTAAGGGACATGTAATCTGTAGCAAACGGCATTTCATTTGTTAAGTATATTTAGTTCATATTGTGATTTTGGCGATGGTTTAGAAACCTTATTTTTAAAACTATTAATATTACTTTGCCAACCTTGCTAGACGAGGCTAAATTTAAATATTGCATGCATGAATTCAAGCGTTTTAGCGCTCATTTTATTCTGTTGCATACTATCGTAGTCCCCCCTACCCCACACTCTTTTAATGTGCTGATTTTTAGCACATGGTTCCCCATTTCTGTTTGGCAAATAAGCTTGAAATACACCAGACTGTAGTTAATGCATTTAAAGTTGTAGGTAAGACGTCATGTATAAACTTCACGACTGGTTAACTGAGATCCATCAATGGCATCTGAACAAGCGCTATGATCAGGTAGCTCAATTACAACCGCTGATCCTTAATGTTCCACAGCAGATCTGGGGGCCGGGTCTGAGTGATGATCAAAGTAAAGCTATTGCTTGTTGGCTTGATGCTTGCCTGCGCCAATATGAGTACTACAAGCTCATTGACGGTGAGCTTGCCTTCCAATATCTGCAGCTTGCTTACGCTCGTTTTCAGCGTTGTGTGTCGGAGCCGGGTAGTGAACTTGAGTTAAAAGCTTGGTGTATAAAACGGATGCAGCAGTTGATGGTACTGAGTTTGGAGCATCTCAACCAACAGCACGTTGATGAGGCCTTATCCCGAAGTTTAATTGATGCTCATGCTCAATTTCTTGCATATCACGCATGGAACGATGATCAAGGTATAAAGCGAGGGTATTAATTGATTACAGGGATCAACAGATAAAAAAATAGCGAGTTATATCACTCGCTAAAAACATACATGAGCCAATCTATTAATTGATCAGATAGGACAAAAGGTTGTCTATTCGCTTTCTATACTAGTGGACCTTCTAAACAAAATGTCAGCTATCTGTCAATGTTGTGTTGTAAATTGATTTTTAAATACCAATAGCGACTTCATCAAGTGCCCGGAATACGGATTCATCTAAATGCCCCTCGTACACTTGCTTGCACACTTTGCGACGTACCGCGAGACCAGAGATCAAACGTTCGATCGACAAATGTTTATTCTCATTTTTCGTGTTGTAGAGCTCGATCAATTTACTTAACGTCTCATAAGAGATCGCCTCATTTCCAACCCTCAGCCAATCCAGCTTATCAATCAGCTCTGTACACTCTTCCTTGATAGAGGATGGCGGGTGTCCAGTCATTGCTGATAACGCCGTTATACTGCGTTCTAGGGCCTCTGGAGAGGTATATTTAGATAAGGTAATCGTAATTTCATCGGCATTGATCTCTACTAGGTGTTTGCGCTGCTTGACTCTCCGTCCTAGCTTACCCTTGGGGGACGGTGCTTTACGCTGAATCGGTTCAAACTCACCATCAATGATCTCAGAAAGCTCTTCTAGCTTTTGCTTAGAAACCATCTCATTGCGCAGTGGGTTAGGTAACGTTGGGGCCATGTTGCGTTTGCCCGCATTGGTGGTACGAGCGCGCGAGTAGCGTAGAACTTCTTCCACATCGCACTTAATATCGACTTGATAATCCATCACTTTTTCTTTATCCATCAGCGTGGTGACCGTCAAGTGATAGCCCCAAAGATTGACGACAAATAACGAATCGCTGCCCTTTCCTTCCGATAATCGTTTTAGCTCACGGACAAGATCCATCGAAAAACGACGCCATTCGATATTACGGGCCAACTTTTGGTTCAATTCACTCAGTAGCATGCTGTCGGTATGGCGACGCGACATGCGACTGCGAAAATAGGAGTAGAGTTGGAAGACCAACGTATGTTGCTTTAGGATCTCAGGTGGAAACAAGAAAAAGTAATCGCGAGTGAGCAACTCTTCGTAGAATGAAGGCTCCCACACCAAAATGTACAAATTAGGTTTGATCCTAATTTCACCATCAGCCCCTTCCGTTGGTGCTTCTTCAGAAGCGGTGATCGTTCTTGCTATGAACCGGAAACGATCACTCTTAAATCCTTCTGGCATGTTTTCACTCAGCCAACGGCCGGTTAACTCATGCAATTGAAAGTCCGTAAATTCAATTCGATCAATACTATCGCGAATAGAATCCCTTGCTGGGCCACTATCTTTTTTACCACGAAGCGACAAAATGTCAGTAATATACAGTGGGGTTTTATTCGGTGTGTGTTTGGTATTAAGTTGGTAATCTTCTTGGTGGTGATCGTGGTATTGCACCGTTAAGGTGAACAGTGCAAACAGTGTCATTAGATCATCCACTGTCATGATATTTTTGGAAGAACGAGTTTCAATGATCGCACGGGTACCAGAAATCGACACCATTGATTTCTGGTAGCTTTTACGAGTTCTTGGTGGAGCTAATGCTTGATCAATGATCCCAGCCCAATTGGTCGGTGAAACCACAAACTGATCCGCTTCGTCTTTCATCGCTGGTGGAATATTTAGCCCATGTTCTGTCAACAAACGCTTATTGACCTGAGTTTGAGCCAGCGCTTTTGAACGCTTGCGTTTTTCTGTCTGTTTTACTGATTCAGTTAACAGACTGGTTGAACCTAGCACAGAGATGAGCTTATTTGGGTTCACAAATTTATGCAGCATTGTCTTGCCAGCTAAACCTTCTTCAAATCTAACTGGGATCTGTTTAAATAAACCGATACTTACTGCAGCACGCAGCCGTTGCTGAATAGCCGCTCTGGTCAATTGGCCATCGGTTGCTTCAATTAACTCTGTTGTCGAGACTAACCCATCTTGGCTACGGAAACCTCTTAGTGAGATCAGGTTAAGAAGTTCAACGATACTTTTTGTAACACCTTTAAAATGTTGGTATTGATCAACCCAATCAACAGCGGTTTCTGAAACTTCAAAAAGATGGCCATCTTTGTGGCTCCTTGGTGCTTTGATCAATATTTTTTCGTCTGCGTTCATTATTAGATCCGTGTCACACTGGCCGTAATATCGCTATAGTTCCAATAGAATAAAGAAAAAAAGATCATAAATAAAGAAAAACTTATTGCTTTTAAATAACTGATCTTTTTGATTATTCTGATCTATATTGTTTATATGATCTAATGATCTGGCCTTAATGAGCATCCTAATTGTTTGTTTTATAGGGATAAAAAATAATCCTCTTCAGAAGCATGATCATAGAAAACGGAACACATGATCATTGTAGAGAAGAAAGCATGATCAATAATATGCTGAACGATGATCATCAGACGACTGAATCAATGATCAAACACTTTCTTAAAGCATGATCATGGTTCATGCACAACTTATCCACATGATGAGTTGAAGTGATGATTTTATTTGAACTCGATGACGAATGTTGGCTTGGTTTTTCTTTGGAAAGATGATCAAGGAAGTGCGTGAAATGCTGTTTCAAAGTCGATTTTTGTATAAACACGAATTGAAATGACAAATAACTCTTTTTACTGCTTCTGTTATAAGGAGTGAGAGTGTGACGAAAGCATGATCAAGAGCGTATTGAAGAAGGTTTTGTGATTTGGTGCGTTTCAAATTTTACTTATTATGTACTAGGTATTCTGCTCAGCCCCGACTCTATCTGCAATCATCCGTAATTATGCGCTATTTTTACATGCTTCCGAGCTTAAATCACACTTGATCATTGATCCGATGAAGATCCATTTGTTTTCTGATCATTTGTCGATAAAGACGATGCGAATTTCTCTTGATCATTGTTCCTATGGCGTGGGATCTCTTCGGACGCATGATCATCATGTTAGCCTTGATCATGCGTCCTGCTACGTTGACTAAAAGGACCAGTTTTGCCTGCCCTGTCGCTCTAGTTACTGTTGTCCATGTTCTATGCTTATTTAACCGACCTACAGGTGTGACATCATTCCAAATGACACATACCGTAAATTATGCTGCTTCTCTAATCGTTCCGGGTATTTTAAGCTTATTTACAATGTAAATAAGTTACGTTGTAATATTTTAAATGTTCAAATAAATAATGGACTACGTTAGCTATTATTTAAGGAAAAACGATGACCATAATGAGGCCAATTCATTAAATTCCGATATGTTTTTCTATTTATTGTGATATTAATCTAAAAGTGAATGTTCACCTTTTTGTTGAGAGTATTAATTTTTTTGCTGTACAATTTTCGTTAGGTACTTATTATGGAATTTGGCAATGAAAAGAGAACAAACCATAGCGAATCTCTACCAGCTCGCCGAGCAAACTCAACAGGTGCAAGCTGACCGAATTGAAATTGTTTTAGAAGAACGTAGTGATGACCATTTCCCAGCGATGTCAAAAGCGTTAATGGAAACTCGTTCAGGCTTAACACGCCGTAAGCTAGATGATGCCATTTCCAAAATGGAACAAGCTGGCCATCAATTTACTAAAAACAATGCAAATCACTATTCAATTTCTTTAGCGGAAGCCCATATGCTCATGGATGCCGCTGGTGTGCCTAAATTCCACCAAAGGAAAAAGCATGGTGATCATAAGCCTTGGGTCATCAATGTTCAGAACCAAAAGGGGGGGACAGGTAAATCAATGACGGCTGTCCATCTAGCTGCGTGCCTAGCCCTTAATTTGGATCAGCGTTACCGTATCTGCTTGATTGACTTAGATCCGCAAGGTTCATTACGGCTATTTCTCAACCCGCAAATCAGTTTATCAGAGCACAGTAATATCTATTCTGCCGTTGATATTATGTTAGACAACGTGCCTGAAGACACTGAAGTGGACAAGGCGTTCTTACATAAGAACGTGATGTTGCCAACCCAATATCCCAATTTAAAAACTATCTCTGCATTTCCTGAAGATGCAATGTTTAACGCAGAGGCGTGGCAGTATCTTTCGCAAAACCAATCGCTTGATATTGTTCGACTGCTGAAAGAGAAACTTATAGATAAGATTGGCAATGATTTTGACATCATTATGATTGATACTGGCCCACACGTTGACCCATTGGTATGGAATGCGATGTATGCTTCCAATGCATTACTGATCCCGTGCGCGGCTAAGCGATTAGATTGGGCGTCAACCGTCAATTTCTTTCAACACCTTCCTACGGTTTATGAAATGTTTCCAGAAGATTGGAAAGGGTTAGAATTTGTACGTTTGATGCCGACTATGTTTGAAGATGATAATAAAAAGCAAGTCTCGGTATTAACGGAAATGAATTACCTTTTGGGTGATCAAGTCATGATGGCGACGATTCCGCGTAGCCGAGCATTTGAAACCTGTGCTGACACCTACAGCACCGTTTTTGATCTCACCACCAGCGATTTTGAAGGTGGTAAAAAGACGCTAGCGACTGCGCAAGACGCTGTACAAAAAAGTGCACTGGAGCTTGAGCGAGTGCTTCACAGTCATTGGTCATCACTAAATCAGGGGTAAGTAAAACATGGCAATTAAAACGTCTGAGCTAAATGCGAAACTGTTTGGTAAAGCGAATAAGCGACGTGCAACCACCCCGCAAGAAGCCCAAACGGCAGCGAAAGAACAAGCGCAAATCATCGAATTGGCGGTTGCGGGAGAAGAATTAGTCACTTTCGAACTGGTCAGGATTCCCGCAGATCAAGTAGCGGAAAAGACGATTGTTTTTACGCAGAATGCGCGTGAACAAGCTTTTCTGAATGAGCATGCTCTATCTGATGTATTGAGTACATTACGCGAGCGTGGTCAGCAATATCCTGCGGTTGGTCGTAAAACCGCTGGGGGTAAAATTGAAGTCCTTGATGGCAGCCGTCGTCGAATGTCTTGCATCTTGGCGGGTAAAGAGTTTTTGGTTTATGTTGCTGAAGACATAAACTCAGAACATGCGAAGTTTCTTTCGGATGTGGCAAATGCGCACAAGCCGCTTTCTCTGTATGAGAAGGGTAAAGAGATGCAAGCGAAGCTGGATAACGGTGAAGCGGAAGACCAAAAAGCTTTAGCCAAGATATTTCAATGCAGTGAGGCCCTAGTAAGTGGTGCTCTAAAAGCGGCGGCTTTGCCGCTTGAGCTGTTGCAAGCTTATCCAAATGTGGTTGAATTAGGTCGTCCAACCATAGTTAAATTGCATAAACAATTTAATGAACTCGATGCAAAGCAACAAGCAAATTTGCTGGAAAAGTGTCAATCTGAAGATGGATTTGTTTGGCAGCGTAGTAGCGTACAAGGTGTTGCCCGATTGACCAAAGAAGTTTCGGAGACAATTGAGTGTTGGATACAAGAGTTGTTGCCACCTAAACGCACCGAGCATGTAAAAATTGATCTGATCAAAGGCCGCGCAAATTACAGTCGTAAAGGCAGTAATTTAGCGCTGAATTTGAAAAAGGTGGATGATGTTACGATGCAAGAAATATTAGATTTTATTCAATCTAAGCTTGATTAAGCATCCATCATGTAAAGAATAAAAACCCGCCACGGCGGGTTTTTATTCACTAAGTCTATTCAGTTCGAATCTATTGATTTCTTAAACGCTGCCAGTATTTTTCGTAGATAGCGAGTGCTTCAGGCCCAACATCATTAATGAATTCCCCTTTAGCCATATCTTCATCGGCTGGAAAAATCGTTGGATTGTTGCGAAGCTCTGCTGGAAGCAACGCTCGTCCACTTTTTGTTGCCGATGCATAGCCTAAGCTATTGACAATCTCAGCTTGGTTTTCTGCTTGATACATGAAGTTGACGAATTTATGCGCTAACGCTTTGTTGTTGCTGCCTGAGGGAATAGTAAAGTTGTCCATCCATAAGACAGCGCCTTCTTCCGGCATTGCAAATTTTAGCTCTGGCATCTCAACTTGGCCTTGGTAGGCATTCCCGTTCCATTGCATCCCTAACGCCGCTTCACCTGATACATAAGGCACATGTGGCGCATCAGAGTTATACAGCAGTACATTATCTTTTAATGCGACCAATGTTTGGTAGGCTTTTTCAATTTCCTTTTCATTTTTTGTATTGATACTGAAGCCATTTAAGATCAGTGCCATACCAAAAACATCGCGAATATCGTCAATCAACATCACTTGATGGCTATATTTCTTATCCCATAAATCAGCCCAGCGAGAGACACCCTCTGGTACTAACGCTTCGTTGTAGCTGAGGCCAGTGATCCCCCAAATATAAGGGAGGGAATAACTATTTTTTGGGTCGTGTGCTTGGCCGAGTAGTGAAGGCATAGCATCTTTCATGTTCGGGATTTGTGCATGATCCAGCTCGGTTAGTAACCCTTCACGTCCCATTTTTTCAATGAAATACGCTGAGGAAAAAACCACATCATAACCACCGCCTTTGAGCAACTTGAGCTTGGTATACATTGACTCGTTATTTTCAAAGGTCGAATAGTTAATTGTTACCCCTTCCTGCAGCTCAAACTGCTTGAGGGATTTTTCTGGTAGATATCCTCCCCATGCATAAACGTTGAGTGTTTTGTTGTCCGCGCTTACGTGTGAAGAGGCTAGAACTGCTGTCAAAACCAATCCTTTGATGAAAGTTTTCATTGCATTTGAATTCCTTAAATAGCCCAGAACCATACTGGGGTAGGTGAATAATTAGTTAAAAATGGTCACGATTAAAGCAAATATAATTTGTCGTAAAGAAAAATATTTTTAACGACGCACAGTGATTATAGCGGCTGTGCTACCATTGCATTTCAGCGAGGTGGCGTAAATATGAACATGATAGCGGCTTATTTAGATGATTTGATGGTACAGGCTGAGCGTAGCCTATGGCGTATTGGGCTCTTAATCCGTGGTGAGCCGCAATGGCAGCAACACATGCTTATGCATTTTCTCGCAAAAAGTGAAGGGCAAGCCATATTTCAGTTAGGCGGAGAACCGTTACCATGCGTTCGTTATGCTCCCTTCAACAAGGGACAGCAGTTTCTTGGTCAAGAATGCCATTTACTTATTTGTGACAATTACCACGGTTTTGATGCGAACAGTTTCAGTGCTGCGCTGGGTTCATTGGTCGGTGGTGGGTTGCTGTTGATCATTGAAGCCCCTCAGCGTAACGACTCTTTAGCTGATCGCTGGTTGACGCGAGCGTTCGAGCAGCTCGTTGTTATAGAGCAGAATCAACCCTGCCCTCCTTTACCCGTTTATCCACGAGTCAGTTCTCAATTCCCAATTTATGAACAGCAATCCGATGCCGTTTCAGCAATCCTTCGTGTGGTGGACGGACATCGCAGGCGGCCATTGGTTCTCACTGCCGATCGGGGACGAGGGAAAAGCAGCGCGCTTGGTATTGCTGCGGCTAAATTGATGGCGTCTCGTTCATTAGATATTGTGGTCACGGCACCCTCAATCCATGCCGTAGCGCCGATATTTGAACATGCGGCTAGAGGCTTAACAGGCGCTTACGTCACCAGACTATCCCTTACTTGGCAAAACTCGTCATTGACGTTTGTGGCACCAGATGAGCTGATTTTGCATCGGCCACAGTGTGATCTTCTATTGGTAGATGAAGCGGCCGCGCTGCCTTTATCTATGTTAAAAAACTGGGTTGAACACTATCATCGCGCGGTCTTCTCTACCACCATTCATGGCTACGAAGGATGTGGGAGAGGGTTCACGCTTAAGTTTCAAACTTGGTTAGCACACCATCGAGCTGGGACTCGAACTCTCCATTTAGAACAGCCGATCCGTTGGCGTCAGGATGATCCGTTAGAAGCGTGGCATTACGATACTTTCCTCCTTCGCTATGATTTAGCGACATCGCCGACGATGACATCAGAACGGTTAGCGACACTTAAAATTGAGCATCTGGATAAGGCTCAACTCATTGCCAACCCGACACGCTTAGCCGCTATTTTTTCGTTATTAGTGAATGCTCATTACCAGACATCACCGAACGATCTATTTCATTTTTTAGCGGACGATAAAGTTCAGCTAGTTGCTGCAATGGTAGGCGAGGTTTGTGTCGGTTGCTTGCTGACAGTACGTGAAGGTGGGCTTTGCAACGCTTTAGTGGAAGAGATCCAACGAGGAAAACGACGCCCTAAAGGCCATCTTGTTCCAGTCTGCTTAGCTAATCAGGTTGGTATTACGCAGGCTGCGCAGAGTGTTTGTCAGCGCATCATGCGTATTGCTGTTCATCCCGAATTACAAAATCAAGGGTTAGGCAGCCGCTTGATTGAAGCGTGCATGTTGGAAAATGATGCCGACTATTTAGCGACGAGTTTTGGCGCAACGAGCGATTTAATGGCTTTTTGGGCTAAGAACCAATTTGTTCCGATAAAACTAGGGAGTCACCGAGATAGTGCGAGTGGTTGTTTTTCCTTAATCATGGTCCAAGCAAAAAAATTGGATTGGTTAACTCGGGCAGAGCAGATCTTCGAACAGCATTTCATTTTCTCTTTATCTGATTCTTTGCAAAGTCTAGAGCCGGATTTAGTGCGGAGCATCCTGTTATTAGTTCGAAATCGTGTCATATGCTCAGATTTAAATGAAGTTGATTTCCTACCTTATTCATTGCTGCGTTGTTACGCGCAAGGTGGTGCGGATTATGAAAGTGTGAGTGTATGGATTCATCGGCTAATTACTTCATTGGATAAAGCTGCTCTATCACTGGTATCTGATGTACTTATTGTCAAAGTATTGCAAAGGAAAAGCTGGCAAGAGTGTGCCAGTCAATTAAATCTCACTGGACGGAAAATGATTGAGGCTACCCTCCGTCATGACCTCAACCGACTGTTAGGTGATTTACAGTGTAAAGTGGACCATTCAACGCAATGAACCACACTCAATTTACACTGTAAAGCGCGAACAATGTAAGAGAAGACGCTTTCTCTCGATGTACTGTGCTTGTCATATGACAAAAAAGCCCTACTACTTACGTCTTAAGAGTAGGTTTTTTTGTTCTAGTCACAGAATAAAAAATCCAAACTATATTAATAAGTTAACCGTACGGTCACTGTTGTTGTAAGGTTTTTATTTTTGTTCCTACCGTGTTCAATCATTTGCTTAATGAGTATTCCCTCCTACACTCAAGGTCAGGTGTTCTCCTAAAAATAGAATATAAATAGTACTTAAGGATGAGATATGAATTTTTTGTTGGTGGAGTCTTTGGAAATTTCAACGGTATTAGATTCCAAAGCAAACTATCTTCAATGGCTAAGCCTGGCTCCTCCTTTAACGATAGATGCATCTCAAGTCAATAGCGTGGATGCTGCAGGTATGCAACTGCTCGCCTCTTTGTTCATGACAGCAAAGCGAGCTGGAATTGAGATCACTTTAGTTCACGCAACAAACACGCTCAATGAAGGTATTGCGCTACTAGGTTTAGAAAGCTTGTTCGCAGAGTAATGAGATTTTGCAAGGAAGGGGCTATGACAAAGATCCTCGCGGTTGATGATTCGGTTTCAATTCGTCAAATGCTAAGCCATACATTGAAAGATGCAGGTTATGAAGTTGAAACCGCTATTGATGGAAGTGATGCATTACGTAAGGCACAACAAACCAAATTTGATGTTGTTATTTCGGACGTCAACATGCCCGTGATGGGTGGGTTTGAGTTAGTTAAAGCGATACGTGGTAACGCTCAATATAAGTTTATTCCTATTTTGATGCTCACCACCGAAACGAGTATGGAAAAGAAACAAGAGGGAAAACTCGCAGGGGCAACCGGGTGGTTAGTTAAACCATTCAACCCTGAAACGTTATTGAAAACACTAAAACGGGTCATATAGAACACCGTATCTTATTAAAAGCTTCATTCGTTAAATGACGTTAACTGGCAGGAAGAGCTATGGCTTTAGACATGGAACTGTTGCGCAAGATGTTTTACGAAGAGTGTCGTGAAAATCTTGAAGTGCTTGAAAATGTACTGCTCAATCTTGACCCCAATCAGGTTGAGAAGGAGACTATCAATACCATTTTTCGAGCTGCTCACTCTATCAAAGGTGGCGCTGCGACCTTTAGTCTACTGGATATCAGTGAATTTACTCATTCTGTTGAGGCGTATCTTGACCTAGTCCGTAACGAGAAATTAGCTCTCACCGCTCAAAGTGTGGATGTTCTACTTAAAAGCGGTGATTGCATTCGCAATATGCTCGCGGGGCATGAGAGCCATGGTGAGGTTGATAGTGAGCTTCAGCAGAGAGTCAGCCAGTCACTGCATGCTTTACTTGCCGACAATTCGACAGTTGATCATGAGCTAGCAGACCATCACCCGCTTGACGCCGAAGATGAACAGACGCCATCGCTCTTAAAGGCTTCTGCCAACGAGAACCACTTAGGTTGGAAAGTCGTTTTTACTCCGCATAGAGAACTTTATTTCAGTGGTAATGATCCACTTCGGTTGCTGCGAGAGCTTTATGAACTGGATGATCAGTGCAGGGCGGAAGCTCAGCTTGAGCACCTTCCCGAATTGGCGGAAATAGAGGCTGAGCTTTGTTATTTAAGCTGGACGATTTTTCTCAGTGGCCAAGTGCAAGAGAGTGATATTCGCGAAATCTTTGAATGGGTTGAAGATGAATGTGACTTAATTGTTGAACCTTTAGTACAAGAATCGACGACCCAAGATATGATCAGCGAGAGTGAGGAATCTTTGGCCGAGGCGCAACCTACGTTTCATGAGAACGCGCTTTCCCCTACCGAATCAGCAGAGCAAGTTGATCTCATAAAACCCATCGATCTCATAAAATCAATAGAGTCTACGCCCGCTGTTGCGCCTAAAGTGGCGAAAGCAGAATCCAGCGTAAGCTCTATTCGCGTTGATATTGAGAAAGTCGACAGCCTGATTAATTTGGTTGGGGAACTTGTTATCACTCAATCAATGCTGACCGAAATCGGCAACGATTTCACCATGGATAAATTAGAAAAGTTGCAAGCAGGCCTAGTTCAGCTTTTGCAAAACAGTAAAGATTTACAAGAAAATGTGCTCAATATTCGTATGTTGCCGATGAGCTTTGCTTTTAGCCGCTTTCCTCGCTTGGTACGAGACTTGTGTGGCCGACTTGAAAAAAAGGTGGAGCTGAGCATCATTGGTGAGCATACCGAGCTCGATAAAACCGTCCTTGAACGTATTGTTGATCCATTGGTTCATTTGGTCAGAAATGGTATTGACCACGGAATTGAGCAGCCACACATTCGCCTTGAACAAGGCAAACCCGAAACGGGCACCATTGAACTACATGCTTATCATCAAGGTGGCTCGATTGTTGTTGAAGTGAAAGATGATGGCGCGGGGATCAACTGTGAAAGAATATTTCAAAAGGCGCTAGAAAAAGGTGTATTACCTAAAGATACACGGCGTGAAGAGATCACCGACAAACAGATCCTTAACCTTATTTTTGCCGCAGGGTTTTCAACGGCAGAACAAGTGTCTGATATTTCAGGTCGTGGCGTCGGCATGGATGTTGTGAAACGTAATATCGAAGAGTTGGGTGGCCATATTGATATCGAATCCACGTTAGGTAAAGGTAGCCATTTCACCATCTGTCTACCACTCACTTTAGCCATTCTCGATGGGCAACTGATCAAAGTAGGAGGAGTGGTTTACATCATCCCACTGCTCACCATTATCGAATCTATCCAAATCAACTTAGCTAATGTGAAGTATGCCGCCGGTGGGGTTGAGCTGTACCGGCTTCGTGACGAAAACATTCCTATCTTACGTCTGCAAGATGAACTAGAAATGGGATCAAGTGGAGCTTTGCCCGATAGAATACTCTGCTTTGTTGAAGCCGCTGGGTGCCGCGTTGGCTTATTGATTGATGAGCTACTAGACCAACAGCAAGTGGTTATAAAGAGCTTGGAGTCAAATTACTGCAAAGTGGCAGGCATATCAGGAGCTACGATTTTGGGAGATGGTTCCGTTTCGCTCATTTTAGATATTCAAGGGTTAATCGCCACGTACTCGAATCGACGGTCAAGTTTATCTCCCAAGATTATTGCCGCTTAGCGAAGGTGACAGAGAAGAGCCATGGAATATGATTATTCACCAAATCATCAACAAGAGAATCAAACACAGAGTGTTTTGAATGCTGTGTATGAAGAAAGAAGCTGTGAGGCCGATTTTCTGAGTTTTCGGTTAGCAAATGAGTTGTACGGGGTAGCAATTCGAGATGTCGAAGAGATACGAGTATGGGAGGCTCCCACGCCAATCCCTCGCGCGCCTAGTTTTGTGAAAGGTGTGATTAATTTACGCGGCATGATTGTGCCTATTATTGATCTGCGCCTTCGATTTGATATGGCGGCTTGCGACTACTTGTCCACGACGGTCGTATTGGTGCTTCGCTCTATGCAACAAGATCGACCACGCATCATGGGCTTAGTCGTTGATGCAGTCAGTGATGTGATTGGTCAGGGAGATAATGTGCTGTTTCCTGCCGTGGGTGAAACAACAGCCGCTGCGTATTCGCTCGGTTTGCTCAATGTTGGCGAAGAGGTCATGTCACTGCTCGATACCCAAGGGCTCCTTGATATGCACCGAATTCTGAGTGAGGAACCCTGATGGTTAAACAAGAGTTTCTCAGTTTCGTGCTGGATAACGAAGAATATGCGGTACCAATCCTAGAGGTTCGAGAAGTTCGCGGCTGGAGTCATGTGCGCTCTGTGCCCAATGCACCAGATTACTTAGTTGGTTTACTCAATATCCGCGGGGAATATGTACCGATTGTTGATCTTCGAATTCGCTTTCATCTGCCCCCTGCACAGATTGGAGCTACAACAGTTGTTGTTGTTTTGAATGACGCGCAACGCAATCCGCTCGGCATTATTGTCGATGGTGTTTCAGAAGTGTATGACTTAGCTGCTGAAGAGATAAAACCTGTACCAGCCTTGTCCATCACGGTTGTACCACAGTTTATGAAGGGAATTGCTAGTGTGGCTAACGGCCATTTGCTCCTAATTAATATCGAGACCCTTTTTGATGTACCTGGGTTAAATCAGACATTTGTAGAAGACGCTATTTTGAGAGGGAATACTCATGGCATTTTGGAACCGTAAACCAGAACCAAAAAAATTTGTTGAGCAGATAGAAGATCCATTGGTCGATGAGAATGAAGGGCTTTCTAATCAGCAGCTTCTTTCTGCACTTAATGCAGCAAAAACCGCATTGATGATGATTGACCGAGATTTTCAAATCACCTATCTCAATAAGCAATCATTGATTTTACTTAAGCAGCATGAAGTGCTTTTTCAAAGCGTATGGCCGGGTTTTAAAGCAGAAGAGTCGTCATTGATTGGATACTGCATTGATGGATTTCATGTCAATCCACAACATCAACGCCAATGTGTCGAACCCAGCAAATTTACCATTCACCACCACGATTAATATCAAAGGGGTAAAAATTGAACTGAATGTTGGTGCCATTATTGATGAAGACGGTACTTATATCGGGAAACATTAGAGTGGCGAGATGTGACCGAAGAGTTACTCAAAGAACAAGAAATTGGCCGTTTGGCTTCAGCCGTCGAAGGGATGACAACAACCTGATGATGGCGATAAAGAGGGTGTTATTCAATCTTAAACCCTTCATTGACCAAGCTGATGCGTACAAGAGAAAGTGAGTTGAGGAAGGTACTGACAAGCTTTGATGTCAATAATCTGGTCGGGCAAAGTATTGATATCTTTCATAAAACCGGACATAACGTAGTATTATTGCAACCTGATCGCTTGCCATTTTCATCCAACATCAAAGTGGGGCGCTGCAATTTAATTTAACTTGTATTGCGATGCGCAATCACAAAGGGGAATACATTGGCCTGCATTGCAATGGATAGATATTACCGAGCAACAAGATGGTCAGCGTCAAGTTGAGAGTTTGATTCAAAAAGCGATTGCTGGTCAACTGAACGAACGTATTGATACTCGTTATACAGCGGATTTATGCGAGAGCTCGGAGGGGATCAATACTTGCTCGACACGTTAGTTCACCATTGGCTAGTGCATTGATGTCATGAGCAAGTGGCGGATGGCGATTTGAATACCAAAATGGAAGAAGGTAGCCAAGGCGAGTTGGGCAGCTGCAAATGCAGTTAATACGTCATTGCTAACCTGCGCGGTATGGTGAAAAAATCCATCTCCTCGGCTAGAGTCGCACGGCGTCAACTGAAATGCGCAAGGTAATAATGACTTGAGCCAACGAGTGGAAGCTCAAGCATCCAATTTAGAAGAAACCGCCGCGAGTATGGAAGAGATGACCGCGACGTGCGCCAAAATGCAGATAACGCCAAGGGTGCGAACGATCTGGGGGTGATGCTGCTAAAAAGCCAGTAAAGGTGGTGAAGTGGTGGGGCAAGCGATCTCGGCATGTCAGAAATTAATCGTTAAGTAAGAAAATCGCGATATTATGGTGTGATTGATGAAATCGCTTTCCAACCAATCTATTGGCCTTAAACGCAGCCGTCGAAGCAGCAAGAGCTGGGGAGCAAGGGCGTGGATTTGCTGTTGTGGCTGGAGAGGTTCGAAACTTGCGCAGCGCAGTGCAGCGGCGGCAAAAGAGATCAAAGGGCTGATTAAGATAGTGTTGAGAAGTAGAAGAGGGCTCGCGTTTAGTCGATGAGTCAGGAGCAACTTGAATGAGATTGTGGCGCTGTGGCAAAGGTGTCTGATTCATCGCCCAAATTGCGCATCAAGTATTGAACAATCGACGGGCATTGACGAATCAATCGTGCCAATTCAGCCATGGATGAATGACGCAACAAAATGCTTCTTGTTGAACAACCTCCGTGCGAGCCATCGTTGAAAGAGAAGGAAAGAGCTGATTAGCTTGATGAGCTATTTCACCACCGATGACAAATCAAACGTTCGAGCCCAAAACACGCCATCTCCGCCGTCAACCCAAACCCAAGACAAGAAAGTGGAGGCATTAGATCCAATAAAGTGGAATTCTAGGCAACCTCAATGAGGATGGAGATGAATGGGAAGAGTTCTAACTGATAGTCATCCATCATGATGAACAATGATCAAGAATTTGAATTCACGAGAAGGATTTCAAATTCATCCAGTGGTTTATGCATAAACGGCGGCATTTACTTGTCGGATGCGAAGCGAGCGATGGTTTACGGCCGTTTGAGTCGTCAGATGCGTCGGCGGGGGATTCAGCGTTTCTGTGATTACAAGGAGCTTTTGAGCATAATGAGCAAGAGCGGATCATTCATCAATGCGTTAACGACTACAAAACCCAGTTTTTTCGCGAGTATCCATTTGAATTTTTGGAAAAGTGTTGCTTGATGAGTGGCGATCACAGGCGTGCGTTATCCTAAATTTGGTTGCTGGCTGCTCTAGCGGTGAAGAGCCATAGTTTTATTGCGTCGCTATACAGCAGCGTTTATTTGATTTCGCGGACAATGTTGATATTACGCGACAGATTTAGACACACAGGTTTTGGCACATGCACAAGCGGGCTTTATACCGATGAGGCCGTGGTTACTATTCCGCAGCACTATCTCAAAAAGTGCTTTGTAAAAGGGCGCGGTATAAACAGGGAAAAATTAAAATCGCCAGTCAATTGCAACGTTTTGTCCATTTTCAGCAACTGAATTTATTATCTCCTTGGACATTACCTAAGAATTTAGACCTCATTTTCGTGCCGAACGTGATGATCTACTTTGATAAACCCACTCAGGAGGCTTTGATTGAAGATTCCATAAGTGGTTGAAACCGAATGGGATTTTATTCTTGGTCATTCAGAAAGTGTGGGGCGCTGTGCTGATGTTTTTCATCATCTCGGCCACACCATTTACGTGAAAAAATGAGGAACAGTAATGACCTCGTTGGCGATGCATTTGGCAACAGATAATCGGAATTCAGCCGATTTTATCACCCCAAAAAAGTGGATTGGGTAAGGTTTTGCCCGGTGGGTTGTATTGTACGACTAGACAAGAGGTGATTTGTACTGGCTGGTCTTGCGTAGCAGCTTGTATATGGGATCAAGAGGCTATGCTAGGAGGAATGAATCATTTTTTACTACCTTTTGATCAGCATTCGCAAATTGATCATGGCATCCTGATGACATTACCTCTACGCTTCGTTATGTTGCTATGCGATGGAGCTACTGATTACCAATTGATCAAAATGGGGGCAGAGCGTCAGCGCTTTACGAGTGAAACTCTTTGGTGGAGCCAAATGCTGGGTTTTAAAGCCATGGTTGGCAGAAAACATAGATTTCATCAAAAACTATGTTGAGCAAGAACGGCTTATTGTCGAAGCCAGTGACTTGGGTGGTGAAGAACCGAGAAAAGTCATTTTCGAACTATGATAGGTAAAGTGTGGCTAAAAAGAATTCCATTGACTGAAGTGAGTCGATTAAGTTTAAAAAAGATTTATGCCACGCAGTTGGAGCGTAACACGTAAACAGAGTGGTGGTGTGGAGTTATTTAAATGAAAAAATCAAAGTTCTGATTGTTGATGATTCCCCCGTTTTTAGAGCATATCTGCGAGCTGATTAATAGCGACCCGATGCTGGAGGTGGTTGCAATGGCACAAGATCCTTATCAAGCTCGAGATTTATCAAGCTGCATAACCCGGATGTGCTAACGCTAGATATTGAAATGCCAAAAATGAATGGCGTCCAATTCTCAAAAATATCATGCGGTTACGCCCTATGCCGGTAGTGATGATTTCAACCTTGACCCAGCATGGTGCGCAAGCCACTTTAGAAGCATTAGAGCTTGGTGCGGTGGACTACTTCCCTAAACCATCGGTCGAAAACACGCTGAAATGGCAAGTTATAGGGAACTGGTGAACGACAAAATAAAAATGGCGGCAGGGGCGAACGTCGTTCAATCCCATCATTCAACGGCGGTTAATCAGGTTGATCTGATGGTTGCTAGCCATCACGAGGCACGTTATCAGTTGATCGCAATTGGAGCCTCAACGGGCGGGACGGAAGCATTAAAAAGCATCTTCTCTGTTTTACCTGCAGGGTTGCCACCGATTGTGATCACTCAACATATCAGTGCGATGTTTACTCGTCCCTTTGCCGAGCGTTTGAATCTTTGTAGCGCCGTAGAGGTGAGAGAGTTGTCCGTCAACCAAGCGCCTTTAGTGAATGGATGCGCTTATGTTGCTCCCGGAGATAAGCATCTGATGGTGATAAAAAAAGGCACTCACCTTTACTGTCAAGTTGACGATAGACCTGCGGTCAATCGTCATAAACCCTCGGTAGATGTGATGTTTGATGCAGTTGCCAAAAATGTGGGAGATAAAGCCATTGGTATCTTATTAACCGGGATGGGTAAAGATGGAGCACAAGGGATGCTCAAAATGAAGTTGTGTGGTGCATTGACTTTAGCTCAAGACGAAAAAACATCAGTAGTGTGGGGAATGCCCAAAGCGGCAGTAGAGATTGGCGCAACACAGAATATCAAAGCATTAAATGCCATACCACAATGGATTTGTGATGAGCTCTATCGCTAGTGCTGTCTCATTAAAAAGCTCAAAATAGATAAGCAAGGAATGGGTGATGATAAATAAAACAGTGACACCAAAGGCAAAATATATTTTAGCTTTAGTTTTGCAGCTAATGGCCCTTTTTGCCGTCATGCTTCACTCCCCTAATTTATGGAGCATGGGGCTAATGATTTTTGTGGCAGCAATACCTTGGCTAGTATTGTCCATGAATTTTAGTGAACAAAACAAAGCTAAAGCCAAACAAAATAAGGTTAGAGATGAGTCCACTCTTGAAACGCAGCAACATCTACAGAGCATTGCAAAACTGTTCAAAGAGACGCTACCTAAAGTGAGTAGCCCTTTAACCATGCAGCATAGCGTGATTGAAGGTTCAGTAGAGACATTAAATAACGCATTTTTTGGCTTGCAAGATATCAGTGAAAAACAGAGTCACGTTTCCAGTACCTTGGTCAATAACTTATTGGCAAACCAGGGCAGCGAATATGATCTCACCACCGTATTGCCAAGAACAGAAGCGATTATTGATGGCTTTGTACAAATTCTGATTGATATTTCGGAGAAAAGTATTTCGGCGGTACACAGCATTCACGATATGTCAGAAAAATTGGATATGGTCTTTAAATTGTTAAATCAAGTGAGAAGCTTATCGGAACAGACCAACTTATTGGCGCTGAATGCGGCGATTGAAGCGGCGCGAGCGGGGGAGGCGGGTCGCGGTTTCGCGGTAGTAGCTCAAGAGGTACGTGATTTGTCGGTTAAAGCAAGAACGCTGAATACCAAAATTGAATCCGAGATTAATGTTGCGCAACAAACGGTACAGCAAGCCAATAAAACCGTTGGCGATATGGCATCAATAGACATGACTCACGTTATTGAATCGAAACAGAATGTAGACCATATGCTGCGTGGTGTTCAACAAGTGAATATAGAAATAGAGCAAGAAGTGCAAAAAATTCAAGAGCTAGGACAAGAATTAACCCAGCAAGTGAGCAATGGTGTTCGAGCTCTTCAGTTTGCTGACATAGTGGTTCAGCAAAGTGATTATGCGCATGCGTCAATTGATTATTTGCAGGAAGCAAACGAGCTATTGAACGCTTTACTAACACAAAGTATGACCAAAGCAGCATGGATAGAACAATTTAACCAATTGACAGAACGCCTGCACAATCGAAGTGGCCCCGCCGCAATCCAAACCAATATGGATGAAGGCGAAGTCGAGCTTTTCTAGGAGGAAGTACGATGAGTATAGAAACAGAAATAGATAGCAATACGAAGCGAATTACTATCGCGATTGAGGGTGCTTTTGGCTTTAATCTAGTTAAAGAATTTCGTAATAGCTATTCACCGTATCGAGGTTTTCGATTCACCATCGACTTGCGTAAGGTGGACTATATTGACAGTGCTGGCCTTGGCATGCTGCTCAATATGCAGAAATATTTGAGCAAAGTGATGGCATGATCCGAATTACTAATACGTTACCTCAAATAAGAAAAGTCTTACTGATTTCTCGGTTTGATAAAAAATTTAGTATCGAATAATGTTTAAGGAGTGAGCCGATGCGCGTAACGATCGTTGATGACCATAAATCGAATAGGGAACTGTGCCGGTTCATCTTATTGCCTATTGCTGAGCATATAGATACCTTCGAAAATGGCGCTGATGTTGTTGAGGCGATGCTCGTCATGGACGTCTTACCCGATGTTATTTTGTTGGATGTGATGATGCCAGTTAAAGATGGTTTCACCACCGCAAAAGAGATCCGTGACTCTTTTCCAAATCACCATATCCCAATTATATTTTTAACAGTGCTTGATGATCATGATTCATTTGAACGCTGCTTATCGCTGGGCGATGATTTTATTCTTAAACCCGTAGAGCGAAGCGTACTGCTCGCCAAAGTGCAGGCACATTACCGTATTGTGAAAATGCATAATGAAGTCACTCAACAGCGAGATAAACTCAATTATTTCAATGAACAAGTACAATATGACTACGCCATCGCCGAATCCATTTTCACCAACTTAATGGAGGAGATGAGTGCAAAAGTCAGCAATATCTATGGCATCAGTTATATCTCAACACCTTCGACCATTTTTAATGGTGATCTTATCATTGTGGCGAACCGGCCTTATGGTGGCGTCTACATCATGATCGCCGATGCCACTGGGCATGGATTACCTGCCGCGATTTCAACGATCCCTGCCACGCGTACTTTTTTTTCAATGGCTGAAAAAGGGATGTCGCTTGGCGAAATGGTTGCTGAGCTTAATAATGCTCTGGTGAAGTTCTTACCTGCCGGAATGATGCTTGCAGCAAGTGTGTTTGAAATACGGGCCAACGGCTTCGAGGTTTCGTGGTGGGGAGGCGGCTTACCAGATGGCTATTTGCTAGATGAAGAGAGCAATATCATTCGCCGTCTCGTTTCCACACATATGCCGCTAGGAGTGCTGGAAGCAGATGAATTTGAGGTGAATTTGGTTCATCTCAAATTAAAGCCTAACCAAACCATCCTCTGCTATACCGATGGTATTACCGAAGCGATGAATGAAAACGGGGAGCAATTTGGCCAGTTGCGACTCGAACAAGTTCTGCAACGAAATGATAAGACGAGAATTCCAGATTTGTACGATGAAGTGTGCCAGTTTTCCAATCGTGGCCACGGTGATGATTTATCGATTCTTTCGATGTCGTTTCCCATTACCAACGATAATGAGGTATTGGAACCGGAAAAAAATCAATTTCTTAGCCAGATACCGATGCAGAGCCAACTCTTTTTTCCGGCTTCAATTCTTAAAAAGATTTCAATTATGATTGAGATGCGCAACCTTGTTCGCGGTTTATCAGTGGTGGTGCGCATCTCGATCTCGTGTGTTCTGTATTGTCCGAACTGTTTGCCAATGCAATTGAGCACGGGTTACTGAAATTGGATTCTTCGCTAAAAGACGATCCGGATGGATTTCTTACTTTTTATCAACAACGTGAAGAGTGTATGGAGGAGTTAGATGAGCATCTATGGGTTAAATTAGATATCGATTACAACCCCAAGTTGGAACACGTCATTTTTCACTCGAGCATAATGGCGAAGGCTTTGACTATCAGCATACGGTTTTGGACAACAACCAAGCGCATGGACGAGGAATTATTTGGTCTCTGAATTGTGTGAGTCATTGGAGTATTCAAAAAATGGTTGTGCTGTTAAAGCGACTTACGCTTTTAACAGTACACATGATTTTCCGACATAGTCTAATACCGAACAGATGAAGAGATTATTTACACTGTAAAGTTCATGTTGGACTCATTTTTTCGTTTATTTTTCGGTTGTATGGTTAGTTTCGTCGTGACTAAGTGATGTAGCCCTTAATTTGGTTGTCTAAAGATTTAGTCCATACGGTAAATTGTATACACTGCCATACGAATGGAATCTAACCATATGGGTTAAGTAGTATGTGGAAACGCTTAATTTCACTTTCAGAGGACAAAAAACAAGTCATTGCCCAGCTTCCTGGGGCTGAGTCCATCGACAAAAATTTTGACCAAGCAGGCTTAAAAGAAGCGCTGTTTGAGTTATCCGCATCGACATTTTTCTTAAATGAAACGGAAGTGACCCGTTTTATCAACTGTGCAAAGAGGGCAAGGGCGAAGCATTCTCTGGAATCGCCATTGCAGAGAGAAAGAATGCTTCGGTTGAGATTGAATTTAGCGATCGAGATATGTTAGCCAGCATGGTCGTGACGGGTGCATACGGTGGCAGAGCATTGCGCGGTAGTGAGTGGTGTATGCATTGGCTCACGCTCATGTGACAAAAGGCATCAACAAACTGGCTTTAAAGAAAGTGTTAATGGTAAGTAATACCTTGAAGCCTGGAGAAGTCTACACTCAGCCTGTAGCGCAGGGCGCGAACCCATACAAGGTAAAGATGCACAATTTATTCCCTTGGTCGAGGATGTCAGTAAGCGCGTGTTAGCCCCGACCAAAAAGCAAGGGCAGAACAAAATTGATATGCGCAACAACCATCACGGTCGGGCAAGACGATGAAATAATGCGTCGAATTCCTGCAACAAAAGGAACGTCAGGCTATACCGTACAAGGAAAAGAGATCGCGCCTCAAGCAGGTAAAGATTCTGCACTTGTTGCTGGAAAGGGTTCTTACATCTCTCCTAATGATCCCAATGTATTACTGGCTAGCCAAGCTGGCATGCCGTTACTCAAAGACAAAACGGTCGACGTTGATAATGCTTTATGCTTAAACAATGTAAGTGTCGCAACAGGCCACGTGAAATTTAAAGGTTGTGTGGTCATCACGGGTGACGTTGAACCCGGGATGATTGTGCGTGCGACGGGAACAATCACTATTGGTGGGTTTATTGAATCGGCTGATGTCCAAGCCCAAGGTAATATTGATGTTGCTAAAGGCATTATTGGTCACACAGTGTTTGATGATGAAGCCAGAACATGTATCGTCAAATCGGGAGGTTCGATTACGGCTAACTACGCTCAGTTTAGTGAATTGCAAGCGGCTGATGATATTAATCTAGCGGTTCACAGCATGAGTAATGAATTGCGTTGTGGCAATGATCTAAAAGTGCTAGATAACAAAGAGAAGCAAGGCACACTCAGTGGTGGTCACGCGAAAGTTGGCGGTAAGATCGTCTGCTTCAATTTAGGCGTTGAAGGCGATACCGCCACGGCTGTGCAGGCTTTTGCTCGTTATGCCGTATATAAAGAACGGGTTGCAAAACATAAAGAGCATTATAAACAAGCGCAAGAAGCGACGATGGAAGTGATCCGCCGTGAGATTGAATTTAAGAAAAAGCCTAAAGCAGAACGCTCGGAAGAGGAACTGTTAAAATTGATGAATTTAAGAAACAAACTAATGATCGTTTAGAAAAAGAAAATTGGCGTTGGATATGCTGGGGAGGAGTTTGAACAATTGCTCGAAATGAATACGATCGAAGTTAAAAATAAAGTATATACCCATGTTTCGGTGCAATTTGATGATGAGCGGATCATCACCAAGCGGGTTCATGGCGCCAGTATCTTCACATTTAACCAGTATGAGGTTAAATGTGCTTCGATGCTTGAAGATGAAGATGTCGGAGGGATCTAACATTATTATCTTAGGGTGCGAAGCAAAAAATGAGGCATTTTGCCTCGTTTTTTGCTGATTATGCTATTTCTAGTAAGGTGGCTATTGCACGGATCTCACTTTGCCCTGTTTGAGATCGTTTAACACCATCGATTTAGGACCATCGGCAATGATACAGCCTTTCTCCATCACAATGACGCGATCAACTACATCGAGCATTGATGTTTTATGAGTAATTAATACTAACGTCTCACTGGGTGTCAATTGAGACAGTTGATGCTTGATGTGCATTTCAGAGCGATTATCCATGGCGCTGGTGGGCTCATCAAGTAGCAAAACGGGTGGGCGTCCGAGCAGTGCTCGGGCAATGGCTACCGCTTGTCTCTGGCCACCAGACAACAACAGGCCGCCTTCACCCACTTGTCGTTCTAACCCCGCAGGATCTTGTTGTGTGAACGCGGTAACTCCCGCTCGGTTGGCGGCATCCATCACATCTCTATCATCGACTAAAGGACGCCCGAGCGTAATGTTATCGCGTATAGAGCCGTAAAACAGGTTGCTGTCTTGAGGAACGCAACCGATATTACGCCTCACATCAATGATGCAGTTGCGCGATATCGGTATCATCAATACGAACATGCCCTTCAGTCGGTTGATATAACCCCATAATAAGGCGCTCTAACGTAGTCTTCCCTGAACCGATGCGGCCTATGATCGCTACTTTTTCACCTGGATGGATCGTCATACTTAGTCACGTATTGATGCAACAGGAGCATTAGGGTAGTGGAAAGTGACTTTGTCTAGCTCAATTTTGCCTTGCACAATCGGACGATGAATATAGCGTTTACCTTCTTCTTGCTCATCTGGCATCTGCATCACTTGCTCAATGATTTTTAAGGACGATTTGGCTTGGTTGTAGCGTGTTGAAAGTAGTGATAGTTGGACCATTGGACCAATGGCACGGCCGCTGAGCATGGTTGCTGCGATGAGCCCACCCATTGTTAAATCACCGTTGGAGATCAAATAGACACCTACAATGATCATTCCGACGTTTGCGGCTTGCTGTACAAAACCAGCGGTATTTT